>NZ_JBIDAD010000002.1:0-1360621 GCF_043202315.1 Streptomyces sp. NPDC048211
TCGCCGGCGTCGGCGGTGATGAGGGTGGAGAGGATCTTCACGGCGGTGGTCTTGCCCGCGCCGTTCGGGCCGAGCAGAGCGAACACACTCCCGGCCGGAACCGCGAGGTCGATCCCGTCGAGGACCGTCTTGTCCCCGTAGGCCTTGCGTAGTCCCTTGGCCGCGATGGCGGGGGAGTGCGAAGTGGTTGTCGTCATGCCGAGAAGGTTGCGGCAGGGCGCATTCACCGTGGTTTCACGACGGTTTCAGTGCCCCGGAACCGGGCTGCGGGACGGCTGCCCCTGGTGCAGGGCACCGGATTTGGCGGACGGCCCGGCAGACGTGTTCGCGGACCTGTCGCCGATCTCGGGGACCTGCTCGCGCCCGGCGCCCTCACGCTTTCCCTGCCCCCGCTTCCCCTGCCCCCGCTTCCCCTGCCCCTCCTCGGTGGCAACGGCGGAGGCGGACAGGAGCGTCGCGCCGGCGAGGCCGCCCCAGAGGGCAGCCGAGCCGTGGGGGGCGAGAGCGGTGATGACCGCCGGGGAGACGGCGAGGCCGAAGCCCGTGGAGAGCTGGAAGCGGGCGAGGGCGCGTCCCAGGACATGGGGCGGAGCGAGGGCGGTGACGAGCGCGGTGGCGCTGCCGGCGTAGATGATCTCGCCGATGGTGCAGACCACGGACACCGCGGCGACGGCCGGGGCACTCCAGCCGTGTCCCGGTGAGGTGGCCGCGAGGAAGCCGAGGTACGACGCGGCGAGTACGACGCCGGCGGCCACCAGTACGGCCCGCCGGGAGAAGCGGGACATCAGGAGGGTGACGGGAACCTGCAAGGTGACCACCAGCACCGTGTTCGCGACGAAGACGGCTGCCGGCCACACCGGGGATGCGTGCAACTGTGTCACCAGGACCAGAGGCAGCGCGATTTCGGGGACGTTCAGGCAGAAGACGTAGACCACGTTGGCGGCCAGCAGCATGCGCATCCGGGGTGCGGGTTCCCCGGCCGCCTCCGCTGCCGGGGCGGCGGCCGGACGCGCGTGCAGGTGAACCGACCACGCCAGGGCCGCGGCAGCGAGATAGGCGAGCCCGGTGACGGCCGCCAGCGCCTGCAACGCGGTGGTGCCGCCCGCCAGGCACGCGGTGGCGAGAAGCGCGCCCACGCCCAGGCCGGCGTTGCGCAGGGCGCGGCCTCCCGCAAGAGCGGCGTCGCGTTCCCGGCCGTGGGCGACCGTGGCCACGAGAGCCGCATGGGCGGCCGGCCACGCCTGGTTGCCGATGCCGAGGAAGAGCGCCGCCGTCGCGAACAGCCACACATGTCCTGCCGGGGTGGCCAGCAGCAGTGCCACACCCAGCACCCGCACGAGCATCGACGCTGCCACGACCGTGCTCCGCGCGCCCCGGTCCAGCCAGCGGCCGACAGCGGGCATGCACACCAGGCCCACGACGACGCCGGCTGTCATGGCGACGCCGGTGGCGGGCGCGGACAGCCTCAGCACCGTCACCCCGTAGAGGAGCAGAAAGGGCCGGAGCATGCCGGTGCCGAGCGCGTCGACGGCCAGAGCGACGGCATAGCGGGGGCCGCCGGAGGCGCGGACGAGGGCGCGCGGCCGGATCCTGTTGGTGGTTGCCATGGCGTCAACGGTGCGTTCGGCCGCCGGGCCGCCCCCGCCGGTTGACGGACACCGTCAATCGACGCGGTCGCCGGACATCCGGCCGACGATGATGAGGGGATGACGCTGAGGATCGACATCGGCGGCCTGCCGTCCGCGCGACTGCGGTTCGCCGCCTCCCCACTGGCCGAACTGACGGCGATGCTGCACGTGCTGGCCGAACCCGCGCATCACCCGCAGTTCGCCGACTGGGCCGCGGACGTCCGGGCCGGGCTGCGGCCCGAGCAGGCCGAGCGGATCGGGGAGGCGGAGTTCCTCTGGCGTTCCTCACGAGCCGATTTCCTGGTGCCCGCCCGTCCCCGGCCGACCCTCGCCGAGGAGTTGGACGACGTGGACCGGATCGACGACGAAACGTACGTGACCGCGGCGCTCGTCACCACGTGCGGCAGCAACCGGGTCCACTTCGGCGCGCCGTCACCGCTCGCCGACGCGACGGCGCGCGAGCGGGCCATGGACCTGGCCCAGGCCCGGGGCCCCCTGCAGGAGGCCTTCGCGCAACGGCTGCTCGCGGACCCGGCCGTCGTGCGGGCACGCGTGCGGCACACCCTCGAACAGTGCGCCGACGCCTTCTTCGACGCCGCCTGGTCGGACGTCGCCGTCCGGCTCGCCACCGACCTGCGGCTGAAGAACGACCTGCTGAAGCGCCACGGCACGGGGGCGGCACTCGCGTCGGTCTCCGGCGCCGTGACCCTGGCGCCCGATGGCGACTGCATCATCGTGGACAAGCTGCAGGACAACGCGACCACCGCCCGCGGCACCGGGGTCACCTTCATCCCCACCGTCTTCGGCCGCCCGCACCTGCTGGTGGTCCACGCGCCCGGGTGGCAGCCGGTGGTGCAGTACCCCGTGGCCGAGGCGGGTCCGGCGGAGCCGGTGTCGCTGGAGACGGTCACGCTGCGGCTGGAGGCCCTCGCGCATCCGGTGCGGCTGCGGCTGCTGCGCACCCTGGCCCGCGGCCCGCACACCACGGGCGAGCTGGCCCATGCCTGGGAACTCTCCTCCCCGGAGGTCTCCCGCCACCTGGCCGTCCTGCGCCGGGCCGGACTGCTCACGTCCCGGCGGCAGGGCCGCTACGTCCGTTACACCGCCAATCTGTCCGATCTGACGGCGCTGGGGACCGACCTGGTGGCGGCCGTACTGCGCTGAGTGGCTTCGGTCCGCCGGAGCGAGCCGCGCCGACAGCCATGGCCACGGAGGGGAGCCGCGGCGTGTGAATCCCGAAGCGGGCGCAGGCCGCCCCGGCCACTCCGGCCGCTCGGTGCCCGGGTGCTCCACCCCGCACGACCTGGGGTCCGCCGGTGAGGGAGGCCGGACCACCCGATGGGATGAGAGCGCTCAGGCATGCCCTGACATGACCCTTCCCCGGTCATGTACTAGAGTTATCTCGACATCGAGATATATGCCGAAGGCGCACAGCGGGCCGCCGCGCAGTAAGGGCTACCTAACTAAGCCTTACCTTAGCGGATGGTCGGGTGGCCGAAGGCGGCACCACGCGGCGCCCGCCGAAGTGAGGCGCGGCGCGGAGTTACGCGCACATTGATGAAGGAGACTGTCGTGTCGGCGAACAGCTTCGACGCCCGCAGCACGCTGCGCGTGGGCGACGAGTCGTACGAGATCTTCAAGCTGGACAAGGTCGAGGGCTCCGCGCGCCTCCCTTACAGCCTGAAGGTGCTGCTGGAGAACCTGCTCCGCACGGAGGACGGCGCGAACATCACCGCCGACCACATCCGGGCGCTCGGCGGCTGGGACTCCCAGGCCCAGCCCAGCCAGGAGATCCAGTTCACGCCGGCCCGCGTGATCATGCAGGACTTCACCGGTGTGCCCTGTGTCGTCGACCTCGCCACCATGCGTGAGGCCGTCAAGGAGCTCGGCGGTGACGCGACGAAGATCAACCCCCTCGCCCCCGCCGAGCTGGTCATCGACCACTCCGTGATCGCCGACAAGTTCGGCACCAACGACGCGTTCGCGCAGAACGTCGAGCTGGAGTACGGCCGCAACAAGGAGCGCTACCAGTTCCTGCGCTGGGGCCAGACCGCCTTCGACGAGTTCAAGGTCGTCCCGCCGGGCACCGGCATCGTCCACCAGGTGAACATCGAGCACCTGGCCCGTACGGTCATGGTCCGTAACGGCCAGGCGTACCCCGACACCCTCGTCGGCACCGACTCGCACACCACCATGGTCAACGGCCTCGGTGTGCTGGGCTGGGGCGTCGGCGGCATCGAGGCCGAGGCCGCGATGCTCGGCCAGCCGGTCTCCATGCTCATCCCGCGCGTCGTCGGCTTCAAGCTGACCGGCGAGCTCCCGGCCGGCACCACCGCCACCGACCTCGTGCTGACCATCACCGAGATGCTCCGCAAGCACGGCGTCGTCGGCAAGTTCGTCGAGTTCTACGGTGAGGGCGTCGCCGCCACCTCCCTCGCGAACCGCGCCACCATCGGCAACATGTCGCCGGAGTTCGGCTCCACCGCCGCGATCTTCCCGATCGACGACGAGACGCTGAAGTACCTGCGCCTGACCGGCCGTGACGCCCAGCAGGTCGCGCTCGTCGAGGCGTACGCCAAGGAGCAGGGCCTCTGGCTCGACCCGGCCGCCGAGCCCGACTTCTCCGAGAAGCTGGAGCTCGACCTCTCCACGGTCGTCCCCTCCATCGCCGGCCCGAAGCGCCCGCAGGACCGCATCGTCCTCGCGAACGCCAAGGCGCAGTTCGCCCAGGACGTGCGCAACTACGTCTCGGACGACGAGGAGGCGGGCAAGGAGTCCTTCCCGGCCTCCGACTCGCCGGCCGCCCACAACGGCGTCCCGTCGAACCCGGTCACCGTGACCGCCCCCGACGGCACCACGTACGAGCTGGACCACGGCGCCGTCACCGTCGCCGCGATCACGTCCTGCACCAACACCTCGAACCCGTACGTCATGGTCGCCGCGGCGCTCGTGGCGAAGAAGGCCGTCGAGAAGGGCCTGACCCGCAAGCCGTGGGTCAAGACCACCCTCGCCCCGGGCTCGAAGGTCGTCACCGACTACTTCGACAAGGCGGGCCTGACCCCGTACCTCGACAAGGTCGGCTTCAACCTCGTCGGCTACGGCTGCACCACCTGCATCGGCAACTCCGGCCCGCTGCCGGAAGAGGTCTCCAAGGCGGTCAACGACCACGACCTGGCCGTGACCTCGGTGCTCTCCGGCAACCGTAACTTCGAGGGCCGGATCAACCCCGACGTCAAGATGAACTACCTGGCGTCCCCGCCGCTGGTCGTCGCGTACGCCATCGCCGGTTCGATGAAGGTCGACATCACCAAGGACGCCCTCGGCGTCGACCAGGACGGCAAGCCCGTCCACCTGGCGGACATCTGGCCCACCGAGGCCGAGGTGAACGACGTCGTCGCCAACTCCATCGGCGAGGACATGTTCAACAAGTCCTACGAGGACGTCTTCGCGGGCGACGCCCAGTGGCAGGCGCTCCCGATCCCGACCGGCAACACCTTCGAGTGGGACGCCGAGTCGACGTACGTCCGTAAGCCCCCTTACTTCGAGGGCATGACGATGGAGACCACCCCGGTCTCCGACATCACGGGTGCCCGCGTCCTCGCCAAGCTGGGCGACTCGGTCACCACCGACCACATCTCCCCGGCCGGTGCGATCAAGGCCGACACCCCGGCCGGCAAGTACCTCACGGAGCACGGCATCGAGCGCCGTGACTTCAACTCCTACGGCTCGCGCCGCGGTAACCACGAGGTCATGATCCGCGGCACGTTCGCCAACATCCGCCTGCGCAACCAGATCGCGCCGGGCACCGAGGGCGGCTTCACCCGCGACTTCACCCAGGCTGACGCGCCGGTGTCGTTCATCTACGACGCTTCCCAGAACTACCAGGCCGCGGGCACCCCGCTCGTCATCCTGGCGGGCAAGGAGTACGGCTCCGGCTCGTCCCGCGACTGGGCGGCCAAGGGCACCGCGCTCCTCGGTGTCAAGGCCGTCATCGCCGAGTCCTACGAGCGCATCCACCGCTCGAACCTCATCGGCATGGGCGTCCTCCCGCTCCAGTTCCCGGAGGGCCACACCGCCGAGAGCCTGGGCCTGACCGGCGAGGAGACCTTCTCCTTCACCGGCGTGACCGAGCTGAACGACGGCACCACCCCGCGCACCGTCAAGGTCACCACCGACACCGGTGTGGAGTTCGACGGCGTCGTCCGCATCGACACCCCCGGTGAGGCGGACTACTACCGCAACGGCGGCATCCTGCAGTACGTGCTCCGCAGCCTGATCCGCAAGTAGGGATCAGCGGCAGTACGGCGAGAGGGCCGCATCCCCGGCGACGGGGGTGCGGCCCTCTCGCGTCGTCCGGACTCTTGCGTCATCCGGACGGGAGGCCCGGATCAGGGCCGGGCGAGGGAACCCGCCCTCGCCGGTTCGGCGTGGCCGGCGGTGGTGAGCCGGTGAATGCCGTGCAGCTGCGTCATCACGTCGCGCAGCGACCGGCAGTCCCGCGGCCCCGGGCCGGGCGCCGGACGCACGGTGCGGTGACCGTCCTCCAGGGCGTCCGCCAGCACGGACAGCGCCGTCGTCACGCGCACCACCTCGCCCGCAGGGGGCCGCGGCACCCCGTTCTCCACCCGCAGCGCGCACGCGGTCGCCGCGTCGACGACCAGCTCGGCGGCGACCGCCACCGCCGACCAGTCGTGGCGCCGCCCGCCGAACGGGCCGGGCAGCTCGACCGCGACGGTCTCCGCCGCGGCCCGTGCCTCGGCGAGCGCCCGGTAGACGGCGCCGCGCAGCGCCAGGCCCCGCTCGTCGCCCCGTTGCCGGTCCCCGGCCGGGTCCGGGGCGTCCAGCACATGGCGCAGATAGCGTTCCGTGCAGCGCAGTGTGACGGCGAACCGGTGACCGGCCCGTACCCGGGGGTCGGCCACCAGCGGCAGATGGCCGACGAGCAGCACGATGACGCAGGCCAGGAACGTCTCCAGCAGCCGGGACGCCGCCGCCTCGGTGTCACCCGCGGCGTGCACGAACGACAGCACCAGCACGGTGATCACCGCGGTCTGGAACGCGAAGTGGCGGGTGGACAGCGGCACCAGGGCCCCGGCCACGACGACCGCCGCCACGACGAGCGGCGGGCCGAGTCCGCCGAGCGCCGCCATGAGCGCGACGAAGACGAGGACCCCGGCGACGGTCCCGGCGAACCGGTTCACCACCCGCGAGAACAGCGGGCCCATGTCGGGCTTCACCAGGAACGCGGCGGTGGCGGGCAGCCAGTACCAGTGGTCCTCGTGCAGCAGCAGCGCGACGGCCGCCGTGACCGAGACGCAGAGTGCCACCCGCAGCCCGTACTCGCGTCCTGCGGGCGTGAACAGGCCTGGGCGGAACCCGGGGACGGTACCGGTCGTCCGGGGGCGCTCGGGGCTCCGCGGGGCAGACGCACCGGCCGTCGTCCGGTCGAAGACCACCGCGGCCTCCAGGACCGCCCGGTCGAAGGCGAGCCGTTCGACGGTGTCCGGCCGCGGGCTCGGCAGCGTACCCGCGGGTCCGCCGGAACGGACCGCCGCGGCCAGCCGCCGGGGGCCCTCGGCCACGGTGTCCGGTACGGGCCGCCCCTCCCACAGCAGCGCGATGCTCGCTTCGCAGAGCGCGACGGCCGAGCCGAAACGCTCGGTGAGGGCGCCCTCGGCTCCGCCGGACCGGCGCGGCCACGGCATCAGCCGCATCAGCCGCAGCGCCTCGTCGGCCTGCTGCTGCGCGGCGACCAGCGCGCGCCGGGCGGACGGTGCCCCCGGCCCGCCGAGCGCGCCCAGCGCGTCGGCGAGCGCGTCGAACACGGCGGCGACGGCCTCGCGTTCACCGCTCCACCGGGGCGATCCCGGTGATCGCGGGGCGCGCAGCAGCAGCCGCAGGACGACCAGCCAGACCGCACCGGAGAGGAAGCACAGCGCCTTCAGCCACGCGGGTCCGGCCAGCGGCATTCCCATGCCGATCGTCGTGGCGACCAGCATCTGGAGGGCGGCCGCCGACCACACACCGCCCCTGGCGCTGAGCGCGCCGGACACCCAGCCCACCAGGAAGAGCACGGGGACCGCCGACCACCGCCCCGTCACGTCCGCGACCAGGGCGCCGACGAGCAGCCCGAGCGATCCCGCCGCGGCAGGCAGCCCGATGTGGACGAGCCCCTTGCGGCGCGTTCCCGGACGGTCGTTGACCCCGGCGAGCATCGCCCCGAGCGCGGCGAGGACGCCCGCCCCCGACTGCCCGACGGCGATACCGGCCCCGAGCAGCGGGCCCGCGCCGAGAGCGCCGCGCACCATGGCCGTACGGGGCACGGGCGCCCGGCGCAGCCGCAGTACGTGGGTGAGCCAGGCGGGCGCGTGCGCCCGCGACCGGGCCACGTGGGCGAGCCGGGCGGGTGGGTGGCGCCGCGATCCTGAGCTGTCGGCCCGGAATTCGGGAACGTGCACCGCAGACCTCCTCGTTCACCGGTCGGACCAAAGGGTCCGGGGGGTGGGTGGAGCGGGCAACGGCGGCCGCGTACACCGAACGTAACAAGGCGACTTGTCGGGCGGGCTGCGGTGATGTTTCGGGCGTGTGATCCTTCGGGACGGTCCACTGCCGCTCGCCGGCCGCGGCACGAAACCGCAGGTCGTCCGCGGGGTCGCGTGCGGGATCCGGCGCGCGAGGCCCTACGCTCGAAGACCTGATGACCATCCATCCCACCTCGCCCGGCGCCAAGGCCGGTACCGAGTCCGTGCGCCGCAACAACCTCGGCCTCGTCCTGCGTGCCGTCCTGGAGGAGGGGGAGGTGACCCGCGCCCGGGTGGCGGCCCGCGTCGGGCTGACCCGGGCCGCGGTCTCCTCGCTCGTCGAGGAACTGCTGGCGCTCGACCACCTGACCGAGTCCGGCAAGACCTTCAGCGGAAGCGCCGGACGTCCCGGCACCGTGCTGAAGGTGTCGGACACCGGCCCGGCCGGGCTCGGTGTCGAGATCAACATCGACTACGTGTCGGTGTGCGCGGTCGGGCTCACCGGCACCGACCGGGTCCGCGTCACCGAGCACATCGACAACCGCGACACCCCGCCGGCCGAGGTCCTCGCCCACGCGGCCCGGCTCACCAACCGGGTCATCACCTCGACGGGGGAGCAGGGGCTGCGGGCCGTCGGCGTCGAGCTGGCCCTGCCCGGACTCGTCTCCGGCGGCATGGTCCGCCAGGCGCCCAACCTGGGCTGGTACCGCGTCGCGGCCGAAGGCATCTTCGGCCAGGCGCTCAGCACACTGCGGCCGGCGGGCCGGGCGCTGGCGGTCAGCTCCGACAACGAGGCCAATCTGGCGGCGCTGGCCGAGCTGTGGTTCGGCGGCCTCGGTGACGCCGGCTGTTTCCTCTACCTCACCGGCGAGATCGGCGTCGGCGGCGCTCTGGTGCTCCACGGCGAACTGCTGCGCGGAGCCCACGGCTTCGCGGGGGAGGTCGGGCACGTGGTGGTCGACCCGGAGGGACCGCTGTGCGGGTGCGGGGCGCGGGGCTGCCTGGAACAGTACGCCGGTCAGGCGGCGCTGCTGCGGGCCGCGGGCATCGACCCGGCGGCGGGTGTGCGCGGGCTCGGCGAGCTGGAGAAGCGGGCGCGGGAGGGCGATCCGCAGACGCGGGAGGTGCTGCGGGCGGCCGGTGACCGGATGGGCGTGGTGCTGGCCGGGGCGGTCAACCTCTTCGACCTGGACAGCGTCGTCCTGGGCGGCATCTACCGCGACCTGATGCCGTGGCTCGCGACGGCGGCCGAGGCGCAGCTCGCGGACCGCGTGGTCTCGGGCCGGTGGCGGACCGACGGCAGCGGACTGCGTGCCTCCTCGCTCTCCGGCGACGCGGCACGGGGCGCGGCGGCCCATGTGGTGCGCGGGGTCCTGGCGGATCCGGCGGCGTACGCGGCGCGTTGATCGGGCTGTTTCGCGGAGAAGACGGTCCCGGTTCGTGGTCCGGGGGTGTACGCGGCGCGCTGATCGGGCTGTTTCGCGGAGAAGACGGTCCCGGTCCGTCGTCCGGGGGTGTACGCGGCGCGTTGATCGGGCTGTTTCGCGGAGAAGACGGTCCCGGGCCGTCGTCCGGCGGCATGCGTGGCGCGTCGGTCGGCCTGTTCCGCGCAGCGGACCGCCCCCGTTCGCGGGCCGGCGAACGGGGGCGGCCGAGGGGCGTATCCGGCTACTTCCGGTGCGCCGCGATCAGCTCCTGGTACCAGCGGTAGCTGTCCTTCGGCGTGCGCTCCAGGGTGTCGTAGTCGACCCGGATGATCCCGAACCGCTTCGCGTACCCCAGCGCCCACTCGAAGTTGTCCAGCAGGGACCAGACGTAGTACCCGCGCACGTCCACACCCGCGTCCATCGCCGCCCGCAGGGCGGTGAGATGGGTCTGCAGATAGGTGACGCGGTCCGCGTCGCGCACCGAGCCGTCCGCGTCCACGGTGTCGAACTCGGCCGAGCCGTTCTCCGTGATGTGCACCGGCGGCAGCGCGTCGCCGTACGTCTGCTTCAGCGCGGTCAGCAGGTCGGTGAAGGACTCGGGCACGACCGGCCAGTTCATCGCCGTCTTGCGGACGCCCCGGTACTCGCCCTCGCTGTACCGGTTGTCGGTGGCGACGCGCAGGGCCGGGTCGGCCTCACGGTGCGGGGCGGCGGCGACCACGATGGGGCGGTAGTAGTTGATGCCCAGGAAGTCCATCGGCTGGGAGATCAGCTCCAGGTCGCCCTCGCGCCGGAAGTCCTGGGCGGTGATCAGCTCGCCCCAGGTCTCCTCCTCGGTGGCCGGGTAGCGGCCCGCCAGGATCGGCTCGGTCCACACCAGGTTGTGCTGGGTGTCCGCGCGGACGACGGCGGCGAGATCGGCGTCCGACTCGGTGGCCGGGACGTTGCGGTCCAGGTTGAGCGTGATGCCCGCCTCGCGGACGCCCGCCGCGCGGAGCGCGGTCATCGCGTGGCCGTGGCCGACGAGCAGGTGGTGCGCGGCGGCCAGGGCACCGCGGCCCTCCTTCGCGCCCGGCGCGTGCCGGCCGACCGAGTAGCCGAGGAACGCGCTGCACCACGGCTCGTTCAGCGTGATCCAGCGCGGCACCCGGTCGCCCAGGTGCTCCGCCATGATCGCCGTGTACTCACCGAAGCGTTCGGCGGTCTCGCGTATCCGCCAGCCGCCCTTGTCCTCCAGGGCCTGAGGCAGGTCCCAGTGGTAGAGCGTGGCGGCCGGCTCGATGCCCGCTTCGAGGAGCTCGTCGACGAGCCGGGAGTAGAAGTCCAGGCCCTTGGGGTTGACCGCACCGCTGCCGGTGGGCTGGATCCGGGACCAGGCGATGGAGAAGCGGTACGAGTCCACACCCAGGTCGCGCAGCAGCGCCACGTCCTCGGGGTAGCGGTGGTAGTGGTCGCAGGCCACATCCCCCGTGTCACCGCCGTCCGTCCTTCCGGGCGTGTGGCTGTAGGTGTCCCAGATGGACGGCCCGCGGCCGTCTTCATCCACGGCGCCCTCGATCTGGTACGAGGCCGTGGCCGCGCCGAAGACGAATCCGGGCGGGAAGACCGGGAAGTCACTCATGGAAACCCTTACTTGACCGAGCCGCCGGTGATCCCGGCGGCGATGTACTTCTGGGACAGGACGAGCAGGACCGCTGCGGGCACGGCCGAGAGTACCGAAGCGGCCATGACCGAACCCCAGTCACCGACGTGCGCGCCGATGTACTGGTAGATGCCCAGCGTGATCGGCTTGACGTCGTCCGTGGTGTTCAGCGTCAGCGCGAACATGAAGTCGCTCCACGCGTAGAGGAACGAGAACAGCCCGGCGGTGATCAGCGAGTTGCGGCTCATCGGCAGGACGACCTGGATGAACGTACGGATGCGGCCGGCACCGTCGACCTCGGCGGCCTCGATGACCTCGCGGGGGATGGACACCATGAATGAGCGCATCAGCACGATGGCGAAGGGGATGCCCAGCGAGGCGTCCGCCAGCATCAGGCCGAAGTAGGAGTTGACCAGGCCGAGGTCCACGTACGCGCTGTACAGGGCGTTCGCGATGACGATGCCCGGCACCATCTGGGTGATGAGCGTGCCGAAGACGATCGTCTTGCTGCCGCGCAGCTTGAACTGCGCCAGGCCGTAGGCCGCCGGTGCGGAGATCGCCAGGCAGATGGCCACCGCGCCGAGGGCCACGGCCAGCGAGGTCAGCAGGTTGCCGCCCTGGTCGCTGAGGGCCGAGGTGAAGCCGGAGAAGTCCACACCGGTCGGGACCGGGCCGACGTCGACCAGGCCCGCGTCCGGCTGCAGCGCGGTGTTGATCATCCAGTACAGCGGGAACAGCATCACCGCGAGGACGACGATGCCGAACACGGTCGCACCCCAGCGGCGCTTCGGCCGGTGGACGGCGGCGGGAGCCGGGGCGGCGGGGATCTGGGTGGTGGTCGCCATGCCGGTCACTTCCCCTCGTTGCGGTTGACCCGCAGGTAGAACACCGCGAAGACGGCGGAGATCAGGATCAGGATGTTGCCGACCACGGCACCGGCTCCGAAGTCCATCTGGACGAAGGAGTTCTGGTACGTGAGCGTGCCGAGCGTCTGGGTGGAGTCGGCGGGCCCGCCGTCGGTGAGGGCGAGGACCAGGTCGAGGATCTTGACCGTCGACATGAAGCCGAGCACCAGCACCACGGTGATGACGGGCTTGAGCATGGGCAGGGTGACCGAGCGGAACGTACGCCAGGCGGACGCGCCGTCCAGCGAGGCGGCCTCGTTCAGCTCCTTGGGGACCTCCTGGAGGCCGCCGTAGAGGATCACCATGTTGAACGGGATGCCGATCCAGATGTTCACCAGGACCACCGAGAACAGCGCCATGCTGGTGCTCGTCAGCCACGGCGTGTCGCCGGGGAGGCCGACGGTGCCCAGGAAGGAGTTGAGGACACCGGTGTCCTGGTCGAAGATGCGCCGCCACACGATGCCGGAGACGACCATGGGGACCAGCCACGGCAGCAGGATCAGCGAGCGCAGGATCCCGTTCAGCGGGAAGCGCCGGGTGAAGAAGACGGCGAGGGCCAGGCCGATGCAGAACTGGCCGACGAGCGATCCGACCGTGAAGAGGATCGTCTGCCACAGGGCCTTGCCGAACAGCCCGTCGTTGAAGACGTTGCTCCAGTTGTCGAAGCCGTTGAACGGGGCCTTGCCCGTGAAGAAGGTGGACGGCGAGTAGTCCTGGAAGCTCATCACGATGTTGCGGACGAGCGGGTAGCCGAAGAACAGCGCCATGAAGATCACGGCGGGGGCGATGAACCCCCACTGGGCGAGTGTCCGGCGCCGCTTGGCACTCCGCGGGTTCAACGGCTTCTTGACCGCACCGGCCGCGGGGGCCTTCGGGTCGGCCGGCAGCGCGGCGGCCGAGGCTGTGGTGGATGACATGGTTCGTTACCTCAGTTCCCGCTCGTGACCTGCTGCTGGGCACGCTTCAGAGCGGCCTCGCTGGACTCACCGGTGAGCGCGGACTGGAAGGCGCTCTGCAGGGCCAGCGACACGGACGACCACTGCGCGCCGAGCTTGGCGGTGCGCGAACGGGCCGTGGCGACCTGGTCGGCGAGGGCGGCCAGCTCCGGTGCCTTCGTACGCCACACGGCGGCGGCCTTCTCGTTGGCCGGGACCATCCAGCTGTTGATCGCGTAGGTGATCTGTTCCTGCTCGCCCGACATGCAGCCGATGATCCGGGCGGACATCTTCTCGCGCGCCTCGTCACCGGTGTTGGGCACGGTGAGGATTCCGCCGCCCAGCGGACCCACCGAGTCGTCACCCGCCTTCGGTACGGGGATCTGGGCGATGCCCCAGTTGAGCCCCTTCTTGGCGTTGAGGCTCTCGACCTGCCACGGGCCGTTGATCATCATGGCGGCGTTGCCGGCCATGAACTGGTCGTTCACGTCGGCCTGGGTCCAGTTGACCGTCGACTTGGACAGCGAGCCGTCCTTGAGGAGGGCCTTCCAGTAGTCCAGCGCCCCGGCCACCTGCGGGCTGTCGAGCTTCGTCTCGTCGCCGCCGTTGGACCACATGAACGGGGCGAACTGGAAGACGCCGTCCTCCGCACCACCCGCGCTGAGCGCCAGACCGTACCGCTTGCCCTGGGTGAGCTTCTTCGCGGTGTCCTGCATCTCGGCCCAGGTGGTGGGTACCTTCAGGCCGGCCTTGTCGAGGGTGTCCTTGTTGTAGAACAGCGCCAGGGTGTTCACGGTGCGCGCCGCCCCGTAGTACTTCCCTTCGTACGAGCCGAAGTTGACGATCCCCTCCGGGATGTCCTTCGTCGTCAGACCGAGGTCCTTCAGCGGGATCAGCCCGCCCGCCTCGGCGAACGTCGGCATTTCCGAGGCGTCCAGCTGGAGCACGTCGGGCAGCGACTTCGAGGACGCCATCCGCAGGGCCTTCGTCATCACCTGGGAGGCCGGGACGCTCTGCTGCTCGATCTTCACGCCGAGCGTCTTGCTGCACCGGGCCAGCGTCTGGGCGTCCCAGCGGTGGTAGGACTCGTCGGTCGACGAGTTCATGACGGTGTACACGTCCGGGTCGCGCTGCTGCCCGCAGCCGGACAAGACGACACCGCCGAGCAGCGCGGAGACGACGGTGAGCGGGACGATGACCCGCCGGTGAGGACGGCGGCGCGGCCGGCGCATGCCGTCCGGAGAAGGTGCTGTCACGATGGTGCCCTTGCGTGAGAGGGGTGCCGGCCCGGGGGGACCACTGTGTCCCGACGAGGTGGATCCATCCGCCCCGGCGCGGGTCCGGCGGGCCCGCGCGCGAGTGAGGTCGTCCGGGGTGCCCGGCGGCGGTCCGCCGGGCACCCCGGGGTGCGTCAGCCGACGCCGAGCAGGTGCTCCATGGCGAGCTGGTCGAGCGCCTCGAACGCCATCGAGCGCTGGGCGGCGCCGTCCACGTCGAAGTCCTCGTACGCGGAACGGTCCGCGAGCAGGGCCTTGACGCCGTCGGCGGCGGTGGGCTGCGCCAGTTCGTCCAGACGGGAGGCGGCCAGCGCCTCCTTGACGGCCGGGTCGGCGCGGAACGCCAGCGCCCGCTCCTTGAGGATCAGGTAGTTGCGCATGCAGTTCTTCGCGGACTCCCACACACCATCGATGCCGTCGGTGCGCACCGGCTTGAAGTCGAAGTGCAGCGGGCCCGCGTAGTCCGAGCTCTCCAGCAGGTCGACGAGCCAGAAGGCCTGGCGCAGGTCGCCGGCGCCGAAGCGGAGGTCCTGGTCGTACTTGATGCCGGACTGGCCGTTGAGGTCGATGTGGTAGAGCTTGCCCGCCCACAGGGCCTGCGCGATGCCGTGCGCGAAGTTCAGCCCGGCCATCTGCTCGTGGCCGACCTCGGGGTTCACGCCGTACATCTCCGGGCGCTCCAGGCGCTCGATGAAGGCGAGGGCGTGGCCGACGGTGGGGAGCAGGATGTCGCCGCGCGGCTCGTTCGGCTTGGGCTCGATGGCGAACCTGAGGTCGTAGCCCTGGTCCACGACGTAGTCGCCGAGGAGGTCGAAGGCTTCCTTCATCCGGTCCAGCGCGACCCGCACGTCCTTGGCCCCGCCGGACTCGGCGCCCTCGCGGCCGCCCCAGGCGACGTACGTCTCGGCGCCCAGCTCGACGGCGAGGTCGATGTTGCGGATGACCTTGCGCAGCGCGAAGCGGCGGACGTCGCGGTCGTTGGAGGTGAAGCCGCCGTCCTTGAACACGGGGTGCGTGAAGAGGTTGGTGGTGGCCATGGGGACCTTGAGACCGGTGCGGTCCAGGGCGCCCTTGAAGCGCGCGATGATCGCGGCGCGCTCGCTGTCCGAGGACCCGAACGGAATCAGGTCGTCGTCGTGGAACGTCACACCGTGCGCGCCGAGTTCCGCGAGGCGCTCGACGGACTCGACCGGGTCCAGGGCGGGGCGGGTGGCGTCACCGAAGGGGTCGTTGCCTCGCCAGCCGACGGTCCAGAGCCCGAAGGTGAACCGGTCGGCGGGGGTGGGGGTGAAGCGATTCGACATTCTGCTGCCTCTTCGACATGGCCCGGGCGGCTGCTCTGCCGTCCGACCGATTTGTTTGCTGGCAGTACTAATACGGCATCTCGGCGTTTCTTTCTAGACCACTTCTGTGACACATGCGTCACATAGGGACAACATGGCAGTCCTCTGTGGGGTCTTGCAGCCCAGGCGGGGCGGGGTGCGGGCCGCTTCCGTGTGCGTCGAAGCGCTTCGAAGAATTATTTGTTTTGTGTACGATCAAAATCGGGACCCACAGGAACGAGGTACGACATGCCGTCGCGACCAGCCAGAAACCCGGCCACCGCACCGGTATCGGCCGTCATCGGCGTGGACAGCTCCACGCAGTCCACGAAGGCCGCCGTCGTCGACATCGCGACCGGCCGCCTGCTTGCCGTGGGCCGCGCCCCGCACGCCGTGACCGGTCAGGGCGGCGCCCGCGAGAGCGACCCCGAACAGTGGTGGCAGGCGCTGCGCACGGCCGTCGCCGCGGCCCTCGCCGAATCGGGCCTGGACCCGGCCGCCGTCACCGGGATCGCCGTGGCCGGCCAGCAGCACGGACTGGTCACCCTGGACGCCGACGGCAGGCCCCTGCGCCCCGCCCTGCTGTGGAACGACACCCGCTCCGCCCCCCAGGCCGCCGCCCTCACCGCCGCACTCGGCCGGGAGGCCTGGCTGGACCGCACCGGCTCGGTCCCCGTCGCCTCGATGACCGCCGCCAAGTGGATGTGGCTCCGCGAGAACGAACCGGCCACCGCCGCCGCGACCGCCGCCGTCCGCCTCCCGCACGACTTCCTCACCGAACGGCTGGCCGGCGCCGCCGTCACCGACCCCGGCGACGCGTCCGGCACCTGCTGGTACGACCCCGCCACCCAGGGTTACGACCCCGAGCTGCTCGCCCTCACCGGCATCCGCGCGGACATGCTGTCCCCGGTCGCCGCCACCGGGGCGACCCGCGCCGGACACCTCACCGCCGAGGCCGCTCAGGCGCTCGGCCTGCCCGCAGGCATCCCCGTCGCCGCCGGTACCGGCGACAACATGGCCGCCGCAGTCGGCCTCGGCCTGGGCGCCGAGGGGCTCCTCGACCACCCCGTCGTCAGCCTCGGCACCTCGGGCACTGTCTTCGCCGCCACGCGCAACCGCCCGCACTCCGCGCTCCTCGCGGGATTCGCCGCCACCGACGGCACCCGCCTCCCGCTGGGCTGCACCCTGAACTGCACCCTCGCCGTGGACAAGGTCGCCGAGCTGCTCGGCCTGGACCGCGAGGACGCCGCACCCGGCGGCGAAGCCGTGCTGCTGCCCTTCCTGGACGGCGAGCGCACCCCTGACCTCCCCGCCGCCTCCGGCCTCCTGCACGGGCTGCGGCACGACACGACCCGGCAGCAGATCCTCGGCGCCGCCTACGAGGGCGCCGTCGTCGCCGTCCTGCGCGCCCTGGACGAGCTGCCGCTCGACGCGCCCGACGCGCCGCTGCGCCTGATCGGCGGGGGAGCACGGGGCACGATGTGGGTGGAGACCGTGCGCCGGCTGTCCGGCCGTGCGGTGATCCTCCCGGACTCCGCGGAGCTCGTCGCCCTCGGAGCGGCCGCCCTCGCCGCGGGTGCCGCCACCGGCCGCGACCCGGTGGCCCTGGCGGCCGGGTGGGGCACCGGCGAGGGCCGCGAACTGCCCGCCGTGCCCCGGGACGCGGCCACCTGGGACCGGGTGACGTCGGTCCTCGACCGGGCGGCCCCCGCACTCCTGACGACGCATCCCTGACGACGTACCCCCGCACACCTCCCCGTACCACCGGCCAAGGAAGACCCCCCCCATGAAGTTCACCGACGGCTTCTGGCAGATGCGAGACGGTGTGAACGCCTCGTACGCCACCGAACTCCGCGACCTCCGCCTCGACGCCGACCGCCTCACCGCCCACGCCGCCGTCAAGCGCGTGACGCGGCGCGGTGACACCCTGAACGCCCCCCTGATCACGGTGGAGGCGTACGCCCCCGCCGAAGGCGTCATCGGCGTCCGCGTCACCCACCTCGCGGGCAAGCGCCGCCCCGGCCCCGACTTCGTCCTCCCCGGCGCCACTGAGGACGCCCCGGCCGCCACGCGCGACGACGGCCCGACCGCCGAGCTCACCAGCGGCCCGCTCACCCTCCGGCTGCCCACCGAAGGCGACTTCGGCCTGGAGTTCCTGGACGCGGACGGCCGCCTGCTGACCGCCGCCGGACGCAAGGGGACCGCCTTCGCCACCGTGCGGGACGGCGGCCACCACATGCTCGCCCAGCTCGCCCTCGGCGTCGGCGAGACGATCCACGGCCTCGGCGAGCGGTTCACCCCGTACGTCAAGAACGGCCAGGTCGTCGACATGTGGCAGGCCGACGGCGGCACCAGCAGCGAGCAGGCCTACAAGAACGTCCCGTTCTACCTCTCCTCGCGCGGCTACGGCGTCTTCGTCAACCACCCCGGCAAGGTCTCCTTCGAGGTCGGCTCCGAAGCCGTCGGCCAGGTGCAGTTCAGCGTCGAGGACCAGGTCCTGGAGTACTTCGTCGTCGCCGGGCCCACGCCCAAGGACGTCCTCACCCGCTACACCGCGCTCACCGGCCGCCCGGCCCTGCCGCCGGCCTGGTCGTTCGGCCTCTGGCTGACCACCTCGTTCACCACGAACTACGACGAGGCGACGGTCACCTCGTTCGTCGATGGGATGGCCGAGCGCGGAATCCCGCTCTCCGTCTTCCACTTCGACTGCTTCTGGATGCGCGAGTACCAGTGGTGCGACTTCGAATGGGACCCGGACACCTTCCCCGACCCGGTCGGCATGCTCGCCCGGCTCAAGGACAAGGGTCTGAAGATCTGCGTGTGGATCAACCCGTACATCGCGCAGAAGAGCGCCCTGTACGCGGAAGGCGCGGAGAAGGGCTACTTCGTCCTCACCCCCGAGGGCGACATCTGGCAGTGGGACAAGTGGCAGGCCGGCATGGCGCTGGTCGACTTCACCAACCCCGAGGCCACCGCCTGGTTCCAGGCCAAGCTGAAGACCCTGCTGGACCAGGGCGTCGACGGCTTCAAGACGGACTTCGGCGAGCGCATCCCCACCGACGTCGTCTGGCACGACGGCTCCGACCCGGAGCGGATGCACAACTACTACACGCACCTGTACAACAAGGCCGTCTTCGAACTCCTGGAGAAGGAGCGCGGACAGGGCGAGGCCGTCCTCTTCGCCCGCTCCGCCACCGCCGGCGGCCAGCAGTTCCCCGTCCACTGGGGCGGCGACTGCTGGTCCTCCTTCGGCGCCATGGCCGAGTCCCTGCGCGGCGGCCTCTCCCTGTCCCTGTCCGGCTTCGGCTTCTGGAGCCATGACATCGGCGGCTTCGAGGGCACGCCCGACCCCGCGGTCTTCAAGCGCTGGCTCGCCTTCGGCCTGCTCTCCTCGCACAGCCGTCTGCACGGCTCCTCGTCCTACCGGGTGCCGTGGGAGTTCGGCGACGAGGCCGTCGCGGTCGCCAAGCAGTTCACCGAGCTCAAGCACCGCCTCATGCCGTACCTGTACGGAGCCGCAGTCGAGGCCCACCGCACCGGCGTCCCCACCATGCGCCCGATGCTGCTGGAGTTCCCCGACGACCCGGCCACCCGCACGGTGGACCGCCAGTACCTGCTGGGTTCCGACCTCCTCGTGGCGCCGGTCTTCAGCGAGGACGGGCAGGTCGAGTACTACGTCCCCGAGGGCACCTGGACCCACTTCCTGACCGGCGAGACGGTCAGCGGCCCCGCCTGGCACCACGGCACCCACGGCTTCGACAGCCTCCCGCTGCTGGTCCGCCCCGGCGCGGTCCTGCCGCTCGGCGCGGACGCCTCGCGCCCCGACGCCGACTGGACACAGGACCTCCAGCTGCGCGTGTACGCCCCCGAGGGCCTGGGCGACTTCACCCGTACGGTGACGGTGCCCGACCTCACGGGCGCCCCGGCCGCCACGTACGAACTGGTCCGCGAGGGCGGCACCCTCCGCGTCACGGCGGACACGGACCGGCCGTACGAGGTCGTGGTCGTCGGCGACGCGGCGCTGGAGGTCGTCCGGGGCTGATGACGGGCGCGGCCCCTTCGCGTACCGGCGCCGGGTGTGTCGGAGCGGAGGGGCCGCGAGGCCAGTCGAGCGGAACTGACGTAGCGTCACGTTGCAATGACCGTCCCGGGCGCGTCGCTCGGACGGGCCGTGGTGACGTTGTGTCAGACAAGCCCTGTGAAAAGTGCGCTGACGGCTTCGCCGGTCATGGTCGGGTCTCCTTCGCAAGGGGGCGGGTTCTCACCGGTGGCGGCGTTCCGGAACCCGTCCACGGTGCCCTGCGGCGCTCCTGCGGGATCGGGGGCGGCCGAAGCGGTGTTCGTGGACGCATCCGGGGTGCTGCGGTACCTGACCTCGAACGGCGGCGTCTGCTGGGGAGTGGCCGACCTGCCGGGCGGGCCGTACACCCTCGGCGGCGGTGACGGACAGGCAGGGGGGATCGTCGCCGTCACCGGGTGCTCCGGGGACCCGGCCACGGTCAACGTGTTCTGGACCGATGACTCCGGGTCGCTCGGACAGCTGGAGCTGACCGGGGGAGGCTGGAGCGACTCGCCGCGGTACCCGGTGGGGCGGGTGCCGATCGTCAACGGTCTGAAGGTCGCCTACTCCCCGCCGGTCGGAGACGACCCGCCGCGCCCGGTCCTGTACGGCGCACAGGACTCCTCCTCCCTGATCGTCACCGCGTTCGACGGCGAGGCGTGGACCCCGTACCAGCTCTTCTACGAAACGGACTTCGCGCCCGAGTACAACGGAACGGTGCTGACGCCGACCGAGGCGGCGACAACGACGGGCGGCCTTCCGCACTTCAACGTGGTCTTCAACTGGAGCGGCTCGCCCGGCGTCACACAGCTGTCCGGCTCGGGGGAGGCCAGCTTCCTGACGCCGTGGCACACCCTCGGGTCTCCCGGGCTCAGCGGCAGGGCGGGTGTGGCCGGCGGCGTCTTCCCGGGAGGGCTCGTGGCGCTGACCCAGGCGTACTCCGAGGGGCAGCCCCTCAGCCCTGCCTGCGTCTACCTGGACGAGCAGCCGGACGGCGAGCGGAACCTGATGGTCTGGCCGGCCGGGTTCACCGGGGCGATGGCCTTGCCGGTGCCGAATCTGGGGTGCCGGCTGGCCGTCGCGGGGCAGTCCGTGGCCGGCCTCAACACGACCGTGTACGTGATCGGCTCCGACGGCAGCGTCTACGCCATCCCGCAGATCGGCACCTGCTTCAACGCCCAGACGCCGATGATGGGCCCGGCCTCGCAGATCTACGCCGGTGGATCCGGAACGGACCCCGTGCAGCTCGGCCCGGACCAGGTGCCGGGCGACGCCCCCGCCCTGTTCGTCGTCGGCGACGACCAGAGCCTCTGGCTTTACGAACCCTCGGGCCAACCCGGCAGCTACAGCACCACACTGCCCGGCAGCACCGGCCAGTGGGCCGGCTTCCAGGTGCGGCAGAATGGCCCGCTGCCACCCGTCGAGCTGGTCAGTCCCATCCCGGCCGGCACGGCGCTGCCCATGGGTTCGAGCGTCGCCACGCCCCTGAACACCAGGCTGACCGTCCAGTCGACCGGACTGCTGCTCACCGCCGGCGACAGCCCGGTGTGGTCCGTGCCCCTCGACGGCGTCGGCGGTGCCACGCTGACCCGGAGTGGCGACCTGACCGTCGTCGACGTGTCCGGCGACACCACCTGGGCATCGGGTACCGGCACCACCTCGGGTACGGCGAGCCTCAGGATCGTCGATGCTCCGCCCAGCGTGCAGATCGTCGATGGCGACGGCTACCCGTTCTGGTACTCGAACCGTACGCAGGCCCCGTGTTCGCCCGGCACCCCGATCGCCCCCGGCGCCCAGATCGCCGCGGACGGAGTGGTGCTGGTCATGCGGCTCGACGGGAATCTGGTCCTGCTCGACGGGTCCAGTCAGCCGGTCTGGAACACCGGCACGGACGGGGGCGACGGCGACGCCCCCGGGCACTCCGCCGCCTTCACCGAGGCGGGCGTGCTGGAGGTCTACGACAGCACCGGGGTGAACGTGGTGTGGAGCTCCGCCGACTGCGGGGGCGGCAGTGGCGACACCCTCACCCTCTCCAGCGGCCCCGAGCCCTGCCTGGAGATCACGTCCACGGGCGCTCTCGTCTTCCGGGCCGGCCCACCGCCTTCCGGCAGTGACGGCACCACCGGCTGCCCTCCCGGCTGGTGGTTCACCCCCGGTACCGGCATGACCGGATGTGATGGCTCCCAACTGCTCATGCAGCAAGATGAGTTGCTGTTGTGGAACCAGGCCGGAACGGACTACTGGTCACAGCCCGGATCGGGTGCCGTGTTCACCGCCGACGGCGATCTGCACGTGCTCGACGGTCAAGGCGCAGCCATCTGGAAGGCGGGGGTGAACGGCTCCCAGCTCATCGTGGACAAGTCTCCCGGCACGCTCTGCGTCGTCGACGACCAAGGCAACGACCTCTGGATCGTCCCCCCGTCCAGCTGAAGCGCGCAGACCGCCGCTCCGCCCCCGAAGCCGCCGCCAACTTCCGGAGACCGCCCGTGAGCACGCCCTGTCCCACGATGCCGTTCAGCGCGCAGGTCAGCAGCGTCCTGATCCAGGACGCCGTCAACACCAACAGCGTCATGGTCAGCCTCGACCAGGACCTTCCGCAGAGCGCGGCCCCCTGGGTCGGCACGTTCTGCAACCCCTTCAAGAACGGGCTGGCCGAGGCCTTCGTCATCACGGACACCGCTTCGGACGGGACATCGAACAACGGCAGCTACGCGCTGAACCACCTCGCCCAGGACCCCTCCGCGGTGCACGGCTGGACCCTGACGCCGATCTCCGGCATCCCGGACGGCTGCACGCCGGTCTCGGTCGTGGCGTGCATGGCCGGCGGGCTCCCCCACTTCTTCTGCACCCTGCAGGACCGCGGCGAGGCGTCCGGTGCCATCTGGCACGGCTGGCTCGACGGAGACGGCGACGTCTCCTCGGAGACACTCGAGTTCCCGTTCCCGGAGCCGGCGGCGACGCTCAAGGTGGCCTACTACGATCCGGCCGTCCAGGGACCGGACAACGGCCCTGTCCCGACCACCGGCGCAGGCCCGTTCCCGATCGTCTACACCGTGAGCCGCGACTACTACCTGGTTTACGGGATGCTGAGCTTTGACGGAGACAGCTGGAACGGCGCCAGCGTGATCTGGGACGGGCCCGGCTGGGACGCTCCCTTCTCCGATTGGACGCTGCTTCCGACCCCCGGGGAGTTCGGCAACTGGATCATGGTCTTCGCCAACGGGTCGTCGCCCGCCGGCATGTCGCTGGCCTCGTTCCAGCGGCGGAACAGCCCGGACCTGATCTACCAGGACCCGTACTCCAGTAACGGCACGCCGATCTCACCTCCGCCGGTCACGGCGGCCCAATGGTTCGCCGGCGTCTGCTGGGAAGGGGCCGAATACGGCTCCCGGCCGCTGTACGTCGACGCCAACGGTGTGCCGTTCCTCTACGACGCCGAGTACGGCAGCATCGTGCTGCCCGTGAACACGAGCGGCACGATCACCGCGGCCCAGGCCGTTACCGACAGCGCGGGCATGACCTCGGTATTCTTCACCGACTCGGACGAGAACCTGTTCTTCCTGACACAGACGGGCTACTTCACCAGCAGCTCCGCGCCCGACAAGTACACGATCCAGTGGGCGCCCAGCGTCGCGATCACCAGCAGTTCCACCGAGAGCGGCGGGGTCAACGAGGGCTGCTCCGCCCTGTATCCGTCGCTCTTCCCGGGCGACCCGCCCACCCTGTTCACCGCCAACGCCGCCGGCGAACTGAGGCTGCGCCAGCTCAACCCGGCCACCGACGCCGGTCCGGGCGGCTGGATGAGCCAGACCCCGGCGCTGGCCCAGATCAACACGTGCGAACTGGCGACGTACCGCACCCAGTTCACCCTCACCGACGCCAACGGCCTGCCGGTGGGCAACCGGCAGATCGAGGTCACCGCCTCCACGGTGACCGGCGCGGTCCTCAACGGCACCGTCCGGGTGATCGGGCCGGGCGACGGCCAGTCCGCCACCGTCACCACGACAGCGGCCGGCACCGCCACCGTCGCCCTCGTCGCGAGCGACTTCGCCCCGGCCACCCTCACCTTCACCGACGTGCCGGGCCAGTCCGGTGCCGACGCCGACCCCGACGACGATCCCGCGTTCGAGACGCGGGCCGTGGCCCCGGCCGCCCCGGTGCAGGCCTACCTCGCGGGCAGTTCCGACGGCGTCAGCAACGGATGCCTCGGCACCACCGGCTCGCTCCCGTACATGGGCGGCGCCAACACGACCTTCACCCCCGGCACGATCGCGGGCGCGCAGAACCCCGACCCCCAACGAGCCGGCAGCCTCTTCCCCGGAGTGCAGGGCGACGACCCGGTCATGACCGCGGACCAGGCGCACACCGCCGTTCAGAGCCTCATGGCCAAGGGAACCGGCCGGCCGAACCAGGGCCGGGCATCCGCGGACGGCGGGGACGGCGCCCTGGCGGGATTCATCATCAACCGCGACCTCGTCACGGGCCGGCCCCGCTACCAGGAGTTCCACGACCCCGACGCCTACCGGCGTGAACTGGCCCACCACAACACCGTCATCGGCGAGAGCCTGTGGGGTGACATCGAGAGCATCGCGGACAGCATCTGGCAGGGCATCAAGTCGGCCGCGATGGAGGTGTACCACCTCGGCGCGAACCTCGTCGACGGGATCGTGCAGCTCGCGGTCAAGATCGGTGACGCGATCGTCAACATCGGCAGCATCATCATCAAGGGCATCGAGGACGCGGTCAACGTCGTCATGGCCGTCTTCTCGGCCATCGAGGCGTACATCAAGGACGTCATCGACTTCCTCAAGGCCCTGTTCGACGGCAAGGCCGTCTTCGCCTGCCAGAAGGCCCTGGCCGCCGCGCTGAACGACACGATCGACGCCGTGGCCGCGGCCCTGACCAACGCCCAGCAGAACCTCGGTCCGAGCGGCACGTTCTTCTCCGATCTCACGGGCGACATCCAGACCTGGTTCGGATCCGCCGCCACGGGGATCGGCTCCGACCAGACGCTCGGCACCACTCCCACGTATCAGCAGTACGCCGTGCCGAGTGGCGTCACGGGCAACACCAACCCGATCGCGAGGACGAGCACCAGCGGCACAGCGGTCTCGCCGTCCGACCTGGCGGCGAGCCCGCACGTCCACTACCTGACCCAGCAGACCTTCGGCGCGGTCCCCCCGGCGGCCGGCGGCAACGGCAGCACGCGGGACGCCGGCCGGACCCGAGCGCTCCCCGGCCCCACCCCACGTACCTTCAGCGAGCTCATCGAGGATCTCGGCCGCAGGCTCGCCGAGTCCGGCAAGGAAGGCGCGGGCGACGACCCCGACCCGTTCTGGCAGTTCTGCAAGGAACTGTTCGCATCGGACGCGGCGCAGGACCTGTTCCAGACCTTCGGGAAAGCCCTGGAGCAGGTCGTCGCATGGATCAAGACCCAAATCGACCCCGCCGACCCGAGCCAGTGGCAGAACGTCAGCATCGGATGCCTCCTCGCGACGCTCGCCGAGGAACTGATCGAGGCCTTCCTCGCCCTGCTCGATGTCGTGGTCGTCGACATCCTCGGGCTGATCCTGGACTGCGTCGAGGACATCAAGGAGTTCCTCGCGACGACGGAACTCACCGGACCGCTGGCGCTCCCGCTCCTGCTCGGCTGGAACTTCTTCGCCCTGCTCGCCGGTGACCCGCTCGTCGGGAGCATCACCGTCGGAGAAGGGCTCACGCTGCTCGCGGCCGTGCCCGTGCACGTCATCGGCACCATCATCGAAGGGCAGTCCGCGAGCCTGACCTGGCCCCCGGTCTCCGCCTCGCCGCACCGCTCCGGCGACGGCGGTCCCGACGTCACCGGTCCGTGGGAGTCGATCTACTACGTCAGCGGGGCGTTGTGCAGTGTCGTCGAGGGCTTCTGCCTCATGTACATGGATGTGTGCTCGGCGGCCGGTGACTCGTGGTCGGGCGGCTGGCAGGACTTCGGTGGTCTGGTCACCGCGTTCGGGATGGGCCTCAACGTGCTGTCGGTCGCGCTGACCGTCCCGCTTCCCGTGACCGCCCTCAGCGCCTGGCCGATCGCCGACTGGTCCGTCGGAGCCCTCTTCGCCACCCTCTCCACGATCGGCTGGCAGCTGTTCAAGATGTTCTATCTGAACAACTATCTCGGTGGCATGGCGCCGTCGGATTCCGAGGCGCTGAAGCTGTTCGCCCTGTCGATGTTCAACATGCTGCTCGGCCTGATCGATCTTGTCGTGAACATCGTCGGCGACTGCGTGGAGGGCGGCGACTGGACCGCCGACCGCATTCTGTCCGCCATCAGCTCGGGTCTCGGCCCGCTGGCCAACATCTGCTCCCCGACGGGCACCAAGCCCGTCCAGGACGTCTGCGGGCCGGACGTGGCGTGGGTAGCGCCGACCGCCGACGTCGTGAGCTACATCGTCGGCGCACTCATCGGTCTCTTCGCCAACCTGGAGGTGTAGGACCTGCGGGAACACGGTTGACGGGTGCGTCCCGGCTGAGGTCGGATGTCGGGCCGACAGGCAGGACCACCCTCTCCAGGACGGCAGCGGATGAGCGCAGGCAGGATGCACCCCGACGAGCCCGAGACGGACCACGCCCTGGTCCGCCGGCTGATAAGCGCGCAGTTCCCGCGCTGGTCCGGCCTCCCCGTCGAGCGCGTCGGCGCCGCCGGTACCGCCAACGCGATGTACCGGCTCGGTGCGGACCTGGTCGTGCGGCTTCCCCGTACCGCGGGCTCGGCCGACGACACCGCCAAGGAGCACCACTGGCTGCCGCGCCTCGCGCCCTCGCTCCCGGTCGCGATCCCCGTTCCGCTGGGCGCGGGCGTTCCCGGCGAGGGCTATCCGTGGCCCTGGTCCGTCTACGCGTGGATCGACGGCAGCTGCCCGGTCGTCGGCGACCCCGCCGAAGCCGCCCCGCTCGCCCGGGACCTGGCCCGCTTCATCACCGCGCTCCACCGCGTCGACCCCACCGACGGGCCGCCGTCCTACCGCGGCGAAAGCCTCGCGGCCCGGGACTCCGCGGTCCGCGCGGCACTCGCGGACCTGAGCGCCGAGATCGACACCGGGGCAGCGGCCCGGGTCTGGGAGGCGACCCTGCGGGCGCCCGCCCCGACCGGCCCGCCGGTCTGGATCCACGCGGACCTGCAACCGGGCAACATGCTGACGGCCGACGGCCGGCTCACCGCCGTCATCGACTTCGGCTGCCTCGGCCTGGGCGACGTGGCCGTCGACCTGATCGTCGCCTGGTACGTACTGCCCGCCGGGGCGCGCCACACCTTCCGCAACGCCATGGAGGCGGACGACGCGGCCTGGGCGCGCGGCATCGGCTGGGCGCTGTCGATCGCACTGATGGAGCTCCAGTACTACCGGGAGACCAACGCGTTCATGGCCGGCACCGCCCGGCACGTCATCGGGGAGATCCTGGCCGGTCTCAGCGGCGGCGCGCGTAGCCGCATCCGGTCACTCCCGGGCGCGCCCGCCCGCCCCGCCACGGCAAGGAATGCGATCGTGGACCAGGGGGTTCGCACCAACGACAGCACGTGAGCGGTAACAGCACTGAGAGCGGATGGCCTTCACATGGGCGAGTTGATCCTGATCCGGCACGGCGAGACCGAGTGGTCCCGCAACGGACAGCACACGAGCCACACCGACCTGCCCCTGACGCCCCTGGGCGAACGCCAGGCCCGCGCCCTCGCGCCCCTGCTCGCCGACCGGCACATCGCGCTCACCCTGGTCAGCCCCTCCGTACGCGCCCGGCGCACCGCCGAACTCGCCGGACTGGCCGCGCCCCGCATCACCCCGGAGCTGCGCGAGTGGGACTACGGCGGCTACGAGGGCATCACCACGCAGGAGATCCACCGGACCCGCCCCGGCTGGAACCTCTGGACCGACGGCGTCACGGCCGGCCCGGACGCCCACCCGGGCGAGACCCCCGAAGCGGTGGGCGAACGGGCCGACCGGATCCTGGCCGAGGTCGCGGAAGCCGCCGGGCGGGCCGGCGACGAGGACATCGCCCTCGTCGCGCACTCCCACTTCCTGCGCGTCCTGACCGCCCGCTACCTCGGCCTCACCCCGGCCGAGGGCACGCTCTTCCAGCTCGCGACCGGTGCCGTGTCCCGGCTCGGCAGGGAGCACGGCCAGCCGGTCATCACGGCGTGGAACGTGACCCTTCCGGAGAGCCTGTTCCCCAGGGCCGTCCCGGACACCCCGCAGCTCTGAAGGGGCCCTCAGCCCGCGTCGGCGAGCTCGTCCTCCTCGTACAGGCCCTCCAGGTCGCCGATGCACTTCCCGGCGACCTCGGCCGCGAACCGCGGGCAGGTCCAGGACTCCACGCTGCGGGGCTCCTCGCCCGGCGGGAACTCCTCCGGGGCCCAGAAGTGCGCCATACCGGCGCGGAACCCCCCGCGCTTCAGCTCCGGGTGTGCGTCCTCGTGCGGGCACGCGGCGGGCAGGGGAGCCGCGGCGACGGCGCGCATGGTGGCCAGGACCCCCCGGACGACGGAGAGCGGAGGGCTCGGGTAGGAGATGTTCATCGCCTGGTGGGCGACGAGCAGCAGCACGGCGCGATCCCGGTCGTCGGACCGCTCGTGCCGTCGGGCCGCCCACAGACCCAGATCGTCGGCGTGCTTCTCGTTCCAGCTCTTGAAGTCCGTCCGTTCCACGAGCTTCTCGATGTCGAGCCGACCGTCAGCGCGCAGGTACTCGGCGTCGGCGTGCGAGGTGTCGCGCTCCCCGAAGAGCTCGTCGCGCCGCTCGCGCAGCTGCGCCAGGGTCTGGTCCGCGATCTCCGCCATGAGGACCGGGCACACCACTTCGTCGAGCGGGGCGTCCCCGCCGGAGGCGATGCGGCCCCGTTCGTAGATCGCCCGGCCGCCGGCACTGCTCAGCCGGATGCCGAGTTCCGCCGCGTTCGGCCCGCTGTCCGGCAGTGCCGGGTGCCCGTCGTGGGCGCAGTCACTGCCGGCGAAGTGGGGCAGTACCTTCTCCACTGCTTCGGCCAGGCCGTCGAGCACGGACTTCTTGCGTACCATGCCGGAAACCGCGTACCAGGTCACCGCCCTGACCACCTGTAGACGCCCCGCGCGGTCCGCCGGGTCCGCCTGGGAGAGCTCCGCCCCATGGCCGCTGATCTCGTCGTTGATGTCGGTCCACGGCTTCGGGTACCCGTGCAGCAGCGCCGACAGCGTACTGATGCTGTCCTTGGCCTCCAGCGGCAGACGGGGCGGCACATCCGTGACCGATCCGGGGCGGATGATGTCCAGAGCGATCCGCGTGAATCCGGCCGCGTTGCGCGGGCAACGCC
Organism: Streptomyces sp. NPDC048211; assembly: GCF_043202315.1. Lineage (NCBI taxonomy): Bacteria > Bacillati > Actinomycetota > Actinomycetes > Kitasatosporales > Streptomycetaceae > Streptomyces > Streptomyces sp. NPDC048211. The sequence continues at coordinate 29,030 of NZ_JBIDAD010000002.1, forward strand.
ACTCGCTCCGGGGCCGGTCCTCGTCCCAGTCGGCCGATTCGTCGGCGAGCGCGGGCAGCAGCTCGGCGAGGTAGGCGTCGTCCTCGTCGCCGTGGCTCCGGTACGGATGCGAGTCGTGGGGGCACTCACGGTCACGCAGGGCCCTGTCAGCGGTTTCCAGCGCCACCGCGGCCTGATCTGCGACGCCTGCTCCGGGCAGCCAGGTGAGATAGGGGGCCATCACCGCCAGCCCGATCGCCCAGACGTAGGCCGACTCGCCACCGGGGTCGGAGGCGAGATCGGCGGCGCAGTCGAGCACCGTCCGGTCGTAGGCGCTGTTGTTGGAGCTGTCGTAGTTCTCGCGTATGTCGTCCCAGATCTCGCTGAGTTCATCGAGGAACATGTCGTCGATGTCGTCGATGTCGTCCGTGTCGTCCGTGTCTGTCACGGACTTCATGACGCGCGAGGGACATGGCGAAGTTCCCGTCAGAGCGAGCCGTCACCGATGGCTGCGACGAAGGGGGCCCACCCTGCCCTCGCGAAGGTGATCGCCGGCCCCTCGGGGCCGGCCTTGCTGTCGCGTACGGGGACGATGCCGGGGACGTTGTCGGCGATCTCGACGCAGTCGCCCCCGTCGCCGTTGCTGTACGACGACGTGCGCCAGACGGCGGTGCTCAGGTCAGGTGTGGTGCTCATGGCGTCGCGAACTCCTTCGCCGCCGAGACGATCCGGACCAAGGACGCCTCCGGCGACAGCGCGGCAGCCCTGGCCAGATCGTATGCGGCGCTGTACTGCTCCACCAGCAGGGGTTCTTCCACGAGTTGGCCGCTGTAGGCGCTCTCCGTGTACACCACGGCAGGTGCGTCGGTGAACTGCATCAGCAGCATGGACGCGTGCAGGAAGGGATGCGCCCCGGCCGAGAACGGGAGCACCTGAGTGACGACACGAGGGCGGGAATCCGTCTGGGCGGCGAGGTGATTGAGCTGCTGGGCCATGACAGCACGCCCACCTACGGGCACGAGCGGAGCAGCCTCGTGAATCATGACCCACAGCACCGGCGCGGCGGGCGAGTCGAGGAGTTGGGCGCGCTCCATGCGCGTCGTGACATGGCCTTCGACCACCTCTGCGCTGGCGAAGGGATGTGCGGCCCGGGTGAGAGCCCGCGCATAGGAGCCGGTCTGCAACAGGCCGGGCACGAGCATGGCCGTGTAGCTGTCGATGGACGAGGCCCGCGCCTGGAGTTCGACCGCGTCCGCGAAGTACCCCGCCACCTTCGACGTCCGCGCCAGAAGGCACAGCCGCTGGAGATGCTCGCCGCTCCCCAGCAACTCATCGAGCGTGCGCGACAGTTCGAGCTGCGGCCGCCGGTCCCCCGCCTCGAACAGCCCGATGTACGTTCCGGAGCAGAACGCCCGGGAGCCCAACTCGCTCTGGGACATCCCGGCCGCCTCGCGCAGCCGCCGCAACTCGGCGCCGTAGAAGGCACGGGGATTGGTGTACGGGCCCAGATCCTTCGGCTGAGGCATGAGCGGAATGTAGCGGTGGTCCGGCCTGCCGCGCCTCCGATCGGCCCCGGCCCACCCCCACGGGTGACGCGCGGAAAGCGGGACAGGCGGGGGCGGCGTCCCGGGCGGGCCGGGTGTGCGGCGCGGTCCGGGCGGCGCAGCGGCCGCGGTCCGCCCGGGAGCTCCGGGCGGACCGCGGCCGCGGGGCGGGCGGACCTCAGCCGAGGCTGTCGGTCATCGCGTTGAGCAGCGTGCCCGACGCGTCGTCGTTCTCCAGGGAGAAGGCGAACATCCCGGCCAGCCCCTTGCTCTTGGCGTACGCGGCGCGTGCCTGGATGGCCCGCGGCGTGTCACCGGTCCAGAAGTTGGTCCCGTCGTAGATCCAGGAGCTCTCGGTGACCGGGTCCCAGTGGGTCTGGGCCTCGGTGGGGTGGAGTTCCTTCCAGGCCGCGAGCCCCGATTCCTGGCTCAGTGGTTTCGCGGCGGTCGGGCCGGTGGCGCTCTGGTAGAGCCCGTGGTCGGGGCCGGCCGGTACGCCGGTCCAGCCGCGCCAGTAGAAGGGCACACCGAGCACCAGCTTGGACGCGGGGAAGCCTCCCGTGATGCCGTACTCCGGGAGCCCGTCGGTGTAGGCGGTGACGGCTGTGTCGAGGTTGTACTTGGCGGTGCCGGGCTCCACCGGGGTGGCCGGGTCGCCGGGGCTGTCGTGCAGCGGGTCCTGGTGGTTGGTGGGCCCGGTGGCGTCCCATGCGCCGTGCATGTCGTAGGTCATCACGTCGGCGTAGTCCAGGTAGTCGCCGATCTTGTCGGTCTCCAGGAAGGCGATCTTGTCCTGGCCGCTGGGAAGGGCCGCGGTGAGCAGGAACTTCTTGCCGAGCGTGGCGCCGTACGCGTCGAGCTGGGTGCGGAACTCCTTGAGCAGCAGGGTGAAGTTGGCCTTGTCCGCGGGCGCGTAGTGGTTGCCGGTGTGCCCTCCGGCCGATCCCGGGTACTCCCAGTCGATGTCGATGCCGTCGAAGATCCCCGCGGCAGAGGCCGCGCCGCCGGACGGGTCGCCCTGGATGTTCTTCGGAAGGTTGCCCTTCATGAACATGTCGATGCAGGAGGAGACGTACGCCTTGCGGGACGCGGCGGTGGCGGCGGCGTCGGAGAAGTACTTGGAGTAGGTCCAGCCGCCCAGGGACACGGTCAGGCGAAGGTTCGGGTACGTCGCCTTGAGGGCGCGCAACTGGTTGAAGTTTCCCTTCAGCGGCTGCTCGTAGACATCGGCGACGCCGTCCACGCTGTCGGCGGCGGACACATCGGCCTGGTAGTCGGCGTAGGCGTCACCGGCACCGTCACCCGCGTTCGGGTTGTCCTCGTTGCCCGCGTCGGATGCCTTGATCGCCTCGAAACACTTGTGTGTCGTGGGGTGGACGTTCTCGAACGCGTAGGTGACCACGTCGAGTCCGGCCGCGGCGCCGCTGGTGCCGATCTGCTTCGGGTAGTACGCGTTCTCGTAGATCCCCCACTGGTCGAAGTAGGCGGAGGCGTAGGGCTTCGCGGCCGGTGCCGCCCCGGTGGTGACGGTGACCGCCGCGGACTGGGCGGAGGCGTGGGAGCCCTGGTAGCCCTGCACGGTGAACGTGTAGGTGTGGTTCGGCAGCAGTGAGCTGACGGCGACGGTGGTCCCCATGGAGGTGGCCACGAGCTCGCCCTTCGACCACACCTTGTACGAGGCCACGGCGCCGGTCTGCGAGGAGGTCGTCGATCCGTTCCACTTCAGCACGACGGCGTTGCCGGTTGCCCGGGTGGAGGCGACACCGGTGGGGGTGCTGACCTTGCCGTCGCCCGTGGGTCCGTTCGGAGGATCGGTGGGAGGCGGTGTGGTGGGTGGAGTGGTCGGCGGTGTGGTGGGGCCGGCGGGGCCGGTCAGGCTCAGGTCGTCGGCGCGGTAGGTGCCCTGCCCGTACCAGCCGTGGGTGAAGACGGTCACCGACGTCGTGTTCGCGCCCGTCGTGAACGTGGTCGAGATCTGCTTCCACGACGGTGCGGAGGGCGCCCAGGTACTCGCGTCGACACCGGTGCCGGTGGCTCCGAGGTAGACGTACGAGCCCTGCACCCAGCCGGTCAGGGTGTAGGCGGTGTCCGGCCGTACGGCCACGGTCTGGCCGCACTGCCCGGTGTCGGACGCGGTGGCGGCACCGGCCAGCGCGCCCGTGCCGCTGTGTGCGGTGGTGGAGACCGCGGCGCCGGTCGCGCAGGTCCACCCGTCCAGCGAGCCGGCCTCGAACCCGGCGTTGGTGAGCAGCGCAGTGTCCGCGGCGGAGGCGTGACCCGGGACGGCGGCGAGTGCCGTCCCCGAGGCGACGAGTACGGCGGCGACGGCCAGGGCCCCGTTGCGCCGTGCTCGTGCTGCCGGGCCGCGGACCTTCGCGGCCCCTGAACCGACTGGGCTTGCGGGCATGGTTCTACCTCCGTGGGTGCGGGGAGCCGGTGCGACCGAGATCTCCCCGCGTGACGTCGCGGTTGCCGGGACGGCGCCGCGACGTCTCCGAGCGGCGGGCCGGATCTCGGAAGCGCTTTAAGTGTTCATGCCACGTGGCGATACATCCGCGAGATTGGACTGGACCAATGCGCCGGGTCAAGGGTGCGGGCCGAAAATGGGGGAAACTTGGTGTAGACCAATTTCGGCCCGGTCGGCCCCGGCGCCCCGCCATCGCCCCGGCGCCCCGCCGTAGACCCCGGCACCCCGCCATCGGCCTCGGCCTCGGCATCACGACGTCGGGGGCGGACCGCCCGCGTGTGCGGGCGGCCCGCCCCCGACGGGACCGGACGTATGGACCGTCAGGTCAGGAGATCAGCTCCACCTCCGCGAGCGTCGCCTCGGCGTCGAGCACCAGCCGGTAGTGCGCGTACGCACCGCGCGCGGTCACGCTGAACACCCTCGTCTGCTTGTCCCAGGCGAAGGACTGTCCGGACCGCTTGTCGAGGTCCTTCCACGTCGTGCCGTCCGACGAGCCCTGCAGTGTCCAGCCACTCGGGGCCTTGGCCGCCTCGCCCGACGTCAGCGTGTACTGCGCCGCGTTCGTCGCCGAGGGGACCGGCAGCTCCACCGTGGCGGCGGTGGCCGTGGTGGCCGAGGTGTTGTCGAAGAGCGCGCCCTCGCCCTTCAGCACGTCCTTCTTCGGCGACGGCACCTCGTCGTCCTTGGTGATGGAGACCGGGGCGGCGTCCTTGCCGGTGCCCCAGGCGGACGGCTCGGAGCCCATGTCGAACTCCAGCACCCCGCCCTTGGCCAGCAGGTCGTGCGGCAGCGAGGTGGAGGTCCACTTCTTGCCGTTGACCTTCAGGCCCTGGACGTAGATGTTCTTCGCGCTGTTCTTCGGCGCCTTGACGACCAGGTCGTGGCCGTTCTCCAGGTGCACCGTGGTCTTGGTGAACAGCGGGGAGCCGATCGCGTACTCGCCACTGCCCATCACCAGCGGGTAGAAGCCCAGGGAGGAGAAGAGGAACCAGGCCGACTGCTCGCCGTTGTCCTCGTCGCCGTGGTAGCCCTGGCCGATCTCGCTGCCTGTGTACAGGCGGCCGAGGACCTCGCGGACCTTCTCCTGCGTCTTGTACGGCTGCGAGGCCGCGTCGTACATGTATGTGACGTGGTGCGCGACCTGGTTGCTGTGGCCGTACTGGCCCATCCGTACGTCACGGGCCTCCGTCATCTCGTGGATGACGCCGCCGTACGAGCCGACGAACTCGGGGCCCGCCGTCTCGGGGGTGGAGAAGTACGTGTCCAGCTTCTTGGCGAGACCGTCCCGGCCGCCGTACAGGTTGGCGAGGCCCTTGCTGTCCTGCGGAGCGGTGAAGGCGTAGCCCCAGCCGTTGGTCTCCGTGTAGTCGTAGCCCCAGACGCGGGGGTCGTACTGGTCGGACGGGAGGCGCCAGTCACCCTTGGCGTCCTTGCCCTGGAAGAAGCCGGCCTTGTCGTCGAACAGCTCGACGTAGTTGCGGGCCCGGTTCATGAAGTACTCGGACTCGTCCTTGTAGCGCTGCTTGTGCGTCTTCTCGTAGAGCGCCTGGCCCATCTGCGCGATGCCGTAGTCGTTGACGTAGCCCTCCATCGACCAGGACATGCCCTCGTGCGTGGCGGTGTTCGCGTAGCCGACGAACGGGGACGTCTCCATGCCCTTGCGGCCGACGCCCGAGGACGGCGGGACCACGGTGGCGTTCTTCAGGGCCGCGTCGTACGCCGCCTCCGCGTCGAACTTCACGCCCTTGACGTACGCGTCCGCGAACGCGACGTCCGAGGAGGTGCCCGTCATCAGGTCCGAGTAGCCCGGCGAGGACCAGCGGGAGATCCAGCCGCCGTCCTTGTACTGCTGGACGAAGCCGTCGACCATCTCACCGGCCTTCTTCGGCGTGAGGAAGGAGTACGCCGGCCACGTCGTCCGGTAGGTGTCCCAGAAGCCGTTGTTGACGTACACCTTCCCGTCGACGATCTTCGCGCCGGTGTGCGTCGGGGTGTCCGAGCCGACCTGCGGAGAGAACGGGGAGGCGTACTGGTCCTTGCCGCCGACCTTCTCGAAGCCCGAGTTCGGGTAGAGGTAGAGCCGGTACATGCTGGAGTAGAGCGTGGTCAGCTGGTCGGCGGTCGCGCCCTCGACCTCGATCTTGCCCAGCAGGCCGTCCCAGGCGTCCTGCGCCTTGTCCTCGACCCTGTCGAAGGAGCGCGAGGCGGGGATCTCGGCGGCGAGGTTCTGCTTCGCCTGGTCGATGCTGATCAGCGAGGTCGCGAGCCGCAGGTTGACGGTGCGGTCCTTGCCCGCGTCGAAGCGCAGGTAGCCGGTCACGTCGTCACCGCCGCCGCCGGAGAGCTTGCCGCTGCCGGTGACGGGCGCGTCGAAGACGCCGTAGACGAAGAGCCGGGTGGCGCCGGTCGAGCCGCCGCTCTTCACGTCGGAGAAGCCGGTGAAGGAACTCGTCTTCGGGTCGAGGGTGAGCCCGCCGTCGTTGGAGACGTTGTCGAAGACCATGCTCGCGTCGTCACCGGGGTAGGTGAAGCGCATCCGTGCCGCGTGGTCCGTCGGCGTCATCTCGGCCTTGAGGCCGTTCTCGAACGTCACCCCGTAGTAGTGGGGCCTGGCCGTCTCGTTCTCGTGCTTGAACGGCAGTGCGCGGGCCGTGCGCGAGGCGTCCGGGGTGCCGGAGGCCGCCGACGGCATCAGCTGGAAGGTCTGCCGGTCGCCCATCCAGGGGCTCGGCTCATGACTGGCGCTGAAGGCCTGCAGGGTGGGCAGGTTGTCGTCGTTGTTGCCGCGCGCGTAGTCGTACAGCCAGCTGGTCGATCCGGCGTTGGTGACCGGCGTCCAGAAGTTGAAGCCGTTGGGGACCGCGGTGGCGGGGAAGTTGTTGCCCCGCGAGAAGCCGCCGCTGGAATTGGTGCCGCGGACGGTCGACGCGTAGTCCGAGAGGTGCGCCTTGCGCTTCTCCGGGGCCTTGGGAGCGATCTTCAGGTCGTCGATCCAGCCCTGGAACTTCGCCGGACCCTTGGGGGAGTCGTAGGCGACCAGGATCCGGTCGACGGTCTTGCCCGCCGCGACCGTGCCGATCCGCGCGTCGACCTTGTTCCACTGGTTGACGTACAGCCGCTTGGCGTCCGCCTGGCCCCCGGGGGTCAGCAGCCCGCCGTTGGAGTCGGTGGCGTGCAGATCGCTCAGGTACGTGCCGTCCGTGAACGCCAGGTCCACCGCGACGTGCGTGGCCGGGTAGGACAGGTCCGTCTCGCCCATCTGGGGGTACACCAGGTAGGAAAGTTCGGTGTCCCGGGTGACGGCCGTGTTGACGTCGAAGATCTTGTTGTACGAGTACGCCCGGCCGTCGGCCTTGTGCGTGCCCGCGTACCGCAGGGCCTTCTTTCCGGTGAAGCCCGCGCCGGCCTTGGCGGTGGGGGAGCCCGACGGGCCGCGGTCGATCTGGCTGCGCATGTCGTCGGGGGCGGGGGCGGAGGTGTCCCCGTCGGAGAACTGGACGTCGGCGAGCTGGGTCGCGTCTGAGGCGCCGTTGTTCTTCGTGATGTCCAGGCGGAAGTGCTGGTAGGCCTTGTCCGCCGTGAAGTCGTACGACTTGGTCTGGAAGCGCTCGCTGAAGGTCTGGCCGGTCCGGGTGTCCAGGTCCGTCCAGGTCTTGCCGTCCTCGGAGCCCTGAAGGGTCCAGTCCTTGGGGTCCCGCTCGTCGTGGTCGTCGGCGGAGGTCAGCGCGTACGTCACGACCTTGACCGGCTCGATCAGGTCGAACTCGGCCCAGGCGGTGGGCTCGAAGGACAGCCACTTCGTACCCGATTCGCCGTCGATGAGGTTTTCCTTCACCTCGCCGCCGCCGGTGTTCTCGTCGCTGGCGCGGACGTCTGTGACCTTGTCGGTCACATTGCCCGGTATTCCGGCGGAGAAGCCGCCGTCGATACCCGATGCCCGCTTCTTGCCGTCGGGGCCTTCTTCAACGGTATTGCGCCAGTCCGGCTGCTTTTCGTCTGCCTCGAAAGACGAGCTGAAGGTCCGTTCGCCGGCGGGCTTCTGGCCCTTCGCGGCCGAGGTGGCCGCGGCAGCGGTGGGGGCTGTCACGAGCAGGACGAGTGAGGCCGCTATCAGCGCGGCCGTGCTGCTTTGTCTCTTGCGAGAACCATGTCGGGGCTGCATGCCGAGCCATTCCTCCCGAGGAAGTGCGCTTGGACAACGTTGTCATAGGGGGACGCAGGAACCAGTAGGGAGTGAAGTGGCTGCTGGTGTCAAGGGTGTTGGATCAGAGGCCGTGTTCGAATCGACCGGAATGCGGAAATCGTTACATCCGAAGGAGGCCGTGCGGTGCCGAGGTATCCGCGAGGTCTCAACTCGGGAAAGACTGCCGTCCAAACCTGCATTCGATCTTGCTCAGTTGGCGACAAGTGGACTATACCTGTCGGCGTCTGCACAGCTTCTTTCCAACTGTGCGGCAAGGGGAGACACGGGGGCGGGACAACGGGGCACCACAGGTGCGCCGGCTGTTCGGTATCCTCGCGCCCCCCACTGCATCGACCAGCCAGAAATCTGCACCACCCAAGCGCAACTGACCGCGGTGGCGGGGCCCTTCGCCTGAGGCGATATCGACGGGCGACCGGTACACACCGCCTGAGTCCTGGAGAAGGCGAGGACTTGAGCATGGGATCCACCTCGGGCCACAAGAATGAGGGCCTTGGCCGTCGCGATGTGATCAAGCGTTCTGCCGCACTCGGTCTGATCACCATCCCGACGATGAGCTTCCTGTCTGCCTGCGCGAGCAGCGACGACGGCGGCGACAAGCAGGTCGAGAAGGGCAAGACCAGCGCGAAGAACCCGCTGGGCGTCAACGAGACGGCCGCGCTCGACGTGGTCATCTTCGACGGCGGCTTCGGTCAGCAGTACGCGATCGACGCCGAGAAGAAGTACACCGCGGCCTTCCCGAAGGCCAAGGTCAAGCACTCCGCGACGCAGAAGATCCAGTCGCAGCTGCAGCCGCGCTTCAACGGCGGCACCCCGCCGGACCTGATCGACAACTCCGGTGCCGAGCAGATGGACATGGGTGTCCTCGTCGGCAAGAAGCAGCTGATGGACCTGACGCCGCTGATGGACGCCCCGTCCATCGACGACCCGAGCAAGAAGGTCCGCGACACGCTGCGCCCGGGTGTCCTGGAGATGGGTCAGTTCGACGGCGACCCGGTCTGGATCATGTACTACGCGTACACCGTGTACGGCGTCTGGTACTCGCAGACCAACCTGGAGAAGCTGGACGCCGAGTATCCCGAGGACTGGGATGCCATGCTCGCCCTGTGTGAGAAGGCGAAGAAGAAGGGCATCGCCGGCTGGACGTACCCGGGCAAGTACCCGTACTACCTGCCGTTCTCGCTCTACCCGTTCATCGGCAAGATCGGTGGCCGGGAGGTTCTCGACAAGATCGACAACCTGGAGCCGAACGCCTGGAAGGACCCCGCGGTCAAGGCGGCGTTCGAGGCGTACTACGAGCTGTACAAGAAGGGGTACATCCTCAAGGGCACCCCGGGCCTGACCCACATCCAGTCGCAGACCGAGTGGACCAAGGGCAAGGCGCTCTTCATCCCGAACGGTTCGTGGGTGGAGAACGAGGCGGCGCCGACCACGCCCAAGGACTTCAAGATGATGGTCTCGGCCCCCTCCAGCCTGGACTCGTCGGACAAGCTGCCCTTCGGCACCATCTGGGCGTCCGGCGGCGAGCCCTTCGTCGTCCCGGCGAAGGCGAAGAACCCGCAGGGCGGCATGGAGCAGCTGCGCATCATGCTCTCCGAGGAGTCCTCGAAGAACTTCACCAAGCAGGTCAAGTCCCTGAGCGCCTTCAACGGCGGCACCGACGGCCTGACCCTGTCCACGGCCATGCAGGCCGGTGTCGACGCGCTGAAGAAGGCCGGCGACAACGTGGTGAACCCGCGCATGCAGGACTGGTACGTGAAGCTCCAGAAGGAGCAGATCGGCACCGCCGGCATCGGCGAGATGATGGCCGGGCGTCTGACGCCCGCCGAGGCCATCAAGAAGATCCAGGCCTACGCGGACGCCGCGGCCAAGGACCAGTCCATCAAGCACTACAAGCACTAGTGAGTACCCGTCACCAACGGCGGCACCCGCGGAAAGATCGGGGTCGGTAAACGATGCAGCACGGCAAGTACCGGTTCATTGTGGGGTTCCTGGTAGCCCCACTGGCGTTGTACGCGGTCTTCGTCATCTGGCCGTTCATCCAGTCCATCTACTACTCGTTCACGGACTGGACCGGCCTGAGCCCGGACTTCAAGATGGTCGGCCTCGACAACTACACGAGGATGCTCAAGGACGACATTTTCTGGAAGTCGCTGCAGCACAGCGTGCTGCTCGTGCTGCTGCTGCCGTTGGTGACGCTGGGCCTCGCGCTCTTCTTCGCCTTCATGCTCAATGTCGGAGGCCGTCGGCGCAAGAACGCCGCGGTCTCCGGCGTGCGGGGCTCGGGGTTCTACAAGATCGCCTATTTCTTCCCGCAGGTGCTTTCGATCGTCATCGTCGCCCTGCTGTTCCAGTTCGCGTACAACCCGCGCAGTGGAATGCTGAATTCGGCGCTCGCGGGAATCGGGCTCGACTCCATCCAGCCGGACTGGCTGGGTGACCCGAATCTGGCACTCATCTGCGTCATGGTGGTGCTGGTCTGGTCGACGGTCGGATTCTTCGTCGTCCTCTTCTCCGCCGGAATGGCGTCCATCCCGAAGGACTTCTACGAGGCGGCACTCCTGGACGGGGCCAGCCGCGTCACGACGTTCTTCAAGATCACCCTGCCGCTGCTCTGGGACACCGTGCAGTCGGGGTGGGTCTACATGGGCATCCTGGCGCTCGGGGTCGAGGCGTTCACGGCCGTACAGGTCATGACCGTCGGCCCCGGTGGTCCCGACTACGCGACCTCGGTCCTGCCGCTGTACGTCTACCAGACGGCGTTCCGCGACGGTCAGGCCGGATACGCGACCACGATCGGTGTCGGGCTGCTCATCGTCACCATGGTGTTCGCGGCCATCGTGATGCGGCTGGGCCGGCGCGAGCGGCTGGAGTTCTGATGCCGCGCCTCCCGGGACACGCTGCCCGGATCCCCGGCACGCACAACAGCCCGGCCCCGGCGGCCGGCACGACAGTACGAGGTGACCACGCGTGAAGACCACTGAAACCCCACCCGTGGTCACGGTGACGGAGCCCGGCCCCGTGTCCAAGTCGCCCGCACCGGGCGGCGGCAAGGAGAAGAGCAGCGAGGGCAAGGTCCTCAACGTCTTCTCGCACGGTGTGCTGATCATCTGGGCGGTCCTGGTGGTCATGCCGCTGCTCTGGGCGATCATGACCTCGTTCAAGACCGACGACTCGATCCTGTCGACACCGTGGGCGCTGCCGGACAAGCTCCACTTCGAGAACTGGTCACGCGCCTGGGGTCAGGCGCACATGAGCGAATACTTCTTGAACACGGTCGTGGTGGTGGGCGGTTCGCTCATCGGCACGCTGCTGCTCGGCTCGATGGCGGCGTACGTGCTGGCCCGGTTCGACTTCCCGGGCAACCGCTTCGTGTACTACCTGTTCATCGGCGGGATGAGCTTCCCGATCATCCTGGCGCTGGTCCCGCTGTTCTTCGTGATGAACAACATGGGACTCCTGAACACGACGCACGGGCTGATCCTGGTCTACATCGCCTACTCGCTGCCGTTCACCGTCTTCTTCCTCACCTCCTTCTTCAGGACGCTGCCGGGCTCCGTGGCGGAGGCGGCGATGCTCGACGGGGCCTCGCACACCCGGACGTTCTTCCAGGTGATGCTGCCCATGGCGAAGCCCGGTCTGATCAGCGTCGGCATCTTCAACTTCCTCGGGCAGTGGAACCAGTACATGCTGCCCACGGTGCTGAACAGCGACCCCGACCACCGGGTGCTCTCCCAGGGACTCGTCGAACTGGCCAACAGCCAGGGCTACAAGGGCGACTGGTCCGGTCTCTTCGCCGGTCTGGTGATGGCGATGCTCCCGGTCCTCGCGGCCTACATCGTCTTCCAGCGCCAGGTCGTGGCCGGTCTGACCGCGGGAGCGGTGAAGTAATAGCCCGAGCACTTCCTCACGGAACCACCGAACCGCCCTCCGGCAGCCCTGCCGGCGGGCGGTTCGTCTGTGTACGGGGGAGTTCGTGGAGCGTGCCGAGCGAGGGTTCGGTGCTCATCCGAGGCTTCGACTGCTCAAGGTCTTGACGGGGGGTACCCCAAAACGCTCAGCTTAGAGTTCACATGTTGGAGAATATGGCAGGAGTGAGAGAGTCGATGGAGACTCCGGGGTCGCAGACATCTCTGCATCGCGCCAACCTTGAGCGGGTCGTGCGCGCCGTACGTATGGCGGGCTCGCTCACCCAGGCGGAGATCGCCAGGAGTACGGGCCTCTCCGCGGCCACCGTCTCCAATATCGTTCGCGAACTGAAGGAGGGCGGCACCGTCGAGGTGACCCCCACCTCGGCCGGCGGCCGCCGGGCCCGCAGCGTCTCGCTCAGCGGGGACGCGGGCATCGTCATCGGCGTCGACTTCGGACACACGCACCTTCGGGTCGCGGTCGGCAACCTGGCCCACCAAGTGCTCGCGGAGGAGTCCGAGCCGCTGGACGTGGACGCCTCGTCCGCCGAGGGCTTCGGACGGGCGGAACAGCTGGTCAACCGGCTGATCGAGACCACCGGGATCAGCCCGGGCAAGGTCATCGGGGTGGGGCTCGGTGTTCCCGGCCCGATCGACGTCGAGTCCGGCACGCTGGGCTCCACGTCGATCCTGCCGGGCTGGACGGGCATCAACCCCAGCGAGGAGCTCGCCGGACGCCTGGGCGTGCCGGTGTACGTCGACAACGACGCGAACCTCGGGGCGCTGGGCGAGCTGGTGTGGGGGAGCGGCCGGGGGGTCCGGGATCTCGCGTACATCAAGGTCGCGAGCGGCGTCGGCGCCGGTCTGGTGATCGACGGGCACATCTACCGGGGTCCCGGCGGCACGGCCGGCGAGATCGGCCACATCACGCTCGACGAATCGGGCCCCGTCTGCCGTTGCGGCAACCGCGGGTGCCTGGAGACCTTCACGGCCGCACGGTACGTCCTGCCCCTGCTCCAGCCCAGCCACGGGCCCGATCTGACCATGGAGCGGGTGGTGCAGCTGGCCCGTGAGGGCGACCCGGGGTGCCGCCGGGTGATCGGCGACGTGGGGCGGCACATCGGCAGCGGGGTGGCCAACCTCTGCAATCTGCTCAACCCGAGCCGGGTCGTGCTCGGCGGCTCGCTCGCGGAGGCGGGCGAGCTGGTCCTGGGGCCCATCCGCGACTCCGTGTCGCGCTACGCCATCCCCAGCGCCGCACGGCAGCTCTCGGTGCTGCCCGGGGCTCTCGGCGGACGGGCGGAGGTGCTGGGCGCACTGGCCCTCGTCCTGAATGAGATGGGCGATTCGTCCCTGTTGGAAAGCACTCTCCCGACAGCGACCCCTGCCTTCACTTAGATAACGAATGGCACCGTTGTCATCTCGTTAAGAATTTACTCCTTGACGCCACGCCTGCGGCCGAGTTGACTCCAATCCACCTCGGCCGCAACGCTGCGGCCTCGTCAGGGAGGCACACCCGCAATGAACGCAATGACGCGACGCATCGTCATAGGCACGGCCGCAGTTTCGATGGCCGTATCCCTTGCCGCCTGTGGCAAGGCGGGCGACGACAAGAAGGACTCGGCGGACTCGGGCAGCAAGACCAAGATCGGTCTGCTGCTCCCGGAGAACAAGACCGCCCGTTACGAGACGCTCGACAAGCCGCTGTTCATCGAGGCCGTCAAGAAGGACTGCGCGGACTGCGAGGTTGTCTACAACAACGCGGCGGGTGACGTCGGCCAGCAGAAGCAGCAGTTCGAGCAGCAGATAGCCGACGGCATCAAGGTCATCGCGATCTCCTCGGTCGACGCCGAGAAGTCCGCCGCGTGGGTCGCCGACGCGCACAAGAAGGGCGTCAAGGTCGTCGCGTACGACCGCGCCATCGTCGGTGCCGACGCCTACGTCAGCCACGACAACGAGAAGATCGGCAAGCTCCAGGGCCAGGCCGTTCTCGACGCCCTCGGCTCCAAGGCCGCCGGCGCCAACCTCGTCATGATCAACGGTGACGAGAAGGACCCGAACGCCGGTCTGTTCAAGAAGGGCGCCCACGCGTCCCTCGACGGCAAGATCAAGATCGCCTACGAGGCGTCGGGCGAGTGGGACCCGAAGATCGCCGGCGAGAAGATGACCGCCGCCATCTCCTCGGTCGGCAAGGGCAAGATCAACGCGGTCTACTCCGCCAACGACGGCATGGCCGGCGGCATCATCACGTCCCTGGACAACGCCGGCATCAAGGACATCCCGGTGGGTGGCCAGGACGCCGAGCTCCCCGGTATCCAGCGGATCATCGCCGGTACGCAGACCTTCACGATCTACAAGTCGCCGAAGCAGCTCGCCCCGGCGGCCGCCCAGTTCGCCGTCAACCTGCTCCAGGGCAAGGACATCGGCGCCCAGGGCGAGACGGACGGTGTTCCCTCCACGCTGCTCGAGCCGACCGTGGTGAACAAGGACAACATCCAGTCCACCGTGATCAAGGACGGCATCTACAAGGTGGCCGATGTCTGCGTCAAGGACATCGCCGCCAAGTGCACCGCGCTGGGCATCAAGTAGTACCTCCTCGCGCCAGGGCCGACAGGCCCTGGCGCGTGCGGGTCTGATCCGCTCCGTACGGCGGAGTCCGCCCGCCCCCATGACCGTCCGGCCCCGACCGGCTCACACCCCGCTGCCGGCCGGGTGCCGGACAACTCTTCCCCCAGTACTTCCGTACGTCGACGCTGCCCCTCGTGGCGCGGCGTCTCCGCCGGTCAGGCGGCACATCCCCGCCGGTCAGGCGGCGAAGGAGATGGTTCACGTGTCACAGACGCCCGTGCTGGCGTTGCGTGGAGTCTTCAAGCGATTCGGAGCGGTCCAGGTCCTCTCCGGTGTCGATCTCGAAGTCCATGCCGGAGAAGTGGTCGCCCTGGTCGGCGACAACGGAGCCGGAAAGTCCACGCTGGTCAAGACGATCGCCGGCGTGCACCCCATCGATGAGGGCGTCATCGAGTGGGAGGGCGCGAAGGTGGACATCAACCGTCCGCACGACGCCCAGAACCTCGGCGTCGCGACCGTCTACCAGGACCTCGCGCTCTGCGACAACCTGGACGTCGTCGCCAACCTCTTCCTCGGGCGCGAGATCAAGAAGGGCGGCGTCCTCGACGAGGTCGCCATGGAGAAGCGGGCCCAGGACCTCCTGTCCACGCTCTCCATCCGCATTCCCAGCGTCCGTATCCCGGTCGCCGCGCTCTCCGGAGGCCAGCGCCAGGTCGTGGCCATCGCCCGCGCCCTGGTCGGCAACCCCAAGATCGTGATCCTGGACGAGCCCACCGCGGCCCTCGGCGTCGAGCAGACCGCACAGGTCCTCGACCTGGTGGAGCGGCTGCGCGAGCAGAACCTCGGCGTCATCCTCATCAGCCACAACATGGCCGATGTGAAGGCTGTCGCCGACAAGGTCGCCGTGCTGCGGCTCGGCCACAACAACGGCATCTTCCCTGTGGCGACGACCAGCCACGAAGAAATCATCGCCGCGATCACGGGAGCCACGGACAACGCCGTGACCCGCCGCAAGTCCCGCAGCGCGGAGGCATCCAAGTGAGCAACATCAACAAGACTTCGGCCAAGGTCCCGGCCCAGGCAGAGCCCACCGAGGCCCCCGCCGCCGCGGCCGGCGCGGTCAGGGTCGTCGACCCCCGCCTGCTCATCCGTGAGCAGGGCTTCAAGGGCTACTGGACCGAGTTCAAGCGCAAGGTGCGCTCGGGCGAGATCGGCTCGCTGCCCGTCGTGGTGGGCCTGATCGTCATCGGGATCGTCTTCCAGCTCGAGACCGGCAACTTCCTCACCTCGTACAACCTCGACCAGATCACGCTGTACGCGGCGGGCCCCGGCATCATGGCCGTGGGTATCGTCTTCGTCCTGCTGCTCGGCGAGATCGACCTCGCGGTAGGTTCCGTCGCGGGTCTCGCGGGTGCGATGTGGGCCGTGGTCGGCACGGACATACCCGACTCCCTGGCCATCGTGGTCGGCATCCTGTCCGGCACGGTCATCGGCGCCTTCCACGGCATCGTCTTCGCCAAGATCGGCGTGCCCGCGTTCGTCGTGACCCTGGCGGGCTTCCTGGGCTGGGCCGGTCTGCAGACCTGGGTGATGGGCGAGAAGTCCACCATCACCACCCCGCTCGGCAGCTTCGTCCGCGACCTGACCAGCTACTACTTCGCCGACGTCGCCGCCGCCTACGGTCTCGCCGTCTTCGTGATCGTGGCCTTCTACCTCGCGCAGTTGCGCGACGCCCGTCGCCGCAAGGCCGCGGAGCTGCCGCACCGCCCGCAGAGCGAGATCATCCTGCGCACCGTGCTGCTCGCGATCCTCTCCCTCCTCGCGGCGTACGCCTTCAACCAGGAGCAGGGCCTCCCGCTCTCCCTGGTGATCTTCCTCGCGATCCTGGTTTTCACCGACTTCGTCCTGCGCCGCACCACCTACGGCCGTCAGATCTTCGCGGTCGGCGGTGGCATCGAGGCAGCGCGCCGTGCCGGTATCAACGTGTCCTGGATCCGCATCTCGGTGTTCATGATCTCCGGCACGCTCGGTGCGGTCGGCGGTCTCTTCCTCGCCTCCGCGACCGGCGGCGCCGACCGCTCGCTCGGCGGCGGCAACCAGCTCATGATGTGCATCGCCGCAGCCGTCATCGGTGGTACGTCCCTGTTCGGCGGACGCGGCAAGGTCTGGTCCGCGCTGCTGGGCATCCTGGTCATCCAGTCGATCGTCCAGGGCCTCAACCAGATGAACCTGTCGTCGAACGCGATCCAGTACATGATCACCGGTGGAGTACTCCTCATCGCCGTGATCATCGACTCGGTCTCGCGCAAGACCCAGAAGACCGCAGGCCGCGCCTAGGATCTCCGGATCAGACCGGATCAGGGAGCGAGGCCCTGGCACCACCCCTCGTCCGGAGCGGTCAGGACCGTGCCCGGCGCCCTTCCAGGGCGCCGGGCACGGTCGCGTTCGGGCACCGGGTGGGGCAGCACACCCCCGCCCGACGCCCGATGCGGCGAACGGAACATTAGACTCATCGGATCGGCATGCTCGACCAGCACAATCGCAAGGAGGCACGGTGACACAGCCGCGCGAAGCGCGTCAGGCGGTGACGGGCGACGGATGGGATCTGCTGGCCCGCATCGACGGACCGCGTGACCTGGACCGGCTCACCCCCGAGCAGCTGGAGCAGCTCGCCGAAGAGATCCGGACGTTCCTCGTCGACGCCGTCTCCAAGACCGGCGGACACCTCGGGCCCAACCTCGGCGTGGTCGAGCTGACCATCGCCCTGCACCGGGTCTTCGACTCGCCGAAGGACAAGGTCCTCTTCGACACCGGCCACCAGAGCTATGTGCACAAGCTCCTCACCGGCCGCCAGGACTTCTCGAAGCTCAAGAGCAAGGGCGGCCTCTCCGGCTACCCCTCACGTGCCGAGTCCGCGCACGACGTCATCGAGAACTCGCACGCCTCCACCGTGCTCGGCTGGGCCGACGGCCTCGCCAAGGCGAACGAGGTGCTGGGCAAGGACGACCACGTCGTCGCTGTCATCGGTGACGGGGCTCTCACCGGCGGCATGGCCTGGGAGGCGCTGAACAACATCGCCGCCGCCAAGGACCGCCCGCTCGTCATCGTCGTCAACGACAACGAGCGCTCCTACGCCCCGACCATCGGCGGCCTGGCCAACCACCTCGCGACCCTGCGCACCACGGACGGCTACGAGCGCTTCCTGGCCCGCGGCAAGGACCTCCTGGAGCGCACACCCGTCGTCGGGAAGCCGCTCTACGAGACGCTGCACGGCGCCAAGAAGGGCCTGAAGGACTTCATCGCCCCGCAGGGCATGTTCGAGGACCTCGGACTGAAGTACGTGGGCCCGATCGACGGTCACGACCTGGAGGCCCTGGAGTCCGCGCTCCAGCGCGCCAAGCGCTTCGGCGGGCCCGTCATCGTGCACTGCCTCACGGAGAAGGGCCGCGGTTACACCCCGGCGCTGCTCGACGAGGCCGACCGCTTCCACGCCGTCGGCAAGATTCACCCCGACACGGGCCTCCCCGTCGCGACCTCCGGCCTGGACTGGACCTCCGTCTTCGGCGAGGAGATGGTCAAGCTCGGCAAGGAGCGCGAGGACATCGTCGCGATCACCGCGGCCATGCTCCAGCCGGTCGGCCTGACCAAGTTCGAGAAGGCCTTCCCGGACCGGATCTACGATGTCGGCATCGCCGAGCAGCACGGCGCGGTCTCCGCGGCGGGCCTCGCCACCGGCGGTCTGCACCCGGTCTTCGCGGTGTACGCCACCTTCCTCAACCGCGCCTTCGACCAGGTCCTGATGGACGTCGCCCTGCACAAGTGCGGTGTGACGTTCGTCCTGGACCGGGCCGGGGTCACCGGTACGGACGGCGCCTCGCACAACGGCATGTGGGACATGTCGATCCTGCAGTGCGTGCCGTCGCTGCGGATCGCCGCCCCGCGCGACGCCGACCAGGTCCGCGCCCAGCTGCGCGAGGCCGTCGAGGTCGACGACGCGCCGACGGTGGTCCGCTTCTCCAAGGGCGCGGTCGGTCCGTCGGTCAAGGCCGTCGGCACGGTCGGCGGCATGGACGTGCTCCGCGAGCCGGCCGCCGCCCGGCCGGACGTCCTGCTCGTCTCCATCGGGGCGCTCGCCCCGATGTGCCTGGAGATCGCCGACCTGCTCGACGCCCAGGGCATCTCGACCACCGTCGTGGACCCGCGCTGGGTCAAGCCCGTGGACGAGGCCATGGCCCCGCTCGCGGCGAAGCACCGGGTCGTCGTCACCGTCGAGGACAACAGCAGGGCCGGCGGTGTCGGCTCCGCCGTCGCCCAGGCGCTGCGCGACGCCGACGTCGACGTACCGCTGCGGGACTTCGGCATTCCGCCGGTCTTCCTCGACCACGCCTCCCGCAAGGAGGTCATGGCCGAGATCGGGCTGACCGCGCCGGACATCGCCCGTCAGGTCACCGGCCTGATCGCCAGGCTCGACGGCCGCTACGACACGGACGCCGAGAGCCGCTCCGTGGCGGAGCCGGTCCGGGACTGACCCGCGCACCGACGCACTCCGATTGGGCCGGTCGCCCACCCTGTACGGGTGGTCCGACCGGCCCATTCGCGTGAAATACCGCCGTGCGCGGCGTGCTGCGGGCGGCCGGGGGGCCGCCGGGTCCGAATCATGGCGGGCACGACGAGTGCGTGGAGGTACGCCGGTGAGCACCCAGCAGGACCTGCCCCCCAGCGGAGACGGACTGTTCAGAACCAAGACGGTCGAACAGTCGATCCGCGACACCGAGGAGCCGGAGCACGCCCTCAAGAAGTCCCTCTCCGCCGTGGACCTCACGGTGTTCGGGGTGGGCGTCGTCATCGGCACCGGCATCTTCGTGCTCACCGGCAAGGTGGCCAAGGAGACCGCGGGGCCGGCCACCGCCCTGGCCTTCGTGGTCGCGGGCGTCGTCTGCGCGCTTGCCGCGCTCTGTTACGCGGAGTTCGCCTCCACGGTCCCCGTGGCCGGTTCGGCGTACACGTTCTCCTACGCCTCCCTCGGCGAGCTGGTGGCCTGGATCATCGGCTGGGACCTGGTCCTGGAGTTCGCGCTGGGCACGGCGGTGGTGGCGGTCGGCTGGTCCGGCTACGTCCGCTCACTGCTGGACAACGCCGGCTGGCATCTGCCCGACGCGCTCTCCGGCCCCGATGTGGCGGACGGCTTCGGCTTCGACCTCCTCGCCTTCGTCCTGGTGCTGGTGCTGACCGTCATCCTGGTGCTGGGCATGAAGCTCTCCGCGCGGGTCACGACGGTGGTGGTCGCCATCAAGGTGGCCGTGGTCCTGATCGTGATCATCGCGGGGCTCTTCTTCATCGACACCGCGAACTACTCGCCCTTCATCCCCGATGCCCAGCCGCAGCCGTCCGGATCGGGCCTGGACGCCCCGCTGGTGCAGCTGATCTTCGGCTACGAGCCCACGAACTTCGGCGTCATGGGGATCTTCACCGCCGCCTCCGTCGTCTTCTTCGCCTTCATCGGCTTCGACGTCGTGGCCACGGCCGCCGAGGAGACCAAGGTCCCGCAGCGGGACATGCCGCGCGGCATCCTGGCCTCGCTGCTGATCTGCACGGTGCTCTACGTAGCCGTATCGATCGTCGTCACCGGAATGCAGCATTACACCGAGCTTTCCGTGAGCGCCCCGCTCGCCGACGCCTTCAAGGCCGTCGGACACCCCTTCTACGCCGGCGTCATCAGCTTCGGCGCCGCCGTCGGCCTCACGACGGTCTGCATGATCCTGCTGCTGGGGCAGACCCGGGTGTTCTTCGCGATGAGCCGTGACGGTCTGCTCCCGCGGTTCTTCTCGAAGACGCACCCGCGCTTTCGCACCCCGTACCGTCCGACGATCCTGCTGGGCGTGCTCATCGCGATCATCGCGGGCTTCACCAGCATCAACGAGCTCGCGACGCTGGTGAACATCGGCACGCTGTTCGCCTTCGTGGTCGTCGCCCTCGGCGTCATCGTCCTGCGCCGCACCCGCCCCGACCTGCACCGGGCGTTCCGTACGCCGTGGGTCCCGCTGATCCCGATCCTGTCGGTGGCCGCGTCGGTCTGGCTGATGCTCAACCTGCCGGCGGAGACCTGGCTGCGGTTCGGCATCTGGATGGTCATCGGCGTGATCATCTACTTCGCGTACGGACGCGGGCACAGCCGGGTGAACCGGACCCGGGTGTGACGCAGACGGCCCCGCCCGCCCTTCCGGGCCGGCGGGGCCGGTGTGTCCGCGGTCGCGTCAGCCGCCGGTGGCGGGGGACTTCTTGGCGGACTCGGGGATCGTGGCGTCCTCGCGGATCGCCTTCCAGAGCGTGCCGGCCTGCGGCTGCGCGGCGATCACCCGGTTCGGGTCGATCTTGTCGTAGGCGACGGGGAGCATGATGGTCTCCATCGAGGCCGGGTCGACGCCGTTCATCGAACGGGCGAACTCGGTCAGCGACTTGAGCGAGGCGAGGCCCTCGTCCGTCGTGAGCGACTTGGTCGCGGAGTTGGCGATCTTGTAGGCGCTGGTCGGACTGCCCAGCAGGTCCTGCTTCTTGACCTCGCTGAGGAGGGCGAACAGGAACTGCTGCTGGAGACCGATGCGGCCGAGGTCGCTGCCGTCGCCGATGCCGTGCCGGGTACGGACGTAGGCGAGGGACTGGGTGCCGTCGAGCTTGTGGGGCCCGGCGGTGAGGTCGAGCCCGGAGGAGGTGTCGTGGATGTCCTGGGGGACGTCGACGGTGACGCCGCCTATGGCATCGACGAGCCCCTTGAACCCGGAGAAGTTGATCTCCAGGTAGTGGTCGATGCGCACACCGGACATCTTCTCGACCGTCT
Organism: Streptomyces sp. NPDC048211; assembly: GCF_043202315.1. Classification (NCBI taxonomy): domain Bacteria; kingdom Bacillati; phylum Actinomycetota; class Actinomycetes; order Kitasatosporales; family Streptomycetaceae; genus Streptomyces; species Streptomyces sp. NPDC048211. The sequence continues at coordinate 50,532 of NZ_JBIDAD010000002.1, forward strand.
TGACCACGCAGGCGGGGCCGATCTGGGAGTACACGGAGTTGAACATCACCCGGTTCGCGGAGTCCACCGTCGAACCGTCGGCCTTGGTGCACTCGGGCCGGGTCACCAGGGTGTCGCGGGGGATGGAGATGGCGAAGGCCTTGCTGCGGCCCTCGGGTATGTGGACGACCATCGCGGTGTCGGAGCGGGCCCCGCTGACGGCGCCGCCGCCGCCCAGTTCCTTGTTCTCGGCACCGGCACGCGAGTCCGAGCCGAGGACCAGCAGGTTCTGTCCGCTGGTCGGGAGCTTCTCGGGGCGGTCCTCACCCAGCGCCTTGTCGATGTCGACGCCCTTGATGTTCCCGTCCAGGCGGCTGTACAGCCAGTAGGCCGTGCCGCCCGCCGCGATGACGAGAACCAGAACGGACAGCAGGATGGCCCGGCGTATGCGCTGGCCCCGTGTCCGCACACGCTTGCGCCCGCGGGAGGGGTTCTCCGGGGGGCTTTGGTGTCCGGGCGTGATGGCGTCTTGGCTCATCCTGAGTGAGTCCTCACAACTTGTGGCCTGGTCGGGGCGCAGGTGATGGGCTGGGACTCGGGTGGGGGGTGGAGCCGGTCCGCGTTTTGCTGATGAGTGAGCAACTATAGACAGTCGCTCTGGTGTACGTACGCAGTCTGTGGCGTGACTGTGACACGGCGGAGCGGGGGAGCGACGGCGGGGCCGCACGGCGACGAGGCCCGGGGGAGGCCTCCGTTCCGGGGCTTTAGGATGTGACAGCTTCGAAACGTTGTACGAGGCGTCGGAAGTCGGTTCTCGGAAGGTGATCACAGACCATGTCCGGACAGGATGCCCGTGCGGCCTCGAAGGCCGTGCCTGAAGCCGGGGCCTTGCGCGGTATCTGGCTCACCCGGGGGAAGGACGGCAGGCTCACCGCCTACGTCCCCGGCGACGGCGGCCTGCGGCGCTGGACCGAGAGCCGTCCCGGAGGCCCTGGATGGGGCGCTCCGGACGTCGTACCGGCACCGCCCCTCACGCATCTGTCCGTGACGCAGAACGCCGAGGCGTATGTGCACTTCGTGGGCCGCCGTGAACGGACCGCGGCCGACGGCGCCGTCACCGTCGACATCGTGCACGCGATCCAGTACCAGACGGGCCGCCCCCCTTCCGCCTGGCACCCGTTGGGCACGCCGCACAAGGAGGACCACCGGGGCGGCAGTCTCGGTGCGCCCGTCGCCGTCGTCAGCCGGCCCGGCGAGCTGCACATCGTCGTCCGTGACGGCAACGGCGGCATGAGGCTGCTCCGGGAGAAGCCCGGCGGCAAGTGGGGTGTCTGGGGCGTCCTGCACGGCAAGCACATCAAGGGTGACCCCGCCGTCGTCGCGCTCGACTCCGGATGTGTCACGGTCCTCGCCGCGACGGACGAGGGCGCGCTGCACTGGGAGCAGGCCGAGCCCAGTGGACGCTGGGGCGGGTCCGAGCGTCTGGGCGTCACGCTGACGCCCGGCTCGCCGGCCGCACTGGAGACCGCGCCCGGCCGCGTCACGTACTACGGGACCGATCCGTCCGGCGCTGCCGTGGCCTATCGCGCCGACACCGGGACGGTGCCGCTGGGCGGCGCGCCGGGCGGGGGTGCGCCGGCTGTGATCCGCACGGTCCTGGACGGCCTCGACTGCACGGTGCTGGCCCATCGCGGCGCGAACGGCTGCGCGATCGTCGGCGTCGGGGTGACCGAGAAGGAGGGCGACGGCGTCTGGTGGTCCGACACCGGAATGCCCTGCCTGACCACTCCGGCCCTGATCCACGATGCCCGGGGCCGGATGGTGATGGCGGTGACCGGTGCGGACGGCGTCCCGCGCGTGGCGCGGCAGACGGACGGGCCGGGGCTGAGCTTCGAACAGTGGCGCGAGCTCTGACCGCTTCGTCCCGACGCCGCGGCCGGCCCGTCCCGGCACCGCACATGTCCCCGAGCCGGTGAGCGACCGGGCGCGGAGTGCCGGTGGCCTGCCGGGGCGGCAGAGCGCTGAGCATATGATGGTGTCGGACCTGTGCGGGTGCGATGAAGAACTGGTGAAGCGGAGAGGGCGTCCCGGATCATGCGGAGAAGAGGACCGGACTCCGCGAGCGGCGCCCGCCTTCTCCCCCCGTCGCCCGAGAAGCACCGGGTCACCGGAGTGCCGCGGGGCAGGTGGATGTCGCTCGGCAAGGACGGCAGGCTCACGCTCTACGCCCGCACGGACGGCGGCCTGGTGCGCTGGACGGAGCGGAACCCGGGCGGGGACCGGTGGGACGGCCCGGACTTCGTACCGGTCGCGGACCTGACGGATCTGACCGTCGTTCAGGGCGCCAACGCGTACGTGTACTTCCTCGGGCGGCGCGAGCGCCGTGGTCCCGACGGGCCGGGCGTGGACTTCGTGCACGCCGTCCAGTACCAGAGCGGCCGTCCCGTCACCGAATGGCGCTCCCTCGGCAACTTCCACCGTGACCGCGAGGAGGGCCGGAAGGCCGGTGCCCCGGCCGGAGCGGTCGACGCCCAGGGGGCGGTCTTCGTCTTCGTGCGCAACGCGGGGCGGGGACTGCAGATGCGCCGCGAGGGCAAGGGCGGCAAGTGGGGCGCCTGGCAGGACCTCAAGGGGTCCGGGCTGGCCTCCGGGCTCGTGCCGTCGGTGACCTCGGGCGGCCTCGTGGAGGTCTTCGCGCCCGGCGACCGCGGGGTGCAGCAGTGGCGTCAGGAGAAACCGGACGGCCCGCTGGTGATCGCTCAGCCCCTGCCGTTCCAGGCCCTGGACGGATCCGTGACGGCGCTGGAGACGGCGCCCGGCCGGTTCACCTACTACTGGAGCGATGCGAACAGGACAGGGGTCGTCTCCTACCGTGCGGGCGCCTGGCCCGTGCCGGTGGGCGGGTCTCCGGGGGACGGTGCCGTCGTGGCACTGCGCACCCCGCTCGACGGCTACGACTGCACGGTGCTCGCACAGCGCGGGGCGGGTGGCACTCTGCTGATCGGGGTCTGCGCCACCGAGGGGGAGCAGGGCGGCGTCTGGTGGTCGGACACCGCCGCGGAGTGCGCCGGCGATCCGGCGCTCGCCCTCGACGGACACGGTCGTGTCGTGGTCGCGGTGTGCGGGCGGGACGGGTCCGTGTCCGTCGCCCGGCAGGAAGCGGGCCCCGGGCTCACGCTCTCACCGCACTGGCACCGGTTGTGACCTGACGGCCCCTCCGGAGCTCCGGGCAGCCGGAACTTCACCTCGATGTCATGTGGGGTTCGCGTGAAGTTGTAAAAGGTTGTACGGCTCCTCGGTGGGATTCATCACGGGCATATGTCACGCATGTCCGCTTTTCTGGCTGGACGTTGATCCGCTTCTTATGTGAAGGTTCTGTGACTTGCTCATGAGTGAGCAAGTCCGACCGTCCGGTGGGGCGGTCTGCATGGTGGATGACAGGTTTCGGTCTCGTACCGTCCGTCGGCCGGGCACGACGTGGTGGCCGGTTGTGGCAGACGCAGGACCGCAGTGGCGTGGGTGGTGGATGCCTCGTGGTCGGTTCCGGTAATCCGGAGGCGGGATCGCTGGTTTCGGCGTATCGGTCCGTGATACCGGCGGGCGCGCGCAGGGGCATCGTCCGCAAAGTGCCGGCCCCGCTGCGCTCCGCCGTCAAGTCCTCCTTCACCTCCGTCGACGCCGTCCGGTCGGCGACCGTGGTCTGGGCGATGGGCGGCCGCCGCAACGCACCCCGGCACAGCGCCGCCTTCACGCACCGAGTGGTACGGGTCAAGGGCCGGCACATGCATGCCCTGGTCGTCGACGGCGCCACGGCGTGGGCCGCCCGGGCCCGCAATCTGCACATCCTCATCGCCGCGCTGGAGGCCGGGGGCATCGAGTACTTCTGTGTCCGCGGTGCCACACACGACGTCCCGACGGTCGCGGTGCCCGCCGGACTGCGCGAGCCGGCGCAGGAGATGCTCCAGATCGCCTTCGAGCAGTCGCCGGGCTATGTGGGAGGGTCCTCCGCGTCGGAGTCCGACATGCGGCCCGGCGACGACGGCAGGTCCTGGCGCCAACTGCGCAGGCAGGAAGCCCTCCGGGTCGCCTGGTACGTCACCGACCCCACCCAGGAGCTCGTCTTCGGCGCCGACCAGGGCTGCGACCTCGAGTTCTGGCCGGAACGCAACGGCCGGCTCCAGGCACCCCGCCCCAACCGGGTGGTCGACGAGGTGCCGGTCGACGCGCCACGCCACACCGTCCCGCAGGCCCTGTTCGCCCTGGTGCCCGGCGCCTATACCACGGGCAGCGCGCGCACCGTGGCCGAATTCACCCAGCCCCTGGCGGAGGACCACCTCTTCCCCATCGACGTCGTCTACACCTGGGTCGACGACTCCGACCCCAAGTGGAGCGCCGAACGCGACGCCGTCCGCTCGGGACGCACGGGTGGCGAAGCGCCCCGCACACTGCACGCCCAGGCGGCCAACGACGCGCGCTTCACCAGTCGCGACGAACTGCGGTACTCCCTGCGCTCCCTGCACCAGTACGCACCCTGGGTCCGCACCGTCTACCTGGTCACCGCCGGACAGGTGCCCCGCTGGCTGGACACCGAGGCCCCGGGCCTCCAGGTCGTCGACCACCGCGAGATCTTCTCGGACCCCACCGCCCTGCCCACCTTCAACTCACACGCCATCGAAAGCCAGCTGCACCACATCGACGGCCTGTCCGAGCACTTCCTCTACCTCAACGACGACGTGTTCTTCGGCCGTCCGCTCGGCGCCGACCGCTTCTTCCACACCAATGGCCTGACCAAGTTCTTCCAGTCCAAGGCACTCATCCCGAGCGGCCCCGCGGACGGCGACGACCTGCCGGTGAACGCGGCGGGCAAGAACAGCAGGGCCCTGATCGAGCGGTCCTTCGGCACCCGCATCGCGCAGAAGATGAAGCACACCCCGCACCCACTGCGCCGCAGCATCCTCGCCGACATCGAGCTGGTCTACAGCGAGGATCACCACCGCACCCAGCACTCCCGCTTCCGGTCCCCCGAGGACGTCCCGATCGCGTCGTCGCTGCACCACTACTACGGCTTCCACACCGGCCGTACGACCGCCGGGAACCTGCGCTACCAGTACATCGACCTCGCCGCCGAGCAGGCCCGGCGACGCCTGAACAACCTCCTCGCTCACCGGAGCTTCGACACGTTCTGCCTGAACGACACCGTGGAGCATCCCGACCCGGAGGCCCAGGAGCACATGGTCAGGACCTTTCTCGACGCGTACTTCCCCGTCCCCAGCCGCTTCGAGCGGGTCGACTCGGACGAGTACCGCAACGTGAGCCGGTCCGACGGGCTGGAGAAGGCCGAGATCCGACGGTGAGCGAACCGCTCCTCCCGCCGCAGCACCCATCCCCTCGTAACGAAAGTGAACCGCGTGTTTGACACCTCCAGCCGGGAAACGGCTGGCGAGACCTCCGTGGGCACCGGCCCTCGCCCGGAGCCCGCGCCGGCGCAACTGCGCAGGGGCCGTACGGAGCGGCAGGTCATCGTGGACATGCACCAGCGCGTCGCGCTGGTGCACGACCGTCTCACGCCGCTTGCCGCGCGCGAGCTGAACAACCTGGAAGTCCGCCGCGCCCTGGAGAACGAGGGGATCGACTGGTTCGCGGTGCCGGGCCTCGACGACACGGCCTCCGCGGTCGGCGTCGACGCGCGCCGACGCCCCCAGGCCCTGGCGGCGCTCCGCGCCCGGCTGTCGGGCAGCAAGGGCTACATCGCCCGCCCCAAGACCGGGATGGCCCCCGGCGACGGCGCGTGGGAGGGCTCGTCGGACAAGACCTGGGAGCGGGCGAAGGGCCTGTCCGTCGTGCGCGCGTTCTGGTTCCGCACCACGGAGGAGGGACACCTGACGCACGGTGCCGACACGGGCTGCGACATCGAGTTCTGGGAGCCCGAGGAGAGCGTGCCCGGACAGGGAGTCGACCGCCTCGCCGCCCCCCGCCGCAACCGTGCCAGCGAGCACGTCTCGCTCGGCCGTGAGCAGCTGGTCGTCCCCGGGGAGCAGATGACCAGGCTCGTCGGCCGGGCCCACGAGTCCGAGGTGCCGCCCCTGCGTCCGACCCGCACCCGTCCCGAACTGGACATCCTCTTCCCCGACGAGCACCCCTTCCCCATCGACGTCGTGTACACCTGGGTGGACGGCGACGACCCGGCCTGGCAGCGGCGCCGCGCCGAGAGCCGCGGTGAGGTCTTCCACGCGGAGGCGGCGAGCCTGGCCCGCTACGTCTCCCGCGACGAACTGAAGTACAGCCTCCGCTCGGTACGGATGTTCATGCCGTGGGTGCGCAACATCTACGTCGTCACCGACCGGCAGACCCCGCACTGGTGGACGGACGGCGACGGCAGGGCCCGTGTGGTGGACCACCGGGAGATCTTCGACGACCCCTCCCACCTGCCGACCTTCAACAGCCACGCGATCGAGTCCCGGCTGCACCACATCCCCGGACTGTCGCGCCACTTCGTCTACTTCAACGACGACATGTTCATCGGCCGGACCCTCACGCCCTCCGCGTTCTTCCACCCGAACGGCATCGCCAAGTTCTTCCCGTCCCCGGCCCAGGTCCCCTACGGCCCGCCGGAGCCCGACGAGGTACCCACCTCGGTCGCCGCGAAGAACAACCGCCGGCTCATCCAGGAGCGGTTCGGCCGCACCCTCGTACAGAAGATGAAGCACGTGCCGTACGCGCTCAACCGCGACATCCTCACCGCCATCGAACAGGACTTCCCCGAAGAGCACCGGCGCACCTCCGCCAGCGCCGTGCGGAGCGTCTCCGACCTGTCCATAGCCTCCTCGCTGCACCACTACTACGGCTACTACTCCGGCCGCAGCCTGCCCGGCGACCTCCGCTACGGCTACTTCGCGCTGGACGACCCCGAGCTGGAGCACAAGCTGGAACTGCTGCTGCTGCGCCGGGACCGCGACACCTTCTGCCTCAACGACTCCGCGAGCGACCCCGCCGAGATCGAGCACCAGAGCGAACTGCTCCACCGGTTCCTGGAGGCCTTCTACCCGGTGCCGAGCCCGTACGAGAAGACGGCGGCCTGAGCCATGAACATCGAGATCCTGGTCCACACCCTGGCCACCGACTCCATCGGCGCCCGTGCGGCCGCCCGGCTCGCCCAGTCCCTCGTCGCCGGGCACCGGGTGAGCGTCGTCACCGCGCGAGGCGCCGCCGCGCCGCACCCGGCGCTGCGGCTCCCGGAGAACGTCGACGTCCTGGCCCTGGCCCCCGCGGTCGCCGCCGGCGACCGGGACGACGACAACACCTCCCAGCTCGTCATCGCCGGCGACCCCGAGTTCCGGCGGTACAACCGCGCCGACGACGCAAGGCTCCGGAAGCACCTGTCCGCGAGCGGCGCCGACGTGGTGATCGCGCTCAGCTCCGCGCTCGGCGCCGTCCTGGCGCAGTGCCGCGTCCCCCACGCGCGGCGCATCGCCCGCCAGCCGGCACCGGTCGAACGGCTCCCGGAATCGGTGCGCGCCCGCTGGACGGAGCTCTACCGCGAGCTGGACGCGGTCGTCCCGCTCACCCAGAGCGACGCCGCCGCGCCCGAATACCAGGCGCTGCGCGCCGCGGGCGTCGGCGTGCGGCCCATCGCCGAGCCGGTGCTGCTCGCCGACAGCCCGGACAAGCCGACGACGGGTGTGGTGATCAGCGCGGGGCGGCTGGTCTCGCACCGACGCGTCGATCTGGCGCTGCACGCCTTCGCCCAGACCTGCGCGACCCAACCGGGCTGGCAGCTGAGGGTGTTCGGCACCGGGCCGCTGCGCCGGGAGACCCGCGAACTGGTCACCGCGCTGGGACTCCACGACCACGTCCTGCTGTTCGACCGCGAAGCCGGCGAAGAGGACTTCTACGACTCCGACATCGCCCTGGTGACCGCGGAACGCCTGGACAGTGCCCGTCCGGTGCTGGAGGCACTCGCCCAGGCCACGCCCGTGGTCGCCACGGAGGCGCCCTGCGGAGCTCCCGAGGTGCTCGCCGACGGCCATGGCGGGCTGCTGGTGCCGGTCGGCGACGTCGACGCCACGGCCCGCGCCCTGGAGCGCTACATGGCGGACGAGCGACTGCGCTCCGCGCACCGGGCCCAGGCCCTGCGCATCGCGCAGTCCGCGGGCACGGACCAGGTCGGCGACGCGTACGAGGAACTGTTCACGGCGATCAGGGCCGGGGTACGCGGCCGCTGGGGCAAGGGGCGGCGCACCGGCGGCGGCGCACCCGCCGAGAGCCGCCCGCTGCCCACAGCCGACTGCCGGGTGCTGCCGAACGGAGCCTGGGAGATCACCCTGCGCGGCGTGTCCGGCGCCCGCACGGTGCGCGTCAAGGACCAGGGCAAGGGCCGCGAGACAGCGGTCGACTTCGCCGTCGAGGGCGGCGGGACCCGGGCCCTGATCGACGCCCGCGCGCTCGCCGTGCTGGGCGAGGGCCGCGCCGATCTCTACGTCGTGGACGGCAAGGGCAAGGAACGGCGCCTGCGCTACGGGCGGTGCACGCTCGGCGGTGCACGCGACGTCGGACACCTCGGCGACCTGGACCACTTCCACTGGGCGCTGCCGTACGCGAGCGAGGGCGGCTATCTGCGTCTGCGGGTCTGGTCCCGGCCGAGCCATGCCGAGCTGGTGACCGTCGACTACGGCGACACGAGCCTGTGGCTGACGGGCTGGCTGCAGGGGGAGTGGCAGGTGGGCGGCGAGCTGACGCTGCTGCTGCGTCGCCGCCAGGCGCCCGCGGACACGCTGGCAGCCGGCCGGGTGCGCTTCGAGGACGGCTGGTTCGGCGCGGAGCTGAACATGGGCGAGGCCATGAGGGCCCGGCTGCTCATGCGCGAGAACTGGGACGTGCTGCTCGCCGACAGCAGCGGCGGTGAACCGGTCAGAGTGGCACGCATCGCCGACGACCAGGTGGTCAGGCGCGACGTGCAGCGCTTCCCGGAGCTGGTGCAGGAGGAGCCGGCGGACCTGTTCGGCCCCGACGTCGGCCGTGCCGTCGTCGGACTGCGCCCCTACTTCACCGCGGACAACGAACTCTCGCTCGTGGTGACCGAGCACCACTGACCGCGGCCCTTACGGACCTCTACCTCCCCAAGGACACTTGTGCGGATCTCGTTCCTGCTCCACAGCATCGACAATTTCGGCGGGGTACCGCGGGCGACCAGCAGCCTGGCCTCCGCGCTGGCGGTCCACCACGAGGTGGAGATCGTCTCGGTCTTCCGTACGGCGGACCGGCCGTCCTTCCCGCCCTCCGGCGACGTGACCGTGCGCTACCTGGAGGACCGGCGCGACGGGGCGGCGAAGGCCAAGGGCGGCAAGCGTTCCCGGATCATGCCGCGCGAGGACGACTGGGCCGACCAGTACACCGAGGAGGCCGACGACCTGATCCTCGGTCACCTGGGCAGCTGCGGCGCCGATGTCGTGATCGCGGCCCGGCCGACGCTCGCCGCGTACTTCCTCGCCCACGGACGGCACGGCTACGGACGCGTGGTCATCGACCACGAGGGCTCGATGGTGCCCTCCCAGGCGCTGCGCGAGCGGACGCTGGAGCTGTACCGCGAGATCGACGGCGTCGTCTGCCTCACCCAGGCCGACATGAACAACTACCGGCGACAGCTGGGCGACCGGGCTCCGCTGCTCGCCGGCATCGGCAACATCGTGCCGTCGCCCGCCCGGCACGCCCCGGTGCGCGGGCTGCCGCTGATCGCGGCCGCGGGACAGCTCGTACCGCGCAAGGGCTTCGACACGCTGATCAACGCCTTCGCCCTGGTCGCCCCCCACCACCCGCAGTGGCGGCTGCGCATCTTCGGCCGCGGGCCCGAGCAGGCGCGGCTGCAGGAACTCGTGCACGCGCACGGGCTCAGCGATGCCGTCCGCCTCATGGGCGCGCTTCCCGACCTCAGTGCCGAGTGGGACAAGGCCTCCTTCGCCGTGAGCGCGGCCCGTCGCGAGTCCTTCGGCCTGACCCTGGTGGAGGCCATGCACCACGGGCTTCCGGTGCTCGCGGCCGACGCGCCCTTCGGGCCCGGCGAGATCGTCGTCCAGGGCCGCAACGGCATCCTGGTTCCCGTCGGTGACGAGGACGCCATGGCCCAGGGGATGCGCTACCTCATCGAGCAGCCGGCCGAGCGGGAGAAGCTGTCCCAGGGCGCCTACGCCTCCGCGCCGCTCTACAGCGCCGAGCAGATCTCCTTCCGCTACGACGCGTTCCTGCGGGATGTGGCGGCCTCGGTGCCGAAGGAGTCCACCGCCGCGGCCCCGTCCGCCCCCTCGGCCGGTGTCCCGGCGGAGGTGCTGGTGCGCGGCGACGGCACGATCGAGGTCCGTGCCCTGCTGCACCCCGGCGCGGAGCCCCCCGCGCTGTGTGTCACCCCGCGCAGGGGCGAGACGCTGGTCAGGCTGGCCTCCCTGGGTACGTCGGTGGACGAGGCGACGGGCACCCTGCGGTCGGTGTACACGATTCCCGCGGAACCGCCGGTCCTCGTCGAGGGCCGCTACGACATCGACCTGGAGCTGCCGGACGGCCGACGACGGCCGCTCGCCGTGGAGGGCGTCCACACCGGTGGACTGCTGGTCCGCCGGATCCCGGCGGAAGGCCCCGCGTACTGGCCCGTGCCCTACCGCACCGCGGACGGTCATCTGTCGGTCTTCGTACGTCACCGCGCGGAGCATGCCGAGGTGCATGCCGTGCTGGTGGGGCAGGACGGCTGGATCGTGCGCGGCGGCCTGGTCGTGCCGCCGGGCACCGACCTCTCCCGGCTGCGGCTGGGAGCCGTGCCCCGCAAGGGGAGTCTCGCGTCCACCGTGTCGGGCCAGGTGTCCGTGGGGCACGACGGCGCCTTCGAGGCGCATCTGCCGTTCGCCGGGGTGGTGGCCGCCTCGTCGGGCGGCCACGACGACTGGGACCTGTGCCTGGAGCGTGAACCCGGCCGTCCGCGTATCCGGCTCGCTCGTTTCTTCGACGACATCCTGGAGCGCAAGCGGATCGACGTCTATCCCACGCAGCGCTGGCACCACCCGACGCAGGGCCCGGCGCGCGGAAGGGTCTTCTTCACGCCCGGCAACGAGCTGTCCTTCACCGTCAGCCCCGACAAGGCCTGACGCCCCTTCCTTCCGGAGTGCACACCTTCATGTCTACGCACCACCGCCGAACCCGCAAGGCCGTCATCCCGGCCGCGGGTCTCGGCACCCGATTCCTCCCCGCGACCAAGGCGACTCCCAAGGAGATGCTCCCGGTCGTGGACCGGCCCGCCATCGAGTACGTGGTGGCGGAGGCCGTTCGCAGCGGACTCGACGACGTGCTCATGGTCACCGGCCGGAACAAGCGGGCCCTGGAGGACCACTTCGACCGTGCCTACGAACTGGAGCACCTGCTGGAGCTGAAGGGCGACCTCGGCAAGCTGCGCCAGGTCCGCGAGTCGAGCGAACTGGCCGACGTCCACTACGTGCGGCAGGGCAACCCGCTCGGCCTGGGACACGCCGTCCTCTGCGCCGAACCGCACGTCGGTGACGCCCCGTTCGCGGTGCTGCTCGGTGACGACCTCATCGACGAACGCGATCCGCTGCTCGCGCGGATGCTGGAGGTCCAGGAGCAGCGTGGCGGCAGCGTCGTGGCGCTCATGGAGGTCGAGGACGACCGGACGCACCTGTACGGATGCGCGGCCGTGGCCCCCCTGGACGACGGGGCGGGCGACGTCCTGACCGTCACCGACCTCGTGGAGAAGCCCGAGCCCGGTACCGCGCCCAGCAACCTCGCCGTGATCGGCCGGTACGTCCTCGCCCCCCAGATCTTCGAGGTCCTGCGCGCGACCCCGCCGGGCCGCGGCGGCGAGATCCAGCTGACCGACGCCCTGCGCCGGCTGGCCCTCGATCCGTCGCTCGGCGGTCCCGTGCACGCCGTGGTCTTCGGCGGCCGCCGCTACGACACCGGGGACCGCGGCGACTACCTGCGCGCCGTCGTCCGCCTCGCCTGCGAGCGCGAGGACCTCGGTCCGGACTTCCGCGCCTGGCTGGGCGAGTTCGTGCAGGAAGAGGGCATCCGCTAGGGGCTGTCCCGCGATTCCTGGTGGATCAGCGCGCGGCGTCAGATGCGGTGCATCGCAAGGCGGAGGGGCGTCCGCATACTGGATGTATTCGGGCGTTTCGACAACGGAGGGGGTCCCCCCGTGCCGTTGAGGCTACGGGGGAGAGGTGCCGTAGCTGTCGTCGTGCGCCCGCCAGGAATTGCGGGACAGCCCTTAGGGCGAGGCCGCATCGACGAGGGCCGTACGGGAGCGATCCCGTACGGCCCTCATCGTGCTCATGCGGTGGTGCTACGCGGGAACGCTCGCCACGCCCTGCGCCAGGAACTTCTTCCCGTTGACCCGCTCGGAGACGCCCTCACGGTCCAGGTACGGCGTGATGCCGCCCAGGTGGAAGGGCCAGCCCGCGCCGGTGATCAGGCAGAGGTCGATGTCCTGGGCCTCGGCGACGACGCCCTCGTCCAGCATCAGACCGATCTCCTGCGCCACCGCGTCCAGGACGCGGTCACGGACCTGCTCCTCGGACAGGACGACATCGCCCTGCTTCAGGAGTGCGGCGACCTCCGGGTCCAGCTCCGGCTTCCCGGAGTCGTAGACGTAGAAGCCGCGCTTGCCGGCCTTGACGACCGCCGCGAGGTTCTCGGAGACGGTGAAGCGCTCCGGGAAGGCGCGGTTCAGGGTCTCGGAGACGTGCAGGCCGATCGCCGGGCCGACGAGCTCCAGGAGCACCAGCGGGGACATCGGCAGGCCGAGCGGCTCGATGGCCTTCTCCGCGACCTCGACCGGGGTGCCCTCGTCGATGACGTTCTGGATCTCGCCCATGAAGCGGGTGAGGATGCGGTTGACGACGAACGCCGGGGCGTCCTTCACCAGGACCGCCGTCTTCTTCAGCTTGCGGGCCACACCGAAGGCGGTCGCCAGCGAGGCGTCGTCGGTCTGCTCGCCGCGGACGATCTCCAGGAGCGGGAGGATCGCGACCGGGTTGAAGAAGTGGAAGCCCACGACGCGCTCGGGGTTCTTCAGCTTCGACGCCATTTCGGTCACCGAGAGGGAGGAGGTGTTGGTGGCGAGGATCGCGTGCGCCGGGGCGACCGCCTCGACCTCGGCGAACACCTGCTGCTTGACGCCGATCTCCTCGAAGACGGCCTCGATGATGAAGTCGGCGTCGGAGAAGCCCTCCGCCTTGTCCAGCACACCGGAGACCAGGGCCTTCAGGCGGTTGGCCTTGTCCTGGTTGATCCGGCCCTTGCCGAGCAGCTTCTCGATCTCGGCGTGGACATAGCCCACACCCTTGTCGACGCGTGCCTGGTCGATGTCGGTCAGGACGACCGGCACCTCCAGGCGGCGCAGGAACAACAGGGCGAGCTGGCTGGCCATCAGGCCGGCGCCCACCACGCCGACCTTGGTGACCGGACGGGCCAGGGCCTTGTCCGGGGCACCGGCCGGGCGCTTGGCGCGCTTCTGGACCAGGTTGAACGAGTAGATGCCCGAGCGCAGCTCGCCGCCCATGATCAGGTCCGCGAGGGCCTGGTCCTCACGGTCGAACCCGGCGCCCAGGTCGCCGTCCTTGGCCGCGGCGATGATCTCCAGCGCGCGGTACGCGGCCGGGGCGGCGCCGTGCACCTTGGAGTCGGCGATGGCCTTGCCGCGGGCGACGGCCTGGTCCCAGGCGTCACCGCGGTCGACCTCGGGGCGCTCCACCGTGAGCGTGCCGTTCAGCACGTTCGCGGTCCAGATCAGCGACTGCTCCAGGAAGTCCGCACCCTCGAAGAGGGCATCGGCGATCCCGAGCTCGAAGACCTGCTTGCCCTTGAGCTGGCGGTTCTGGTTGAGCGAGTTCTCGATGATCACCGAGACCGCGCGGTCGGCGCCGATCAGGTTGGGGAGCAGCGCGCAGCCGCCCCAGCCGGGGACCAGACCGAGGAAGACCTCGGGCAGCGAGAACGCGGGCAGCGCCTTGGAGACGGTGCGGTACGAGCAGTGCAGACCGACCTCGACACCGCCGCCCATCGCCGCGCCGTTGTAGTACGCGAACGTCGGGACCGCGAGGCCGGAGAGCCGGCGGAAGACGTCGTGGCCGCCCTTGCCGATGGCGAGCGCGTCCTGGTGCTCCTTCAGCAGCTCGACGCCCTTGAGGTCGGCGCCGACCGCGAAGATGAACGGCTTGCCGGTGATGCCGATACCGGTGATCGTGCCCTCGGCGGCCTCCTTCTCGACCTGGTCGATCGCGGCGTTCAGGTTCGCCAGCGACTGCGGTCCGAAGGTGGTCGGCTTGGTGTGGTCCAGGCCGTTGTCCAGGGTGATGAGAGCGAAGTTGCCCGCACCGCCCGGCAGGTCCAGGTGGCGTACGTGCGCCTGGGTGACGACCTCGCCGGGGAACAGCTCGGCCGCGCCCTTCAGAAGCTCAGTGGTGGTCGTGCTCACTTGTTGCCTCCGTCGAAGTGCGGGTTCTCCCAGACGACCGTCGCGCCCATGCCGAAGCCGACGCACATGGTCGTCAGGCCGTAGCGGACCTCGGGCTGCTCCTCGAACTGGCGGGCCAGCTGGGTCATCAGCCGGACACCGGAGGAGGCCAGCGGGTGGCCGTACGCGATCGCGCCGCCGTACTGGTTGACGCGCGCGTCGTCGTCGGCGATGCCGTAGTGCTCCAGGAAGGCGAGCACCTGCACGGCGAACGCCTCGTTGATCTCGAAGAGGCCGATGTCCGAGATGGACAGGCCCGCCTTCGACAGGGCCTTCTCCGTGGCCGGGATCGGGCCGTAGCCCATGACCTCCGGCTCGACGCCCGCGAAGGCGTAGGAGACGAGGCGCATCCTGACCGGGAGGCCCAGCTCGCGGGCGACGTCCTCGGCGGCGAGCAGCGAGGCGGTGGCGCCGTCGTTGAGGCCCGCGGCGTTACCGGCCGTCACGCGGCCGTGGGCACGGAACGGGGTCTTCAGACCGGCCAGGGACTCCATCGTGGTGCCCGGACGCATCGGCTCGTCGGCGGTGACCAGGCCCCAGCCCGTCTCACCGGCCTCGGCGTTGGTGCGGCGCACGGAGACCGGCACCAGGTCCTGCTGGATCTTGCCGTTGGCGTACGCCTTGGCGGCCTTCTCCTGCGAACGCACCGCGTACTCGTCGGCGCGCTGCTTGGTGATCGTGGGGTAGCGGTCGTGCAGGTTCTCCGCGGTCATGCCCATGAACAGGGCGGACTCGTCGACCAGCTTCTCCGACACGAAGCGCGGGTTCGGGTCCACGCCCTCGCCCATCGGGTGGCGGCCCATGTGCTCGACACCACCGGCGACGACGACGTCGTACGCGCCGAAGGCGATGGAGCCGGCCGTCGAGGTGACGGCGGTCAGGGCGCCCGCACACATGCGGTCGATGGAGTAACCGGGGACCGACTGCGGCAGCCCGGCCAGGATTCCGGCGGTGCGGCCCAGCGTGAGGCCCTGGTCGCCGATCTGCGTGGTCGCGGCGATGGCGACCTCGTCGATCAATGCGGGGTCCAAGTCCGGGTTGCGGCGCAGCAGCTCCCGGATGGCCTTCACGACGAGATCGTCGGCGCGGGTCTCGTGGTAGATGCCCTTCGGGCCCGCTTTGCCGAACGGGGTGCGGACGCCGTCGACGAAGACGACGTCCCGGATGGTACGAGGCACGGTGGCTCTCCTCCAGGGTGCGGGATGGCACTGCTGCGGGGCACGCCCAGGAGCGTGCCGCCACCCACATGCTACTTGCGGGTAACCAGACTGCCCAGTCCTTGTGGCGGGAGCGGCGAAGGTCACATGCGCGAAAAGGCCCGGACGGCCCTGAAAAGGGGCCGTCCGGGCCATGGAGGGAACGCGGTGAGCGGCCCACGGGCCGCACCAACCTGGCGTGAATACGCCCCTGCCCGATGCCTTCTCAGGCCTCCGCGGCGAGCGCGCGCAGCAGGATCGGGGCCACTTGCTCGATCTGCCAGTGCCGCGCCCCGTATCCGAGCAGCGCGTTCTCGACCGTGTCCGGCGACAGATTCTTCGGCGGTTCCCAGCACACCCGGCGCACGGTGTCGGGGGTGATGAGGTTCTCCTGCGGCATCTTCAGCCGCTCCGCGAGCTCGGACACGGCCGAGCGGGCGGCCGACAGCCGGGCCGCGGCGGCCGGGTCCTTGTCCGCCCAGGCGCGCGGCGGCGGAGGTCCGGCCAGCGGCTGGCCGGGCTGCGGGAGCTCCGATTCGGGCAGTTCCTTCGCCCGGTCCACGGCTGCCTGCCACTGCTCCAGCTGGCGCCGGCCCATGCGGTGGCCGAAGCCGGGCAGCGCGGTCAGCGCCTGGGCGTTCGGCGGGAGCGAAAGGGCGGCTTCCACGATCGCCGCGTCGCCGAGCACCTTGCCGGGGGAGATGTCGCGGCGCTGGGCGATCTGGTCACGCATGGTCCACAGCTCCCGGACCACCGCCATCTGCCGGCGCCGGCGGACCTTGTGCATCCCCGACGTGCGACGCCACGGGTCCAGACGCGGAGGGGCGGGCGGCGCGGAGGCGATGGCGGAGAACTCCTCCTGCGCCCATTCCAGCTTGCCCTGCCGGTCCAGCTCCTCCTCCAGGGCGTTGCGCAGGTCGATCAGCAGCTCGACGTCGAGCGCCGCGTAGCGCAGCCAGGGGTCGGGCAGCGGGCGGGTCGACCAGTCGACGGCCGAGTGCCCCTTCTCCAGGGAGTAGCCGAGCACGCTCTCGACCATGGCGCCGAGGCCGACCCGCGGGAAGCCTGCCAGCCGTCCGGCCAGCTCGGTGTCGAAGAGCCCGGTGGGGGTCATCCCTATCTCACGCAGGCACGGCAGGTCCTGGGTCGCCGCGTGCAGGATCCACTCGGTGCCGCTCAGCGCCTCACCGAGCCCGGACAGATCGGGGCAGCCGACCGGGTCGACGAGCGCGCTTCCCGCGCCGTCACGGCGCAGCTGTACGAGGTAGGCACGCTGTCCGTACCGGTAACCGGAGGCGCGCTCGGCGTCCACGGCCACCGGGCCGGAGCCCGCGGCGAAGGCGGCGATCACCCCGGCCAGGGCATCGTCGGAGGCCACCACCGGTGGAATGCCCTCGCGAGGTTCGAGCAAGGGGATCGGCGCCGGGGCGACGTCGTCCGGGGGGGCGCCCCCGGTGGTTCGCAGTGAAGTGTCTGCTGCGGTCTCTTGGGCGTCGGTCACGTGTCAAGGGTATCTGTGTATGCACGGCGCCCGTCGACGGAATGATCCGTAGACGGGCGCCGATGCATGTATTCCAGCCGGTTCCGCATTTCTGCACACCGGCGGGGGTGCGGTTTCGTTGCGGATTCAGTGGATGATGCCCGTGCGCAGGGCGACGGCGACCATGCCGGCGCGGTCTCCGGTGCCGAGCTTGCGGGCGATTCGGGCGAGGTGGCTCTTGACGGTGAGGGCGGACAGCCCCATGGAGACGCCGATGGCCTTGTTGGACTGCCCTTCGGCGACGAGCCGCAGGACCTCCACCTCGCGGCCGGACAGTTCGCGGTAGCCGCCCGGGTGGCTCGGGGTGCCGGGGGGCCGGCGGTGCATACGGGCGGCGGTGGCGCCGATGGGTGCGACGCCGGGACGGGTGGGGTGGCCGATGTTCGTACGGGTGCCGGTGACGACGTACCCCTTGACGCCGCCCGCGAGGGCGTTGCGCACCGCGCCGATGTCATCGGCGGCGGAGAGGGCGAGGCCGTTCGGCCAGCCGGCGGCTCGGGTTTCGGACAGCAGGGTCAGCCCGGAACCGTCGGGCAGGTGGACGTCGGCTACGCAGATGTCGCGCGGGTTGCCGACGCGGGGGCGGGCCTCCGCGATGGACGACGCCTCGATGACGTCACGTACTCCGAGTGCCCACAGATGGCGGGTGACGGTGGAACGGACGCGCGGGTCGGCCACGACGACCATGGCCGTCGGCTTGTTCGGGCGGTAGGCGACCAGGCTTGCGGGCTGCTCGAGGAGAACGGACACCAGGCCTCCTGGGGAGTGGCGGGACGGGCCGGCTCGGGGATGAAGCCGGGGCGAACCGTGCTTGAAGGGTCATTGACTCCTTCGGCAGCAGACCCCTGCTCCTTTAGAGGAAGATCACTATTTGGTGAGTAACAATTCGGGCAAATAGGACGCGCGATCGATTGTACGAAAAGAGAGCCGGTACATGTGCGAGGTTCCGTGACGCAGCGTCACGGAACCTCGGGGTGGTGGGAACGTGGTGCGGAACGCGCGGGCGGCGCCCTACGAGACCTGCGGCCCGCGCCGCTGCGGCAGCGTCACCACGGCCGCGTCCACCGGCTCCGACGGCGGTAGGCCGGCGATCTGGCACAGCAGGTCGCCCCACGCCATCAGATGCGCCGCCGTGTCCGGCACCCCGCCTCGGCCCTCGCGCGGCGTCCATGACGCCCGGATCTCGATCTGCGTCGCCGGACGCCGTGTCGCCAGCGCGCCGAAGTAGTGCGAACCCGCCCGGGTGACCGTGCCGCCCGCCTCCCCGTACGACAGACCGCGCGCCTCCAGCGCACCGGTCAGCCACGACCAGCACACCTCCGGCAGCAGCGGGTCGGAGGCCATCTCCGGCTCCAGCTCGGCGCGCACCAGGGTCACCAGCCGGAAGTTGCCCTGCCAGGCCTCGTGCCCGGCGGGGTCGTGGAGCAGGACGAGCCGCCCGTCCGCGAGATCGTCCTCGCCGTCGACGACCGCCGCCTCCAGCGCGTACGCGTACGGAGCCAGGCGTTTCGGTGGCCTCGTCGGCTCCACCTCCAGCTCGGGCCTCAGCCGCGCCGAGCGCAGCGCGTCCACCGCCGCACGGAACGCGGGCGGGACGGAACCACCCTCCGCACTGTCCGTGCCGTCAGCACCATCGGATTGATCGGAGAAGTGTCCCTGCGCCGGAGCCATGCGGGGAAGCGTAGGCGGAACCGGAGCCCCGCGCGCGAAAGGACACCCGTGCGGGGCAGGGCTCCTTCCGCACGCGTGCGAAGATTCTGTGCGTGAGCGCCATTGACCGCCCCTCGGGCCACCAGACGAAGACCTCCGCCACCCACGACTCGGTGTTCCTGAAGGCGTGCCGCCGTGAGCCCGTGCCGCATACGCCGGTCTGGTTCATGCGCCAGGCGGGGCGCTCGCTGCCGGAGTACCTGAAGGTGCGCGAGGGCATCCCGATGCTCGACTCCTGCACGATGCCGGAGCTCGTCGCCGAGATCACGATGCAGCCCGTCCGCCGCCACAAGGTCGACGCCGCGGTCTACTACAGCGACATCGTCGTCCCGCTCAAGGCGATCGGCATCGACCTCGACATCAAGCCCGGCGTCGGCCCCGTGATCGCCGAACCGGTCCGCACCCGCGCCGACCTGGCCCGGCTGCGCGATCTCACCCCCGACGACGTCCACTACGTCACCGAAGCCATCGGCCTGCTCACCGCCGAGCTGGGTTCCACCCCGCTGATCGGTTTCGCGGGTGCGCCGTTCACCCTCGCGAGCTACCTCGTGGAGGGCGGCCCGTCCCGCAACCACGAGCACACCAAGGCCCTCATGTACGGCGACCCGGAGCTCTGGGCCGATCTGCTCGACCGCCTCGCCGAGATCACCGGCGCCTTCCTCAAGGTCCAGATCGAGGCCGGCGCCTCCGCCGTGCAGCTCTTCGACTCCTGGGTCGGCGCGCTGGCCCCCGCCGACTACCGCCGCTCGGTGCTGCCCGCATCCGCGAAGGTCTTCGACGCCGTCGCCTCCTACGACGTCCCGCGCATCCACTTCGGTGTCGGCACCGGTGAACTGCTCGGCCTGATGGGCGAGGCCGGCGCGGACGTCGTGGGCGTCGACTGGCGGGTCCCGATGGACGAGGCCGCGCGCCGCGTCGGCCCCGGCAAGGCGCTCCAGGGCAACCTCGACCCCGCCGTGCTGTTCGCCCCGACCGCCGCCGTGGAGGCCAAGACGCAGGAGGTCCTGGACGCCGCGGCCGGCCTGGAGGGCCACATCTTCAACCTGGGCCACGGCGTGATGCCGAACATGGACCCGGACGCGCTGTCGCGCCTCGTCGAGTACGTCCACACCAGCACCGCCCGCTGAACGGCGGGGAGGCGGGCGCCGCTCAGGCGGTGCCCGCCTTCCGCAGCACCGTGACCGTCTTGCGGGCCGCGACCAGGACCGGGTCCCAGACCGGGGAGAACGGCGGGGCGTAGCCCAGGTCCAGGGCCGTCATCTGCTCGACCGTCATCCCGGCGGTGAGCGCCACCGCCGCCACGTCCACCCGCTTCGCCGCCCCGTCCCGGCCCACGATCTGCACGCCCAGCAGCCGCCCCGTGCGGTACTCCGCGAGCATCTTCACCGTCATCGGCCGTGCCCCCGGGTAGTAGCCCGCCCGGCCCGTCGACTCGATCGTCGCCGTGACGAAGCGCAGGCCCACCGCGCGGGCGTCCTTCTCCCGCAGACCGGTACGGGCGATCTCCAGGTCGCAGACCTTGCTCACCGCCGTGCCGACCACGCCCGGGAACGTCCCGTAGCCGCCGCCGACGTTGGACCCGATGATCTGGCCGTGCTTGTTGGCGTGCGTGCCCAGCGCGATGTGGCGGGTGCGGCCCGCCACCAGGTCGAGGACCTCGACGCAGTCGCCGCCCGCCCAGATGTTGTCGTGGCCCACGACCCGCATCGACAGATCGGTGAGCAGCCCGCCGTGCGGCCCGACCGGAAAGCCGACCGCCCGCGCCAGCGTCGTCTCCGGCTCCACCCCGATGCCGAGCACCACCACGTCCGCCGGGTACGACGCGTCGGCCGTCTCGACGGCGGCGACCCGGCCGTCCGGCCCGGTGCGGATCGCGGTGACCGCGGCCCGGTTCACCGTGGTGATGCCGAGCCCGTCCATCGCGTCGTGGACGAGGCGCCCCATGTCCGGGTCGAGCGTCGCCATCGGCTGCTCGCCGCGGTTGAGCACGGTCACCTCGAAGCCGCGCTTCAGCATCGCCTCGGCCATCTCGACGCCGATGTAGCCCGCGCCGACGACGACCGCGCGGCGCCCCTCCACCCGGTCCAGGGTGTCCAGCAGGGCCTGCCCGTCGTCCAGGGTCTGCACGCCGTGCACCCCGGCCGCGTCCATGCCGGGCAGCGCGGGCCGCACCGGACGGGCCCCCGTCGCGATCACCAGCTTGTCGAAGCCGGTCCAGGACGTCTCGCCCGAGTCCCGGTCCACGGAACGCACCCGCTGCCCCGCGACATCGATCTCCGTCACCTCGGTGCGCGTCCGCAGGTCGATGCCGCGGGCCCGGTGCTCCTCGGGGGTCC
Source organism: Streptomyces sp. NPDC048211 (assembly GCF_043202315.1). Lineage (NCBI taxonomy): Bacteria > Bacillati > Actinomycetota > Actinomycetes > Kitasatosporales > Streptomycetaceae > Streptomyces > Streptomyces sp. NPDC048211. The sequence continues at coordinate 71,802 of NZ_JBIDAD010000002.1, forward strand.
GCGCGATCAGGTCGTCCCGCTCCGCCACGTCACCGCCGACCCAGTACGGGATCCCGCAGGCGGAGTACGAGGTGAAGTGGCCCCGCTCGAAGGCGGTGATGCTCAGCTCGTCCGGGCCCTTGAGCCGACGCGCCTGGGACGCGGCGGACATGCCCGCCGCGTCACCGCCGATGACCACCATGCGTTCCGTCGTCATGCCAGGTCCCTTCGAGGCACAGTCCGAAGGGTCCACGCTACGGCGCCCGGAACTCCGGGGGTGCCGCGGCACCCCCGGAGTCCGTTACCCGGCGGCCGGCGGCTGCTGCCCCGCCTCCCCGCCCCGGCGGCGGCGCAGCAGGCGCCACAGGGCCAGCAGGACGGCCGCGGCGGCCAGGAACGGGGCCGCGGCACCCACCGCCATCGCCAGCCACCGCAGCATCGTCAGGAAGGCGTGCCAGCCGCCGCCCAGCGCGTCCACGAACCCCGGGTCGTCGCTGTCGTCCTCGGAAGCCGACTCCGGTTCCGTCAGGTCGAGCGTGATCGTGGCCAGCGTCGTACGGTCCTCGAGCGAGGCCTGTTGCGCGAGCAGCGACTCCAGCGAGGCCTGACGGCTGCTCAGCTCGCCCTCCAGGGTCACCACGTCGACCAGCTTCTCGGCCCGCTCCATCAGCTTGCGCACCCGCGTCACGCTGGCCCGCTGCGTGGCGATGCGGCTCTCCACGTCGACGACCTGGTCGGTGACGTCCTTCGCGGTCGACGTGCGGGAGAGCAGCTTCCCCGCCCCGGAGAGCTCACGCAGCACACCGTCGTACTCGGCCTGGGGCACGCGCAGGACGAGATGCGAGGAGTCGTGCGTGTCATCCACCTGCTCGGTGGACTCGTTGGCGACCAGCCCGCCCGCGTTCTGCGCGACCGTACGTGCGGCGGCCGCCGCCCTGGACGCGCTCTTCACCTCCACGGACAGGGACGCGGTGCGGATGACATGCGCGGCGGTCACCGGATTCGGCTTCTTCGGCGTCCCCGACCGGGGCGCCCCCTCCTTGCTGTCGGCCGCCGCCTCCCCGGCGGCGGCCGCCTTGTTCTGTCCGCCGTTCTGTTCGCCGGCGGACAGGGCGCGCTCGTCGGAGGCCGAGCCGGAGTCGTCGCTGCCCCCGGACGCTCCGCAGCCGCTGAGCGCGAGGACGGCGGTGAGCAGTCCGGCGGCGAGCGCGGTGCGGGTGCGGCCGCCGGTCCGTCTGCCGGTACGGGTGATGGGTGCTGCCTGCATAACTGTCCCCCCAGGACGGGTGATTGATGGCGCCGGTTCGACGTACGGGGCAGTGGTCCGGGTTTCGGGAAACCGGTTTCGAAGCGGTCACGGTCAGGACTCGGTAGAGGTTTGAGAGAGTGGGGGCATGCAGCGTTCACCACACCGTGCGGACAGGGCCCCCGGCCACGTCGTCGTCATCGGCGGCGGCATCGCCGGACTCGCGGCCGCCCACCGGCTCGTCGGCACCGGGCTGAGGGTCACCCTCCTGGAGGCGACCGACCGGCTCGGCGGCAAGCTCATGACCGGTGAGGTCGCGGGCGTGCAGGTCGACCTCGGAGCCGAGTCGATGCTCGCCCGGCGCCCGGAGGCGGTCGGGCTGGCCCGCGCCGTCGGCCTCGGCGGGCGGCTTCAGCCGCCCGCCACCGCCACCGCCGCGCTGTGGACGCGCGACGCGCTGCGCCCCATGCCCAAGGGCCATGTGATGGGGGTACCGGGCGACCCGTCGGTCCTCGGCGACGTGCTCTCGCCCGAGGGCCTCGCCCGTATCGCGCAGGAACGCGACCTGACCCCGACCGAGGTCGGTGACGACGTGGCCGTCGGCGCGTACGTCGCGGACCGGCTCGGCCGCGAGGTCGTCGACCGGCTGGTCGAGCCGCTCCTGGGCGGGGTGTACGCGGGCGACGCCTACCGGATCTCGATGCGCGCCGCCGTACCCCAGCTCTTCGAGGTCGCCCGGCGGGCGGGCTCCCTGCTCGACGGGGTCACCCGCATCCAGGAGCAGGCCGCCGCCCGGCAGCAGACCGGGCCGGTCTTCCAGGGGATCGACGGCGGCCTCGGTACCCTGCCGGGCGCCGTGGCCGACGCCGTACGCGCCGGGGGAGGCGAGATCCTCACCGAGACCCCTGTGCTGGGCCTGACCCGTGGCGCCGACGGCTGGGACGTGCGCACCGACACCCGGGTGATCACCGCCGACGGCATCGTCCTCGCCGCCCCCGCCTGGTCCGCCTCCACCCTGCTCGCCGCCGAGTCCCCGGCCGCCTCCGCCGAGCTCGCGGGCGTGGAGTACGCGTCGATGGCCCTGGTCACCATGGCCTTCCGGCGATCCGACGTGACGGGCTCCAAGGCCTTCGACGGCCGCTCGGGCTTCCTGGTGCCCCCGGTCGACGGCCACACCATCAAGGCCGCCACCTTCTCCAGCCACAAGTGGCAGTGGGTCGCCGACGCGGCGCCCGACCTGTTCGTGCTGCGGACCTCGGTGGGCCGCTACGGCGAGGAGGACCATCTGCACCGCGAGGACGCCGAACTCGTCGGCGTCTCGCTGGCCGACCTCGCCGCGGCGACCGGACTGACGGCGAAGCCCGTCGCCACCGAGGTCACCCGGTGGATCGGCGGACTTCCCCAGTACCCCGTGGGCCATCTCGGCCGTGTCGCCCGGATCCGCGAGGAGGTCGCGAAACTGCCCGCGCTGCGCGTCTGCGGCGCGGTCTACGACGGGGTCGGCATCCCCGCCTGCGTCGCGAGCGCCCACCGCGCCGCGGACGAGATCGCCCGGGACGTCGCCGGGGAGAACGTACCGGCAGCGAAGGGCACCGGAGCCGGCGACGCGGAGAACGGCGGGGAGATCATCGCCACCCCCACCCTGGTTCAGGGCACCCGGAGCGAGGCGGGACAATAGCCGTATGAGTGCTCCCGAGACTGTGACATCAAGCAAGGCCCCCAACGCCGGCAAGAAGGCGAAGGACCTCAACGACGTCGTCCGCTACACGCTGTGGTCCGTCTTCAAGCTGCGCGACGTGCTGCCCGCTGACACGGACCGCGCGGCGTACTCCGGTGAGGTTCAGGAGCTGTTCGACCAGCTCGCGGCCAAGGACATCACCGTGCGCGGCACCTACGACGTCTCGGGTCTGCGCGCCGACGCCGACGTCATGATCTGGTGGCACGCCGAGACGTCGGACGCGCTCCAGGAGGCGTACAACCTCTTCCGGCGCACCCGGCTGGGCAAGAGCCTCGACCCGGTGTGGTCGAACATGGCGCTGCACCGCCCCGCCGAGTTCAACAAGTCGCACGTCCCGGCGTTCCTCGCCGACGAGACGCCGCGCGACTACATCAGCGTGTACCCCTTCGTGCGCTCCTACGACTGGTACCTGCTCCCCGACGAGGACCGTCGCCGCATGCTCGCCGACCACGGCAAGATGGCCCGCGGCTTCCCCGACGTGCGCGCCAACACCGTCGCCTCGTTCTCCCTCGGCGACTACGAGTGGGTGCTCGCGTTCGAGGCCGACGAGCTGCACCGCATCGTCGACCTGATGCGTCACCTGCGTGCCTCCGAGGCGCGGATGCACGTCCGCGAAGAGGTCCCCTTCTACACCGGCCGGCGCAAGTCGGTCGCAGACCTGGTGGCCGGGCTCGCGTAGCGAGCGGGTTCCGACCACCCCAACCCGGAAGATCAGACGGCGGAACCACCGGCACCCCGTGCCGGCCGCCGTTCCAGCGACACCGGGTTCGGCTCCCGGTGCGGCGCGCTTCCAGCGCGCCGCACCGGTGTCATTACGGGAAGATCTGCGCGGCGCCGCCCCGGCCGCCGAGCGCGGCCCGCAGCCCGGGATCGGCCACCGCGGCCACGCCCCGCACGGCGACCGCCACCAGCACATCGCCCTCCGGGCCGCCCGCCGAAGCGGTGCGCGCGTTCAGCAGCCGCTGTCCGGCGGGGGAGGCCCACGAGCTGTACGGATGCACTTCCATCCGGGCGATGGCCAGACAGCCCAGCGTCAGCAGGAGCGGCAGCCCGAACCAGACGAGCACCGGCACGCCGGATCCGTCCGGACCCTGCTCGCGGCCGGGCGTGAGCAGCGCGGCGGTGCCCATCGCGGCCACCAGCAACGCGGCCCCGCGCACCGCCCGCACCGCCGCCACGACGTCCGTCCCCGCCCCGCCCGGCAGCGCCAGCCCGGCGGCGACGAGCCGGTCGGCGAGGGCGCGTACGGCATCGGCGGCGGCCGCCGCCGAGCGGACCGGCGGTATGGGTGACTGCCCCTGCGGGCCGATCGCGCGGATCACCGTGCGCTCCACCTCGTCCCGGCCGTCCGGGTCGACCACCGTCGCCCAGCCGGTGTGCGCGAGCAGGAGCCGGCGGCGCAGATGCATGGTGACGAGCGCCAGGTCGGCGACCCGGTGCGGACCGCCGGCCAGGAACGCGGTCTCGTACAGCGTGAGTTCGGGGCCGCCCCCCGCGCGCCGGCTCTCCCGCGGCGAGCCGTCCGGCGGCGGGGCCAGGCGGGCGGCCGCGAGGCACAGCCGCACACAGGAGATGACCGCCGCACCCCATGCGACCAGCAGGAACAGAACCCAGAGCATGCCGGATTTCTATGCGAGACCGGTCCGGAGCGCCAGGGATTTCCACCATGCGGACAGCGACCGCTCAGGAACTGCTGCCGCAGCTCGATCCGGAGCTGCAGCTGGACCCCGAACCGCAGCTGGACCCCGATCCGGAGCTGCAACTGGACCCCGAACCACAGCTGGACCCGGAGCCCGAGCCGCAGCCGCCGCCCCCGCCGCCGGTTCCGGCGGAGCTGCCGCAGCCGCCGCCCGGGCTCGATCCGGCACACCACACCGACGGCACGAGCAGCAGCCCCGAGGAGTCCGAGGTGTGGTGCGAGGGCGCGGCCGACGCCGTGGGCCGCGTCCGGGCCGCCGCGATCAGATGCGTGCGCAGCCCGGGGTCGGGGAGGGCCCGGAGCCCGGCCGTCGCCACCAGATGGGCGGCGTCCGTCCGGGACGCGTGGGCGAAACGGAACTCGGCGGCGGCCCTGCGGCCCGCCCCGGTGATCCGGGAGCGGGCGACGGACGCGCGGATCAGCCCGATGAAGGTGCCGGCGACCAGGGCCGGGAACACCAGGAGGATGAACGGGAGGCCCTCCCCGGAGAACGTGGCGAGGGTCAGCACGAAGGCGACCGGGAAGCCCAGCAGGCAGACGGCCCCCTGCGCCCTGCCCCAGACGCTCCATTTCAGGTTCGCCCCGGGCGGGTTCAGCAGTCCGCGCCCGGCCAGGCCGTCACCGACCTCCTGTACGGCGGGATGGCGCATCACCGCGGTCCGCAGGGCGGGCAGCGCGCCGCTGGGGGCCGCGGCAAGCTCCTGGAGCACGGCCCGTTCCACCGGGTCGTGGGCGACGGGGCGCTGGACCGCGACGATCCCGGGTCCGCCGACCAGCAGCCGGCCGTCCTCCTGCATCGCGGCGAGCGCGGTGTCCACCACCCGGCCGGGCCCGCCGTTCAGGAAGGCCACCTCGGACAGATCGTGGACCGGGCCGCCGCCGGGGCCGCGGCGGGCGCGGCCCGACCCCACGATCAGGAACGTCGAGGAGACCGCCACGGCGAGATTCAGGACCAGGGCCAGTGTGTTCATCCCGGTCACCTTCCTACGAGTACGGAACGGGCCGCCCGGGCCAGTCGCGTGGCTCGGCGGGGCGGCCGCGGCGCCGCCCGGTCCTGCCACCAGTGGGTCAGCCGGCGACGGGCCGAGGCGTCGTCGGGGCGGCCGGTGAGGAGCAGGTGCTCGGCGAAGTCCAGGGCGTCGCGCCGGTATCCGGCGGACATCGGCCGGGATCCGGCGTAGGCGAGGAACTGGTCCCGGTAGCCGCGTCCCAGGATCTCCGGGAGTTCGGGGGCCACCTTGGCGACGACATCGGCGCGCTTGGCGGCCAGCGCCAGGCTCTGGACCCGGAGCCGGCGGCGGTCGAAGCCCTCCGGGGCGGGCGTGCCGGCGACGAGGGCGGACAGCAGCGAGGTCTGTGCGACCGCGACCCGGTCACGCAGGTCCTCCGGCGCCGGGTTCGGATCCGCCGACGTCCTCGGCGTGCCGGGGGCCGGCCGTCGTGCGCGGTCCCCGCCCGCGTCGAGCGTCGCCCGGATCGCGTCCAGCTCACCGGCCAGTTCGGCGGCCGGCGGGAAGTCGTCGTCGCGCTCCAGCAGGACCCCGGGCGGGGAGATGCGGGAGCGCAGCTCGGCGAGGATGCCGAGCACCGGCGCGGTGACCGGGTGGGCGTGCGTGTCGTGCCAGACGCCGTCCTTCTCCACGCCGCCCGCCACGTGCACGTACGCGATGGCCTCCACCGGCAGCTCGTCGAGGGCCCTGGCAGGGTCCTCGCCCCGGTTGACGTGGTTCGTGTGCAGGTTGGCCACGTCGATGAGCAGCCGCACCCCCGTGCGGTCGACCAGTTCCGCCAGGAACTGTCCCTCGGTCAGCTCCTCGTCCGGCCAGGAGACCAGGGCCGCGATGTTCTCCAGCGCCAGCGGCACCGGCAGCGAGTCCTGCGCCACCCGGACGTTCTCGCACAGCACGTCCAGCGCCGCCCACGTCCGCGGGACGGGCAGCAGGTGCCCCGCCTCCAGCACGGGCGACCCCGTGCGCGCGCCGCCCGCCCGGACGAAGGCGATGTGCTCGGTCACCAGGGGCGTGCCCAGCAGGGTGGCGCGAGCCGCGAGGCCCGCGAGCCGGCCGGGGTCGGGGCGGTCGGCCCCGCCCAGGCCCAGTGACACGCCGTGCGGCACCACGGTGACGCCGCGCTCCCGCAGCCGTACCAGGGAGGCGGGCAGATGGTCGTCGCAGAGGTTCTCCGCGACCGCTTCCACCCAGTCGATCCCCGGCAGCGCCTCCACCGCGTCGGCGATCTCCGGCCGCCAGCCGATCCCGATTCCCAGCTTCATGCTGTCCCCCTCCTCCGCTCCGTGCAGGGGTCATGACCCCTGCGCACAGCCGTGAACCCGAAGTGGGGGACGTTCAGAGCTCGATTTGAGGTTCCGTCCGGGCCCGGGACGGTGCCCCGCCGCTCAGGGCATCGGCGCCGTGGAGGGCCGAGAGGTGAACGACTGGTCCCCGGTCGGTGCCGCCGGCACGGGCTGCGGCAGGACCGAGCCCCTCGGCGCCACCGGCGGACCGGTCGGGCTGGCCGTCGCCGCGCCCGCCGCCTCGCGCGCCAGGGCGTCGAAGTCGACGAAGCCCGTGCCCTCCAGCATGGTGATGTGGTCGAGCACGGTCACGTTGGCATCGGTCGCCAGCTGCCGGATCAGCGCGTTGCGGGTGGTGTGCCGCACCTGGGCGACCAGCGCGAAGACCTTGCCGTGCGCGTTGCGCAGCAGGTTGGTGAATTTCCGCTCGTACTCCTCGCCGCTTGCCGCGGTCATCTCCCGCAGCCAGCCCTGCTGCTGTTCGGTCGGCTGGTTCGGCAGCTCCACACCCAGCTTGGCGGCCACGTCCCGCGCCCGGCGGTCCAGATCCGTGTGCCCGACCACCAGGTGGTCCCCGGCCGCCTTGATCGCCTCGGTCGGCGCCCGCTCGATCGCCTGCTGCCCGGCGGGCAGCTCCCAGAGCCCGGCCAGGCGCACCTTCACCAGGAAGTCCCGGTCGGTCGCGGAGAGCGGGCCCCACTGGGTCGGGGTGGACGACGCGTCGAGGTTGGCCCGACCGGTCCCGGAGCGGTCGGCGTACGACCAGACCGGGTAGGCGAGTGCGCCGAGCGTCGCGACGAGCGCCGCGATGATGAGGGCCGTTCCGTTGATGCGTCGCACAGAGGTGTCTCCCGGGCCGAGGCGTGACGGCGTGCAATCAACCGCCGGTCGAACGGCCGTGAAATGACCGGCTGTTCGGCCTGCTGGGCAGTATCGCCAGTGCGGCGGCGTCAGGAGGTACGTATCGAGGGACCGGACCATTCAACGGATCGGGCGGAAACCCGTGTACGCGTGCGGACGGATCGGCGGCGCGGCGCCGGACGATCGGCGACCATCGTGCGAGCCCGGGGCGATCCCCGGTCACCCGCGCCCTCATGCCGGTCACGGACGTCCGGCGGGTCGAAACGGCGACCGTGGCGATCCACCGCCCCGGTTCGTCCGCGCGCCTGCGTCACCCCTGCTCGATGCCCAGCAACTCCAGGAAGGCGAGGGCTGCCGGGGTGCGGCTCTCCCGGCCCCAGATCACGTACTCGGCGCGGGCCGGCGCGTCCGCGACCTCGATCGTGGCTACCCCGGTCAGGCCCGCGACGTACGCGGGCGGGAGCAGGGCCACGCCCAGGCCCGCGCCGACCAACCGGGCCAGGTAGTCCGCGTTGGTCACCTCGAAGACGACCTCGCGGGTGAGGCCCGCATCGGTGAAGGCCAGATCGGACTGGGCCCGGCCGGCGGTCTTCGCCGGGAGGTCGACGAACACCTCCGCGGACAGCCGGCGGAGGTCGACCGAGGTCTCGCCGGCGAGCGGGTGGTCCGGGGAGACCACGGCGACCAGCCGCTCCTGGGCAAGCTGCCGGGCCATGACGCCCTGAGGCCGGGCGGCAGTGACCGGAATGCCGAGAAAGGCCACTTCGATCTCGCCCTGCCTGACCTGCTCGGTGAGCTCGTCGCTCGCCCCCACGCCGAGGCTGATCCGGGCCTTCGGATGACGCCGGTGGAATTCACCGATAACGGCTGGAACGTCCACGGCGGCGACTGTGGGGATCAGCCCCACCCACGCGGCGTCCGCGCACCTCCCCGACGGCCGCCGCGACTTCGGCCGCTGCCCGCTCCGCCGCGTCCAGGCACTGGTAGGCGGCGGGCAGGAAGGCCGCGCCCGCCGGGGTCAGCCGGACCCGGCGGCTGGTGCGTTCGAAGAGCCTCGCTCCGAGTTCCTTCTCCAGCCGCGCGATCTGGTGGCTGAGCGCGGACTGGACCACGAGGCAGCGTTGAGCAGCCCTCGTGAAGCTGTTCATCTCGGCCACGGCGATCACGTACCGCATCTGCTGGAGCTCCATGGATCGATCGTGATACGCGATCTGTCGCGTGACAAGCATGTGTTGGACTCATCAATGGGTCCGGTCCGACACTGGTGGCGACCGCACACGGCAGGAACGCAGTCGGGCCCACCCCGCCGGGTGGCCGCCCTCGGCGGGGACCCTCCGGCATGCCCTGAAGACCTTTCCCCGGTGTCCTCGCGCCTGTCTCCCCGCACCTGTGCGTGCCCTGTGAGTCCGTGACACGGAAAGGACGAGCGATGCCATGAGCACCACACCAACGCGTTCCGGGACGACCGTCGCCGACATCCGGGTGGACCCCCGCTGCCCCTGGGCGTGGATCACCTCGCGCTGGATTCCCAGGGGAATTGAGGCCGGATGAAGACGGGAGGGAATGTGCTCACGACGACCCTGACCGGCCTGGCTCCGGCAGTCTGGGGCAGCACCTACCTGGTGACCACCGAGTTGCTGCCCCCGGACAGGCCGCTCCTCGCGACCACCATGCGGGCCCTGCCCGGCGGTCTGGCCCTGGTGGCCCTCGGCCGGAAACTTCCCGTCGGCATCTGGTGGTGGCGCGCGCTGGTGCTGGGCGTTCTGAACATCGGCGCCTTCAACTTCCTGCTCTTCGTCGCGGCCTACCGGCTGCCCGGCGGCATCGCCGCCATGATCATGTCGGCGCAGCCCATGTTCGTCGTCATCCTCGCTGCCCTCTTCCTCGGTGAGGGGATCAAACCCGTGCACGCCCTGGCCTGCGTCATGGGCACCGGCGGCGTGGTGCTGCTCGTCTTCAAGGGCACGGTGTCGCTCGACACCGCCGGACTGCTCGCCGCAGTCGGCGGAGCGCTGTGCATGGCCTCGGGTATCACCCTGACCAAGCGGTGGGGCCGGCCGGAGGACGTCGGCCTGCTCACGTTCACCGGGTGGCAACTCACGGCGGGCGGTCTGGTCCTGCTGCCGTTCTGGCTGTCACTGGAAGACCTTCCCGACGGTCTCACCGGCTCCCATGTCGTCGGGTTCGCCTACCTCGTCACGCTGGGCGCGGTCCTGAGCTACGTCGTCTGGTTCCGAGGCATCGAACGCCTGCCGGTCGTGGCGGTCTCCTTCCTCGCGCTGGGCAGCCCGATCGTGGCAACCCTGCTGGGCTACCTCATCAAGGACCAGACACTGTCCGGCCTCCAGATCGCGGGCATGGCCGTCATCCTCCTGGCGGTCGTGCTCGGCCAGCCGCGCCCGCCCAGGCCGAAACCCGAGGAGACCCCCGCGGCTCCCTCCCGCATCACCGGCTCGCCTCTCCCCGGTCAACCCGCTCCGGAACAGGACCGCAGCGGATGACGGTGGGCGCGCCTCCCCGGGGCGCCCCACGCGTTGAGCTCGCCCTCGGACCCGGCGCCATGGGGCATTCGTGTACCGCACCCGACCCGTCCGGAGAGATGACGTGACCACTGAAGACCGGGAAGATCACGTGACCATTGAAGACCGGGGAGATCACGTGACCGCTGAAGACCGGCGAGATCATGTGGCCACTGAAGACCGCGCTGCGCTGCCGTGCCGGGGGCAGGGCCATCCCCTCAGGGGTGTTGCGGGCGCGGAGTGAGACGGCAGTAGCGCGTGCCTCCTTCGACGGCAACAGTCAGCCCGGGGGCGATCTCGGTGAACCCGGCGTCCCGCACCAGCGGCAGCCCGCTCACCGTCAGTTCCTTCCAGCGGTTCGCGTCCGGGGTGGCGACCGAGAGCGGGAACCCCGCCTCGCGCCAGTCCTTGCGCTCCGTCTCCGACAGCTCCCACCAGGCGAGCTGGGCCCCGTGCCCGACCTGGGCCATCTCCTTGCCCGCCGAGATGCTGAGCTCCGGGTTCAGCCAGAGGACCGGGCCGGCCGGGTCGGGCGCGGCCGGCGGTGCGGGGTCGTCCAGGTCCGTCCCCGAGACCTGGAGCTTCACCAGTTCCTTGGGCCAGCCGTCGAGCGGCACCGGCGGGTAGACCCGCACCTCGGCCTCGTCTCCGGTCACCGTGATCCCGGGCAGCGCGGACGCCTTGCGCCACTCCGCGCCGCGCGCCCGCCGCACCACCTTGCGGATCCGGGCGTCCTGCCAGTCGCGCATCGCCCGAGCCCACTCGCCCTCGCCCACGGACCGCTCGTCGGAGAGCATCACCAGCACCGCCCGGGCGGCCGTGCGCAGCGCGTCGGTACGGGCCGGGGGGTCCGTCTTCTCGATGTGCACCACCAACGGCATGACGTACTGAGGTGCTTCGTCGCGGTTTGTCCGCTCGGTAAGGAAGGGGCTGTCCGCCGGCGGGCCGGCGGGGGCGGACGGGGACTCGGGGATGTCGTTGCTGCTCACCCGTCCAGTCTGCCAGCCGCCCGGATCCTCCTTCTTGGCGGAACGGATCGCTCCGGGTGAGGATGCACGGCATGAAGAGCGATCTTTTCTCCAGCGAGCACATGGCGCAGCCGGCCACGGCCCCCGGAATGACCCTGCAGAACGCCAAATCCATCAAGTACGCGGTCAACGGCGAGATGCACGCCCGCCAGGGATCGATGGTCGCCTTCCGCGGTGATCTCCAGTTCGAGCGCAAGGGCCAGGGCCTCGGCGGCATGCTCAAGCGTGCCGTCACCGGTGAGGGCCTGCCGCTGATGGCGGTGCGGGGTCAGGGCGAGGCGTGGTTCGCGCACGAGGCGGCCAACTGTTTCATCGTGGAGATGGAGCAGGGTGACGTCCTCACCATCAACGGCCGCAACGTCCTGTGCTTCGACGCCACGCTCGCGTACGAGATCAAGACCGTGAAGGGCGCCGGAATGACCGGCGGCGGCCTCTTCAACAGCGTCTTCACCGGCTACGGGAAGCTCGGCCTGATGTGCGAGGGCCACCCCATAGTGATCCCCGTCTCGCCGCAGCAGCCGGTCTGTGTCGACACGGACGCGGTCGTCGGCTGGAGCGCCCATCTCAACACGTCGCTGCACCGGTCGCAGAGCGTCGGTTCGATGCTGCGCGGCGGCTCGGGGGAGGCGGTCCAACTGCGCCTGGACGGCGAGGGGTTCGTGATCGTACGCCCCAGTGAGCTCAAGACCGAGAAGGCGTCCTCCAACTGAGTACGGACGTCCTGCGACTGAACGCCGTCGGGCGGCGGTACGGACTCGCCGGACCGTGGGTGCTGCGCGGGGTCGACCTCGGTCTGCCCGCGCGCTCCCTCGTTCGCGTCGAAGGGGCCAACGGCACTGGAAAGTCCACCCTGTTGCGGCTCCTCGCCGGGATCGACGCCCCCACCGAGGGCCGGATCACGGGCGGCCGGCCGCGCACGGCGTACGTCCCCGAGCGGTTCCCGGCCGCGCTGCCCTTCACCGCCGCCGGCTATCTCGTCCACCTGGGCCGGATCCATGGACTGCGCGCGGCGGAGGCGGCCGGGAGGGCCGAGGAGTGGCTGACCCGCTTCGGGGCCGCCGGACACGCCCGTACGCCGATGGCGGAGCTCTCCAAGGGCACCAGCCAGAAGGTCGCCGTCGCCCAGGCGCTCCTGGCCGAACCGGAGTTGCTGGTCCTGGACGAGGCCTGGACCGGCCTGGACACCGAGGCCCGGGGCGCACTGGACCGGGCCGTCGCCGCACGGGTCGCCGCCGGGTCCACCGTCGTCTTCGTCGACCACGACCCACGCCGGCTCGCGGGCGCCGTGGACAGGGTCCTGCGCGTCGAGGGGACCGGACTCGCCGAGGTGCCTCCCGCCCGGCCCGTGACGACCGCCGGCCCCCGAGTCCGGATCGACGTGTCCGGCCCGCCCGGGGAGCCGCTCCCCGACGCCCTGCCGGGCGCCCCCGTGCGGACCGCCGCCGAGGACGGGACGCTGCGGCTCACCGTCCCGGCCGTGCACTCCGACGCGCTGCTGGGCGCCCTGCTCACGGCCCGCCCGCCCTGGCACATCATGCGGCTCTCGGCCGTGCCCGGCACCCCCGGCGAGGCGGCATGACCGCACTGATCCGCTACCAGGCCGCCCTGCTGCTGCGCTCCCAGCGCTGGCTCGCACCCGTGCTGCTGTACACGGCCTTCCTCGTGGTCGGCGTGCGCTCCGGGCAGCCCGTACTGGACTCGCTCGGCTACACGGCGGCCGGACTGCTGCCGGTCAGCGCGTGGCTCGTGCAGGTCTGCGTCACCCAGGAACCGCCGGCCGCCCGGACGGTGGTCGCCGCGGCCGTGGGCGGGCGGCCGCGGGCCCATCTGGCGGCCCTGCTCACCGCGCTGGGGTGTGCCGGACTGCTGGGCACGGCCGCCACCGCGGTCGTGCTGCTGATCAGCGAACCGGCCTCCACCGATCACACGGTCCGCGTCCCCCTGCCGTCCGCCGGGCTCGCCGGACTGCTCGCCGCCGCCTGCTGCGTCCTGCTCGGGGCGGCGGTGGGGGCGCTGTGCACGCGGCCGGTGCTGGACCGGCGCGGCCGGTCGATCGCGGCGACCGTGCTCCTGGCGCTGCTTGCCCTGGTGACCAGTGGGTCACCCGCGAAGTACGCGGTGACGGGACTGGTCACCGGCTCGCTCACCGGCACGGTCCAGGTGCCGCTCCTTCCGCTGCTCGGTGCGGCGGTCGTGGCGGGTGCGGCCGCGGCGCTCGCCTGCGGACTCGCGGAGGTGCGGGCGTGAGTACGGGCGTGAGTAGGCTCGTACGCATGAACGAGCGTAGAGACGAATCCGTGAACGAGGCGTACTGCGGGACTCCGGCCGCGTCCCCGGAGAAGGCCGCCGGCCCGCCGTACGCCGAGTGCGTGCTGTGCCGGAAGCCGACCGAGTACGCGGAGTCGGTCAAGGGCATCACGCTCTGCCCGGTCTGCGCGTGGCAGGAGGCGCAGCGCACGGCCTGCTCGGGCTGAGACGCGTCAGCCGGTCATCAGCTCCGACACCTTGACGAAGCGGTATCCACGCGCGCGCAGTTCCGGAACCACCCGGCCCACCGCCTCGGCCGTGACCGGAGCCGCGCTGCGCGTGCAGTGCAGGACGACCAGCGACCCGGGCCTCACCCCGTCCAGCACCTGCTGCGCCACCGCGTCCGCGTCCGTCGCGAACGCGTCACCGCTGACGACGTCCCACTGCACCGCCGTCACCTTCTCCGGGGCGAGCGCGCGCAGCGAGGCGTCGTCGTAGCAGCCGCCGGGGAAGCGGAAGTACGGGACCACATTGCGGGCGCCGGCCTTCCGGATCGCGCCGAAGGCCCGCTCGACCTCGCCGCCGATCGCGTCCTCCTCCAGGGTCGGCAGCCCGTAGCAGGGCGAGGTGAAGGCGTAGTGGCTGTAGGAGTGGTTGGCGATCTCGAAGAGCGGGTCCGTGCCGATGGACCGGACCTGGGCGGGATACTCCTCGGCCCACCGGCCGGTCATGAAGACGGTCGCCGGAACCCTGAGCCGGCGCAGCAGCGCGATCAGCTCCGGATTGTCGAATCGTTCACCGGCGGCCGCACGTGGACCCTCGTCGGCCGTCATGTCGGCGTCGAAGGTGAGCGCCACGACCTTGTCCGTACGGCTCGGACCGCGTGCGAGGACAGGGGTCAGGCCATCGGGTCCGGGTGCCAGGACCGGTGGCTTCTCCGTGGCCGGGGAGGCGGTGGTCCGGGCGTCGGCCGGGGTGTGCGCGGCGGACGGGACACGGGCCGCGGGGGCGGCGTGGCCGGGGGAGTCCCCGGAGCTCCCGCAGCCGACGAGGGCAGCTCCGAGCACCGCGCTCAGAGCTGCCGTCATCGTCATTTTCCGCACAGAGTTGGTCACTCCCGGAAACTAACCGATCAATCGGCGACGTCCCGTCCGCGGCACTCCCATGCCGGGAAGCGGCACCCGGATTCACTCAGTCGTCGAGCAGATGCTCCGCCGTGAAGCCGAACAGCCGGGCGGCCGCCGTGGTGTCCACCGGTGCGGTGCGTCCGGGCAGCGGACGCAGCAGCCGGGTCGTCGGGTGGTAGCGGCGCAGCAGCTCCTCCGTCGGGAACGGCACGAGGGTCTCGGGTGCGCACAGATGGACGGAGTGCGCACCCGGACCCGGGACGCCGAGGGCGAGCAGGGCGGCCCGCGCCGCGTCCCGCACCTCCAGATACGTCCACAGGTCCCGGGCGCCCAGGGCCGGCTCCGCGGTGAGCCGGGCCGCGTGCGCGCGCAGCCGTTCGTCGAATCCGCCGACGAACGGATAGCGCAGACAGACCACGCTCATCCCGTGCCGTCGCGCCATCGTGGCGGCCGTCAGCTCGTCGACCTGTTTGGACAGCCCGTACGGGTCCGCCACCTGCGACGGCAGCGACTCGTCGACCGGCACGTAGGCCGGGTGCGGCGACGGATCCGCCGTCCACGGCAGGCCCGTGATCCCCCAGGAACTGGCGACCGCGGCCTGCCGCACCCCGGCCAGCCCCGCCTCCTCCAGCACGGTGAACGTGGCGAGCGTGTTGACGGCGAAGAGCTCCGGCGCGGGGGTGCGCTCCGGCGTGGGGATCGCCGCCAGATGGATCACCCCGTCCACGCCCTCCAGCGCCGCCCGCACCGCCGTGGCGTCGGAGGCGTCCCCGGCGACGACCAGCCGGGCCGTCAGATCGCCCGGATCCTCCAGGACGAGGGCGTTCGCCTCGACGGAACGCCCGGCGAGCAGCGCGAGGACCGCCCGGCCGATCCGTCCGGCCGCCCCGGTGACCAGGACTCGTGTGACCACCTGCTGCTCCTATGCGTAGGCGCGTACGGCGACGACATGCGCCGACGCCGCCCCGTTGGTTGCCTCGACGACGATCCTCACCGCTGCCGTGGTGACCGGCTCGTCCAGGGTGTGCACCTGGCGGCGCCGCCGGTTGTCCGTCGTGCGCGCGACGACGTGCCAGGTGCCGTCCGGCCGGCGCGCCTCGACCCGGTAGTCGCGCAGGAGGGTGGGGAGCGTGTCGAACGGGGTCCTGTGGTGATGCAGGTTGATCAGGTCCTCGTTGACGTCGTCGTCGGCGAGCACGTCGATCCTCGACAGGGTGACCGGCCGGGGCCAGGACAGCTGCAGCCACTCCTCCCCGCCCTCCCGCAGCGGCCCGGAGACCCACATGTGCGGTCCCGCGTACGGGCGGGCGTACCCGTCCACGGCCTTGGCCGGGGCGTACGCCGAAGTCGCCCCCGTGCGCAGGCAGAACGAGCGGCGCTGAAGCCCCGCGTCGGTCCACTCCCGCAGCGGCTGCGGCGACTCGTCCTGCGGGCGCAGCGGCACCCGGGTGAGAGCCAGGACCCCCGGGGCCGGTTCGGCGGCGCTGTACAGGGCGAGGTCCTCGGCGGCCCGTACGACGACGAACGCGTTGCGGGAGGTCTCCGGGGACCAGCGCAGTCCGGTGCGCACCCACTGCTTCGGCCCGGCGGCGACGGGGACGGTGGCCGAGGCGACGAGACGGCGCGGGACGTAGTTCTGGCCGAGCCCGGGGTCGTACAGATCGACCACGAGATCCGTGTCCCGGGTGGCGTCGACGA
This sequence comes from Streptomyces sp. NPDC048211, assembly GCF_043202315.1. Lineage (NCBI taxonomy): Bacteria > Bacillati > Actinomycetota > Actinomycetes > Kitasatosporales > Streptomycetaceae > Streptomyces > Streptomyces sp. NPDC048211. The sequence continues at coordinate 88,237 of NZ_JBIDAD010000002.1, forward strand.
GCAGGTCGAGTCCGGTCAGCTCCGGGTCCACGGGCAGCACGAGTCCCGCGTCGGCGGTCAGCGGCCACCGCTCCCCGGGGGCCGGCGCGTCCGGCCCGGCCAGGGTCGACGAGGCCGTGGCCACCGCGGTCAGCGCCAGGTCGTCCGGGTCCGTGGATCCCAGGCCGATCACCGAGGCGTCCTCGCGCAGCAGCGTCCGCTGCAGTTCGGCGGCCGCCAGCTCGCGCGGCGTGACACCGGCCGCGGCGCACAGCGCGGCGGCCGTGCCCGCGGCCTGGCCGATGGTGGCGCAGGTCGCCATGACCCGGGTCGAGCCGAAGGCGACATGGCTGGCGGAGATGTTGCGCCCGGCGAACAGCAGGTTCGTCGTGTTCACCGAGTAGAGGCTGCGGTACGGGATGTGGTAGATCCCGTCCGCGTACCGCTGCTTCGCCCCGTCCTCGGTGGCGTACACCCCCTTCGGCGGGTGCAGGTCGATGGACCAGCCGCCGAACGCCACCCGGTCGGCGAACTCGCTCTGGCCGAGGATGTCGCCCTGGTGGAGGACGTAGTCGCCGAGGAAGCGCCGGTACTCGCGCTTGCCGGGCACCGAGCCCACCCATTCCAGCGTCATGGTGTCCGCGTCGAACTCGCCGGAGTTCTTGATGTGGTCCCAGATGCCGTAGATGACCGCCCACAGCTCGTCGCGGATGCGCTCGTTGTCGTGCACCGTGTCGAGCTCGCCGCCGAACTCGATCCACCAGTAGGCGCAGCCGTTGTCACCGGACTTGATGATGCGGCGCTGCGGAATGGTGGTCTCGGCGATGTTCCGGGCGAAGTCGGGCGCCACGAACTTGACGGGGCGCCCGGCGTCCTTGGTGTAGAAGAGCAGGGTCGAGCCGAGCGTGAGGGCGTCGGCGGTCTCCGGCGCCCACGGCTCGTCGTACTCGGCCCGGGACTCCCGGCCGATGCGGTGCCGGGCACCGGCGAGATGACCGATGAGTCCGTCTCCCGAACAGTCCAGGAACACGTCGCTCTCGAAGCGGATCCGCCGCTCCGATCCCATCATCCAGCCGGTGACGGCGGTGATGCGCCGGGCGTCCTCGGGGCCCTCGGCGTCCACCTCGCGCACATCGGTGTTGAGGTAGAGCGTGATGCCCGGCTCGGCGCGGACCGCGTCCAGCACCACGGCGTCCCAGTAGTACGGGTTGCCGTCGGGGTTGCGGAACTGGTTCTCGACGAAGAGTTCGCCCATGATGCCGCCCTCGCGGGCGTAGTGGTTCCTGCCGTGCCCGGTCGCGCCGCACACCCAGACGCGGACCTCGCTGCTCGAATTGCCGCCGAGGACGGGCCGGTTGTTGACGAGGGCGACGGTGCGGCCCAGCCGGGCGGCGGCGATGGCCGCACCGACCCCGGCCAGGCCGCCGCCGACGACTGTGATGTCGTGCCGTGCGGTTTCGTTCCTCATGACTCGGCGGTTCCTACTTCCAGTCGGGGTTGGCGGCGAGGCCGTAGAAGATGCGCGGCCCGCCGTCGAGGGTGAGCGTGACCTTGCCGCCGGCCGCGGTGAGCGTGCTCTCCTGGCCGATGCAGTTCAGTACGGTCACCGTGCCCGCGACCGCGCCGGAGTGGGCGACGACGTCGGTCCTCGTCGTCCAGGTCTCGGTCCACGGCTCGGGCGAGGCGTACCAGGAGCCTTCCCCATGGTCGGTGTTGAGGACGTAGCCGTCCTTGCGGCTCCACAGGATCGACACCGGTCCGCGGTCCGGCGTGGTGAAGAGGAGGCCCTTGACGTCCGGGTCCGCGAAGACGAGCGGGCGGACGTAGGAGGCCCGGTCCAGGACGCGGGCGGCGGTCGCGTACGCGAGGAGCGAGGGCTTGGCGCTGGTGTCGCGGTTCATCAGGCCGGTGTGGTACTCGACGTTGTCGGGGTCCGCCGACTGGGGGTGGCTGATGACCGAGTCGTGCAGCTGGTACCAGTTGACGCCACGCACCCCCTCGGACTTGGCCAGCGCGAGCGAGAGCAGCACGTTCTCGGCGGCGTGCCGGTAGGTGTCGTGCCACCAGGAGTTGGGCTTGGTCGGGGCGTACGCCTCGCTGAGCCAGAGCTCCTTGTCCCCGCCGAACGTGTCGACGATCTCCCTGGCCTTGCGCACCGCCCCGAGGAAGTTCCAGTACGAGCCCGTCGAGCCCAGGGTCCACTCCTCCACCGGCGGGGCGTAGTCGGCGGTGAAGTTGCCGCGGCCCGGGTGGATGGCGAAGGCGTCGATGAGGTCCCAGCCTCCGGCGGCGCGGAAGTTCTCGGTCCAGATGTGGTCCATGCCGCCCAGGCCGGCGTTCATGACCTTCATCGTCGAGCCCGCGGCGGCCAGCCGGTCGGTGACCTGGCGGAGTCCGTCCCTGACGTACACGTCGGCGCCCCGACCGGACATCCAGGGCGTGTTGACCTCGTTGGCGACCTCGAAGTACGGGGCTCCCGAGTCGATCGCCTTGGCGACGTTGGTGTCGGCCCAGGCCGCGATCTGCTCGGCGGTGCCGCCGAGGGGGATGCTGCTGAGCTCGACGTTGTGCCCGATGCCGTGGGCGTCGAGGGTCGCGATGTCGATGCCGGGCGCTCCGGCGTAGGCGTTCCGGATCCGCTTGACGCCCAGCGTCTTGAGCAGGCCGAGGACCGCGTCCTGGCTCGGCTTGAGCAGCCACGGGTAGTTGGCGAGGCCGAACATCGACTCGTCGCCCGCCTGGTAGGCGAAGTCCGGCAGGACCGTGAGGTTGGTGCGGGCCAGCGCCGTGTCGCTCCCCGCGACCGCCTCCACCCCGGTGAAGACGATGCCCTGGGACGGGGAGGTGACGGTGAACGCGGCGTCCCACGCCGTTCCCGCGGCCACCGTGCGGGAGACGGTGCCACCGGCGATCCGGGTGCCGGCGAAGTCGCGCGCCCACCAGTTCAGGGTCACGTCCCGGTCGGTGGCCGCCCCGTTGACCGCCTGAGCCCTGAGCGTCATGGTCTGGCCCGCGGACTTGTACAGGTTGAAGGGCTGGTCGGTCCAGACCTCCACGCCCAGCGGCCGGCCCTGCGCGAGGGCGCCCGCACCGCGCGGCCGCATGGTGCCGAACACGATGTCGGCCTCGGTGACGGCGGTGGTCGTGCCGGTCGAGGTGCCGGGGGCGTGGATCCAGGTGGCGTTGGTGTAGGCGGGGGTGGTGGCGGACAGGCAGACGAACGCGGTGGCGTCCGGCCAGGACTCGGTGTACGCGGCGCCCGCGTTGACCTCGTACGGGATGCCGCCCCGGGGGTCCTGCTCCCAGGTGGTCAGTGCCTCGTACGACTCCGTCGCGCCGGCGCCCTGCGCGGTGCGGGCGAACAGGAAGCCGGTCGGCGTCAGCGTGGTGGAGCCGGCGACCTCCCACTTCAGGTGCGCCCTGTGCGCGGTGACGTCGAACGTGCCGGTCACGGTGATGCCGGGGGCCCCGCCGCCCAGGATGTACGTGATCCGCAGGGCGGGGCGCCCGTCGGGCAGGGTGATCTGCGCCGGGGCACCGCCGAAGGTGCGCTGCTGGCCCAGCACACTGTCCTTGATCATGAAATGGGTGAGCAGCAGACGGTCGGTGCCGGCGGCGTCCTTGAGCAGCACACTCCCGTCGCTCCGGCCGACGAGCGTGATGCCCTCGGCGGTGAGGGTGACGGGGTCCGCGGCGTACGCGGCCCCCGCCGGGATGAGGGCCGCGCCTGCGGCGACGGCCGTGCCCTGGAGGAATCTGCGGCGTGCTACTGACATGGCAGTGCCTTTCTCTTGTCCCGAAGAGGAAGCTGCGGTGCGGGGGCCGTAAGTCAGCCCTTGACGCCGGTGAAACCGAGTCCGGCGACGATGTACTTCTGGCAGACGGCGAAGACGAGCACGGGCGGCGCGACGGCGAGCACCATCGCGGCGATGAGCTGGTCCTGCGGCGCCTGGGTGGCGAGCTGGGCGAGCGCGACGCTGATCGGCTGCTTCTCGGGGTCCGTGATCGCGACCAGCGGCCAGATGAAGTCCTTCCAGCTGTGCATGACCGCCAACAGGCTGATCACGGCGAGCACCGGGCGGCTCATCGGCAGCACGATCCTCGTCAGCAGCTGACGGGTGCTGACGCCGTCGACCCGGGCCGCGTCGAAGAGTTCCCGGGGCAGCGCGTCGAAGAACTGCTTGGCGAGCAGCACCGTGAAGGCGTTCGTCCCCGCGGGCAGCCAGATCGCCCAGTAGGTGTCACCGAGATTGAGGTGGAGGAACGGCACGTCGATCACGGTCATGAAGAGGCTGACCATGTTCACGGTGTACGGCACGAACATCGTGGCGAGGATCGCCCCGTACACGACCTTGCCGAACCGGGGCCTCAGCACCGAGAGCGCGAAGCCGGCGGTGGCCGAGACGAAGAGCTGGACCAGCCATGAGCCCCCCACCACCAGAAGGGTGTTCATCAGGTAGTGGCCGACGCCCAGGTCCCGGTACGCGGTGGTGAAGTTGCCCGTCAGCGGCCGGTCCGGCCACAGGGCGAGGGGATGGGTCGTCAGCTCGGTCGGCGGCGACACCGCGCCCTTGACCATCCAGTAGAGCGGCCCGATCCCGATGAGGAGCAGCAGGAGGAGCGTGAGCGCCTGGACGGAGCGCACGGCCGCCCGGACGCCGGGCCGCTGACGGTCGTTGACGGAGACGAAGGTGGTGAGGGAGGTCATGACTTGCTCCAGCTGCGGGTGGCCCGCAGATAGACCGCGGAGAGCAGGGCGAGGGCGAGCACCATCAGGAAGGAGAGCGCGGCCGCCTGGCCGTACGCGCCGTCCTGGAAGGCGTACCGGAAGATCAGCAGCAGCACGGTCAGGGTGGAGTTCTCCGGGCCGCCGCCGGTGAAGACGTACGGCTCGGTGAAGACCTGCACCGTGTTGATCAGCTGCACGAGCAGCAACAGCCCGATGACCGGACGCAGTTGCGGGAGCATGATGTGCCAGAGCCGTCGCCATATCCCGGCCCCGTCCATCTCGGCGGCCTCGTACAGCTCACCCGGGATGCCGACCATGGCCGCGAGATAGATCAGCACGGCGCCGCCCATGCCCGCCCAGGTCGCCTCCAGGACCAGTGACAGCATCGCGCTGTCGGAGGACTCCAGCCACGAGTACGGGCCGAGGCCGATGGCCCCCAGGGCGCTGTTGAAGAGCCCGCTGCCCGGGTCGTAGAACCACTTCCACAGCAGGATCGCCACCACCGGAGGGATCACCACGGGCAGATAGACGAGGAAGCGGAACACCCCGGCCCCGCGTCGCACCGTGGACATGATGGCGGCCAGGAAGAGCGGTGCGGGGAAGCCGATCAGCAGGCCGAGGCCGACGAAGAGGAGGGTGTTGCCGACGGCGGTCCCCAGCAGCGGATCGTCGAAGACCGCCCGGAAGTTGTCGAGGCCCACCCAGACGGCGGGATCGACGAGATTGGTCCGCTGGAAGCTGATCAGCAGGCTGCGGACGATCGGCCACCAGGCGAAGAGCCCGAAGACCAGCAGCGTCGGGACCAGGAACAGCCAGGCGGTGAACTGCTTGCGCAGGGCCCCGCCGCGAGGGCCGGTTACCCGGTCCGCGGTCTGCGGCAGCGGCTCCTTGCGTACGGCGGTGGGGCGCCGGGAAGGGGTGAGCAGGCTCATGGCGGACTACTTCTGGCCGGCGGAGAGCTTGGTGTTGACGTCCTTCTCGGCCGCGGCCAGAAGGGCGTCGACATCCGCGTCGCGCTTGGTGAGCACGGACTGGACGACCGAATCGAGCGCCGTGTAGAGCTGCTGCGCCTGGTACGGCGGCTCGGCCCTCAGGTCGAGCTTCGCCAGACCGTCGGTGTACGGCCGGAAGTTCTCCGGTTTCACGTTGACGTACGGCTCGATGGCCTTGTTGATCTGCTTCTGCCGCTCGGCGTCGAAGACCGGCAGGGTCGGCACGCCGACCGCGGACTTGGGGTCGGCGGACAGCGCCTTGGCCTGCTGGGCGGCGATCTCCGTGCTGTACTGCGGCTGGGCGTAGGCGAAGGTGAGCCACTTGACCGCGGCCGCCGCGTGCTTCTTGTCGGCCGATTTCGGGACCATGTAGATGTCGCCGCCGGTCAGCGTGGCGTTGCCACCGGACTGGGGCATGGCGCCGACCCCGAAGGCGTCGGGATTCTCCATGCCGAACTGCATCTTGGCCAGCCGGTAGGTTCCCGGGCTTCCCATGAACATCCCGACCTGCCCGGCCGCGAACTGCTTGACGACGTCGTTCTGGTTGTTGAGCAGGTTCCGGCCGAGCGAGTCGTCCTTCCAGCGCATGTCCTTCAGCAGGCCGAGCGCCTTCTTCGTCTCCGTGCCGGTGAGGGTCGCGGTGTACGTGCCGCCCTGCCGCTTCTCCAGCTCCCCGCCGAAGGCGTACGACAGCATGGTCAGCTGCCAGCCGCCCTGGTTGTCCTTCGACTCGTGGACGAAGCCCGCCTTGCCGGTCTTCTCGCTGATCCGCTTCGCGGCCGACCGGACCTGCTCCCAGGTCGTCGGCGGCCGGTCGGGGTCGAGCCCGGCCTTCTCGAAGAGGTCCCGGTTGTAGACCAGGCCCTGGGCGTACGGATTCTGCGGTACGCCGAAGACGTCGCCGGAACTGTCGCTCAGGGGCTGGAGGACCTGCGGGTTGAACTCCTTGAAGTGGTCCCACGCCTGGAGCTGCCCGGTGATCGGCTGTACCTGCTTCTGCTGGATGAGCCGCTGGGGCTCGGTCAGCGGCACCTTGATGACGTCCTCGACGCTGCCGCCGGACAGCTTGGCGGAGAAGGTCAGCGGATCGAAGACGGTGGTGGACCCCTTGACCTTGATCCCCGGGTTGGCCTTCTCGAAGTCGGCGACCTGCTGCTTGAACAGGGCCAGGCCCGGCTTGTCGGTGGCCGGGGGCATGCCCTGGACCCGCAGGACGAGGTCGCCGCCCGAGCCCGCCTTGCCCGGGGTGACGGAGGAACAGCCGGTGAGGGTCACGGCCACGGCTATGCAGCCGAGTACGGCCGCACGGCGGGAGGTTCTGGACATTTCTACTCCAAGGAGGGCAGGAGAGGGTAGGGAGGGGGCTCAGGGGCCCGGGGGAGCGCAGGCGGCTCGGTACGCGCGGGGGTGGTGGGTCAGTGGGTGGGGGCGGGGCCCGTGGAGGCGCGCGGGACCAGACGGGAGCCGATCTCCACGCAGGGTGCGTCGCCGTCGCCGTCGCCGCTGCCGCCCGCGCGCCCGGCGATCGTCTCGATGAGCAGATCGCCGGCCCGGGTGGCGATCTCCTCGGGGTCGATCCTGATGGTGGTCAGGCCCGGCGTGGAGACGGAGGCCAGCAGGGTGTCGTCGATCCCGACGACGCTGACGTCCCCCGGAACGCTGACGCCCAGGTTCGACAACTGGTGCAGCACGCCGAGGGCGACCAGGTCGTTGTGGGCGATCACCGCCGTGGCGCCGTGCGCGCCGACGAGCGTGGCCGCGTGCACCCCGGTCTCGAACCGCGGTTCGTACGGACCCAGTTCCACCAGTGAGAGGTCCAGGGCCTCGAAGGACTCCTGGATGGACTTGCCGCGGCTGAGTTCGGCGCGCGAGGCGTTGATGAACACGCAACGGCGGTGGCCGTAGGCGCGCAGATGCTCGACCGTCTGCGTGATTCCGGCCGACAGGGAGATCCGTACCTCGGGGATGCCGGGCACATGGCGGTTCACGACCACCACCGGCATCCGGTCGGACAGCTCCCGCAGCCGGTCCTCCGTGAGCGTGGAGGCCCACAGCACCAGGCCGTCGACCCGCTTGGACACCGCCGCGATCGCCTCCAGTTCATCGGCCTCGCGCTCGTCGCTGTCGGCGACGAGGACCGTGTACCCCAGCCGCCGGGCGCGGGCCTGCATCGCCTTGACGATCGGCGGGAAGAACGGGTTCGCGATGTCGGGGACGATCAGCCCGAGCGTCCCCGTGCCGCCGCCCCGCAGGCTGCGCGCCGCCGGGTTCGGGGAGTAGCCGAGCTTGGCCGCGGCGTCCAGGATGCGCTGCCTGGTCCTCGGCTGGACCTGGTCGGGTGCGGTGAACGCACGGGACACCGTCGACACCGAGACGCCCGCGGCGCTCGCCACCTCCCGGATGGTGACTGCCATAGCCGGCCTCCTCGCCTGGTCCCTGCTGGATGCGGTGGATCCTTGCGAACGTTCCCGGACGTGTCAAGAGTGTTTCCCTCAGGAAAATCTGCTGTGTGCAAGGGGCTTGTGCGAGCCCGGCACCGGTGCCGATGATGCGTTCTCATCAACTGTTCTGAAATTGCGGGAACGTTTTCATCGAGGAGTGGCATGAAGATCACGGGCCTGGAAGTGCTGACTCTTCCCGACCACGGCGACAGCATGATGCTCGTGGTGGTCGACACCGACGAAGGCATCCACGGCCTGGGCGAAGTCGGCATCAGATCCCGGCAGAAGGCGGTCGCGGGCGGGCTCGCCCATCTGGCCGAGCTGATCACCGGTGAGGACCCGCGGCGCATCGAGCACCTGTGGCAGGTGATGTTCCGCCGCGGATTCTTCCCCGCCGACCGGATACTCGGCGCCGCCATCGCCGCCGTGGACGTGGCCCTGTGGGACATCCGGGGCAAGGCGCTGGGCGTACCGGTGCACGAACTCCTCGGCGGCCGGGTGCGCGACCACGTGCCCGCCTATGTGCACGTCGGCGACGGCTACCACGACCGGGAATGGTTCCTCGACCGCTGCCGCGACCTCGTCCGGTCCGGCTGGCGCCATCTGCGCTTCGCCGCACCGCACGACGCCGACGGCGTGCTGGACGCCCGCCGCTGCCTGCGCGACACCGTCGAGCTCTTCCACCAGGTCCGGGACGCGGTGGGCCACGAGGTGGAGCTCATCCTGGACGTGCACACCCGGCTCGACCCGCCCGAGGCGCTGACCCTGTGCCGGGAGATCGAGGCGGCCCGCCCGTACTTCGTGGAGGACCCGCTGCGCTGCGAGAACCCCGACAGCTACCGCATGCTGCGGGCGCGCACCGGCGTGCCACTGGCCGCGGGGGAACAGTACGGATCCAAATGGGAGTTCAGACCGCTGATCGAGGGCGAGCTCATCGACTACGCCCGGGTCGACGTGGGAGTCGCCGCCGGTCTGACCGAGGCGAAGAAGATCGCGGCCATGGCGGAGGCCCACCACATCAAGCTCGCCACCCACAACCCGCTCGGCCCGGTCACCGCTGCCTCCTCGCTCCAGCTCAACCTGGCCTGCCCGAACGTGGCGATCCAGGAGCACCAGACCGACCCCGAGCCTGCCATCGCCTCGCTCTTCACCCATCGCCCGGTGGTCGTGCCGGGGCGGGTCGAGTTCAGTGAACTACCGGGCATCGGGGTCGACATCGACCGCGACGAGGCCCGCGCGTATCAGGCTGCCGCGGACGAACGCCCCCATCTGCGCACATCGGACGGAGCGTTCACCAACTGGTAGGCGGCCGCCGGGGGCGGTGGACGGCCGGGCCGTCCACCGCTCCGGTCGCTCAGCCGGTCAGCGCCACGGACCCGTCACCGCGAACGTCGTTCCCGGCGTGTAGCAGTTGACGAACATCGTCGCGAAGTCCGGCGAGAACGTGACCCCGGCGAACTCGCCCCACTCCGGCTCCTCGGGCGTCCCGATGTTCTGCCGGCCGCGCGCCATGGCGTACACCTCGCCGCGCCGCGTCAGGCCGAACACGTGCTGGGCCCCGCCGCCGTCCTCGCACACCATCAGCCCGCCGTCGGAGGCCAGGGTGATGTTGTCGGGCGACTCGCCCGGCAACTGGATGTCCGTGTCCGGGCCGAAGGCGATGACCAGCGTCAGCCGTCGCCGCTGCGGCTCGTACCGCCACACCTGTCCGAAGTGGTCGGCGGCCGACCCCTCCGCACGGTGCGCGAAGCTGGAGACGAAGTAGACGCACGAGCCGCCCCAGTAGCAGCCCTCCAGCTTCTGGCCGTGGGTGATGCCCTTCGGCCCGAAGTCCTGGAAGCGGATGGGGGTTTCGGCGGCCAGTGGGTCCGGCACGGGGACCCACTCGATCCCGTCGAAGCTCGTCCCGGTCTCCTGGACCGCGGAGAGGTCGGGGACCCCCGGCACCCGCATGGCCTCCAGCCGGCCACCGGCCCGCAACGAGCCCGTGCCGCCGAGCGGCTTCTCGGGCAGGAACCGGTAGAACAGCCCGAACGGCTTGTCGAACGCGTCCTCGGTCTCGTACACGACCCCGGTGCGCGGGTCGATCGCGATCGCCTCGTGCTGGAAGCGGCCCATCGCGGTCAGCGGTACGGCGCCGGTGCGGTGCGGATCCGAGCCGTCCACCTCGAAGATGAAGCCGTGGTCCTTGGTGTAACCGTTGGTCCCGGCCCTGTCCTCGGTCTCCTCACAGGTCAGCCAGGTGTCCCAAGGGGTGCGCCCACCGGCGCAGTTCACCGCCGTCCCGGCGATGGCGACGCGTTCGGCGAGGACGTTGTTCCGTCCGTCGAGCTCCAGCGACGTACACCCGCCCTTGCCCATCGGGTCGTACGTGAGCCCCTTGACGGTCGGTACGGAGATCGCCGCGTCGACCCGGTTCTCGTGGTTGCGCACCAGCCCGACGTGCCCGCGCCGGCCCGCGAAGGCGGCCATGCCGTCGCAGTGGCTGGGGACCGGTCCTTCGCCGGAGCGGAGCGGGTCGCCCTCCCGGGACAGCACCCGGTAGCGAAAGCCCTTCGGGAGGTCGAGCAGGCCGTCGGGGTCGGGCACCAGCGGACCGTAGCCCGCGTGACCGCGGGCGGCGGACGTTCCCGCGAAGAGCTCGGTGAAGGCGCCGGTGAAGGCGATCGAGGCGGCGGCGCCGCCCGTGGCCAGGACGTGGCGTCGTGTCGCGAGACGTCGGGGTGCGGTTGACATGTGGCAACTCCCTGTTGGCGGACAGGTGACATGGCATTGTCAAAAGCAGGCCTGCCCGTTCGAGGCCTTCGGTGAACGTTGTCATGGCCGACTGGCCGGTCCCGCCCCGACGCTCCGGGGCAGAAGCAGACGGAATGTCGCTCCGGCACCCGGACGGGTGTCGAGTTCGAGCCGCCCGTGATGTGCCTCGGCGATGGTCGAGGCGATGGACAGGCCGAGACCCGAACCGGGCTCGGCGCCGTCCGGGGCCGCCGTGGGCCCGCGGTAGAAGCGTTCGAACACCTGGTGGGCGGTGTCGGCCGCCAGCCCGGGGCCGTCGTCGGCGACCTCGACCACGCACGCCGGGATGCCCGGAGGCAGCGGCGCCGTGGCGCTGCTGCGGCCCGGCCGGTCGGTCCCGCCGGAGGCCGGGCCGGTGCGTACCGTGCCCACCCGCACCTCGACGCGCGCGCCGGGCGGCGTGTGGACGCAGGCGTTGGCCAGCAGGTTGGCGATCACCTGGGCGAGCTGATGGGTGTCGCCGAGCGTCTCCACCACGTCGAGCGCCTCCCGGGAACGGGCTCCGCTCGGGCCGCCACCGGCCGCCAGCGGGGCCAGCCGCACGTCCCGCCCCGGGTGTGCGACGACGACGGCACCGACCCCGTCGGCCGCCAGCGAGAGCAGGTCCACGGTCTCCCGGTGCGCCACGGGGGCGTGACCCAGCTTGGTGAGCAGGAAGAGGTCGTCGACGAGACGGCTCATCCGCTCCGCGTTCCGGGCGATCAGCTCATGGGCCTCGCGCCGGCGCGCCGCAGGGAGGCGCGGATGCTCCACGAGCAGTTCCGCGAACCCCTGGATGGAGGTGAGCGGTGTGCGCAGTTCATGGCCCGCGTCGGCCATGAACCGGCGCAGCCGTTGCTCCGACGCGTCCTTGCGGTGCAGCGCGGCCCGCACCTGGCCGAGCATCGTGTTGAAGGCGATCCCGAGCCTTCCGGTCTCCGTGCGCGGATCGGTGTCCGTGACGCTCAGGTCCGCTTCACCACCGGTGATGCGCAGCGCCGTGCGCTCCATCCGGTCCAGGGGGCGCAGCCCCAGGCGTACCGCCGCGCTCCCCAGCAGTCCGACGCCGACGGCGGCCACGACACCGATGGCGAGGCCGACCCACAGGAGTTTGGCCGTGGCTCCTTCGACGGTGTCCAGGGGAAGCGCGACGACGACGCGCAGTCCGTCGGGGCCCGTTCGGGCGACCACCCGCCAGTCCGACGTGCCGCGGCCGGCGGGAACGGTGGTGGGACGGCCGTCCTCGAGGGTGAGGGCGGACAGGGCCGCGGGGAGCAGGGGACGGCCGTCCCCGCTGCCCAGCGAATCCCGCCGGAGCCGTCCGTCGGCCCCGTAGAAGTAGACCCGGTAGTCGGAGGGAAGCGCGTCCTCGCGGGGAAACGGCCGGGGCGCGCCGGAAGCCCCGTCCTTGGCCGGCGGCTCGGCGAGGAACGGGGGAGGCGGACCGAAGTGAGTGAGCCGGTGGTCGATCTGGCCGGTGAGCCAGGAGCGCATGACCGCCAGTCCGGCCGCCTGGGAGGCCAGTACGGCGGCCGTGGCCAGGACGGTGGAGATCAGTACCAGACGGGTGCGCATCGAGCGGGGCCGCAGCCGGAGCTTCACGGCGCGTCCGCCCGGGGCAGCCGCAGGCAGTAGCCCACACCGCGGACGGTGTGGATCAGGGGTGGCCCGGTGTGATCGGTCTTGCGGCGCAGGTTCTTGATGTACGTGTCGACGATGCGGGTGTCCCCGGAGAAGCCGTACTGCCAGACCTCCTGAAGAATCTCCCGCTTCTCCAGCACCGTCTCCGGACGGGACACCAGGCACACCAGGAGCCGGAATTCGGTCGGGGACAACCGCACGGGCTGTCCGGCACGGTGGACGGTGTGCCGGTCGCGGTCCACTCGCAGGTCGGCGTACCGCAGCGGGGGGTGCTCGGCCGGCGGCCGCGGAGATCCGCCGGTGCGGCGCAGGATCGCGCGGATGCGCAGCAGGATCTCCTGGATGTGAAAGGGCTTGGTGACGTAGTCGTCGCCGCCCGAGCTGAGCCCGATGATGCGGTCCTCGATGTCGGTGCGGGCCGTGAGGAACAGCACGGGCGTGTAGTCGCCCCGGGCACGGAGTTCGCGGGTCACGGCGAATCCGTCGGTGTCCGGGAGGGTCACGTCCAGCACGATCAGGTCCGGCCGGCAGCGGCCGGTCTCGCCGACCGCCTCACGCCCGTCCGCCGCCGAGGCGACGCTGTACCCGGCCGCGTTCAGGGCCGAGGCGAGCAGGGTGCGGATGCTCGGATCGTCCTCGACGACCAGGACGGTGTGCCGGGCTGACTGCGCGCCCATGGGTCGGATCACCTCGCGCGGTACGGACGGAACGCACGCCGGGCGAGGCGGCGCTGTGCGGTGCGCGAGATGGTAGTCGGCGAACATGTGCGGGTTCACAGGAACCGGAGCCGCGGGCACGGAGGCGGCGCGCCCGGGCACGGAAGGGGGCTGCTTCCTGCCGGGGCGCGCCCTTCGGTTCGGCGTTGCGCAACAGCGCCTTGGAGGGGATGCAGCCGACGTTCAGGCAGATGCCTCCCCAGTGCTGCCGCTCGATGATCGCGACACTCCTGCCCAGCCGGGCGGCGCGGATCGCGGCGACGTAGCCTCCGGCCCGGCGCCGAGGGCGACGGCGTCGAAGCGCGTGCTGCTCATGAAGGTTCTCCTCCTTGTCGACGAGATCCTGCGCGACATCCGAGAGCAGACAGCAGTCCTCCTGACACGTTGACATCGGCTGCGCAACTTCTGCTTCACGAACATGCCGCCCGGAACTGACCGATGTCCGGTGCGAGGTGAAGCCTGTGCGCCAGGGGTCGACGGCCTCCTCCCGCCGCTTCCGCCCGGCCGCAGATGCCTCGCCGCCCACGAGTGCGGTCGATGCGCGCCCGCACCGCGCCCTTGGTCAGCCTGCTTCCGTCAAGGCTGCGTGCGCGGTGGCGAGGAGCTCTTCGGAGAGCGGGGAGCCATTGGTGGCCCGGGACAGGACCAGCGCACCGAACAGGGTGCAGAGGCGGACGATGCCGTCCTGGTCGTCGGTGGCGAGGAAATCGGCGAAGTCGGCCACTCCCTCGGCGTAGACGCGACGAGCCTCGCGCCCCCCGCCATCGCGCGCGATGTCGGTGGCGAGCGCGGCGACCGGGCAGCCGTCCCCCGGGGCGTCGCGGTGCTCGACGGAGAGGTAGGTGTCGATCAGCGCCTGCTGGGCGGCCTCGCGCTGCCCGTCGTGCCCCGCCAACCCGACGCTGTGGCGCTGGGTGAGCTCGGCGAAGGCGTGGGCGGTGGCCTCGTCGACGAGCGCCTCCTTGGAGGCGAACTGCTTGTAGAACGCGCCGTGGGTCAGGCCGGCGGCCTTCATCAGGTCGGCGACGCTGACCTGCGTGCCCTGCTCCCGGAACAGCCGGGCTGCGGTGTCCACCACCCGCCTGCGATTTTCCTCCGCCTGTGCCTGCGATACGCGGCCCATGGCCACCTCCCATTTGGATGTCGGCTGGCATCTATCGTAGGCCCATGTTTAGATTGAAAGCATAATCTAATTTGTTGCGGGCGTGCCGACGGTGCCCCCCAGGACCAGGAGCGAGCATGGAGCTGAAGAACACGGTCGCGGTCGTCACCGGCGCCAACCGAGGGCTCGGGCGACACCTCGCAGCCCAGCTCGTCGAGCGCGGCGCGAAGGTGTACGGCGCGGCGCGACGCCCCGAGACGATCGACGTGCCGGGAGTCACCCCGCTGCGGCTGGACGTCACGGACGAGGCGTCGATACAGGAGGTCGCCCGCGTGGCGTCCGACGCGACACTGCTGATCAACAACGCGGGCATCTCCACCGGCGCGACGCTGATCGGAGGCGACGTGGCCGAGGTGCGCCGGGAGATGGAGACCAACTTCTTCGGCCCGCTCGCCGCGACCCGCGCCTTCGCCCCCGTCATCGAGGGCAACGGAGGCGGCGCCGTACTCAACGTCCTGTCCGCACTGTCCTGGTTCCACCCGGCCGGTCTCGGCTCCTACGCCGCGTCCAAGGCCGCCGCCTGGGCGCTGAGCGACGCGACCCGTGAGGAGCTGGCGCCGCGCGGGATCACCGTCTCGGCGCTGCATGTCGGTTACATGGACACCGACATGGCCGCCGGTGCGCCCGCCGACCAGAAGGTCGCCGCCGCCGACGTCGCGGCCCAGGCCCTGGACGGCATCGAGACCGGCCTGCCCGAGATCCTCGCCGACGAGACCAGCCGGTACGTCAAGCAGAGCCTGTCCGCGGCGCCCCAGCCGACCGCGGGCTGACACTCACCCCTCCACCCGGCTCGACCGCCTTCCCACCCCTCACGCAAGGACGATTTTGTGCGCTACACGACCTTCGGACACCGGACCGGACTGCGCGTCTCCGAGTACGCGCTCGGCACCGCGAACTTCGGTACCGGCTGGGGCGCAGGCGCCGAGCCGGACGAGGCGCGCCGGATCTTCGACCGGTTCGCCGAGGCCGGCGGTACCTTCCTGGACACCGCGGACACCTACCAGTTCGGCGAATCGGAGGAACTGACCGGGAAGCTGATCTCCGCCGACCGCGACCACTTCGTCCTGGCCACGAAGTTCGCCCTCGGCGCCGCCCCGCAGCCGGACATCTCCAGGACCGGCAACAGCCGCAAGAACATGGTCGCCTCGGTGGAGGCCAGCCTGAAGCGCCTGGACACCGACCACATCGACCTGCTCTGGGTGCACTTCCCCGACGAGCTCACCCCCATGGAAGAACTCCTGCGCGGACTCGACGACCTGGTGAGCGCCGGCAAGATCCACCATGCCGCGCTGTCCAACTTCCCCGCCTGGCGCGCCTCGCGCGCGGTAACCCTCGCGGACCTGAAGAACTGGGCCCCGATCGTGGGCATCCAGCACGAGTACAGCCTCGTCGAACGCACCGCCGACCGCGAACTCCTCCCCATGGCCGAGAGCCTCGGGCTCGGGGCCGCCCTGTGGTCCCCGCTCGGCGGCGGACTGCTCACCGGCAAGTACCGCAGCTCCACCGAGGGGCGCCTGAGCGACCTGGGCATGGTCATCCACACCGAAAGCACCGGACAGAAGACCGCCGTCGTCGACACCGTCCTGGCCATTGCCCAGGAGACGGGCGTGGTACCGGCCCGGATTGCGGTTGCCTGGGTGCGCGAGCGCGCCGCACGTTCCGCGGCCACGCTCGTCCCGATCATCGGCCCGCGCAATCTCTCCCAGCTCGACAGCTACCTCGACGCCCTCAACGTCCAGCTGACCGACGCGCAGTACACCCGCCTCACCGATGTCAGCGCGGTGCCGCTCGGCGCGCCCCACGAGGGGATCGCCGCCTCCCTGGACCGCCTCCAGGGAGGCGCCGCAGACCGGATCACCACCCCGGTCGCCCCGGTGGCCTGACCGCCGGCGCGGCCGAGGTCACAGTGCGCCCGCACCGCACCCAGAAAGACAACGCAAACTAGTTCGTACTGGGAGAATCCCGGACCGAACGGAGAGCCTCGTCCTCACGGACGGGACACGGAACGGAGACGACGATGAGGGCTTTCATGGTCGAGAAGTACGGCGGTGAAGCCGGGATGCGTGCCGCCGAGCTCCCCGATCCCCGGGTAGGTGCCGACGACGTCCTGGTCAAGATCCATGCGGCGGGCGTCAACCCGCTGGACCTCAGGCTCCGCAACGGGGACTTCAAAGCGTTCCTGCCCTACCGTCTCCCGCTCGTTCTGGGCAACGACCTCGCCGGGACGGTCGTCCGGGTCGGCCCGTCCGTCACCGGCTTCGCGGTGGGCGACGAGGTCTACGCCCGGCCCGACAAGGACCGCATCGGCACCTTCGCCGAACTCATCGCACTCCATCAGGACGACCTGGCACCCAAACCGGCCACGCTCACCATGGCCGAGGCCGCCTCCCTTCCCCTGGTCGCGCTGACCGCATGGCAGGCACTGGTCGTGCGGGCCCACGTGCAACCGGGCCAGAAGGTCCTCATCCACGCGGGCGCCGGCGGCCTCGGCTCCATCACCGTCCAGCTGGCCAAGGCGCTGGGCGCGCACGTGGCCACCACCGTGAGCACCGCCAAGGTCGACCTGGCCAAGGACCTCGGCGCGGACGTCGTCGTCGACTACCGCACGCAGGACTTCGAAGAGGTCCTCGACGGCTACGACGTCGTCCTCGACAGCCTCGGCGGCGAGAACCTCGCCAAGTCCCTGCGCGTGCTCAAGCCCGGTGGCATGGCCATCAGCGTCGCGGGCCCGCCCGACCCGGCCTTCGCCCGTGAACTCGGCCTGAACCCGGTCCTCCGCCTTGCCATGACCGCGCTCAGCTTCAAGACCCGGCGCAACGCGAAGCGCCGCGGCGTGACGTACTCGTTCCTGTTCATGAAGGCCAGCGGCGACCAGCTGCGCGAACTCACCCCCCTCATCGACGCCGGAAGGGTCCGTCCCGTCGTCGACCGTGTCTTCCCGTTCGACGAAACCCTCCAAGCCATGCAGTACGTCGAGAAAGGCCGCGCGAAGGCTGGGAGAGTCGTCGTCTCCATGACGTGAGCGCGGGCACAGCCCAGCCGGACGCCGAGGCAGCCCGTCACAACGAGAAGCCGACCCTCACACCCCAGTCCCGCCCCACACACCAGGACCCGGCCATGAGCGCATCGTCCAGCTCCCCCACACCCACCCCGTCGTCGTACAAGAACGCGCCGACCCGCTCCGTGGCCGTGCAGGGCGTCAACTTCGCCTACCGGCAGCTCGGCCCGGACGACGGCGTACCGCTGATCCTGCTCAACCACCTGTCCGCGGTCCTGGACAACTGGGATCCACGGGGCGTCGACGGACTGGCCGCCCGACGCCGAGTGATCACCTACGACAACCGCGGCGTCGGCGCGTCCGGCGGCTCCACACCCGACACCGTCGAGGCGATGGCCCGCGACACCGTGCTGTTCATCCGGGCCCTCGGGTTCGACCAGGTCGACCTGCTCGGCCTGTCGATGGGCGGCTTCATCGCCCAGGTCATCGCGGCAGAGGAACCCGACCTCGTACGCAAACTCCTCCTCGCAGGCACCGGCCCCGCCGGCGGACCCGGCATCGACAAGGTCGCGTCCCTCACCGTCCAGGACATGCTGAAGGCGACGCTGCGGCGCAAGGACCCGAAGCACTACCTCTTCTTCACCCAGACCGAGGGCGGACAACGAGCGGCGCGCGAATTCCTGGCGCGGCTGAAGGAGCGCACGGACGACCGCGACAAGGCGATCTCGGTGCCGTCCTTCCGCGCCCAGCTGAAGGCCATCAAACGCTGGGGCCGCACGGCACCGCAGGACCTGTCGCGCATCCAGCAGCCGGTCCTGGTGGCCAACGGCGAGAGCGACCGGATGGTCCCGAGCGTCAACACCATCGACCTGGCGGCCCGACTGCCCCGGGGCGAACTCGAGCCCCTCTACCCCGACGCCGGACACGGCGGGATCTTCCAACACCACGACAGATTCGTTCCGCGGGCGCTCGCCTTCCTGGAACGGTAAGTGGTCGCTGCCGGCGCGGCTGGTGCAATCACCCCCGACCTGCCTCTGGAAGAGGCCATACCCTGGCTCGCTGCCGCACAGCAGCACGGTCTGTACACCGTGCCCGTCGTCGCACCCACCGCGAACGATGAGCGCCTCCCCCGGATCTGCTCCACCGCGGGCGGCATGATCTACGCTCCGGCCGTCGCCGGGGTCACCGGCCAAACGGGCCCCCTCGCAGCAGGCCTTCCCGACTTCGTCACCCGGCTGCGCACCCTCACCGCACTGCCGGTGGCCGACAGGATTCTGGACCACTACCAGGAGGTCAACAACAAGGCGAACAAGTCCCGTGACGTGGTCAGCCGGTGACCTCCTTGTTCTTCGCCAGGGCTGTGGTCCGCGAGGTGACGGTGGTGCGCAGCGTGTCCACCGCGGTGTCGACGTCCTTGGCGGGGACACCGGCCCGCTCGGCCTGTGCCGCGAGGTCCTTCAGCGTCTTCGTGGCCTTGCCGGAGGCGAAGAACTTCTCGTACAGGTCCTGGTACGCCTCCTTGTAGACCGCGTCGAAGGCGTCGAGCCCGAGGAAACGTTCCTTGAGCGCGTGCCCGGACATCCCGCCGCCGCGCCCCGCGGCCTTGGCCCCGTCGTCGCCGGCCGCGCCCGGGCCGCCCGCTCCGTCGGGCATATCAGGCATGTTCGCCCTGTCGGGCATGCCCTGGGGGGCTTCCGGGGCTTCCCCGGTCTGCCCGCCGTCCTGGCCGGCCTGACCGCCCGGGCGGCCGCCTCCGCCGCCGCCCATGCTCATCTCGTCGTCGGGTCCGGCAGTCGCGTCCCCGCTGAAGGTGAGGTTGTAGTCCCAGCCGAGCACCGAGAACTTCTTGGTGTTCAGGTCGTACCCGAGGAGGTAGTTCTTCCCCGGGCCGGCCATGTCGTCGAAGTTCATCAGCAGGTTCTGCGTCGCGACGTAGTGGGCGAACGAGTCGACGTCGACGTACTCGTCGAGGTTCGCGGTGAACTCCTCGTCCGAGGAGTTCTCCACCCACTTGGTCAGCTTCATCACGGGTTCGAGGTCCTGGCTGCCGACCTTGTTCAGCTGGCGGAAGGACGTCTCGTACTTCGAGGGGTCGTCGCCCTGGTAGGCGAAGGTGCCACCCGCCCTGGCCTTGTAGACCACCGATTCGCCCTCGACGGCCTCGGCGTACTCGGTGTCGGGGTTCTCGACCATCAGACGCACCGCGGTCGGCCGGTTGTTGACCTTCAGGGTCGAGAAGCCGTACCGCTCGGCCGGCTCGCCGGTCCCGTCGATCAGCGAGAGCGCCAGCGCCTCGTTGACGGGCACCTGGGCGTTGGCCCCCGGACGGAGCGAGATCTCGCGCTCGCCCTGGTAGGCGCGGCCCTCGACGTACTCGTCGATCTTGATGAGCCAGGGGAGTTCCTCCGGCTTGTCCGCGGAGAGGTTGTACTGCGTCATCCCTCCACCACCGGCGGCTTGGCCCGCGCCACCACCGGCCGCCTGCCCGCCGGCTGCCTGCCCGCCTCCAGCGGGTTGCTCACCGGCTGCCTGCCCACCGGCTGCCTGCCCACCGGCCGCCTGCCCACCGGCCGCCTGCCCACCGGCCGCCTGACCGCCGCCGCCGGGCGGTTGCATGCCCTCGCCGGCTTCCCCGGCGCCGGGGAAGCCGGGCCGTTCGCCGCCTTCCCCGCCGCCTGCCGCAGCCGCCCGGCCGCCGCCGGGCATCCCTCCGCTGCCGCCCTGGAGGGACCTCAGGGTGGAGTTCCCCTTGAGCCGGATCCCGACGTCCTGGAGGTAGACCCCGTCGATGGTGAGGTCCGCCGGGATCGGGTCCTTGGTCCCGTCCTTCTTGAACTCCTTCATCATCTTGTCGAAGTCCGTCTGGTTGTACTCCAGTTGGATGGAGTGCCGCACCGCCGTGTCGTACAGCCCGACCGTTCCCGCGACGTTCTCGGTGATCGTGTCGGCCTCGACCCGGGAGGCGGAGGTCACGTACGGGGAGATGCGCGCGTCGCCGAACGCGTACAGCATCACCGCGAGCCCCGCGCACAGAGCCCCGGCCGGCTTCCAGTGGTGCCGCAGCCGCACGGGCACGCGGTCGCGCAGCCGTCGCCTTCGGGGCGTGCCGTCGCAGGGGCTCACAGGTCGGTCGTGTCGTAACCGGTCAGCACCGTCACCCGCTGGCCGGACGTACGCTCCTGCAACGCGGTGACCAGGTCACCGGGTTCGGTCCCCTTCTTCATGCGGACGGTGTAGAACACCTCGTTCAGCGCCCCGCCGCGGATCGTCTCGGTGCTCACCAGCTCGAACTCGGTGGTGTACTTGATCAGGACGTCGCGTATGCCCGGGGTGTAGTCCTCGCCCGCCGGGACCTGGACCTTGACGACCTGCCGCTGGACGTTCAGGGCGAACCAGTCGAACTTGTGCATGATGACGACCACGACGCAGATGACGACCGCGCCGACCGCGGCCAGCGTGTAGAAGCGCGCACCGCAGGCCATGCCGATCGCCATGGCCAGGAAGATGAAGCCGACGTCCCGGGTCTCCTTGACCGCGTTACGGAACCTGACCACGGACAACGCGCCGACCAGGGAGAACGCCCGCGCGAGGTTGGACCCGACGACGAGCATGATCAGTGCGACGATCATGCCGACGATGACGAGGGTCTGGACGTAGGACTGGCTGTAGGACACGTTCCGGTGCGTGTACCGGTAGACGTAGCCGATCACCGTGCTCAGGACGAACGACAGCACCATCGCCGCGACGACGTCGGTGACGCTGAAGGTCCCGCTGAGTTCCTGCAGATCGAAATTCACTGTGCTCCTGCTTTCACCGGCGGCTCGTGCGCCGGCAGCTGCGTGGTGAGGGGGTTGGCGGGCGGCGGGCAGTCCGCCTCGTCGAGATGGAAGACGGACCGGGGTGCCAGCCCGAACGCCTCGATCGACTGGACGTACTTGGAGACCCGCACGAGGCTGAGATTGCGGCGTGCGGCCAGATCGGTGATCCAGTGGGGGGTGCGCTCGTTGACCTTGATCTCCATCACCGACATGTGCGGCGGGATGGTGAACCGGTTCTCCGGATTCGCCCGGCCGAGGCGGAAGTCCCGGTCACGGCCGCGGACGCGCCGGTCGAACGTCACGCGCAGGCCGGTGTCCGAGCCGCGCCCGACCAGCGCCTCGCGCTGGTAGCCGGTGATCGCGGTCGGCCGCAGATTCAGCCGTACCACCAGGTCGAGCACCTCGTGGATGAAGGCGCGCTCCTTCGGCGTGTGCTCCACCAGCTGCCGCCCGTCGCAGAGTTGACGGGCCGTGCCGTACGGGAGGGTGATGCGGCGTTTCTGCGTGACCCGGTTGACGCGCTGCTTGATCTCGACGCACACGGGTGACGCGTCCGAGACGCCGTCCGGTTCGCCGTAGTGCCGGATGCGCAGCTTGCGGCGGAACTTGAGGCCCTCGATCTTCTCCCAGTAGAACCGGAGCTCCGGTGAGTCGTAGTAGACGCTCCATACGCCGTAGCCGCCGACCGGGCTGTTCAGGTCGCGGTCCATCCGCTCCGCGAGTTCGTCGCGGAGTTCCGCTGCCAGGTCCACCGGGACCAGGTACTTGAGCTCGTATCTGTTGAACGCGTGCAGCCTGCTCGCGACATGCAGCGGTGGGGGGTCCTCGTCGTCCTCGGGACGCCCCTGGGCGGGCTCCCGGAACGGGGCCATGTCGGGTCGCGACACCGCGCGCCTCCTTCGTCGTCCGTGCCGGACCGGCCGGCAGGCGTCACGCAACCAACGACGGATGAGGAAGCGATGAGAATCGTGCGTGTATTGCAGGAGGATTCGAGAGGGCCGGAAGGTGAACACGGCCTTGCGCGCCGGGCAGCACAGCACTGTCCCCGGGCGGCAGGTGCCGGCCCGGGGACAGTGGGGGGAGTGTGATCAGGCGAGCGAGGCGCTCAGCGTGATCGTCGTGCCCGTCAGCGCCTGGCTGACGGGGCAGTTCGCCTTCGCGTCCTCGGCCGCCTTGACGAAGCCCGCCTCGTCGAGACCGGGCACCTCGCCCTCGACGGTGAGGTGGATCCCGGTGATGCCGGTGCCGGGCTGGAAGGTGACCTCGGCCTGCGTGTTCAGCCGGGTCGGCGGGGTGCCGGCCGTGGCGAGACCGTTGGAGAGCGCCATCGAGAAGCAGCTGGAGTGGGCCGCGGCGATCAGCTCCTCCGGGCTGGTCTTGCCGTTCGCCTTCTCCGCGCGGGACGGCCAGGAGACCGGGTACTCCCCGATTCCGGAGGAGTCGAGGGTGACGACACCCTTGCCCTCGATCAGGTTGCCTTCCCAGACCGTGTGCGCCTGACGCGTGGTAGCCATGCTGGTTCCCTTCAAACAAAATGCGCGGTTGTACGGGGGTGGCGGGGCACTCCGTCGTGCCCGGCCGTTGTTACGTCCCCGAACCTACTGCGCCACCAGCCCCTTTGCGTCGCGTGCCAGCGCTGTCAGCCGGGAGATTGCCCGGAAGTACTTCTTCCGGTACCCGCCGTTCAGCATTTCCTCGCTGAACAGCCGGTCGAACGGCATCCCGGACGCGAGCACCGGAACCTCCCGGTCGTACAGCCGGTCCGCGAGCACCACGAGCCGCAGCGCGGTCGACTGGTCCGGCACCGGCTGCACCTCGGTGAGGCACACCGCCCGGACGCCGTCCGTCAGGGCGCCGTACCGGCTCGGGTGGACACGGGCCAGATGGTCGAGCAGTGCGGGGAAGTCGTCCAGGCTGGCGCCCTCGGTCGCGTACGCGGTCTTCGTGACCTGCGCGTCGGAGTACGGCGGCGGGGCCTCGGGCAGGCCGCGGTGGCGGTAGTCCTCGCCGTCGATGCGCAGCGGGCGGAAGTGCGAGGACAGCCCCTGGATCTCCCGCAGGAAGTCGGCCGCGGCGAACCGGCCCTCGCCGAGCTTGCCCGGCAGCGTGTTGGAGGTCGCGGCGAGCGCCACCCCCGCCTCGACCAGGCGGCTCAGCAGCGAGGAGACCAGCACGGTGTCGCCCGGGTCGTCGAGCTCGAACTCGTCGATGCACAGCAGCCGGTGCCCGCTCAGCGTCTGCACGGTCTGCTGGAACCCCAGCGCGCCCACGAGGTTGGTCAGCTCCACGAACGTGCCGAACGCCTTCAGCGAGGGCGCGGCGGGCGTGGCGTGCCAGAGCGAGGCGAGCAGGTGGGTCTTGCCGACGCCGTAGCCGCCGTCGAGGTAGACCCCGCGCGGGCCGCTGGGGGCCGCGGCCTTCTTGCCGCCGAACCACTTGCGCTTGCCCGCGCCCGTCGCGTGCGCCCCGCCGAGCCCGGCCGCGAAGCCGGAGAGGACCTTGACGGCCTCGGTCTGGCTCGGCTGGTTCGGGTCGGGGACGTAGGTGTCGAAGCGCACCGAGTCGAAGCGCGGCGGCGGCACCATCTCGGCGACCAGCCGGTCGGCGGGTACGCGCGGTTCGAGGGCGCACAGGGACAGCGGGGCCGTTTCGGCTATGGGGCTGGGCCCCGGCACGGCGGTGGAGGAGGACACAACTCCCCAGCCTAAGGCCTCCCCCGCGGCAAGGAGTGGGCGCGGGCGGTCCTGAGACTCCGTCTGCGGCGTCGTCGTCGGGCAACGAAGCTCGCGTCGCCTCCCTCCTCCGCCTCGCGATCGAAGCCACAGGGCCTCCCGCGCTGATCCACTCCCTTCCGCGGGGGAGGCCGCGGGCCGTGCCAGACTGCGGAACATGCGACGCCTGTTCCCTGTGACCGACCAGACAGCGGCCGATGACCCGGGCGAGTGGAGCCTGGACGCCCTCGCCGACGCCTACGCCTACCCGGAGACCGACGGCCCCTGGCTGCGCGCCAACATGGTGTCGACCCTCGACGGCGCCGCCCAGCACGACGGCCGCTCGCAGCCGATCTCCTGCGACAGCGACATGCGGATCTTCGGCACCCTGCGGGGGCTGGCCGACGTGGTGATCGCGGGTGCGGAGACCGTACGGCTGGAGGGCTACCGCCCCGCCCGTGCCCGGGAGGCCTTCGCCGCGCGGCGGGAGGCGGCCGGGCAGGGGCCCGCGCCGGCGGTCGCCGTGGTGAGCGGCAGCCTGGACCTGGACTTCTCGCTGCCGCTCTTCGTCTCGCCGCTGGTCCCGACACTCGTGCTCACCGGTGCGGGAGCCCCGCCGGACCGGATCGAGACGGCCCGGAAGGCGGGCGCCGAGGTGGTGATCGCCGGAGAGGGTTCACGGGTGGACCCGGCCCGTGCCGTGCGGGAGCTGGCCGGCCGCGGGCACCGGCGGCTGCTGACGGAGGGCGGGCCCCGGCTGCTCGGTCAGTTCGTCGCGGCGGGTGTGCTGGACGAGATGTGCCTGACCCTGGCGCCGATGCTCACGGCCGGCGATGCGCAGCGGATCGCGGGCGGCCCGTCGGTGGCCGTGCCGGAACGATTCGCCCTGGCGTCGCTGCTGGAGGAGGCCGGGTTCCTGTTCTCTCGGTACCGTCGGATCCGACAATGAGCGGAATAATCCGTTCCGGTTAGCGTTCGGTGGGCAGAATGGATCTCGCAGACCCCGTGCGAGCACGGGGAAGGATGGTTTCAGCAGTGATCGACGACGGTCACTGAAGCAGAAGGGCCCTGTGGTGTTCACCAGCGTTTTGATGATCGAGAAGCCCCTCACTTCCGAGGACGTCGAGTTCGTCACCACCCTGCACGGCGAGGAGGAGATCTCCTTCGTCGTGCTCATGCAGCCGCGCGGCGACCAGGCGGATGTGCTGTTGCGGGCCATCGACGACCTGGCGATGGGCGAACTGAAGGAAGCGGCCCGGGAGAGCGAGGTGCCGGAGGGGAAGAACGCCAGACAGTCCGCCGAACTCGCGCTGGAGGTATCCCTGGAGGCCCTGCGCCAGTCGGGCTCGGAAGCCGTCGGACAGGTGATCGAGGACCACCCCCTGGACAAGCTCAAGTCCGTCGTCGACGAGGCGGAGGCCGACGAGGTCATCGTCCTGACCGCCCCGCACTACGTGGAGGAGTTCTTCCACCGCGACTGGGCGTCGCGCGCCCGTCACAAGGTCGGCGTACCGGTGCTCAAGCTCTTCGCGCACAGCGAATAGGCTGGGAGCCCCTACCCGTACCACCCTGGGAGACACACGCATGGCACCCGGTATTCCTGCCGCCATGGAACGGCCGCACTTCATCGGCATCGGCGGCGCCGGAATGTCGGGCATCGCGAAGATCCTCACCCAGCGGGGTGCGAAGGTCGCGGGCAGCGACTCCAAGGAGTCCGCCACGGCCGAGGCGCTGCGCGGGCTGGGGGCGACCGTCCACATCGGGCACGCCGCCGGTCACCTGGCCGACGACGCCACCTGCGTGGTCGTCTCCAGTGCCATCCGCGACGACAATCCGGAGCTGGTGCGCGCCGGGGAGCTCTCGATCCCCGTCGTGCACCGCTCCGACGCCCTCGCCTCCCTGATGCAGGGGCTCCGCTCCATCGCCGTCGCGGGCACCCACGGCAAGACGACCACCACGTCGATGCTGGCGGTCGCCCTCACCGAGCTGGGTCTCGACCCCTCGTACGCGATCGGCGGCGACCTGGCCGGACCCGGCACCAACGCCACGCACGGCGAGGGCGCGATCTTCGTCGCCGAGGCCGATGAGAGCGACCGGAGCTTCCAGAAGTACGACCCCGAGGTCGCGATCGTCCTCAACGTCGAGCTTGACCACCACGCGAACTACGCCTCGATGGACGAGATCTACGACTCCTTCGAGACCTTCACCGGCAAGATCGTCCCCGACGGCACCCTGGTGATCTCCGCCGACCAGCCCGGAGCCGTCGAGCTGACCCGCCGGGTGCGCGACCTGTCCGCGCTCAAGGTCGTCACCTACGGCGAGTCCGAGACCGCGGACGTACGCGTCCACAAGATCACCCCGCGCGGTCTGACCAGCGAGGTCACGGTCGTCCTGAACGGGAAGTACCTCACCTTCACCGTCTCGGTACCCGGCCGCCACTACGCGCTGAACGCCGTGGCCGCCCTCGCCGCGGGCGTCGCCCTCGGCATCCCCGCCCACAACCTCGCCTCGGCCCTCGGCAAGTACACCGGGGTCAAGCGCCGCCTCCAGCTCAAGGGCGAGGCGGCCGGCGTCCAGGTCATCGACAGCTACGCCCACCACCCCACCGAGATGACCGCCGACCTCGAAGCGATGCGCGGCGCCGCCACCGACGCCCGCATCCTGGTCGTCTTCCAGCCCCACCTCTTCTCCCGCACCCAGGAGCTCGGCACCGAGATGGGCCAGGCCCTCGCGCTGGCCGACGCCTCCGTGGTCCTCGACATCTACCCGGCCCGCGAGGACCCGATCCCCGGGATCACCAGCACCCTGATCATCGACGCCGCGAAGGCCGCCGGCGCCGACGTCACCGCCGTGCACGACAAGGCGACGGTCCCCGAGGCCGTCGCGGGAATGGCGAAGCCCGGCGACCTCGTTCTCACCATGGGAGCGGGCGATGTCACGGACCTCGGCCCGCAGATCCTGGACCACCTGTCGAGCTGAGGGAGCCACCGTGCCGTACGACATCGAGAAGCCGGACGAGCAGTGGCGGGAGGAGCTGTCCCCCGCCGAGTACGCCGTCCTGCGCAAGGCGGGTACCGAGCCGGCCTTCGTGGGCGAGTACACCGACACCAAGACCACGGGCGTCTACTCCTGCCGCGCCTGTGACGCGGAGCTCTTCCGCTCCGACACCAAGTTCGAGTCGCACTGCGGCTGGCCGTCCTTCTACGACCCGAAGGACACGGACGCGGTCGAACTGATCCAGGACCGCAGCCACGGCATGGTCCGCACCGAGGTCCGCTGCGCCCGCTGCGGATCGCACCTGGGCCACGTCTTCGAGGGCGAGGGCTACCCGACCCCGACGGACCAGCGGTACTGCATCAACTCGATCTCACTCCGGCTGACGCCGGAAGAGGACTGACCGCAGTCAGCTGACGCTGGTCCCAACTGATGCCCGCACAGGAGTAGTGGTTCTGTGCGGGCATTTCTGTCTCATCAAGCCGTGTGTCATGAGTTGGCGAGAAAGGGCGCCAGCGTCGCGGCAACCGCGGCGGACCTCAGATACGGAGCTGCGCGGTGGAAGTCGAACGGGGCGATGCTGTCCGTCAGATCGAGATCCACCGGCGGGAAGCGCTGTTTGAGCGGGCGCGGGACGGCGACGATGTCCCCGTGATCGCACAGGTTGACCCATCGGCGCACGTCCGGCGGACGTTCTCCGGTGCCGTTGGCCGGGGCTGGTGACAGGCGGTCGAAGACGCCATGGCGGAGCGCGAGGGGGGAGCCGAGTGTCAGGAGCAGATCGACTTCGAGCTCCGGGTGGGCGTGGAGGGCCTCGTAGGCCACGACGCTTCCGAGGGAGTGGGCGATGACCACGCGGGCGCCCGTCGAGGAGATGACGCCTGCGACCTCCTCGCGGGCCGCTGCACGGACGCTGTCGTCCGGCCCGCCGAGATAGCGCGAGACGTCGCGGAAGAGCGTGGCGATGAATGCGCGGGTCAGGCGGCCGTCGAGACTCAGGTGCTCGGAGATCGCGGACACGAGCTGCCGCAGTGGAACGGCCAGGCGTCCGTGCGACGTCCCGGGTGGCGGAAGCCTCAGGCCCAGGGACGCCTCCAGCGATTTCGCCCAGTGGGACACGTCCTCGGCCAGGTGCGGGTGCTCGCGCTCCAGAGGTAAGGGCTGCCCCGCAATTCCTGGCAGGCGCACGACGACAGCGACGGCACCTCTCCGCCTTACGATGCACCGCATCTGACGCCTCGCGCTGATCCACCAGGAATTGCGGGACAGCTTTTATTAGACGCTGGGCAGCAGCAGGGTGATCAGGGCCGCGGCGGCCACCCATGCCGCCGCACCGGCCTGAATCGCGAGGGGTACGGACAGAACGCCCCCGGCGGCCAGCAGGCCGGCCAGAACGACGCCGTTCAGCAGGCCGACGGCCGTGCCGGCCGCGGTCTGCCACGGTGCCCTGGGAACCACCGCCGCGACGGTCTTGCATACCCCCACGCCGCCGAGCCACAAGAGGGGACCGCCCAACACACCGAACAACAGGGCTGTCCACCACGGCGACGGGGGCCAGAAGACGAGAAACGCGACGCCGATCAGCGTGCAGAGCAATGCCATGGCGAACAGGCAGATATCCGGATCATTGTCGTCGTGCGCCGAAAGGGTCGGCGCCCCCAGATAGGCCACCGCCGTGGCGGCCAGGAAGACCGCTGCGCACAGTGCCACAGTCCAGACCGGGGACCAGTCGGTCAGCAGGGCGAACTGGGACCAGAGAGAGGTGGCTGCGAGCAGTCCGTTCCAGGCCGATACCCGGCCGGCTCCCGGCACCGCCTGCGAGGCGGGGGGCCGGGTGGCCGGCTCCACGGGCGGATCCGTCCGGAGGCCCGGTTCGGCGGTGAGTGGAACGGCCGGGGGGTCCGGTTCGGCGGTGAGCTGATCGGCCCGGGGGTCCGGTTCGGTGAGCGGATCGGCTCGCCTCGGGGGCTCCGCGCCCGGCGCGCGGGGGGCATCGACCGTGGGGGCCCCGGCGAGCTTCCGGACGGCAGGGGGCGCGTTGCCGAGGTCGTCCAGCACATCGCGCAGACGTTCGGACACCTCTTCGGCCGTGGCGGGCCGGCGGTTCGGGGCCTTGTCCAGCAGACGGAGGACCAGTCGGTCGAGAGCGTCCGGAATTCCGGGACGCAGGTTCCGCACCGGTTCCGGTGTCCGGTTGAGGTGCTGGGCCAGTACCGACCATCCCGCGCCCTCGAAGGGCGGTCTGCCGGAAAGGAGTTCGTACAGCAGACAGCCCAGCGAGTAGAGGTCGCTGCGCCCGTCGAGGGTTCGGTCGCCGCGTACCTGCTCCGGTGACATGTAGGCGGGCGTGCCAATCGTCGCCCCGGTGCCTGTGAGCCCGGTTCCGGACTCCTCGATCAGCCTCGCAATGCCGAAGTCGCAAATCTTCAGGTCGAGTTCGCTGTCTCCGTACACCATGACGTTCGCCGGCTTGATGTCGCGGTGGACGACGCCTGCGCGGTGGGCGGCCGAGAGGCCGGCGCAGATCTGCCGCCCCCAGGCCACGACGTCCTCGACGCTCCGCCGTTCCGTGGCGGCGAAGGAGGCCATGGAGCGGCCGGGGACCAACTCCATGACCAGGAAGAGCACTTGGTGGCCTCCGAGGGCGGCCTCGCCGTGATCGTGAATGGTCACGATGCTCGGGTGGGTCAGACGGGCGGTGGCCCGTGCCTCCTGACGGAACCGCGCGGCCGACTGGCTGGTCGTGAGAGCGCTCTGGGTGATGACTTTGACGGCGACGTCACGGTCGAGCCGCGAGTCGACAGCCCTCCACACCTGGCCCATCCCACCGGCTCCGAGCATCTCCACCAGCCGGTAGCGGCTCTCGAGCACCTCTCCACGCACCGAGTGCCCCCTTCGGTCGTCGTGTGCGGGGTGTCCGACGCGGCGGCTACGCCCCGCCCGTCGGCTCCCGGGTAGCAGCCTACGCAGCGACAGGCCCGGAAACCCCCCCGATTCAAGATCCCCTCGACTCGGTTCCGGAGGTCGGGCCTGCAGCGGGCCATGCCCGGATGGCGTCGAGCGTCGGGTCAGGCGTCCTCGGCCTCGGGCTTCAGCAGCGGATGCACCACACCGGGGAAGACCCGGGCCCGCACGACCTCCTCGGCCGAACCGCCCTGGATCACCGTCTCCGCGACACCCCAGGGCCGGCCGGGCAGCTGGACGATCAGCGTGTACGAGGCGGAGCAGCCGGTGCACTCGTACCGGTCGACCCACGCCTCCACGTCCGTGGCACTGCCCGGGTACCGCGCCACGTGCCGGTGCCGGGCATGGCAGCGCTCGCAGGTCTCGCCCGGTTCGCACGTGCCCCCGCAGGGACACGGCACGTCGAAGGAGTCGGCGGGGCGCCAGCGCTGCGTGAGGACGGCCTCACGCGTGGCACCCATGTCCTTCATCGCCTTGAGGTTGCGGGCGGCCACGTTGTACGACTCACCGGTCGCCGCCATCCGGTCGCGGATCACGTCCTTGCGCCCACGGTTCGTCGTCATCTGTTCCTCCTGGGGTTCACGCAGCCCGCCAGGAGCCCATGAGATCGTTGTGTCCCCAAGGTACCCGGCGGACGGTGCCCCCGACGACCCGCACGGTTCAGCCCCGGCGCACCCGGCCGGCGATCCGCCGGCCGATCCGCCCCAGGGGGCCCCGGCCCCGGCGGTTCCATTCATGGAAGGCCTCCGCCCGGCCGCTGCTCCCCGAGCGCCCCACGGCCTCCTCCACCGCCGCGACGTCCTCGGCGGGGAGCGTACGCACGGCAGGGCGCAGCACCTCCTCCAGCAGGGCGGCCGCGGTCCGGCTCCACTCCGCACCCGCGTGGGGGTGGGCGGTCCAGACGGCGAAGCAGTCCGCCGCGTAGGCCGGCTCCGCCTTCAGCCGGGCGCGGACACCGTCGCCGCGCGCGGCCCGGTCGTACGCGGCGACGAGATCGGGGTCACCGCTGTGCACGAGGGCGTACAGCTCGGCCTCCGGCCGGTCCGGCGCGAGCAGCCGCTCGGCGAGCGCGCCGAACGCATGGCCGAGCACCTCCGGCTCCACCGGCTCGGCGTCCCTGCGCAGCGCGCGGACCCGCTCCGCCCACTCCGGTGCCGCCGCGTCCGACCGGATCTCGCGGGCGAACTCCAGGAGCAGCAGCGCACCCCGCTCCCGGCCGCCGATGTCCTGCGGGAAGCCGCGCAGCAGGTCGTGGGCGAGCTCCGGCGCCTCCTCGTCGGTCGCGGGGGCGCCGAGCGCCGCGGCCACCAGGCGCGACCAGGTGCCGGCCGTCCGGTGGGCGTCCGACGTGGCGGCCTCCAGCAGCAGCCGGCCCTCGCCCGCCGTCACCGTGCCCTCCTCCCACACCAGCCCCACGGCTGTCCGCAGCACCAGCGGCTCCGCGAACGGCGACATGCCGGCGGCCCGCAGCACCCGGTGCACCGCGCCCACCCGGTCCGCTCCGCAGGACGCCTTGGCTTCCGGCGCCTCGGCGCACATCCGCAGATGCGGCAGCGACTGGGTGCCGGTGAACGGCAGCGGCACCCGCCCCAGGAGCCGCTCGACCCCGGGCGGGTCCTGCGGCGCGATCCGGTCCAGCGCACCGAGCAGCGCCGTACGGACGTCGAACTGCTCGTCCATCAGCTCCAGCAGCGCGGGCGCCCAGCCCGGCTCGTCCTCCCCGCCCTCCAGCAGGGCGGGCGCGAGCCGGCGGACGACGGAGGGCAGCAGGTCCGCGCAGTCCACGCCCAGCAGCCGGGCCACCCGCAGCAGCTGCACCGTCCGGGCCACGTCGAGTCCGGCGCCCGCACCACTCAGCTCGGTCAGGATCTCCGGCCCGAGCACCGAGGCGACGGCCGAGCCCTCGGGACCGCTGAAGGCGGTACGGCCGGGCAGTTCCACGGAGCCGTTGCCGCCCCGGACCGCTTCCGTGACCAGCATCGCGGCCAGGGGAGCCGTGGTCGTCGCGGGGGAGCGGCCGTCGAGCGCGGCGAAGAGCCGTCCCGCCGCGTCGAACTCGGGGCCGGTGCGGTCGTCGACTCCGGGCGCGGTCAGCGCGTCGACCAGTTGCCGGGTCCGCTTCGCGTCCAGCGCGTAGGGCCGCTCGGCGGCCCAGCCGGCAGCGGCGGCCCGCCCGGCCGTCCCCAGCGCGATGCCCGCGCACAGAGCGGTCACGGCCACCGGGCCGGCGGCGAACGGCTCCCCGGGCAGCTCCGCGGCCTCCCGGAACAGCTCCGGCGCGCGGCTCCGCCAGATCCGGGCAGCCGTCTCGGCCCAGGCATCGGCCACGGTGCCCTCCGGGCGCGGGCCGGTGCAGGTGTGCACGTGGAAACCGGGGGCCGTCAGTTCGTGCGCGTCCTGCGGCAGCACTCCGACGACCTGCTGCGGGGCCTGGCGCGGGTGGCGGGTGTACGTGGTGAACGTGAGCTGCTCGGCGAGCTCGCCGGGCAGCGCGACACACGCCAGCGCGATCCACCGGGCCACGTCCGCGCTCTGCCGTTCGACGAGCACGACACGCCCGGCGTCGTCCTTCCCGTACAGCCTGCGCAGATCGGCCAGCACCCCGGCGAGCCACGGGCCCCTGGAGACGGCGAAGTCGTTGAGCCCCTCACGGTCCCGGGCGTGACCGGCGGGCGGCAGGGCGGCGAGCGGACCGGGCAGCGTACGGTCCGGCGTCGTCGAGGCCCAGCGGGCGGACCGGCAGGCGGTGATGGGGAGGACGCCGCCCGGCAGCCGGGTGCCGGCGGGGAGATGGACCGCGTGTGCGTGGAAGCCCACGGAGGAGCCCGGCACGGGCTGGACCGCCACGGTCCGGGCCAGCAGATGACCGCCGTCGGAGAGCACACTGAAACTGAAGGCCTCGGGCAGCGCGCGCAGTGCGGCGTCCGCCAGCCGGGGCGCGGTACCGGCGGGTGTCTCGTACGCCAGGAGCGGGACCGCTTCGGTGAGCACGGACGCGGGTATCGCTGCGTCAACTGCGGTGAAGCGGGCCCGTATCGGTTCGGCCTCGTCGGTGCCGGGGCCGTCCCCGCCGGTCGCGGAGGTGTAGTGCAACTGCGCGAGGCTCATGCGTCGGCTCTCTTCGTCCCTGCCGTGAAGGTCCCCCTGCCACCCGCACCCGCCGTCCCGTGGTGGCAGCGCCGTCCCGGCAGAGCGACGACCCCGGCGGGGAGTGTTCCGCAGTCGCTGGGGCGACGCTATCAAGGACCCGCGTGCCCTTGCGGCGCGAAGGCGGAGCAACGAACGAGGGGCGACGAGGACAGGGCGGCGAACGCGGGGCACTGAAGGCGGACAGCAGAGCGGGGCCGCGGCTTCGTGCCCCGACCGCACCCGGCCGCAGACCGCCCGGCACCGGTCTGTCCCGGTGCCGGGCGGAACGTGTCCGGCCACGCCGCGGCTCACTGCCTTGCCCGGCCCCGCACGGACCACTGCTGACGGGCGTTCAGCTTCCCCGTAGAAGCACCGCTATGCCGCCGACCGGCCGCTCGTTCCTGTACTGGGCGATCTGGAAGGGGACGAACGTGCCGGCGGCGACCTCGTCGGTCACGACGGCCAGCAACTCCATCTCGCGCTGCTCCCGCGGGCCGAGCGTGAGTGTGTGGGTGAGCGCGTTCTGGCCCTGGACCTCTTCCGCCCCGGCGGTGGCGGTCAGGGACAGCCATGCCGACGCGTACACCGGGCGGAGCCGGTCGTCGGTGGGCAGATTGCCCCACAACTCCCGCGGCATGGGCCGGACGTCGATCTGGTACGTGGCTTCCTGATCCGTCGGGTTCGTCGCCAGGAACGCGAACGGCTGAGGCGGGGAGGCGGGCATGGCGGTCAGGTTGTGCTGCGCCCAGTGCCGGTCGTTGACGGGATCGCCCACCCCCGCGTCGGACACGTTGTCCAGCGGATGCCAGACCTTGGCCAGCAGGCATATGTGGTTGCCCGCGCCGGCGGGGATTCTCGCGGTGACCGGAGAGGTTTCCGCCCGGCCGCCATGAGGAGGAACGGCGACCTGCGAGAATCCGATGAACTTGGAGGGCTCGGGCATGACCGGTCCGCTCACCGGCTTGGACCACCACACTCCGACGTAGGCCACCGAAGCGCTGTTCCCGCCCTGCCAGTTCCCGACGGACACCTGGACGGTCAGATCCTCGCCGGGCTGGAACGGCGTCAACGACTGGATGCCGGAGCACAGGTACCAGCAGACGGAACCGGGAACGGGCCGCACGCCGATGTCCTCCTCCGCATGGGGAAGCGCGGGCGGCGGGTAGCTGTAGATGTACAGGAACGGCCGGTCGTTTCCCTCGCCCTTCGGCTGCTGGTTTCCGTCCGGCTGCTGATCGCGGCCTCGATCCACGTCCATGGCTCGGTCCTTACTGGTCCGGGTAGGCAAGGATGTTCACGTCCACCGGGTCGTCGTCGATGGAGCCGACGGTGGACCAGCACGGATGAGCCACACCTCGATCCGCGTCGAGGTCGAGGTTCTTGACGCCGGGCGAGCCGTCGGCGATCTCTTCCCACCTCTGCACGCAGTCGGAGACCGAGACCGGGAGAAAGCGTCCTGGACCGGCGCCGACGGGAACGGGCGCGGAGAAGTCCACCGGGTATTCGAGCTCGGTCTGCGGATAGCGGTAGAACGTGCCGACGTCGTTCCGCTCAGGACGATGCGGCTGCACGGTATCCGTGGGGACCGTGAGGAACTGACGATAGAGGGGGTAGTCGAGCCGCCCCTCCGGATAGATGAGGCCGCACCCGGAAAGGAAGGCGCTCGCCTTGCCCAGGGCCTCCCACAAGCGGACCTGTAGGTCGAACAATTGGGCGACGAGTTCATCCATCTGGGGAACCGCCGCCGCGGCGGCGAAATCGCTTGTGGTGAGCGGTTGGTTCTGTGCGGCCAGTGCGTCCTTCTCCTCCTGGGTGAGATCGACGGTGAACGCGTTCCTCCAGTTGTCCGCGACATGCTTTTCCCAGAAGGTGCAGGCCTTTCCGTCGGCCCATTCGCCCCAGCAAGGGCCTCCCAGCAGACCGGCGAATGCGAGGAACGCCAGGACGGCGATGCAGAAGCTGCCGCAGGCGTTCTCGCTGTCGGCCGTGCTGTCCGTTGCGGTGGGCGGCTTCGGCCCGCCGCCGAACCCGGGGCCGCCGGAGTACGAGGTCGGCACCACGCCGGGTCCATGGGCGTACGGCGGAGTGGCTGTCTCCGGGGTGGTGGGCGACTGCGGCGGATGCGCGGGATCGGAGAACATCTTCGTGATGAACTGCGGCGCGGGCAGCGTCGGCGCCGCCGGCTGCCCGAACGTGTCGAGCAGCTCCAGTTGCGTGATCAGCCGTGCGTACCCCCGGCCGAGGTCCGGCACAGCGGCCAGCTGCGACAGGTCGTACGTCGACTCGAGGGTGCGGGTGACGAAGTCGATCGCCTCACCCGGCAGCGTCCCGTCCGGTACGCCGGAGAAGCGCAGGGAGTCCGCTATCCCGCGACAGCTTCTGACGTCCGGGTAGCGTTCGCCGAACCACGACCCGACCGTATTCCGTGCTATGCGGTCCCGGAACCGGTGGGACCGGCGAGGTCCGCCGACGACTTGTGTGAGGTACGTCGATCCGTGGACGTTCGTCGAGTAGCCGGACAGGATCCCGAAGGCCATGGCACGGG
Source organism: Streptomyces sp. NPDC048211 (assembly GCF_043202315.1). Lineage (NCBI taxonomy): Bacteria > Bacillati > Actinomycetota > Actinomycetes > Kitasatosporales > Streptomycetaceae > Streptomyces > Streptomyces sp. NPDC048211. Next base: position 123,831 of record NZ_JBIDAD010000002.1, read on the forward strand.
TCTGCGCCGTGCCGGCCTCGCCGAACGCGGCCCGTGCGAGCGCGTCGGTTCTGCGGGCCAGGAAGACGTCCCCCCAGCCCCACTGGGACACGGGCTCGTCCTGTTGCCGCGGATGCCGCGGAATGTGGGACATCTTCCGCAGCCTCTTTCCGAGGCTGTCCATCTCGGTGAACGTGCTCTTCGCATGGTTCATGAGCTGACGGAAACTCAATGTGGCATCGCAGAACCTCGATGCGGAACCGGGGGCCGACGGATCCACGAGTGCGGACTCGATCTCCGTGCGAATTCTGCCGATCTCGTTATAGAGATCGACTCCTTCCGTCCACATTTCCGACGCTTCCGCGAGCAGCTCGATCTCCGCACCGTCCGATTCCGCCTGGTACAGCACATGATCGAGCAGGGCGCCCAGCCGTGCGTATGCGCGGTGATCGGCACATTCGGCCACGAGCTGGTCCCTGGCCGCGCCGAGCCGGGGGTGAACGGGCGCGGCGGCGAGCGCGTCGATCTGATCGGACAGCGCGACGACATGGGTTCGGGCGTCAATCATGACGCATATCCCCTTTGGATGTCGGTGATGATGTCCCCCGACAGAACTCTGGAACGGTCCTGTTGCCGACGCCCGCGCATTCGCGCGGTCCTTGCGCCCGGCCGGGCCTTCGCTCGCGCATTGCGGGATTCTCGAAAGGGCCTTTGCCACCAGGATCGCGCCGATTCATCCGTGCGGCAACTCAGTCGGCAACTCAGTCGGGCGGCGGCTCCTGGGCGAGTTGGCGCAGTTGCGGGGACCGGGAGCGGCGCGCGAGGCGTTCACGGCCGCCTCCGGCGCAACGCAACGCACCGGTGCGGGAGCCGGGAACGGACGGCCCCTCCGGCTCCGCCGCTGCGGGACCGCGATGGGGACGTACCCGCAGCCGGGACGCGGAATATACGGGGCACCTCCCACGATGTAACCGCTGTCAGTACGACGACGGCCGCGGAGAACCGCTGTCAGGACGACGACGGCCGCGGGACGGACCGCGGCCCGTCGCAGGGAGGGGACGGGAGTCGATGAGCCTTCGTCAGTTCGAGTACGCCCTCGCAGTCGCCGAGGAGGGCACGGTGACGGCGGCGGCGGAGCGGCTGCGCGTGGCCCAGCCCTCGGTATCCCAGCAGATCCGCGGCCTGGAGCGGGAACTCGGCGTGGAGCTGTTCGCCCGCACACCGACCGGACTCGTGGCCACTGCGGTCGGCCGCGCGTTCCTGCGGGAGGCGGAGGTCGCGGTGAGCGCGGCGCGGAAGGCGAGGGCGACGGCGCGGGCCGGCGCCGACGAGCTGGTGGGGGAGCTGGTGGTCGCGGCCCAGATGGGCTTCGGTACGCGGCAGCTGCCGGACGCGCTGGGCGCGCTGCGGCGCCGCTTTCCGCGGCTGGAGGTGACCGTCTTCGAGGAACCGAGCTCCGCGGAGCTGGAGCGGCTGTGCCGTCGGGGCGTGCTGGACCTGGCTCTGATGGCGGCGTGCGAGCGCAGCCCCGCCGACGCCCACCACCTCGGCGACGAGGAGTTCGTCGTGGTGCTCGGGCCAGGACACGCGCAGCTCGCCGCGGACCGGGTCGACCTGCGCGACCTGCACGAGGAGGCGTGGGTGAGGTTCGACCGCGACAGCGCGCTCGACGGCGTGCTGCTGAGCGTGCTGCGGGACAACGGTCTGACCCCGGCCACCACCGCCCGCGTCTCCCAGACGGCGACGGCCGTGCGCTGGGCCGCCCACGGTCTGGGAGCGACGCTCGTCCCGGCGTCCGCGGTGCCCCAAGGCCACGAGCACCTCGTCCGCCCGGTCTCCCCGCCCGTGTCCCATCCCGTCATCGCCGTGCTCCGGCAGGGCGCGGGCCCGGGGGAGAGGGCCCTGCTCGACCTGCTGCACCGGGAGACGTGGACCGACTCCGCCGCCTCCTTTTCGCCGCTGTCCTGACGGGCGAGGAGGGCGCGGACCGCGCCGAGCTCCTGGTGTGTGGGGGCGGGGCGCGTCACACCCAGCCGCGCTCCCGTGCCTTCACCCCGGCCTGGAACCGCGTCCCCGCATCCAGCCTCCGCCTCAACGCCGCCACCCGGCGCGTCGCCGTGCGCACGCTCACCCCCAACTGCCGGGCGATCGCCTGGTCCTTGTATCCGGCGTGCAGCAGCCGCACGAGCATCAACTCCTCCCCGCTGGGCCCCTCCACCACACCCAGTCCATCGGCGAGCAACGGCTCGGCCCGCTCCCAGTACGCCTCGAACAGCTCCATCAGCCCGTCCAGCAGCCCCGACGGATGCACCACCACGATGGAGTCCTTGCTGCCCCCGGTCAGCGGCACGACCGCGACCCGGCGGTCCACGATCCTGGCCTTGAACGGAAGGTGCGGCAACAGGCGCGACTGTTCCCCGAGCGCGGCCAGATTCAGGATCGACTCCAGCCGCCCGGGCGGCTCGATCGACTCCAGGCAGTACACGCCCCGGATGTCGACGCCGCGCTTCAGCCACTCCCAGGTCGTGGCAGTTTCCTGCTCGTTGTGGTGCGGCTCTCCCACCGGCTCCAGATAGGGCGGCTTGTCCAGCGTCCACAGATGCGTGGTCACGGACCGGCTCAACTCCTCGACCTTCCGGGCCATCGCCTCCTGGCCCGTCAGCACTTCCACCAGGGCACCCGGATCCGACCGCAGCTGCCCGGCCCGGTGCAGGCGGTGCAGATCGGCGAACTCCGACTCCACACCCGCGAACACCGTCTCCGTCTCCGACCGGCGCCGGTGCAGCAACGCCGACAGGGCCGAGCGCGGACTCACCGCCTCCCACCGGCCCCGCCCCACCCGCCGCACCAGTCCCAGGTCGGCGAGCCGCTTCAACGCCTGACCCGTACGGGCCGTTCCGGCTCCCACGCTCTCGGCGAGATCGCGCACCGCGCTCTGCGGCCCCGTCAGCACCGACCGGTACACGCCCTCGTCGAACGCGCTCACGCCCACTGCTTCCAGCACAACCAGTTCCCCTGTCACACGTGTCGGGTCGCCCGGACAGCTACGGGCAGGCAACGAACCGGCCGATCGTCCCCTCGCAGGTGGCGCGTTTGGTCACCCCGCCAAACACGCCATCAGATTATCTGGACACCAAGTGATCGCACAGCGTTCACTTCTCTCGAATCGCCTATCGATCACCCCACATGAACGGCGGTTCGTCACCCCAAGTCGCCGACTCACACACCGGGCGAGTACCCCCGCTCGCCTCTCCGGCATGCCCGAACACCTGTGAGGAAATCCGTGACACCTCAGCCACGAAGAGCGTCCCGCGTCCGGCGCGGCACCGTCGGTGCCCTGCTGACCACCACCCTCGCCGCGCTCAGCCTCCCCCTCGCCACTCCCGCCGCCGCGGGCGCCCCGGCCGGCCCGCTCACCGCCGGCACCTACCTGATCACCCTCGCCGACCAGCCCCTGGTCACCTACGACGGCAGCGTCGAGGACATCCCCGCCACCCGGCCCACGGCGGGCAGGAAGCTCGACGTCACCACCGCGAACGCCAAGCGCTACCGCACCCACCTGACCGACGAGCAGACCCACGTCGCCAAGAAGGTCGGCGCCACCGTCCGGCAGCACTACGCCGTCACCACCAACACCTTCAGCGCCCACCTCGACGCCGCCCAGCTGGTCGAGCTGGCCCGCACCGAGGGCGTCACCGACATCGCCCCCGACCGGCTCCACCACGCCACGGACGACAGGAACTCCACCGACTTCCTCGGCCTCTCCGGCCGGAAGGGCCTGTGGGCCGCCCTCGGCGGCACGGCCGAGGCCGGCCGGGGCATCGTCATCGGTGACATCGACACCGGCATCTGGCCGGAGAGCGCCTCGTTCGAGGCCCCCGCGCTCACGACCAGGAAGCCCGGCGGCAAGCACGGCGGGAAGCCCTCCAAGGACGACCTCTACCGGCCCTACCTCGACGGCACGACGACTGTCATGCACAAGGCCGACGGCACCACCTTCACCGGCACCTGCCAGACCGGCGAGAGCTTCACCGCCGCCGCCTGCAACCAGAAGATCATCAGCGCCCGCTACTTCGGTGAGGGATGGCTCCGAAACGTCCCCGCATCCAACCGCGGCGGTTACATATCCCCCCGTGACAGTGAAGGCCACGGCACCCACACCGCCTCGACCGCGGCCGGCAACGCGGGGGTCCACGCCACCGCCGACGGCCATGACCTCGGCACCGTCTCCGGCGTCGCCCCCGCCGCCACCGTCGCCGTCTACAAGGCCCTCTGGCAGAGCAAGGACGGCACCCAGGACGGCGGCCTGACCAGCGACCTCGTCGCCGCCATCGACCAGGCAGTCGCCGACGGCGTGGACGTCATCAACTACTCCCTCGGCGGCATGTTCGAGAGCGCGTACGACGACCCGTCCCAGACCGCGCTCCGCAACGCCGCCGCCGCAGGCGTCTTCGTCGCTACCGCCGGGGGCAACGCCGGACCCTCGGCCGCCAGCCTCGACAACACGGCGCCCTGGACCACCACCGTCGCCGCCGGGACCATCGCCCCCTACACGGGCACCGTCACCCTCGGCAACGGGCAGAGCTACACGGGCATCAGCACCAGCGTGCACGGCACCGTCGGCTCCGCCCCCCTCGTCCGCGCCGCCGCCGTCAAGAACGCCGACGCCGGGACCACCGACGCCAACCTGTGCATCGCGGGGACCCTCGATCCCGTGCTCGCCGCAGGCAGGACAGTCGTCTGCGACCGGGGTACCAGCGCCCGTGCCGACAAGTCCGCAGAGGTCAAGAGGGCCGGCGGCATCGCCATGGTCCTGGTGAACACCCGTGACGAGAGCACCGACGGCGACCTGCACTCGGTGCCGACCGTCCACCTGAGCGGCCCCGACGCCACCGCCGTACGCGACTACGCCGCCACGGACAACGCCTCCGCGACCCTCACCGCCGGCGGCAAGGGCGCCACCTATCCGCAGGTTGCCGGATTCTCCTCCCGCGGTCCCTCCCTCGTCGGCAACGGCGACCTCCTCAAGCCCGACATCACGGCCCCCGGCGCCACGATCCTCGCCGCCGTGGCCCCGCCCGGCAACCAGGGCCGTGACTTCGACTTCTACTCCGGTACGTCCATGGCGACTCCGCACATCGCCGGCCTCGCCGCCCTCTACCTCTCCGAGCACCCCACCTGGTCCCCGATGAGCGTCAAGTCGGCCATGATGACCACCGCTTCCCCCACCAAGGCCGCCGACGGCAGGAACAGCGGCGATGTCCTGGCCGAGGGCGCCGGTGAGGTCGAGGCCCGCGCTATGCTCCGGCCCGGACTCGTCTACGACTCCAACGACCGGGACTGGCTCGCCTACCTCGAAGGTGTCGGCGTCGACACCCGGACCGGCACCCGGGCCATCGACCCCAGCGACCTCAACTACCCGTCCATCGCGATCGGCGAGCTCTTCGGCACCCAGACGGTCACCCGCACCGTCACCGCCACGTCGGCCGGAACCTACCGCGCCGAGGCCGACCTCCCCGGAGTCAGGACCACCGTCTCCCCGTCCGTCCTGCACTTCAGCCACGCCGGGCAGAAGCGCACCTTCACCGTGAGGTTCGACGTGACCACCGCGCGCTCGGGAGTCCTGGACACCGGTTCCCTCACCTGGACCTCCGGCCGCACCACCGTCCGCAGCCCGATCGCCGTCACCCCGCAGAGCGTCCACGCCCCCGCCGAGGTCAAGGGGACCGGCACCAGCGGTGAGACCACGTACTCCGTGACCCCGGCCACCACGACTCTCGTGGCCACCGCCTACGGCCCGGTCGCCTCACCCCTGACCAAGGCCTCCCTGACCGGGACCGGTGCGGAGACCTATTACGAGGCGGACATCCCGGCCGGCACCAAGGCCTCCCAGATCTCGGTCCACTTCGACGCGGCGGCGGACACCGTCGTCGGAGTCGTCTGGGGACGGATGACCGACGGTGTTCTGCAGTCGGCCGAGTTCGCTGATCCCGACAGCGACGGGACATCCACCATCAGCCTGCCGCAGCCGAACGCCGGGACGGTCTTCGTGGCCGTGGTCGCACTCGGGAGCACCGACGACACCGTCACCCCGTACACGTATCAGGTGAACAACATCACCGAGGACAGCCCGGTCACCGGCAAGGTCACCGTCACACCCGACCACGCCCGTGTCACCCCCGGAACCCCGACGGACGTGACCGCCACCTGGTCCGGCGTCCCGGCGGACACCCGGTCCACCACCTGGATCGAGTACTCCAACGGTGCGGGCAGCCTTCTGACCCTCAACTGACACCCGGTACACGGAAGCGGGGGGGGGGGGGGGGGGGGGCCCCCCCCCCCCCCCCCCCCCCCCCCCCCCCCCGGGGGGGGGGGGGGGGCGCCCCCCCCCCCCCCCCCCGCTTCTCCTTCCGCGCCCCGGCCTCCGTGGGCTCAGCCCCGGGGGAACTCGCCGCCGTCCACGGTGAGGATGTTCCCCGTCACCCAGCTCGCCCGGCCGGAGACCAGGAACAGCACGGCCTCGGCGATGTCATCAGGCCGCCCCACGCGCCCCAGCGGCACACCGTTGTTGTCCGCGCCCGGCCCCGGGACCAGACGTGCCCACTCCTCCCGCGTCGCCTCGCCGCCGGGAGTTTCGGTCCTGCCGGGGCTGACGGCGTTGACCCGGACACCGAACGGCGCCAGCTCCAGGGCCAGCCCCCGGCTGTAGTTCTCCAACGCGGCCTTCGCCGCCGTGTAGTGCAGGAACGGCGGGGGAGCGAAGGGGGTCGCGGCCGAGGAGACGTGCACGATCGCCCCCGAACCCCGTTCCCGCATGCCTGGTGCCAGCAGCGCGTCCAGCCGTACCGACGCCAGGTAGTTCAGGTCCAGCTGGTCCTGCCACTCCTCGTCGGGGATGTCTGCGGTGTGCCGGAACGGCCGCGCCCCGCCTGCGTTGTTGACCAGGATGTCCACCCCGCCGAGGACCTTCTGCGCGGCAGCGGCGAGCGCCTCCGCGCCGGCCCGCGTCCGCACGTCCGCCTCCACGAAGGTGACACCGTCCGGCACCGTGGGCGGCGTCGACCGTGCGGTCGTGAGCACCTCGGCACCGGCGTCGAGGAGGCGGCGCACGACGGCCGCTCCGATTCCGCGAGAACCACCTGTGACCAGGGCCCGCTTTCCGGCGAGTTCCCTCGTTCCCGATCCGTTCTCCGTTGTGGTCATGGCGCCACCGGTCCTCTCAGATATTTTGTGATCGTTCCGCTCGACAGAAAGGCGGTCGGCCGTGTACGACCGCGAATCCGTGCGGGTCGCGGCGTGTACGTCGTCGAGCTGTTCCGACCGTATGGCCGGGAAAGAGCGAGAGGCAAAGACGAAAAGGCAGCAGGGGCTATAGGGGATGCCTATACGGGATTCCGCCGGTTCCGCCACGCGATCGCGGGCGGAGTGAAGCATTCCGTCGGTCACGTTCCGCGAGCGTTCGACGACGGGTCGACGTAATGCGCCCAAGCGGGCAAAACGGTTAATGAGCTCGATACGGTTCAGGTTCTCGCGCGCCGATCACGCACGCGTGGAGCTCTTTTCGGACACATTCTGACAACTACGCAGGTGCGGGTGACGGGAATCAGCCACCGTCCATTCATCCTTCGTGTTCCCTCCGCGCCTGCCTAAGCTGCGCCTGGGGTCGGTGCGAGACGGAGTGGGACACCGGCCTCACTCCTGGTAGTTGTCCTGAACTCCACGAATCAGAGGGATGAACTTGAAGAGACCGAGTGTGGCAAGTTGCGTCGCAAGCGCCGCCATCACGGTGGCCGCGCTGCTTGTTTCCGCTTCACCCGCGAGCGCCTACACGACGTACAGCGACGATCAGTGCAGCTCGACGACGCGGTGTTTTGCGATTTTCTTCAACAGCATGTCGAACATCGGTATTTTCAGCAACGCTTGCTTCATCACGAACAAGACGGAGGACTCGCATCTGGGCCATGACTATCTGACGTCCTCCGGAATGCAGGAGATCCGCTACCAGTTCAACTACGGGTCAGGGTTTCACGGCCTGCCGAACGGGAGTTACTGCCAGGGGACCGACCCCGGTTCCGGGTACAGCGTGAAGAACAATGCCGCCGGGGCGTCGAACGGTGACTCCCGATCGCATCGGGTCTTCTACAACAGCAACCAGACCGGCACCTATCAGACGATCGAGGCGGGTCATAATGAAAATCTCGTTGCTGCTCTGAAGAACGAAAACGCCAGCAGCGAGAGACTGTGATGAATATGCGAAATTCCATTTTTGGCGGTGCCGCAGTTCTTTCGCTGGCGATCATGGTCACCGGCTGCGGACAGCAGAACGCGAACGGCCCCGAGGTGGTCACGGACCGGGGACCGGCCGCGACGGCCGAAGCCGCAGGGCCCAAGGTGTTCCACGAGAACTGGCCCGAGAAAGTGCCCTCCAAGGGGCTGGCCAAGGGCATGGCCCTGCCGCTCGAGACGTTCATGACCTCCTACGCGGACGAGATCGCTGTCCAGCAGGCGCGCGACATCGCGGAGACCTCGTGCATGCGGCGCTACGGGTTCACGAACTGGCGCACGGAGGACCTGGGGGTCTCCCCGCCGGTGGCGGACAACGCCTCGAACATGCCCAGGCGCTACGGCCTGAGCATCCTGGCCGAGGCCGAACAGTACGGCTACCACACGCCGAACCAGGCCGTCGAGAGCACTCCGCCTCCGGAGCAGGAGGTACCGGAGGCCGCGACGGTCCTGCAGGGCAAAGAGGGAACCGAGCTGGTCAAGTCCTTCAAGGGGGATGCCCTTCCCGAGGGAGGGTGCACCGGTGAGGTGAATCGCGAAGTCGGAGATCTGGACACCGGACTCGTTGAGCAACTGAGCGCGGAGAGCTTCGAGAAGTCGCAGGCGACCCCGGCCGTCAAGGCGGCGATGGGCGCCTGGTCCAGCTGCATGAAGGGGCGCGGCTTCGAAGCGGCCACCGTCTGGGACACCGACGAGCTGGTCGGTGTCCAAGGGCCGACGGCCACGGACAAGGAGATCGGCATCGCGACGGCTGACGTCGAATGCAAGGAGGAAACCAACCTGATCAAGGTGTGGTTCGACCAGGAGTCCGTGATCCAGCGCGAGTTGATCAAGGGCAACCAGGCGTCCCTCAGCGGTGCGCGGACACTCTCGGACAAGACCTTGGGCGCCGCTGCGCGCCTGAGTGCGACCGCCGGCAGTTGATCACCGCGGGGCGGGCGGGGCACGACCTCGCCCGGGTCTGCGGGAGCTGACGAAATGGCTCGGCCACCACCCCGGCCGGGCCATTTCGCTGTTCCCGTGCCGCATAGGGGAGTCAGTGATTCCGAATAGCCTCATCAGATCGGGAGGAATGCGTTAAACACCCGATTGGTGAATAGGTCGCCGGGCGTGTGTCTGTCGACCTTGTCGACGGCCTTTAGGCCCGCCCGCTCGGCGACATATTTGTGCTGCGAGGGCGAATTTCGGCCCTGTTGAATCCGGACTCCTGGATTCCCTCCGGGCGACACGGGGGTCCGGGGCGTGATGCCGCAGCTCAGGGCCAACAGCCTTGTTCCGCGGTGCGATCCGCTGGATCCGGCCATCGGATAAACCGCCTTGCCCGGGTACGGGGGCCCTCCTACTGTGACCGCGAAGTGGGCGCCCGGGGTGCACAGGGGTCGCTGCGCATGACCTGAAAGGGGCCTGCGCCTCGACCGGCTGCGCCTCCGGCGCCCGGCAGGGGGGATGCCGGTCGGATCGCATCCGTCCCGGCCTGACCTGCACACGGATGTCTGTCCCATCCGCGCCGTCTGCAGAAAGGTGCTCCTCCCGGTCTCACCCAGGACCGCCGCTCGGCCCACGCTCTTTCGGGGCGCGGCGGTGTCTTCGCATGCCCGAAGCAAGAACAGACAGAAGGGGTTAACCGTGAAGGTGCCCAGACGGGCCCGCGCCGCGGTCGCAGTGCTTGCGGCCACGACGATTCTCACCACAGTCGTACAGACCGTGCCCTCGTTGGCTGATACCCGGCCTAATCCGTCGGCCGAACAGTCCGAACAGTCCGAAAAGGCAGGAGAGTCCGCACAGCCCGATCGCCCGGTGCCACCCGCCAGGGTTCCGGACCCGGGCAAGAAGCTCGGCCCGGACTGGATGACGTCGAAGGACCGGGCGTTCACCGCGGCCGCTGCCACGCATGGCCTTCAGATCCTCGCCGCGGAATCGAGCAAAGCCTATGAATGGAGGACGGCTGCGACACTTGCTGAGCCCGGAGTGCCGGCAGATACATGGATCGGCAACGAGTGTGTCATGGACGCCGATCACATTGCTGCTGTGTACGCACCGCGGGCGTTCACCAATAAACCTGATCTGATGCAGGGTGGCGCCTTCGCCGCCATCGTCAACACCACCACCGGCAAGGTGGTGAAACTCGCCTTCACGGCGTCGCTCGCCTACTTCGACCCGTCCTGCAACACAACTACGCACACAGCCGCGTTCACCGCCTTCCGCGAGATGAACGACCCGGGGAAGACCAGGACGCGCGTGGTCACGGTCGACACGGACGGCAGGACTACCGGTTCGACGGTGACGGCAGGCGAGGTGACCAGCGCGGTGCCCGTCAAGGGGGGCACGGTCGGTGGGCGCGGACACGACCTGATCCGCATCGACAGGGCCGGCAAGGTGACCGTGCTCGCGCGTGCGGACAGCACTCCGTTCGATATCCGTCCCACGGCCCAGGGGCATGTTGCCTTCGTCGACCACCGCGGCAACGCCACGGCACACGCCAAGCTGTTCCGCGGTCACGGCGAGCCGTCCGTGTTCGCCACCGGCGAGCTCGGCGAAATCGACCTGCGCCAGGGCAGCGAGGGGCGGGTGTTCCTCACCGGCAAGCCCGACACCGCGCGTACGGCGACCACGGGCGTCGCTCTGCTGAACGCGCCGGCCGATACGGATGTGTCCACTCTGGGCCGACTCGCCGTCAATCCGGTGCTCACCCCCGGCGTCCGCCACGGACTGGAGCGGATCAAGGGCGCGGGCAAGGGCTTCGACGCCAAGGACGCCGGTCAGAGCGGTTCCCAGGAGCGGACGGCAGGCGCGCCCGACACCGTGGACGAGGACCAGCCCGTCATCATCACCTCCACCGCCCTCGGCACCGGTGCGAAGATCGAGCAGGCCACGGACGACACCGTGGCGGCGACGGGCAACGGTTCCTTCTCGCCCGCGCTCACGGCGGGCCAGGCGCCCGCCGGACTCGCCGCCGCAGGAGTGTCGCACGACCCGGTCGACACCGACCGCTGGTGCTCGGTGCCTCGCAATGACACGAAGTCACTGGCTCTTCAGCCCACTCCGAATCAGGTCGAGTGGGCGGTGGACATGGCCGTGCGGGGCGAACTCCGTTCCAACTGGATCAAACAGGGCGACTGGCGTGGCCAGCTGGGACTGGGCACGGTCGATCCGCAGGGCCTCTTCCCTCGTCCGGAGCTGACCGGAGGCGGGCGCATTCCGGCGAACGTCCTGCTGGGCGTGATGGCCCAGGAATCCAATCTGTGGCAGGCGGAGCCGGGCTCGATACCCGGCCAGATGGGTAACCCACTCGCCTCCTACGCAGGGTTCTACGGGCACAAGGGCGACGACGCCGCCGACTACTGGAAGATCCACTGGGACAAGTCCGACTGCGGCTACGGCGTGGGACAGGTCACCGACGGAATGCGGCTCGCAGGACATGAGAAGGAGGACGAAGTCCCCCTGTCCCCGGCCAAGCAGCGCGCGGTCGCCCTGGACTACACCGTGAACGTCGCCGCCTCCCTGTACATCCTCGCCGACAAGTGGAACGAGATCCACGAGGCGAACCAGAAGGTCACGCTCAACAACGACGACCCGGCCCGGATCGAGAACTGGTTCGCCGCGCTGTGGAATTACAACCTCGGCTTCAATCCCCGCTCCGACGAAGCGGAGAACGGCAACTGGGGCCTCGGCTGGTACAACAACCCCGCCAATCCCCTCTACCCGGCGGACCGCGACCCGTTCATGGACGCGTTCAAGGATCCGACCGGCTGGCCGTGGGACGCCGCCCATCCCCAGTACTGGCCCTACGAGGAGAAGGTGATGGGCTGGTCCGCCTGGTCCATCGACGCCGGCTTCTCGTACGCCACCTCCGGACGGCAGGACTGGCCTGGCGATTCCGGATACTCGACGGCCGGATTCCGGCCTGCCTGGTGGCCGAGCGACGGCGACCGGATGGCGGTGAAGCCGCCGCTGGACACCTTCTGCAACGAGCACAATGGCTGCGACGCGTCGAATCCGCCGGACTGCCAGACCGAGGCGTGCTACACGCCGTACTGGTGGCATGAGGAGAACGCGTCCTGGAAGGGGCCGAATTGCACCAGCTGCGGCAACGAGAACATCAAATACGCGACGCTGGTCGCCGAGCCGGGACGCGGATACCGGCTGCAGAACGGTGAACCCGTCTGCGGCAGCGGCGGCCTGCCGACGACCGCGATGGTCGTCGAGTCCTCTCCCGACCAGATGAACACCTACGGCTCGTGCGGTACCACGGGCACCGACTACGGCCACTTCAGTTTCGACTTCCAGCCGGACTCCGACAACCACTACGAGGCCAAGGGCGACCTCTACCAGATAGGCGGAGGGCACGACGGCCAGTTCTGGTACGCCCACACACGCGACTCCGCGCATCTCGGGGGTGCCAGTGGCCTCATGACCATCACCGGCACGTGGACTCTGGACCAGAGCCTGTCGTGGGCACGCGTCCTGGTCCATCTGCCCGACACGGGCGCCCACACGAGACAGGCCGCCTACAAGATCAGCGGCGCCGACACCTCGAGCAACGTGAGGATCGTGGAGCAGCGCGCCGACCGGTGGGTGAGCCTCGGGGCCTTCCACTTCACCGGAACACCTCAGGTCACCCTCACGAACGCGACCGACGACGGCACCGCGGACGAGGATGTGGCCTGGGACGCGGTGGCCTTCCAGCCGCTCAACGGTAAACCGGCCAATGTGTTGGTCGGCATGGGTGATTCCTACTCGTCCGGAGAGGGCGCGTCGGACCCGGGCGGCGACGACTACTACCCCGAGTCGGACTACGTCAGCAAGGCAGGCGGGGACAAGGTCAGGGACGCCTGCCACCGCTCGAAGTACGCCTGGTCCCGGCGTGCCGTCCTTCCAGGTGAAACCGAGTCGACGGCAGACCTGGACGACCGCTGGGACGCGCGCATGGACTATCACCTCATCGCGTGCTCCGGCGCCCGCCACTACGACATCCTCGACCAGTCCTTGAGCGGTGAGCTGCCACAGATCGAACAGGGATATCTGGATCAGCACACCACGCTGGTATCACTGTCGGTCGGCGGCAACGACATGGCGTTCGGCGACATCTTCACCCAGTGCATCAAGTCGCTCAGCGGCCCGTGCCAGGACGATTCGATCGAGGAACGAAATCCGGACACCGGGGAGAAGCTGGGCACCCAGACGCCCGCGCTGAAGGACTGGGCGCCGGCCTGGGCGCACGACACGCTACGACCCCGACTGGTGAAGACCCTGGCCGCGATCCACGCCAAGGCCCCGTACGCCAAGATCGTCCTCATGGGCTATCCGAGACTGCTCGAACACCTCGGGTCCTGTGTGATCGGCATCGGCACGGTAGAAGGACCGTGGCTCAACGAGATGGCCGACGTCGTCGCGACGGAGATGAAGGGAGCCACCGCCGACGCGGGCGCCTACGCGGTGTTCGCCGACCCGCGTGACGCCTTCGACGGGAAGGCGGTCTGCGGGGATCCGGAAACGATCCACGGCATCGTCCTCACCGGCCGCGCCAAGGCCGACGCGACGGCGCCGAATCCGTCCATGAAGTCGTTCCACCCGAAGGTCTCCGGAACCGTCCACTACGCGGAGGCGTTCGAGGACGCCCTGGCCCCGTAGCGAAGGCGGCTCACGCATGTCTCGGGGGGCGTCCCAGCACCATGGGGCGCCCCCTGCTGAGTACGCGTGCGGATGGCGTGCCCCTCGCTGGGAGAGGAACATCGCGGTCATGTACCCCTACGTCATACGAGCCTTGAAGGCGGCTGCGGTGACAGCAGTCGCCACCGTGGCCGGACTTCAGTTGTTCGACGTGCTGTACGCCTGGGCCGATCATGCCGCCGATGTGGAAAGCGCCGCCGGGGTCGGCTGGTTCGCCGGGACCACTCAGTACCTCGTGGCCAACGTGACCGGCCTTCTGTTCCTGCCGTTCGCCGTGGCGGTGGGCCTTCGCCTCACGGGCGTCAAAGGCGGACTGCTCGCTGTCCCCGTGTCAGGCCTCACCTGGCTCGTCCTCACGGTCCCTCACCTCGTGGACTCCCGCCCCGGGGCGGGCACGGTCATCCTGTGGGTGACCGTCCAGGTCGCGGCCACGGCCGCCGCCACCGTCCCGCAGACCGCGTCCCCGCGGCCATGAACCGGCGCGGCCGGGTGAGCGGGGCCGTGTGGCGGGTGGTCCGGGTGCCCGCTCACGTTGGCCTCGTCACGCTGGTGACCCTCTACGACTTCGTGAAGAGGGTGCGGCCTCGGAAGGTACGCGAACTGGCCGGAAGCCGAGAGGCCGAGGTGCTGCGTACAGCGAGCGAGGGGGAGTTGCGGGCCATCGCCCTCGCCTACGGCGCGCTGCCCTCCCTGACCCTTCGCATGCTGACGGTCGAGGACGTGTGCTCGGGCGGAGGTGGCTGGACGTTCGCCTCCGGCGAGGACTTCGCAGTCGCCTGCACCCTGCGCGTCCGTGCCTACTACAGCACCACCGAGGACATGGACGCCGTCCTGGAGGACATTCTCACCGAAGGTGACACACCCGGCTCGCGTATCGTCTTCAGCCACGACAACGAGCCGCTGGTCACGCCGGATTCGGGCCGACTGTACGGCAGGGGGCAGACCGTGGCCTGGGACCTTCCGGCCTGCCCTGTCGAGGAAGTCGCCGCCCGCACGCGCGCGTGCGACCCTCCGCTCTACCGATGCCTGTGCGAAGGAGACCACGCAACCGTGGCCGACATCCGGAACGCCCACGGCCGAGTCGTCCGACTCGGTCTCCACGCGGTCCGGTACTTCCGCGTCGACCGGTAAGAGCTGTCCGTCCATCCCGGGGCGTCGGCCTCGGGAGCCGGGAAGCCCGGTCCGCGCGCACCCGGACCCTGCACACCGTGCCGGCCCCGTCCGGGGGTCAGGCGTCGAGGACGGCGGCCACGGCTTCGATCTCGACGAGCTGGTCGGTGTAGCCGAGCACGGTGACGCCCATCAGCGTGCTGGGAACGTCGTGGTCGCCGAACGCGGCCCGGACCACCTTCCAGGCGGTCCCCAAGTCGCCCTGCCGGGTGGACGCGACGAGCACGCGGGTGCTGATGACGTCCTCCAGCGAGGCACCCGCGGCCGCCAGGGCGGTCTGCATGTTCTCCACGGCCTTCGCCGCCTGGGCCGCGTAGTCACCGACCGCCGCCGTCGAACCGTCCTCGTTCAGCGGGCACGCGCCCGCCAGGAAGATCAGTCGCGCCTCGGCGGGGGCGGTGGCGGCGTACGCGTACTCGGCGACGTCGGACAGGGCCGCGGAACGTATCAGGGTGACGGCACGGGGCATGGTCGGTCAGGTCCTCCGGTGTGAGGGGAGCGGGGAATCGGGTCCGGCGGGCCGGGACGGACCCGGCCCGCGCGCGGCCTACTCGAAGCGGGAGGGGTCGCCCGCTCCGCGTCGTACGATCTCCAGCTCACCGCTGGAGAAGTCGATGACGGTGGTGGGCTCGGTGCCGCAGTCACCGGAGTCGACGACGACGTCCACCTCGTGGTCGAGGCGTTCCTTGATCTCCCAGCCCTGGGTCATCGGCTCCTCCTCGTCTGGCAGGAGCAGGGTGCTGGAGAGCAGCGGCTCGCCGAGTTCCGCCAGCAGGGCCTGGACGACGGCGTGGTCGGGGATGCGGACACCGACGGTCTTCTTCTTCGGGTGCAGCAGCTGACGCGGCACCTCCTTCGTCGCCGGAAGGATGAAGGTGTACTGGCCGGGCGTCGCGGCCTTGATGGCGCGGAACACGTCATTGTCGATCTGTACGAACTGCCCGAGCTGGGCGAAGTTCTGGCACATGAGCGTGAAGTGATGGCGGTCGTCGAGGTTGCGGATCGCGCGGATGCGGGAGATGCCGTCACGGCTGCCGAGCTGACACCCGAGTGCGTAACAGGAGTCCGTCGGATACGCGACGAGCGACCCGGAGCGGATGCTTTCGGCCACGTTGGTGATGGTGCGTCGCTGGGGATTTTCGGGATGTACGTCGAAATACTTCGCCATCCGGCGAGTCTACGGCCGGGACGGCGAGCGTTTCGAGGTAAAAGCGGGTTGTCCTGCTCCGGGGAGGGACAGGACAACCTTTTCGGGTGGTGAGGCGCCGCTCAAACCTTTTCGGCCATGGCGGGTGCTGCGGTGCCGGGAGTTCCCTCGGTCCGGTCGGGCCGCGTCGGGTGCGTCATACAGTCAACATGCACACTGCATAGAGAGTGCATGATGCATGTTACGTGCACGATGCACACATGTGGTATATATGTACAAAAGAGGTCGCCCGCCCCCGGGGAGGCGAGCCCGGCAGTCGAAGGAAGCCTTGCGTGGACATGCCTGTGGACCGGATCGAGTTCGAGACGATGCTGCTGGGCCGGCACATGAGTCTGCTGACCTCGCGAGGTGGCGGGCGGCTCGACCGGAGCGCCTACATCCTCCTCAGCCGCATCCGGGCCGAGGGTCCGATGTCCATCGGCCAGCTCCGGGACGCCTTCGGGCTGGACACCTCCACGCTCAACCGGCAGACCGCCGCGATGCTCCGGGTAGGTGTCGTCGAGCGCATCGCCGACCCGGACGGCGGGATCGCCCGGAAGTTCGCCATCACGGCCGAGGGCGAGCACCGGCTGGACAAGGACCGGGCCGAGAACCGGGACGGTCTGCAGCGCGTGCTGGCCGAGTGGACTCCGGAGGAGGCCGCGCAGCTCGCGGACAGCCTCGCCCGGCTCAACCGCGACATCGAGCGCCTCGACGGGCGGCCCTGGCCGCGGGACTGAGGGGGCGGCAGCCGCGAGACCGGGGCCGGGCGCCGCTTTCGGCACCCGGCCCCGGCTCGTCCGCCCGCGGTCCGGCCGGGCGGCTCGGTGAAGGCCGGTTCCGGCGGAGATCCGGTCGATCCCGGCCGCCGGTCCCGCCGGCTCGATGCGGGCCGTGACGTGCGTGAACCGGGGCATCCGCACCGTCCTGATGGCGCCACAGTTCCGTCGCCCTCTGCCTCGGCGCGGCTCGCGATCATAGGATCGGGGCGGTCTTCGGGGAAGCGAGGTGCCCGATCGTGACGTGCGCACGGGTCATGCGCGGATACGGAATGCTGGTACTGGCTCCGCTGGTGCTGGCGTCCTGTTCCGGCGGCGGAAGTCCGGACGAGGCGGGGCGGAGCGCCCCCACCGACCCCCCGGCGTCCCGCGGCGCGCGTGCGTCCCCCGCCTCCGGGCACCAGGACACCGGCGTCGGCGACAAGGACGCGGCCAGGCTGCCCACTTCACGCGAGGACGCGCTGGCCTTCATCGGCAGGGTCATCGCCGGCCCCGGAAATTTCGGCCCGGGTGTCGTCAAGCGCAGCCCGTACCAGAGCGATCCAGCCACCTGGCCCGTGCTGGGGACCGACTGCGCCTGGCGGCAGGAGAAGCCGGCGCGCGGTGTCCTCGCCACCCGCACCCGCTTCTTCGAGGTGCCCGCGGCGGGTGGCAGGGGGCCTCTGCGCCTCTCCGCCGTCGTCACCGTGCACCGCACCCGCGAGGACGCGCGGTGGGATATGGCGGAGTCCGTCGAGGAGGCGATGCGCTGCCCCACACAGCGGTGGGAGCGGGGGGAGGTGATCGGCTCGCTGATCCCGGGCTTCCTGGAACGGGGGGAGCGCCGGCAGGACGACTCCGAGGACTCGCTGACCGGGACCGGGCGGTACCGGAGCCCCGAACTCGGCGGCGGCCCCTACCCGTACTCCTGGCAGCAGGCACAGACCCGCCGGTTCACCGTGGCCGTCACCGGCAAGGGGGCGGAGGGCTGGACGGAGGAGGAGATCCACGCGCTGACGGTCCGGGCCCAGGCCGCCATGCTGGTACGGATCGGATCCGCCCTGAGGGCTGCCCCGTAATCCCCGGGAGATCAACGCGCGGCGTCGCTGCATCGCAAGGTGGAGGGGCCTCCGCATACTGGATGTATGCGGACGTTCCGACAACGGAGGGGGTCCCCCGTGCCGTTGAGGCTACGGGGGGAGAGGTGCCGTAGCTGTCCTCGTGCGCCCCTGCCGGGGATTACGGGACAGCCCTGGGAGAAGCAGAGCTGACCGATCGGGCCGGGAGAGCGGAGAGCGTGATGGAACTGCTGCGTCCCGCCGACCCCGCACGGATCGGCGGGCACCGGCTGCTCGGGCGGCTCGGCGTGGGCGGCATGGGAGTCGTCTACCTCGGCCGTACGGACGCCGGAGCCCTCGCCGCGATCAAGGTGATCCTGCCCGAGTACGCCACCGACGACGACTTCCGCACCCGCTTCCGCCGCGAGGCCGAGGCCGCCCGGCTGGTGGACAGTCCCTGGGTCGTGGCGGTCACCGGTGCGGACACGGAGGGCGAACAGCCCTGGCTGGCCACCGCGTTCGAGCCAGGACCCGCACTCTCCGAAGCCGTCGCCCGGTGCGGCCCCCTGCCCGCGCGCAGTGTCCGGGTGCTCGGCCGGTTCCTGTCCCGTGCCCTGACCGCCGTCCACGCCGCGGGACTCGTCCACCGCGACGTCAAACCGGGAAACGTGCTGCTCACGGCCGACGGGCCGCGCCTGATCGACTTCGGTATCGCGCGGGCCACCGAGTCCACGACGCTCACCGGCAACGACCTCGTGATCGGCACCCCCGGCTTCCTCTCGCCGGAACAGGCCACCGGAGGCAGCTGCGCCGCCGGCCCCGCGAGCGACGTCTTCTCCCTCGGCTGCCTCCTGGCGTACGCCGCGACCGGGCGCCCGCCGTTCGGTAGCGGAGCCGTCGACGCGCTGCTCCACCGGACCGTCCACGGCGCACCCGACCTCGACGCGGTGGAGGATCCCGAACTCCGCTTCCTTCTCGAATCCTTACTGGCCAAGGAGCCGGGCGAGCGCCCCACCGCGGCCGAACTCGACGCCCGGATCGCCGAGGACGTACCGCACGACTCCGTCGACTGGCTGCCCGCGGACGTGGCGGCGCTGATCACCGACCGCTCCGTCGGCATGCTCGGTCTGCCCGACATCGAACCGACCCTGGCCGAGAAGATGCCGCAGCCCGGACCGGGGCGGCGCAGGGCTCTGCTGCTCGCGGGTGCGGGTCTCGTCGTCGCCGCGGGCGGCGGGTTCGCCGTACGGGAGTGGCTGCGCGACGAGGCGGGCGGCTCGGGCGCGGACCCGTCCGGTGAACGGGGCTGGGTCATCGGCGTGCAGGCCGACCTGTCCGGTCCGCAGAGCGCCGCCGGGCGGGCCCAGGAGCGAGGCGTGCGGCTGGCGGCGCGGCGGTTCAACGCCCGTAAGGACAAGCGCTTCACGCTCACCGTCAAGGTGCTCGACGACCGGGGAGACGCCGTGCGCGCGCGGCGGGTGGCGGAGGAGTTCACCCGTGACCGCGATGTGCTCGCCGTCGTCGGACCGACCGGGGACCGCACCACCGAGGCCGTCCTCGGCGCGTACGACGAGGCGATGCTGCCCGTCCTCACCGTGTCCTCGCTCCAGCTCGCGTACGCCCCCCGCGCCAAGAGGTCGTTCTTCCAGGCAGGCCCCTGCGAGGCCGCGCTGTGCGGGCCGATCATCGACCGGCTGGTCCTGCGGCCCGGCGTCGAACGGCTCGGGGTGCTGCTCGACCGGGCCGGCGGCCGGATCGCCCACCAGGTCGGGTACCTGACCACCATGCGGACGGGTCTGCTCACCTCCGGCACCACCTACCCGCGCGTGATCCCGGCCGGGACGCGGGACCTCGCCCCCGTCGTCGACGACATGCTCGCGCACGCCAGCGACGCGTTCTTCTACGCCGGTGACGTGACCGGAGCCGCGCGCACCGCTCGGGCCCTGGCCGCCGCCTCGTTCGAGGGGCCCCGCATGGCCATCCACACGGTGATGGGCGCGCGCTTCATCGAGGAGGCGGGGAAGAGCGCCGAAGGCTGGGAGTTCACCGCGCCCTACATCGACGCGACCGCGCCCGCCGCCCGGGAGTTCACCGTCGCGCACCGCGCCGAGTACCACGCCCCGCCCGCGCCCTGGGCCGCCGAGGCGTACGACGTGGCGGGTCTCGTGACCGCCGCCGTGACCGCACTCGTCCGCGGGGCCGGCACCCCGGAGCGTCCGGAGCGGGCCGCGCTCGTCGCCGGGATCGCCGCGTCCTCGTACAAGGGCGTCTCCCGTACGTACGCCTTCGACGAGGACCACCGGCTCAAGGGCTCCGACGCCTACCTCTACGGCGTGCGGAACGGGCGCTTCGTCCCCCTCGGCGCCGCGCCGAAGCCCACGGCGGGGGCGGGCCGCTCTCCCCGGCCGTACGCGTAAGGGCTGTCCCGTAGGTGAGAGCCCACGGGTTCCCCGCCCGCTGCCGGGTGCGGTGAGGCGACGCGTGCGGGAACGCCACCGAAGAGGAGGACCGTCCTGGTGGAACTCGCGCGCCGCATGGGGGAGTTCCCGCGCGAGGGGTGAGGCCGCACGCTACCGGGCGAGCACCTCGTCCATGGACTCCTCCCGCCAGCGGCGCAGGAGCTCATGGAAGGCGGCGGCGCCGTGCGGATAGGCGTGCGGGCCACGGGGGCGGCCGCGCCCCTCACGGTTGTAGTAGCCGGGAGTGCACTCGGCGTGGAACCACTCGTGATCCGGGGCGCCCCGCATGATCGTGGCGAGCCAGGCGTCCTCGGCCTCGCGGGAGGGCTCCAGGAGCGCGCCCCTGTCCTCGGCGGCCGCGACGAGGGCGGCGGCGTGCACGGCCTGCTCGTCCAGGATGTGCGTGTAGTTGACGCTGCTGGCGTTCTGCAGCGAACCCATCTGGACCAGGTTCGGGAAGCCGTTGCAGGTGAAGCCGTGGAGGGTGCGGATGCCGCGCTGTCCCCACGCGTGGAGCAGCTGAACGCCTCCCCGGCCGTGGACGGGCAGGGAGCCGGAGTGGACGCCGGAGACGCCGACGGAGAACCCGGTGGCGAAGATCAGGCAGTCGAGTGCGTACGCGGTGCCGCCGACCACGACGCCGTCCTCGGTGACGCGTTCGATCCCGTGGGTGTCCGCGGTGTCGACCAGGGTGACGTTGCTCCGGTTGAACGCCGGGTAGTACAGGTCGGAGAAGGTGGGGCGCTTGCAGGCGTACCGGTACCAGGGCTTGAGCGCCTCGGAGGTCGCCGGGTCCGTGACCGTCCGCTCGACCCGGGTCCGTACCTCGTTCATCTTGGCCGCGTCGGCGGTCTCGTAGGCGGTTTCGAAGTCCCGCCCGTCATCGGGGCGGCGGAAGCTCGGCAGCAGTTTCTCCAGCAGACCGGCGGAGGACGTCCAGCCGTCCGCCACGAGATCGTCGCCGCACGTCTCGCCCGAGACGATGCGCAGGAAGTTCTCGCGTCGCGCGGCGGCCCAGCCCGCGCGGTCCGCACCGACGTCGGCGGCCGTGGTGCGGCGGTTGGCCCGCACGTCCACCGTGGAGGGGGTGCGCTGGAAGACGTGGACGTGCCCGGCGTCCTCGGCCAGCATCGGAATGACCTGCACACCGGTGGCGCCGGTGCCGACGACCCCCACGCGCTTGCCCGCCAGCCCCGTCAGGCCCCCTTCGGGGGAGCCGCCGGTGTAGGCGTAGTCCCAGCGCGACGTGTGGAAGGTGTGCCCGGCGAACGTCTCGATGCCGGGTATCCCCGGCAGCTTCGGCTCGGAGAGGGTGCCGGTGGCGGTGACGACGTACCTCGCCCGGAACGTGTCACCGCGATCGGTCGCCACGATCCAGGTGCGGGAGCCCTCCTCCCAGTTCAGAGCGGTGACCGTGGTGGAGAACAGGGCGTCCGCGTAGAGGTCGTACCGCTGCGCGATCCGTACCGCGTGACGCCTGATCTCCTCTCCCGGGGCGTACTTCCACCGCGGCACGTACCCGGTCTCGTCGAGCATCGGCAGGTACACGTGGGACTCGATGTCGCAGTGGATGCCGGGGTACCGGTTCCAGTACCAGGTGCCACCGAAGTCGCCGCCCTTGTCGACGAGGCGGACGCGCTCCACGCCCTGCTGCCTCAGCCGCGCTCCGGCGAGGATGCCGCCGAAACCGCCTCCGACGACGGCGACGTCGACGGTGTCGCGCAGCGGCTCGCGCTCGTCCTGCTCGTCCGCGTAGGGGTCGGCGGCGTAGAAGCCGAACTCGGCTTCGGCGGCCCGGTACTGGCGGGGGCCGTCGGGCCGCACCCGCCGCTCACGCTCGCTGCGGTAGCGCCGGCGCAGCGCGGCGAGCTCGTCGGGGGTCGGTGCCTGAGGCGACGTCATGTGGGGGGCCTCGTCTTCTCTCGGTCGGCTGTACGTCGGTCCGTGCGGGCCGGAACCGTCCCTGGTCTGCCGAACTGCCATGGATCCGGGCGGCCTTCGGCACCGTAGCAACAACCGGACAGCATTGTCCGGTTAGGGTGCGGGGGCACGTCGATCTTCGGACAGGAAGAGGGACACGTCATGCGACGACTCCGGAACCGCTCACTGGCCGTGCTCGCCACGCTCGGCACGCTGGCCCTGGCCGGGTGCGGCACCGAGACGCATCCACCCGGCCGGGGGGCGGACTCCGCGGCTCCGGGCCGGACCGTCACCGCGCGTGCACTCATGCGGCTGACCACGGCGCACGAGGAGACCGGGATGACCCTGCTGGAGGGCCCGGTCTTCGGCGTGGACGGCAGACTGAACGTCGTCGACGTCACCGCGCCCGCCGGGAAACCGAAGGTGCTGCGCGTGGATGTCCGGAAGAAGACGGTGCGCACGGTCTTCACCGACAGCCGCGGCGCCTACACCTCGGCCCAGTTCAGCCCCTATGACGGGCGGCTCTACCTGACCGACATCGCCCACGGCGAGATCGTCTCCCTGGCTCCGGACGGATCCGGCCGCCGCACCTTCTTCGCCGGTGAGGTCGACGGCGCCCCGATGCGGCCCGACGACATCGCCTTCGACCGGGACGGCGATCTGTACGTCAGCGATGCCCTCGGCATGTCCGAGGGCGAGGCGCGCGGACGCGTGGTGCGTATCGGCCGTGACGGCGGGAAGGCCGCCGTTCTCGCCGGCGGCCTCTCCGCGGCCAACGGCATCTCGTTCGACGTGGACTACCGGGGGCTGTGGATCAGCGAGCTGACGGAGAACCGGATCTCCTACCTCCCCACGGAGCCGCGCGCCGGAATGGCGGGCCGGCACACAGCCGTCCGCGTCGACGGCGGGGTGGCCGCCACCGACTCGATCGCCGTGGACGCCGACGGAAACCTGTACCAGGGGCTGCACGGCCGGCCCGCGATGGCCGTGTACAGCAAGTACGGCGAACGCCTCGCGACGGTGGAGGTCCCGGCCCGCGCCGAAGGGCTGGAGTCGGCCACCAACGTGGCGATCACGCCCGGCGGGACCGCCGCGTACATGACCGTCAGCGGACCCGCCGGCGGCTTCCTGTACACGTTCGACGCGCTCGCGGAGGGCATCCGCCAGTCCAACGGCGGCTGACCGCACCCTCCTCAGGGGGTGGCGCACCCCTCGAAGGGCCCCACCGGTCCCACCGCGACGCCGAGCAGGCGCCAGGCCGCCAGCGCCCGGTCCTCACGTCGCTCGCGGGTCGGGCCGGTGACGGCTCCGGAGACCATGGAGACGGCGAGCATGAGGTCGTCCGGGGCGCCCAGCCGGTGATCGTCCGGCAGGCACCCCCGCAGGGCGTGTCCGACCCGGTCGTGCATGTCCCGGGCGAACGTGCGGGTGTGCGGGTGCCCGCTCGCCTCGTCGGCGTGCAGGAGGCTGATGAACGCCGCCGACTGAGTCAGGTGCCAGGTCAGCACGCCCAGGACCCCGGCGAGGGCCGTGCCCTCGCCGGCCGCCTGCTCGATCTGGCGCACGTTCTCCTCCAGGACCGCGGCCGCGATGGCGTTCCGGTCGGGGAAGTGCCGGTACAGAACGGCCTGCCCGACCCCGGCCCTGCGGGCGATCCCGGAGAGCGGCGCGTCCAGGCCGTGCGCCGCGTAGATCTCCCGGGCCGCGGCGATCAGCGCGGCCCGGTTGCCGGCGGCGGCCTTCGGCCCCCGGTTCGCGGGCCTCCGCTCGTCCGCCGTGGGGTGCTGGGTCATCCGGTCAGGGTAACGGGCAGGCAGTGGGCCCCCGCCGGACCGCTTTCGCCCCGTCCGGCCCGCGCGACGCCCAGAGAGCCGAGGGCGCCCAGCTCGGTGACGTACCGCCCCGCCCCCGCCCGCGCGACGACCGTGCCCGACCCCCGCGGAGGGACCGGACGCCGGTGCGCGTCCGCCGAACGGAGCAGGCGGCCCCCGCGCCCGTACGGCCCGGCGTGAAGCCAAGCTGCGGGCGCGCTTAAGAAATCCTCGATGGACCTGGGGCGCGGGGTACGGCAGATTTCTCCGTGACGGCGGAGGATGGTGCGCGGCAGCCGGTCGAGCGCGCTGCCACCGTCCCTCTCATACTTCCCCGGGCCGCAGGCTTCCTCTGGCATGCCCCCGGCCCGGGGACATCAACGCCGCACCAGGTACAGGGAGCCGCAGCCGTGAAGGCACTCGTGAAGCAGAAGGCCGAGCCGGGACTCTGGCTGATGGACGTGCCCGAGCCGGAGACCGGTCCCTCGGACGTGCTGATCAAGGTGCTCCGCACCGGCATCTGCGGCACCGACCTGCACATCCGCAATTACGACGGCTGGGCGCAGAACGCCATCACAACCCCGCTCGTCCTCGGCCACGAGTTCGTCGGCGAAGTCGCCGCGATCGGATCCGACGTCGCGGACATCGCCGTCGGCGACCTGGTCAGCGGCGAGGGGCACCTGGTCTGCGGCAAGTGCCGCAACTGCCTGGCCGGACGCCGCCACCTCTGCCGCTCCACGCTGGGGCTCGGCGTCGGACGCGACGGCGCCTTCGCCGAGTACGTCGCACTGCCCGCCTCGAACGTGTGGGTGCACCGGGTCCCCGTCGACCTGGACGTCGCCGCGATCTTCGACCCGTTCGGCAACGCCGTGCACACCGCGCTGTCGTTCCCGCTGGTCGGCGAGGACGTCCTCATCACCGGCGCCGGCCCGATCGGCATCATGGCCGCCGCCGTCGCCAAGCACGCCGGAGCCCGCAAGGTCATGATCACCGACGTCAGCGAGGCCCGCCTGGAACTGGCCCGCAAGGTCGGCGTCAGCCTCGCCCTCAACGTCGGCGAGCAGACCATCGCCGACGGCCAGCGCGAGCTCGGACTGCGCGAGGGCTTCGACATCGGCCTGGAGATGTCCGGCCGCCCCGAGGCGATGCGCGACATGATCGCGAACATGACGCACGGCGGCCGGATCGCGATGCTCGGACTGCCGTCCGAGGAGTTCGCCGTCGACTGGTCCCGGATCGTCACCTCCATGATCACGGTCAAGGGCATCTACGGCCGCGAGATGTACGAGACCTGGTACGCCATGTCCGTCCTGCTGGAGGGCGGCCTCGACCTCGCCCCCGTGATCACCGGCCGGTACGGCTACCGCGACTTCGAGGCGGCCTTCGACGACGCGGCGAGCGGACGCGGCGGCAAGGTCATCCTCGACTGGACCGTCTGACCTCCTACCGCCTCCGCACCCAGCCGGGAGATTCCTCATGTTCGACTCCGTACGCGACGACATGCGCACCACCCTCGAAGAGATCGAGGCCGCCGGGCTGCACAAGCCCGAGCGCGTCATCGGCACCCCGCAGTCCGCGACCGTCGCCGTCACCTCGGGCGGCCGCCCCGGTGAGGTGCTGAACTTCTGCGCCAACAACTACCTGGGCCTCGCCGACCACCCCGACGTGATCGCCGCCGCGCACGAGGCGCTGGACCGCTGGGGCTACGGCATGGCCTCGGTCCGCTTCATCTGCGGCACCCAGGAGGTCCACAAGGAGCTGGAGCAGCGGCTCTCCTCCTTCCTGGGCCAGGAGGACACGATCCTCTACTCCTCCTGCTTCGACGCCAACGGCGGAGTCTTCGAGACGGTCCTCGGCCCGGAGGACGCGGTCATCTCCGACGCCCTCAACCACGCCTCGATCATCGACGGCATCCGGCTGTGCAAGGCCAAGCGCTTCCGCTACGCCAACCGCGACATGGCCGACCTGGAGCAGCAGCTCAAGGAGGCGTCCGGGGCCAGGCGCCGCCTGATCGTCACCGACGGCGTGTTCTCCATGGACGGCTACGTCGCCCCGCTGCGCGAGATCTGCGACCTGGCCGAGCGGTACGACGCCATGGTCATGGTCGACGACTCGCACGCCGTCGGCTTCGTCGGCCCCGGCGGACGCGGCACCCCCGAGCTGCACGACGTGATGGACCGCGTCGACATCATCACCGGCACCCTCGGCAAGGCGCTCGGCGGCGCCTCCGGCGGTTACGTGGCGGCCCGCGCCGAGATCGTCGCCCTGCTGCGCCAGCGTTCGCGCCCGTACCTCTTCTCCAACTCGCTCGCCCCGGTCATCGCGGCGGCCTCGCTGAAGGTCATCGACCTCCTGGAGTCCGCCGGCGACCTGCGCGAGCAGCTCAACGCCAACACCGCGCTCTTCCGTACCCGGATGACCGAGGAAGGCTTCGACGTCCTGCCCGGCGACCACGCCATCGCCCCCGTGATGATCGGGGACGCGGCGAAGGCAGGCCGGATGGCGGAGCTGCTCCTGGAGCGCGGTGTGTACGTGATCGGGTTCTCGTACCCGGTCGTCCCGCAGGGCGCGGCCCGCATCCGCGTCCAGCTCTCCGCCGCCCACTCCACGGCGGACGTGAACCGCGCGGTCGACGCCTTCGTCGACGCGCGGGCGGCGCTGGGGGAGTAGGCGCCACCGGGGCGCCTCGCGACCTGGGACAATAGGTCACATGATCGATGCACGGCGGCTGCGCATTCTGCGGGCGGTGGCGGACCACCGCACGGTGACCGCCGCGGCCGCCGCGCTCTATCTGACCCCCTCCGCCGTCTCGCAGCAGCTCGCCGCGCTGGAGCAGGAGACCGGACACCGGCTGGTCGAGCGCGGCGCCCGCGGCGCCCGGCTCACCCCGGCCGGGGAGATCCTGCTGACCCACGCCAACGCGGTGCTGGCCCAGCTGGAACGGGCGGAGGCGGAGCTCGCCGCGTACAGCGCCGGCGACGCCGGCACGGTCACCGTCGCGGCCTTCGCCACCGGTATCGGCCTGGTCCTCGCCCCCGCGATAGCGGCCCTGAACAGGACCGCGCCCGGCATCAAGGTCCGCGTCCAGGACGCCGAGGGCGACGCGAGCGTCCCCATGGTGCTGGACCGGCAGGTCGATGTGGCGGTCGCCGTCGAGTACCGCGGCGCACCGGGGGAGGACGACCGGCGGCTGACCCGCGTGCCGCTGTACTCGGAGCCCTTCGACGCGGTGCTCCCGGTCGGACACCGGCTGGCCGGCCAGGACCAGGTGGCCGTCGCCGACCTGGCGAAGGACGCGTGGATCGGACCCTACCCGGGCAACCCCTGCCACGACGTGGTCGTCCTGGCCTGCGAGTACGCCGGCTTCGCACCGAATCTCGAACACTCGTCGGACGACTTCCACGCCGTGGTAGCGCTCGCGGGTGCGGACGCCGGAGTGGCCCTGGTGCCGCGTTCCGCGCTGCGCGGCATGGCCCTGGCGGGCGTGGTGGTCCGCCCGGTGCAGGGCAGCGCGCCCACGCGCCGGGTGTTCGCGGCGGTGCGCCGGGGCGCCGAGGCCCATCCGCTGATCGCCCCGGTGCTGGAGGCGCTGGCGGGGGCGGCGGGGGACGACGTGCTCGCGGCGGGCTGAGAACCGGGTCCCTGCGGATCTCCGGAACCCGCACCGCTGTCCACGCCGCCGGGCCAGACTTGCTCCTGCCACCCGGCGACGAGAGGACGGCAGGCATGGCGAAGAGCGCACTCCTTGTGATGGACGTCCAGCGGGAGATCGTGGACATCACGGAGGCCGGCTCCGGATATCTGTCGCGCCTGGGCAGGGCGATCGAGGGCGCCCGCGCGGCGGACATCCCCGTGATCTACGTGGCCATCGCCCTGCCGGCGGGCGATCCGGAGGTCAGCCCGCGCAACAGGGTGATCACGAGCGCCGTGGAGGCCGGCTGGTTCACCGAGGGCGAGCCCGGCACCGCGATCCATCCCGCCGTCGCACCCCGGCCGGGCGACGCCGTGGTCACCAAGAGGCGGGGGAGCGCGTTCTCGGGCAGCGACTTCGACCTCGTGCTCAGGGCTCGCGACATCGACAGCCTCGTCGTCACCGGCATCGCCACGAGCGGCGTGGTGCTGTCCACCCTGTGCCACGCCGTCGACCTGGACCTCGGCCTCACCGTCCTGGTCGATGCCTGCCACGACACCGAGACCGAGCTGCACCGGGCCCTGACCGGGCAACTGTTCCCGCGGTGGGGAGACGTCATCACGGTCGACGACTGGCTCAAGGCCGTCGCACCGCGGTAGCGGGCGGGCGCCTCAGCCCGCTCGGGCCCGTGCCCGTGCCCGCGGCCGGGAACCTCGGGAGCAGCGTGCCCGGCCGCGTGTCGCGGCCCGCCCCGGGCCCCGCCGGCTGCCGCGGGCCTCAGCTCGCCCCGTGCCCGCTGCCGCGTGCCCCCGGGACCAGCGTGCCCGCGGCGGCGGTCACCGCCACGGCCAGCGCCACTACCCCGTACTCCGACGGCGGCAGGTACGGCAGTCCGCCCGTCGCCGGGAGCGCGAACGCCAGCAGCGGGATCGCCGCGACCACGGTCCCGACGGCCAGTCCGGCCACCGTCACCAGGCCCGTCTCCAGGACCCGCATCCGCAGCAACTGGCCGCGCCCCGTGCCGACCAGACGCAGCAGGCGGAACTCCGGGCGGCGGCCGACCGAGATCAGGGCGAGGGTGCTGACCACGGCGAGCAGCGCGAAGCCACCGATCACGCCGACGCCGATGACGATCAGGGCGTCGCCCTGATCCGAGGCCTGCGGGTCGATCCGCAGATCGTCCGCGGTCGCGGCGCGGACCTGAAGTCCCTTGTACGGTGCCAGCGCACGCCGTACGGCCGACGCGGCGTTCCCGCCCGCCGAGCGCACCAGGATCTGCTGGTCGCGCGGAGCCGACACATGACCCGCCAGCGCCTCACGGGGCAGGATGAACTCGCCGAGACCCAGGGACCGTTCGTAGAGCGCCACCACCCTGAGCCGTACCTGCGCACCGTCCCCGAGACGCAGCCGCACGGTGTCCCCGACACCGGCGTCCAGGTCGGCGGCCCGGTCCTCGGCGACGGCGACCGTGCCACGGCCCGTGAGACCGGCCGTGTCGCCCGCCGTGACCCGGGCGTCGAGCGTGCCGGACAGCCGGTCCGCCGTGACGCCCAGTACCGGGAAGCGGTCCAGCGCCGGGTCGCCGGCCTCATGGTGGGCGAGGACGACCGTCGACCGCAGCAGACCCGTCGCGGCCGCCACCCCGGGTGCCCCGCGCACGGCCTCGGCCGCCTCCGAAGGGATACCCGCGGTAGGGCCCGTGACCACCAGGTCCGCCCGCAGGGCGTCGGCCGCCTGCCGGCCGGCCGCCCGCTCCAGCGTCGTACCGGCGGCCAACTGGACGCAGACGAACGTGACGACCAGCACGATCGGAGTGAGCGCCGCGCCCAGCCGGCGGTGGTGCGCGGCGGCGGACCGGGCGGCCAGGAAGCCGGAGACCCCGCCCGCCCGCCGGGCCGGTGCGCCGAGAACCCGCATCGACATCCGGGCGATCCACGGACCGAGCAGCGCCACCGCGATGATCAGCGAAGTCGCCGCACCCGACGCGGCGAGCGCCGCTGCCTGGCCGCTCTGCAGGGTCGCCGTACCGGCCGAACCGAGCCCCGCGACCGCCGCCAGCACCCCGGCGCCCGTGCGCAGCCGCCCCGGCCCGCCCGGCTCCGGCGCCCTCGCCGCGCCCAGGGCGGCCGCCGGGCGCATCCGGGTGACCGCCCGCGCCGCGAGCAGCGCCACCGGACGGGCCGCCAGTGCCACGAGGAGCGCGCCCGTGACACCCGCCGCGAACGGCAGCCACACCGGGACGGGCAGCGGCAACGGGTCCGTGGCCAGCAGCGACCGCATCAGCAGCCCGAGCGGTACGGACCCGGCCGCGCCCAGGAGCGCGGCGGCGCCGGCGACCCGGCCCGCCTCACGGCCGACCGCCGACCTGAGCTGCCGGGGGGTCGCCCCGACCGCCCGCAGCAGTGCCAGTTCGCCGGAGCGCTGGTGGACCGCCTGCGAGACGGCGGTGGCGATGACCAACAGGGCCACCAGGAGAGCCGTTCCGGCGATCGACGCCACCATCGCCAGCAGATCGGCGCGCGCGCCGAGTGCGTCCACGTGCTCCGCCTCGCCGCGTCCGGCGCCCGTCAGTACGCGTGGACCGCGTTCACCGCCGCCGTGTCCCGCCACGGCCTCGTCCAGCGACGTCCGCAGCGCGGCGGTCGACACGCCCTGCTCGGCCACGACGCCGATCGCGTCCACCGTCCCGGGGTGGCCGGCCAGAGCGGTGATCCGGTGTTCGGTGAAGAACACGGCGGGAGTGCCGCCCCGGTGGGCGGTGGCGGCCACTCCGCTGACGGTGTACTGCCGCGCCGCGCCGTCCACTTGGAGGGTGACGCGGCCGCCCGGCCCGCCGCCCTCGGCCGCCAGCGCCGCGTCCACGACCACCTCGGACGCCGCCCCCGGGGCGCGCCCCTCGGCGAGCTCGTACGCGGTGAGCGCGGCGGAGGGCCAGGAGCGGCCCACCGCCGTCGCCCCGTCGCCCACCGTCACCGGGACGGAGTCGTCCGCGACGGCCCGCGCCACGCCGTCCGCCGCTGCCACCCGCGCCACCGCGGAACGCTCCAGCCGCACCCGTTCCGGCAGATGGGCGGTGGCCGTCTGCGGCTCGCTGCCCCAGGGCTTCGCCGTGTACGTGACCCGCTGATCGGCCACCACCACGGCATCGGCCCCGGCATAGCGTTCTACCGGTGGCCGAGCCGTCAGCAGTGAGCCGAGCACCAGGGCGAAGGCGCCGAGCAGCGCGGCCGCGGCGGCGGCCGCCGCGAACACCGCGGTCCAGGCCCGGCGATGGGTCCTCAGCGAACGACGGGCCAGGAACGCCGAAGCCCGCCGGCTCCCCGGCCGGGCGATATCGCGCACCGGCCGCTCGCCGGCCTCGGTCACCTTCATCGCAGCCGCCCGCCGTCCATCGTCATGACGGTGTCCGCCCAGCCGGCCGCCACCGGGTCGTGGGTGACCATCACCACCGTGCGGCCGTCGATCCGTACCGCGTCCCGCAGCAGACCGAGCACCAGCATCGCCGACTCCGGGTCCAGGGACGCCGTCGGCTCGTCCGCGAAGAGCACATCGGGTTCGGTCACCAACGCCCGTGCCACCGCGACACGTTGCTGCTCGCCGCCCGACAGGGTCGCCGGCCCGCCGCCGCCCCGGCCGGACAGCCCGACCCGCTCCAGCAGCCGCCGGCCGCGGTCCAGTACGCCGGCGGCCCCCGGATCGGCGCCGGCCAGGACCAGCGGCAGCACGACGTTCTCCTCGATGCTCAGCGACGCCACCAGGTTCAGCGCGTGGGACTGGAAGACGAACCCGATCCGGTCCCGGCGCAGCCGGGTCAGCGCGGCCTCGGAGAGCGTGCCGAGATCGGTACCGGCGATCCGTACCGTCCCCGACGACGGACGGTCCAGCCCCGCCGCGCACTGGAGGAACGTGCTCTTGCCCGAGCCCGAAGGGCCGACCACCGCGGTGAAGCTCCCCACGGGGACGACACAGCTCACCCCGTCGAGGGCGACCGTCTCCCGGCCGCTGCCCCGCCGCCCGTGGCGCCGGCTCACCGACTCCAGCTCCAGCGCCGCCGTGCGCACTGCCGCGACTGTCTCCACCCTGGTCCCCTCGTTCCCTGTGTACGTCCTGACCTGCGTCAACGCTATGAGGGGGAGGGTGCGGGGGCGAGGGTGCGCACTCCCGGACGGGGGTGCAGCAGGCACCACCACCGCCCGGGGTGACCGTCCCACTCCGGCGGCGGGCCGGCCCCCGTAACGTGGTGCGGCATGAGCACCACCCCCGCCCCGCTGACGGTCGCAGTCC
Source organism: Streptomyces sp. NPDC048211 (assembly GCF_043202315.1). Classification (NCBI taxonomy): domain Bacteria; kingdom Bacillati; phylum Actinomycetota; class Actinomycetes; order Kitasatosporales; family Streptomycetaceae; genus Streptomyces; species Streptomyces sp. NPDC048211. Next base: position 156,040 of record NZ_JBIDAD010000002.1, read on the forward strand.
GGCGCTCCTGGCATGCCTCGCGCTACACCCTCATCGGCATCCTGGTCGCGCTGTTGGCGTATGTCGCCACGTTTCTCGTGGTGGCGGCGCTGCTGTTCGCCCTCGCGGTCATCGGGCTGCCGGCGCTGCCCGAGGCGGCCAAGGCGCTGCACCGGTTCGCGGAGTGCGAGCGGCGCAGGGCGGCGGAGTACCTCGGGGTCCCGTTCCGGCCGACGCCGGATCTTCCGCTCGACGGCGGCGAACTCACGGAACGGGTCAGGCAGGTGCTCACCGATCCCGTCGCCCGGCGCGAGGCCCTGTGGCTGCCGTTCCAGGCGGTGGCCGGCTATGCCGTCGGCTGCCTCACGATGGTGCTGTGGCCGGTCGGGCTCCTGGTGGACGGGATCGTCCTGTCCGTCGTGCACCTGCTGGACCGACGGGCCGCCGACGAGTACGGCACGACGCCGCCCGAGCGCCGGGGCCCGGTCCTGCGCTGGCATCCCGCGCTCGCCGAACTGTCGGCGAGCTGGACGCGCTCCCTCCTGACGGCCCCGCACTCCGCCGAACTCGCCGCACGCGTCGCTCAGCTCACGGAGAGCAGGGCCGGTGCGGTCGAGGCCCACGGCGCCGAACTGCGCCGTATCGAACGTGACCTGCACGACGGCGCGCAGGCCCGCATCGTCGCGCTGTCGATGCGCATCGGCCTGGCCAAGCAGATGCTCGACCGCGACCCGGCCGCCGCGCGGCAGCGCCTGGACGAGGCCCAGGACGGTGTCGACGCGGCACTCGCGGAGCTGCGGCACGTGGTCCGCGGCATCCACCCGCCGATCCTGACCGACCGCGGACTGGCAGGTGCGGTACGGGCGTTGGCCGCCGACTCGGCCGTTCCTGTCAAGGTGGAGCTCGACGGCGTCGAGGGCGGCCGCCGGCTGCCCGCCGCCATCGAGGCCGCCGCCTACTTCGTGGTCGCCGAGGCACTCACCAACATCGGCAAGCACAGCGGCGCGAGAGCGGCGAGCGTGCGGATCGACCGGGCCCCCGGCGTGCTGCTCGTGGTCATCGGCGACGATGGGCGCGGCGGCGCGGACGAACGCGGCGGCAGCGGACTGGTCGGGATCAGGCGGCGGATCGCCGCCCTGGACGGCACCACCCGCATCAGCAGCCCCACCGGGGGGCCGACGGACATCGAAGTGGAGCTGCCGTGCGGATCGTGATCGCCGAGGACAACGCCCTCCTGCGGGAGGGCCTGATCCTCCTGCTCACCAGCTCGGGCCACGAGGTGGTGGCGGACGCCGCAGCCGGCCCCGAGGTGCTGCCGGCACTCCTGGAGCACCGCCCGGACGCCGCCGTACTCGACGTCCGTCTGCCGCCCACCTTCCGCGACGAGGGACTGCGCGCCGCGATCGCCGCCCGCGAGGAGATGCCCGACCTGCCGATCCTGGTCCTGTCCCAGTACGTCGAGGAGACCTACGCCGCCGAACTGCTCGCCCGGGGCGCGCAGGGCATCGGCTACCTGCTCAAGGACCGGGTGGGCCGGGTCGACCAGTTCCTCCAGGCCCTGGACCGGGTGGCGTCCGGCGGCACCGCACTCGACCCCGAGGTGGTGAGCCAGCTGCTCACCCGCAAGGCGTCCGCGCAGCCGCTGCTCAGCCTCACGCCCCGCGAGCGGGAAGTCCTGGAACTGATGGCCCAGGGCAAGGCGAACGGCACCATCGCCACCGAACTCGTCGTCACGGAACGGGCGGTGAGCAAGCACATCGGATCGATCTTCGCCAAGCTCGGCCTCGAACCGGACGACGGATCGGTCCACCGCCGTGTCCTGGCGGTCCTGGCGTACCTGGACGGCAACGGGGGGCGGTGACTACCGCGGACGACCGTCGCGTGGGTTCTGGGCGCGCGCAGAGGCTCACGCCAGATGTCCCGTTGATGTCGGGCCGTCACACGTAATCCACCGGCCCGGCGGCGTCACCTGGCCCGGAGGCATCGTCTCCGATCAGTAACGCCCCTCCGTGAAACGACTGGGGTTTCAGTTCGAGTCGAATGCGGTGCTGGGCCGCGCCGCCGCTCCGGTCGGGGCCGCCGGCCAGGACCATGACGCGGACTCCTGCCCTGGTGTGAGGGTCCTCCCGAAGCTCGACGCCGAACTCCAGCTCGATCGGGCCGACCTCGAATCTGAGATCGTCGCTGCGCGAGGCGGAGGCGCTGCTGCGCAGCGCCTCACGTACCGCCTCGATGGCTGTGGCCAGCTCCACGTATGTGTTGCGTTCCAGCGCCAATGGTCCGGTTCCTTTCTTGGCGGAGTGCTCCGGTGCGGGCTCGGGCCATGAGCCGGTTTCCTCCCACGGGCCGAAGCCTGTGAGAGTCACACTGGTGGACGAGACACCCAAGTCGGTTGCGAGGACTTGTGGATCGTGGCGCGCGGCGGCCAGGTAGGCGCGCGCCCCCTGGATCGCGTCGTGCGCAGGCCCGGCACCGCGTTCCTTCTGGATGGCGTTCTGAGCGTGCAGGGCCCGGCTCAGCAATGCCTCGCCATTGCGCGCTCCCGCTGCGATCGCCTCGCGGTAGAAACCGACAGCCCGGTCCATGTCGCTCGTCGCCGTGTCGTAGTCGCCGGTCGCGGCAGCGATGACTGCGCTGCTGTTCAGGCCCGTGGCGAGCAGTAGTGTCTGCGTCGGGTCGCGGCCATGAATGGTGTGGAGCCTCTCGTACGCGCTGACCGCCCGGTGTGCGGAGTCCAGGGCTTCCGCGAGGTCGCCCTGCTCCGCCACCAGGCCGGACTGCGCCAAACAGGCCTGGGCCAGGACCGCCAGGGCGTCCGCGGAACCGGGGCTCCTGGCAGTCAGCTCCTCGGCGACGGACCGGGCTTCGCCGAGGATGTCCAACGCCTCATCGTGTGAACCCAGCGCGCTCAAGCGGTAGGCGAGAACCAGCAGTGCCTTGGCGAGGCGTACTACACCGCCGTGCTCGTAGCTCGCCGGCATCGCCAGGCGAGAGGCGTGGACGGCCTCCTGCGTACAGGACAGCGCGCGCCTCAAGTCCCCCGCTTCGTGCCAGTGTTCGCCGGCCAGCAAGGCGGTGTCCGCCCATTGCCCGTACTGCTCGGGGGTCTTGGACTCCAGGAGCCGTACCGTCTGCAGAATCCGCAGGACGGAGGGATTAATGCCCATCGTGCGTACCCCCCTGTGCGGTGTCGCATGCGACCGGTGCGTCGGTGGGGGTGACAGGAGTCGTGGGGTGTCCGCGCATGCCGATGATGCGCTCGGCGTACTCCGGGTCGTGGACGACGATGGTTCCGTCGGGAAGCCAGCTGAGCAGGCCCGGGCGCTGTTCCGCGTCGGCCGGTGCCTCGGACGTCACGCTCACCGCACTGGTGGGAGCAGCCGGTGTCGGCACGTCCGCGGATACCGCACCCGGCTCCGCTGGAGGGGCGGCTGCCTGCCGCATCACGAGATCGCCGGCCGTTCCGACCGTGGCCATCAGAGGCTGGTGTTCGACGTTGAACCGGTCCATGCGCTTCTCCGTGCGCCGGAACAGCTCACCGAGCAGCAGAGGAGCGGTGTCACCGTCCCCGTTCTCCAGCACCGTCACCAGGTGCCCGGTGAACGCGGTGTACCTGGTCAGCGGATCGGATGCCTCCGAAGACTGTGTGGGTCCGCTCGATGCCATGACGCAGACTCCGTCGACGAGGCCCTCCTCGACATCCTCGTTAACCTTCGCCTGGTCGAGCAGCTCCTCCTCGGCCATCGCCTCGGCGTCATCACCGCCGAGCACCTTCGTCGCGATGCCGCTGAAGCAGCAGTCGAGGACCAGCACCACGACACGGGCACGTGCCCCACGCAGCAGGCCCCGCAGAACGGTGTAGCGCAGCCCGGTGGTCTCGACCGATTCGCCGCTCGCGGTGGTGCACGTCGTGAGGTACAGCTCACGTTCCGCGCCGACGCGCGAACCATGGCCGACGTAGTACACGAACAGAACATCGGTTGCCTGTTCCGCCGCACGTTTGACGGCGGCGCGGATTCCGTCGGCCGTATGCGGATTGAGCATGGTGCGCGTGTATTCACGCTTGGGGTGGAAACCCGCGTAGGCGGGATCGGTGAGGAGCTCCTTCAGGCGCAACACGTTGTACGAGGCACCCTCGACGCTCTCGAAGGTCCCGTCGTCCGGGTACTCCGCGACCCCGATCAATACCGCACGGGACCTGTCCGGGCGTAACGATCGCATGTTCGGGTCAGGCCGCGTCCAGTTCGTCGACCTTGCGTTGGATCTCAGCGGCGTCCAGTCCCGTCACCGTGAACTGCTTGCCGTCCTTCTCCACGGTCACAGTGATGTGCGCGGCCGCCGCTGCCCGCCGCTGTTCACGCCACTGCGCGATCACCACACCGAGGGAGGTGGCGCTGAACGCACCGCTCAGGGTGAGTTGGATGATCGCCACCGCACCCAGTTTGCCGGGCCCGGGCTCTTCGTCGAGCAGCCGGGGCGCGGCATGCCTGCGTGCGTCGGCGTCGTCCACAAGCCAGTCGAACAGTTCGGCCGAGACATCCTCGCCGTCCCCCTCCGCGACACACCTGATCAGGATCTGCATCGTGGCCCCCTGCCCCGTCGTGATTCGCGACGAGCATACGGCGACACCGCGACCGATGAACCCCGAATCGACGAGTCGGGCGACGCGGAAGCGGGCGCGGTGCAGACGGTGCCGCGGACCCGCCTGATCGGCCGGGGCGTCAGCGCACGGGCCGGTCCGTGTCGCGCCTCACGCGGGCTGGAGCAGATCCCAGCGGTTGCCGTACAGGTCCTCGAAGACCGCCACCGAGCCGTAGACCTCGTGCCGCGGCTCCTCCAGGAACCGGACCCCGGCCGCCCGCATGCGCGCGTGGTCGCCGGCGAAGTCCTCGGTGTGCAGGAAGAAGCCGACCCGCCCACCGGTCTGCGCCCCGACACTGGCCCCCTGCGCCTCGTCCTTGGCGCGGGCCAGCAGCAGCCCCGTGCCCTCGGTGCCGCGCGGCCGCACCACGACCCAGCGGGAGCCGTCCCCCCGGTCGGTGTCCTCGACCAGCTCGAAGCCGAGGGCGTCGGTGTAGAAGGCGCGGGCCTCGTCGTAGTCGCGGACGACCAGGGTGACCAGAGCGATGTGGGACATGGGATTCCTCGCGAGACGGAAGGGGAGGCCCGCCGGGCCCGTAGCGGGACAATATCCGCCATGGACACCAGTGACCTCACCGGACTGACGGCCCGCGCCCGCCGCCTCGCCCTGGCCGGGGACCGCCGCGTCCTCGGCATCGCGGGCCCGCCCGGGGCCGGGAAGTCCACCCTGGCCGAGCGGCTCGTCGACGCCCTCGGGCCGCTCGCCGTCCTCGTCCCGATGGACGGCTTCCACCTGGCCCGGGCCGAACTGGAACGGCTCGGCCGGGCGGACCGCAAGGGCGCGCCCGACACCTTCGACGCCGCCGGATACGCGGCGCTCCTGCGCCGGCTGCGGGCACCCGAACCGGGGACCGTCGTGTACGCGCCCGCCTTCGACCGGTCCCTGGAGGAGCCGGTCGCGGGCTCCGTACCCGTACCGCCGGATGTCCCGCTGGTCGTCACCGAGGGCAACTACCTCCTGTACGGGGAGGGGCCCTGGGCGCAGGTGCGCGGACTGCTGGACGAGGCGTGGTTCCTGGAGCTCGACGACACCGTGCGCGTCCGCAGGCTCGTCGAGCGGCATGTGCGGTTCGGCAAGGCTCCGGCGTACGCGGAGCGCTGGGTGGCCCGTTCCGACGAGGCCAACGCGCGGCTCGTCGCCCCGGGGCGCGCGCGTGCCGACCTCGTCGTACGGCCGGCGACCGGCGCGCCGTCCTGAGGCTCGCGACCGGGCTCCGGGGCGGGCAGGATGCAGAGAGCCGTTCCGCGTCGCCAGGAGGTCCCGCATGTCCAGCCCGAACCAGCCCGTCCCGTTCACCGCCGACGACTACCGGGCCCGGATGGTGCGGGCCGCCGAGAGCGCCGCCGCTGCCGGGCTCGCCGGGGTGCTGGTCGCACCGGGACCCGACCTGGTCTACCTGACGGGATACCAGCCCACCGCGATCACCGAGCGCCTCACCGTCCTGGTGCTCACCGCCGGCCAGGACCCGGTGCTGGTCGTGCCGACCCTGGAGGCCCCGGACGCGGAGAAGGCCGTCGGCGCCCCCGCGCTGACCCTGCGCGACTGGACCGACGGCAAGGACCCGTACGCCGTCACCGCGCCGCTGCTCGACGCCCAGGGCCGGTTCGGGATCAGCGACAACGCCTGGGCGATGCATCTGCTCGGCCTCCAGCAGCTGCTGCCGGGGACTTCGTACGCCTCCCTCACCGAGGCGCTGCCGATGCTGCGCGCCGTCAAGGACGCCCATGAGCTGGACCGGCTCACGGCGGCCGGGGCCGCGGCCGACGCCACGTACGAGGAGATCCTGAAGGTCCGGTTCTCCGGCCGCAAGGAGACCGAGGTGGCCGCCGATCTGGCCCGGCTGCTCACCGGCTTCGGCCACTCCCAGGTCGACTTCACCGTGGTCGGCTCCGGACCCAACGGCGCCAACCCGCACCACGAGGCGGGGGACCGCACCATCGAGCGGGGCGACATGGTCGTGCTCGACTTCGGCGGCCTCAAGCACGGCTACGGCTCCGACACCTCCCGCACTGTCCACGTCGGCGAGCCCACCCCCGAGGAGCAGCGGGTCCACGACATCGTGCGGGAGGCGCAGGCGGCGGGCTGCAACGCGGTGCGGCCCGGTGTCGCCTGCCAGGAGATCGACCGGGCGGCCCGCGCGGTCATCACCGAGTTCGGCTACGGGGACCGCTTCATCCACCGCACCGGCCACGGCATCGGCGTGACCACCCACGAACCCCCGTACATGATCGAGGGCGAGGAGCAGCCGCTCGTCCCCGGCATGTGCTTCTCGGTGGAGCCCGGCATCTATCTGCCGGGCCGGTTCGGCGTACGGATCGAGGACATCGTGACCGTCACCGAGGACGGCGGCCGGCGCCTCAACGCCACGGCGCGCGAACTGGCGATCGTGGAGTAGAGCCACCGGGCCCCGGCCCCGGCCCCGGCCCCGGCCCCGGCCCCGGCCCCGGCCCCGGCCCCGGCCCCGGCCCCGGGCCTTGGCCCCTGCCCACCGGCAGCCGTCAGCCGTCAGTCGTCGGCCAGCACCACGCACGACTCCGGTGGCAGATGCAGCGTCCCGTCCGCGCCGGGCGCGTCGACGGGCAGCCAGGCGGCCAGCACCCGGCCCCCGCCACCGCGGTGCCGGCCGCCGCCCAGCGCGATGGTGGCCGGCTTCTCGTCGAGGTTGACCGCGATCCGCAGATCCCCCCGGCGGAACGCCAGCCAGCGCGCCTCGTCGTCGTGGGCGGTCCGCACCGCCGCCAGGTCCGGATCGCTGAGGTCGGGCAACGCGTGGCGCAGCGCGATCAGTTCGCGGTACCAGGCGTGCAGGCGGGCGTGCGGTTCGCGCGCGGGTTCGCTCCAGTCCAGACAGGAACGGGCGCGGGTTGCCGGGTCCTGCGGGTCCGGGATGTCCTCCTCGGCCCAGCCGTGGGCACCGAACTCCCGTCGCCTGCCGGTGCGGACGGCCTCGGCGAGCTCCGGATCGGTGTGGTCGGTGAAGAACTGCCAGGGTGTGCGGGCGCCCCACTCCTCCCCCATGAACAGCATCGGGGTGAAGGGCCCGGTCAGCACGAGCGCCGCCGCGCAGGCCAGCAGGCCGGGGGAGAGGGAAGCGGCGAGCCGGTCACCGAGCGCCCGGTTGCCGATCTGGTCGTGGGTCTGGGCGTAGCCGACGAAGCGGTGGGCGGCACTGCGGGTGACGTCGACGGGGCGGCCGTGCGTACGGCCGCGGAAACTGGAGTACGTACCGTCGTGGAAGAAGGCGCTCGTCACGGTCTTGGCGAGCCCGGCCAGCGGGGCGGCCGCGAAGTCCGCGTAGTAGCCCTGGGCCTCGCCGGTCAGCGCGGTGTGCAGACAGTGGTGGAAGTCGTCGTTCCACTGGGCGTGCAGTCCGATGCCGCCGGACTCGCGCGGGGTCGTCGTGCGCGGGTCGCAGAGGTCGGACTCCGCGATGAGGGAGAGGGGACGTCCGAGTCCGGCGGAGAGCGCGTCGGTGGCGGCGGACAGCTCCTCCAGGAAGGTGAGCGCCCGGGTGTCGGCCAGCGCGTGGACGGCGTCGAGCCGCAGTCCGTCCAGCCGGTAGTCGCGCAGCCAGGCGAGCGCGCTGCCCAGCAGGAAGGCCCGCACCTCGTCGGATCCGGGCGCGTCCAGATTGACCGCCGCGCCCCACGGCGTGTGATGCGTCTCGGTGAAGTACGGACCGAAGACGGGGAGGTAGTTGCCGGAGGGGCCCAGGTGGTTGTGGACCACGTCCAGGACGACGGCGAGCCCCAGCCCGTGCGCCGTGTCGACAAAGCGCTTCAGTCCCTCGGGGCCGCCGTACGGTTCGTGCACGGCCCACAGCGACACCCCTTCGTACCCCCAGCCGTGGACGCCGGGAAACGGGCAGACCGGCATCAGCGACACATGGGTGACGCCCAGATCGGCGAGGTGCCCCAGCCTGGCCGCCGCCGCGTCGAAGGTGCCCTCGGCCGTGTACGTACCGATGTGCAGCTCATACAGGACGGCGCCCGGAAGCCCGCGTCCCGCCCATGCGCTGCGCCAGGTGTACGCGTCGTGGTCGACGACCGCGGAGTCCCCGTCCGGCCCGTCCGGCTGGCGGCGCGAGCGGGGGTCGGGGCGCACCGGGCCGTCGTCGAGAGCGAATCCGTAGCGGTCGCCGTCCGCCGCCTGTGCCTGTGCCGTCCACCAGCCGGCCCGGTCCGGATCACGCTCCATCGTCCGCAGCTCACCCGACAGCCGCAGGACGGCCGATTCCGCGTCCGGTGCCCATACCTCGAACAACATGCAGCGCTCCCTCGTCTCCGTGTACCGGCCCATGGTCGGCAGAAGACGCGATCTTCGACCCCACGACACTGGATCGCGCCCGTTACTGGCGATTAAGGTCTGGTTCTGATCATTGCCCTGACCGGTTCCGCCCTACGCACTTCCTCTGACACCTGTGGAGGCCGAGATGACCGTGCCGCCGTTTCCGCCCGGATTCCTCTGGGGCGCATCCGCCTCCGCCTTCCAGACCGAGGGCGCCGCCGATACCGACGGCAAGGGGCCCTCCGGCTGGGACGCCTTCGCCGCGCAGCCCGGACGGATCAAGGACGGAACCGACACCACCCGCGGCACCGGCTTCCACCGGCACTACCGTGAGGACGTCGCCCTGCTGGCCGGGCTCGGCGCCGACGCCTTCCGGTTCTCGGTGAGCTGGCCGCGCGTCGTCCCCGGCGGCAGCGGACCGGTCAACCCGCAGGGGCTCGACTTCTACGACCGCCTCGTCGACGAACTCTGCGCCCACGGCATCACCCCCGCCCCCACCCTCTACCACTGGGACACCCCGCTGCCGCTGGACGAGGACGGCGGCTGGCTCAACCGCGACACGGCCTACCGGTTCGCCGAGTACGCGGGCATCGTCGCCGAACGGCTCGCCGACCGCGTACCCATGTGGATCACCCTCAACGAACCCGCCGAAGTGACCCTGCTCGGCTATGCGCTCGGCGAGCACGCGCCGGGCCGCGCCCTCCTCTTCGACGCGCTGCCCGCGGCCCACCACCAGCTCCTCGCCCACGGCCTGGCCGTCCGCGCGCTGCGGGCCGCCGGCGCCGGCAACATCGGCATAGCGGTCTCGCACACCCCCGTCTGGACGGCGGGGGAGACCGAGGAGGACCGCTTCGGCGCCGAGCTGTACGACACCCTCACCAACTGGCTGTTCGCCGACCCCCTCCTCACCGGCCGCTACCCGGACGAGAACTTCGCCGCCCTGATGCCAGGCCCCGTCGAGGACGACCTGCGGACCATCTCCACCCCGCTCGACTGGTACGGCGTCAACTACTACAACCCCACCCTGGTCGGCGCCCCCAGGGCCGATGCGCTCGACACCTTCGCCGGCTTCGGCATGCCCGCCGAACTCCCCTTCGGCATCAGGGAGATCGAGGGATACGAGAAGACGGACTTCGGCTGGCCCGTCGTCCCCGACGGACTGCGCGAGACCCTGGTCCAGCTACGGGACCGCTACGGCGACCGGCTCCCACCGCTCTACGTCACCGAGAACGGCTGCGCCGTCGACGAACCCACCGCGGACACCCGCCGGATCGCCTACCTCGACGGTCACCTGGGCGCCCTGCGGCAGGCCATCGACGCCGGCGTCGACGTACGCGGCTACTTCACCTGGTCGCTCACCGACAACATCGAGTGGACCGAGGGGGTCAGCAAGCGCTTCGGCCTGGTCCACATCGACTACGAGACGCTGCGCCGCACGCCCAAGGAGTCGTACGCCTGGTACCGCGACGTCATCAGGCAGCAGCGCGGGCACGGGGGCTGACGCGCGGTCACGCACCGGCCCCCGCCCGGCCGTCAGGCCAGGTGGATCCGCTCCTGCGTCACCGGATGCCCGGCCCTCGCGAACGCGGCCGCCATCGGTACGTTCCCCCGGTCGGTCGCACCCGCGATGAACTCGGCGCCCCTGGCGGCCAGGAAGTGCGTGCACTCCACGAGCAGGTCGTAGCCGTAGCCATGGCCGCGGGCCTCGGGCACGACCCCGATGAAGCCGATGCACGGCCCCGACGGGTTGTGCGCGGGGATGTGGAGACCGGCCGGCTCGCCGTCCGGCGTGTACGCCACCTGCCACCAGTCACGCGGCGAGGGGCACCAGTGGAAGAAGTCGAGCTCCTCCTGAGCCGCGGCGTCCAGCCCGCCGGGCCCCTCGATCGCCCGCAGAGCGTGCGCGTCGAGCGTGACGGAGTGGATCCGGCGCAGCAGGCCGAGGATCACCGCGTCGTCGGGCTCCGGACGGAAGGCCAGCCTGCCGGGTCGTGCGGGCAGGCCGCAGTCCGGCGTCCACCGGTACTGGTACCGCTCGACCAGCGGCTCCATGCCGGCCGCCGCGGCGGCTGCGATCCTGGCCTCGGCGGCCGCCCGGATCGCGGGGACCTCGCGCCAGTTGGCGGGAAGGCCCAGTTCGTACTCGGCGTGCAGTGGGGAGCGGCGCAGCAGCTCCGCGCCCGCCTCGTCCTCCCCGTCGGCGAAGTCGAACCAGTTGAGCAGGACGGGCTCGGTGTCATCGGGGCCGGCCCACCAGGCGGCCCGGGCGACGACGGTGTCGTCGCGCAGGGCGATCCAGGTCCACTCGGGGCGGTACTCCCCGCCGTCGCCCACGGTGGTGTAGCGGTGCCCGAAAGCGGCACGGCCGACGAGAGAGGCGTCCTGCAGGGTGTCGAAAAGAGAGGCGTCGCTCTGCGAGAGCGCGCGAATGACCAGACCGGTCATGAAGAGGTCCTCCGGAAGCAGACTGTGCGCTCCCGGTCAGGCCGGGTCGGACACCGCCCGGCGGACGGGACGGGAGCGCGGGAACGAAGTGGTACGCGGGATGGTGCCGTTGCTCGTGCCCATGTGCCTCGCCTCCTTCCTCGACCGGGGCCGGATGCCCTCGCGGATACGGTATCCGCCTCCCGGCGGACCGTCCAGAGGATTCCGGACGGCCCGCGCGGAACGTGCGTCAGTCGTCCCACACCATGTCGAAGGCGCGCTCGAAGTTGACGTAGCCGAGCCGCGCGAAGGACTTCGCCATCGGCACGTTGCCGAGGTCCGTCGCGGCCCGGATACGCTCCACGCCCTCCTGTCCGGCGAGCACCCGGGTGCCCTCGGCGAGGATCTCGTCGATGTAGCCGTGACCGCGCTGTGCGGGGACCACACCGATGTACGCGATGATCGGGTTGTAGCTGTTGCGGGCCGGGATCACGAAGCCGACCGGTTCGCCGTCCGGGAGTTCGGCGACGCGCCACCACTCCTGCGGGGTGGAGTAGAGGGCGAGCTCCTCGTCGTAGTGCTTCTCCGCGGCCTCGCGCGCCGACAGGCCCGACGTCAGGTCCTGCTGACCGTGGGCGTCGAGCGTGCCCTCCATCACCGGCGTCATCAACGCGAGGAGATCCTCGCGCCCGGCGACCGGACGGAACCGCAGCCGCCCGCTGCCTGCGGGCACGGGGGTGCCCGCACGCCACTCCAGGCGCAGCCGCTCCACGAGCATCCGGGCACCGGTGCGCTCCATGACCCGGATACGCGCCTCGACGGCATCGCGGACCGCCGGGTCCTCGCGCCAGTCCGGCGGTACGTAGCGCCCGTACTCGGGGCGCGGGGCGCCGGCCGGAACGACTGCCGCGGTCGCCGCCTCCAGCAGCCGCAGTCCCGCCTCCCCGCGCTCGGGCTCGGGCAGCGTGTCGTCCAGGTCGAAGAAGTCGAGGAAGAGCGGCTCCTTGCCGTCCTTGCTCCACCAGGCGATCCTCGCCACCACCCGGTCACCCCGCAGGGCCACCCACATCCACTCCGGGCGGCGCCGGCCCGATGCGAGGTCGTCCGCGAGTTCGTGGTCGAGGACGTAGGACAGCCGGCAGAACAGGTCCAGCTCCTCCGGGCCGCTGATCGGACGGACGGTCGGTTCGAGTGGTGCGTCGAGCACAAATCCCCCACAGGTGTACGGGCTCGTCCCGGCGGTCGCCGGGACGGCACGGCGGCCGACCTTAGCAACGTCCGGCGCGCAAGGTCCCTCGAATATCGCGGAGCCGTGCAGGTCAGGAGGGCGGAAAGAGGCGTTGTTCTGGACACTCCGGGCCGGTCGGCCCGACAATTGGTTCCGTGACGTCCTCCTTCGAGTCCCACACGTATCCCGCGCGGCTGTCCGACGCCCAGCGCGACCGTGTTCTCGGTGTGCTCAGAGAGGGTGCCGCGCAGGGCAAGCTGTCCCATGACACCTTCATGCGGCGCATGGAACTGGCCCTGATCGCCAGCCGTCTCGACCAACTGGAGGCGCTCACCGCCGACCTGGAGAGCGACGGCCGCTGGTCGCGGCAGCTCTTCCGGGCCGTCAGCGGGGTCTCCGGCTTTCCCGAGCGGGTGCGCAGGGCGTGGCGGGCCGAGCGGCTGCCCAAACTGCTGCTGCCCGCGCCGAGTCCGCACCCGCTGCTCATCGGCCGCGATCCGGGCAACGGACTCCGGCTCAGCCACGAGACGGTGTCGCGGATGCACGCCGAACTCACCGCGCACGGCGGCTGGTGGGTGCTGCGCGACCTCGGCTCGACCAACGGCACCTGTGTCAACGGGCAGCGCGTCACGGGGACGGTGCCGGTGCGCGAGGGAGACCAGGTGAGCTTCGGCAGGATGACCTTCCGGCTCTCCGCGCCTCCGCCCCGCCCGCCGGCGTAGCCGCGGGCGTTCACGCCTGCCGGCGCAGCACGCGGTCCGCCGGGGTGAAGGAAGGCCTCGCCGGCCGCCCCGGGAGCGTCGGATGCGGGTGGATGCGTGGGCCACGTCGCGGTGTTCGGCCTCCCCGCCGACGATCAGCCGGCTCCCGGCGATCATCTCCGAGACGTGCGGCCCGACCATGTGCGCCCCGAGGACCGGCCGCCGCGCTCCGCGACCACCCTCACCCTGCCGCCCCGCCCGTGCAGACTGTCTATGCTGCCCTGATGACTGCAGTGGACATGAAGAAGGCGCAGAGCCCGACCCTGGACCGGGGAGGGTATGTCCTGTTCACCCTCGGTGTGGTGGTGCTCGGCTGGATCATCGCCGCGGTCAACACGGGCATCTCCTACCTCGCGTTGGGCATGGACGTCATCCCGATCGTCACCGGCCTCATCGGGTGTTTCGCCCTCGCGATCCTCCTGCGTCTCCTCCACTGCGCATGGTGGCTCGCGGTCCTCTCCTTCCTGCCTGCCGTGTTCGTGCTCGTGGGCTCGGTCCAGTACGCGCCCGAGGCGGCGCTCGACGGCCGGGGTGTGCGCGAGACCGTCCGCGTCACCGCCGACAGCGCCGCGGTGAGCGGCGGCTCGGATCACCACTTCACCCTCGAGGGAAGGCTGGGCGAGCTCGACGAGACCCTGGACTACAGCGGGGACCACCCGGACTGGGAGGTGGGCGACCGGATCGAGGTCATCAGCGATCCGAAGGGCGTCGTCCCGCTGGAAGCCGCCACCGACGTCGATGCGGACGACGCGCTCGGCATGCTCGTCATGGGCGTCGTCGGCTGGACGTGCATCACGCTCCTGGCCGGCCGGCGCGGATTCGTCCGGCGCCGCGCGGGCCGGCGTCCCGCGTTCGAAGACGTCGACTGAGCCGCGGCCGTCCCGTGGGACGTGCCGGACGGCGGGCGCCGCGTCACCCGGACGGCCGCACGCGGACTGCGGCGCGCCCGTTCAGGTGATCCCCTGACAGGGACCGCGCCGCACACCGGCGCACCGAACGCCCCGGGGGGTACGCCATGCAGGCAGACGCGCCCGGAGACATACCGGGCCCGACGTCCTCGCCCGAACGCCTCACCGTCCGGCACCCGTCCACCCGGCACCGCCGCCGGGCCCGCACCGGCGGCGGCCCCAGCCTCCTCGCGCCGGGCGCCGCCCAGGACCCGTACCGGCTCTACCGGGTGCTCCGCGAGGAGTACCCGCTCAGCTACGACGCGCCGCTCGGCGCCTGGCTCGTCAGCCGGTACGACGACGTGGCCACCGCCCTCACCGACCCGAGGTTCGCGGGCTTCCCGCACGACGGAGCACCCCGAGGAGGGCCCGCCCCGCTCGGGCTCTGCCACGGCTACGCCCGCTGCCAGCCCCGCGACCGGTACGCGGTGGCGGACGGCTCCGTCCCCGGCCACCTCGCGGAGCGCGTCGAGCGGACGGCCTACGTGCTCGCACGGCGCATCGCCGGACGCCCGCGGGCCGACCTCGTCGAGGAGTTCTGCCGCTGGCTGCCGTCCGGTGCGGGCCCGGTGACCGGCCCGTCCGCCGACACCGCCCCGTGCGCCCGGCGCACCGGACTGCGGGAGACCGCACTCGCCTCGCTCCTCGCCAATCTGCTGGACGACCCCGACCTGCTGGCCGCCCTGCGCATCGAACCCGCGCTCACCGGCCGGGCCTGGACGGAGACGCTGCGCCGGGACCCGCCCGTCCAGATCGTGCTGCGCCGCACCGTCGCCGAGGTCACCCTCAGCGGCGGAACCCTGCCGGCCCGCTCACCCGTCGCCTGCCTGATCGGCTCGGCGGGCCGTGACCCGGAACGGTTCGCCGCACCGGACGTCTTCGATCCCTTCCGCCGCGACCAGGACCGCGGCACACCCGGCCCCGCCGGCTGCCCCGCGGTGCTGCTCGGCAGGCTGGAGGCCGAACAGGGCCTGCGCGCCCTGCTCGACGCGATGCCCGCCCTGCGCTGGGCGGACGGATTCCGCCCGGCTGCCACCGGCCTGCTCACACGGGGCCCCCGGTCCCTCCTCGTCCGGTCGTAGAACTCCCGACGGCATGACCGGGCGAAGAAGCCGGGCGACGCCGTCGGCCGCATCACGCAGGACACCGCCACCGACCGTGCTCCCGTTCCGTTACCGCAACGGTTTCGCGTCCCGCACCGGCAAGGCCGGCCGGCATGACGCGCGACACAGGAGTCCGGGCACGCCCACCGGAGGGGAGCGGGACGCACCGGCGAGCCGCGCTCCCCATCGGCGCCCAAGGGAAGGCCGGGCCCGCCCCGGCCGGGCGGGCCTCCGACACCCGGCGGCTCGCGTGGGCCAGGTCCCTAAGCGGGACCGCTCCTGCTGAGCAGCGCGACCGGCCGCTCGGCGAACAGTTCGCCCACCGGGACCGTGCCGCCCGAGAACTTCCGGCCCGGTGTCAGCAGATCGCGCCACACCCCGTCGTCCGGCAGCGCCAGCTCGGTCCGGTGCCAGCCGCCCGACTCCGCCAGCCGCGACGACAGCCGGGTCACCGCGGTGACCACCTCGCCGGAACGGCAGAAGGCCAGGCAGTGCGCCGCCGCCGGTCCGGAGGCGGTCAGCGGGGTGTACGTACCCGACTCGCCGAACACCTCGGGCCGCTCCCGCCGCAGCCGCAGCGCCGTCTCCGTGAGCGCGCCCTTCTCGTCGGCGGGCGCGCCGTCGGCGGGTCTCGTGAACGGCCGCCGGTTGTCCGGGTCGACCAGTGCCAGGTACTCCCGCTCCGTGCCCTGGTAGAGATCCGGCACCCCCGGCATCGTCAGGTGCACCAGCGCCGCGCCCAGCGCGTTGGCCCGCACATGCGGGGCCAGCGATTCCGCGAACCGTTCCAGGAGCGCCCGCACCGGACCGGTGCCGGCGGCCGGACCGGAGGCGACGAAGTCCGTCACCACCCGCTCGTACACCGGATCGGGTTCGGTCCAGCTCGTGAACAGTCCCGACTCGCGCACCGCCTTCAGCAGCGCCGGCTCCAGCCGTCCCGCGAGTTCCCCCGGCGAGAGCCCCACACAGCCGACCGCGGTCTGCCACGCCTGCCAGGCGAACTGCGGATCGGGGGCGGCGGGAGCGGTCCGGGTCAGCTCGTCGACCAGCTCGCTCCACCGCCCGGGGCACTGCGACAGCGCCGCGATGCCGGCGCGGACGTCGGCGCTGCGCTTGGTGTCATGCGTCGTCAGCGCCGTTCCGGTGGCGGGCCAGTCGCGGGCGAGCCGTGCGCAGAAGGCGTGGAACTCCTCCGGTGCCACCGCCGGCCGCCCCGGATCACCGCCCACCTCGTTCGCCGAGATCAGCGGCACGTACCGGTAGTACGCGGTGTCCTCGACCGCCTTGGCCCGGAGCGCGGACGCGGTCTGGGCGAACCGGGCGCCGAACGCCACCCGGTCGGCGCCCCCGCCGAGCCGCCCCAGGGCCAGCTCCCGCACCACGTCGACGGCGGAGGCCTCCTCGTGTACCGCGAACGCCGCCTTGGCATCGCTCACCGCGACCGGGCCGAGCGTCGCCTCGGCCGTCTCGGTGCAGGGCCCGCCCGCCGTCACGTACGGGCGGTAGACCGGGACCCGGACCAGGAGCTCGCGCACGGCGGTGTGCAGGGCCCAGGGGGCGTGGTCGCGCAGCGCGGGGTCCTCGGCGCAGACGCGTGACGCGATCCGCGTCAGCAGTTCGGTCTCGGCGGCCAGTTCATGGGTGACCACCCGGTACGCGGCCCGGCGCACGGTCGACGTCCAGTAGCCGCCGCGGTCACCGGCCGGGGCGGCGTACTCCCGGTAGCCGCCGAGCAGCTCGGCCGCGCCCGCCGGGTCGACGAAGAGCCCGTCGATCCGGTGGAGCGCGTCGTACCCCGTCGTCCCGGCGACGGCCCAGCCCGCCGGCAGCGGTTCGGGACCGGTGAGGATCTTCTCCACCACCGTCCACACCCCGCCGCTCGCCACGGACAGCTGTTCCAGATAGCCGGCCGGATCGGCGAGCCCGTCCGGGTGGTCGATCCGCAGGCCGTCCACGACCCCGTCCCGTACCAGTTCGAGGATCTTGGCGTGGGAGGCGGCGAACACCTCCGGGTCCTCCACCCGCACCCCGATCAGCTCCGAGATGGTGAAGAACCGCCGGTAGTTCAGCTCGGTGCGGGCCAGCCGCCACCAGCCGAGCCGGTAGTGCTGGGCGTCCAGCAGCTCGGGCAGGTCGAGGTGTGCGGTGCCGGTCCGCAGCGGGAACTCCTGCTCGCCGTAGCGGAGCACGTCCCCGTCGACCCGCAACCGGTCGATCTCCTCGCCCAGCCGTCCGGCGAGGACGGGCAGCAGGATCCGCCCGTCGCCCGCGTCCCAGTCGACGTCGAACCAGCGGGCGTACGGGGAGCCGGGCCCCTCGCGCAGGACCTCGCGCAGCGCGTGGTTGTGCCGGGGGGCGGCGGCCATGTGGTTCGGCACGATGTCCAGGACGAGGCCGAGCCCGTGTTCGCGGGCGATGCGCGCCAGCCGGCGCAGCCCCTCCTCGCCGCCCAGCTCGGCGCGCACCCGGCCGTGGTCGACGACGTCGTAGCCGTGCCGTGAGCCGGGCACGGCTTCGAGTACCGGGGACAGGTGCAGATGGGAGACGCCGAGCGAGGCGAGATACGGCACGGCGTCCTCGGCGGCCGAGAACGGGAACTCCGGCTGGAGCTGGAGCCGGTACGTGGCGGAAGGCGTCATGGGAACGTACGTACCCAGATCCGGGCCTTCTGTGTCACCCGGGCACGGACGAGTGACCGGTCGGTCTCATGCCGGCCGCTGGAGCACCACCATGCTCCGCCCCACCAGCGTCACCCGATCGCCCGCCGCCACCTTCGGCCCCGCGCCGGTGAGCACCCCGTCCGGGCGGGCCGTGTCGACGACCGCCAGCCACTGCCGCCCGTGATTGACCGGAACGGCGAACTCCAGCGTCTCGGCGCTCGCGTTGAACATCAGCAGGAACGAGTCGTCGGAGATCCGCTCCCCGCGCGGGCCGGGTTCCGAGATGGCGTGCCCGTTCAGGAAGACCGTCAGCGCCTTGGCGTGCGCCGCCTGCCAGTCCCGCTGCGTCATCTCCTCGCCCTCGGGTGTGAACCAGGCGATGTCCGAGAGCTCGTCGTGCGTGCCTTCCACGGGGCGCCCGTGGAAGAACCGCCGGCGCCGGAAGACGGGATGGTCGCGGCGCAGCCACACCATCGCCCGGGTGAACTCCAGCAGACTGCTGCCGAGACCGCCGCCGTCCGTCCGGCCGGCCTCCTCGCCGTCGTCCTCCGTCGACCCGGCGGGGGCGGGCCAGTGCACCCAGGACAGTTCGCTGTCCTGGCAGTAGCCGTTGTTGTTGCCCCGCTGCGTACGGCCGAACTCGTCGCCGTGGCTGAGCATCGGCACGCCCTGCGACAGCATCAGCGTGGCGATGAAGTTCCGCATCTGCCGCTCGCGCAGTTCCAGCACCTCGGGCCGGTCGGTCTCGCCCTCCACACCGCAGTTCCAGGACCGGTTGTGGCTCTCGCCGTCCCGGTTGCCCTCGCCGTTGGCCTCGTTGTGCTTGTCGTTGTACGAGACCAGATCGTGCAGGGTGAACCCGTCGTGGCAGGTAGTGAAGTTGATCGAGGCGAGGGGCCGCCGCCCGTCGTCCTGGTACAGGTCGGACGAGCCCGTCAGCCGGCCGGCGAACTCGGCCAGGGTGCGGGGCTCGCCGCGCCACAGGTCCCGCACCGTGTCCCGGTACTTCCCGTTCCACTCGGTCCACAGCGGCGGGAAGTTCCCCACCTGGTAGCCGCCCTCGCCCACGTCCCACGGCTCGGCGATCAGTTTCACCTGGCTGACCACCGGGTCCTGCTGCACCAGGTCGAAGAACGACGACAGCCGGTCCACCTCGTGGAACTGCCGGGCCAGCGTGGCCGCCAGATCGAAGCGGAACCCGTCCACATGCATCTCGGTCACCCAGTAGCGCAGCGAGTCCATGATCAGCTGGAGCACGTGCGGGGAGCGCATCAGCAGGGAGTTCCCGGTCCCCGTGGTGTCCATGTAGTACCGCTGGTCGTCGGCGAGCCGGTAGTACGACGCGTTGTCCAGCCCCCGGAAGGAGAGCGTCGGCCCCAGGTGGTTGCCCTCCGCCGTGTGGTTGTAGACCACGTCGAGGATCACCTCGATGCCGGCCTGGTGCAGGGCGCGCACGGCCTGCTTGAACTCCAGCACCTGCTCGCCCCGGTCACCCCAGGAGGCGTAGGAGTTGTGCGGGGCGAAGAAGCCGATGGTGTTGTAACCCCAGTAGTTGGCGAGCCCCGCGTCCGCCAGCCGGTGGTCCTGGACGAACTGGTGCACCGGCATCAGTTCGATCGCGGTGACGCCGAGCTCCGTCAGATGGGCGATGACCTCCGGATGGGCCAGTCCCGCGTACGTACCGCGCAACTCCTTCGGGAGACCCGGATGGAGCATCGTCAGGCCCTTCACATGGGCCTCGTAGATCACCGTGCGGTGGTAGTCGGTACGGGGCCGCCGGTCGTCACCCCAGTCGAAGTACGGGTTGACCACGACCGAGGACATCGTGTGCGGCGCCGAGTCGAGGTCGTTGCGCGCGTCGGGCCGGCCGAACGGGTAGCCGTACACCGCCTCGCCCCACTGGATCTGTCCGGCGACCGCCCGTGCGTACGGGTCCAGGAGCAGTTTGGCGGAGTTGCAGCGGGCGCCGCGCTGCGGTTCGTACGGCCCGTGCACCCGGAATCCGTACCGCTGACCGGGCATCACCCCGGGCAGATACGCGTGGCGGACGAAGGCGTCGGTCTCCCTCAGTTCCACCGCCGTCTCGGAACCGTCGTCGTGCAGCAGGCACAACTCGATTCGGTGGGCGGCCTCCGAGAAGACCGCGAAGTTGGTCCCGGCGCCGTCGTACGTGGCACCGAGGGGGTACGCCTGTCCCGGCCAGACCTGCATAGATTCGACTCTTCCACTTCTGATGCGGTTGCCTGGGGAATGCGGGCTCCCTGGCAGATCTTCCCCGAAAGAGCGGCCCTTACCTAGGACCGGCCGGCAATTGGGGGGCGGAGTCGCCCGGTCCGGTCAACATCGGGCCCCTCCGCGTCGCCCGGAACCGGGATCCGGCGGCCCCGCCCGGACCGGTGTCCGGAACGGGGCGCGGAATGGGGTGTTTAATCCCTATGAATCCGCTCACTCCGGCAGATCTTGCCGTACGGAACGAGCTTGCGCGGAAGGGGAGTTGGGAAAGCAGCCTGCGCATCCGGCTGCACCGGCTCCCGCTCCCGGAGTACCCTTCCTTGATCGTTGGTGGGGGAGTGGAAGGCGGTGCGCGGGTGAGCTCGGGAGGGTTCGAGCTGCCCCCAGGTGACACGGGTCACGAGGGGGATCTGGCCGATGTCCCGCCCGGGGCGGTCTCGCTGGCGCAGCCCCTGGAGATCGGTGCGGAGCTGGACTGGGGCGCGGAGGCCTGGAGCGAGGTGCGCACCCGCGCCCAGCGGGCCGGGCGCGCCTACATCTGGCTGAATCTCGTGGAGCAGCGGCTGCGTGCCGTCGTCGCCGCGGTGCTCCGGCCCATCTACGAACCGGTCCACGGCGAGGACTGGGTGGTGGCCGCGGCGGGACCCGCCGGGCAGGAGTGGGTGCAGCGCGCCGTCGCGGTGCGCGAGGTCTCCCGCCGCAAGGGCTATCTGCTCGACCCGGCCGACGACAATGTCCTGAGCTTCCTCACGCTGCCGCAGCTGCGTGAGCTGATGGTCCAGCACTGGCCCTGTTTCGAGCCCTACTTCGACGACCGCCGCGATGTCGAGCTGGCGCTGGACGAGCTGGAGGTCGCCCGCAACGTGGTCTCCCGCAACCGCGCCCTCAACGAGGCGGTGCTGGCCCAGGCCGAGCGGGCCTCCGCCCGGCTGCTGGAGATCCTCGGCAGCGGCGCGGCCGTCCCCTCCGCCGACCGGCTCCCGGTCGACGCCGTGGAGGAGCTCGTCGGCGACCGCTACGCGGACGTGGTCTCCGTCCACCCCGACCGGGTGCGGCTCCAGCGCCAGCTGCCCGCCGAGGACCTCTTCGGCGGCGCGCGTCGGCTGGACGCGATCGGGATAGGGCTCAACCTGCTGGTGCAGAACTTCTCCGGACGCCGGCTGATCCGGCTCGCCGAGTCGGGCTGCCGGGTACGGCTGCTCTTCATCAACCCGGCCAGCAGCGCGGTCAAGCGCCGGGAACGGGAGCTCGGCCTCAAGAAGGGCGAGCTGAGCCGCTCGGTGGAGATGAACATCCTCCACATGCGCCGGGTCCGCTCCAAGCTGCGCGATCCCGGCGCCTTCGAGATCCATGTCTTCGACGAGACGCCGCGCTTCACGGCCTACCTGGTGGACGGGGACGGCGCCGACGCCGTGGGGGTCGTCCAGACCTACCTGCGCCGGGCGCGCGGCATGGAGGCTCCGGTGCTGGTACTGCGGGGCGGCGGACGGGCGGTGGTCCGGGCCGGCCAAGACAGCGAGCACGGGTTGTTCGAGACGTACCGCGAGGAGTTCGAATCCGTGTGGACGGACTCCCGGCCGGTCTCCTGAGGGGGCCGTTCCGCGGCGTTGTCAGTGCACCGTGCGAGGGTGGTCGTCATCCGGGGGAGCACCACGAAGGAGGTACGGGATGAGCTGGCACCGGCAGGCGCTGGTCGGATTCGACCTGGAGACGACGGGTACGGAACCGCTGGAGGCCCGGATCGTGACGGCCGCGGTCGTCCGCGTCGACGGCAGCGACGGCGATCCGGTGAGCCGGCACGCCTGGCTGGCCGATCCGGGCATCCGGATCCCGGCCCAGGCGTCCGCGATCCACGGCATCAGCAGCGAGCGGGCGGCGGCGGAGGGCCGGCCGGTGCGCGAGGTGGCCGACGAGATCGCCGACACGCTGACCGGTTACTGGCGCCAGGGCATCCCGGTGGTGGCGTACAACGCGGCCTTCGACCTGACGCTGCTGACGGCCGAGCTGCACCGCCACGGGCTGCCGTCGCTCGGCGACCGGCTCGACGGCGCGGGGATCGGGCCGGTGATCGACCCGTACACGATCGACCGGGCCGTCGACCGCTACCGCAAGGGCAAGCGCAACCTCGAAGCGGTCTGCGTCGAGTACGGCGTGGTCCACGGGGGAGCGCACGACGCGGGGGCTGACGCGCTGGCGGCGGTGCGGGTGGCGTACGCGATAGCCGCCCGGCACGGCTCGGTGGCCGCCCTGTCCGCGCCGGAGCTGCACGAGCGCCAGATCGTCTGGTACGCGGAGTGGGCCGCCGACTTCCAGCAGTTCCTGCGCCGCAAGGGCACGGCGGACGCGGTCATCGACGGCCGCTGGCCGGTGCGGGAGCCGGTGCGCGTGACGGGCTGAGGACGACCCCCGCGCTCACCGGCGCCGGGCGAGGCGGACCTCAGAAGGGGTACCACCGCACCGACGCGTCCCCCTCCCGCAGGGAGGTCACCCGGCGGCGGAACTCCGCGAGTGCCTTCGGGTTGGCCGGGGCGTGCTGCGCGACCCATGCGCAGCTCGCTGTCTCCCGCGCCCCGCGCAGCACCGCGCAGCCGTCCCACTCGCGCACGTCCCAGCCGTAGGCCGAGGTGAAGGCGTCATAGGCCTCGGCCGCCAGCCCGTACCGGTCGCGGGACAGGGCGAGCACCACCAGGTCGTGCTCGCGCAGATCCGTGGAGAAGGTCTCCAGGTCCACCAGGACCGGCCCGTCCGGACCGACATGGACGTTGCGCGCGAGCGCGTCGCCGTGGATCGGGCCCCGGGGCAGATGGGGGACCAGGCCGGCCGCGGCCGCAGCGAAGCCGTCGCGACGCTCGCGCAGATATGCCGCGTCGGCCGGATCGATCGCCTCGCCGGCCAGCCGCAGCCACCGCTCGACACCGCCCAGCAGTTCCCGGCGGGGCAGGGCGAGGCCCTCGGGGGCGGGCAGCGCGTGCACCGCGGTGAGCAGTGGCGCCAGGTCCCGGGGCTCGGCGGGCCGCGCCGCGTCCGGCAACCGATGCCACAGGGTCACCGGGTGGCCCTCGACCACCCGCGCGGGCCCGGCGGCCCGCACGGCGGGGACACCGGACGCGGCGAGCCACTGCGCCACGGCCACCTCGCGTTCGGCCCGCTCCCGCAGCTCGGGATGCTGCACGGCGTCCCGGCCGATCTTGACGACCAGGTCACCCACGGCGAACACAGCGTTCTCACCCAGCGCGATCAGCTCCGCGCCGCCGGTCAGTCCGGCGGCGGTCAGCACCTCGCGCGCTCGCATCTCGTTCATGGATCCGATTTTCGCATCCGTGCAGGTTGTCTTGACGAACCGACGGCCCGTCAGCACGATGGCGGAGGCCACCTGAGCGGCCAGAACGGTATTAAGCCGGTCGAATGACGCAAGGGGGCGCATCTATGACATTGGCTAATGCAACCGTGCAATCCGGACGGCACGGACCGCCGAGGAGTCCGCGCGGCAAGCAGGCCGGGCAGATCAACCGGAACGCGGGGACCTGGTTCCTGGTGCTGCCCGCCCTGATCCCCATCCTGGTCCTGAGCGTCGGGCCGCTGCTCTACGGCATCGCGCTGGCCTTCACGGACGCCCAGTCGGGCCGCACCCGGTCCACCCAGTGGGTCGGCGTACTGAACTTCCAGGACCTGCTCCACGACGGACTGTTCTGGGAGTCGTTCAGGATCGGCCTGTTCTGGGCGGTCGGGGTCACCGTCCCGCAGTTCGTGCTCGCCCTGGGTCTCGCCCTGCTGCTCAACGAGAACCTGCGCATGCGCTGGCTGGCCCGCGCCCTGGCGATCATTCCGTGGGCGATGCCCGAGGTCGTCGTCGGCATCATGTGGCGGCTCGTCTACAACCCGGACGCCGGAATCCTCAACGAGACCATCCGCGACCTGGGACTCGGTGACGGCCGGGACTGGCTGACCGGCCTCGCCACCGCACTGCCCGCGGTGATCGTCGTCGGCATCTGGGCCGGCATGCCGCAGACCACGGTCGCCCTGCTGGCGGGACTGCAGAACACCCCGCACGAACTCCACGAGGCGGCCGCCCTGGACGGCGCGGGTGCCTGGCGCAGGTTCCGTACCGTCACCTGGCCCGCGCTCAGACCCGTCGCCCTCTCCATCACCGCGCTCAACTTCATCTGGAAGACGAAGGATTGGCGCCTGATAAGGCCCTCACCAGCGAATCCCTTGATCCGTACCGCCTAGGTGGGAAACGCATGGGAGATGATCTAGGAATCTGATCCGCTCAACCGGTCCTGCAGGCCGTCCCACCGCTCCTGCAACGTCTTCATGATGGCACGCTCCATCGGCACCGTCACGCTTGAATAGATCCCCTCAACGCCCGGCACCTCATGACCCATCCGTGACTCCGTGGCGAACTTGCTGTGAGCGTCCTCGTCCAGCCACGCCTTATGCCCATGCCGCAGCAGGTACAGGCGCTTGCCCTTGAACGTCGGAACCTCGGGGATCGCCGGCCGGGCCCCGCGGGTCAACGGCCCTGACCGCTCCTTGGCGCCGTCTGCGATGTCGCGCCAGTACTTGTAGTCGAAGTTCACCGCCCCCAAGGACCCGCCCTTGATGGCGGGGAACACCCAGTCGTACTCATGGGAATCGAGCAGGTCCTTCAGCAGGTCGGCGAGGAACGGTGGGACCACCAACGTCCGGCTGCTGAGGTACTTCGGAGGGAAGAACTGCAGGGAACTGTCGGCGTACTGAACTTGGCGCTCCACACGAAGCGCCGGCATCAGCTCACCCGTCGCCCCGTACCGCTCGACGTCCTCTTCGTAGCGTTCCGCCTCTTCCGGGTCGGTCCGCGGGTCGGAGAGCGGCCAGGTCGGGTAGCAGTACTCCCGCGTCAGGCCGAACAGCTCCGCCGGCCGCATGCCCGTCATGGCCATCGTCCAGATGAAGACGTACCCGGCCTGCCCGAACACGGCGCGCGCGTTGACGGCCAGCTGCTCGACCGCCTCCGGCGTCATGTCCTTCTTGCGCTCCTTGGCCTTCTTCACGAACTTGCCGCGCCGCCGCGTGCGTTCGACGGGGGAGGTCTTGATCAGGCGGGGCACCGCATCATCAAGGACCATGCCCAGCACCATCATCACGTTGGCGGCCGAGGACGCCTTCTTCAGCTTCGCGTTGACGTGCTTCTTGAACGCCCGGTAGGCCAGAACGTCGATGTCGGCGACGGATGCGTTCTGCTTCTTGAAGTACGGGCGGATGTGGTTCTCGATCGCTGACCGGTAGCCGCGTTCGGTGAGATGCGCGTGATCCATTGCGTTCAGCCAGTCGTCAAGCCAGTCCGACATCAGGGTGGCGCCGTCACGGTTCTTCACGTGGGTGCCATGCCGGATCTCGTAAAGCTTGTCCTGGCCGTGCGTGTAGGCCGCATCTTCGTCGGTGAAGCCACCCTTGGACTCGTAGCGCTTACGTCCGTTGTCGAGGTACTCGCCCGACCACCATTTGACGCGGCAGGTACCGCCACGCCACTCGATGTGGATGTGCTGCTGCGCACCGCTCACTGGGCCCTCCCGAGGTGGTGGATGCGGGTGCCCGGCAGGTACCCCTACCGCCGTGGCCTCCCGCGTCCGTAGCTTCAGCCAGCTTGCCCTAGCGGGCAGTTACGGCATCCACCACATTCTCCTCCGAGATCCCTTACTGCTTCCCTCATCGCCGCGGCGGCTGGACTGCCCGCGACGACCTGGCGGGGGATCACACACACGATCCCCTGATCGACCAAAAAGCTATGGCCAAAGAAATCAGGCCCGTAGTCGACTATGAGCGGCTCGCTGTACTGCATGGCTCCCCCTAATTGCTGGGTGTTGCGGGAGCCTCCAAGGACGTACATCGACTCTGCCATGTTAGGGGCCAGTTGGGACCGGATGGGGCCAAAGTGGTGGGAGGAAATGTGGTAACGAGTCGATAAAAGCAAATGGTTGTACGCCATGCGGGTGAAACTTCAGTCAGATCACTCCATGGGCCTTGAGGTCCCGTACCGCCCGGTCGCTCAGCTCGCGGATCTCGTCCGATGTGAGCCCGCTCGTGGTGGCGATGGTGGCTAGCTGAATCAGTTCGCGGGCCCGTCCGTCAAGGTCCTCGGTCGGCCGTTGCGAGATTTCGGCGCCAGGGGCGTCAGGGGATGTGCGGGTAAGGATCGGCTCCCTGCCTTCCAGGATGCCCACGGCGCTCCCCGGCGCCCACCCGAGCACGGCGTCGACCTTGGCGACGCTCATGAGGCGGACCTTGCCGCCTTCTTCGATGCGCTGCCAGGTGTCCTTGGACATCCCTGCGAGGTCCGCCGCTCGCTTGCGGGCGAGCTTCAGGGCTAGCCGGCGGTTCTTCACGTGCTCCGCGAGGCGGGTGGTGGGGTCACTGGGTGCCATGAACCCCATCTTGGCAGGGCCAGCCAGGGCCAGCCAGGGCCACGCGGCAACTAAGGCTGGATCCGTGACCTGCACGTTTGCTCTAAGGCTGATTAGGGCGAACTGAGTGACTAACTTCCGCGCAACTGATGACTAACTAGCGCTGGACATGCGGGCTAACTAGGTCTAACTTTAGGTCATGCCCCACCCGCCAACCACGTACCTCGTGGACGCGGCGGCGATCCGCGAGAAGCGGAAATCCGCCGGTCTCGCAACCTCTGAGCTGGCCGAACGCGCAGGCATCAGCAGGCGCTACCTCAGTCACCTGGAGAACGGCACCCGCGAGCACATGACACCCGCACCGTTCAAGCGGCTCCGCCTAGCCCTGGGTGTGGCCGAAGACGACCTCTTGACCCCACCAGAGGCCCAATCCGCGAAGGAGTGACACCCAATGACCGGCAGCAAGTACGAGCTGTACGGCCGACCGCAGGAGCCCGCCGACGTGAACCAGGAGTTCATGACGGTCCAGGAGACCGCCTGGGTCTTGGACTGCAGCGTCCCCACCGTGCGCCGCCGGCTGAAGGCCCTCGGCATCAAGGCCAGCGTGGGCCGCCGGATCAAGACGAGCAAGCAGGACCGGCTCGCCATCCACAACGCCTCCCGTGAGACACCGCAGAAGCACCGCCGGCTCGCCGCCGCTGCCTGAGTGCAGCAAAAGAGGCCGACCCGAAACCGCGAAGCCCGGGCCGACCCCTCTTCGAGATCCACCTACACCGTGAAGCGAAAGGCGGACCCCATGGTCCCCATCAAATCATCCGCATCGCCCAACGACACCACCCCCGCCCCGCTCTCCCCGGAGCGTGAGGCCGAGATTCGCACCGCCCTGGACGCCGTCCCCGCGCCGCCGTGGCGCTGGATCGGATCGCGTCACGCCGGCGGCCCGCAGCTCGTCACCGACCACTCCGGCCGCCAGTACCTGCTCCGCGCCGCCAAGCCGACCGACCACCGGGGCGATGAACTCCTCGACCCGGAGGCGTACAGCGTGGTCTACGGCGACCTGGAGTTCAGGGATCAGCGCAACGGCGAGACGTACTCGACGATGCGCCCCGGCAACGCGCTTGCCGTCGGCCGCACCGAGTACGACCCGGACGCCATCGTCGGCGTCGCCAACCCCGTCGCCCGCTGGATCGAGGCTTCAGCGCTGAACGCGACCGACCTCCTCGCCGAGATCGACCGCCTCCGCGCCGAGCTGGCGAAGGCCGACCAGAAGACCCGCGCCGAGATCGCCGAGGACTTCATGCGCCAGGGCAAGGCGTCGAACTCCCTCACGTGGGGGCAGGCGCACGAGATCGCCCTCAACGGCCTGTGCAGGTGCAGTGGCGGCATCAAGCCCTGCGACATGGGCGGTGCCTGATGAGTGCCGACAGCATCGCGGCCCGCTTCAAGCGCGAAACCGCAGACCATGCCATGACGGTCCTGCACGAGGACGGCCTGTACAGGCATCTCGTCTTCGCGGACCCCGAGGGTGGGTTCTACCGCTTCGACCTGATCACGTGGCCGCACAACCTGATGCTGCGCGGTGACGGGTTCAGCTTCGCCTTCAGCGTCTACCCGACGACCGACATGTTCGAACTGTTCAAGGGGTCGAGCCACGGCAGCATCAACCCGGGGTACTGGCAGGAGAAGGTCACCGCCGGTCGGGGCGACGTGAAGTCCTGGTCGGAGGACCTGTTCCGCATCTGGCTGATGGAAGAGGCTGCGGCGCACGAGGACCGTTTCCCGGGTGCTGTTGCGGCGGTCGACGCGCAGATTCTGCACAGCGACGACCACAGCCTGGAGTACCAGGGCACGGCCGAGTTCGCGGTCGCATCGTTCAGCTTCGAAGGCTTCCGTCTGCGGATTCCGGCGGAGTGGGAGGTGTCGTTCCAGGACTTCTCGTGGGAGTTCCTGTTCGCCTGTCACGCGATCATCTGGGGCATCCGCCAGCACGACGCGGCCCGCAAGGCGGTGGCGGCATGAGCGCCCACGAGAACGCCGTGCAGTCGCTGATCAACGGCGGCTACGGCGAGCGACAGGCCCGCGAAATCCTGTCGTTCGTCCGAGGAGAGGCCCGAGAAGAGGGCTACAACCGGGGCGCTGCCGCCGCGCGCGCCGAGGCGATCGCCGACCGGGACGCGCTCCTCGCGATCCGTACCGCCGCCCAGGGTGACGACATGCCGCGGGTGCGGCGCCTGATCGCCGACTACTACGCGGACGCCCGCGCCGAGGACACCGTGGCGGTGACGTCATGACTCGCCGACAGGCCCGCCTCGAAGCGGCCAAGAGGAAGGGCCAGCGCCAGGCCGACGACTGGAACGAGCGGTACCCGGTCGGCACGCCCGTCACGGCGTACCCGCTGACGCTCCCCGGCGAGAACCCGCACTTCTTCCAGCAGCTGGACACGGCCACCCGCACCCCGGCCTGGATCCTCGGCCACGGCGAGCCCGTCGTGTCCGTCGAGGGATACGCGGGCGGCATCTGCCTCACCCACGTCGACCCGATCGTCACGCCCCGCACCATCGCCGCCCTGGACGTGCCGGCCGCCGTGGTCGAGCAGCAGCTGGCGCGCGACGTCTGCCTCAAGGCCATGGACAAAACGTTCTCCCCGTCGGACCGCATCGCCTACGCCAACGACCTGTACCTGCTGGCCCACCCCGAGGCCTGCTCCACGGACGCCGACTACCCCGAGTGGGCTGCCGGACTTGCCCTGCAGACCGCGAAGAACCGCACCTCCCGGAGGGCTTCATGAACCCGTCCATCAGTTGGGGCGACGACCCCATCGAGCTGGAGACCGGCACGAACGGTCGCACCTACATCCGGATCGGTCGGGTGCTGAGGGTCGAGGTCACGGAGGCCTCTATCGACCAACTGCGCCAGCTCGCGAACGTGGCGGATGACTTGGTGGCCATGCGCGAGGCCCGCGCCGAGGTCGCCAGCCAGGTGGCCGCTGAGGACGGGGTCCGCCGCATCGGCGTCCCCACCCAGCGCAACGGGTCGGTGGCGGCATGAACACCTACGTGCACGAGGGCGTCGAGTTCGACCTGGCCTTGACCTACGCGGACGTCACCGGCGTCGAGTGGGTGTGGACCGGCAGAGAGTCCGTGGACGGTGAGCCCTTGATGCGGCAGCAGACCGACCGGGTCGACTGCCAGACCTTGATCCCGCTGCCCACCCTCTACTGGAACCACGGCCCGCTGATCCCGATCTCGCCCCGCCCGACCCACACCGAGCGCCGGATCGCCGTGGACGTCGACCCGAACTACGCCGACACCGTGGCCGCCGGGTACGTCGAGTCGCCGGCTGCTTTCGCGGCCCGAATCGCCGCCCCTGCCCCGCTCGTGCCGACTGCCCCGGGCAGTGTTCTCGCGCCGTCTCCGCTGGAGCAGACCGGGTTCCGCCGCTTCCTCAGCACCCTCACCGGGGGCCGAAGTGCCTGACCTCATGGTGCAGATCGATGACGCGACGGTCCCGCTGAAGGACTGCTTCTGGGTGCTGAGTGACCCGGTCGGATGCGCCTTCGCATCAACGATCGGCCCGTCCGCCGTTGAGGAGGAGGCCGCTCACCGCGAGCTCATCACGCGGCAGCGCGACCGCGACCGGCAGACCCGGCAGGGATGGACCGTCCAGCTCCTCAGCCGCGAGCAGTGGCGGCAGAAGGCGCAGCCGTGCTTCCTCGGCCGCTGCGACCACCGAAAGGCCACCGCGTGACCGACCACCCGATCGCCGCCATCCCCGCCCTGATCGGCCTGGCGTTCTGCGTGATCGCCGTTCTCCCCTCCCTCCGGACCCGGAAGAAGAAGTCATGAGCCTCCACCTCGGCATACGCCGGACCCGCAAGCACCGCGCGGTCGACGCCGTCACCCAGTTGCGGGACGAGAACCGGCGCCTCCTCGGCCAGTTGATCGGCGCCCACGACCACATCGCCATCCAGGACCACACCCTCGCCGAGGTTCGCGTTCTGCGAGCGGAGGCCGAGCAGGTCGTCGTCTGCCTCGCCGCCAACGTCGAGGAGCTCACCGAGGAGCGCGACCAGCTCGCAGAGGCGAACGAGGCGCTGCGGACGCAGCTCGCCCCGTACCTGGCGGCCGACGCCAACCGTGACGCGATCACCGTCCCCGACCTGGTGCGTGACACCGCGGCGGTAGAGGACCAGGCGACCGCACCGATCGACGTCCGCCCGTTGTGGGAGGCGCACGGCATCAGCCCCGTCCTCCGCATCGCAGACGCCCCCAGCGTCGACGACCCGCGGACCCCGACGTGGGTGCCCGGGCCGGACAGCGAGACGACGCAGTCGCTCCGCGTCGCATGACCCGCCGGGCCGGCGGATGCCACCGGCCCCCGGCCCGGCGCCCAATCCCATGAGGAGCCCTCTCGTGAACGCGTCCACCCACGAACTGAACGTCCCCACCTACGCCCGGCCCGTACTCGTCCAGGCCACCGAGCCGCACCCTGGCCTGCACGTCTACCCGACGCCCGACGAGATCGCCGACCCCGGCGACACCTACGTCTGGCGCCTCGGCCACCACTCCGGTCACGTCATCGCGAAGTTCGAGCAGCGGACCCAGGCGGAGGACGCCGCCCGCGCGCTGGGCCGCGTCGCCGACTGGACCCGTCCGGCCGCCGACATCCGTTCCGACGTCGACCCCGAGGACGTCTTCGACGCCTTGGGTCAGTTCCCCTGCCTGTTCATCACCGAACAGGCCAGCTAACCCGCCTCACACGAGCGCCCCCGCCGAGGCGAATTCGGCGGGGGCACCCAACCCCAGCATCCCAGGAGAGCCCCATGAACATCACCATCCAGGTCGAAGAAATCACCCTCAACACCGTCGTGGCCGACACCGTCGCCTTCGATGAGGAGGGCGACGCCTACTCCACCGGTCAGCAGACCGTCGCCCACCTCGTTGCCGCGCAGATCGTCGAGCGCCTGGTCAAGGACGCTCGCTACCCCGGACTGCGGGACCAGGTCACGGAGATCCGCAAGGAAGAGATCCGGGCCGCAGTCCGGCCCTCGATTGACGAAGCACTCGCCCGTCCGATCTACAAGACGAACACCTACGGGGAGCGCACCGGCCAGGAAACGACGCTGGCCGAGCTCATCGCCGACGAGGCCCGCAAGCAGCTCACCGAGCCGTCCGACCGGTACCGCAGCGAGAAGGGCTCGATCCTTCAGCAGGCCGTGCGCGCCGAAGTGCAGAAGGCGTTCCAGTCAGAGATCGCTGAGGCCGTACAGAAGACCCGCGATCTGGTCATCGCCGAACTGGGTGGCGACATCGCCCAGCAGATCACCAAGGCCGTCACGGCCGGGCTGACAAAGCGCGCCTGACCACCCCGAACCGCGGCGTCGAGCCCCCACTCCGCCGCACGCCGTGGGCCGCCCACCCCCAGGCGGCCCACGGCACCCACACCACACCGGAGAACCACATGAGCACCCAGCCCACCGCGAAGGCGCCCAAGCCCATCGCGTTCATCGACACCGAAACCACCGGCCTCGACGTCGACCACCACGACGCCTGGGAGATCGCCGTCATCCACCGCCGCCCCGGCCACCCCGACGCCGAGTACCTGTGGCAGATCAGAGTCAGCCTCGCCGAGGCCGATCCCGAAGCGCTCGACATCAACCGCTACCACCAGCGGTTCGCCGTCCCTGACGGCGAGCTCGCCGTCCGCATCGCCACCAACGACATGCCCGCGAACCGTTCTGTCACCGGCGGGGACATGATGCTCGACCTCATGGCCGTCCTCGACGGCTCCGTCCTGGTCGGCTCGAACCCCGCATTCGACGAGCGCTTCCTGAAGAAGCTGTTCAACGGAGCCGGCGTGACCCCCGCCTGGCACTACCGCACCGTCGACATCGCCACGATGGCCGTCGGCCACCTGTACGGGCAAGCCCACGCCCTCACGCGACAGCACTGCGACGCCGAGGTGTACGGGCGGGTCGACACGCTCCTTGCCGACGGCTGGCGGTCCTACGAACTGTCCCGGCAGATGGGTGTCGAGCCGCCTGCCAAGGGCCAGGCACATACCGCACTCGGAGACGCCCGGTGGGCGCGCGACGTGTACGACGCCATCACCCAGCCCGATGCGTTCTACGCAGCCAGCGACGAACAGCTCGGCGAGATGGCAGGCGAGGCGCTCGCCCGTTTCCACGGCGGTGCCCAGTGACCACCCAACCCATCACCGAGGACACTGCCCGCCACGTCCTGTGGCACTACGGCAGCAAGGGCGGCATCCAGCCCGGCGCGTTCACCCAGCGGTTGATGGAAACCATCGACGCCGCCGACCGGGTCAACGCCGAAATCCTCCGCGGCGCGTACCCGGCGCTCGTCACCGCGATGCTCACCGCGAAGAACGACAGCGGCGGCATCCTCCAGCTCCAGCAGAGCGTGGGTGCCGCATGATCGTCTGCGTTCGCTGCGCTGACACAGCCGGCCCGTTCGCCCGCAAGCCCGAAGGCCCAGTCTGCGAAGACTGCCTCGACGAACAGGACGGCCAGCGATGACCGCCACCATCGAGGAGACCGAGGTCATCCCTGGGGTCTACGACATCCCCGCCGAGATGTACCACGGCGACCCGATCCCCGGCGGCAGCCTGTCCTCCACCGGCGCCCGCACTCTCGTTAAGGCGCCGGCCAAGTTCCGCTACGACCTCGACCACCAGGAGCCGTACAAGGCGGCGTTCGACTTCGGGACCGCGGCCCACAAGCTCGTCCTCGGCGACGGGCCCGAGCTCGTCCTCGTCGACGCAGCCCGCTGGGACACGAACGAGATCAAGGCCCGCATCGTCAAGATCCGCGAGGCCGGCAACATCCCGTTGAAGAAGCCGGACCTCCAGCGCGTCCACGACATGGCCACCGTCCTCAGTGAGGACCCGCAGGCTGCGGACCTCCTCCACCCCGACAGCGGCATCGCCGAGCAGTCCATGTTCTGGCAGACCGGGAACGTGTGGTGCCGCAGCCGAATCGACTGGCTTCGCGAAGACGGAATCGTCGACTACAAGACGGCCCGTTCCGCCCACCCGGACGCCATCCAAAAGACCGTCGCCGAGCACGGTTACCACGTCCAGGACGACTGGTACCGCCGCGGCGCCGCAGCCCTCGGAGTGCTCCCGCGCGAGGCCCCCTTCCACTTCATCTTTCAGGAGAAGGAACCGCCTTACCTCGTGACGGTGGTGCGCCTCGACCTGTGGCGCGACATCGCCCACCAGGTCAGCGAGCAGGCCCTGTTCCTCTACGACTCCTGCCGCCGCACCGGCCATTGGCCGGGCTACACCACCGACACCGCATACATCGCGCCGCCTGTCTGGCTTGAGCGCCAGTACGCCTAGGAGCAGATCATGACCCTTCCCGCACCCACCCGCACCGGCCAGCAGGCACAAACCGGCAACCAGTACGACGACGGGCCGTTCACGTTCCGCCCGGCCACCAAGGACAAGGCCAAGGCCCGTGTCGCCATCCAGGGCGTCTCCGGCTCGGGCAAGACCTGGACTGGCCTGTCCGTCGCCCACGGGCTCAGCGAAGGGCAGCGGTTCGCTGTCATCGACACCGAGCGCGGCGCCGCCTCCCTGTACGTCGGCATCAACGGCATCCAGTTCGACGTCCTCCAGATGCACCGCTTCGACCCCCGAGACCTCGTCAAGGCCCTCGCCGCCGCCGCACAGGCCGGCTACGGCACCGTCTTCATCGACTCCCTCTCCCACTTCTGGAAGGGCGCCGACGGAACGCTGGAGCAGGTCGAGAAGGCCAAGTCGAAGTACGGCGGCAACAGCTTCGCGGGGTGGAAGGACGGCACCCCGATGCAGAACGACATGATCGACGCCCTCCTCACCTACCCGGGCCACATCGTCGTCACGATGCGCTCGCACACCGAGTGGGTCCTCCAGGAGAACGACCGAGGTCGCAAGGAGCCGGTCGCAATGGGGATGCGGGCCGAGCAGCGCAAGGGCGTCGAGTACGAGTTCGGAGTCGTCGCCGCGATGAACATCGACAACCAGCTGACCGTGCTGAAGTCCCGCTGCCCGTCGCTCCACAAGCGAGTCATCCAGGAACCCAACGGTGCAGCCGACATCGCGAAGCCCCTCCTGGACTGGCTGAACGACGGGGCCGAGTCCGTCGACACCAGCGCGTGGATCGATAGCGCGAGCGACGAGAGCGCCACGGCCGCACAGCTCCTGGACCTGTACCGCGAGGTCGAGTCCCACGGGGCACTCGCCACCCCGTTCTTGCACCCGGGGACGGGTCAGCCGACGAACCTCGGCGACTTCATCAAGGAGCGCGGCACTGCGCTCAAGGCCGCGTCCGCCGCCTAGCCACCCGCAGTCGGGGCCGTCCCGCCCGCGGAGCCGATGCCGCATTCGCAGATGACGGGTGGCCCTTCCCGATCGAAGCAGGAAGGGCCACGCCGTGACCGTACACCCGCCCCAAGAAGGAGGTAGAGATCCAATGCTGAGCCACGAGTCCAGCGACCAGGCGGAACTCGACGAAGTAACCAAGGCATGCAGGACCTGCGGGGACATCAAGCCGGAAAGCGCCTTCCATCGGGGGGGATACGGGCGCCGTCGGACTATCTGCAGCGCCTGCCGCAGCGCCGCGCGCCGTGGCAATCGAGGCGAAACGCCCGAACAGCGCCTCAAGCGCAAGCTCAAGGACGAATACCAGCTCACCGTTGCGCAGTACGAAGCACTCGTAGCCGCACAGGGTGGTTTGTGCGCTAGCTGCAACCGGGGCCCTGAAGCGGGTAGGCGGCTCGCCGTTGACCACTGCCACGCCACCGGGGTAGTGCGTGCTCTGCTCTGCACTCGCTGCAACTTGATCGTCGGGGTCTTCGAGAACAACCACCGAGAGGCCAGCGAATACCTCGCGGTGTACGGGGCCGGCAATCCGCTACTGAAGGTAGTGGCGTGGTGAGGGCCTTCTACCGCGGCTACAGCGCCGCCACCGGCCGCCGGGCCCAGCAGGTTCGCAACCTCCACGTCATGCGCGAGGACGGCAAGTTCGCCGGCAAGCAGGGCCTGTGCGGGGCGCCCGGCTGGGGTGTCACCCACTCGCCGCCGATGGTCATCGACCCGCTGCCGCCGGCCCCGCCGGAAGGCCTGGTCTGGTGCCGGTCCTGCGTCGGCCACGCCGCCGCCCTCGTCGGCCAGCTGGACGCGTTCGCCCGCATCATCGCCGCCCTCAACGACCTCGCAGACCAGGAGTGTGCGTCATGACCCGCCCCCTGACCGTTGCCGAGCGCCACGCCGCCGCAGCGAAAGACTTCCTCCTCGCCGACATAGCCCAGCAGTCCTCCTGGGACCAGTTCCTCGTCGAGCAGGCCGTGTACGCGGTCGCCCTGAACGAGCAGACGTTCAGCTGCAACCAGATGCGCGAACTCCTCCCCGAGCTCGGCCACGGCTTCCTCGGCGCCGCGATCAACGCTATGCGGCAGGGCGGACTCATCGAGCACACCGGCCAGTACGTGCCATCCACCAGCCAGGCCACCCACGGCCACCCCATCGCCGTGTGGCGACTGTCCATAAAGGGTTCCGAGGTCGCCGCCGAGCGCACCGCCCGGGCACAGGGGAGGGCGGCGTGAGCACCCTCGACGCTCTCCTCGCCGGCGGCCAGGCCCTGACCGTCAACCACGGCGCCGTGGACTACTGCATCAACACGGCCCTCCTGTACGGGCCCGGCGTCGTCCTCACCGCCGCCGTGGTCGCCACCTGGCGTGCGGCCTGGTGGGTTATCGACCGCTGCGACCAGTGGAGGAGCGACCGGGCCGACCGGCGTCGCTACACCGCGGTCGCTGCCCGGTTGCACCAGGTCGCCGACAACACCGACCGGCTCATCGCCACCGCCGGCGACGAACTCGCCGAGCAGCTCCTGCAGCAAATCTACGCCAACGACACCCGCGAGGGGGACCGATGAGCACCGCCACCCGGGCCAGAGGCCCGCTCGTCGACGCCGAGCCCGTCCGCCGCCATGTCCGTGAACTGATGGCAGCTGGCGCCGGATACGCCCGCATCGCAAAGGCCGCAGACGTCCCCGTGGCCACGGTCAACCACATGCTCTACACCCCCGGGGCGCGGCCGCGCACTCAACGGCTCACCATCAAGAACGCGCAGCGCCTTCTCTCCGTCCAGTTCCACCACATCTCCACCGGCCTCGTCGACAGCACCGGATCCCGCCGCCGCATCCAAGCCCTCATGGCGATCGGCTGGCCGCCCCGACACCTGGGCCCCCGACTCGGTTTGCACGAGCACTACGTCAGCGAGATCCAGCGCACTCCGAAGACACTGGCGAGCACCGCCCACGCCCTCGCCGTGACCTACAACGACCTGTGGAACAAGACGCCCGAGCTCCACGGAGTAACACCCCAGGCAGCCAATCGGTGCCGTAATTACGCCCGCGCCAACGGCTGGCCGCCGGCTGCCGCTTGGGACGACGACACCATCGATGACCCGGCGGCCCTGCCAGAGTGGACCGGCTTCTGCGGCACCGACCGCGGCTACTGGGTCCACGTCCAGCAGAAGGTCCCCATGTGCGAGGCCTGCAAGGCCGCGCACCAACAGTGGATCGCAGACCGCGCAGACATTGAGCCGATGCTCCGAAACCAGGCGATGTTCGCGGCACGCGCTGCCGCCGGAACCCGCGGCACCGACATCGCCACTGACGGCCGCGAACTCATTCGCCTTGGCTGCGACTACGAGCAGGCAGCCGCACGCCTCGGTATCACCCGCCAGCACCTCCAGCAGGAGCTGTGCCGCCACCCCGAAACAGCGAGGGAGGCGGCATGAGCACCAAGTCGTGGCGCGACGACGCCCTATGTCGACAGACCGACCCCGACCTCTTCATGCCCGAGGTGGGCGGCACGACAACCCCCGCAAAACGCGTCTGCATGGCCTGCCCGGTGCGCCGCCAATGCCTCAACTACGCAGTCGACGCCGAGGAGCGCTGGGGCATCTGGGGCGGGCTCGGCCAGCAAGAACTCCGCCGGCTCATCCGGGCACGGCGCGCAAAAACCGAGGCGGCATGACAACGGCGGGCCACCAGTGGGTGGCCCGCCAGACCGCGATGCACGCACGACAAAACCCCGCGGAGGCGCGGGGGAGGAGAGGAGGGGACGTGACGTCAGTCCGAGTCGGCAGTCAGATGCTCGTAGAGCGCTGGATTGACCTCCCGCAGAGCGTTGACGATGCGCTCGTTGCGCACAGCCTCTTCGCAGAACTGGGGATGCACGATCGCCACAGAGCGCCGACCGTAGTTCGTCAGCCAGCGCGGCTCGTGCTGCGTGCGCACCTGCTCGATGATCCTGCCGAGACGTGCGCGAGCGTCGCGCAGGGGAGTGTCGTGCGGCCCGGCCGCGGCGTGCATTGCGTTGAGGATCGGCCCTTCGCCCTTGATGGCTTCGGCTTCGGCGCAGCGGGCGGTTCCGCGGTCGGGGTGCCACTCGACGGCCTTCTCGGCGACGCGGTGCCACCAACT
Organism: Streptomyces sp. NPDC048211; assembly: GCF_043202315.1. NCBI lineage: Bacteria > Bacillati > Actinomycetota > Actinomycetes > Kitasatosporales > Streptomycetaceae > Streptomyces > Streptomyces sp. NPDC048211. The sequence goes on from NZ_JBIDAD010000002.1 coordinate 194,183, forward strand.
CATCTGAGCGTGCCACTTGAAGCGGACCTCAGGGTTGTTGGTGATACCGACGTAAAGCAGTTGGCCGTCGAAGGTGTAGAGGCGGTAGAGGGCGGTCCGCTGGGTTTCGATGTCGGGCGCTCAGGGTCTCCTCGGTCAGGCCGGGGAGTCTCCCCCCGGGTGAGCTTTCTTCCTGCTGGTGACAGTCGGCTCGCGAAGTCGGCCGATGTCGTGGGCCCGCGCAATGCGGCGGATCGTCTCGTAGCTGTAGCCGGTCGCGTCAGCGACAGTTTTCGGCTTCATCCCCCCGCGCAGAGCCTCGGCGACGGCGTCCGCGAATGCGGTGGCTGCGTCTTCCTCGGCCTGCTTCTTCGCGGCGGCAGCCTGCTTCAGGCGGGTCACGACTTCCTCCTCGGTCATGGCGGCATGGTCCCACAGGGATGTGTCCACATCCAGTTGCACAACCATAGCCAACATTCATGTGTCCAAGTGTATGTTGGCTATCAACGGAACGCCAGCAGTTCGAAAGACAACCCGAGACCTGGGGGCCTGGTTCCGTGCGCCCAGATCCCTGAGACCCAGCACACGAAGGGGCTCCAATGAGCTACCGAAACGACAGCGACGCGCTCAGTGTCATGGACTGGTTCTGTGGTGCAGGCGGCAGCAGCCAGGGCGCCCACTCCGTCCCCGGCGTCCGGGTCACCAGGGCCGCGAACCACTGGGCGAAGGCAATCGACTCCCACGAGGCGAACTTCCCCGAGGCCAGCCACTACCGCGGCGACATCCGTAAGGCGCCGGTCTGGGACTGGCCCGTCACCGACATCTTCTGGGCCTCGCCCGAGTGCACCAACTGGTCCGTGGCGAAGGGGAAGCGCCGCAACTTCGACAGCGCCATGCAGGGCTCGCTCCTCGATCTCCTCGTCGAGCAGCAGGAGGAGGAGCCGGCCGACCTGGAGGAGGAGTCGCGGGCGCTGATGGAGGAGGTGCCGCTGTACCTGCGCGGCGTCCAGGAGCGCGGCGGCCTCGTCAAGGCGGGGGTCGTCGAGAACGTGACGGACGTCCGGGCGTGGGATCAGTGGGACCGGTGGATCGGCGAGCTTCACAAGATGGGGTACCGGACCCGGATCATCGCTCTGAACTCGATGCACGCGAACCCGCGGTCGGTGCACGCTGCTCCGCAGTCCCGGGATCGCCTGTACGTGGGGTATTGGCACGAGTCGCTGGGTCGGACGCCGGACTGGGACAAGTGGCTGCGGCCGCGCGCCTGGTGCTCGGGCTGTGAGGCGTGGGTGCAGGCGATGCAGGTGTTCAAGACGCCGGGCCGGGACATGGGCCGCTACCGCACCCAGTACGTGTACCGGTGCCCGTCGACCAGATGCCGGAACCAGATCGTCGAGCCCGAGGCGTTGCCGGCTGCGGCTGCGATCGACTGGTCGATCCCGGGCCAGCGCATCGGGGACCGGGCCAAGCCCCTCGCGGACAAGACGATCGCCCGTATCCAGGCCGGGCTCAAGAAGTTCAGCCAGCCCGTTCCGATGATGGTCCCGGCCGGCGGGACGTGGCGAGACAACGCCGTCAGCGTCGGCGAGCCCATGGGGGCCCGCACTACTCGGGAGAACGACGGGCTGATGGTTCCGCCGCTCCTCGTGCCAGTTGAGGGCCGCGACGGGAAGGAAGCCCGCTCCGCGCACGACCCGCTGCGCACCATGACGACGCGGAACGAGACCGGGTTGGCCTGGCTGCCATTCATCGCCGAGCTCCGCGACGGCGGCTCAGTCGCCCGGTCCGTCACCGACGCCCTGGCCACCGTCACCGCCTCCGGAAACCACCACGGACTCGTCACGCCCGAGCTGCCCGCCATGGTCATGCGGAACAACTCGGTGCGCGGGAACGCCGGATACCTGAGCACGCCGGTCAGTGAGCCGGTCAGGGCACTGACGACGGCCGGCCACCAGTCGCTCGTCACCTGGAACGACATGCTCATCCCCTACTACGGCAAGACGACAGCGCGGTCGGTCCGGGAGCCCATAGGGGCTCTGTCCACCCGGGACCACTACGCCCTGGTCCGCGGTGACGTCGACATCAACGACGTGCGGTTCCGGATGCTCGAACCCCACGAGATCGGCCGGGCCATGAGCTTCGCCGACGACTACATCGTCCTCGGCTCGAAGCGCGACAAGGTCCGCCAATACGGCAACGCCGTCACCCCGAACGCCGCCGAGATCATCCTCTGCGCGCTCGTCGAGGCCGTCACCGGCGAGGAACTGGAGCGGTACGCCACACCCGAGCTGGCCGCCGCCGCATGACCACCCCCGGCCCGATACCGGCCCCCACCTGACCTGACCGCGGCCGACGGGCCGTTGCCGGCAGACCTATCCGTACCGCTCGAAAGAAGACCGTCAATGCCTCGCATCCGAACCGTGAAGCCGGAGTTCTGGGAAGACGAACTTCTCGGCGTCATGCCCCGCGACGCCCGGCTGCTGTTCGTCGCGACCTTCAACATGGCGGACGACGAGGGGATCCTGCGCTGGACGCCGGCCTACATCAAGGCACAGGCCTTCATGTACGACGACGACCTCAGCCTCAAGGACGTCGACCAGCTCATGCGCTGCCTCACCGACACAGGCCTGCTGTTCCCCTATGTCGCCGGTGTGGCCAAGCAGCAGATGGCTGTGGTCGTCAACTTCCGGAAGCACCAGCGGATCAACCGCCCGCAGAGGGGCAAGCTGCCACCACCGGTACTGGGCACCTGGCAGGTCCGCGAGATGTATGCGCGCCGCGACGGCTGGACGTGCCAGCTGTGCGGCAGTGAGATCCCGCGGCGGATCGTCGTTACCGATGCCCACAACTTGGCGATCGACCACATCCGCCCTGTTGCCGCGGGTGGCAGTGACCACCCGTCGAATGTCCGGGCAGTGCACCAGGTGTGCGGCCGTAGCCGCCGCTCCTCGGCACATGACGAGGAGTTCATCCCGCCTGCCGCACTGTCGGGCCTTGAAGACTCACTGAATGACTCACTGAACCGTTCAGTGAATGACTCAGTGAATGAAACTCACGCTCAGTCGAACTTTGAGCCTGAGATGAGCACGGACGGTGAGTTTTCTTCACTGAACCATTCACTGACGGAAGGGAAAGGAAAGGAAGGGAACAGGGAAAGGAAGGGAACCCCCCCTACCCCCCGGCAGTCGTCCAGCAGCCCCGCCGTCTCGCAGACGGGCGAGAGGGCCATCGAAGACCGGATGACCAAGGCCTTCCTCAACCGCTACAAGGCCGGGAACGCCTACAGCCAGCGCCAGGTCCGCAAGGTCATCGCTGACGCGCTGAGCAACGGCACCGACTCCGGCGAGCTGTGGAAGGCCCTTGAGCGCCTCGGCTCCCTCTCGAAGCCCGTCAGCGCCGGAACCCTCCAGTTCGCCTTCTCCGAGCTTCGCCAGGCCTCGAACGCCTCCAACGTCATCGCCCTGTCTTCCGGACAGGTGCTCTCCGGCACGGACGCCACCGTCGCCGGCTGGGCCGCCCTTGCTGCCTCTTTCGACTCCGAGGAGGAGTCCGCATGAACCAGAAGGAAGCCGCCGAACTGCTCGGCCACTGCTCAGCGTTCGACAACCGCAAGCCGTCCGCTGCCGCCGCCACCGCGTGGGCCGCCGCCCTCCACGACGTCCCGCTCGACCAGGACACCAAAGCTGCCGTCGCCGCGTACTACAGCACCCCACCGAAGGACCCCGACGCAAAGCTGTGGATTCAGCCGCACCACGTCAGCACCTTGCGTTCGAAGATCCGCAGCGCCCGGCTGGAGAACTTCCAGTACACGCCGATCGCCGACGAGACGCCGAGGGAGTACCTGGCCCGGTACCGCGGCCAGGTGCAGGCCATCGCCTCCGGCCGTGTAGCCCCACCCACTGATCGGCTGGCCCTCGAAGGCGGCCCTTCCGCCACTTTCATGCGCCAGCTCGAAGACCGAGGCTGGGAAGGCAACCGGGCCGTGCCCGACTCCGACGAGGAAACGCTGGCAGACACAGTGCGCCGGGCTGGACCCCTCGGTATCGAATGCCCTGCCTGCTCCGCCGCGATCGGCCACCCCTGCAACACCGGGCGGGCCACCGCGAAGTACCCGCTCGGCAAGCCGATGCCGAAGCCGCACGCCGCCCGGCTGCGGGAGGTATCCGGCGAAGCGCAGCTGACCGTCGAGCAGCGGGCCGCCCAGGAGCAGCGGATCCGTGAAGCGTCCGCCCGAACCCTGGCCCGCCTTGAAGCCGAGGAGAACATCCCGGACGCCGACATCGTCGAGGAGGCGTCATGACGGACCTCGACCCCGAAGACACCGCAGCGATGCGTAGGGAGAACGGCGGAAGAGATTTCCGGCTGTTCCTCCGCCAGCAGATTGCGAACGGCCAGGCCCGCCGCGTCGCACCGCCCGCGGTGAAGCCCCCACCCCCGCCCGGCCACCAGCACGGCGCCTGGCCGGCCGGGGCGAGACCGCCCGACCCGCCGCCCAGACGCCACACCGAAGCGGACTGGCAGTACGCCCTCGACCGCTACCGGACCGGCCACGGCCACGACAACGACCCCTGCCACTGCGGCAGCTGCCCGCCCACCACGAAGGAGAACCAGTGACGACTCACCGCTACGGGCAGACCGCCCCGATGCCCGACTCGATCCGCCACTTCATGCGGGCCGGCCAGCACCCCGCCCGAGCCATCCCCTGCCCCCACTGCGGTGCCGGAGCACACAAGCCCTGCCAGATCCCGTCCCGCGGCCTCGCACTGGCCCAAGTCCACCAGCAGCGGATGGCCGCCCGCGCCCAGATGGTCGCCTGCTGCCCCACCTGCCAGGTCACACCGACCGTCCCATGCCACACCAACGGCCGCGAACTCGCCAACGAGTCCGTGCACGCCGCCCGCTACACCGAAGCCGACAGGAGCGCCGCATGAACCGCCTCTGCCACATCGACGGCTGCGACAAGCCGGCCCGGCCCCAGCGGCGGCTGTGCCAAGCGCACCGGACCCGCGTTCGGCGCTACGGCGACCCGAACTTCACCCAGTGGGGCACCGCGGACGAGCTCGACGTCGAACTCGTCGTCACCGAACGCCGACCGGTACAAGGGCTCACCCGCCTCGAACGAGTCCTCGTCGCGCGCGGCCTGACCGCACGAGACGTACCCGCCCCCGAGATCGCCCGCATCGTCGGCGTCGACCCCCGAACTGTCGAACGTTGGCGGGCCAAAGACCGGCAAGCAGCATGACCACCCCGCCCGCGACGACGGGGACCGGTCCACTGGCCGACCGCGCACCTGCCCCGTCCTGCCGGGTGTGTGGGCGTGTGCTGCGCACGGAGCGGTCGCGGGTCGCAGGGGTCGGACCGGTCTGCCGCAGACGCTCACAGCCCCGTACAGCCGTTCGCATCCCGACCCCCACCCCCGACCACCACATCGACGGACAGACCGAACTGCCCCTCGTCCACCACCAAGCCACCCTCTGGAGCCTCTGATGACCGCCTTTGACACCGTCCTGACCGCTGGCCTGCGCTGGCTGTACGACACCGAGCAGCCCGACGACGCGTGGCAGGGGCACCACGGCCTACTGCTGCCACTGCCCGCGGCCAACCGGCTCTACGCCTTCGTTGCTGCCAACGACTGGGGGGACGCCGTCGTCGTGGTGGACGTGGCGAAGATCGAATGGATCGACAACGGACCGAACGAACTTCAGACTCCGGCGAACCCGCTGGAGCCCGACGAGCTGGACGTCTTGGCCGGCGAGCTCCGAGCCCTCGGGGTTGAGGTTGCCCGCACGTGGAACGGCCACCCCCAGACCACCGGGAGCGTCGGGCTGGCCCGGCCCGCCCATACGTCGCTGCTCGCCGCTGTCGAGCGGTATCACGCGGGCTGCCGTGTGCACCCGAAGCGCTTCGTGTTCTGCGATTGCGCTGACTGGCAGGCGGGTTTCACCCGGATCGTCCGGCCCGAGCTCGCTCCCACCGCCCCGTGACACGCAGTACGCCCCGGCCGGGGGATAGCCGGCCGGGGCGCCTCCCCACCCAACCACAGCACCCGAGGAGTCCCTGATGCCCGACACCACACCCACCACGCCCGCCGACGAGACCGAGGAGCAGCGCATCGACCGAGAGCAGACCGAGCGGGCTCACGCCGAGGGCGAGCACGCGTTCTGCGGGGTGACGTGCGAGGCCACGTTCCCCAGCGACATGCTCCGCAACGGCATCCTCTGCCGTGCCGTCCCGGGCTCGGCCACGATGCTCGACGAGCTGCTGCGCCGCGCGGCCCGGTTGGTCCTCGGCACCACCGACCAGCAGCCCACGACCGTCGACCGAGCCGCCGTGCTCACCTCGACGCTGCGGGAGGTGCTCGACACCTTCGGCCCGATGACCGAGGTCTACGGCGGTCCGGTGGCGTACTACGACGGATCGGCCGACATCACCCCGGCCCAGTACGAGGGGTGGCGCGCTGTCCTCGACGACGAGCCGAGCCGCATGGCCGACGAGGCGCAGCAGCCCGAGTGCACGTCCACACCGTGCCCGCACCCGGGCGACTGCCGCCACGGTTGCCGTGCCGCCGCCGACGAACTGTCCCGCGAGGCGCAGCCCGCCACCGACCAGCCGACCGAGGCCCTGTGCGGCAAGACGTTGGGCATCGGCTTCCCCAACCACCCGTACCGGCCGTGCGCCCGACCCGCTGGGCATGCCGAGGCGTACTGCCGTGACGCCACCGAGCAGCACCACTTTCTGGCCGCCACCGACCGGCCGGACACCGAGACCGAGGCGGCGAAGTGACCCAGCAACCCGAGACGTTCGGCCACGAGCCGACCCCCAACCAGCATCACGGACCCGTATGCGCCCGCTGCCACACCACGGTCACGCACTACGACGAGGCGTACCAGCCACACCGGTACGTCCGCCCCGTCCCCTGGCCGTGCACCACGGCCACCGTCCTCGGCTGCTACCCCGCCCCGTGACGGTGGCCCACCTCGCCCCGCACGTGGCTCTCCTGGCCGCTGTGACCGCCGCAGCAGTTATCTGCCTCCGGGAGGGCCACCGGGGACACCACCGGCCCGGACACGGGCGTGGGCGGCCCGACAACCACCCACCGAAGGAGACCCGATGACCGCCGCACTCCCCGACTTCCTCGTTCGCTACATCGAGAAGCGCGACGCCGCCCGCGCCGACGCCATCAACGCGTTCCTCGCCACCACCACCGAACGCGAGCGCGCCCTGATGAAGGACGCCGCCGTCATGGGCTACGTCCGAGGACGCACCCACCCGCAGGGCGAGAAGCACCCGAAGGACAGCGCCGTCCTTGCCGAGGTCATCGACGCCGCGTTCGCCTTCCCCGACCTGTACCCGGCCATCAACGCGCACCTCGCCGACGAGCCGGACGACACCGCCATCGAGGAGCCGACGCGGTGACCGGCCCCAGCAGCAGTCCGCGCGGCGAGCACACGCCCCGCCCCGGCACCCGGTGGGAGACCGAACTCCGCCCGACCGGCGAGCAGCTGGTGGCCGACGACCAGCCCGAGCCCCGCCCCAACCGGGCCACACGACGAGCAGCAGCACGACGCAACCGCCGCACCGCCTGACCCGTCGCCCGGCCGGACCCCCACCCGGCCGGGCACCCCGCCCGCACGAAGCCCGCACCACCACTCCCGAAGGAGATCCACATGTCGTACCCGCAACTGCTCACCCCGACCGAGAAGCTCGCCGAGGGCAAGGCCGGCCTCAACATTCCGACCGTCGTCGTGATCTGCGGCTCCACCCGCTTCATGACGGAGATGGAAGACGCCGACCGGCAGCTCACCTGGGCCGGGCACATCGTCGTCAAGCCCGGCTGCAACATGAAGGAGCCGCACCCGCTGTGGGCTGACGAGGTGCAGGCCGAGGCCGGCAAAGTCCGCCTCGACGACCTCCACCGGGCGAAGATCCGACTCGCCGACGAAGTGCTCGTCGTCGGCGACTACATCGGGGACTCCGCCCGCTCCGAGATTGCCTACGCCAGGGAGTTGGGCAAGCCGGTCCGGTTCACCCACCCCGAGATCGACCCTGGGGAGCCCGACGGAGATCCGGCCGTGGCCGACACCCAGCCCGAGGCGGCCATGACCGAAGAGTCACCCGTCGTTGCTCACGGCACCCTCGACGGTCGCACCCTGCTCTGCCTGCGCCACGAACGCCGTCCCGGCCTGCTCCCGATCTGGATCGACGACCTCGACGACGGCGGTATCTGCACCGAGTGCGGGGTCGATGTTCTAATCCCCGTCGCCACCGAGGAGCAGACCCGATGACCACCCCGACCCCGCGCCCGATGCGCCTGGCCGTGTCCCCGCGGACCGCCGAGATCCTGCGCCGCTGCTACCGCGGCGAGCAGTCCGCCGACGTGCTGGAGCGGGCCCTGCGAATGCTCGCCCAGGCCGACGGGCATCTCACCCCCGACGGCAGAATCCGCACCGCCCGGGAGGCCGCCCGGTGAACGACTGCGACCCGCTGTGGTTGCCCAACGAGTTGGCCACCACCGTGCCCCGCATGCGGCGCATACCCGTCGACTACAGCCGACCCGCCACCCGCAGGCCCACCCGCCACGACATGCACAAGCGGCGGCGCCGGCGCCGTGTCCGGACCGTGCCCACCGGGCGGTACCTGTGACCGGGCCCAGCAGGATTCCCCGCGGCGAACACCTCGTCACCCGCGTCGAAACCGTGTTCATGTCGAGAGCCGGGGAGCAGTACGACGCAGACCCGGCAGCCCTCGCGGACGTTGAGGACCTGCCGGCACCCGCCCCCGCCAACCGGGCCGCACGGCGAGCAGCACGAAAGAGGAAACGATGACACCCGGAGGGACCGCTCACTCCAATCCGACCGTAGCTGGAGGTCGGACTGGGCGTGGATTCAACGAGGTTGGGTGACAGCGGTCAAACAGTTTTCGCAGCAGCACAACAGCCGGTGTAACGTAACGTCACCGCGCGTGCGAGTAGAGCGAACGCCTGGTCGAAGAGCTAAAGACCCCCGGCGGAGCTGACCCGCCAGGGGTGAAACCAGAGGAGATCGAACCTCCCGTGGCACAGAACCACCGTAGCGTCCGCGGAGGCGCTCACCCCCGCCGGTCGGGACGATGACCGCGCAGGTGCACCCAGGTGCACTGCCAAAGCTCTATGTCTACGTCGACGAAACCGGCGACCGCGGGATCAGCGACAAGGCCTCGCCCTTCTTTGCCATGACCGCACTCATGGTTCCCGCCGAAGACGACTGGACCGTGCGCTACGCCGCAGCTGGCCTCCGCTCGATCATCCACACCAGCCAACCCGATCAGATGAAGCCGCTCCACTGGGTCGAGCACTTCAAGCGCAAGCACGTCGACCGCCGCTTCCGCGCCGCGAGCGCCCTCGCCGGCATGCCCTCCTCCCGAGTCGTCCACGTAGTTGTACCGAAGGCAGCGGCCCGAAATGCACCCGGCCTGCGGGACACCTCCCGCTTCTACAACTACACGACCCGACTGCTCCTCGAACGGGTCGCCTACGCCGCCTCGCAATGGGAAGGCGGGGGGCGTTTCGCGATCGTGCGCCTCGGAACCGTGCGAGGGATGGATCACCTTGAAACAGCCCGCTACCTCGATCGGGTACGTCAGAAGCGCGACTCCCAGTGGCAGGTGCCCTGGCACCTGATCAAGTGGCCGCCCGCCTGGACCGGGACCGACTGGGACGGCATCCAGCTCGCCGACCTCCATGCGGGCCTCCTCAACAGTGCGCTGATCGGCGCTCCAGACGACGAGGCATGCGCCGCGAACCTGCTGCTGTGTAAACACCAGCTCTACAGGTCACCGACCGGGCGGCTCCTCGGCTATGGCGTAAAGGTGCTCGGCACCGACACGGCGATCGTTACAAGCCGCTGCTGGTGGGAGAAGTGGTCGGTCTCATGACGCGACAAAGCCCCCTGGGGGGCTCCGGGGGCCACTGCCACCACTGAGGTGGAGGATCCAGTTGCCTGGTTCCGACCGATCCCGGCAGCCCTCCAGGGGGCTCGTCCGACACATAAAACGTACCCCATAAATGCTGGAGTAACAGCATTAGAGGGCCCCTGATGCACCCATCAGGGGCCCTAATTTTTAGCCTTCTACCAGCACATATGACCCTGGCATGTGCCTCGCCCGCTACGTCCGCAATCCCAGACTGGATTGCCGTGGGGGCGCGCCGGAACCCACGTCACCCCGCCGGCAGCCGCGCTCCGACATCGAGCGCCAGCTCCCGCGCCTCCCGACCCTCCGGGCTGTCGTCCGCCAGATGCATCAGCAGACGGACCGCGTCCCGGGCCTCGGTCAACGTCAGCAGCGGCAGGCGCGGGTCGGACGGGTACGGGGCAGTCGGCGGGGAGGAGAAGTCCATGTCGGGACAACGCGGCGGGGAGACCCGAAGACACGCAGAAGTCCCCGCCCAGCCATCAGACCGGGCGGGGGCCTAGTTGACGAGCGGTCTGGCTCCGGCGGCGGCATCCATGGTCCGGCGGTGCTTTGCGACCAGCTTGTTCACCGTGGACTGATCGAGCCCAAGGGTCCTTGCCGCGGCCGACTGGTTCCCCCCAGAGTAGGCGACTACCTCGGCGACGGCTGCGGCCCGGCGTGCGGCGGACCGCTGCGCCGTCTCCTCGTCCCTCTTCCAGTCCTCGCCGGCCTGGATGGCCTTGCGGGCGCGGCTGGGGAGGATGCCGTCCTGGTTGATCATGTCGGCCATCTCGTCGGCAACGCCAGGGATGAGGTTGCCGTCGTCATCAAGGGCGTCGGGGTACCAGTCGCCATCGGTGATGGTGCTGGCGACGAGAAGAGTTTGGAACTCACCCTCATCGGTCGTGACGTAGGCGTAGGCAGAGGGGGTGCCTTCGGTGATCCAGGCGCCGTTGATGCTGACGAACTCGCCGTCGGCGCTGAGTGAAAGAATGCCGCCGTCGCGGGAGTTGTAGAAGTCGATGACGTCGGTGCCGGTGAGGGGTCGCACGGTGGTCCTTCCGCTGGTGGGAGGAGGTGTTCGCCTCCCGACATTCGAAACTATGACACCCCTACCATTATTCGTCAATGGTAGGGGTGTCATAGTTGTGGTGCTGTTGGTACGCCATGCTGGAGCAGGCCGCCCCCGAATCCCGCGGGGGCGGCCGACTGCCGGTCAGACGGCGATGAACAACTGGGGGAGCCCGGCCAGGGTGTCGTGCACGTCGCGATGCCGCTGGCGACGGGCCTCTTCTGCTTCAATCTCGGCCGTGTAGGCCTCCCCGATTGCGTCAACGCCGCCGCAGCGCTCAATTGCGGCACGCAGAGCACTCAGTGCCTCGTCGTACTTCTCACGCTGCAGGCGGGCCTCTTGCTGCCGCTGCTCAAGGGTCTGGCTCCCCCAGTGTGGCGACCGAACCCCCTCGGTGGCGGAGTCAACTTCCGCCTGGGCGTGCGCACAGGCAGACGCCAGATCTGCCGCATCGACAGCAGCCTGAGGCACCGCGGCCCTCACGGAGAAGGTCTCCGCCTGCGACAGCTCCCCTGGAAGGTCCAGCTTGTGCAGGTGGGTGTTGTAACGAGTTGCGAAGCTGCGTGGCCGAGCGTCCAAGATGGATTCATTGCCAGCCTTAAGGCCCATGTAGACAAGGGCTGTGAGGTAACGGTTCGCAGCCGTACTGCTGTACCAGTGGGCACTGGAACGGCTCACCCCAGAGACGAAGTCGAAGGACGGATCGTCGTCAACGCGGGAGCGCCGAATCTCGGTCCCCTTCTGCCAAACAACGTGCAGGTGGCCTGAACCGGCGGCGCACTTATCGGGGTGGTAGTTGACGGTGCCCCAAGGCTCACCGCGAAGAGTTCCGTCATCAGCGATCAGGGGCTCCTCCTTGAGCTGCCGGAAGACGGCCAGGGTGACCTGCTTGCCGCTGATCGTGAGGGTCTTCACCTCCACTGCGGCCGTGGTGATCGTCGCGTTTTGCGTCGTCAGCTGTCTGGTCATGTGGTCCTCTCGATGGACGTGGGCGCGCCTGTCGATGCTGTCCGGGCGAGGGGCGGCGCGCCACGACTTTGGGGATTTCGCTGCTGCCCGGCCACATGGAACGGCCGGGCAGCAGAAGCCGGCCCGGCCGTGAAGAACCGCAAGAGCTGATCAGCCCGCCGAACGCGCCATCGCCCGTACCCGCTCCGCCGCAGCCACCAGGCCATCGGCGAAGGCCTCGGCACCATCCAGTGGCACGAACGCATCGAAGCCGCCACCATCCGCGACGTACAGATGCGGCACCCGCAGCTCCGGAACCGAACTCCCCGGCTCACAGCTCAACTGGACATGCCCCAGCAACTGCACCTCGCCGTCGACGTCCGTCAGCGTCAGATCCACCATCTCCCCGCCGTGATCCAAGTCGGCCAGGAACTTCTGATTCGCCGCTACATGATCCTCGACGCACCATGCGGGGCACTCCACGAAGATGCGAACACCGTCGATCAGAGCAGGGCGAAGGCGCGGGGCCGGGGTCGACAGCAGAGCGGAGGCAGTGGGAGGCGACGAGACCGAGGCGGACTCGGGCGCTACGATGCTCATGAGTACTCCTTTGATCGGGATAGGACTCGCGACCAGACGGGTGGTGCCGCTGGTCATAGGCCGGGCGGATGATGACCGCCCGGCCTTTTGGCGTCCCCGGGCAGAACTCACCCAGGGGCCTTGCTGCGCCGGCTGGTGAGGCCGACGTGAGATGAGGTTAGAACGCGTCAGCAAGATCCGTAGGACACGGAGATCGGAATCCAGATACGGATCGCGTATCAACTCTGTCGTATCTAACATGTCGAAACCCGCAGGTCAGCGCACTTGCGAGTGCGCTAAGGTGGCGCGCCGGGCATGATCGACAACGCGTCACCAGGCGAAACGGTAGTCGAAGGAGGGCTAGCAATTCCGAGAAGCGCCAAGAGCCTCCGAGAAGGTGCTGCCCGCGGCCGCCACCGACATCTGGCCGAAAGGTGACGGTCGGGGTGCGGCCATTGGGCAGACCGGCCGTTGCTGGGCCCGGCTTCTTCGTTGCGCTAGAACTTCGGCTCGGAGAGGACTGTGATCCTCATGCGGCTCTCGGCGAAGCGGCGGTCGTTCCCGCGCATGATTTCCGAGTAGAGCGTCCTTGCGGACACCTCATACCTCTCGGCGAGAACAGTCACATGCACTGTCCGGCCGACGTGGAAGTAGTGCCGCTTTGCGTCGCGCCTCAGCAGGCGCCTTGCCTTCTTGCGGTCTGCGGTGTCGTCGTAGTGGCCGGTACGCGAAGTGGGATTCGGGACCTTGTCGATGTTGTAGAGAGGGCCCTCTGTGGCGATCGCCGCCGTCTCGGCGGCGTCGGCCGTAAGGCGATCGGGATGCCATTCGATGTCCCTGCGGGCGACGAGGTGCCACCACGGCTTAGAGATCGAGTGCTGGTGCCAGCGAGTTTTCAGGTTGTTCGACATGCCTACGTAGAGCAGCTGACCGCTCGCGTCTCGCAGGCGGTAGAGCGCGGTGCGCTTGAGATCGGTCTTGTCCGTCACGTTGCCCTTTCGGTACGACGAAGCCCCCCTTGATTCCATGAGGACTGGGCACGCCTTGACGGTAGACCGTATTCGCATCGGTATCAAGCTTGTGCGTGACTGCGCGCAACGGGGCCCCCAACCGGTATGGCTGGGGGCCCCGTTGGCGGAGGGACTAGATGCTCAGGTGATAGCCCATCTTGTACAGGTGGCCAGGCTTCACCAGTACAGTCACCTCGATCGGTCGGTGATCGTCGCTGTAGACGACGCGGAAGATCTCCAGCACGGGAGTGTCGCCGGGGATTTCCAGGAGTTCGTACTCCTCGGTCGTCGCCATGCGGGTGGCGACCTCGTCGACCTGCTCGCGCGGCGGGTAGCCCATGTCGGCGAGAAGCGTCGGCGACCCGCCTGGGATCTTCCGGCGGTCGGCGAGGCGGGTCCCCCGTGCCAGTTCTGCCGGGTAGTAGGAGTGCACCAGCTCGGCCGGCTCGCCGTCGAGAAGGCCGAGGCGAACTCGCAGCACGGCAGGCTCGTTATCCCCGGCTGTCAGCCCCGCCGTCACCCTGGGGGGAGGGGCTACCTCCGCCACTGAAAGGACCTTGTTGCTGCCGCGCTGTCCACGCTCCTGCGCCTGGGTGATCCAGCTGTAGGGCTGCCCCGAACCGGCAGGGGTGGTGTACGAGGCCGGGGTGATGATCTGCGGTAGTCGCTCCCGCACGTACACCCCCACACCGTTCTTGCCCTCGATGAGGCGTTCGTTTTTGAGGATTGCCAGCGCCCGCTGAATGGTGACGTTGGAGGTGTCGAACTCGTCCCGCAGCTCTGCGTTCGAGCCGAGCTGCTGACCGGACGGCAGGTCTCCCGCCATGATCCGCGCCCGCAAATCGGCGGCAATCCGCTCGGCGAGCGGCCTCTTGTCCACGTGTTCAGCCATCAGTCGACCTCCATCTCGTATCGCAGAACTCTCGGAACCTTCATCACCATGACCATCGCTTCGTAGGGCTGCCCAGTGTTGGTCAGGTTCGTGCGTAGCAGCGTGAGTACGGGCGCGCCGGGCGTCAGTGCGAACTGCTGCGCCTCCTCGGCGGTTGCTCCTCGGGCCTCGACCTCTTCGATGACACGGCCGGCTTGGTAGCCGAGCGACGCTAGAAGGGTGGGTGCACCCCCGCGGATCTTCTTGTGCTCCGCGAGTGGCGTTCCGGTCGCGATGGGCTTCGGGTAGTAGGAGTCGGTGAGCTCGATGACCTCTCCGTCCAGGTGAATCGCTCGGCGACGCACAATCGCCGGTTCGCCGAGTGGCAGGCGCAGGGCGGCGCGCACACCGTCTGGGGGAGGGGCTTCGCCCACCTCGGTTAGCCGCTGCCCGCCCCGACCTGCGGACTCCTGCGTCCAGGCGTCCGCCATCCCAGGTGCCTGCGGTGCGACGTATGACTTCGACGCGCCGTTCCACTTCCCGCTCATGAGGCGATCTCCAGCCATGTTGTCGAGTTCCCGCAGGCTTCTGACCTCCACCTTAAGCGCTTGATGCATATCCATTCGGTCAGTGCCTCGGACTCGCATGGACTCGCATGCTTGCTACCTTGATGAATAAGCATTACGGTTGTGCTCAGACGCGAAGCCTGCGAATGGAGCCCTAGATGTTGCGTGTGAAGGAGGTCGCCGACCGCCTGAGAGTCCACCCCGCCACCGTGTACCGGTGGATCGCCGAAGGGCGGATGCCCGCCGTCCGATACGGACAGCCGATCGAGCCGGGTGTCGCCATAGAGGGCGGCGGCGGATCGATTCGGATTCCCGAGTCTGCCGTTTCAGCACACAAGTCCGACCCGAGCACCACCCCGAGCGAGGTGGCGGCATGACTCCCGCCCCGGCCCCGGCGCTCGCCTTCGAGGAGCAGCACCGCGGGGAGGGTCTCGCGGCCCGCGCCGCCGAGATCGCCTCCACCCCGGACCATCCGTCGGCCGGCTCGCTGGCCGTGTACCAGCACTGTGCCCGTGCCGCGTTCGAGACGGCGGCGGCCCTGTCGCCTCAGCCCGACTGGGTGTGGTGACGGTGGCTACCAAGCACTCGCACAAGCCGAACTTCGGCAAGAAGATCGACGGCTGCCCCCGCTGCGACGAGCTCAAGGCCGGTGCCGAGCCGATCAGCTGGAATGGCCCGCGCAACGAGCGCGAGCGGACCGGTGGATACCCCGCCAGTCGCGAGATCACCAGCCACTTCGCGCCGAACAGCCCGCACGCCCGTGGCGAATGCGGCCCGGTCTGCACCTTCGGGGACTGGTAGCCATGGCCGCAGAGCCGACCACTCCCCGCGAGAACCCCATCGTCGCCGAGCCGGCCACCCCCGCCGCATGCCGCCGCGACTACGAGAACGGCGCTGACGTTCGTGCCGCGGCTGCCCGGCAGCTGGCCCGCGCCCGCCGCTAACCCCCATGCTGCCGCGGTCGCACGGTGACCGCCCTCGTACCCGTGCGACCGCGGCTTTCCACCTCATCCACGTACCTCACAGATAGGCACCCCCATGTCTCCGTACCTGATTTCCGGTTCCGCACTTGCCGTTCTGTCCGATGCCGACGGTGCGACCGTGTCCGACCTGGCCGCCAAGCGGCGGGCCAGCATCACCGTCGCCCAGGCCGAGCAGGCTGCCGCCGTCGCCGACCCCGACCGGCTCGCCGTGTCCCTGCTCTCGGAGTTCCGGGCGGCCTGGTCGACGGGTGACCACGACCAGATGACGGCGGTGATGCTCGCCGCGATCGACCTCGACCAGACCACCCCGGACGCGCCGCGGCTGATGGACGAGATCCGCGGCATCCGCTACCAGGCCGCCGCCTGATGGACGCCGCCGTGACGGTCTGCTGGTTCTGTGCCGCAGAGAACGACGGCAGTACGCGGCGCTGCGGGTTCTGTGGCCACAAGCCCGAGGACGGCCCCACCCCGCGTCCCGAGAGTTTCACCCCCGCCGCGGCCGACGGGTTCACCGAACAGCACGGACTGCTCGTCGCCGACATGACCGACTGCGAAGCGCTCATCGCCATCGGCCCCGACCTGACCGAGCGCAGGGCCCTGGCCGCGTTCTCAGCACACCTCCGCCACGTGGACCAGGTCCTGCACGACGAGCTCCGGGCGGAACTGTCTGACCCGCACGGCCGGCGCATCTCCATCGGCCCCACCCGCTTCACGCGCATCGACCCGGCTCTTCACAACGGGTCCGACTGGCAAGCCACCCGCGTCAATGCCGGGCCCGCCGCGGCCTGGCTGACCTGACCACCCACCCCGAAAGGACCGTTCATGGGATCCGCCGGCCGCTGGCCCGACCTCACCGGCAAGACCTGGGCCGACAAGACCTCCACCGAGATGACCGACGACGAGGTCAACGACGCCCGCGCCTCCTTCGAGGCGGTCGGCCGTAGCGACTACGAGGGCGAGTGGCTGCGGCGCCACGGCCTTCCCGAGAACTACGGCGACTGACCCGGCCCGCCCTGTCGTCCCCAGCCCGCCGGCTGGTGTCGGCAGAGAGGCCCGGACCACCCGGACCCGCAACCAGAAGGAGCCCTGCATGTTCGGTCGCAAGAGCCCCGAGGCCGTCGCCGCGAAGAACGCGCGCAGCGAGCACAACGACCGGTTCAACAACAGCTCCACCGACCCGGACAGCGAGGAGTTCCTCGCCTCCCACGACCGGGTCGTCGCCGCCGAGGCCGACGCGAAGGCCGCCCGGCGCCGCTAGTTCCAGTACCAACCGAACTCCGACCACCCCTGACCCGAAAGGACACCGGCCCCGATGAACCGCATCAGGAAGTCTTGGGCGCGCCGCCCGAACGTCTTCGCTGTCGTCGAGACTCTGCTCACCCTCGCAGCCCTGGCCCTGGTCGCCGTGACCGTTGGCGGAAAGCTCGGGCAGATGATCGGCCTCGACGGTTTCGATGCTGTAGCTGTCGGCTGGTCCATCGCTCTCGTGTACGACGCCCTGTGGATTGGCGCCCTTCGCATGTCGGAGGTTGCGATCCGGCAGCGGTCGAAGGTCGGCATGGGGGTGATGCTCGGTCTGTCGGCTGTGGCGGTTGGCGTCTCAACGGCGACGCTGCTGATCCTTGGCCACGCCCAGGTGTTCGCGTTCGTGCCGGTCGCAGCAGCCCTGTTCATGGGGCTCCGCCTGTTCGTGAACAACGTTCTCGCCGACCCCGCAACTGCGGCCTCCATCGCCGAGCAGTCCGCCGCGGACCGCAACGCCCGAGCTCTTGCCGCGGCTGATGCCCGGCACCTTCAGTCCGAGGCGCACACAGACGTGCTGACGGAGACCGCCGGCCACCTCGCGGAGATGACCCGGCAGATCGCCCGAGCCGAGGTGCTGACCAAGGCCCAGGCGCAGATCAACAAGGCACGCGCCGAGGCCGAGAAGCGTCTCAAGGATTCCGACAAGGAGCACGGAGAGGCGGCCCTGGCCTTCACCGGACGCAACCTGGTCGGTGCCGTCTCCCGCCCGGCGGTCACGGCAGGTGGCCACACCCCCACCTCCCAGGGTGGTCACGCTGTGGTCACACAGGCCAAAGCGGAGATCGAGCCCGTGACCATCGAGCCCGTGACTGCGGACGAATCGGACGCAGTCACGGACAGCGAGACCCCCATCGGCGACCTGGCAACCCTGCAGGATCTTGCCGACGTTGCCGGCGTCGAACTGCCCGAACCGGGCGTCACGATCTCCGACGAACAGCTCACGGTGGTCCTGCGCTGGCTGCGCTACGCCATGAACCCGCCCCGCTCCTACCGGTCCGCTCAGGACGCATTCCGGAAGGCCGGGTTCAAGGCCCGCGAGCAGCGCGTCCGCAACGCATGGACTGCCATCGAGAGCAACGAAGCCAAGGCCGGCACCACAAGCGAGTGACGCACACCGGCATAGCCGGCGAGGACCAGCACCCCCACGGTTCTGGTCCCCGCCGAGACTGCCGGAAGCAGTCAACACGGCAAAACCCCCAGGTCAACCCCGGTGAGTGACCCGGTGAGCGGAACTTTCGCAGACCCGGCAAGCAGACCCGGCGACCACGTCAAGAAGATCCACCACCGACAGGAGGACAGATGGCCACCCGCACCCGGCGCCCCAGGCAGGCCGAACGACAGGCCCGCTCAGCCCAGCACATGGGCGACCGGCGCCGGGCCGCGGAGCAGCAAGGCCCTCTCACGACCCTCCCCGTGGCGGTGGATCAGCTCCGCGCAGTCATCGCCCGGCTCCCCGAATCACGGAGGGCGGACGCAGCCGCCAAGGCCGTCCAGCTCCTCGACCAGCTCCGCCAGTCCATCGCAGAAACCTGACCGTCCGTAATGGCTCAACGGATGGCTCAAGCCGTCCCGGGCCAAGCCAAGAACTTTCAACGCGCCTGCTCGCGCCCGCGCGCACGCGAGGAAACCACTAACGCACCGTAACCGCAAGGGGGAACCCGAAAATGCCCGTCATTGACGCAGGAATCTCCGCCGCAACCGGCGGAACCTGCCTGGGAGCAGCCGGCGTGCTGTACGTCGCCGACCGCCTCCCCTGGATCAGCAAGTTCGCCGCGAAGGTCAAGAGCCCCCAGATCCAGGTGGTGCTCGTCCTGGCCGCCTCGGTCGGTCTCGCGTCCACGCCGCTCGGCCTCATGCTCAACAACCTCGTCACCCGCATCGACGGGATGGTCAGCTCCCTCGTCGGCGAGTACACCGGCGTCGGCATCACGTTCGCCCTGGCCCTGGCCGCCTTGCTGTGGCTGATCAGCGACTTCATGGCCGGTGTCCAGACGCGGACGCTGATCCTTGCCGCCCTCACACCGGTCCTCGTCGTCATGATCCCCGGGGCTGTCGGCGAAGGCGCCGCCAATGCTCTCGGCTTCATCGCCACACAGGTCGGCTCCCTCGCCGTTCTGCTGATGGGGGGCTGACCGTGCTCGGACTGATTCTGCTCCTCGCCATCGCCTACGCCTGTGCCCGCGCCATCGAGAACGGCATGGACGCCGTCTCGGCGAAGCACAAGAAGCGCCTGGCCAAGGCCTCGAAGAAGAACGGCCGACGGACCGGCGCGAAGCTCGCCGCCTGGGCGGCCACCGGGGCAACCGCATCCGGGTCGTTCCTCAAGGGGTTCATGCGCGGCTGGAAGCGCGAGTGGCCCAAGGCCCGCAAGAGGGCCGCCGCCAAGTTCGGCAAGGCCCAGCCCGAGCCCGAACTCGGTGACGACATCGCCACCGACGGAACACCCGCCCCGGCCAGTAAGGCCAAGCCCAGCGTCAAGCCGGCGACCCCCGCGGCCACGCTGCCCCGACTGACCCTCATCAAGACCACCGAGCCCGACACCACACCCACCACAGAAGGAGCCCCCATGGCACTCGCCACCATCCCCGAGATCACCGGCGTCGACACCCTCAAGCAGGCCGTCGCCCGCTTCGCCTCCGAAGCCGGAGTCACCGCCGAAGAGGCCGGCGCCATCGCCCAGCGAGCAGCCGAGCAGCTCGGCGCCATCGAAGCCGCCATCGAGCAGGCCACCGCCCTGGAGTTCGGCGACGACGGCGGCACCCTGCAGGAGCTCTACGCCCTGCGCGACCAGTACACCGCGGCCCTCGCCGCAGCCCAGGCCCTGCAGAAGGCGGCCGTCGACAACGCGGCCATCGCCTCCCAGTCGTCGAAGAACATCCACGACCGGCACTCCAACATCCAGGAAGCCGTTGCGGCGCAGGGCGGGCGCATGGCCGCCAAGCAGGCCTACATCGCCGACGCGTAGCCCCAACTGCGGCCCCGGCCAACCACCGGGGCCGCCAACCCCCACCCCGCAGATCACGAGGAGACGCCGCCATGCCCGAGACAATCACCGTCGAGAAGGTCGCGACGGCCACCGACAGCAAGGGCGGCCGACGCAAGAAGAAGCGCTCCACCAAGGGCGCCCGGCGCGCGATGCGGTACGCCTACCGCACCCGCCGAGGCATGGCCCCCTTGTACGCCACCGCCGCCCAGGCCATCGCGGGCAGTGCCCTCGCCGTACCGGCCGACGGATGGAAGACCGCGCTCGCCGCCACCGCGGCTGGAGCCGCCACCACCGTCGCCTGGGGCCGCTGGGAGATGCGCATCGGCAAGAAGCGCCCCCGCCGAAAGCTCCCCAACCGCAACGACTTCATCGCCGCCGCGTCCGCCGCGACCACCTCCGGCGGCCTCGTCACCGCCATGGCAGCCACCGGCGGCCTCCAGCCCGGCAACAGCCCCTACCCCGCCCTCCTCGTCGCCTGGGGAGTCGGCCACGGCATCTACTGGTGGCGCCGTGGCAAGAAGACCGCCGCCCCCGCACCCACACTCAGCGAGCAGATGCAGCTGTGGCAGGACAATGTCGCCGGCGTCGATGGCTCGTTGCCGGGCTCGAAGCTTGTCGACGTCGTCACCACCGACTACGGGTGGACCGCCGTCATCGTCTTGAAGAAGGGCAACTGGAGGAAGGCCGTCTCCGCCGCCCACGACATCGCCGGAGACCTCGACCTGCCCGAAGAGGCGTTGCAGATCGAGAAGGCCGTCGGGAAGTCCGCCCGGCGCGCGATTCTCGCCGTTTTCGACCACAACCCCCTGCAGGCCGGAACCACACACCCAGGACCGCAGATCCTCGACAAGGCCACAGGGCAGGCAGCTGTCGGGATCTTCTACGACGGCGTCCCTTCGCGGTACGCCTTCTGGAAGCCCTCCGGCCCGGTCCACTCCGTTGTCTACGGGGCGACCGACGGTGGCAAATCACGCTTCCTCGACATGCTTCTCGGCACCGAGCGGCACAACGGCATCGTGTCGTTCGTCTGCGACCCGCAGGGCGGACAATCCCTGCCCCGCTGGCGTGAAGCCGTCGACTGGTATGAGGACACCGCCCAGGGCGGCCTCGCCATGCTCTACGAAGTCCGCAAGATCATGTACGAGCGGTCCGGACGCTACTCGATGATGGAGTTCATCGACACGAAGGGCCGCAAGCTGCGCGGCCGCGACCACTTCGTAGTGAACGACCCCGACCCGCTGATCTCCGTCACCATCGACGAAGCCCACCGCGTCCTCGCCCAGCCAGGGGCGCCAGCCCTGATCCTCGAAATCGTGCTCATGGCCCGCAAATGCGGCATCAAGCTGCGCCTCGTCTTTCAAGGCCCCAAAGCCAACATGTACGGCTCCGGCCCCGAGAGCACCGACATTCGTGAGCAACTGCAGTCCGGCAACACCGTCATGTTCCGCACCGCGTCCACCCTCACCGACTCCATCGGCCTGCCCGGCTGGGAGGTCAACCCCAGCCAGCTGCCGATGTACTGGCCCGACGGGACCTCCACCGCCGGCCTCGGCTACATCAAAGGCCCAGACAACCGGCAGGCAATGTTCCGCGCCCACTTCGACCAGGATCCCGCGCACTGGGCCACCACAGGCACCACTCCCACCCTCGAATTGTCGGCCGCCGCCTGCACTGGCAAGGCGTACACCGAGCGCCTCGAACGACTGGCCGCCAGGCTCCGCGGCGAGACCGTGGAACTGCCGGACGACGCCATGCCCGCCATCCCCGCAGCCAGCAGCGCCGACCCTATTGCCGCCGCAGCCGCAGCGATCGAAGCCGAAGCCCCCGCCGGCACCGACGACACCGTCTACAACTTCCTACTCCAGCGCGCCCGCCCCGCCGGCCGCAACGTCATCGCCCAGGAAACCCGCCTCACCGTCAGCGCCGTGAAGAACGCACTCACCCGCCTCAAGCGCGACGGCCGCGCCGTCGACGTCGACCGCGGCATCTGGGCTCACCCCGACCACATCGACACCGTCGCCGACGATGCCGACCTCACCGAAGCCGCCTAACCCACCAAGGGAGACCCCGTCATGCAGCTGCCCGAGCAGCAGCCCACCCGCCCCGGGCAGCCCGACCCCGTCATGGACCAGGCTCGACTGCTTGCTGCCGCGGTCAACGAGGCGCTCGGAGAGAAGCCCCTGGCCTACCGCGACGACACCCCGCTCCCTGCCATCGGCTCCGCCCCGCCCGTGACCCAACCCGGACGACCCCCCATGTCCCAGCGCGCCACGGATGCCAGCGCCCTGATGCTTGCCGGGGGTGCCACCACCGTCATGGTCGGTGGAACCGCCTCTCTCGTCATGCTCGCCTCCGGCTACGCCGACCCTGTCGTGTGTGCTGTCGTCCTCGGCGCCCCCGCGGTCGTCGTCCTTGCGATCAGTCGGCTCGTCGGCCGAACCAAGGCCGCCATCGAAGCCGCCCCGCCGACTGTCCACCAGCACTACAACGGCCCCGTGACCATCACCCACGACCAGCGCAGCATCACCACCGACACCCGCGGCCTGTGGGCCCACACCACCAACCACTCGAAGGAGTCCTGATGGGCAAGTACCTGGGCCGCATGCCGGTCGAGATGCTCAGCGACCGGAAGATCCGGCCGACCGAGTACCGCAAGTGGCGGCACGCCGAGGAACGGTTCAACCGCCGCGACAAGGACCGGCGGATCATCGAGGAGCTGGAGGAGTCGATTCCGACGCGCGGCCTCACCGTCCCCATTCAGCTCGGGATCTCAGCCCGCTACCCCACCGACGTGTACGTCGCCGACGGTCACCACCGCGCCGTCGCCCTACGCAACCTGGGTGTCAGCGACTTCCCGTTCCACTGGTACTGGATCAACAACAGCCGCGTCCACTGGGAGAGCGAGGAATTCCCCTACCACGTACTGGGACTGTAAACCGCGCCCCGCCAGGGCCCGCGCAGCATCACGACCAGCACCCGCGGCGTCATCGCCAACACCCGGAACACGGGAAGCGGCTGACCCCTGCACAGGTCACATCAGTCACACCCGCCACGAAATCGCCGTCTTCCATCCACTAGCACCAGAAGACGAGTAAGACGGAACAAACGAGCCGACTGAAAGGACGACATGCCCTCCGAGCACTACAAGGAATGCCCCCAGTACGCCGACTCCGCGGCCCCCCGCTGCTACTGCGAGGGCATCACGCAGGCCGACGAGAACTACTGGACCGAGCCAGACGAGCCGGCCGCCAGCGCATAGGAGCCCGATGAACGAGAAAGCCTGGGCATGGCGGATCACCAGCGAAGCGCCCGCCCGCACCCGCCTAGCTGCCGGATTCACCGAGGCTGACCGCTCCGTCCCTGAATGGGACGTGGCCCTGTCGATCGTCGAGGCGGCCCGCACGGCGAATCCCATCCTCGGCGCCTCACGCGTGAATGTGTACGTGTGGACCAAATCCAGCGGACTACCCGACGGCTGGCCGGAACCATGGGCATCCGACCGGGATCCGCATGGCGATGACCGCACCCCGTCCGACGCCGCCGTCTTCTCTTACGCACCGCAGATCGATAAGGCCCCTGACCATGAGCAGGCCGGTATCCTTGCCGCGGCACTCCAGCGGTATGACGAAGCATCCGGGCGGGCGGCCATCGAGGCGGCGATGAAAGTAGCCGCGCGAACCTGCCGCGATGACTGCTAGATCACTGCATGACTGAGCCCCGGACCTGATGGTCCGGGGCTTCCGTCGTTTCGAGTACGGCGCGTGCGATCCATCCGCGGCCGGCCGGGTCGATCGGCCGTGTCGTCGGTACCGCGCCGAGGAGCCGGCACAGGTCGTCCAGCGCCTGCTGGCACTCCTGCTGGGTCTTGCCATGCACCGTGTACCTCGCGCCCATGAAGGCAGTCTGCCCGGTCAGGGAGGCGTGACGGGGCGGATCGGCGGAACTATGCCTGGCCGGCGAGCACAGCCTGCATGTAGTTGGGGTGGTCGACGTAGGGCAGGGCCAGGAGTTCGAGGGTGCGGTGCACTCTGGCGTCTCGGCCGCAGCTGTCCCAGCAGGTGGGTTCGCGGCCGGACTCGTGGCGCTGCTCCTCGTTGAGGCGGGTCAGCGCGGCCAACTGTGTGGCGTCGAGCCCGTCGGCCTCTGTGGCGCGCGGGCAGGTCTCGTACTGGTCAGAGCTGATGTGGTGACGGCTGGCTAGGGCCTCGTCCAGCATGAGCCGCTTCGCCGCGATCTCGCGGAGGACGCGGACAGGGTCATGGCGGACGATGTGGTCACGCTCCCGCGCCCACGCGAATTTCACGCGCGGAGTGCCATCGGTGTCCCAAATTCCGGCGTCCCCTTCTGGGCTAGCCACCCAGCGTGGCGCGGACTCGCCGCGCCGGACGCGAGCCATGACGTTGATACCGAGCGTGAGTCGCGCCGCCTCGTAGTCTTCGTCGAGGCGGTCACGCACGAACTGCACGAGGGCTTCGGTCATGCAGGGCTCCCGGGCTGGTCGGAGTCGTGCGGGTAGTCGCGGTGCTCGATGTACGGGGCGGCGAGGAGCCGAAGTTGGTACTCGGCGTTCCGCCCGCCTGGTCCTGCCGTGTCCAGGTACGGGATCACGGTGTCGTCGAGCAGGGCCAGGTGCGCTTCGGCGTTGGCGACGGAGAACCGGCCTTGCCGGGCGGCGACCTCGGGTTTCACGCCGAGGCGCTCGGACTGGGTGGCCATCACGTTGCTGGCGTATCGGGCAGACTCCAGCTCTTCACTGAACCGGGCACGCAGGAAGGCCACCAGGGCGGCGGTCATGAGGGCTCCTCGGTGTGCCGCCGCTCTTGGAGCTCGTCCAAGAGCGATGGGTTGACGATCGTGATGATGGCTTCGATGCCGCGGTCGTCTGCGGCGGCCCACAGGACGTCGCGCGCTGCCCGGTACTTCGCGGCAAGCCGGGCTCGCTTCTCTTCGGGGAGCTGCGCGGCCCGGTCGGGATGGCTGTTGTGCGCGTTGTCCGAGATCTTCACGAGAGTGGCGTCGCTGCTCGCCACGATGCGGCGGATCTTCTCCTCGTAGGGCACGCCCTTCTGATTGGTCACCGCTTCGACTGCTGAGACGACACGATTTGAGAGGCCCTCCTCGCGCAGCCGATCGGCGGTCCAGTCGGTGTCCTCGATGATGTCGTGCAACAAGCCCGCCATGACGAGTTCGTCACCGAACGGTGCGAGACCGGCAGCGACCGCGCGCACGTGCTCGATGTACGGAACCCCGATCTTGTCGACCTGCCCGGCGTGCGCTTCGGCCGCGAGAGCGTCGACCTCGCTGAGGCTGTTCACGCCTGCGCCTCTTTCTCTTCAGTGGCCTTCGAGCTGATGCCGGGACCGCCGGTCTGTTCGGGAGCGCGGCCGGGCTGGGTGTTGCCGGGCCAGCGGAGGTGCCAGCGGATGTATTCGCGGATGAGGCGGGTGCGGTTGCGGTCGCCGACGGCCTGGCCGAGGGCTTCCCACTCGTCGTCGGGGATGCGCAGCGGGCGTAGAGGGGTGTGCTTCTCGGTGTTCTGCTTGGCCATGGCGCCAGCGTAGTCCTGTATATGCATGAGTTTCACTGTAGGGGTTGTCGTGTATATGCACCAGGGTCTACGGTGTGTATATACACAGCAAGCCCGAGGGGGAACCACATGAACGCCAGCCGTCACATCGCCCGCACCCACCGCGCAGCTCGCACCATGACGAAGTCGCTCGGCTACCGGTGCCTCTCGGGACTGGTCGCCGCCGCAGTCGAGCAGGGCACGCTCATCCGTACCGGGGACCTGCTGGAGCGGCTCGGCGCAGACGACCTCAAGGACGGGTTCAAATCCTGGTACGGCCGGCACGTAAAGAAGGCCTACGTCGCCGCGAACGGCCGCCCCCCGCTCATGGTCTGGGCGCAGCACCGCACGACCGGCCGCTGGATTCACGTCGCCGCGTACAGCCCCTTCGATCTGTCGCTGTACATCGGGCTCGCCACGTACAAGCAGACCGCGTTCCTTGCCCAGCCGGCCTTCTTTCAGGCCGCCTACGCGGAGGCTGCCTGAGGCGGACTTCAACGCCCTCGCCCCGACCCCGGAGCAACGCGCCGCTATCCGTGCCCTGCTCGCCGAACGCCGCCTCCGCCTCTACGGCCAGGCCCGGTTGACCGACAGCACCCGCCGCGCCGCCTGGCGCACCATCCACTCGCAGAAGGACAGCTGATGACCGAGACCCCGATGACCTCTGACCGCTGGGCGCAGATCCGAAACCGGAAGCTGGACGAGGTCACGGCAGGCCCCTGGCTGGTGGCTGACGACGAGAACGGCCAGCCGCTGGTCTACGTCGAGACGCTGCGCGACGGGCGGACCGGAGCTCGTGTGCTCCTGGTTGCCGACGGTGCATCCGAGGCTGACATGCAGTTCGCGGCAAGCGCCCGGAACGCCGTGCCCGACCTGCTGGCCGAGGTGGACCGGCTGCGGACGGCGCTCTCCGACGGTTCGGATCAGGTTGCCGAGCGGGACGACGAGATCGGCAGTCTGAGCGCCCGGCTGCATCACCTGGACCGGAACGCCCTGCCCGAGCTTCGCCGCGAGGTCGAGCACCACAAGGACGGCAAGGCGCGGTGGCGTGGCCGTGCAGAGAAGGCCGAAGCCCGGGTTGCCGAACTGGAGGAGCGCCTCCACGACGCAGCGATGGCCCGGGTGTGGACGAACGAGGACGGCAAGAAGTTCGTATTCGTCGACGACCTCAAGGGGCCACTCCTCGGGACGACTCCGGTCGAGGCGGCACCGCCCGCGCTTCGTGGCCGTGCACGCCTCGACGCCAAGACGGTGGCAGAAGCCGAGGCCACGCACTGGAAGCGGCTCGGCATCGACCCATCCGGGGCCGCTGACCTTGCCGAGGGCTTGGCCGGCGTCGAGTACGGGATCGCAACGGACAACGAGTACGGACAGCGGGTTCTAGACCCGTCGCCGGATCTCACGGAATCGCTCGCCAGGCTGGCTCGATGCCAGCAGATGTGGCCGAACTCCCGACTCGTCCAGCGGACGGTTCGGGCGGGCGAGTGGACCGAGGTCTCCTCGTGACCAGCTCCGAACCCCAGACCGACGGCGACCAGCTGCCGCAGCCCGACCACAGCGAGTGCATCGGCCCCCACCTCGCCCCGGACGGCGAGCACATCGACTGTGACGGCAACCTCCTCTGACTCCGCCATCCACTCACCCACCCCGAAGGAGAACTGACCATGGCCGACAGCGCCCGCCGTGACGATGCACACGCCGCGACCGAACACATTGTGCGGGAGATGACCGAAGCCCAGCTGAATCGTGCCGGAATTCAGGCGGACTACTGGCACGGAGGCCCGACGTACTACCGCGACGGGCATGAGATCGACCCGTGCGAGAAGGTGCTGGTTCCGGCCGCCGCCTCCGACGCTCCAGACTGCATCTGCCCGAGGGGGACGCAGCGATGACCGCACCCACACCTCGATCGTGCTGCAAGACCGGCGCCTGCTTCACCTGCAAGTTCTGGGAGGAGAAGACTCGCTGGGCGGAGAGCGGCGAGATGCCCGCCATAGGCCGGCACGCTGCTGCCCCGGTCGCCCGAGTAGACGGCTGGCACTACATCGTCAAGCCTCTCGATACAACCAGCCCGCCCCAGTTTCTTGGCTTCAGCGGCGCCATGTTCACGTTCCGGTTCGCCGACGGCCGGCAGCTCACATCCAACGACGTGATGTGCCAGGGCGAGATCCCCACCCATTTTCGGGACCGGCTCCCGGACAACGCCGTCATCGTCCCGCAGACCCTGCCGCGGGCCACGGTCCCGTTCGGGGAGTTCGAGGGCCTGTCGTGAGCGCCGTCATCCGTCACCAGACGGCCCCGAACCCGGACGGCTGCCGGTGGTGCGGTACCGCCCGCCATCACCACGGCCGCCGCTACGTCGCCTCCCAGGGCGCACACGCCTGGGAGCAGCCCACCAACACCCAACGCCTCGCCCGCATGCGCGCCCGGAGTGCAGCCCGAACCCGCAAGGAGACGCCGTGACCGCCTGGCCGTTCGATACCGACGCGAAGCGGAACGACCCGCTCACCGTGCTCCGCATCCCCGTCGTCACCAGCTTCAAGCCCAGGTGGAAGTACATCGCCGCCTACATCGACGTCGACACCAGCAAGTACAGCTGGGGCAGTACCGAACGCCCCACCGACGCCGAAGCAGAGATGATCGGAAGCTTCATCGAGGAGTACAAGCACCACTGGTTCCGGGAGAGCTACCACCGCAAGCTCGCCGAACGCCCCCTAGATGTCGACTCCGGTTGCAACACCACGATCTTCATCAAGTACGGGCCCGACGACTGGGGATACCGGCGCTGCTCATGGGAGCACGGGCCGCTCTTCGTTCCCTCTGGCCCGACCCTGCGCGGCACCAAGCACGAGTACGCCAAGAACGCTGGCCCGCTGTCTCTAGAGCAGGTCATGGACCTGTGCCACACGGTCAGCGAGGAGCCGATGCCGCACTGGCTGAAGTGGAAAGCCGACCACTCCGAGATCTTTCCCGCCACCCCGAAGGAGTCCTGACGTGCCGACCCGTATCCAGCGCCGCCGCATCAAGGGATGGCGCGCCCCGGCCGACGCCGCCTACGTCGGGCGTGGCACCCCGTTCGGGAACCCGTGGACCGTCATCGCCACCTCCACCGGCACCGGCTGGGCAGTCCAGTGGGCCGGTCACGCCAACCAGTACAAGCCCCTCGGCTACAACGACCACATCCTCGCCAACAGCCAGGCCGACGCCCACGCCCTCGCCGTCGAGCTGTACGAGACGTGGGTTCACACCCACCCCACCCTCCTGGACCGGATCACCCGCGACCTCCACGGCAGGGACCTCATGTGCTGGTGCGCCGAACCCCTGCCCTGCCACGTTGCCGTCCTACTCGACCTTGCCAACGCCCCAAAGGAATCCTGACCATGACCGACCAGCCCACGCCGATCATGTTCGCCTGGTGCTTCTCCCACGGACGTCTCCACCGGTTCCACCCCGAGGACCCCTGGTGCACCGCCACGTGGATCGCGTTCACCGCCACCACCGAGGGAGACGCCCTCGCCGCCAAGCGCGAGGCATACGGCGACGCGGAGTTCCTTCACCACCTCCCGGCAGTACAGCAGTTGGAGGTCATCGAGACGGCGCGGGCGCGCCAGTGACTGGCCCCCGTCTCGTCGGGCCCGTCGCCTGTCGGTGGCGGGCCCGCACCCTCCCCGACACTCCCCGCCTGGGAAGAGACCAGCGCCGAAGCCGCCCGCGCCGACGACCGCTACTGGGATACCCGCTACGACAACGACGACGAGTAAGACGTGCGAACCAGCACCCAGCAAGCAACCGGCCCGCCCCAACTCGGGGCGGGCCTTCGCACGTCAGTCGATGAACGAGCCATCACGCCGGCGCTCATGCCGGGACATGAGGTGGCGGCATTGCGGGCAGTTGCGCATCGCGCCCCGCTTCACCGCCCACGAAATCCCGCACGTCATCAAATGCATGAACCCCACCGCCCAGTTCTGCCCCATCCGGGCCAGCCCCGGCTTCGTACACGTCCCGCAATCCCTACAGCCGGCCATGCCACCCCCTCCACGCTCAGTCGTCCGCCGAGCGTAGGGGAACGCCGATCGCGGGGAAGGCTGTTGGTGAGATCCCACCCAAGGAGGTGATCATCACTGTGGCCAGGCAGCACCGATTCGCATCCAAAGCACAGTGGCGTTGGGCGTTCGCCACGAAGCAGCGCTTCGCCCGCAAATGGGCGCACCGCAACGAGCGACGCGCCCCGTACAAGACACTCCCGCGCCGGAGGGCAGCGCGCCGCCGCTAAGCGGCCAGCTTCTCCTCCGAGCCCCCGCCCTTCAGTTCCTCGTCCTGACCCTCGTCCGCGCCAACATCCGGCTCGCCGTCGTCGACCTGTTCCTCGTCGTTCAGCTCGCCAGGCTCCCTGCCGCGGGTGTTGAACGGGTCGCCGGCCGGGACCGGCGCCGACTTGTCCTCGCGGATCCGCTGCACCTCGGCCATGACCTCTGCGTCATCCCACGACGGTTCGCGCATCTTCACCTTCATGAACGTGGAGATCGCCCCAGCCGAATCGAACAGCGACAGGGCCCGCGCGGTGGCCTCCTGGTCCGGCTGAACCGCCTGCGGCCACGACGCGGTCAGCTCTGCGGCCGGGTCGAGGCCCTTCGCCCCGCAGTGCGTGACGTCGACCATCATCATCGTCGTCAGGAACTCGATGAGCGCCGGCCGCTGGTAAAGGATCTTCGTGCCCCTGGTGGTCAGCGACTCCTCCTTGCGGGCCACAACCTCAGTGGCCGTCGCCGCGATCGTCCCCGCCTCACCGAAGCCTTGCGCCGAGTACCCGGCCGACGACAGGATCTGCAGGCGCAGCGCCTTCGTCGTGCGCTCATGCTCCTCCACCCGGATCTTGAACTGGACCTCGGTGATGGAGTCCCTCATCGTCTCCGCACCCAGCAGCCCAGACAGGGCGACGATCAGCTCCTTGTCCAGGTCGAAGGTGGCGCCCTGGCCGGGCCCGGCCGTGTCGAGCATCGTCTGCGGCACCACCACCCGGGCCTTGCCCAGGCGCAGGTCCCGCATCCACGACGTCCACGACTCGTCCAGGGCATCCATCATCGGCTCGATCCCGGCGAAGTCAGAGCGTCCCAACGCCGCCGTGCCAGGCAGCCCGTCCCACACCCGGTTCGGCAACAGGTTCGGCATGTGCGTGATCAACAGCCGGGGGATCCCCGTCGACTGCCTGCCTTCGCCGTCCGTGCGCTTCGCGAGGTACTCGGAGTCCGGGTGGTCGCCCAAATCCATGCGCTGGCCGAGCGTGCCCGTGTCACCCCGGTACAGCCCGTACTCGATCACGCCCGGTGTGTGGTGCTCCAGCAGCCGCCACACCTCGCTGCCGTCCTTCACCGGGTCCAGCTCCCGCCACACCGTCGCCGCCGCCAAGGCGCCCCACCGCCACTCCGGGACAACCGCATCCGGGGCAATCACGTCCGGCCACGGCCGGGGCCGCAAGTCCGTGTCCCACACGACCCGCAGGAACACGTTGGACAAGCCTGCGGCCAGCTCGGCCCCCTCCCGGAGCTTGGCGTGGCCGCGGTCGTCGAGGTACCGGCCAATCTGCGCCTGGGTTGTCTTGGCCGTCGCCGCATCCGTCGAATCGTTGTCCACGGTCACCTGCGGCACATCAGCCCACAGTAGGTTCGCGGACATCTCGGCAATGTCCGCACCGATCGGAACGTGGAGCTTGGCGGCCTGCTGGCCCGGAGAGGGCTCCTGCCCCCAGAACATGCGCAGCCCATCCCCGCCAGCCCGCCGCTGGTCCGCCTCGAAAAACTGGCGGGCCACAGAGTTCGCCCGATAGTTCGCCGGCCCGCCGTACACCGCGGCCAGGTGATCGGTGTTGCCGGAGTACCAAGCCCGCCACATGTCCATGTCGGAGTGCGGAATCTCCAAAGCGGGCGGCGGCCATGGGGTCTTCCCAGGCAGAGGCAGCGGCATGAGAGGTCCTCTCAGGGTTAGGCGGCGAGGGCGAGCTGGCGCTGCCACAGGGCGCGGGTTGTGAAGATCGCGTAGCGGAGGGCGTCGACACCGTGGTCGGCGACCTTGATGGGGCGTTCCTCGCCGCGTAGGGCGGCTTGGTCGTCCCAGGAGTAGCCGCCGATCTCGGTGATGAGGTCCTTGCAGGAGGCGTGGACGAGGAGCTTGTTCGCGGCGAGGAGGGACGACACGGTGCGGATGCCGTCCATGACGTCGTTCTTCGCCGCGGTCGGGGTGAGCTTGTCCCGGCGTAGCTGCGTACTGAAGCTTGCCGCGGATGGGTCGACGGTGACGAACTGCGGACGGACTGGGCCGATTCCGGGAACGTCACCGAGCCAGGCCCGCATGCGCTGGGAGTACTCGCCATCGGTGAGCTGCTTCTTGTGCTGCCGGGAGTCGTATCGCCAGTCCGCTGCCGCGTACAGCTTCCGATCGGCACCCAGGCCGAGGAGGACGGCGTGGAACGGGTTCTTCGTTCCGTAGTCGACACCCAGGCTGATCCAACGGTGGATGCCAGCCTTCGGTAGCGCGGTGACGATGTGCCGGTCCCGGTCCCAGGCGTCGTAGATGGCACCCTCGGCGGCCACCCACTCCCCGAGGATGAAGCGGCGGTAGAACAAGCCCTCATGCATGGCCTTGATGTCGCGGACGTAGTCCTCGTCGAGGAACGGATTGTCGTCGATCGTGAAGCTGAAGCGCCTGAGCGGTTTCGTGCCCTCCTGTGACAACCAGTCCCGCATGAACCAGTGCGCCGGGTTATCCGGGTTGGTGGTGCAGAACAGTTGGGCCCCGCGGACGGACATGCGGCCCAGGAGCTGCTCGAAGAACACCTGCGGGACCAGGGTCACCTCGTCCACGTAGGCCCCGCACAACGTCATGCCACGAATTTTCGGCTCGGACTTGGCGTCGTTCGCGCCGATGACGTGGATGAGCCGGCCAAGGATTGTCGCGGTCGGTGCGCCGGGCGTGTAGTGGATTAGCTTGCTGAGCTCCCCGAACAGGGCTGGATCCTGGAGCGGCAGGAACAGGTTGCGGTGGATTGTCTGCGATGTCTTGCCGATGATCACCAGCTCGCCTGTGGTCGGCGCGTTCGCAATGAAGATCAGCCACTTCAGCAGCGAAGCTATCGTCTTCCCCGACCGGATCGCACCTTCCCAGCAAGAGATCTTCGTCGTTGACTCGGCAACAGACCGGATCTGCTTGCGTGAGAGCGGCAACGTATCCAGCACGGCTACGCCTGCTCGCCCTCGGCCTGCTGCTCCTCCGCGCTGTCAGCTGAGCGCGAGTACGCGGCCAAGGCCTCGCCCAGGCTGCCCAGCATCGACTTTGCCGCGTCCAGGCCCGACGACTCCTCAGCCGGGGCCAACTTCAGCGACCGGTCGATGGCCATGCCGGCCGCGCCCATCAGGGCCCGCTTGTCACCCGGTGTGGGCTCGTCGGCGAGCTTGTCGTCGTAGTCGTGGTCCTTGCCGCCCCAGTCCCAGTACAGGTGGGGCTGCCAGATCTGGGCGCGCAGCTTCTCCGCATCGGTGATGAGGTCCTCGGCGAGGAGCGACCTGCGCTCGGCAAGGTCGGCGAGGCGCGCCGCAGTTGCGGCCTGGATCTTCGACCGGTCAAACGTGAGCCCGAGGCGTGCGGCGGTTCGGGAGACGGCGGCGGGTGCGATGTCCATTTCGCGGGCGATGGCGTTACGCCCGAGCCCGTCGGCGTGCAGGGCGCGCAAGGTCTCCCACTTGTCCTTGCCCATGTATCCGTCAGACATTGCGACCTCCTGGGCGGGCGTACTGGCGCAGCAGGGCGGGCAGCGGGGTGCCGTCGACCTGCCAGTCGGGGGAGTAGGGGAGCAGCCAGCAGCGGCAGTGCGGGTGCCGCGGAGGACCCTCCAGTGGCGTCGGGAACACTGTCCGTGCCGGGTTGAGGCTGAGGCCGCCCGGGAACCTTTGGCCAGGTCGGACGCTGCGGCCTGCGTATGCGGCACAGGCAGCACAGGCACCGGGTTCGGCCACCCACAGCTGGCGGATCGTGGGTCCGATTGCTGCGGCTACGGCGGCTACGGCGTGGGCGGCAGCGCTGGTGACGGCAACGGCGGCGTGCCGGGTGATGCGGCCGACGGCGCGCCGGGCCCGGTTGAACACCCCTGTCACCCCGGCGAGCCCGAGCGCGGTCAGGTTCGCCGCTGTTAGCAGCGCTACGGCGTGCTGGCGTTCCTCTTCGACGGCTGCGGGTACGGCGTCGGCGGCTGCTGCGGCCTCGGGGCCGATGGTGGGCTGGTTGTAGGGGGTGGGTTGGGCTCGCATGGCGGCGGCGAGCGCGGACGCCTGCTGGGCGCTGACGTGCGCGGCGTTGAACGCTGCCTGCCGGATTACGTCCCGGGCTTCCGCCCCGGCACCCCGGAACGCTTCAGTGAGCGCCTTCTTGATGGCGGCAATGAAGCGTTGGAGGGCGGTCGTTGTTGGTGCGCCTCGGTCGGTGGCTTGGACCCATTGTCGGGTGGCGTCGCGTTGGGCTGCGGCGATGGCCATGG
This sequence comes from Streptomyces sp. NPDC048211, assembly GCF_043202315.1. Lineage (NCBI taxonomy): Bacteria > Bacillati > Actinomycetota > Actinomycetes > Kitasatosporales > Streptomycetaceae > Streptomyces > Streptomyces sp. NPDC048211. Next base: position 228,502 of record NZ_JBIDAD010000002.1, read on the forward strand.
CGAGGGGTTGCCCGGCTGCGTTGGCGGCTCGTTGCTCGATGCGGCGGAGGGCGGCGGGCTGTTGGCGTGCTGCTGCGGCGATTTGGTTGCTGCTGACTGCCATCCCCCACCCCTCCCAGCCTTTGAATCTAAGGACATCTTGCGCTATGACCTTCGATTGTGCAGCATTGGAGTGGGTTCAGGGTTAACATCTGGGTCAACACGCCAGCGGACAAGGCGCCGCAACAACGTGTAGGCCGCCCAAGGAGGCACCGAGATGAGCACCCCCGCCCAGCCCGCAGCACCCGAGGGAACGACCCCGGACACCGGCACCCAGCCGGCCACCCCGCCCGCACCCCCGGCCGCACCGACTCCGCCAGAGCCGGCCGCACCCGCCACGCCCGAACCGGCCACCGAGCCGAAGCCCGCCGACGAACCCAAGGGGAAGACCCCGGAGTTCAAGGGCGACTTCGACCCGGCCAAGTTCGAGCGCCTCGTCGAAAACCTCCGAGGCGACGTCGCAGCCGAGAAGGCCAAGCGCGAAGCCCTGGAACAGAAGGCCAAGGACGACCAGGACACCCTCATGAAGCGGGTGGCCAAGGCGTTCGGACTGGAAACCGACGAAGCGAAACCGCCCACCCCCGAAGAGCTCGCCCAGCAACTGGCCGAGGAGCAGGCCCGGACCAAGGCGTCCGACGATCGCGCCCGCCAGACAGAGGTCGAACTCGCCGTCTACAAGACGGCATCGAGGCACGGCGGCGACCCCGACGCACTCCTCGACTCCCGCGCTTTCGCCAACGCCATCGCCAAGCTCGACCCCAGCTCGGACGGGCTCGACGCCGCGGTCGGCGATGCGGTGAAGGCGGCAGTCGAGGCCAACTCCAAGCTCGCGGCCAAGGCGCCGGAGCCGAAGGGGCCGGAGCCCACCCCCGCAGGTGGGGCGCCGATGGACGGGGCTGGCGGCGGAAAGCGGCAACTGGGCGAAGCGGACCGCAAGCGCATGACCCCCGAACAGATCGCCAAAGCCGTCAAGGAAGGCCGGTTCGCCGCCTACCTGGGTGGCGGAGGCTGACCCTAGGAGCCTCCCTTGTCTGTCGCCAACTTCAAGCCGGAGATCTGGAGCGCCATGCTCCTCGACGCTCTCCGGAACTCGCTCGTCTACGCCCAGCCGCAGCTCGTCAACAGCGACTACGAGGGCGAGATCGCCAACTACGGCCAGTCGGTGCACATCACGACGATCGGCGACCCGACGGTCAGCGACTACGACCCCAACGTCTCCCTCAACTACGAGGACATCGAGACCGCCGGCGTCGACCTGATCATCGACCGGAAGAAGTTCTTCGCGTTCAAGCTGGACGACGTCGACAAGGCCCAGGCCCGCGTCAACCCGATGACGAAGATGGCGCAGAACTCGGCGTACAAGATGCGCGACGCGGCGGACAGCTACGTGGCGAACCTCTACACCGGGGTCGCGACCGCCAACACCGTCGGATCCACCGGGGCGCCGGTCAACACGTTCACGACCCCGACGGACGCCTACAACAAGGTCCTCATTCCGCTCCGGGCCAAGCTGAATCGTGCCAGCGCCCCCACCGAGGGCCGCTACGCGGTGATCACCCCGGAGCTCGAAGCGTCCTTGCTGCAGGACGACCGCTTCGTCCGTGCGGACGCGAGCGGCTCCAGCGAGGGCCTCCGCAACGGGTACATCGGCCGCGCCGCGGGCTTCGACATCCTCATGTCGAACAACGCGCCCAACCCGACCGGTGACACCCAGGTCATCCAGGCCGGCTACCCGGGCGCCATCACCTACGCGGATCAGATCCTGGAGACCGAGGCACTGCGCCTGCAGGACACCATCGCGGACGCGATCCGTGGCCTCCACGTGTACGGGGCGAAGCTCCTGCGCCCGACCGGCATCGCCGTGGCGTTCATCGACCCGGCGTAGTCCTCCGCCGATGTGATCCTCGTCGCCGCCTCAGACCCAGACCCCGGGAGTCCTTCCATGCCTCGCACTGCTGTCACGTACACGCCCCTCGTCCCGAACGGTCACCTCACCGACCCGGCCGGGACCACGATCGATTCGACGCTCGTCACCAACGGTGTCGTCATCAACAACGTCGACCCCGAGCACACGCTCATCAGGGTCACGAACACGCACTCGTCCGCGCACAACGTGACGGTCAAGGCCGGAACGGGAAGCGCCGCCTGGATGGCGGGGCAGGGCGACCTTGTCCAGTCCGTCGCGCTCACCACGGGTGTCGAGTTCTTCGGCCCGTTCACGTCGGCACGCTTCCAGCAGCAGGGCACGAAGATGTTCGTGGACTTCGCGTCCGGGCACACCGGCGCGATCACGGTCTTCAAGCTGCCCCGGGCTCTCTGATGGCGGCCCGCGAGTACCGGGGCGCGGGCGGCCTGAGCCTGCACCTGGACGAGCCGCTGTCCGACGAGATGCGCAAGCAGGTCGACAGCGGGCACCTTGTCCCCGTCGGCGCGCCCGAGGTCGAGCCCAAGGCGAAGGCTCCTGCAAAGCAGGAGACCGTTGTCGACGATGCTCCGAAGCGGCCGGGTGCGAATGCCAAGGCGGAGACGTGGCAGGCCTACGCCGTCGCCCTCGGCATGGACCCGGAGCAGGCCAAGGACGCCACCAAGGCCGACTGTCAGGACTACGCCCAGGTCGTCGAAGAGTCCCGCGCCGAACAGTCGGGCGACAACGCTGAGACGACGGAGTAGCAGTGGCCTACGCGTCCGAAGCCGACCTCGCGGCATGGCTTGCTCCTGAGCCTGCGCCGGCGAATGCGGCACGCCTTCTGGATCTGGCGTCGACTGCGGTCGATGTGGCCCTGTATGGCGTCGCATACGACCGGGATGACCCCGAGGTGCAGGCCGTCCTCGCCAAGGCGACGGTGCGGCAGGCGCATTGGGTGATTGAGCGGGACGACGAGACGGGCGCGCAGGACGACGTACAGGCCATGTCGACGGGCAAGCGCTCGTTCAGCCGCTTCGCTCGCAGTGGCGGGTCGACGTCGTCGGCCACCCCGCGGTTGGCGCCGGGTGCTGTGGATGTGCTGCGAGTGGCCGGACTGCTTGTCATCTATCCGCTGGTGGTGGGCTGATGCCGGGCAATATCGGCCGCCAGACGGTCACCCTGCTCGACGCCCCGCTGGTTGCTGGCGACTACAACGTGGAGATCCGGGACTGGGCTCACGCCACGGAAACCGTGGTGTACGGCTGCACAATCGACTACGCCGCCACCACCGAGTCCAAGGCCGCCGGCGATCAGACGATCACCACGGCCGAACTGTTCATGCCGCGCCGCGCCCCCCGCGTGTCGGAGTGGCAGCGCGTCCGGTGGGACGGGCGCGTCTGGGAGGTCGACGGCGTACCCGACGACACCCAGCAGTCCGGGCGGCTGTCTGGGCAGGCCGTGCGGCTGCTGGAGGTGGCCGGATGAACAGCGACGTGGAGATCTACGACGACGCCATCGACGCCCTCGTCTTCCTTCCCGAGGTCCAGGCGGACCTAGCCGCCCGCATGGACCGGGTGGTGGAGGTCGCCAAGGCGAACGCACCGGTCGACACCGGCCTGTACAGGGCCACGATCCACCGCACTGAGCGGCCCGGTGACGACGGGGCAGTCCATGTTGTCGCACCCGTCCACTACGCGATCTACGTCGAGTACGGCACCCGACAGACCGACCGCAACGGCAGGCGCATCCACCTGCCGCACCACGTACTGGGCAACGCCCTCGATGCCGCAGGAGGCGACCACTGATGGCCGACACCGACCTGATCAAGATGCGACTCACGTTCCCCCGCGGCACGCAGCAGCCCGGGGAGGTCATCGACGTCCGCGCCGACGAGGTGCACCGGTGGAAGGGGTTCGCCGAGCCGGTTGGCGACGCACCCAAGGCTGAGGCCTCAAAGCCGGACGCCGACAAGAACCCGTCGACCGGCAGCGTGCAGCAGAAGGCCGCAGGCAAGTAGCTATGGCCGAACTGCTGATCCTCCCCGACTCGAAGAAGGTCGCGATCGACCTGCTGGGGGCCGCCATGCCCGACGTCCTTGTGACGTCGAAGCTCCCGGAGGGGAAGGCGCTCAACGCCAAGATCCCGGCGGTCAGAGTTCTGAGGATCGGCGGAACCAGCACCATGCGCGGATGGTCCGACCCGGCCACCACTGACCGCCCCAGATTCTCATTCGACTGCTACGCGGATGACGAAGGCGCGGCCATGCGCCTTGCTCTCCGGGTTCGGGCCGAGTGGGAGCTGCTGCCCGGCCGGTCCACCGAGGACGGGATCGTCGCCGGAATCTCGGAAGAGACCGGCCCACAAGACCGACCCGAAGACCTCAATCCCGACGTACCCCGCGTCGGCATGATCCTGGGGATGAGCGTCCGCCCACCCCTCCCGAACAGCTAGGAGGCCCGTCGTGGGCGACTCTGCGAACATCATCGTCGGCACAGCGGGCAAGGCCTACGCCGCACCCGTCGGCAGCACCTTCCCCCTCGGCCCGGAAGCGGTCTGGGGTGAAGATTTCACCGACATGGGGTTCATCACCCCGGACGGTCTCGAAGAGGCCATGGCGGAGGAGCGCACCCAGCTCGATGCGTGGGGTGAGGACGCCCCGGTCGTCGACCTCGCGAAGAAGCGCACCCAGACGTTCAAGCTCACGTTCCGGGAGACGACTGCGCAGCTGCTGGCCCTGTACTACCAGGTGCAGATGGCGTCCATGACGTCGACTGCCGCGGTCACCACGCCGGCGCCCCTGAAGCAGTTCGTCTCCTTCGGTTCCGGCAGCACCCAGGACACGGTGGAGATCGCCCTGGGTCTCGACGTCATCTACGGCGGGAAGCGCCACCGCATCATGGTCGCCCGCGCGGGCGTGTCCGACCGCGGCGCGCTCAAGCACAGCGCGGACGACAGCAGCAACTACGAGCTGACGTTCACCGCGCTCGCAGCCCCGGGCGGCGCCCAGAGCGTGCAGCACTTCATCACCGACGTCGTCCTGCCCACGCCGTAGTCCCTGACTGGTGGTCCGTCGCGCTCATCTCCTGGGCGGGGGCGGCACGACGGACCACCTGACAGCCCCCGCCCCTGTCCCCGCCCAAGCGAAGGAACCACGCCATGAGCAAGCCGAACCGCAAGGTTGTCCGCCTCCAGCAGATGCGCGCCCAGCGCGCCGCTGTCGCGAAGACCCAGTACGTCGACGTCGTCTTCGAGAACGGGGATGGGGTCGAAGAGACCTGCACTTTCCCCGTCCAGGACAACTGGCCGCTGGAGATCATCGAGGAGGTCGAAGAAAAGGGCGGCAACGCCAACATCAACGTCCTCCGCGAGATCGCCACCCCGCCCGAAGCGTTCGACCGCCTCGTCAAGGTCGCCCACCTCACCGTCGGCGAACTCAAGCAGATCATCGAGGAGATGGACGGGGAGGCGGGCACCGACCAGGGGGAAGACTCCGGCTCCTCGCCCTTCTCCGCGAGCACCCCGGAGCCCTCCGCGCCGACATCCAGCGCTACTACCCAGGCCGCCGCCTAGACGAGTTCTGGGCCATGTCCTGGGGCGAAGGCTCCATGAACTGGGCCGAACTCCGCGACCTCGTCGAGGCCCTCCCCGAGGACTCGGCCACCAGGGCAGCATCCGGAGGTGACGTGCAAGGGCGGCGCTGGACGCAGGACACCTACATCCAGGCCGCCACATACAACGCCGTGCTCCTCATGATCCGAGTCCTCTGGGCTGCCCACCTCAAGGGCAATCCACCCGACATGTCGACGATCGACCCACCACAACTGGAGGCCGACGAACGGCAAGTCGAACAGGAGAAGGCGGCAGCCCGGTACAGCGAAGCCGTCCTCGACCAGTACTCGCCAGGCAGAACCCATGACCAGGCGGCCATGGACCACTGGACCCAGCAGATCCGCGAACTCGAAGCGCAACAGTAGGGGAGGGCAGCATGGCCGAGCCGACCGTCGTCGGATCCACCCGGGTGAGCCTCATCCCGGACACGTCCAGTTTTGGCGACCGGCTCCGGATTGAGCTGCCCTCCGCCATCCGCCAACCTGCGAAACTCGCTGGCCGGGTCGCGGGCGACGAAATCCTCGACGGCATCCAGCGGAAGCTTGCCGCAGCCACCCCGACTGTCCGAGTGGGCGTTGACCTCAAGGCGGCGCTCGCCACAGCGCAACTCGACAAGCTCACGAAAGCCCGCACGGTCCAGATCGCAGCTCACCTGGACGACAAGGCAGCCACCACCGCCCTGGTCCGCCTGACCCGTGACCGCACGGTCAAGGTCACCGCCTCCCTTGATGACGTCGCCGCCCGGACCGCGCTGGGGAAGCTGACCGGCCAGCGAACCGTGAAGGTCACTGCAAGCCTCGACGAGGCGGCGGCGAAAGCGGCGCTCGGCAAACTGACCGGCGACCGCACCGTGAAGGTCAAGGCGGAGGTCGACGACACAGCGGCCAAGGCCAAGCTCGCCGGGTTCGGCCAGACCACCGTCGACGTCATCGCCAAAATCCAGGACGCCGCGTACAAGCGCGTCGAGAAGGCCCTCGCCAAGCTCACCGCAGACCGCACCGTACTGATCAGGACCACAGCTGACACCCGAGTTGCCGCGGACGAAATCCGTAACCTGGCCCGCCAGCAGCGCGTTCGCATCGGTGTCGACGTCGACACCCGGGTCGCAGCTGCAGACATCGCCAACCTGACCCGGCGCCGTACCGTCGGGGTCACAGCCCGTGCAGACACGGCCGGTGCGACCACGTCCCTTGCCGTCCTGACCCGGGACCGCACCACGAATGTGCGCGTCCGAACCGCCGGCCTGACCGCCCTGACGGGGCTGCTCGGCTCTCTCGGGTCAGGAAGCGGCGGCGCCAGCGGCGGCCTGGGCATGCTGTCCGGCCGCATCGGTATGGTCGGAGCCTCCGCTTTGCTGGCGTTGCCGCAGATGGCGTCGCTGGGGGCGGCCATTGCCCAGATGGCTCCGCTCGCGGCTGTGGCAGCCCCGGCCGTCCTCTCTCTCGCAGCCGTGTTCGGTGCGATCAAACTGGGCGCCTCCGGTGTTGGGGATGCGATCAAGGCCGCGTTCGCCGACACGTCCGGCGAGGCGAAGGCGGCAGCGACTGCCACGAAACAGGTGGAGTCGGCACAGCGCGGCCTTGCGAACGCCCAGCGCGGGGTCACCGACGCCGAACGCAACCTGTCCCAGGCACAGCGTGCGGCCAGGCAGGCGCAGGGCGAACTGTCCGCAGCCCGCCGGCAGGCGATCCGCGACCTGGAGGACATGAACCAGCGGCTCCGCCAAGGATCCCTGGATCAAAAGCAGGCTGCCCTTGATGTTGAGCAGGCCGAGCTGGACCTGCAGAACGTGCGTACCGACCCGGCCGCCACCCAGTTGCAAATCCAGCAGGCCGATCTTGCCCTGCAGCGGGCGAAAGCCTCAGCGGAGGAGCAGGGCCGCCAGCAGAAGCGCCTCCAGGTCGACACGGCTGCAGCGAACAAGGCCGGGGTGTCCGGGTCGGATGCGGTGGTGCAGGCGCAGGAGCGGATCCGGGCAGCGAACGAGCAGGTTGCCCAGCAGGAGCGCGGCCTCGCCGACGCGCACCGGGCCGTAGCCGATGCTGCCCGCGCAGTCGCAGACGCCCAGTCGAACGCTGCGACACAGACATCGAAGCTCGACACCGCCCTGGCCAAACTCAGCCCCAACGCCCGCGGGTTCGTAGCCGTCCTGCAGTCGATGGCCCCGGCCTGGCAGGCGATGAAGCTTGACGTGCAGGACGCACTGTTCGCCGGGGTGGGGGCGCGCCTTCAGGACGTTGGCCAGCGGATCCTTCCCACCGTGCGGAACGGCCTGGTCGGCACGGCGAGCGAGCTCAGCACGATGGGGAAGAACGCCCTCACCGCCGTGGAAAACCTGCAGAAGACGGGGCAGCTGAAGGGCACGTTCGACGTCATCCGGAACGGCCTGGGGAACCTCAACCGAATCCCGGGCCAGATCGTCACCGGCCTGTCCCAGCTCACCGTGGCAGCTGGCCCGGTATGGGATCGCATTACCGCCGGCGCCGGGTCCGCCATGGACAAGGTCATGGACAAACTGTCCGCGGGCCTGGAGAACGGCCACCTAGAGGACGCCATCAGTACGGCCCTCGATGTGGCCGTGCAGTTTGGGAAAGTCCTCGCCGACGTGTTCGGCATCCTGAAGAACGTCATGGAGGCGGCGGCTGGCGCCGGCGGTGACTTCTTCGGGGTGGTCGGCAAGGCTCTCGCGGAGATCCGCCGCATCACCGCCCTCCCTGAAGTTCAGGCTGCGCTGACGAGCATTTTCACTGCCGTGCAGGCGATTGCGTCGCTGATCGCGGGAACGCTCGGCTCAGTCATCCAGGCCGTGCTGCCGCTCCTCGCGGCACTGTCCCCAACGATCACCGTCCTCGCGAACACGCTCGGCCCCGTACTGGCGCAACTTGTGGCCAGCCTGGGCCAGGCACTCATGCCGATCATCACAGCGCTGCTGCCCATCATCAGCGTGCTGGGGCAGGGCATCCTCGACATCGTCACGGCGCTCGTGCCTGTTCTGGAACCGATTGGGCAGGTCATCGGGGCCATCGTTGCCGCGCTCGGGCCCGTCATCAACACGGTCGTCGACGTCATCGTCCAGGTCGTCGCCGCACTCGCCGGACCGCTGGCAACGATCATCAGCGGGCTGATACCCGTCGTCACTCTCCTCGCCGACCTGATCGGGGAGACGCTCACCGCCCTCATGCCAGCACTGACCCCGATCATCGGGATCGTCGCCCTGCTGGCACAGTCCCTCGGCACCGTCGTCGTGTCCGTACTTCAGGCACTGATCCCGGCGCTGCAGCCGTTGATCCCCGTGATCGTGCTGATCGCCCAGATCTTCAGCCAGCTCGTCGTCGCGATCCTGACCCCGCTGATGCCCATCATCACCCTGCTCGCCCAGGTCTTCGGCCAGGTACTCGTCATCGCGATCCAGGCACTGGCCCCAATTTTGAAGATCGTCGCCGACATTTTCATGCAGCTGCTGCCTCTTCTGACACCGCTGATGCCGATCATCGGTCTGCTTGTGGGCGCCCTGGGTCAGCTCCTGACGCCGCTCCTCGGTCTGCTGACGATGGCGCTGCGCCCGCTGCTCGCCGTCATCGGGTTCGTTGCCGGGCTGCTTGTGAAGGGGCTCGGTGCAGCGCTGAGCTTCATCATCCCGATCGTCGTGAGGGTGCTGGGCTGGGTGGGGCAGCTCGCTACCGTCATCACGAAGATCGTCACGAAGATCGTCGGAGCGTTCAAGTGGCTGTTCGATGTCCTCCTCGGCCACTCGATCATCCCTGACATCGTGCGTGGTGCGATCAAGTGGTTCACCGACCTGAAGGACAAGGCCCTCAGAATCTTCGTGTGGATCAAGGACGGGATCCGCGACAAATGGGATGAGCTCTGGGGCAACGTCAAGGAGACCGCGTCCGCCGCCTGGGGCATTGTCAAGAAGGGCTTCGATACCTTCGCAGGCGGCCTCAAGACCGCATTCGAGGGCCTGAAGAAGGGCATCGGCAAAGTCTGGGACGGGCTGAAAGCCCTGGTCAAGGCCCCGATCAAGTTCTGGATCGAAACGGTCTACAACAACGGCATCGTCAAGGTGTGGAACAAAACCGCAGGGAAAATCCCTGGCGTCCCCGACCTCAAGACGATGAGCCTCCCCAAGGGCTTCGCCCGCGGCGGCGTCCTCCCCGGCTACAGCACCTACCGGCAGGGCGACGACCAGCTCGTACCCATGCGCCGCGGCGAAGGTGTCTACGTCTCCGAAGCGATGCGCGACCCCTACGAGCGGGCACGCCTCCACGCCGTCAACCAGGCCGCCATGCAGGGCCGTTCGCTGCGCCAGTTCCGCGGATTCTCAGAGGGCGGCATACTCGGCGGCATCACCGACGCCGTCGGCTCCGCACTCTCCAAGGGAGCCGACGTCGTCCGCGGCGGCCTCGCCGACCTCGCCGAAACGGCCTTCAAGCCGATCAAGACCGGCATCACTAAGGTCCTCGGCAGCGACAAGACCACCTACGGCGGCATGATCGGCCAAGCCCCGATCGGGCTCATCGACAAGGCCATCGACTACATCCGCGGCAAGGACCTCCCCCCGGAGGCAACCGGCCAGTGGATGAAACCGGTCAACGTCGGCTACGGCACCCCGTTCGGCAAGGCCGGGCTCATGTGGTCCAGCGGCCGGCACACCGGGCTCGACTTCCCGGCGAAGACCGGCACCCCGGTGCACGCCGTCGACAACGGCGAGGTCGCATCCGTCTCCACCGGCGGCCCCTACGGCAAGCACGTCACGATCTCCCACGGTGGCGGCCTGTCGTCCCTGTACGCCCACATGTCCGCGATGGTCGCCAAGGCCGGGCACAGCATCAAGCGCGGCGCCCGCGTCGGATCCGTCGGCGCGACCGGCAACGTCACCGGACCGCACCTCCACCTAGAAGCCCGCATCGACGGCAAGCCCGTCGACCCGATGCGCTACCTCGAAGGCGGCACCGGCGGAGACGCCGGCTCGGGCGTGGAACGATTCCGGGGTGTAGTCACCCAGGCGCTCGGTCAGGTCGGGCAGTCCCTCGCCCTGGTCAACACGACGCTCAGGCGGATGAACCAGGAGTCCGGCGGCAACCCGCGCGCTGTCAACCGCAACGACATCAACTGGATCAACGGCACGCCCAGCGTCGGGCTGATGCAGGTCATCGAGCCCACGTTCAACGCCTACGCAGGGAAGTACAAGAAGACCGGACCCAAGCTCTACGGGGTCAGCGTCGACCCCATGGCGAACATCTACGCCTCCATGCGCTACGCCCTGTCCAGGTATGGGTCGCTCTCCGCGGCGTACAGCCGGATCGGCGGGTACGCCCAGGGCGGCATCGTCGGCGGTGGTGTACAGATCCACAACGGGCTGCTGCCCCGAACCACCGGGTACGCAACCGGCGGGGTCATCAAGGTCGGCGGGAAGAGTATCGACACCGGCCCACTCAAGGCCGCCATCGGCGCCGACTTCCTCACTCAGCTCACGGGCACATCGGCAGCCATCAATACAGCAATGACCAAGGTGGCCACCGCACTGAAGAACGCCTTCAAGGGCGTCAAGACCACACTCGACGACAAACTCATCCGAGTGGTCACCGCGCAGAACAAGGCGCTGCAGCGGCTGGCCGGTGAACGCGACAAGATCCGGGCGAAGATCACCGAAGCGACCACGTTCGCCGCCGACACCACGAAAAGCGGCGCCAGCTTCGCCGCCCTCACCAGCCTCCCCAACTCCGGCCTGCCCTTCGGCGCCGACGGCATCCTCGCAGGGCTCAAGGTACGACTCGGGCAGCTCAAGACGTTCTCCACGAACATCGCCGCCCTCGCCAAACGCGGCCTGTCCAAAGATCTCATCGGGCAGATCATTGCCGCCGGCCCCGACCAGGGCGCACCGTATGCGGCTGCCCTCGTCGCAGCCACCGACAAGCAGCTCAAGGACATCAACGCCACCCAGACACAGATCGGCAAGGCGTCCACGGCCTACGGGCAGAACGCCGCGGACGCCATGTACGACGTCGGCGCCCAGTCCGGAAAGGGCTACCTCGCCGGACTGAAGGCGCAGGAATCATCGATCGTCAAAGCGGTCGCGGGGCTGGCAAAGAAGGTCCAGACGACCATCAAGGTCGAGCTGAAAATCAAGTCGCCGTCACGGGTCCTCGACGCGCTGGGCCGGTTCACCGGGCTGGGCTTCGCGCGCGGGGTCCGCGCCACGATCCCACAGGCCGCCGAGGCTGCCGCATCAATGGCCCGAGTGGTCCGCTCCACTACCGCGGCCACCGTCGCCCGCACGGAGACGAGGACGGTCAATAACACGTCCGGGGACCGGGTCCTCAACTACAACGCCCTCGTCCGCGAGGTGGCACCGCGCCGCAGCATCCTCGACGCCCTCGACGCCGAAGAAATGCTTCACCGACCCGTGATGAGCGGAGCCTGATATGCCCATCCTCGTCACACCGACGACTGTCCCCGGTGAGCCTCAGCCCCCGTGGGAGTGGCCGCCCCGCCTTGTCGAGATGCCGACTGTGGCGTTCACCGACCCGGGCGGCCGGGTCACGACGCTGACCGACTGGGAGAACGGATGGGTCGTCCAGCCCGGCAGCAAGGGGCTGGACATGCCGGGATACGCGATCACACAGGACGAGTCCCCGGGCATTGACGGGTACGAGGTGCGGCAGGTCCGCGCCCAGGGGAAGACCATCTCCATTCCGATCGCGTTCTGGGCGAATGACAGCCGCGCCGCCTACCTGGCCCGCCGCCGCAGCCTGATCCGGTCGCTCAACCCCAAGCGCGGCCCTGGCACCCTTACGCTCACCCAGCCTGACGGGGCGGCCCGCACTATTGGTGTCCGTTACAGCGACGGCTTGGAGGGGGACGAGTCCCTCGATGCGGCCGGCGCCCGTTGGTGCATCAGCGTGCTGACCTTCTCCGCTCCGTCGCCGTACTGGCTGGGGGACGCGGTCACGCAGGAGTGGGCGACCGCGGCCGGCGGGGACTTCTTCCCGTTCCTGCCGCTCACTGTTGGCGACTCGCAGGTGCTGGGCGAGGTGACTGTCGACAACGACGGCGACGACGACGCCTTCCCTGTCTGGACGATCACCGGGCCTGCCACGGCGGTCACTCTCACCAACGAGACGAGCGGGCAAACCCTTGTCCTGACCCGCACCATCACCGGATCGGACGAGATCGTCATCGACACGCGGGAGCGCCGCCAGACCGCCCTCCTCAACGGGGTCACAAACCTGTGGCCGAACCTGTCCACCGACTCGTCGCTGTGGCCGCTGGAGGTCGACACGAACCAGTTGTCGCTGACCGTCGCAGGGTCCACGTCCGCGACGCAGGTCTCCATGACGTACCAGCCCCGATACCTCGCCGCCTGAGAGGAGGCCTCCGTGACCGACACCGTGCTCCGCGTCTATGTGCGCGACGCCACCCTCGCCCGCGTCGGGCAGGTCGACGACTACACGTCGCTGACCGTCATCCCCCGGTACAACGCAATCGGCGCGTACACCATGGAGATCAGCGCCGACTCCGCGAAGGCCGACCTCCTTGTGGAGGGGAACGGGCTGATCATCCGTACCGCGGCAGGAGACCTTGTTGACTCCGGGCCGATCCGTACCGTCGACTGGTCCCGGTCCGAGTCCGATGGCGGCGCCGGCAAGCTCACCGTCACCGGAGTCAGCGACACCGCCCTCCTGGCCCAGTACACGTGCTGGCCCAACCCGGCCGCCGCGATCGGATCCCAAGCCTCCGCCGTCTACAAGATCAGCGCGGTGAAGGCGGAGACCGCGATGCGCGCACTCGTCAACGCCAACGCCGGACCCGGCGCCCTCACCGGCCGGAAGAACCCGCTGCTCACCCTGGCCGCTGACGGCGGCCGCGGTCCCACGATCACCCGGCAGGTCAACCAGTTCGACTCGCTCCTCACAGTCCTCACGGACATAGCTGACGCGGCCGGACTCGGTATCCGTGTCATCCAGGTCGGAACCGGGCTGCAGTTCCAGGTGTACGCGCCCACCGATCGGTCCGGCATCGCCCGCTTCTCATTCGGGCTCGGCAACCTCACCGACGCCTCATACACCACCACACCACCCAGCTGCACCCGCGCCCTCGTCGTCGCTGGAGGCCAGTCGACCCCGCGGGTCTGCAAGACCTACGACCGCACCGACCCGTTGTTCCCCAGCCTGGTCATCGAGCAGTTCGTTGACCTCACCTCGGTCGACACCGCGTCGGTGGACCTGACCGCACAGATGGACCAGGCCGCCGAGGAGGCGCTGACCTCCGGAGCGGGGAAGGGCTCGCTGTCGATGTCGCCAATCGATATCCCGCTGCTGCGGTACGGGCGCGACTACACAGTCGGCGACACCGTGTCAGCCCAGGTCCGCACAGCGTGGATGACGGACGTCGTCCGCGAAGTGACGCTCACCTGCACCCTCGACGGCACCACCGTCAAGGCCGCGGTCGGCACAGACAGCGGTGACGGGGCTGTTGCCCGCATCTACCAGCTCATCGCCCAGGTCAAGCGCGACGTGGGCAGGCTCAAGACAAGGAAGGCCGCCTGATGGCAGAGTTCTCGGCGCCGTTCGACGGCAGCCCCATCGCCACCCAATCCCAGTGGTCCCGCATGGCCCGCCGCTGGGGCATCGACGGAATCCACGGCGACGGCCCGGCAAGCACCGCCCTCAAGGTCACCGGAAACGGAACCGGCAACGTCAGCCTGGCCGTGGGCGAGGCCTTCGTGAACGGGTTCTACTACAGCAACGACACAGCCAAAAACCTGGCCGTCACCGCGAACGCCGGCTCGGTTGCCCGCGTCGACATGGTCGTGCTGCGCGCCAGCATGAGCAGCAAAACCGTCCGAGCCTTCTACCGAACCGGCGGCACGAGCGCCCCCACCCTGGCATCCGACGAGGGCGGCGACTACGAAATCCCCGTGGCCCAGTGCACGGTGGCCCCGGGCACGTCCGTAGTCGCCGTCGCGGGCGTTCAGGATGTCCGCTGGTTCACCGGCCGGGGTGCGGCACCGGGAGTACCGGGCGCCCGCCGGCCCAGCATCAAAGGTCAGCTGCTCGTCGAGGGAACCAGTTTGCTTCTGGGTGACGGCGCGGACTGGAAATGGCTCGCCACCGGGGGCGTCGAGGAGGGCACATACGCGCCCGTCTGGACGTGCGGCAGCAGCACCGTCAACTGGGGCTCGGGGTCCACGAATACCGCTCGATACCAGGTGCGGGGCCGACTCGTTGACGTGGCCATACATCTCGTCCCGGCCGGGAACCCGCCGGGCTACGCCGACCCCCTCCAGGTCACCCTTCCGCCCGGCTACCCCTGCACCTCGCTCACCCGCTCGATTTTCACCTGGCACCTGTCCAGCAGTAATGGGGAGGGTTCCGTTCAGGGCGTCGGCTTGACCTACCCCACAGAATCGACGTCCCGAATCGCCCGCATCCGATACCCGATGCAAAACGGGTCCACTAGCGCAGGCGCCCCCAGCAGCCAGGACCTGTCGACCAACACGCCGTTCAACATCCGCACCGACGACGTTTTCACCCTCACCGGCACCTACTGGACCGCCTGAACAGGCCTGAAAGGAACATCGCATGCGGCACCTCTTCGGCGGCTCCACCAGCGACTACGCCATGGAAAGAGTCGGCAACCAGCTCCTCCTGCGCCCCGGCGCCACTGGCACCGTCTGGGACTCCGTCACCGGCGGAACCCAGCTGACCGACCTGATCGACATCAGTGGCAGCCCCATATCGTCTGTGGCTGCGGCCATCGACGGGGCCGTCACCTTCTACGGCCCTGATGGGGTCACCGCGTGTTTCGTCGATTTCGGGTACGGGCGCCGCTACGTCATGGTGCCGGCCGACGTTGTGGCCTCGTTCGCCGGGCAGCTTGATGAGCTGGTGGCGGGGGCGGCGGATGACGCGAGCGCGAAGGCGACCAGCGCGAAGGAACTGGCGATCAGTGCCGCCGCGTCCAGCGCTGCAGGGCTCTACCTGCCGAACGCGATCACGACCGTTGACCACTATTTTCAGGGCGTAACCGCCCTGCTCCCACGCTACTTCGCTCACCGCGGCGGGGGCATGGTGCGCCCGGAGCACACCCTGGCCGGCTACCGGGCGAGCGCGGCACAGGGCTTCCCCCTGGAAATCTCAGTGAACGTCGACGCGTCCGGTGAGCTGTGGTGCATCCACGACGCGACGATGGACCGCACCACGAACCGGACCGGGAACGTCAACACGTTCACGACGGAGGAGATCGGGCAGCAAGTCCTGACCGTCAGCAAGCCCATGCTGGGGGCTGGCTGGGCGGAGCAGCCACTGGTGCCACTGAGGCAGGTGCTGGACGAGTTCCTCGGCAAAGTCATCATCCTGCTGGAGGCCAAGGGCAACGACGCCGTCGTCCCCCTGGAAAACCTCCTCGACACGTACTACCCGCACGCCCCGAACTCCGTCGTCTGGAAAGCCCACATCGGGACGGCATCGCTGCCGTGGGCGAAGTCGCGCGGCTACCGCACCTGGGTCTACCTGGACGTGGGCACCACCGACGCCACCATGGACGGCAAGGACAGCATGGTCGACTACTGGGGCGTCCAGACCACGTTCACTGACCTGCGGGTGCAACAAGTCGTAGCCCGCGGCAAGCCGGTGTTCGCCTGGCCCGTCTACCGCCGCTCTCAGGCCGCGCGCCTGACAGGGTTCGGTGTCGTCGGCATCATGTCGTCCGACCCCCGGTACGTGTCGTCTGCCCTCCCGCAGCGCACCGCATCCCGCTGGGATTTGCAGGTCAAGGAGTCCGGCGGCACCCCGACGATCGACTACGACAGCACCTACGCCCTCGTGTTCGCCCCGGCCCCCGACGTCGGCTGGGTCAGCATCGCCTCCGTCCCCAACCAGTCCTACGGGGTGGGCACCTACTGCCCCATCCAGGCGGGGGCAGGCGGGTACCGGATCGTGTTCGACATGAAGTACAAGGTTCTGCCGGCCTCGACGCTCCACGGCGGCTTCTACTTCGGCAAGGTCGCCGACGACGCCTACCGGTTCGGCACGTCAAACGCGACCGGCGGCTACCACATGGTGCTGCGGGCATCCGGCGACATGCAGCTGTACCGGCACACGGCGGGGTCGACGACAGGCACCCAGATTGGGTCGACGATTGCAACAGCCGCCCCGGTCGCGGACACCGCCATGTCGTTCCAGATCAACGTGACGCCGACCACTGTCGAACTGAAACGAACCGACAGCACAGGCTGGACCACGGGGGCCATCGCGGACACCACATACCGCGGGGGCTACTGCGGCCTGTCGAACGGGTCCGTGACCGATGTGACGACCCGCCCGTACTGGCGGAACCTCGTCATCACCCAGCTCTGATGCCGGCGCTTGTACCCGGCACCCCCGCACCTGGCGCAGTCTCGGGTCTCGTGGCTGCCGACGCAGGGTGGATGGCCCAGGTGTCCGCCCCGCTCGGCACAGACACGTCCGAAGCCCCACCGGGCGGTGCCGTCATCGGGTGGGTTCTCGTCGCGGACGCCGAAGCTGCTGGCGGGGCCCGGGTGGAGCCGGTGTTCCTGGCTGCTGGCAGGGCATGGACGCCGGACCAGTACCGGGCCGTCTATGGGCAGCAGCTCAGCGTCCGCGTCGGGCGAGGGTAGCGGCGGCCCGCGCCATCAGTTCGGCGGCGCGGGCTTTCACCGCTGACACTACGGCGCTGGCCGCCGACGCGGTGGCACGTAGCCCTGAAACGGCGGCACAGTACCCGGCGCGCACTGCTTCCTCCCACGGACTGCGGGTCCTCATGGCGTCTCCTGATGTTCGCGGCCGGCGAGGCTCGCGTGCACGTGGATGACCCCGCCCGGGACGACCTGCGGAGCGGGACCGCAGAGGCAGTCGGGGGCGAAGTCATGGACGATGCCGTCGTCGAACGGTACGGCGTGCACCACGTCATCCGCTGTCTGCTTGGTCAGCCACGGTGAGGGCTCGTCGCTATTGGCGGCCGTCAGGGCTCTGCGTACCGCTGCCAAGTTGCTAGCGACGGTGTCCGCGAAGCTGAGCGCTTCAGCATCGGCGAGCATCTCGTGGGCGCGGATGATGGTGGCCAGCTCGGGCCAGTCCGGGATACGCCAGTACCTGCCGCACAGTTCGACGCGCTGGCACCGAATCCCTCGGAGCTGATCTGGGCGTGTCACGTGGCGAACCTTCGGGTCGCGGGGGCGCCGGTCGTTGTCCCGGCACCAAGATTCGAAGTCCCGAACGGTCTCCGCAACAACGTGCACGGGGCGCAGGTCAGGGTCCATTTGGTCCGCGAGTCGCCGAAGTACGGTCGCCTTCTCCGAGGCTGCGCCTGCTTGGTTCCGGCAGTCGCGGGCGAACTCGCGGCAGTACGGGACCGCGATTTGGTACGCCCTTGCTGGACCCTCCTGGCGTATCAGCCGTTCCACGAACTCCTCGAACGTCCGCTCAAAGCTCACGACGCGCCCCCGGCACCTGTGATGAGGACGGTCTTCGTCAGCTCCAGGGCCTGCTGCTCCGTGAACCCGGCGTCCACGTAGGACTGGTACAGCTCGTGGACCTGGGCGGCAGCGGCGGCGAGCACGGTCATCGGATCGGACGGCTCAGGCATCGGGGGACTCCTCGGTGCTGATGGAGGGCGCAGCGGTCACGTCCAGTTGGATGCGTGCAGTGCCGACCACGGGCGGCTCGGATGCCGACGGCGTGAGGGCGTAGTCGTCGCTGTCCAGCCCCCTATTCAGCGCCTCCGGTATCCGGCGGCCGAGAGCAGCGAGGGCGTCTCCTGCACGACCGGGCGCGGGAGGGAATGACGAGAATGCCTCACGGAAGGGCTCGGCTTGGTCTTTCTTAATGCCGGCAAGGAACTTGGCGTCGGCTGCGAGCTGGGCCTCGCTGTGGCGAGGCTCATGGGCTTCAAGGGCCCGGAGGATCAAGCGCGTACCGAAGTCGCCACGGAAGAGGCGGAGAACCCCGTCCTCCAATCCGTGCAGCAGCTCGTCGGCGGCCGACGGCTCGGGGCATTCGATGCGGGAGCAGGTGACGTGCCCGCCCTCACCGAGGAACAAGCTGGCACCGCCACAGGCAGGGCAACGGCCCTGAACGTCAGGCATGCGGGGTCTCCTCGTCCCCGGCGGGCTTGTCCCGCCACCACCAGACGTCACTGCTGAGCAAGTCGACCTTGACCTCGTCGCGGTCCCAGCCGTCTTCCTCGCCCTTGTCGATGCTGGAGATGTGGGCCGGAAACTCTGCTACGCCGACAGGCTTGAGCATCACGCAGCCCTGCGACAAGACACTCGCGCTGGACACGACGGCTGGAGTGCGCTGGTAGTAGACCCGGCGGCCAGCAAGCTGCTCAGCGACCGATGTTGCGTCGCGCCAGTTGATGGCGTCGTGCCCCTGGAGCAGCAGAGCTATGCGCCGAACCTCCAGGAGTTGATCGAGCGGGGAGCGGTGCAGGAAGCCCTCCCATACCTGCTGGCGGGCGAGAGCGAGAGTCCATGTCCCCTCGGCGCGGATCTCGTCCCGACCTTTCCAGTCGTTGACCTCGCGGCGGTTGGTCGTGTGGAACTCGATGTCGACCTGGATGCGATGCCCGTCGAACTGGGACCAGTGGGTGCCGTTGCCGGAGACGTCGACCCATTGCCGCTGGTTCTCGCGGTTGCGCCGGTCGGCCAGGCCGAAGGTCTCGCGCGCGAGGACGGACTGGCCGTTGCGGGGCGGTGCGATTTCTACGAAATGGGGGCGGCCATCGAGGTGCAGGCCGTCGGGGACGTAGCCGTCGTTGCGGTCCATAGGTACTCCCGTGCGGGTGGGTGCGGGTTGGGCGGCTGGCCTAGACCCGCACGGCCAGGCCAGCCGCAGGGGCCGCGACGCGGTGAAGCAACGACCCGAGGGGAGCATAACCCCTAACACCTGGGAATCGTAGGCATACTCGACCCTAGAGCCTATGATTCAAAGGTCAACGGCTGTATGGGGTGCCCGCCCCGCACACCCACACAGGAGGCACCCATGCACGCACCAACACCGGCCGTCGGCCGGATCGTCCACTACGTCAGTTACGGCACCCCCGGCGGGGAGTACACCTCGCAGTGTCGGGCCGCCGTCATCACTGCGGTGCACGGGCAGTTCCTCGTGGATCTCGCGGTGCTGAATCCGGAGGGACTGTTCTTCAACCGTGAGGTGACCCATGGCGAGCCGAAGGCCGACGGCTCGCACGAGGGCGGCGGCTGGCACTGGCCGGAGCGCGTCTGATGGCCGGCAGGTTCGCCGATGTGGCCCGCGTCCTTAAGAGTGAGGTCGGCTACCGCGAAGGATTCAGCGGCGGCCACTGGAACAACAAGCAGAAGTACTCGTCCGCCGTGCCCGGGCTGGAGTGGTCCGACTACCAGGCATGGTGTGCGACGTTCGTCAGCTGGGCGTTCCAGACGGCCGGCCTGCCGAGGGGGTCGTACCCGGTGACCGCGTCGTGCGCGACGGCGACGAACTGGTGGAAGCAGCGCGGCCGGTGGTCGGAGTATCCGGCGATCGGTGCGCAGGTCATGTTCGGTCCGGGCGGCGGGTCTCACACGGGGATCGTCATCGCCTACGACGCGAACACGATCACCACGATCGAGGGCAACACGAACAGCTCGGGCTCGGCCGAGGGCGATGGCGTGTACCGCAAGACCCGCCAGCGCCGGGACGCCTACGTGTACGGCTACGGCTACCCCGACTACCCCGGCGGCATCACGTCCGCCGACCCCACCTGGAAGAACCCGATCGAGGAGGGCCCCATGGCGGGGATGACGAAACAGGACGTGTTCGACGCTGTCTGGAAGCCCGATCAGATCGCCGGGCCGGCGGACGCAGCGGACCACAAGACCAACCCGACGTGGCAGCCGCAGAACATCCTCAAGGACCTGCAAGCCCGCGTCCGGTCGACGGACAAGCGGGTCGCCGCAATGAGTGCCGCGATCACCGCACTGGCCGGGCAGGTCGGCAAGGGCGCCGACACCAAGACCATCGTCGCCGCAGTCACGGCAGCCATCGAAACCGCCGTCGAGACAGCCGTCATCGACGTCAACATCAACACCAAGGAGTCCTGATGCGCCTCTTCGGCAGAGAACCCGTCTACATCCTGGCCTTCATCGCCATCGTCCTGAAGCTCGGCGCCGCCTACGGCCTCGACGTCTCCGACACCCAGCAGACCCTCATCAACACGGTGCTGGCCTGCGCTGTGGCCATCGCCTCGGCCGTCGTCCTCCGCGACGGAGCCGTCGGTGCGGCCATCGTCAACTTCGCCCAGGCGGCACTGGCCCTGTTCCTCGGCTTCGGCCTCGACTTGAGCGCGCAGGAGCAGGCCGGCTGGATGGCGCTCGTCTCCGGTGCCGTCGCCCTGTGGGAACACCGCGAGGTCACCGCCCCCGTCTCCTCCACACCCATGGAGCGGACCAGCCCCCTCAAGGGCTCCACGCCCGCCAGCACCTGAAGACGGCAGGGATAGGGGAGGCGAGACATGGCAGAACTGATGGGAATCGACATCGCACAGGGCGGGGCTGTCGCCCTCCTCGCCCTGGTCGTCCTCATGGTCCTCACCGGACGCCTCGTCCCGAGACGCACCTACGACGACCTCTTGGAAGAACGCAACACCTGGCGGGCCGCCCACGGTACCTCCGAAGAAGCACGCCGCCTGGAACGTGAACAGGTCGGCGAACTCCTCGAACTGTCCCGCACCGCCGACCGGGTCCTCACCGCACTACCCCACCCCGTTCATGGGGAGGTGAAGGCCCATGACGAGATGGACGTTGCGCAACCGCCGACGTAACCGGCCCACATCCGCCGGACAGCAGGCAGCCTCCCACGCCCTTGAACGCGCCGAATCAGACAGGCGCGACGCCGAGGAACGCCGGCCGGAGGTACGACGGGCCGCCGCGCGACTGCGGGCGGCACGAGAGCGGAACCATTTCGCGGAGATGTTCCGCGCAGCAATAGAAGGGGGCAGAACGTGAGCCCCGCCCAGCTCGCCAACCTGACCGTGTCCGGTCTCGTTGCCGCCTGCGCCACTGCGTTCGTCATCACGTACTGGCGTGTGGCCCCTTGGCGGTCGACAGCCATCGGCTGGTACCTGATGACGTTCGCCGGAGCCATCGGCGGCCTCGGCCTGTACACCGTGCTCATCACCGCAGTCGGGCTGGAAGGAACAGCAGCCACCGTGCTCCGCATCATTCGCACGGCCTTACTGCTCACCATGGCCGGGCTGCTCCTTCAGGCCACACGCATGGTGCTGCGCGCCCAGCGACGCCGCCTGAACGAGAAGGCGAAGTAAAGACCTGGATGCCCCGGCACCCTTTCGGGCAACGGGGCATCATCGCGCCTGAAGCCAGCGGCTACAGCTGGTGCGTCTACGGGCAGGACTCGTCGAACTTCACGGCTGTCAGTTCAACCGGCTGACCGTTGAGAGCGGCCCCCGGGCTCGGCGACTGAGTGCACACCTGCCAGTTGCTCTCCATCAGCACCATGCGGTCCTCGCTGGCATCGGTCACGCTGATTGACGTCCCTGAGTCGAGGGCGCCGCGGGCGGCCTTCACGGACTTGCCGGCCAGGCTGGGCATCTTGCCGCCCTCCACCTCCGGCGCCTTCTGGTCGGTCGCCGGGCAGGTTTCCTCCAGTTTCACGGCTCCGAAGTCCAACTCGGTGTCCGTGGGGATCGTTTTCCTCGCTGCGTAGTTCTGCGAGCACACCTTCCAGTTCCGGTCGAAGGCCTGCATCCGGTCCCGACCGGAACTGTCATGCGACTTGAGGAGGTAGAAGCCGTCGGCCTGCGCCTTGTCCTGCGCGGACTGGAGTCCCATCCCGACGAAGTTCGCGACGGTCCCCGTCTCGGCAGGTTCGTCACTCTTCTTCGCGGACGGCGCCGGTTCAGCCGTAGTCGCAGCAAGTGTCGGGGTGGCGGTCGGAGCCGCCGGAGTAGCCGGGTCGCAGGCGGTCAATGTGACGACGGCCAGACAGCCGAGAACGGCAGCGAGCGTGCGGGTGCGCATTGTGTCCCCCAAGGGTGCTTCGTGAGGGCATGACCGTAGCGTCGCGAAATGAGGCAGGGGAGCGAGATGTTCCGGTGGTGACGGAGTTGTGACCAACACGTGGGGGATGCGCGAGATGTCGTCGCCGTACCTGCCGCGTCGTTGTCAGTGGTAGGCGCTACCGTCTCCCTGCCTGACGTAAGGGTGGCAAGTGAGGGAGGGGCGGCGGTGGATCAACAACGAGTGCTCAGCTATGCCCGCAAGCTATCGGCCGAGCTGAAACTGGACATGAACTGGGTGGCTGGTGAGTACGGCGGCGGGTACTGGGAGCCCCGGGGGAGCAGCGAGGGGGTCATCTACGGCAGGGCTGTGGCGGCGCTTGAGTTCTTGCGCGAGTACGCGGGTGCGGAGAGTAGCTGGTACGTGCGGGCCATTCACATCTGGGAGTCCAAGGGCGACAACAAGTCCATGGGGACCGGCGCCTACTATCTCGGGGATCTTCTCTCCGCATGGGCTGACCAAGTCGACGCAGGGATTACGGAGATCGCAGGGGTCCGGGCACGAGCAGAGGTGGGCGCTGTCAGCACGGAGGTCATGGCTCAGGTGCGACGGCTCGTTGAGGACCGGAAGGCTCACCCGGCCGCAGCGATCGTCCTGTGTGGTGCAGCCCTGGAGACAGCCCTGCGCGCGACCGCAAAAGCACGCAGCCTCTCCCTGCCCGAGAATCAGCGCCCCTCGCTCAGTTCATATAGCCAGCTGCTGCGGTCCGCGGGCCTCTTCTCCGGGCAGGACGTTAAGGATGTGGCGCAGTGCGGCGGCCTCCGCAATGCGGCGGCACACGGGCACTTCGACGACCTCAGCGGTGAGCGTGCCGGCCTGATGGAGCAGCAGACAAACCTGCTGCTGCGCAAGCTGTCCGACTTGGCTACGGCAGGGGATGCCGACGGCGAGTAGGCGACGCCTGGCGACTGTGCCCCGCCCTCGAATGAGAGCGGGGCGCAGTGCTGTGTGGCGTTCAGGTCAACTCGCGGGCCCGCTTCTTGGCGCGGTCGAGGAGCTCACGCTCGCCCTCGCGCAGGTCGTCGAGCGTCTGCGTCGACAGGCCGGTAAGGAAGACGCTGGCCTGCCCGGAGGTGTCGCGAATGCCGAGCGCCTCGAAGAGCTCCACCTGGTCCGAGCCGGCC
The DNA here is from genome assembly GCF_043202315.1 of Streptomyces sp. NPDC048211. NCBI lineage: Bacteria > Bacillati > Actinomycetota > Actinomycetes > Kitasatosporales > Streptomycetaceae > Streptomyces > Streptomyces sp. NPDC048211. The sequence continues at coordinate 252,239 of NZ_JBIDAD010000002.1, forward strand.
ATGTCGCGGCGGATGAGCGTGTAGATGGCCTCGTTGAAGAGGGCGCGGTCCTCGCGCTCGCGGAGCATCTTGTCGAGGGTGACGCGGCTGATTCCGAGGGTGTGCGCGATGGCGGCCTTGGTGGCGCCGAGGGCCTGGGCATTGTCGATGATGTCCAGCTTCTCGGCGTGCGCCCGGTTGTCGTGGGTGCGTAGCTTCTGTAGTTCCTCGTCCATCGCCTCGTCGCGGGCGATGTCCTTGCGCTGCTGGATGGCATCGGCGATTTCGCCGCGCACGAAGCCGAGAAGGTCGGCGCGGCTTTCGGCCTCGTCTGTGCCGACGTTCACCTCGCCGTCGGCGATGCCCATGTCGTCGTAGTAGCGGTCGGCGATGACGGCGGGCGCGAGGGTGCCGTCGATGAGCTGGTCGAGCTCAGCGGGGGTGACGTAATCCGGAAGTCCGGGGCCGAGGTGCATCAGGGCATCGGACGGAGTGGAGTACGGCTCGGTCTGCATGGGTTCCCCCTGATTGGCGAAGTGAGTGCGTACTCAAAATGTACACAGCCAGGGCCGCGATGTACAGAATCTGTACGCCTTACTTTCGTGTAGGTGTGGCCTGATCAGGAGCCGCCGGCCTTGAGCTCGCACGACGGACACAGCGCACCGTGCGTCGAGTTGGGGCACCCTGGGGTGCCGCAGATTCCCAGCGGTGGGCGGGTCACGGCGGGAATGGTGGCCTTTCCGTGCAGTAGCGCCTCCAGGACGACGGCGGCATGGTGGGATTCCCGAGCCAGCCCTTCATCGCCGGCGACCTCTTCCGGAGCGAGGACTCTGCCCCCGAGGTCGTGCTCGTGGATACGGTGCAGGATCTCCCACGTCATCTCGCTGCTGTCCAGGTCCCGCACGCGGTATGCCTGGAGAAGTGCGTAGACGCGCTCGTAGTCGTCGCGGGTTATGGGGCGCCGTTCAGATGTCATGGCCGACAGGCTATGCAGGAGCGGGGTCTGGTGCCTCGGTTGCGTTCGATCCGCCGCCCTCGACTCTCGATAACATGCCGTATCGAGCGTGGTTAGAGCCGCTTGACCGATGCCCGCCCGCGACCTTGGTCTTCCTCGGCTGCGGAGATTTCGCCGAACACGGCGATGTCCCACTCAAGCAGACGCGAGCAGAGGCCATCGAGCTGAGCTGCCAGCTTCCATACGGCGGCGCCGTCAGTGAAGGTCATCTCTGGGCGCTTCAAGCCGCGAGCACCCTTCAGCGTGAGCCACTGCTGCGACTCGTCGTCATAGATCCAGTACCCGTGCAGGTACTGGTTCCGCAGATGGAAAGCTACCTCAGCCGTGTCGAGGTGCTCAGTCAGCGACGACTTGAGCGAGTCGGACACGTTCGATGATGCCAACGCTTGCTGGCACTCCTTTACGAGGGTTCCGCCGGTGGCCGCGGCGAACTTGCTGCTGTACGCCTTCTCAACGTCAGCGAGGTGTACATGGATCCCGTGGAGGACGTACTCGGCTTCAGCGGCCTTGCGTGCCACCAATCCCAGCCCCACGTTGAGGGTCAACTCGTCCTTATCGGCGCTGTCGAGAAGGTGGGGTACGGGCGAGTCGATGGCAGATGGGTCAAGGCTGTTCTCACTCATGTGGTCTCCGAGGTCCTCTGAGGGGTGATGCCACTTTGAGGGAACGCCTGCCGATCACCAACCCTATGGTTGATAATGACAGTTATCCAATACCTGTAGGAGGATCGGCAGTGATCGAAGGGCAGATGGGCTCGCAGTCCCTGAACGGCAATGACGCGCAAGCTCTCCTCGGGATTGTCTGGGGATGGATCAACGACCCGGACCGAGGGGAGCGCGGTGGATGTGCCGGAGATCTAGAGCGAGAGCTGCGGCACGCGGGCTACGGACCGCTGAAGGAAGACGACGATTCGCCGGAGGAAGAGGAACACGACTTCCAGTGGGGTGCGGACCGTGTGCAGCGGTGCGTGAAGTGCACCCTGCCGCACGCTCACTGGGCGGGCGGTCCGTGCTCGGGAAGTGACCATCCGCTCCGTCCTGGGGAGTACGTGTGACCGCTCTCGTCCCGCGCCCGTCGGCGGAGCTGTCGACCGACCGGCACGACCCCCGCGACGACTGGCCCGACGAAGCCCGCGCACTCGCCGACCACCTTGCCGCCATCTACGGCGACCGCGACCCGCTGCCCACCATCGCGGGCGGCTGGGTTGCGCGGCAGAAGTCCCGCCACACACGGCGGGCCTACATCCGCACGTTCAAGGCGTGGGAGGAGTACGCCCGCTCCACCGGCATCCACCCACTCCAGGCGAAGCTGCCGCTCGCCGACGCCTACGCCAAGCACCTCGCCAAGACTCCGACGAGGAACGGCAAGCCGCCCGCCGAGACCACGCAGGCACAGGCCCTCGCCGCCGCCGGGAGCTTCTACACCTACGCCGCCCGTCTCCAAGCCGTCGACTCCGACCCGTTCGCCGCCGTCAACCGGCCTTACGTCGACCCCGACTATTCGCCCACTGAAGGCATGACCGACGAAGAGACGCTGCGGCTCATCGAAACCGCGCGTGGCTGGGCGCCCCGCAGCTACGCCCTCATCATGCTCCTCTACCTCACCGGCGCACGCGTCGACGAGCTGCTGTCGCTGAACGCCGACCAGCTCGGTTATGACCGAGGGCACCGCACCTTGCCTCTCACGCAGAAGGGCGGGAAGAAGCGGCCAGCGCCCGTACCGCCGCTCGCACTCGACGCGCTCCTCGGCTACCTCGGCGAACGCACCGACGGCCCACTGTTCGCCACCGAGTCCGGTCGCCGCTGGTCCCAGCCTGAAGTCTGGAAGCACCTTCGCGTCCTTGCCCGCCGAGCCGGGATTCCGCAGGCCGCCAGCATCAAGCCCCACACGCTTCGGCACCAGTTCATCACCGACAACCTCGCCAACGGTGTCCCGCTCCAAGACGTTCAGGACGCCGTCAGCCACTCCGACCCGCGCACCACTCAGCGGTACAACCGGCGACGGCGCCAACTCGACAACCACCCGGCCTACGCTCTGGCCGCCAAGCTCGCGGGGCGGCTGCAAGGAGAACAGGGGGAGAGCGGGTGAGACAGACCACGATCCGTCCGCTACCGTCGAAGCAGGCGCGGGGCCTACAGCGGTCGTAGTGGGACCGCAATGAGTCTTGGAGGACTCATGCCCATAGGCCGCGTCAACGCCGCCAAGTTCATTAAGCGCGACCTGCCCGAGCCGCACGAGACTGACTTCGGCGGCGAGGAAGCCCACGAGCTTTTCAACGCCTTCCATGCTGATATCTGCTGCCCGCCGTCGGGATACAGCATCAGCTGGGACGACTGGTACGCCTACGCCGACCAGTTCCCAGTGACCTGGAAAGCTGACTGGTTCCTCGAACCCGGAGGTGAACCGAAGCCGATCCCGGCGCACCTCACGGGTGAGGCGCGGGAGCGAGCGGAGAGGGCCGGCACGCATGCCGCGTGGGTGCGTCGGGAAGCGCATCGCAGGGGGCTGCGCTAGGACGCTGATCGACCTTTTCCAGTCACGCCCCTTCCCTCGTGGCTGATTCAGGCGCATCGTTGATCGCGCGGCCGGAGCTCGCCCCCCAGGCAGTTCCCCCATTCAGGCCCTGCCCGTCTCGACCCCCGTTCCGGGCGGGGCCTGCCGCACCTCCCGGCTCCCCACGGGAGGTTTGCGGCTGGGCTAGGCGCTGGTAGACGCCGCGTTGGCCTCTCCGGTTCGCTCCTTGTCCCAGAGGAACAGGTACGGATTGCCACCTCCCATAAGGCTGTGGACCGGCCAGGCTTCGCCGAGCTTGCACAGGTGCAGGTGGCGCGGCACTGGCCAGTGCCGCGGGTCAGGGAGCGGCTGGTGACTCCAATGATGGATGGTCTCGTCGTTCTCGCACGGAACGCAGATCCGCGGCGCTCCGCGCGTCTTGCTCACGGAGTGCATGGGGTCCAACGGCCCCTTGCATCGCGGGCAGTCGGGGTACGGCGGGGCCTCGATGACTTCATCACTCATGGCAGGTAGAACGACGTGCAGGGCATTGGGTTCGTCTCTGGTGGCATTTGGAAGGCGGCGTCGTCGCACCAGTACGACTTCCCACTCGGCTGGGTGACGCCGCCGCGATTCACCGCCGCTCGCTGCCAGTTCGCCGGTACCAAAGCAGCATGATCACTAAGACCGCGCGCGGCTTCGCTGCCGCCGCCATCACCCTCCTGCCCCTGCTCGCCGCGACCCCCGCCCACGCCCGGGCGGACGTGCTCACCCTCGCCGAAGGGATTCAGCGCCTGCCGCTGGCGGCCGAGTCCCGCGACGGCTACGAGCGCACGAAGTTCAAGCACTGGGTGGACGCAGACAAGGACTCGTGCAACACGAGGCAGGAGGTGCTCGAAGCTGAATCGCGCGTTCCCGTCACCATCGAGTCGGGATGCAAGATTGTTGCGGGGGAGTGGTACTCGTACTACGACGGCGTCACGCTCACGGCACCTGGCGGTCTGGACATCGACCACATGGTCCCGCTGGCCGAGGCCTGGGACTCCGGCGCCTCACAGTGGACGGCGGCGCGGCGCGAGGCCTACGCGAATGACATCGCTGTCGATCGCAGCTTGGTGGCCGTGACGGCGAAAACGAACCGGAGCAAGGCCGACCAGGACCCGTCGACGTGGCTGCCCCCGCTGGCCGACGCCCGCTGTACTTACGCCGCGGACTGGGTGTCGACGAAGCTCCGCTGGGGGCTCACTGTGGACGCGCCGGAGGCCGACGCCCTGGCCGAGCTCGCCGCCGACTGTGGCGAGCAGCCGATCGAGTACGAGCCGGCCGCGGAGTAGCGGCAGCCTCCCATGGCGCTGGTGCCCGTGTCTGGTCCAGATGCGGGCACCGGTCCGCGGCGTGAGGATCGGAGTACGGGCGGTGGCCCGGCCGCCCCTGGTCCCGACCAGGTGTCTCCCTAACCGGCGGCCGGACCACCTCCCGACAGACCCCAGAGGGCCCCGGGAGGAACGCATGCCGTCAACCATCTGGTCGGGAGCGATTTCGTTTGGCCTAGTGACGATCCCGTGTCGGGTCTCCTCCGCCTCGGAGGATCACTCGATCCATTTCCACCAGGTGCACCTGAAGGACATGGCACGGGTCCGCACCCGGAAGGTCTGCGAGATCGACGGCAAGGCCCTCGGCCAGGAGGAGATCGGTAGGGGCTACCAGCTCACGAAGGAGCAGGTAGTCCCGATCACCGATGAGGAGCTCGACGGGATGCCCCTGCCTACGGCGAAGGCCATCGAGATCGTCGCGTTCGTGCCGGCCGAGTCGATCGACCCGGTGCGCATTTCTGATAGCTACTACTTGTCGGCTGATGGAGCCGTGGCAGCCAAGCCCTATGTGCTGCTCAGGCGCGCGCTGGAGCGGAACTCCAAGGTGGCTGTCGCCAAGTTCGCGTGGCACAACCGCGAGCGCCTCGGCCTGCTCAGCGTCCGCGGCGACGCGCTGGTCCTTCACTCCATGAAGTGGCCGGACGAGGTCCGCGACCCGGCCGAGCTTGTCCCGGACCCCGTGGAGGTCGACGAGGACGAGATCCGCCGGGCTCTGGAGCTCATGGACTCGATGACGACGGACGACATCAGCGGCTACCGGGACGAGTACCGGGACGCCCTGGAGGAGCTCGTCGAGGCGAAGGTCGAGGGCAAGGAACCGCCCGAGCGCGGGGACGAGGCCGGGCAGAAGCCGGCCGAGGTCGTCGACCTGATGGCGGCACTGAATGCGTCCGTGGAGAAGGCCAAGAAGGGCCGCGGCGAGGACGAAGGCGGTGACGCCACCGTCCACGACATGAAGCCGCGGAAGAAGACGGCCTCAAAGAAGGCCCCCGCCAAGAAGCCCGCGGCGAAGAAGAAGGCAGCGACGGGCAAGTCGAAGAGCGCCTGACTGGCTCTACCCGAGGACCCCGGGGTCGGTGTCGGGTCGGCAGTGTGTGCAGGCCCTGATGCCGTCGGCGAGCAGGGTTCGAGCTTGGTCGCGGTCGATGACCCGCCGCCGTTTACCCGCGGCGTAGCAGTCGCCGGCGTGTACCTCGATTGGCGGTGCGCCCTGTCCGATGCCGAGCTCGATGATCCAGTCGGGTGTCGGCGGGCGCCGTTCTTCGCCTTGCCGCTGTTCGGTTTCTCGCTGTTCGGCTGCGGCGATGGCTGCACGGACGTGCCCGATCCAGATGGTGAGCTGCTGCTCCAGGGTGCGGAGGCGTGGCAGATCGGGCGGCAAATCGTACATGTGTTCTACTCTACTCCGTGCGCCGAGTAGAGGAGGAACCGCATGACCGACGCTGACCTGCTGCAATCCCTCGGCGTCGACCCGGCGCACCTGGACCCTGCCCCGCCGTGGACGCCGCGCGGGACCGCCGAGATCGGGCGACTCAAGGCCCGCCACCCGTGCCTGCGCTGCGGTGCGCAGTCGACCGTGGCCGGTGCCGTCGACGTCCCGGGGCTCGGCCGCCGCTGGGTGGACCGGTGCATGCCGTGCCTCGTCGCGACGACCCCGCGCGGCGGCCCGCAGAAGCCGCTGGAGGACATCGCGGCCGCGATCAGGGAAGCGGCCCGCGAGGCCGGCGCCACGGTCACCATTGTCACGGACGGGGCGTAGTCGTGGATCGCTATTGCGTGACCCTGTCGATCGGCGACCAGGTGATGATGCGCGGCTGGTGGGACACGGTCTCGACCGCGGAGCGGAAGTACCGCGGGTGGATCGGCGGGCGCGGCAGCGTCGACGGCACCCGGATCGTGCTGACCGACGAGGGGGACGGCGGGAGGATCCTGCAGTCGTGGCCGGACACGCCTGGCTAAGGTTGCTGATTATGTCGGCGGCACCTGCCATGCTGGCCACGCCCCCGTCGCATCCCCCGTCGGCGGGGGCACCCAACACCCCGCCGGATTGAGCCGTGATTGTCATACCGGCCTCGTAGACTCAGACCACCAATCCGAAGCAGCCAGGGCCTGCGGGCCCGTTAACTGCGGAGATTGCTTCCCGCCCCCGCCCGAGTGGAACCGGACGGGGGCGGAGCTGCGCCTGGACGTGACAGTGCGGCAGCCGTAGGAGGAGAAGTTCGCAGCTCCATCCCCATGCCGATCCTGCGAAGCCCGGCGCTTCTACGACTGCCGCACCCGAGACGCTACGCCCGCCCTGGCGGCGGTGTCACGGGGTCGGACGGATCAGCTTTCCTTCGGCTCGGGCCAGAGGACGGCCTTCTTCACTGCCTGCTCCAGTTTCGCCCGGTCCGCCTCAGTCGCCTTGGCTTCGGCGGTCACGGCCTGCTGAAACGTTGCTGCCGCCTCCCGCCAGGGCGCCCAGCCCTCTTCGGTGTACGGCTCGGAAGTCGCTTTCGCCTCGGCCTCGACGGCCACCCTGTACAGCTGGATCAGTTCATCACTCGGTTTCGCCACGGCGGGATCCTAAACGGCGGCACTGACAATCAGCCGCAGGTCACGCCGCCTCGGCAACGTCTCCCCGCACCACGGCCGCCCACTCGGCCAGCAGCCGCTCGTACTCCCGGCGCCCCTCCGGCGACAGCCGGCCCGAGGACCGCTGCCAGAGCGCGCGAATGTCCGCGTTCACCTCGGTCAGGGAGCGCATGGCTGTGCCAGGCGTAGGGGGAGTGGGCATGCGAACAGGGTACGGGCAGGCTCCGACAACGCCCCCGCGTAGGGTCGGGATTGTGATTGAGACCATCGTTCTCGACGTCGGCGAGACCCTGATCCGCGACGACCGCTACTGGAAGTCCTGGGCGGACTGGCTCGACGTGCCACCGCACACGCTCAGCGCCCTCGTCGGGGCTGTGGTGGTCCAGGGCCGGGACAACGCGGACGCCGTGCGACTCCTCCGGCCGGGCATCGACATTGCCGCCGAGTACGCGGCCCGCGAAGCAGCCGGTCGCGGTGAATTCCTTGACGAGCGCGACCTCTACCCCGACGTCCGCCCTGCCCTGGCCGCACTCCAAGGGCTTGGCGTCCGCGTGATTGTGGCCGGCAACCAGACGGAGAAGGCTGGCGAGTTGCTGCGCGCCCTCGACCTGCCCACCGACTTCGTGGTCACGTCTGGGGAATGGGGTGTCGCCAAGCCGGCACCGGAGTTCTTCGCCCGTGTCCTGGACGTGTCCGGGGCAGGCTCGCAGTCAACGCTGTACGTCGGCGACCACCCCGCCAACGACATTTACCCAGCCCGCGCCGCTGGTCTGCGGACAGCCCACATCCGCCGCGGCCCGTGGGGCTACTGGTGGGCCGACGACCCCGAAGTGCGGGCCGCCGCAGACTGGTCCATCAACTCGCTGACGGACCTGGTCGACGTCGTCTCCCGCTGACTGAAACGGCCCCACTCCCGAGCGCGTGTCGGAGTGGGGCCGTTCGCGCACCAACCACCCATAGCGGCCGGTACGGTTCGAAGCGGAGACCTCGAACGGAGCCAGGATGCCACCGACCCAGCCGGGTTCGGTAGGCCGACGCATCGCCTACTACCGCAGCGTCGCCCGCCCGAAAATGACCCAGCAGCAACTCGCCGACCGGGCCCACGTCGCCCTCGGCACCATCCGGAAGATCGAGCGCGGGGAACGCGGCGTCACCGACGACACCCTCGACGCCATCGCCGGAGCGCTGGCCGTGGACCCGTCCCGTCTTGTCGCCGACCGGGAGCACGTCTCCACCCGCATCCGGGACGCACTCCCGGGGCTGTCGGCGGCCATCGCCACCTACGACATGCCGGAAGACGGGCCAGTCCGCCCGCTTGCCGAGCTACAGGAGGCGGTCGCCCAGGCCACAGCATGGCGCCTGTCCGCCCAGTACCTCCAGATCGCCCGGACCCTGCCTGACCTGCTGGCCGAGCTCGCCCGAGCCGCACAGGCATGCCAGCAAGCCGACCGCGCCCACGTTGCCGCCCTCCTTGTCACCGCGTACCGGTGCGCAGACGCTGTCGCCTACAAATACGGGGCCCGCGACCTGTCCGCCCGACTCATCGAGCTGATGCGCTGGGCGGCCCCCGGCGCTAACGACCCGCTGCTCCAGGCCTCGGTGAGCTACGTCCGCACGGAGACGTTCTTCGCCGCCAGAGCCCATGCGTCTGGGCTCCGCGCCCTGGAGCAGGCTGTCGACGCCTGCCCCGAGCCCGTCACCCACGAGGCGATCGCCGCCCGCGGGGCGCTCCATATGCGGGCTGCCGTCATTGCCGGGCGCGCCGGCAGCTCCGATGCCGCCGACGAGCACCTGACCGAAGCCCGCACTCTGGGTGACCAGGTCAACGAGGGCATCTACCAGGGGACCGCGTTCGGCCCGGACAGTGTCCGCATCCACGAAGTCAGCGTCGCCGTCAGCCTCGGAAACGACCACGTCCAGCGCGCCTACGACGTGGCCCGCGAATGGAAACCGCCCGCCGACCTGCCAGCCGAGCGGCGGTCCGGGTTCTACATCGAGCTCGCCCGCGCCCAGCTGTGGGGCGGCCTCATGGACGACAGCTTCGAGTCCCTCAAGGTCGCCCGCCGAATCGCCCCACAGCACACCCGCGAGCACCCGTGGGTGCGGGAGGATGCCGCCACGCTGCGTCGACTGCGACGTGCCGATGCGGAGACGCTCACCAGCTTCGCCGAGTGGTGCCACGCGGACTGAGTACCCCGCGGTACCCCTGACCGGGGTACTTGCGACCCTTGCCGCAGCCCATGATCTGTCCTGTCAGCAGCAAACAGGCAGATGGGACAGGCGATGAGCGCTCCACTCTCCAGCCCGGCCGAGGCCAACGACCAGCCGAACTTCGCCCGATTACACGGTGAGGCCTGCTGGTTCTGCGGCGCCGTGAACGGGCCGCTGACCCCGGCCGGCGAGGTCACGCTCGACGGTGACGCCCAGGTGTGGCAGGTCGCGGCCTGCCAGGCGCACCAGGGGAGGCGGGTATGACCACGCGCGGACTCCCGCCCGTCGCCAAGCTCACTGAGCAGCAGCAGCGCGGGTGGGCATGCGTCTGGTGTGGACGTTCCCTCACCGTCGGTTCGGACATCGACCTCGGCGAGCAGCGTGCCCGGCCAGCTGTCGGAGCCGCCTACTCCTGGTTCCCCCGGGCGTGCCCCGACACGGCGGCCTGCAGCGCGAGCCGAGGTGACCCCGTGGCCATCCGTTCCGTGATCCGCCACGCCGACTGGACGATCGGCGTCGACCGGGAGGACGGTGCGTCAGGCCCGATTTACGAGATCGAGTGCACCACCTGCCTCGACCGCTCCGACGCCGCCGAGGAGAAGAAGCCGGCTGAGGACTGGGCGATCAGCCACACCGGCCGGCATACCGACCACCGCGGGTACAGGGCGATCATCACCTCGTTCGTCCGCGTCACCCCCGCCCCAGGCAACCCGTTGCGTGACAGGGGCCAGGATCGCTGAACTTGCTCTGCAGCAACACCTTTGCACTGTGCGGGCATTGCTCTGGCCAGCGCTTCTACACGCAGTAGTGGAATCGAACAAGGAATCGAATTAGTGTGCATATATCTGCGGCAAGCGCTTCCGCTTGCCGTCGGCGTGCGATCTACTGACTCTCACGTCAGTTCGTGCTCGGTCAGAGCCGAATGGTCCAACGGTCCAACGGCAAGAGCAGGTCCGCAGTCTCCACGGGGGCGCCATGCACATCCAGCCGGGTCCGCACCACGCGGTACGCCACGGTGTCGACGAGCAACCCCAATGCATGCGCCTGCCCCTCGCCCAGCGGGACGACGCCAAGCTCCGCAACGCATCTGACGTGAGGTCGCCTGCGCCCTTGCCACCAGGACGACACCAGCATGGCCGACCGGCCGCCAGGCTCCAGGCACTCCAGACTCTCGTGCTGCAGCATGATGCCCGGCCTGATGCCGAGACGGGCCGCGAGTTCGTCGGTGGCCAGCCGCGGCCGAGTGTCCGTCGTCTCGCTGCTGTAGGGCCACTCGGCATCCACGTCCGTGAGAGTGCGCATGGCAGGAGGATGCGCCACCGTGACGCGCTTGCGCTCCTCGCCATCCAGGGTGCCCGCCTCCCGCAGCAGGACATAGGCCAGGCGCACCGTCTGGGCGTTGACGCCGTACTCGGCAGCGAGCGCTACACGGGAGGGTAGGGGGCCGCCTGGAGGCCATTCGCCGGCCTGAATGCGGCGGGTGATGTCAGCGGCGATGCGGCGGTAGCGCGCGTCGGCTGGCATGAGACCCCTGGCGTCGATCTTGACGTGAGGTCAGCAACCTACGAAGCCGTCCACCTGCTGGATATATCCAGAGGATCTCGACAGCCTGGACTATGCCGAAGGCATTTGAAAACTCAAGAAGCTCGGCTGCGGGGTTCAGGGCCCTGCTGTGCCGAGGGGGCCGTCCCCACCAGCTGCAGTACCCCCTGTGGCAACTGGCGGGGCGGCCCCTACTACCCGTCGTGGCGCGCCGGGTATCCACCTGGACGAGTGAACCGTAAACCGTGCTCGGTGTACGAGGCATTCGTTGAACAAGTCGCCGGGGCCGGACCGCTCCAGTCGCCTCCAAGGGCGTTGCGGTCCGGCCCCGGTCTTTTCGTTTCCGTCTCCCACTGGGCAACTGGGAAACGAGTGGGAGATGATCTTGGTGAACTGACGGTCAACCCACCGTCAACCACGAGTCGACCCAGCGACGATAGCCCTGCCAGCAGCAGAGATCCCAAACAGAGTTCAAGGCCCTGGACCTGGCAATTGATCAGCTTGAACTTCATCTGGAACTTCAACTCCTTCGCCCTGGTCTACGTGCTGACCAACGGCGGACCCGGTGGCCGCACCCGGCTGCCGATGCTCTTCGCGTACGAAGAGGCTTTCCGGTACGGACAGTTCGGCTACGCCGCGGCGATGGGCTGCGTGATGGTCGCGGTGATCTCCGTGATCCTCGCCGTGTACCTCGCCGGACGGCTCAGGGGAGGCGAGGACCGATGAGTCTGCGCACCAGCAGGCCCGTACGCGCCGGACAGTACGCCGCGCTGCTCTGCTATCTGGTCTTCCTGGCCTTCCCGTTCCTGTGGCTGATCTCCACCGCCTTCAAGCCCGCACCCGAACTCGGCTCCCTGCACCCCACCTGGATCCCCGAGAACCCGACGCTGGACAACTTCCGGCAGGCCTTCGACGAGCAGCCGCTGCTGCGGGCCGCGGGCAACTCGCTGATCGCCGCGCTCTCCGCAGGCGTCATCGCCGTCGTCATCGCGACCCCGATGGCCTATGTGATGGCCCGCCACCGCTCCCGGCTCTCCAAGGCCGCCACCGGCTGGGTGGTGGTCAGCCAGGCTTTCCCGTTCGTCCTGCTGATCATTCCGCTCTTCCTGGTCCTGAAGCACCTGCATCTGATCAACAGCCTGTGGGGGCTGATCATGGTGTACGTCGTCTGGTCGCTGCCCTTCGCGCTCTGGATGCTGGTCGGCTACGTACGGGCCGTCCCGCCCGAACTGGAGGAGGCGGCGGCGGTCGACGGGGCCGGCAGGCTGCGGATACTGGTCTCGGTGACCGCCCCGCTGCTCGCCCCCGGGATCGTCGCCACCGCACTCTTCGCGTTCATCACCGCATGGAACGAGTTCTTCTTCGCACTCGTCCTGCTCAAGACACCGGAGAAGCAGACGCTGCCTGTCGTACTGACCCACTTCCTGGGAGCGGAGGGCGCGAGCGATCTGGGACCGCTCGCAGCCGCCGCGTTCCTCGCCACGCTTCCCTCCCTCGTCCTCTTCGCCGTCATCCAGCGGCGGATCACGGGCGGCATGCTGGCCGGGGCGGTGAAGAGCTGATGCGCGCACGCGTACGCGCGGCAGCCGCGGCGGCCGCCGCGCTCGCCCTGCTGCTCACCGGTTGCGGCGGGGGCGACGACGGCCCGGCCGACGGGAAGATCCGGATCCGCTTCCAGTCGCTGGCCTGGCAGAAGGAGTCCGTCGACATCAACAAGCGGCTGGTGAAGGAGTGGAACGCGAGCCATCCCGACATCGAGGTCCAGTACGTCCAGGGCAGCTGGGACAGCGTCCACGACCAGCTCCTCACCTCCTTCGAAGGGGGCGAAGCGCCGGACGTCATCCACGACGCCTCCGACGACCTCGCGGACTTCGCGTACGGCGGCTACCTGGCCGATCTGCGGACCCTGCTCCCTGACCGGCTGACCGCCGACATCCCCCCGCAGAGCTGGCAGACGGCCACCTTCGACGGCGGGGTCTACGGGGTGCCCTTCCTCCAGGAGCCACGGGTCCTGATCGCCAACACCAAGATCCTCAAGGACTCCGGGGTCCGCATCCCGACCCCGGAGAAGCCCTGGAGCTGGCCGGAGTTCCGCCGGGTCACCAAGGAGCTGACGGGCAAGGGCCGTTACGGGGTCGCCTGGCCGCTCAAGGAGCCGGTCTCCGTCACCCTCAACCTCGGCCTCTCGGCGGGCGGCGAACTGTTCCACCGCGGCGCCGACGGAAAGGTCACGCTCGCCATGGGGGAGGGCGACCAGGTCGTCCCCGGCACCATCCACGACCAGGTCGACACCGACCACAGTGCCGCCCGCACCGCCCTCGGCATGGGCGGCGGCGACACGCTGCCCGGCCTGTTCGGGGGGAAGTACGCCATGGTGCCGCTCGGCTTCTCCTACCGTCAGCAGGTCGTCGAACAGGCCCCGAAGGGCTTCGATTGGACCGTGCTGCCCGCCCCGGCCGGCAGCGAGGGCCTGGCCCAGGGGGTGAGCCCGCAGACGCTTTCCGTCGCCGAGGACAGCCCGCACAAGAAGGAGGCCGTCGCGTTCATCGACTTCCTGCTGCGGCCCGCCAACATGGTGCGTCTGGCGAAGGGCGACTGGATGCTGCCGACCGGTACGGCCGCCCTGGCGGATCCCTCGCTGCACACCGCCGAGCGTGGCTGGGCGACCGGCGCCGCCCTGGCGACCGCGCTGCGCTCCGCACCGGCCCAGTCCGTGCGCGGCTACCCCGAGTGGAAGGACAAGGTCGCCACGCCCGCGCTCCAGGAGTACTACAGCGGTGCGATCGACGCGGACGAGTTGAGGAAGCGTCTGGTGGAGGACGGCAACCGGGTCCTGGCCCGCTACCAGCGGTGACGCCGCCGGGACCGCGCCGGACGGCGAGGGCCCGGCGGCGGTATGCGGCCGGTAACGGGGAGTGATTGTGACGGACTTGGGTGCGGGCGGTCGACGTCCTGTGACGAAACGATGGTCCGGACGGCCGGGGCGCGGGGTAGGTCTTGATCTGCGCGCGTCAATCGGTAAGGGTTTCGAAGCAGCCCCCGGAGATCTTCCGGCCGAGGGCCAATCCCCCCACAAAGAATGACGAGGAGACCCCTCTTCATGGCAATTCACCAGCGCGCACGCCGGTTCAAGCTGACCGCCGCCATCACCGCAGTGGCCGCCGCGGCCGGAGTCACCCTGCTGTCCAGCCCCTTCGCCGGGGCCGCACCCGCCCCCGCGACGGGCAAGATCTACGGCGCCGACGCGGCGACCGCCGTCTCCGGCAGCTACATCGTGATGCTGGACCAGAAGGCCGACAAGGCGAAGCTCGCCAAGGAGTACGGCGGCAAGCTGAAGCGCAACTACAGCTCCGCCATCAACGGCTTCTCCGCCAGCGGCCTTTCGGAGACCGAGGCCAAGCGCCTCGCCGCCGACCCGGCCGTCTCCAAGGTCGTCCAGAACAAGAAGTTCCACATCGACGCCACCCAGGACAACCCCCCGTCCTGGGGGCTGGACCGCATCGACCAGGCGGAGACCGCCGGGGACAACGCGTACACCTATCCGGACAGCGCGGGCGAGGGCGTCACCGCGTACGTCATCGACACCGGGGTCCGCACCACGCACCAGGAGTTCGAGGGCCGGGCCAGCTCGGGCTTCGACGCCGTGGACAACGACGACAGCGCCGACGACGGCAACGGCCACGGCACCCATGTGGCCGGCACCATAGCCGGGGCGACGTACGGCGTCGCCAAGCAGGCCAAGATCGTCGCCGTCCGGGTCCTCGACGACTCCGGCTCGGGCACCACCGAGCAGGTCGTCGCCGGAATCGACTGGGTCACGGAGAACCACCAGGGCCCGTCCGTCGCCAACATGAGCCTCGGCGGCGGTGCGGACGAGGCGCTCGACGCGGCCGTCCAGAAGGCCATCGCCTCCGGCGTCACCTTCGCGGTGGCCGCGGGCAACGAGTCGAGCGACGCGGGCGAGGGCTCCCCGTCCCGAGTCCCGGAGGCCATCACGGTCGCTTCGTCGACGGTGGACGACGAGCAGTCCTCGTTCTCCAACTACGGCTCGGTCGTGGACATCTACGCCCCGGGCTCGGACATCACCTCGTCGTGGAACGACAGCGACGACGCGTCCAACACCATCTCGGGTACGTCCATGGCCACCCCGCACGTCGTCGGCGCCGCCGCCGTCTACCTGGCAGGGCACCCGGACGCCACCCCGGAGGAGGTCGCTACGGCGCTGACCGACGGGGCGACCCCGGACGCCATCAGCAACGCCACCGAAGGAACGGCGAACAAGCTGCTGAAGGTCGTCGAGTAGCACCGTCCGGCACGGGGGAGGCGGCCGCTGCCGCCTCCCCCGTGCCGGCCGCCCGTACGGGAGCACTGCCCCTGACCGGCGGTCACCGCGCCCTCCCCCACGGGGCGCGGCGGCCGCACGGCTCGGGAAGATCGTCCTATGGTGTGCCCATGATGATGTACGCGGTGTCGCTGCCCGGGACGAGCGGGAGCGGTCGGCCGAGGCCCGCCACGGCCGGGCTCCGCGAGCTGCCCACCGGATCCGCGCGAACGGCCGGAGGCGGCACATGAGCGAACCGCCCCCCGGCGTGGCCGCAGCGGTCGAGGGCGAACTCCGCCTCCTCGACCCGGTGGTCCGGGCCTCCACCGAACTCCTCGTCCAGGTCCTGCACCCCGACTTCCACGAGGTGGACACCACCGGCCGCCGCTGGGACCGCGCGATGGTCATCACCTCGCTGACCTCCGACGAGGCCCCGCGGCCCGGCCAGCTCACCGCCTCACGGATGCGCGGGGTCCAGCTCGCCGACGAGCTCGTCCACGTCACCTTCGACACCGAGGCCAAGGGGAAGCGCGCCCACCGCAGTTCGCTGTGGCGGCTCACCGAGGCCGGCTGGCTCCTCTACTACCACCAGGCCACCCCCTTCCTCGACGCGGCGGCCACCGGGGGATGAGGGATCAGCGACGGGCCGCCCGCTGGGCGCGCGCCGTCCACCGTCCGTCCGTGCGGGTGATCCGTACCGGGTGGCCGAAGCAGTCACTGACCTGATCGGTGGTCAGCACCTGGTCGGCCGGCCCTCGGGCCATGCACCGCCCGCCGCGCAGCAGCAGCGCATGCGTGGTCGAGGCCGGCAGCTCCTCCAGATGGTGGGTGACCAGCACCGTGGCCAGCTCCGGATTCTCCTCGCGCAACGTGTCCAGGCTCTCCAGCAACTGCTCCCGGGCCGCGAGATCCAGCCCGGTCGCCGGCTCGTCCAGCAGCAGCAGCCGGGGCTGCGGCATCAGCGCCCGGGCGATGAGCGTGCGACCGCGCTCACCCTGCGAGAGCGCCGGCCAGCGTGACTGCGTCTTGGCGCCCATGCCCAGCATCTTCAGCAGCCGCCCGGCCCGCTCCCGCTGCTCGGCCCCCGGTGACCAGCGCGGCAGCGGCTCGACCGAGTTGGTCAGGCCGGTCAGCACCACCTGGCTCACCGTCAGTGGGGAACGCAGCGGGTGACGCGGATCGACGTGCCCCAGCAGGGTCCGCAGCTCCCGCAGATCGACTCGCCCCAGCGTGCGTCCCAGCACCTCGACCGAGCCCCGGGTGGGGTGGTTGACCGCACCGAGCAGCCCGAGCAGGGTGCTCTTTCCCGCACCGTTGGCACCGAGCAGGGCCCAGTGCTCCCCGCTCCGCACGGTCAGCGAGACCGAGTCGAGCAGGACGTTCCCGTCCCGTACGAGAGAGACCCGGTCGGCCCGGATCACCGGCGCCGGGGCGGTCGGGGCGGGACGGACGGCTGCGGCTGCGGCTTCGGTCGTGGTCACGTGCGGGTACTCCTTCATGCGGATGCGAGCGCCTCCAGGCGGCTCATGTCCTCGGGCGTCAGCCGGATCTCCCGCGCCCCCAGGTTCTCCGAAAGGTGGACGGGCGAACCGGTGCCCGGTGTCGGGCACAGCACGGGGGAGCGGTGCAGCAGCCAGGCGAGGGCGATCTGCCCGCGGGTGGCACCCTGGCCCTCCGCGATGCCGTCGAGCGCGGCGGCCGTCTCGCCGGTCAGCGCTCCGTTGGCCAGCGGGAACCAGGGGAGGAACGCCAGGCCATGGGCTTCGCACACCTTCAGCACCGCGTCCGACGCGCGGTCGAGGAGGTTGAAGCGGTTCTGCACCGAGGCGATCCCGGTCAGGGAGAGCGCCTGCTCCAGCTGGTCGGCTGTGAGGGTGTCCAGACCGATGAACCGGATCTTACCCTCCTGCCGCAGCGCGTCCAGAGCGCCCAGCTGATCGGCCATCGGTACCTGCGGATCCAGCCGGTGCAGCTGGTACAGGTCGATCCGGTCGGTCCGCAGCCTGCGCAGACTGGCCTCGCACATCGCGCGCAGCTCCTCGGGCCGCCCCGCGATGTGCCAGGCGCTGTCGCCGGTGCGGACGACACCGCCCTTGGTAGCGATCACGAGGTCGTCGCGGTACGGGTGCAGCGCTTCCGCCACCAGTTCCTCGGCCACCCCCGGGCCGTAGTTGTCGGCGGTGTCGATCAGGGTGACCCCCTGCTCCACCGCCGACCGGAGTACCGCCAGTGCGTCCCGGCGGTCCCCGCGCGGGCCCCAGTATCCGGGGCCGGTCAGCTGGGCGGTGCCGTAGCCGAGACGGCGCACGGGCAGTTCGCCGCCGAGGAGGAACGAGCCGGTGGGAGAGGTGAGCGATGCGGACATGAAGGAACCGTAGTCCGGCGGTCCGCCGCCGCCCCCGGCGGGCTCCTGTCGCGTTTCTTCAAGACCGGGAGCGGGGGCCGTCCCTAGAGTGCCGGGCATGAAGACCGAGCACACCCATATGACCGAATGCGCCGCCGAAGCCGCCCGCGTGGCCCGCGGCATCCGCCCCGGACAGCTCGACGGCCCCGTCACGCCCTGCGCCGGCTGGGACGTCCGCGCGCTCCTGAACCACTGGGTGCTCTACACCTCGCACGGGATGGAGCACCGAGCCCTGCGCACGGAGATCCCCGAGGAGCTCACCAAACGGGACTTCACGGCGGACGCCGACTGGGCCGAGCAGTACGCCGCCCAGCTGGACCGCGCGGTTGCCGCCTGGTCGGACCCCGCCGCCTGGGAGGGAGAGATCGGCACCGGTGAGTCGGCCACCCCGGCCGCGGACACCGCCGCGATGCTCATCGAGGAGACGGCCCTGCACGGCTGGGACGTGGCCCGGGCCACCGGCCAGGAGTTCCGGCTCTCCGACGAGGCGGCCGCGCATGTCCTGGGGATCGTCGAGCGGACCGCCGCGCTCTACCGCCAGTACGAGGGCTTCGCCGACGAGATCACCGTCGGGGCGGGGGCCGGCGACTTCACCCGGGCCGTGGCCCTGAGCGGCCGTGATCCGCAGTGGACCGCCGTGTAGAAGTGGCCCAGGTGCGCGGGTGCCGAATGGCCCGTGGGAGTGAGCCACCGGCTGGCTAGGCTCACTCCATGACCACTCACCACAGCCCGGACGAGGGCAGGACCGTCGTCGACTTCTACTTCGACCCGGCCTGCCCCTTCGCCTGGATCACCTCCCGCTGGATGCTGGAGGTGGAGCAGCAGCGCGACATCGAGCTCCGCTTCCACGCGATGAGCCTCTACCTGCACAACACCGGCAACGAACTGCCCGACTGGTACCGCGCGCTGGTCGACAAGTCGATCGGTCCGGTACGCGTCGCCGCCGCGGCTGCCGAACTGCGGGGCGAGGGCGTGCTGCGCGAGCTGTACACGGCTTACGGAACGCGCATCCACCAGCAACGGTGCGAGGACTTCGACGAGGTGATCGCCGAGTCCCTCGCCGAGCTCGGTCTCCCCGCCGAACTGGCCGCGGCCGCGCACGACCCCGCCTACGACGAGGCGGTGCGGCGCAGCCACGACGCGGGCAAGGACCCGGAGGCGGACGGATACGTGGGCACGCCCACCCTCCACGTCGACGGGACCGTGTGGTTCGGACCCGTCCTGCGGGCGGTGCCACGCGGTGAGGAGGCGGCACGGCTGTTCGACAGTTTCCGGGTGCTCGCGGGCCACGAGGACTTCTTCGAGCTCAAGCGGACCCGCACGGGCAGCCTGGACGTGGGCTGAGCGGGAGCCGCCACGGAGGTGCGGGCGGCGCGCCGGGGCCTCGGTCCGGGACAGCCGGCGGGCTATGCGCTGACCCGGGCGGGCCCGGCGCTGCGGACAAGGGCCTCGTCGTACCGGCCGAGCAGCAGCCGCGCCAGCTCCGGCGACGGGCCCAGCACACCGGCCAGCACATCCGCCCCGGCCTCGGCGGCCCCCGCCGCGATGCGGTCCGGGAGGCGGCCGGGCGCGATCACGTACGGGGCGACCGCCACCCGGCGCACACCGTCGGCCCGCAGGGCCCGTACCGCGTCCTCGGTACGGGGATGGGATGCGGAGGCGAACGCAGGCCGCACGGAACACCAACCGGTGTGCCGCAGCTCCCGCGCGATTTCAGCGATCACTGCGATCGCCTCCGGGTCTGTGGAGCCCGCCGATGCCAGGACGAGCCCGGTCGAGCTTCGGTCACCGGGGCGGACCCCGGCTTCGTGCAGCCGCCGTTCGAGAGCGGAGTTCAGCAGCGGCGAAGGGCCGAGCACCTCGGCCTGCCGCACCCGCAGCCGCGGCAGCCGGGCGCGTGCCTCCCGCAGGACCGCCGGGATGTCGGACTTGGCGTGGAAGGCGCGGGTGAGCAGCAGCGGAAGCGCCACCACCTCACCCGCACCCTGCGCGTCCAGCCGTTCCAGGACCCGCGGCACCGACGGTGCGTTGAAGTCCAGGAACCCGGTCTCCACCCGCAGCCCGGGCCGCAGCGCCCGCACCCGCGCGGTGAGCGCGTGCACGGTCGCCGCGTGCCGCGGATCGCGGCTGCCGTGGGCGATGACGAGGAGGACCGGAGATGTCATGACGTCGCTCAGTTCTTGACGAGGAGCCCGCGGCTGCGCAGCACCCACCGCTCCAGCGGACTGAAGATGAGCAGGTCGATCGCGATGCCGACGAACAGGATCAGGAGAATCGCGAGGAAGATCCCCGGCATGTCCGCGTTGTTGCGGCCGTTCTCCAGCAACTGCCCCAGCCCCAGGCCCAGGTCCGGCGACGAGGCGATGATCTCGGCAGCCATCAGCGAGCGCCAGGAGAAGGCCCAGCCCTGCTTCAGACCGGCCAGATAGCCCGGCAGGGCAGCCGGCATGACGATGAACCACGTGCCCCGCAGCCCGGTCGCGCCCAGGGTCCGGCCCGCCCGGAGGAAGAGCGGCGGTACCTGGTCGACACCGGACACCAGGCCGTTGGCGATCGAAGGCACCGCACCGAGCAGGATGACCGCGAACATCATCGAGTCGTTCAGGCCGAGCCAGATGACGGCCGGAGCCACCCAGGCCACGGACGGCAGGGACTGCAGTCCGGACAGGATCGGGCCGATCGCGGCACGGACGAACTTCACCCGGGCCACCAGCAGCCCGAGCGGGGTACCGATGGCGACCGAGAGCAGGAAGCCGAGCAGACCGCGCGAGACGCTGGTCCACACCACCTCCAGCAGGGTCCCCTGCCGCCACATGTCGCCGACGCTGTCCCAGACCGCGCCGGGCGAGGGCAGCTTGTAGTCCTCGGTCACCTCGGCCCAGACGAGCAGCTGCCAGACGACGACGACCAGCGCCACCGCCAGCAGCGGCGGCAGGACCTTGCGGACCAGCACCTCGCGCACCGGGGTCCGGTGCACCTGCACGGCGTCCAGCGCGTCCAGGCCGGCCTCCAGACCGGCCAGGTCGTCCTGCTTCACCGCGTCGGGCCCGACCCCGCCGGACCCCGGTGCGTCCGACTTGATATCAGTGCTGGCCATGACGGCGGATCTCCCCACGCAGTTGTTCGGTGATCTCGACGGACAGTTCCGCCACCGCGGTGTCCTCGATACGGCGCGGCTGCTCGATGTCGACCGTCCACTCACGGGCGATCCGGCCGGGGCGGGACGAGAGCAGCACGACGCGCTCGGCGAGCCGTACCGCCTCGCGCACGTTGTGCGTGACGAAGAGGACCGAGACGTTCGTCTCGCGCCAGATCCGGGTCAGCTCGTCGTGCAGCACGTCCCGGGTGATGGCGTCGAGCGCGGCGAACGGCTCGTCCATGAGCAGCAGTTGACTGTCCTGGGCGAGCGCGCGGGCCATCGCCACCCGCTGCCGCATCCCGCCCGAGAGTTCATGCACCCGCTTGCCGTACGCCCCGCCCAGGCGCACCAGCTCCAGCAGCCGCTCCGCCTCCGTGCGGCGTTCCGACTTCGCCACGCCGCGCAGCCGCAGAGCCAGTTCGATGTTCTTGCCCGCGGTCAGCCACGGGAACAGGGCGTGCTCCTGGAACATCAGGGCCGGCCGCCCGCCGGGGGTCTCGATGGAGCCCCCGGTCGGGCGGTCGAGTCCGGCCACCAGGTTGAGCAGCGTCGATTTTCCGCACCCGGAGGCTCCCAGGAGGGTGACGAACTCGCCCGGGGCGACATCGAGCGTGATGTCGTCCAGGACCAGCTGCGCTCCCGTGGGTCCGGCGAAGGACTTCGAGACGTGTGCGATGCGGGCGGCGTGCCCGACCGCTACACGGTCCTCGGCCTTGGTGAGGGTGTTCGCCATGGTCGTCACCTCCTGGGGTCTTCGAGCGGCTGGTTACTTGACGCCGAGACCGGCGTCGGCGACCTCGGGCTTGCCCGCGGCCTTGAGGACCTTGTTCAGGGGCTTCAGGTCGTAGATGCCCTTGAGATCGGTCTCGTCCAGCAGGCCGGCCTTCACCGCGTGCGCGGCCTGCGCGTCGAGCGTGGCGGCCAGCGGGTCGTCGGTGATCTGGATCGACTTCCAGGCCGGGTCGATGACCTCGGCCGGCAGGTCCTTGCCGGTGAGCTTCTTCAGCGCGGCGTTGGCGGAGGCCTTCGCCTTGTCCGGGTTGGCGTTGATCCACGCGTTCGTCTTCACCGAGCCGCGCAGCACCGCCTCGACGACGTCCGGGTGCTCCTTGAGGAACTTCTGCGACACGATGATGTTCGTGATCACGAACTTGTCGTCGGGCCACAGCGTCGACTCGTTCAGCAGCTCCTTGGCGCCGTCGGCGACCAGCTTGGAGGCGGTCGGCTCGGGGACCCAGGCGCCGTCGATGGAACCGGACTTGTAGGCGTCCGGCGTCACCTTGTTGTCGGTGCGGACGACGGAGACGTCACCCTTGCCGCTCTGGGCGTCGACCTTCCAGCCCTTCTCGGAGATCCAGTTGAGGAAGGCCACGTCCTGGGTGTTGCCGAGCTGCGGGGTGGCGATCTTCTTGCCCTTGAGGTCGTCCAGGGTCTTGATCTTCTTCGGGTTGACGACCAGCTTCACGCCGCCGGAGGCGGAACCACCGATGATCCGCAGGTTCTGGCCCTTGGACTTGCTGTAGCCGTTGATGGACGGCGAGGGGCCGATGAAGCCGATGTCGATCGAGTCGGCGTTCAGCGCCTCGATCTCGGAGGGACCCGCGTTGAAGGTCGAGGTCTTGAGCTGGGTGCCGCCGAGCTCCTTCTGGAACAGGCCTTCCTGGTCGCCCACGAGCGCGGTGGCGTGCGTGAGGTTGGGGAAGTACCCGATCCGCACGGTGTCGGCGGAGAGCTTCTTTCCGTCGGCGGCGACGTTCGCCTTCGCGGCGTCGTCGTCCTTCGCGTCGGAGCCGTAGCCGCAGGCGGTGAGCGCCACGGCGAGCAGGGGCAGGGCGGCGGCAGCGGCAATGCTGCGGCGCAGCGTGGTACGGGGGGCAGGCACGGGAGGGTGTCCTCTCGGAGGCCCGGTGCTCACGTCCCTCGGAACTCCGGGGACGCGGCCGGGAAGTCGGCAGGTCTTCGTCTGAACTGGCGGTACAGGCGGTGCGGTTGGTGCTGCCGGGCGCGCAGGCAGTGCGCGTACGTCACCGCGCACATCGCGCAACCCCGCCCTGGCCGCTGCCGAGGGCGCCGCTGCCGACACGGCCGCCCTCCTTCGCGAAGGTCGAGAAGATGTCCTGGCTCATCAGAAGTCCCACTCCGCGTCGTCGTCCGACGGGGCCGGCGCCGGGGCCACGGCGGCGAAGGAGGCGCCCGCCATGCCGGCCGAGAGGGTGGTGCCGTCGGCCGGGTCGATCAGCAGGAAGGAACCGGTACGGCGCGAGTCGGCGTACGCGTCGAGTGCGAGGGGTTCGGCGGTGCGGACGACCACACGGCCGATGTCGTTGGCGACGAGCTGTCCGGGGGCCGGGTGCTGGGAGAGGTCGTCGAGGGTCAGCCGCGAGGGGATGTCCTTGACGATCGCCTTGACGGTGCGGGTGGTGTGCTTGATCAGCACCCGCTGGCCCACGGCGAGCGGCTGGTCGGCGACGTGGCAGACGGTCGCCTCGACGTCCTGGGTGACGGCGGGGGAGTCGTTCGCCGGGGCGATCAGGTCGCCGCGCGAGACGTCGATGTCGTCGGTCAGGCGCAGGGTGACCGACTGGGGGGCCCAGGCGATGTCCACGCTGTCGCCGAGCAGATCGATTCCGGCGATCGTCGACGTACGGCCGGAGGGCAGCACGGTGACGGGTTCGCCGACCCGGAACACGCCGGCGGCGATCTGGCCGGCGTAGCCCCGGTAGTCGGGGAGCTCGGCGGTCTGCGGCCGGATCACGTACTGGACGGGGAAACGGGCGTGGCAGGCGGTGAGGTCGTGGCTGACCGGGACCGTCTCCAGGTGTTCCAGGACGGTCGGGCCGCCGTACCAGTCCATGTTCGCGGAGGGTTCCACGACGTTGTCGCCGGCCAGCGCGGAGATCGGGATGGCGGTGATCTCCGGGACGCCGAGGGAGGCCGCGTAGGCGGTGAACTCCTCGGCGATGGCGGCGAACACCGGCTCCGCGTACGCGACCAGGTCCATCTTGTTCACGGCCAGCACCACGTGCGGGACGCGCAGCAGGGCGGCGACGGCGGCGTGCCGGCGGGTCTGCTCGACGACGCCGTTGCGGGCGTCGACCAGGACGACGGCCAGCTCGGCCGTGGAGGCGCCCGTCACCATGTTGCGGGTGTACTGCACATGGCCCGGCGTGTCGGCGAGGATGAACCGGCGGCGGGTGGTGGCGAAGTAGCGGTAGGCGACATCGATCGTGATGCCCTGCTCCCGCTCGGCCCGCAGCCCGTCGGTCAGCAGCGCCAGGTCGGGCGCCTCCTGTCCACGCTTGCGGGACGCGTCCTCGACCGCCTCCAGCTGGTCGGTGAGGACCGACTTGGAGTCGTGCAGCAGACGCCCGACGAGGGTGGACTTCCCGTCGTCCACGGACCCCGCGGTGGCGAAACGCAGCAGGGTGGTGGTCGACAACTGGTCGGCCAACTGGGTGGGTGTGGTCATTTTAGAAGTACCCCTCGCGCTTACGGTCTTCCATCGCGGCCTCGGACATCTTGTCGTCGGCGCGGGTCGCGCCCCGCTCGGTGAGCCGGGAGGCGGCGATCTCGGTGATCACGGCGTCCAGCGTGGTGGCGTCGGAGTCGACGGCACCGGTGCAGGACATGTCGCCGACCGTGCGGTAGCGCACCTGACGCGTCTCGGTCTTCTCGTGCTCCTTGGGGCCGCCCCACTCGCCCGCGGTCAGCCACATGCCGGAACGGTTGAAGACCTCGCGCTCATGGGCGAAGTAGATCTGGGGGAGCTCTATGCCCTCGCGCTCGATGTACTGCCACACGTCGAGCTCGGTCCAGTTGGAGATCGGGAAGACCCGGACGTGCTCACCAGCGGCGTGCCGGCCGTTGTACAGCTGCCACAGCTCGGGGCGCTGACGGCGCGGGTCCCACTGGGAGAACTCGTCGCGGAGCGAGAAGACCCGCTCCTTGGCGCGCGCCTTCTCCTCGTCGCGGCGGCCGCCGCCGAACACGGCGTCGAAGCGGTGCTGCTGGATCGCCTCGGTCAGCGGCACGGTCTGCAGCGGGTTGCGGGTGCCGTCGGGGCGCTCGCGGAGCTTCCCGGCGTCGATGTACTCCTGGACGGACGCCACGTGCAGGCGCAGTCCGTGCTCGGCGACCGTGCGGTCGCGGTACTCCAGGACCTCGGGGAAGTTGTGCCCCGTGTCCACGTGCAGCAGCGTGAACGGCACCGGCGCGGGCGCGAACGCCTTGAGCGCCAGATGCAGCATCAGGATGGAGTCCTTGCCGCCGGAGAACAGGATCACCGGCCGCTCGAACTCTCCCGCCACCTCGCGGAAGATGTGCACCGCCTCGGACTCCAGGGAGTCCAGGTGGCTGAGTGCGTACGGATTGTCGGTGCCTTCCGACACAGTCGCGACGGTCGTCACGCTGCACCCCTCTCGCTCAGCAGCGCGTACAGCTCCGCCGCGGACTCCTGCACGGTCTGCCGGTGCGACTCGATCCGCAGATCGGGCGACTCGGGCGCCTCGTAGGGGTCGTCCACCCCGGTCAGCCCGCTGATCTCGCCCGCCGCCTGCTTGGCGTACAGCCCCTTCACGTCGCGTACCGAGCACACCTCGACCGGAGTGGCGACGTGCACCTCCAGATACGCGGTGCCCTCGGCCTGGTGCCGCTTGCGGACCGCGTCACGGCTGTCCGCGTACGGGGCGATGACCGGGACCAGCACCTTCACGCCGTTGGCCGCCAGCAGTTCGGCGACGAAGCCGATCCGCTGGACGTTGGTGTGGCGGTCCTCGCGGGTGAAGCCGAGGCCCGCGGAGAGGAACTCACGGATCTCGTCGCCGTCGAGCACCTCCACCCGGTGGCCCTCGCCGCGCAGCCGCCCGGCGAGTTCGTACGCGATGGTGGTCTTGCCCGCGCTCGGCAGACCGGTCAGCCAGACGGTGGCTCCCGTCTCCGTCACGCTCATCGAAGTCTCCTGATCAGTCGTCATCAGTCGTGCAGCCCGCATTCGGTCTTGCCGCGCCCGGCCCAGCGTCCGGCCCGTGCGTCCTCGCCCTCCAGCACCCGGCGGGTGCAGGGGGCGCAGCCCACGGAGGCGTAACCGTCCATCAGCAGCGGGTTGGTGAGCACGCCGTGTTCGGCGACGTACGCGTCGACGTCGTCCTGGGTCCAGCGGGCGATCGGCGAGACCTTGACCTTCTGCCGCTTCTCGTCCCAGCCGACCACCGGGGTGTTCGCCCGGGTGGGGGACTCGTCGCGGCGCAGCCCGGTGGCCCAGGCCGTGTACGAGGTCAGTCCCTCCTGGAGGGGCGTGACCTTGCGCAGCTTGCAGCACAGGTCCGGGTCGCGGTCGTGCAGCTTCGGCCCGTACTCGGCGTCCTGCTCGGCCACGGTCTGCCGCGGGGTCAGCGTGATGACGTTGACGTCCATCACCGCCTCCACCGCGTCACGGGTGCCGATCGTCTCGGGGAAGTGGTAGCCCGTGTCGAGGAAGACCACGTCCACCCCGGGCAGGGCCCGGGAGGCGAGGTGCGCGACGACCGCGTCCTCCATCGACGACGTGACGCAGAACCGCTTGCCGAAGGTGCGGGTGGCCCACTGGAGGATCTCCAGCGCCGAGGCGTCCTCCAGCTCACGGCCCGCGCGCTCGGCCAGGTCCCTGAGCTCGGACGCGGAGAGCTTCTCGGTCTGCAGAGTGTCCGTCATATCCCGTCCCCTTCACCGTTGTTGCGCTCCAGCCCCCGGGCCAGCAGGCCCAGGAACTTCAGCTGGAACGCCCGGTTGCAGGAGGCGCATTCCCAGGCCCCGTGCCCTGCCTCGTGCGGGCGCAGGTCCTCGTCGCCGCAGTACGGGCAGTGGAACGGCGCGGCGCGTTCGCTCATGACAGCGACTCCGCACTGGCCCGGGCCGCCCAGGTCGCGAAGCGCTCGTCGTCCTCGCGCTCCTTCTGGAAGTTCCCGAGCACCCGCTCGACGTAGTCGGGCAGTTCGGCCGAAGTGACCTTCAGGCCGCGGACCTTGCGGCCGAAGCCGGCCTCCAGGCCGAGTGCGCCGCCGAGGTGCACCTGGTAGCCCTCCACCTGGTTGCCCTCGCCGTCCAGCATGAGCTGGCCCTTGAGGCCGATGTCCGCGGTCTGGATGCGGGCGCAGGCATTGGGGCAGCCGTTGATGTTGATGGTGAGCGGCTCGTCGAACTCCGGCAGACGGCGCTCCAGTTCGTCGATGAGCGAGGCGCCGCGCGCCTTGGTCTCGACGATCGCCAGCTTGCAGTACTCGATGCCGGTGCAGGCCATCGTGCCGCGGCGGAAGGGCGACGGCTTCACCTGGAAGCCGAGCTCCTCGAGGCCGGCCACCAGGGAGTCGACCTGCTCCGGCTCCACGTCGAGGATCAGCATCTTCTGCTCGACGGTGGTGCGCAGCCGGTCGGATCCGTGCGCGGCGGCCAGATCGGCGATCTTCGTCAGCGTGGGGCCGTCCACCCGGCCGACCCGGGGGGCGAATCCGACGTAGAGGCGGCCGTCCTGCTGCTCGTGGACACCCACGTGGTCGCGCCAGCGGCTGCTGGGCTGCTCGGGAGCGGGGCCGTCGAGCAGGGGCCGCTTGAGGTATTCGTCCTCCAGCACCTGACGGAACTTGACGGGGCCCCAGTCGGCCATCAGGAACTTCAGCCGGGCGCGGGTGCGCAGCCGCCGGTAGCCGTAGTCCCGGAAGATCCCGACCACACCGGCCCAGACGTCGGAGACCTCGTTCAACGGCACCCAGGCGCCCAGGCGTTCGGCGAGCCGCGGGTTGGTCGAGAGGCCGCCACCGACCCAGAGGTCGAAGCCGGGGCCGTGTTCGGGGTGGACGACGCCGACGAAGGCGATGTCGTTGATCTCGTGGACCACGTCCTGCACGGGCGAGCCGGAGATCGCGGTCTTGAACTTGCGCGGCAGGTTCGAGAACTCCTTGCTGCCGATGTAGCGGTCGTGGATCTCGTCGACCGCCGGGGTCCCGTCGATGATCTCGTCGGCGGCGATCCCCGCCACCGGGGAGCCGATGATCACTCGGGGGCAGTCGCCGCAGGCCTCCGTCGTGGACAGGCCGACGGCCTCCAGCTTCTCCCAGATGGCCGGGACGTCCTCGATGCGGATCCAGTGCAGCTGGATGTTCTGCCGGTCGGTGACGTCGGCGGTGCCCCGCGCGTACTTCTCGGAGACCTCACCGATCGCCCGCAGCTGCGCCGCGGTCAGCCGGCCGCCGTCGATCCGGACCCGGAGCATGAAGTAGCGGTCGTCCAGCTCCTCAGGCTCAAGCACGGCGGTCTTGCCGCCGTCGATGCCGGGCTTGCGCTGGGTGTACAGCCCCCACCAG
The DNA here is from genome assembly GCF_043202315.1 of Streptomyces sp. NPDC048211. Classification (NCBI taxonomy): domain Bacteria; kingdom Bacillati; phylum Actinomycetota; class Actinomycetes; order Kitasatosporales; family Streptomycetaceae; genus Streptomyces; species Streptomyces sp. NPDC048211. Next base: position 280,624 of record NZ_JBIDAD010000002.1, read on the forward strand.
CGCATGCGTCCGCGAAGGTCGTTGGGGTCGATCGAGTCGAACCCGCGCTTGGAGTAGATCGTCTCAATGCGTGTCCGCACGTTGAGACTGTCGTCGTCCTTCTTGAACTGCTCATTGCCGTTGAGCGGGGTGTAGTGCCCCAGGGCCCACTGGCCTTCGCCGCGGTGGCGTCCGGCCTTGCGGCGGGGCGTGGCGGGCGCGGGCTGTTCCGGGGTAGCGGCCATGACAGTACGTCCTTCGGGACTGCAGGAGGGCGGCTCTGAACTGCACACTCGCGTCTGGGCGCGGCGGTGCGCAGGATAGGCAGAGGAAAAGGGATCGCGGCGGTGCTGGGACTCTCAGCTCGCCGGACAGATGGCGCTGGACATGCGGCCGAGGTCGACGTGGCGTCGACTCACCAAGGCAATTCCAGTTCCAGGCATGACGGAAGCGTGTCACGCGGGTCTCTGGGCAGTCCACCACTATCCATGATGTGGACGAGACTGTCCCGACAGTTGAGACGATGTGGCGCCCGTCACGTCGCTGACGGGCGTCAGGTGGCCGGAAAACCGGACAACCACGTGCATTTCTTACGAGGGATGACCGCAGGTGCCTACGGGAGCAGTGTCCGGCCGGATTCCGGCCACGGGCCGGGGGTGGCCGCCTCGGGCTCCAGCTCCGTCCTGGTGTCGAACAGCCGGAAGCCGCGGCGCCGGTAGTTACCCATGGCGTGCGGCCCGTCCTTGGAACAGGTGTGCACCCACACCCGCTTCGTCGCGGGCCGCTCCGGCCACCGCTCCGCCAGGTCCCAGGCGCGCGCGGCCCCGTAGGAGAGCAGATGCCCGCCGATCCGGCGTCCCCGGAAGGCCGGGAGGAGACCGAAGTACATGATCTCGACGACGCCGTCGTCCTGCGGGTCCAGCTCCACGTATCCGGCCGGCGTCCCGTCGACGTACGCCACCCAGGTCTCCGCGCCCGGCCGCCCCAGCACTTCCTCCCACTGCGCGTACGTCATCGACAGCCGGTCCGTCCACTGGATGTCGCCGCCGACCGCGGTGTAGAGGAAGCGGCTGAACTCCGGCAGCGGCACCTCGGACCGGACGATCCGTACGTCCGCCTCCGGCACGGCCGAGGGCAGCAGGTCGTCGGGGGAGGTCTGCTCCAGGGACCAGATGGTCACCTCGGCGAGGGCGGGGCCGGATGGACGCTCGGGGTTGCTCATGCCTGCCAGAGAACCATGCTCCGCGGCCCCGGCCAAAGCCGGGACCACCGAGCGGACGCCCGGGACCTGCGAGAACACCGCTCAGGAGGCGCGCCGCGCCGCCACCACGACCGGGGCCTTCGACCGCGGCAGCAGATCGCCCGGGTGCTCCGGACGGATCACCTCCACCTCGACCCCCTCGCCGAAGCGGTACGGGCGGTGCGCCAGCACCTCCGCGAGATGGCGCCGCAGCCGCGAGATCTCGGCCCGGACCGTCACCGTCCTGGTCGGGTCGCCGAAGAGGTCCTCCGCCAGCTCGGACGCCGTACGCCCCTCAGGGTGCAGGGCCAGCGCGTACAGCAGCTCGGCGTGGCGCGGGGAGAGCCGCTGCGTCCACGTGCCCACCGGGCTGACGACATTCACCGCGAGACCGCGCGGCAGGCTCAGGTCCAGCACGACCCGGCGCGGCGGGCTGTCCATCGCCCCGTCCGCCACCTGCACCAGCCAGCCGCCCGGCAGCGGCTCCACCCGGCACATCCCGAGCGAGGGCAGCCACACCCGGCCCGGCTGCACCGACTTCGGCAGCGGCAGCCGGTCCACCGGAGGCATCCCGGTGACCGCGGCCAGCCAGCCGTTGCCGTCCACCGCCAGGGCCCGGCCGCCCAGCCGGCACAGCATCGGCGCCGCCACCGAGCGCAGCCGGTCGATCGACTGCAGGTGCCGGTTCCTTATCTCGCTCTCGGCCAGCCGGGCCACCGAACCGACCAGGGCGAGCGTCGTCGGATGGAAGGTGGCCGCCGGACCGCTGATGTCGACGATCCCCATCAGCCGGCCGTCGCGCGGATCGCGCACCGGTGCCGCCGCGCACGTCCACCCGTGCAGACTCCGGACGAAGTGCTCCGCGGAGTGGACCTGCACCGGCGCGCGCGAGGCGAGCGCGGTACCGATCGCGTTGGTGCCGGTGATCTCCTCCGACCAGGCGGCGCCCTCGGCCAGGCAGATGTCGTCGGCCCGGCGCAGGATCCCCGTGTTGCCCTGGCGCCACAGCACCCGGCCCTCCACATCGGTGACCACCATGATCTGCTGCGAGGCGTCCGCGATGCTCACGAGACCGTCGCTGAGCAGTGGCATCACCTCGCCCAGCGTGGAACTCCGGCGCCGGTGCTCGACCTCGTCCAGCTCCAGCAGGACGCTGTGGGTGCTCTGCTCCGGATCGATCCCGCTGCGCAGCACCCGGTCCCACGAGGCCCCGATCTCGGCGCGCGGCGCGGCGGGCATCCGGTCGCCCGCCATCCTCGCCTCACGGGCCCGGTGGACCAGGCGGTTGGCCCGGCCGGACTCCTGGGCGGCGAGCCGCATCACGTCGACAGGGCTTGTCTCCATGCCGGTCTCCCCCTCTTGCCTGTGCCGGACCCGGTCAAGGGGCCACCGGCCCCATCCTGCCGGTGTGGGGGCCCCGATACCGCAACTACGCACAATGGTTGCAACCCTCTGCAACTCTGGCGACAGCCCCCTGACCGTACAAGAGTGACGGAACACCGAACGGCAGGGTTTCGGCCTCGAAGTCCGGTGTGTACAGCATGGGGGGTGGTGCCGTGTCGGCGCAGCACCACCCCCTGTTGCTGCCCCGCGGCGGTCAACGCTCCACGGGGCGGGCCCGTTCCACGACCGACGCCAGGTCCAGGGTGTGCGGCAGCGTTCCGAACGCCGAGCCCCAGTCCCCGCCCAGGCGTGACGCGCAGAAGGCGTCGGCCACCTCCGGCGGCGCCCAGCGCACCAGCAGCGAACCCTCCAGCACCAGCGCCATCCGCTCCACGAGCCGGCGGGCCCGCGCCTCGATCCCCTGCAGATCGGCCAGCTCGGTCAGCAGGTCCTTGATCGCCCGGTCCAGCCGATGGTCGGCGCCCCGCGCCGATCCGACCTCCTGGAGGAACGCGTTCAGCGCCAGCGGCTCGCGCTGCAGGGCGCGCAGCACATCCAGCGCCTGTACGTTCCCCGAGCCCTCCCAGATCGAGTTCAGCGGAGCCTCGCGCAGCAGCCGGGGCATCCCCGACTCCTCCACGTAGCCGTTGCCGCCGAGGCACTCCAGCGCCTCGGCCACCAGCGGGGCGCACCGCTTCGTCACCCAGTACTTCGCCGTGGGCACCGCGATCCGCAGAAACGCCGACTCGCTCTCCGTCCCGGCGTCGTACGCGGCAGCGAGCCGCATCGCCAGCACCGTCGACGCCTCGGACTCCAGCGCCAGATCGGCCAGCACGTTGCGCATCAGCGGCTTGTCGACCAGCACCCCGCCGAAGGCGCTGCGGTACGTGGCGTGGTGGACGGCCTGCGCCACCGCCTGCCGCATCAGTGCCGCCGAACCGGTCACACAGTCCAGCCGGGTCGCCGCCACCATGTCGATGATCGTGCGCACACCGCGCCCCTCCTCACCGATCCGGCGCACCCACGTGCCGTCGAACTCGACCTCGGCCGAGGCGTTGGACCGGTTGCCCAGCTTGTCCTTGAGCCGCTGGATCGCGAACGTGTTGCGGGTGCCGTCCGGCAGTACCCGGGGCAGCAGGAAGCACGTCAGCCCGCCGGGGGCCTGTGCCAGCACCAGGAACCCGTCGGACATCGGCGCCGAGCAGAACCACTTGTGCCCGGTGAGCAGATACTCGCCCTCGCCGGACAGGGGCTCGGCACGCGTCGTGTTGGACCGCACGTCCGTGCCGCCCTGCTTCTCCGTCATGCCCATTCCCAGGAGAGCCCCGGCCTTCTGCGAGGCCGGCCGCAGCTCCTCCTCGTACACGTGCGAGGTCAGCAGCGGCTCCCACTCCGCCGCCACGGCCGGATCGGTCCGCAGCGCGGGCACCGCCGCGTGTGTCATGGAGAGCGGACAGCCGTGGCCCGCCTCGGCCTGCGTCCACACGAGGAAGCCGGCGGCCCGGCGCACATGCCCGCCCGGCCGGTCCCAGGCATCGGTCAGACCGGCGGTGACCGCATGGCCGAGCAGGCGGTGCCAGGCCGGGTGGAAGTCCACCTCGTCGATGCGGTGCCCGTAGCGGTCATGGGTCCGCAGCCTCGGCGGGTTCTCGTTGGCCTGCGTTCCCCACTCCGCGGCCTGGGCGGACCCGGCGGACCGGCCGAGCTCGGTCAGCCCGGCGCGCGCCTCGTCGAGCCCGGCCGCCGGGAGGTGCCGCTCCACGGCTTCGGTGAGCACCCGGTCCGCGCCGAAGACGTCGTAGCCGAGGAGGGGAGGGGACTGGTTGGACACTGTGTGGGTGGTGGCTGCCATGCCGCTACGGTATGGACGTGCAGGCAGCAAATGAAACACCCGAGCGGCCACCGGGCCGGCTCCACCGGGCCAGAGTGCTCTACCGCAACGTGTCCAAGCGTCAACTGGCCTGGCAGTTGCTCAAGGACACCGTCAATTCGTGCATGGAGTACCGCATCCTGGGACTCGCCGCCGAGGCGGCGTTCTTCACCCTGCTGTCCCTGCCTCCGCTGCTCCTCGGACTGATCGGTCTGCTCGGCTACGTCGACGAGTGGACGAGTACCACCACGGTCGCCTCCATCGAGCGCAACATCCTCAGCGCCGCGCATACGGTGCTCTCCGAGCGCGGCGTCAACGACTTCGCCAAACCACTGCTGGCGGACGTCACCACCGGGGCCCGGCCCGACGTCATCTCGATCGGCTTCGCGATCGCGCTCTGGTCCGGTTCACGCGCGGTCAACGTCTTCATCGAGACCATCACGGTCATGTACGGGCTCGACGGCCAGCGCGGCATCGTCAAGACCCGGATGCTGGCCTTCCTGCTGTACGTGGTGGCGCTGCTGCTGGGCGCGGTCGTGCTGCCGCTGCTGGTGGTCGGCCCCGACCGGGTCGTGGAGTTCATCCCCTGGGGCACCGAGCTCATAAGCGTCCTGTACTGGCCGCTGGTGATATTGCTGTCCATCGCCTTCCTGACCACGCTCTACCACGTGTCCGTCCCCGTCCGCTCACCGTGGATCGAGGACATGCCGGGCGCCCTGATGGCGCTGGCGATGTGGGTGCTCGGCAGCTTCCTGCTGCGGATCTACCTCACGAGTACGGTCGAGGGGCCCACGATCTACGGATCGCTGGCCGCCCCGATCGCGGTACTGCTGTGGATCGGCATCTCCGCGTTCGCGGTGCTGGTGGGCGCCGCGGTCAACGCGGCCATCGACCGGGTCTGGCCGTCGGTGGCGACGGCGGCGGCGCGCGCCGCCAACGACCGGGTGCGCGCGGCGCAGGCGGCCGAGTTCGTGGCCCGTACCCAGGCGGAGAGCTGGGACGGCGGCCCGGACGACGACATGGACGACGGGGACAGCCCCTACATGCCGTCCGAGTTCCCGGAGCGGTGGTCCCGGTTCCTGCCGCCCGACGACGTGAAGTCACGGCTCCAGCCGAGCCGCGAGAAGGAAACGGACAGACCGCAGCCGCACGGCGAGTGAGGGCGTCCGTCGGACGAGGGGCGCTCCGCCGGGCGGGCGCATGACCGCCGCCCGCGACCGGGCCCGCACCCGGGGCGTGCCGGTCGCCGTCTCCGTCTCGCCGCTGTCGGCGGTGAACTCCCACGGTGCCGCCGCCGCGGCTGCCCGCGGGATGCCGGTTCCGCCCGTTCTCCGTCGGTCGACGAGACTGGTGCCATGGGCGACAGGTACGAAGAGCGCGCGTCGCGGCTCGACGGTGCGAAGGTCTGGACCCTGACCGTGCCGCAGGGATCGGTCCATCCGGTACTGCCCGACGGCTGCATGGACCTGCTCTGGATCGACGGCCGGCTGCTCGTCGCGGGCCCGGACACCCGTGCGGAAGCCCCGTCCGGCTCGGGCGGCGGCAGTTACGCGGGTATCCGCTTCGCCCCCGGTACGGCGCCCGCCCTGCTGGGCGTACCGGCCCACGAGCTGCGGGACCGCCGCGTCGCTCTGGCCGACCTGTGGCCGGCGGCCCTGGTCGGGGAACTCACCGAGCGGGTCGCCGGGGCCGCCGACCCGGCCGCCGCGCTGGAGGACATCGCCGTGCACCGGGCAGCGGACACGGGGCCCCCGGACGCGGCCATGCGGTCCGTCGCCGCACAGCTGGACAGTGGCCGCACCGTCGCGCAGACGGCACAGAGCGTCGGCCTCGGCGCCCGTCAGCTGCACCGCCGCTCGCTGTACGCCTTCGGATACGGCCCCAAGACGCTCGCCCGGGTCCTGCGGCTGCAGCGGGCGCTGGCGCTGGTACGGGCGGGGACGCCGTACGCCGAGGCCGCGCTGCTGGCGGGCTGTGCCGACCAGGCCCACCTCGCGCGGGAGATGCGCGACCTGGCGGGCACCACCCTGACCGGATACTTCGGGGACCGGGGCCCGTCCGCCCCCGATCCGCCGGGCACTCGCTAAGAGGTCCCGCCGGCCGCGGCGAACAGCGACACCGCGCAGCCGTCCGGATCGAGGACCACCGCGTACCGCTGTCCCCACACCGCGTCCCACGGCTTCAGATGCCCCCGGTATCCGGCACCGGTCAGCTCGGCGTAGACGGAGTCGACCTCTGCCGGGCCGTCGCAGAGGAAGGCGAGTCCGAGCCGCTCCCCGCCGCTGGTCCCGGCCCACTCCGGATCGAAGGACCGGACGACGTCCTCGGTGTCCCACAGCAGGCGCTGCCCGCCCGGGAGCGTCACTTCGACATGGGGCGCGGATTCCGCGCCGGCGGGGATGTCGAGGCCGAGCCGTCGGTAGAAGGCGAGTGAGGCGGCCAGATCCGCGGTGGTGAGGGAGATCGCGTCGAGTCGTGGAGTCATGATCCGACCGTAGGCCGGGAACAGGCCCACGGTCTTGAAGGAATCGGTCGTGTCACCCGGCCCCGCGGCTCACACCGTGCTGTCCTCGTCACCGGCCAGGCAGTCCGCCGGCGACGTGCCCGCGTCGGTCAGCGCCAGACCGAGGGCGGCGCGCTCGGTGACCCAGCGGGTCGGGCGGTGGCGCGGGTCTCCCGTCGTGGCGTGCAGGGCGCGGTGCAGCTCCAGCATCCGGGCCGCGCCGATCCGGTCGCCCCAGGCCAGCGGACCCACGGGGTAGCCGAGGCCGGCCGTCACCGCCAGATCGATGTCGGCCGGCGCCGCCAGGGCACGTTCCGCGATCGACGCCGAGACCGACACGATCGACGCGAGCAGCCGCTGCGCGACCGAACCCGCCGTGTCCCGCACCACCGACACCGCGAACGGCTCTTCGCCGTCCGAGGCCCGTGCCAGCACCGCGCGGGCGTCCCGCGCCGCCGTCGGCTCCGCGGCCGGGGTCACGGCCAGCACCCGGCGGCGCCCGGCCGCGGGCAGCGGGTCGACGCCGAACGTGCGGCCGGCGGGCAGTCCGTGCCCGGCCACCGCCGAGGCGACCGTGGTGCCCCAGACCGGCACCAGCACCAGCGCCCCGGCCGACGGCCGCGGACCGGACCCGACCGTGGCCCCCGCCTCCGTCAGCGCCGCCCGGAGCGCGGTGGCGTCCGCTTCGCCGGCCGGGGAAGCGGCGACGACGTGCACCGGCCGGTCCGGGTCGCCGGTGACCGGCGCCTCCGGCGCGGGCGCGGCAGCCTCGGGGCCGTACGGGAACCAGCCGCGTCCCGTCTTGCGCCCGTGCAGGCCGGCCGCCACGCGGTTCGGGGTCAGATACGACGGGCGGAGCCGGTCCTCATGACGGAAGCCCGCCCAGATGGAGTCGATGACGGCGGCGGTGACATCGAGTCCGGTGAGGTCCATCAGCTCGAACGGGCCCATCCGCAGGCCCAGGACGTCCCGTGCGATGCGGTCGATGCCCGCCGGGTCGGTGACCGTCTCCTCCAGCAGGGCGAGCGCCTCTGTCGCCAGTCCGCGTCCGGCGTGGTTGACGAGGAATCCGGGCGTGTCGGCGACCGTGACCGCGCGGTGCCCGCAGCTCTCCACGAGCGCGGTCAGCAGCGGCGGGATCTCCGCGCGCGTGGCGGCGCCGGGTACCACCTCCACGATCCGCATCAGCGGCACGGGGTTGAAGAAGTGCAGTCCGGCCAGCCGTGCCGGGTCCTTCAGCTCCGCGGCGATCCGGGTCACCGACAGCGAGGAGGTATTGGTCGCGAGCACGGCCGAGGCGGGCAGGGCCCGCTCCAGCCTGCCGAAGACCTCCGTCTTGGTGGCCAGGTCCTCCCGCACGGCCTCGATGGCCAGCTCGACGTCCGGTCCCTCGGCCCACGGGTCGTCCAGCGGGATCAGCCGGTCCACGGCGGCGGCCGCGTCCTCGGCGGACATCCGGCCCTTGCTCACGGCCCGCTCCAGCATGGAACGTACGAAAGCGGCCGCCTCCGTCACCGCCTCCGTCCGCACATCGCCCAGCTCGACGGTGTGTCCGGCCGTGGCCGCCCACTGGGCGATGCCGCGGCCCATGGCTCCGGCGCCGACGATCCTGATACGCATGGGGGTCATGGTCCTCTCGATGGGGCGGGTGGGGGCAGCGGGCGGTGCGGCTCAGCGGAGGTACACGCGGCCCGGGTCGACATCCTCGCGCAGCAGCCGCAGCTCCTCGCAGGTCGGGGGCGGAACCTCGTCGACGGTGTCGGCGACCCGCAGTTCCCATCCGGTGGCGGCCCTGACCTGCTCCACGGTGACCCCGGGCAGGACGGCGACCAGCCGAAGCTCCTCACCGACGCCCGCGCGGGCCATGATGCCCAGTTCCGTGATGACCCGGGTGACACCGGCACCCAGCGGCCGGATGCCCTCGGCGAGGGCGCGGTCCGGGCCCGGGGTGGTGCAGAAGTCGAGCTCCGCCGGGAAGGAGCGCGGGTGGTGACGGCGCATCACCACGAAGACCTCGCGGGAGTTGGCCATCACCTCGACGCCGCCGCCCGAACCGGGCAGCCGGACCGACGGGCTGTCCCACGCGCCGATCACCGAGGTGTTGAGGTTGCCCCAGCGGTCGATCTGCGCGGCGCCGAGAAAGCCGACGTCGATGTGGCCGCCCTGGAGCACGCAGCCGAAGAGCACGGGCATGGGGAGCACCGCCTCCGCTCCGGTGATCAGGACCGCGTCGGCGATGGTCTCCGGCAGGTGCGAGGGGCGGGCGCCGCAGACCCCGGACTCGTACACCACCTCGATGTCCGGGGCGACCGTGAGACGGGCCAGCTCGGTGGCGAGCGTCGGCAGGCCGATTCCGGCGAACACGGTGCGGCGGGCGGCCAGTTCGCGGGAGGCCACGACGGAGAGCAGTTCGGATGCGGTGGCGGTCATGGACTGTTCCTCCTCGTGTCCCGTGGCGGTGCTTCCCCCGGAGCCGGTCACAGCCGCCGCCCGTAGTTCACCGGCTCGCTGAGCGCCTCGCCGACCGCGAGCCGGGCCCAGAACTCCTCGCCGTGCCGGTCGACGTACTCCGCGTGGTCCGCGGTGCCGCGCACCCACTCGTCCAGCCATTCCCGGAGGCGCCGCGGGTCCTTGCTGATGTGCGACCAGGCCCGGTAGAAGGCGTTGTCGCGGTCGTAGTACCCCTGCGCGAAGGAGGGGTGTGCCCCGCGCGGGCAGCAGACCACCGCGTCGACCGCGTGCGCCGGTACGAGCGTGCGGTTGGGGTCCGAGCGGACCACCTCGTCGTCGACGATCTCCTCCACGACGACCACCGCCTTGTCCGCCGCGTACACGGCTTCGGCCTGGATTCCGGTCAGGCCCCACATCTGGGTGTTGCCGCCGCGGTCGGCGCGCTGGGCGTGGATGATCGTCACGTCCGGGTTGACGGGTGGGACGACGTAGATCTGCTCGGGCTCGCCGTCCGGGCCTGGGTAGGGCGAAGTGACCTTGCGCAGGTCGCTGTTGACGGACGGCAGATCGCTGCCGCCGTACGAGCGCAGGGGATAGAACGGCAGCCGCTGCGATCCGGCGAGATAGCGGCAGATCATTCCGTAGTGGCTGTACTCCTCGAAGACGAGGGGCGCCGGGTCCCCGCTCTCCACCCGCCGGCGGAGCTCACCGAGGGAACCGGCCGAGGAGTTGCCCACGAACGAGGAGACCAGCCGCGTCACACAGCCCGCGGCGATCATCTGGTCCACCACGATGTCCGCGGTCATCCGTACGACGGTGAGGTCGCGGCGGCCCTGGCGGATGATCTCGTGACCCGCGGCGGTGGGGACGAGATGGGTGAAGCCTTCGAGGCAGACGGTGGCGCCGTCGTGGACGAAGGCGGCGATCGCCGCCTTCATGGACATCGTCTTGTCTTTCCGGTCCGTCGGGGCCACCGTGCTCCTCTGCGTGTGCGGGCGCGCGTCGCCCCACGGTGCCAGCACTGATTGATCGCTGTCCAATACCGAATTAAGCTCGGATCAAGACGTCATTCCAATCAATGGGTGCCGAGGAGGGCGGGCGTGGAGCTGCGTCATCTGTCCGCGTTCCTGGCCGTGGCCGATGAGCTGCACTTCGGCCGGGCCGCCAAGCGGCTGCAGATGGCCCAGCCGCCGCTGAGCCAGCAGATCCGCCAACTGGAGAAGGAGCTGGGTGTCCAGCTCTTCGAGCGCAACACCCGCTCGGTGCGGCTCACCAGTGCGGGGGAGTCGTTCCTCCAGCCGGTACGGACCGTGCTCGACGACCTGGACACCGCCGTACGGGCTGCCAAGGCGGCCGGCCGCGGCGAATACGGGCGGGTCAGCATCGGCTTCGCGGGAGCCTCCAGCCACGAGACGCTGCCCCGGCTGACCCGCGCGGTGCGCGCCGCCCACCCCGCGATCGAACTCGTCATGACCGGCCAGACCTACGCCAACGTCGCGCTCGCCAGGGTCGCGGACGGCTCGCTGGACCTCGGCTTCGTACGCCTGCCGGTGACGCAGCCGGGCGTGACCTTCCGGGTGATCGACGAGGAGGAGCTGGTCTGCGCGCTGCCCTCGGACCATCCGCTCGCCGCCCAAGACAGCGTTCCGCTGGAGGTGCTGGCCGGGGAGCCGTTCGTCTCGTTCCCCGCGAACACCGGCTCCACCGTGCGCGACGCGATGGTCGGGGCCTGCGAGGCCGCCGGGTTCAATCCGCGGGTGGTGCAGGAGGCGCCGGACTCGTACACGATCCTGGCCCTCGTCGCCGCAGGGGTCGGGGTGACCCTGACCGTCACCTCCGTCCAGCACATCCAGCAGAGCGGTCTCGTCTACCGTCCCCTCGCCGGGCCGCCGATCCGGCGCCAGGCGGCGCTGGCCTGGCGGGCCGACAACCCCTCGGCCGCGTTGCGCGCGGTCCTCGCCGTCGCGGAGGACGCGCTGCCCACCCCGTAGCAGCCACCCATTGAGACGCGCAGCGTCTTGAATCAGGGGGAACTGGATATTGGACCGACTCAGTCGTCGGGTGCGAGGGTCAGGTCACACCCTTGTCTTCTTCGTGTCCCCTCCCGGAAAGGCCCCGCTGTGCCCGACCCGAACGATGTCGTGATCTGCGAACCGCTGCGCACCCCCATCGGCCGCTTCGGCGGGGCGTTCGCCGGGCAGACGCCCGCCGCTCTCGCCGCCCGCGTCATCGCCGAGGTGGTCGCCCGCACGGGGATCGACCCGGACCGGATCGACGAGGTGATCCTCGGACACGCCTACCCGTCCTCCGACGCCCCCGCCATCGGCCGGGTCGCCGCCCTGGACGCAGGGCTCCCCGTCTCCGTCACCGGAACCCAGATCGACCGCCGCTGCGGCTCCGGACTCCAGGCCGTCCTCGACGCCGCGATGCAGATCAGGGCCGGGTTCAGCGACGTGGTCGTCGCGGGCGGCGTCGACGTGATGAGCGCCGCGCCCTACTACACGCACGACGGCCGCTGGGGCATCAAGGGCCCCGGCCTCCAGCTGCACGACTCGCTGGCCCGCGGCCGGGTCACGGCGGGCGGCGTCAACCACCCCGTCCCCGGCGGCATGATCGAGACCGCGGAGAACCTCCGCCGTCAGTACGGCATCAGCCGCGCCGACCAGGACGCCCTGGCCCTGCGCTCGCAGCAGCGCGCAGGCCGGGCGGTGGCCGAGGGGCGGTACGGGGCGGAGACCGTCCCCGTCACCGTGAGGACGCGCAAGGGCGAGACGGTGGTCACCGCGGACGAGCACCCCCGCCCCGACACCACCGCCGAACAGCTCGCCGCGCTCCGCCCGGTCCTGGGCAAGTCCGACCCGGAGGCCACGGTCACCGCCGGCAACGCCAGCGGCCAGAACGACGCGGCGGCCGCCTGCCTGGTGACCAGTGCCGCCACCGCCGAGCGTCTCGGCCTCACCCCGCTGGTGCGCCTCGTCTCCTTCGCCCGCGCCGGTGTGCCCGCCGCCACCATGGGCATCGGACCCGTCCCCGCCACCCGCACCGCCCTCGCCCGCGCCGGGCTCACCCTCGCCGACCTCGACCTGATCGAGCTCAACGAGGCCTTCGCCGCCCAGGTGCTGGCCTGCACCCGCGAACTGGGCCTCGGCGAGAAGGACCACGAGGAGCGGATCAACGTCAACGGCTCCGGGGTCTCCCTCGGCCACCCCGTCGGCGCCACCGGCGCCCGCATCCTCGCCACGCTCACCAGGGAACTGCACCGTCGCGAGGCCCGCTACGGCCTGGAGACCATGTGCATCGGCGGCGGCCAGGGCCTCGCCGCGGTCTTCGAGCGCATCGCGGCCTGAGACCTGACGGCACCACAGGCCGCTGCGCCCGGGATCCCGGCAAGGTCATCCGCCCCGGATGAGCGAGCCGGCCGGACGCGGCCGACGACGCACCGACACGCACCGCACAAGGGGACCCCATGGGCAAACAGCGCATCACCGTCTGTCTGCCGCCCGTCGGCCCCGACGGGCTGAAGCAGGCGATCGGGGAGGCCATGGCCCCCTTCTGGTACGACCGTGAGGACCGCCCCCACCCGGACTGGGTGGGGGAGTGGAGCTACTGGTTCGTCTCCGGGGCGGGCTGTCTCTTCGACGTACTGCCCGGTCACGAGGACGATCCCCGGCTCGTGCGGTACGACGACTGGACCGATGACCCCGACGACCTGCCGCCCTCACGCTGCCACGGCGGCCCGCGCGGCATCCTCGACCTCGACACGCCCCGCGCCGCCGAGGCACTCCGGGCGGGCGGGACCTGGACGGCGTACCACGCCTTCGCCGGCCGCTACCCGCCCGCGCTGCCCTTCCGTCACTTCGCCGAGCACGCCGGGGCCCTGGATCCCGAACACGCCAGAGAGGCGGCCGTGGCCTCCTTCCGCGCGCAGCCCCTGATCCGGGCGATCGAGGCGGACCCCGCCCTGGAGGAGCGGTTCACCTCCGACCCCGTCCTCCACTTCGACGAGGACCGGGAGACGTACGTGGCGCGCCATGTGGCCGCCGTGCTGCCCACCCCCGCCCTGCTCACCCTCGACGGGCGGTGGCTGGAGGGCGGGGGCCCGGAGTACGACCACATGTTCCAGTCCTGCCTGGACGGCCTGCCCGGCGACACCATGGTCGTGCGCGTGCTCTACCACTCCTGACCCTCCGGCGCCCGGGACGTCGCGCGCCGCGTCCCGGGGTCAGCGCTTCATCAGGGCGAACACACCCCACCCCAGGTACTCGCGCTGGTACCGGGCGTGCCGCACCGGCCCCGAGGTCAGCTCCGCGCGCATCTCGCCTGCCAGCTCGTCGTCGGGGTTCGCGTCGAGCCAGCGGCGGATGCTGAGCCACTGAGCCGCGACGTACCGGTCCCAGCCCTGCTGGTCGGCAAGCACCATCTCCACCACGTCCCAGCCCAGCTCCCCGAAGTGTCCGAGCAGTTCCGGCAGGGCGAAGAAATCGTCCCGGTCCGTCGCGTGGCACGCCTCGACGGCTGCGAGGTCCGGCGGTTCACGGCGCCAGTACGGTTCGCCGATCAGCAGCAGCCCGCCCGGCCGCACCGAGCGCTCCAGGAGGGCGATCGTGCCGGCCACGCCGCCGCCGATCCAGGTGGCGCCGACGCACGCGGCCAGGTCGACGGGTTCCGGCGCGACATGGCCGGACGCGTCGCCGTGCACGAATGCGACCCGGTCCGCCACCCTCAGCTCCGCCGCCCGTTCCCCGGCGGCGGCCAGGAAGGCGGTGCTGATGTCGACCCCCGTCCCGGTCGCGCCGTGATCGCGCGCCCAGGTGCAGAGCAGCTCGCCGCTGCCGCAGGCGAGGTCGAGGATCCGGGTCCCCGGAGCCAGGCGCAGAGCCCGGCCCAGGGTGGCCAGATCCTCCTCGGTGAACGGATTGTGTAGGCGGTGGCCGCTCTCGCGGATGACGAAGGCACGGGGAAGGTCCACGCCGGGAAGCTAGGCCGTCCCCACGCCGCAGTCCACCGAATTACTCACCGGTCCGCGGGCGCGTGCTCACCGGCAGCCGGCGTCGGCGCCACCGCCAGGTGGTCGCGCTCGGCGTCCGGGTCCGTCAGCCGGTTCAGCCGCGCCGGTACGTCGAAGCCGACCAGCACCACCACGATCACCGTGCCCGCGAACGTCAGCACCGCCAGGGCCTGCCCCAGGTCCATCCCGGAGGCGAGATGGGCCCCGAGCACCGGGGCGACCGCCCCGCCGAGGGCGCCCACGTTGTACGTGAAGCCGAGCGCCGCACCCCGGCTGGCGGTCGGGAAGTGCCCGCCGATGTAGCGGGGGAGCAGCCCCGAGATGCCGAAGCTCGTCGCCTGGAGGAGGAAGAGGAGGATGCCGAGCAGCATCAGGTTGTCCCGCACCGCGAAGACCGGGTAGACGAAGGCGAGTGAGGCCAGCAGCGTCAGCGCGTACGCCTTCTTCGTGCCGATCCAGTCGCCGAGGAAGCCCGCGACCCAGCAGCCCGCCATGGTGCCGAAGCCGGCGAAGTACAGCACGTCGGTGACCTGGTCCGTGGTGTAGCCCAGCTCCGTCTTCAGATACGTGGGCAGCAGGGCCTGGATCGGCCAGGAGTACAGGAACGCGAAGAACAGCGTCACGATCATCGACAGGTACAGCACCCAGCTGCGCTTCCCGCCCAGCTGCACGGCGAACGCGGCGAGCGTGAGACCTGCGATCACCGAGAGCACCGGCACCATACCGGCTCCGCCCGGCGTGAAGACGAGGAAAAGGGAGACCGTGGCGACGACGACGAGGACCGTGTTGACGGTGGCGCGGGCAGGTGTGAGGAACAGCGGCCGGAAGGGGTTGGGCTTGGCCCCCCGCTCCGCCACGGTCTCCGTCCACTCCTCGGCCTCGGGCAGCGTGCGCCGCATCCACAGCGCGATGGCGATCGGGACGATGCCCAGATAGAACATCCAGCGCCAGCCGAGCGAGGGCACCACCCAGTTGTAGACCTGGGCGGCGAGCACCGAGCCGACCGAGAAGCCCGAGATCAGGAAGCCGCTGGCCCGATTGCGCAGACCGGCGGGCCAGCTCTCCATGACGTACGTGGAGCTGGCGCTGTACTCGCCGGCCATGCCCATGCCGATGGCCAGCCGGGCGGCGAACAGACTCGTGTAGTTCCACGCGAACCCGCACGCGAAGGTGCCCACCGAGTACAGCAGGATGCTGAGCACCATGGAGAACTTGCGGCCGTAGCGGTCGCCGATGGCGCCGAGCACGGCGCCGCCCAGCCAGCGGGTGATGAACGCACCGGAGATCAGGCTGGCCGCCTGCACCGTGCTCAGGCCGAACTCGTCACTGATCTCGGTGAGGACGAGGGTGATCAGCACGAAGTCGAAGCCGTCGAGTACATAGCCGATCCAGGCGGCGAAGAACGACTTCCACTGGGTGCGGCTCAGCCTGCGGTACCAGGGGAGCGTGGGGGGTGTGGTGGTCTGCACGGTGACTCCAGGGTGCGGGACGGTGCCCGGTTGTGTGAACAGCCGTCCCGCGTGGTGGGACAGGTCATGGCCGGGTGATGCCTGCCACGAAGCGGGCGGTCAGAGCCGTGGGAGCGGTGATGGCGGTGCCGACGACGACGCTGTGGGCGCCGCGCGCCAGGGCGTCGGCCGCTTCGCCGGGGGTGTTGATACGGCCTTCGGCGACGACCGGGACGTCGATCGCGGCGGAGAGGGCCGAGACCAGATCGAGATCCGGGCCGGTCTGCTTCGGCGTGCCGGGCACGTAACCGGACAGGGTCGTGGAGACGAAGTCCGCCCCGAGCTCCGCCGCCGCGACACCCTCGGCGAGGGTCGAGACGTCGGCCATGACGAGCGCGCCCGCCGCGTGCACGGCCTCGACGAGCTCGGCGAACGTCGATCCGTCGGGGCGCGGCCGGTCGGTGGCGTCCGCGGCGACGACGGCGGCGCCCGCCGAGGCCACGGCCAGGGCGTGCCGGACGGTCGGGGTGATGAACACCCCGGTGTCGCCGTCCTTCCACAGGCCGATGACCGGCAGGCCGACGACGGCGGTGATCGCGGCGACGACCTCCGGATCGTTGGCGCGGATCGCGGCGCCGCCGCCGGCGACCGCCGACTGCGCGAGCCGGACCAGAGTGGACGTCTCCCGCATCGGATCGCCGGGGGGCGCCTGACACGACACGATCAGCTTGCCCCGGAGGGTGGTGGCCAGTTCCTGCGCGGTCATCGGAGAGCTCCCGGGTGGTGGAGGGGAAGAGTGGTGGTGAGGGCGGCCGCGCCGAGCACGGCCGCGTCGTGGCCGAGCAGCGGGGCCTGCGGGACGAGCCTGCGCAGCGGCCCCATCAGCTCCCCGGCGAAGGCGGCCCGCAGGGCGTCCCCGTACAGCGGGCCGATCCGCGGGACCCCGCCGCCGATGACGACCCGGTCCGGGCCGAACGCGTTGGCGAGCCCGCCGAGGACATGGCCGGCCGCGGCCGCGCCCGTGGTGATGGCGGTGACGGCGTGGGCGTCGCCCTGCGCGGCGCGCGCGGCGACGGTCTCCAGCCGGTCCACACGGGCACCGGTCAACCGCTCGTAGTGGGCGGCGATCCCGGGGCCGGAGGCGATGACCTCCAGGTGACCGGTGGCCCCGCAGGTGCAGGGCAGCCCGGCGGCCTCGGGGCTGGGCAGATGGCCGAGGTGACCGGCGATGCCGGCCGCGCCGTGCAGCATCCGCCCGTCGGCGGCGAGGGCGCCGCCGACGCCGGTGCCGATGGCGGCGAAGAGCAGGGAGCCGTGGCCCCCGGTCTCGGCGTTCAGCGTGGCGAGCTCCGGCCCGGCGGTCGCGCGCACGTCGTTGTCGCAGGCCACCGCGTATCCGGTGCGGTTGGCGAGGCCGACGCCCAGCGGGGTGCCCGCCCAGCCGCGCAGCGAGTCGGTGGCGCTGGTGACCATGCCGGTACGGGGATCGATGACCCCGGCCGCCGCGATGCCGAGCACCGCGGCACTGTGGCCGGGGTCGACCTCGGCGGCGGCCGCGGCGAGTGCGTCGAGCACCGCCGCGGCGCCCTCCTGGGCCGGGGTGGGCCGGCTGTGCCGGGCCAGGACCGTGCCGTCCGCCCCGAGCAGCGCGGCGGCGATCTTTGTGCCGCCGAGGTCGAGGCCGACGACGGGCGGCCCGGCCGGCGCCGGCTGTGTCGAGGCGGTCATCGGACGGGCGGCAGACCGGCGTCGCGCAGCCGTCCGGAGACGAGTGCGACGGATTCGGCGGACAGCTGGATCTGCGGGAACGCGGTGTCGCCGCAGTCGATGATGCCGAGCAGTCGGAGCGCCGACTTGAAGGAGCCGAGCGCCGAGGAGCTGCGCCCCATGTCCGCCTCGGGGCCGACGTCGACCATGGCGAACAGCTTGATCAGCCGCTCCTGCTCCCTGGCGGCCAGCGTCCAGTCGCCGGCGCGCGCGGCCTCGTAGAGCCGTACGTAGCCTGCCGGGTCCACGTTGCCGATGCCGGGGACGACGCCGTCGGCGCCGGCCAGCAGGGCCGCGTCGACGGTCAGCTCTGATCCGGTGAGGATGCTGAAGCCCGGGACCGGTCCGTCGGCGCGCCCCTCGCGGCCGCCGAGCTCGACGACGAGCCGGCGCAGCCCGCCCTCGTCGCCGCTGCTGTCCTTGAGCCCGGCCAGGGTGCCGTCCTCGGCGAGCTCGCGGACCAGCGCGGAGGACAGCTTGCTGTGCACGGCGACCGGGATGTCGTACGCGAACAGCGGCAGGTCCACCTCGGCGCGCAGCCGCCGGAAGTGCCCGGCGATCTCCTTGGCGTGGGTGCGGGTGTAGAACGGCGCGGTCGCGACCAGGGCGTCGGCGCCCAGGGCGGCGGCCGCCCTGGCGTGTTCGACGACCCGGGCCGTGGTGGTGTCGATGACACCGGCGAGGACGGGGACGCGTCCGTCGGTCGTGTTGACGACGGTCTCCAGGACCGTGGCGCGCTGTTCGTCGGTGAGGTAGGCGACCTCGCTGGTGGACCCGAGCGCGAAGAGTCCGTGCACACCCCCGGCGATGAGGTGCTCGACGAGCCGGACGAGGGACGTGGTGTCGACCTCCCCGCGGGAGTCGAGCGGGGTGCAGACCGGCGGGACGACGCCGTGCAGGGGTGCGGTCAGAGGCATGGTGAAGGCTCCAGCTGGTCGGGACACCGATCCGTGGCCTGAGCGGCTACCCGGATCGAGACATGAGACGTAAGATGTCCTATGTCTGGCTTCACCTTAAACAGATGCTCCTGCGAACGGTCAAGGGGCACGGCACCTCAGGAGGACGTTGTGGCGCGGCCCACCATGGCTCAGGACATCGAGCGCCGGCTCAAGGAGCTGATCCTGGAGAGACGGCTCGCGCCCGGCGACGCCCTGCCCACCGAGGCCGAGCTGATGGAGCTCTTCGGAGCCGGCCGGGTATCGGTGCGCGAGGCCCTCAAATCGCTCCAGGCGGTCAACGTCGTGGAGATCCGCCGGGGTTACGGCACCTTCGTGGGCTCGCTCTCCCTGTCGCCGTTCGCCGAGGGCCTCGCCTTCCGCGCGGCCGTCCGCCACCGCCAGGGCGAGCCGGGGCTCGCCGAACTGATGAAGGTGCGGGAGGCTCTGGAGGCGGGGCTCGTCGGAACCGTGGCGGCCGGCGTCCCGGCGGAGGATCTGGAGGTGCTGCGCGCCCTGGTCGCGAAGATGGAGGAGGAGGCCGCCGCCGGCCGGGTGGCCCGCTCCACCGACCGCGCCTTCCATCTCGCGCTCTACGCCTCGTTGGACAACCACCTGCTCAGCGAGGTGCTCGACGCGTTCTGGGCGGCCATGGACCGGGTGCGGGAGGACCTCGACGACGGGCACCAGGATCCGTCGGTCACCTGCGCCCAGCACCGCGAGATCGTCGAGGCCGTCGCGGCGGCCGACGGGGTGCGGGCGGTACGGGCGATGCGTACGCACTTCGACGGCATCCGCGACCGGCTGGAACCGGCCCCGGCCCGGTAGCCGGGCGGGGTGGGCCCGGCCGGCCGCTCACCGTTCCTGCGTGGCCCCGGTGATCGCGGTGACGGCCATGCGCACGGCCCGGTCCGTCACCGCCGCGGCGTCGTCACCGTTCTCGATCGCCGTCGTGGCCGCGTTGACGATGCCCTGCAGAAGCAGCGCCGTGCGCCGCGGGTCCTCCTCGCCCAGCTCGGTCAGCGCGCCGATCAGCGGGGTGAGGAGTTCCCGGTGGGCCCGCACCGCGCTCTCCCGCACCACCGCCGCGTCCCGGACCCCGGCCAGCGCCTGGGCGATCCGGTGCTCCCCGCCGCGCACCAGGTCCAGCTGCGAGGACACGTAGGCGGCGATCTTCTCCTCGGGCGTACCGGCGGCCGACATGCCGGCCCGGATGGCGTCCGTCCAGCGGGGCATCGCGTCCTCGACGACCGCGGCGAGCAGTTCGGGGCGGCCGGGGAAGTACTTGTACACGCTGTTGCGGGCGAGGCCCGTGGCCTTGGCGATCGCGGAGAAGGTCACGGCCTCGGCGTCGCCGCTCTCCAGCAGCTCGCGCGCCGCCCGCACCAGGGCCAGCCGCTGCTGGGCGTGGTGCTCGGCGACGGTGGCGGCTCTGATCCGGGGCACCGGCCCAGTCTAGAAGCCGCGGCGGCCCGGACCGCCCCCCACTTAGGGACGCCGCGTCCCCATCATCTATGTTAGCGACACCTTGTCCCTAACATCGATCCATCGAAGGGAACCGCTGTGTTCCTCGCACTGCTGGAGCTGCGCGCCGCCCGGGGGCGCTTCCTGCTCATGGGGTCCGTCGTGGTGCTCGTCGCCGCACTCGTCGGCATCGTCTCCGGTTTCACCACCGGCCTGGGCGACGACACCATCTCCGCGCTGCGCCGCCTTCCGGCCTCACAGCTGGTCTTCTCCTCGGACGCGCGGTCCGACCAGTTCGCCCGCAGTCTCCTCGACGAGAAGACCGCCGCCGCCTGGCGCGAGGACGCGGACACCGAGACGACCCCGCTGGGGGTCTCCATCACCCGCGGCACGACGAACCGCGGCGCCGAGGTCGATCTCGCCGCTTTCGGCGTCGAGCCCGGCTCCTTCCTCGCCCCCTCCGTCGACGAGGGGGAAGGCCTCGCCGACGTGGCGGCGGACACCATGGTGATGTCCGCCCAGCTCGCCGACGACGGCGTGCGCGTGGGCGACACACTCGTCATCGACCGGCTGGGCATCGAACTGCGGGTCGTCGGGCGGACCGAGCGGTCCAGCTACGGCCATGTGCCGGTCGCCTACGTCCCGTTGCCGACCTGGCAGCGCATCCGCTTCAGCACCCCGGGCGCCCCGGCGTCCGCCGGCGCCGCGCCCCCCGGGCAGTTCAGCGCCCTGGCCCTGCGCACCCCGCCGGACGGGGCCTCCACCGCCACCCTCGACGCGCGGTACTCCACCACCACCCTCACCAAGGAGAAGGCATACGAGGCGGCCCCCGGCTATACCGGCGAGCGCGTCACCATGAACTCGATCCAGGTCTTCCTCTACCTGATCGCCCCCCTGGTGGTCGGTGCCTTCTTCGCCGTGTGGACCGTGCAGCGACAGCCCGAACTCGCCCTGCTGCGGGCCCTGGGAGCCTCCCGCCGGCGGCTGCTCTCCCACACCGTCCTGCAGGCGGCCCTGGTCGTCGTCCTGGGCACGGCGGCGGGCGCCGCGCTCGCCGGAGCGGTCGGGCTGCTGGTCGGTGACCAGGTGCCGTTCAGCCTTCCCGCCGCCACTCTCCTCGTCACCATGTGCACCGTCGCGGCCGTGGGCCTCGCGGGCACCGCCCTGACCCTGCGCCGGGTCACCCGAGCCGACCCGCTGACCATGCTGGGAGCCAACCGATGAGCCTCGAACTGAGCCGCGTCACCGTCGCGTTCGGTCACGCCGACGCCCGGACCACCGTCCTCGACAGCCTCGACGTCACCTTCGAACCCGGCCGCATGACCGCACTCGTCGGCCCGTCGGGCTCCGGCAAGTCCACGCTGCTCGCCGTCGCGGGTGCGCTGCTGCGGCCCACCGCCGGGCAGGTCCTGCTGGGCGGGGAGGACCTCGCCGAGCTCTCCGATGCCCGGCGTGCCAAGGCGCGCAGGGAACGGATCGGCTACATGTTCCAGAGCGGGAATCTGCTCTCCGGTCTCACCGCGACCGACCAGCTGCTCGCCGCGGTGTACATCAGCGGCGAGCGACCTCGCGTACACCGCTCACGGGCCGAGGAGGCCCTGACCCGGGTGGGCCTCGGCCATCGGCTGCGCCATCGCCCCGAGCAGCTCTCCGGCGGCGAGCGGCAGCGCGTGGCCCTGGCCCGTGCGCTCTTCCTCTCACCGGAGCTTCTGCTGATCGACGAACCGACCGCGGCCGTCGACCGTTCCCAGGCCGGTGAGCTGGCCGCACTGCTGGCCGAACGCACCCACCGGGACGACTGCGTCACGGTCGTGGCCACGCACGACCCGGTCGTGGCGGAGGCCGCCGACCGGGTCGTGGACATGGCCGCGCTGACCGCCGGCGCCGAGCCGTCGGCGGCCGGCCGCTGACCGCAGCGACGTCACTCCCGCTGGACGCCGCCGTACAGATAGCTGCCGGCGCCGTCCAGCGTGGACCGGCTCCACTCCTCGATCTCCGCCGCGCCCATCGCCGCCCAGTCCGGGGTCCGCTCCACCATGGCGTGCCCCAGCCGCCGCCCCAGGGCGACCAGCCGGGCTCCCTCGTCCGACCGCTCGTCGGCGAACCGGACGAGCGCCTCGTCGGCGGAGGACGACGCGCGCAGCACCCGCTCCAGACAGAGCGCGTCCTGCAACGCCTTCGTCGCGCCGCTCGCTGTGTGCGGCCGCGTGACGCTCGCCGCGTCGCCCGCCAGCAGGAACGGCGGTTCCGCGACCCGGGACACATGGAAGTCGGTGACGTCGTGGCAGGCCAGGGAGGTGTGCGCGCCCCGGCCGACGATGCCGGCCCAGTCCGCCGGGAAGTGCTCCTCGGCGACGCGCCGCACGTACTCCTCGCGCCCGGCGGTCCACGACGGAGGGGGAGGGGGACCGTAGATGGCGTAGGCGAGCAGCCGGGACCCCTCGACGGGGCCCGGGATCAGGTAGAACACGCCGTGTCCGCCCCGGAATCCCAGTGTGATCCAGGCAGTGCGCACCCGTTCCAGCTGGTCCGGGTGTCCGGCGAGCGCGTCGAGCGGGAGGGTGCCGCGCCACACCGCGTATCCCGCCGGAACCGGCAGCACACCCGGGGCGACGGCCGCCCGGGTGACGGACCGCGAGCCGTCGGCGCCGACGACGATGTCGTACCGCTCCTCGGAGTCCGCCGTCCGGATCACCGCGCCGCCCGACGGATGGCGCAGCACCTCGGTGACGGGACGCCCGCGGTGGTACGTGACGCCGTCGGCGTTCGCGCGCAGGGTGCGCCACAACAGGCCCCAATGACAGGGTGTCACCGCGCTTTCGTGACGAGCCAGTTCACGCGCGTGCTGCCGACCGGGCTCCCGGGTGAGCCAGACCCGCGAGGGCACCGGCGCCGTCTCCATGCCGGCGTCCAGATAGCGGGCCGCGACCAGTTCCCGGTGGAGCGGCGGCGGGACGACGATGCCGAACCCCCGGTCCTCCAGGGCCCCGTCACTGCGCTCGTACACCGTGACCTCGGCCCCGGCCCTCGTCCCGGCGATCGCCATGGCGCAGCCGGCCACGCTCCCGCCGACCACTCCGATGCGTAATCCGGCTCCCGCCAAGCCCGCCACCGCCTTCTCCGGGTCCTGTGTGTGGCGCTCATTCAACGGGGTGGTGACAGCCCGCGTCCAACCATCCCGTGGCGGCTGGACGCGGGTCCGCCGTCCGGGCTACGGGGTGACGGTGACCGTCGTGCTGCCCGATGCCTGCTTGCCGTCCGCCCGGTAGGTGGCGGTCAGCGTGGCGTTCCCCGAGGCGCCCGCGGCCACCGTCACCGGGACCTTGATGTTGGCGCCCTCGCCGGGCCTCAGCGCCGGGATCGCGGTCTGCGTGGCCGTCCAGCCGCCCGGCACGGTCAGGTCGACGGTGCCCGCGCTGCGGCGCACGTCCATCCTGTTGACGACGCGGACCGTCACCTCGGCGCTCGTGCCCGCCCTGAGTGCCGCCGGCGGGGTGATCGTGATGTCGGCACAGGTGCCGCCGAGCCACTTCAGGTCGAAGGAGGAGTACGTGATGTGCTCGTAGTTGCCCCGTTCGTACAGCAGTCCGAGCCGGCCGTCGGGCAGCCGGGTCAGCGTCGAGTAGGCCGCGGCGCCCGCGTCGACCACCTTCCTGATCGGCCAGGTCTTCCCGTTGTCGCAGGACATCTTGACCGTGAGGTTCTTGCGCGACGTGGCCTCGGTGTTGCTGAAGAGCAGCCAGGACGACTGCGGGTTCGAGGCCGGGACGTCGGGGGCGTAGCGCATGACCGATGCGTTGTTCGCCGGATCGGGGAGCTCGATGTCCTGGACGAACGGGGTGTAGGTGACTCCGCCGTCCGTGGAGTACGCGATCGTCCGGTAGGGCGCCGAGCGGTTGTTGAGCATGATGGTGCCGTCGTTCAGCTCAACGGTCTTGTTCTCGTCACCGCCGGGCCCGACGGGGGTGCCCGTCCGCCAGGTCGCGCCGTGGTCGTCGCTGTAGGCGCTGACCGCGTAGTTGGCCCCGTTGTTCCGGATGGCGTACTGCTGGATCAGCCGGCCCTTGTGGGCCCCGTTGCGCAGCTGGATGCCCTCGCCGGACGCCGCGAACATCCCGCCCCAGGCAGGGTTCTTGATCTGCTTGGTGATCCGGCGGTGGGTCCAGGTCAGACCGTCGTCGTCCGAGTAGCTGTAGTCGGCCTGCAGGACGTTCGGGTCGCTCTCGTCGTTGCCGGTCGCCGAGCCGAAGAATCCCTGGTTCACCCCGGCCGCGTAGAACAGGAAGATACGGCCGGTCGTCCGGTCGACGAGCAGGCTCGGATCCCCGTAGCCCTGGGGCGCGGCGTCCTTGCGGACCACCTGCTGCGCCTGCCAGGTCGTACCGCCGTCGGTGCTGCGCCGCAGCGTCACGCCGATGTTGGAGGGCAGGTCGCCGAGCGTGGGCCGGGCGTCGTACGCCGCCAGCACGGTGCCCTTGACCGAGGTGGTCAGGGCCGGGATCCGGTAGTAGGGGGAGCCCACGCCGTTGACGGTCAGGTCCTGGGACGTGAGCGTGCCGGGGGCGGGTGACGCGGCCTGCGCGGTGCCCGTCGTGGTGGCCACCAGCAGGGCGGCACCGAGCAGGGCGACAGGGACAGTTCTCTTCATGGACGATCTCTCTTCTCGGAAGGGGTGGGGCTTCTCGAAGGGTGGGAGACGGAAGAAGGGGCCGGACTACGGGATGCGCAGGGAGCAGACCGCGCTGCTCGCCTCGTGGATCCGCAGGTCCTTGATCATTTTTAGGGCGATGCGGTGGTGGCCCCGCTCGTTGGGGTGGAGCCCGTCGCTGAGCAGGGACAGGGGGACCTGGCCGCCGTTGCCGTCCCGCCAGTCGTTGTAGTGGTCGACGAAGACGGCCTTCTCCTGTGTGGCGGCCTCGCCCATGACTTGGGCGTACTGCGAGAGGTTCACCCGCCCCGGCCACTTCGCCGGATCCACCGGGTTGGGCGACTGGAGCACCGGCACCGGGGAGCCCGGCAGGGCGCGTACGGAGCGCACGAGCGAGACGAGGTTGGCCCGGTAGGCGTCGAGGCCCAGTCCGGCCGTCGCGATGTCGTTCGTACCGATCATGATCGAGACGACGTGCGGCGAGAAGGCGGTGACCCGCTCGCCGAACCGCGCCACCAGCTCGGCGCTGGTCGCGCCGCTGACTCCGGAATCGACCATGAAATCGCGGTTCTTCGGCTTGCCCAGCTCCCAGCGCACCCGCTCCATCCAGTGCTCCGGGTAGCTGCGCCAGCCATGGGTGTGCAGCGCGCCGTGGGTGATGCTGTCACCGGTGACGACCCAGGTGGCCGGGGTGTTGCTGTTGAGGATCACGGAGATCCGGCCCAGGTCGGCGAGATCGGGGCGGGGGCTCTGCGCGACCAGTTCGGCCTCGCTCAGCACCCGGTCCCAGACGGCTGCCCGCTCGATGGTGCCGGTGCAGAACCACTCGCCGCCGGGGTGGTCGCTGTCGGTGTTGCGCCCCAGTGCGAGGGCGCTCAACCGGGAGACGTTCCCGAAGAAGGAGTGCTGCGCCGTCTCGAACACGGTGCGCCCGCCGGCGGACAGCCTGGTGCCCGACCCGTCGACGGTGACGGCGACGGTGTGGCTCAGCCCGTCGTCGTACCGTGTCCTGGTCATGACATTAATAAGGACCGCGCCCTTCTCGCGTACGGAGAACTGAAGGGCACCGCCGCTCAGGTTCAGTGTGATGTTGGAGGAGGGGGCGGTGGGGTCCGAGGCGCTGAGCAGCGTCATCGCCTCGTTGTGGCTCGTGGTGCGGAAGGTGACGACGATGGTTCCCGTGGTGAGCGGGGCGAGTACGCCGGCCTGGTTCGACAGGTCGACGTACTCGCTGCCGTCCAGGTCCACGGGGGTGTCGTGGTCCAGGACCGGGCCGCTGCCCGCAGCGGCGGCCAAGGAGCGGCCGCCGAGCTGGGTGCCCAGGGCTGCCGCGCCTGCGGCGAAAAGCATGGATCGTCTGCGCACGGAAGGTGCCTCCGGTCAGGAGTGGCCGGCCTGCCCCGACGGCAGGCCTGCGAACAGGGAGGCCACCCAGGCCAGTTGCTCCCGCTGCTGGTACTCCGCGCCGCCCTCGTGCCCGTTGAACGCGTAGATCCGCACGTCCTTGGGCCCGGCGTAGCCGTTGTAGGCGGTGAAGCAGGTGGAGGGCGGGCAGATGTCGTCCATCATCGCGACGGAGAACAGCGCGGGAGCCGTTGCCCGGGTGGCGAGCAGTGCGGCGTCGAAGTACGAGAGGGTGGAGAAGACCGACTCGGTCCGGTCGCGGTGGAGCTTGAGGTACTCGGCGATCTCGGTGAACGGAGGCCGTCCCGAAATCTCCGCCCCACGGCGGAAGTTGCAGAGGAACGGCACATCCGGCATCACCCCCGCCAGCCCGGGGACGAGCCCCGATACGGCCAGCGCGATGCCGCCGCCCTGGCTGACTCCGGTCACCACGATCCGCTCCGGATCGATCTCGGGCCGGGCGCGCACGGCATCGACGCAGCGCACCGCGTCGGTGAACAGCCGCCGGTAGTAGTACGTTTCGGGGCTCTCGATGCCCCGGGTGAGGAAGCCGGGTACGACGCCGGCCGCGCCGCCGTCCGGATCGGCGGTGTCGCCGCCCGCGGCCGACCAGCCCTGGCCGCGGGTGTCCATCAGGAGGTGCGCGTAACCGGCCGACGCCCACAACAGGTTCTCGTGCGCCAGCCCCCGGCCCCGGCCGTACCCCAGGAACTCCACGACGCAGCCCAGCGGTTCGCCCGCCCCGGCCGGCATCCGCAGCCAGCCGCGGACCGGTTGTCCGGCGAAGCCGGGAACCGTCACGTCGTACGTACGGACCTGGATGAGCCCGGTGTCCACCGGTGCGAACACGGGCTTGTCCGCCGCGCAGGACCGGGCCTCGTCCAGGGTCCGCGACCAGAAGGCGTCGAAGTCCGCCGGAACGGGAAGTGTCGGCCGGTAGTCGCGGCAGTCCGCGAGCGAGAGGTCCGTGAACGGCATGGAGGTGCCCTCCTGGGGGCGCGGCGGGAAGTGCCGTGTGCGCGGTGATGCGCTGGGCATCAGACGCATGACGTCAGATGTCCTATCGGCACACGGACCCTAGGCACCCACCAGGTGGGCAGTCAAGGGTCCGCCCGGCTCCTTCCGCCGGGCCCGGGTGGCTCGGGTGAACGGTTCAGCGCCGGGCGCGGGCCTCGGAGATCCGGCGCCGTACGGGGGCGTAGTGCTCGCCGAGCGCCTTGATGAACCCGGCGATGTCGCCCGCCCGGGCGGCGTCCACGATGTTCTGGTGGGCCGCGATCGTCTCCGTCTCGTCGGCGTGCGTGAAGCCGTCCAGGTGCGGCGCGACGATCGCGTACACATCCCAGAAGGCCATGGAGAGCTGCCCGATCAGATCGTTGTCGAGCGGGGCGACGAGCAGGGCGTGGAAGGCGCGGTCGGCGGCCACGAAGCCGTGTCCGTCCTGGGCCCCGGTCGCGCGCATGGTGGCCACCAGGCCGTCCAGGGTGTCCAGCTGCTCGGGCGTGAGCAGCGAGACGATCCGGTCGGCCCGCCCGCGCTCGAAGAGCTCGCGCACGTCGACCAGGTCGGACATCACCTGGAAGTCGTCGTCGGGTGAGAGCAGCCCGCGGAAGGTGAGACTCTCCACCAGCGCGGACAGGCTCAGCCGGCCGACGTAGGTGCCGTGCCCGTGCCTGACCTCGACGATGTCCAGCGCGTTCAGGATCTTGACGGCCTCGCGGACGCTGGAGCGGCTGGCGCCGAGAGCCTCGCACAGGGCGGGCTCGGTGGGCAGCGGATCCCCGGGGCGAAGCCGTTCTTCGAGGATGTACCGCTTGATGCCGTCGACGACTTCCTGCCGGAGCAGCTGCCGGCCGGGCCTCGTTCCGGACATATGTGAACTCCCCACCTCTTGACCCCTCTCGATTGTCAAGCTACGTTCCCACGCTATCAAGGCATCAGACATCTGACGTCTGATGCTTCAGGTTCCGCAGTCCCCGAGAACCTGTGCCAGACCCCCCGGTTTACCCCTGACGCCCACCTCAAGTCCCTGGAGGACCCGTGCCCGAGCTGAGAGCAGCCGGTGTCGAGCGCCGCACCTTCCTTCGTTACACCAGCGCCGTGGGTGCCGCGGCCGCCATCACCGCGGGCCTTTCCGCGTGCGGCGGCCCGTCGTCGACCGCCAACGGCTCGGCGGGCAAGAGCAGCGGCAGCGACCTCATCGAGGCCGGCCTGTCCTACCCGCTGTCGACCGGCTTCGACCCGATGATCACCTCGGGCGCGACCCCGTACGCCGCCAATATGCACATCTTCGAGGGGCTGGTCGATCTCGATCCGGCAACACTCGTGGCACGGCCCGCACTCGCCACCGAGATGCCCAAGAAGATCAACGCCACCACCTACCGCGCGACGCTGCGCAAGGGCGCGACCTTCCACGACGGATCGGCCGTCACCGCCGACGACGTCGTGTTCAGCTTCGAGCGCATCCTGGACCCGAAGAACGCCTCGCTGATGGCACAGTTCGTGCCCTTCATCGACACCGTGAAGGCCGTCGACGCCGGCACGGTCGAGTTCAAGCTCAAGTACCCCTTCGCGCTCTTCCCGTCCCGCATCGCCGTGGCCCGGATCGTGCCGAAGAAGATCGTCGAGGCGGACGTCAAGGGCTTCGACGCCAAGCCCGTCGGCTCGGGGCCGTACAAGTTCGTCTCGGCGACCCGCGAGGACAAGATCGTCTTCGAGAAGTTCGGCGCGTACAACGGCGCGCACCCCGCCAAGGCCAAGAAGATGGTCTGGCGCCTGATCTCGGACCAGTCGGCCCGCGTCAGCGCCATGCAGTCCGGCCGTGTCCAGGCCATCGAGGACGTCCCGTACATCGACGTGAAGGGGCTGTCCGGCACGGCGAAGACCGAGTCGGTGCAGTCGTTCGGCCTGCTGTTCCTGATGTTCAACACCGCCGACAAGCGGTTCGCGGACAAGCGGGTCCGCCAGGCCCTGCACTACGCGCTGGACACCGAGAAGATCATCAAGACCGCCATGGTCGGGAACGCGTCGGCCGCCACGGGCTACGTCCCCGCCACGCACCCCGACTACCACAAGGCCTCCACCGTCTACACGCACGACGTGGCCAAGGCGAAGAAGCTGCTCGCCGAAGCCGGGGTGAAGGACCTCAAGTTCACCGTCCTGACCACCGACACCGGCTGGGTCAAGGACATCGCCCCGCTGATCAAGGAGAGCTGGGCCGCGGCCGGCATCGAGGCCACCCTGGGCATCGCCCAGTCCGCGGCCCAGTACGCCAAGGTCGACAGCGGTGACTTCGAGGTCCTCGTCGCACCCGGCGACCCCTCGGTCTTCGGCAACGACGCGGACCTGCTGCTGCGCTGGTTCTACTACGGCTTCTGGCCGGAGAACCGCTACGGCTGGTCCAGGACCGCCGAGTACAAGAAGGTCAAGCAGCTCCTCGACAAGGCCGCCCAGGCCGGCGACGAGGCGACCCGCAAGCAGCTGTGGGGCCAGATCACCGATGTCGTCGCCGACGAGGTGCCGCTCTACCCGATCCTCCACCGCAAGCTGCCCACCGCCTGGAACGAGAAGGGCCTGACCGGCTTCAAGCCGCTGCCGACCACCGGCCTGTCCTTCCTCGACGTCAGCCCCGCCTGACCGGCGGTTCCCCCGCCGGGGCCGTACGGCAGCCCCCGCACAGGCTGCCGTACGGCCCCGACCCTCCAGCACTCCCGTCCGGGCCGGCCCGGCCCGACCCGGGCCGGCCCGGACGGGAGCCCCAGACCGGCGCCGCCCCGCGCGCGTCCGACAACCCGGTCCGGAACACCGAGCACCCACCGGTGCCCCTGACCGGATGACCGCCCAACCGCAAGGAACCCGACGATGGTTGCTTTTCTCCGGCTCGCGGTGCGCCGCGTCGCGATGATGCCGGTGATGATCCTCGGTATCGCGCTGCTCGTCTTCGTGGTGCTGCAGTTCTCGCCGGTCGACCCGGCCTACAACGCGCTCGGGGAGAGCGCCACCCCTGAGGCCCGGGAGGCCTTCGCCGATGCCAACGGGCTCAACGACCCGCTGCCCGTGCGCTACTTCCACTTCCTCGGCCAGTTGATCCACTTCGACCTCGGGTCGACCGTCCCGCCGAGCCAGCCCGTGCTCGACAGGATCACCGCCGCCTTCCCGCTCACCCTCCAGCTCACGATCCTCGGGCTCGTCATCGCCATCGTCCTCGCCGTCGCCGGCGGCGTCCTGGGCGCGATGTACCGCGACCGCTGGCCCGACCAGCTCTTCCGGGTCCTGTCCATGGCCGGCGTCGCCGTTCCGTCCTTCTGGCTCGGGGTCCTGCTCATCCAGCAGTTCGCGCTGAACACCCAGATCTTCCCGACCGGCGGATACACCAACATCGCCGACTCGTTCGGCGGATGGCTGCGGACGATGATCCTGCCCGCCGTGTCACTCGCGGTGCCCGTCGCCGCCTCGCTCGCCCGCCTCATCCGCACCTCGATGGTCACCGAGCTCGACCGGGACTACGTGCGTACCGCGCAGGGCAACGGACTGCCGGTCTTCCTGGTCATCCGCTCCGTGCTGCGCAACGCCCTCGTCACCCCGCTCACCGTGCTCGGCGTCAAGGTCGGCTACCTGCTCAGCGGCGCCGTCGTCATCGAAGCGATCTTCGACCTGCCCGGCATGGGCAAACTCATCCTCGAAGGTGTCACCGGAGGCGACATCGCCCTGGTCCAGGGCACCGTACTGACCATCGCCATCGCGTTCCTGGTGGTCAACGTCATCGTCGACCTGCTCTACCTGCTGGTCAACCCGCGCATCAGGACGGTGTGACATGTTCGCCACGGGCCGTCTGGCCAAGAAGCTCTCCCGACCGGGCGTCGCCTTCCGCGCCCTCCCGGTAACCTCCCGCGTCGCCCTCGGCGTCCTGATCGTCGTCGTCCTCGGCGCCGGACTCGCCCCCCTGCTCACCCAGGACCCCCTGACCACGGGCACCCCCGTCCAGGCCCCGAGCGGCGACCACTGGTTCGGCACCGACCGGGCGGGCCGCGACGTGTTCGCCCGCGTCCTGCACGGCTCGCGCTACTCGCTGATCATCGGCCTCGGCTCGACCGCCTGCGCCCTGGCCGCCGGAGCCCTGCTCGGCTCGCTCGCCGCCACCTCGCGCAGGCTCGGCGACGAGTCCGTCATGCGCACCCTCGACGTCGTCATGTCGTTCCCGCCGATCGCGCTCGCGGCCGTCCTCGTCGCGGTGTTCGGCACCAGCATCCCGGTGATCATCTTCACGATCGCCTTCGTCTACACCCCATCGCTGGCCCGCGTGGTCCGCGCCAACGTCCTGTCCCAGTACGGCGAGGACTACGTCGCCGCCGAGAAGGTCATCGGGGCCCGGCGCGGCTACATCGTGCTCAAGCACGTCGCGGTCAACTGCATGGCCCCGGTCATGGTCTTCGCGACGGTCATGGTCGCCGAAGCCATCATCTTCGAGGCCAGCCTCTCCTTCATCGGCGCCGGTGTGCAGGACCCCGACCCCAGCTGGGGCAGCGTCCTCGCCTACGGCCGGCAGATCCTCCTGGCCGGCGGCTGGTGGGCCACGTTCTTCCCCGGCCTGGCCCTCCTGATCACGGTCCTCGCGCTCAACATCCTCTCCGAAGGCCTCACCGACGCCTCCGCCGCGCCCAAGAGCGCCCGCGCGGCCGTCGACCCCACGGCCACCACCGCACCCGACCCGGTCGAGGCCGCCGCCACCGTCGACATCGACGCCGCCCTCACCAAGCTCGCGCAGCACATCAACGCCACCGAGCCCACCATCACCCCGGTCCGCGCGGACGCCGACGAACTCCTCGTCGTGCGCGACCTGGCGATCCGCTTCCCCGACCGCTACGGCGACATCCCCGTCGTCGACCAGCTGAACTTCACCGTCCACGAGGGCGAAACCCTCGGCCTGGTCGGCGAGTCCGGCTGCGGCAAGTCCATCACCAGCCTCGCCGTCATGGGGCTTCTCGCCCGCAACGCCGAGGTCAGCGGCGAGATCCTCTACCGCGGCCGGGACCTGCTGAAGCTCCCGCCCAGGGAACGCCGCGCCCTGATGGGCCCCGAGATCGCGATGGTCTACCAGGACGCGCTCTCCTCCCTCAACCCCTCCGTTCTCGTCGGCACCCAGCTGAGGCAGCTCACCTCGCGCGGCGGTACGAAGACCCCGGCCGAACTCCTCGAACTGGTCGGCCTCTCGCCCGAGCGCACCCTGCGCAGCTACCCGCACGAGCTCTCCGGCGGCCAGCGCCAGCGCGTCCTCATCGCCATGGCCCTGTCCCGCAGCCCCCGCCTCCTGATCGCGGACGAGCCGACCACCGCCCTCGACGTCACCGTCCAGGCGCAGGTCGTCGAACTCCTCATCAGGCTCCGCGACGAGCTCGGCTTCGCCATGGTGCTGGTCTCGCACGACCTCGCCCTGGTCGGCGACCTCTCCCACCGGGTCGCCGTCATGTACGCGGGACGGCTCGCGGAGGTCGGCGACACCCGCTCGGTCCTCACCGACCCCGCCCACCACTACAGCCGCGGACTCCTCGGCTCCGTCGTCTCCCTGGAGGCAGGCGCCGAGCGGCTCCACCAGATCCGCGGCGTCGTCCCCGCACCGCAGGGCTTCGGCGCGGGCTGCCGCTTCGCCGGCCGCTGCGGCGCGGCGACCGGCCTCTGCCGCACCACCGCCCCCGCCCTCACCGGGCGCGGTGCCACGAAGGACCACGGCTTCGCCTGCCACCACCCGGCCGATGCCGCCGCGAAGAAGCTGGAAGGGAGCGCCCTGTGATCAGGCTCAACGGCGTTCACGTACGTTACAAGGCACGCAGCGGAGGCCTCTTCAGCCACGACGCCGTCCACGCGCTGACCGACGCGACCCTGGAGGTCAAGCGCGGCGAGATCGTCGGCCTGGTCGGCGAGTCGGGCTGCGGCAAGTCCACGCTCGCCCGGGTACTGACCGGACTGCAGAAGCCCACCGAGGGCGAGGTCCTCTTCCACGGGCGCGACCTGTGGGCGATGTCGGGCGCCGAGCGCCGGGGCGACTTCGGCTCCGCCGTCGGCGTCGTCTTCCAGGACCCGTCCACCGCGCTCAACCCCCGGCTCACCGTCCGCCAGATCCTGCGCGACCCGCTCGACGTGCACCGCCGCGGCACCCGCGAGGAGCGCGAGGCCCGCGTCGAGGAGCTCCTCGACCTGGTCGGCCTGCCCGGACACACCCTGGCCGCACTGCCCGGGCAGCTCTCCGGCGGCCAGCGCCAACGCGTCGCCATCGCCCGCGCCCTGGCGCTCGAACCGGAACTGATCGTCGCCGACGAGCCGACCTCCGCACTCGACGTCTCCGTCCGTGCCCAGGTCCTCAACCTCCTGGTCGACCTGCGTGAACGCCTCGGCCTCGGCATGGTGTTCATCTCGCACGACATCCAGACCGTGCGCTACCTCGCCGACCGCATCGCCGTCCTCTACCTCGGACGCATCGTCGAGGAGGGCCGGGCGGCCGACGTGGCGGGGAGCCCCAGCCACCCGTACACCGAGGCCCTGCTCTCCGCGACGCCCAGCCTGCTGGAGACGACGGAACGCATCGTGCTCACCGGCCCGGTGCCCTCCGCCACCAACCCGCCGCCCGGCTGTCCCTTCAGCACCCGCTGCTGGAAGGCCGACGACGCGTGCTCCACGGTCTTCCCGGCCGAGACCTTCGGGCCCGGCGAACACCGCTGGCACTGCGTCCACCCCCAGACCCCCGCGTCCCCCTCCGGGGACCCGAACCCCGTACCGTCCGCAAGGAGCACCGCATGACCGCCCGAACCCCCCGCTATTCGGGAGTGATCCCGCCCGTCGTCACCCCGCTCACCGCGGACGGCGAGCTCGACCGCCCCTCCCTGGAGCGGGTCGTGGGGCATCTCCTCGACGGCGGTGTCAGCGGGCTCTTCGCCCTCGGCAGCTCCGGCGAGACCGCCTATCTGACCCCCGGACAGCAGGACGAGGTCATCGAGGTCATCACCGCGGCGGCGGCCGGCCGGGTGCCGGTCCTCGTCGGCGCCATCGAGACCACGACCAACCGCGCGATCGAACGTGCGCGGCGCGCCGCCGCGCTCGGCGCGGACGCGGTCGTGGTCACCGCGCCCTTCTACACCCGCACCCACGACCTGGAGATCGACCGGCACTTCCGGGACATCGCCGCCGCCGTCGACCTGCCGCTCCTGGCGTACGACGTGCCGGTCTGCGTACACAGCAAGCTGGACCCGGAGCTGCTGCTGCCGCTGGCGGCCGACGGGGTGCTGGCCGGGGTGAAGGACTCCAGCGGCGACGACGGCTCGTTCCGCCGGCTCGTCATCGGCGCCCGCGAACTGCCGGGCTTCTCCGTCCTCACCGGTCATGAACTGGTCGTCGACGCGATGATGCTCGGCGGCGCCGACGGATCCGTTCCGGGACTCGGCAACGTCGATCCGCGCGGGTACGTACGCCTCCACGACGCCGCGGTCCGCGGTGACTGGGCGGCGGCCAAAGCCGAACAGGACCGCCTCGTCGCGCTCTTCGACATCATCCGCGCCGCCCGTCCCGGCACCGCGTCGGCCACGGCGGCCGGACTCGGCGCGTTCAAGACCGCGCTGATGCTGCGCGGGATCATCGCGACCAACGTGATGAGCCCGCCGATGCGCCGGCTCGACGCCGCGGAGACGGCGACGATCGCCGAGTGCCTCGACCGCGCGGGACTCTCCCGGGTCTGACGACCGCGGGAACGGCACGCGGACGCGAGAAGGTCCGGCCGGACAGCTTCACGCTGTCCGGCCGGACCTTCTCGCGCGTGGAGTCAGGTCACTTCTGTGCGGCGCGGCTGCGACGCATCAGCAGGCCGCCACCGAGCACCAGCGCGGCGCTGGCGCCACCCGCGATGCCCAGGTTGTCGTTGGCACCGGTGTGCGCCATCTGCGGCGGCTTGTGGTGCTTGTGCGGCGTGTGGTGCCAGGTGTGGGTCGGCGGGTTGTGCGGGTGCCAGGTGTGCGTCGGCGGGTTGTGGGTCGGCGGGTTGTGCGTGGGCGGGTTGTGCGTGGGCGGGTTGTGGTGCGGGGGGTTGTGCGTGGGCGGGTTGTGGTGCGGGGGGTTGTGCGTGGGCGGGTTGTGGTGGTGGCTCGGGGGGCAGTTGTGGTCGTGGTGGTGCGTCGGCGGCTTGTGCGGCTTCGGCGGCTTCGGCGGCTTCGGCGGGTTGTGCTCGTGGCCGCACGGGCAGTCGTGGTCGTGGTGGCCCGTCGGCGGCTTGTGGTGCGTCGGGGGCTTGTGGTGCGTCGGCGGCTTGTGGTGGTGCGGAGGCTTCGGGGTGTCGACCCCACCCGACTCGTTCTCGCACTCGTTGCCGAAGGCGGGGTTCAGCAGACCCACCACGTCGACCGTGTTGCCGCAGACGTTGACCGGGACGTCGACCGGGGCCTGGATCAGGTTGCCCGACAGCACGCCGGGGGAGTTGGCGGCGACACCGTCGGCGTCCGCGCCCTGGGCGTCGCCGGCTTCGGCGCCGCCGCTCTCGTTCTCGCATTCGTTACCGAACGCCGGGTTCAGTGCGCCGATCACGTTGACCGTGTTGCCGCACAGGTTGACCGGGATGTGCACGGGCACCTGGACGGCGTTGCCGGAACCCACGCCGGGCGAACCGATCGCGGCGCCGTCGGCAGAGGCGTCGGCGAAGGCGTAGCCGCCGGAGGCGGTCAGAATGCCTGACGCCGCCGCCATGACGAGCACACTTTTACTCAAGGTTTTTCGCATGGGTTGCCCTTTCCTAGGACATTTCGCGCGGGCGGTATCGACCCGCAATTCGTTCATCAGGCGGTGCAGCAACCGTCGGGCCTGCCAGAACCTGCTGGGTGTGCCTCCCGGCGGGCGAGCTTGACGACACCCATAACGACGCAAAATCGAGAGGGAAACGTGAATCCAGTGAGAATCCTGTGATCACCCGGACGGATTACGTATACACGTTCGCATGACACCTCCATTACGCACGGACCGGCCTCTTTCGCACGGACGTCCGTGCGGGCCCGGCATTCGAGTGAATGGAGATAACCAAACGCCAGGAAGGCAGTTGGTCAGTGTGCTCCGGTTCGGGGCGTCCAGTACGAGAAGGGTTCATCGTGATCAAGAAGGTCCTGGCTACGGGTGCTGTTGCCGCCTCCATCCTCGGTCTCGGCGCGACGCAGGCGATGGCCATCGGCGACGCCGGCGGCACGACCTCCGTCAACGGCAACGGCGCTTCGCAGTCGTTCGGCAACGCCGAGACGCACGGCGACGGCAGCCCGCAGTTCGGCCTGGTCCAGGGCTCGCTGAACAAGCCCTGCATCGGCCTGCCGGCCAAGGCCAACGTCGGTTCGCTGATCGGTCTCATCCCGATCGCGGTCCAGGACGTCAACGTCCTGTCCTCCCCGCAGAACCAGCAGTGCACCGAGAACTCCACCCAGGCCAAGGGTGACGAGCCGCTGTCGCACATCCTCTCCGGCATCCCGGTCCTCTCCGGGAACGGCGCCGGCAACAGCTGATCCGGCTGTCAGTAGGCCCGGGCCTTCGGCGTTCACCGTCCGGCGGCCCGGGCCTGCTGCTGTCCTTCCCGAGGTCGCCCGGAGAAACCCGGATGACAGTGCGGTGACCGAATGTCACCGGAAACTGCGTCATTCGGGCGGATTCCGAGAAAACTCCCCGATGGAGAGTTTCGCTTACCGTCCGAAATCGTTACGGATTACAGCGGCGGAGTTACGAGTGATCAGGACCGCGCTCGTGCGGCACGAAAGTCGTGACCGCTCCGGACTCCGTCGAGGAAAGGATTGAAAGTGAAGTACACCAAGATTGCCGCCGTCGCCGCCGGAACCCTCATGGCGATGGGTGCCGCTGCCCCGGCTTTCGCCGACTCCGGCGCCGAGGGTGCGGCTGTGCACTCCCCGGGCGTGCTGTCCGGCAACCTCGTCCAGGCTCCGATTCACATTCCGGTGAACGTCTGCGGCAACACCGTGAACGTCATCGGTCTGCTGAACCCGGCCTTCGGCAACTTCTGCGCCAACTTCTGATTTCGCGCTCGCCGAATCCGTTCGGTACCGGTCTGCCCCGGATCGCACTTCCTGCGATCCGGGGCTTTCCTCTTTTCTGCGTCCGGTACCGGGAGTTTGCGGCCCGCCCTGACGCGGCGGAACACCGAAACCGTTCCGAGAAAAGGTGAACGGCCCAGTTGCCCCGCCGCAATCCGATCGTTACCCAGGGAGAAAGCGGCAGACGTCACAGCTAAAGAAGGCTGGTGCGGCGCGGGGACGCGACCGAAACGGATGCCGCTGCAGAAGGGAACCCGAAAGTGAAGTACGCGAAGACAGCTGCGTTCGTTGCCGGTTCCGTGGTTGCTCTCGGAACGGCTGCTCCCGCCTTCGCCGTTACCAACGCCACGGCCCCCAGCTTCAGCCTCGACGGCGGTGTCAACCAGGTGGTGGCCGCGGCCCCGCAGGCCGTCGACCCGGTGGTCGACACCGTCGGCGGCGCCGCCGACGCGCTGCAGAAGGACGGCACCGTCACCAAGGTCGCCGGCCAGGCCACCGGTGCGGCGAAGAGCGCTGCTCCGCTCATGGGCGGCCTCCCGATCGGCGGCTGATCCGCCCCCACGACGGCGGTTCCCGTCTCTCCCCTCGGCATTCGCGTTTCTCCGGTGCCGCGCATTCCGTAAGCGTGCGGATGTGCAATCACCGTTCGAGTGAAGTGCCACAACCATTCCCGCCGACGCGAGTTGATCAGATCGCTCCGGACAGGCGGGCAACAGCAAATCCCAGAAGGGCTATTTCATGATCAAGAAGATTATGGCCTCGGCAGCCGTCGCCGCTTCGATCGTCGGCGTCTCCGCCGCGATCGCGCCGCAGGCCATGGCGATCGGCAACGAAGAGGGCACCACGTCGGTCAACGGCAACGGCGCCGTGCAGTCCTACGGCAACTCCGCCACCCACGGCGACTGGAGCCCGCAGTTCGCGCTCATCCAGGGCTCGCTCAACAAGCCCTGCATCGCGCTGCCCGCCAAGGCCAACGTCGGCTCGCTGCTCGGTGCCATCCCGATCTCGGTCCAGGACGTCAACGTCCTGTCCTCCCCGCAGAACCAGCAGTGCACCGAGAACTCCACCCAGGCCAAGGGTGACGAGGCCCTGTCGCACATCCTGTCCGGCATCCCGATCCTGTCCGGCAACGGCGTCGCCAACGACTGAGCGGTCCCGGGAAGCCCGCAGTACCCGCATCACGCGTGGGGCCGACCCGTCCTCGTGGCAGCTGGATTTCCGGCCGCCCGGACGTGTCGGCCCCACGTCGTGTTCCGTGACGCGGCCGCAGGCTCCCTCGAAAGAACGAGTCCGTTGGGCCGGCTGCCGTAGGGGCGGTGGAGGGCTTCCGTCGTACCGGGTAGGGGACATTCATGGATCAGCGCGACAGTCAACGAAGGCGGGACCCGCACCGGTACCCGCAGGACGGCACACCGATCTACGACCGTCTCCTCGCGGAGTGGCAGGCCGCCACCCGGCGTGACGCGGCTCCGCCGGGTGGCGCGGAGGCCCTGGCGCCCGGCGCGGGCGGCCTCGTTCCCGGAGCGCGTGTCTCCGGCGAGGGATCGCGGGGTTGACTTCGAAACGTCGAACTTACGCCGGATCGAACCCATTTGAGTGGAACTGCGGAACCGAAGCCTCCGTAAGAGGTTGATCAGTACGTTCCAGAACGGGACGCTCCGAAAGGTGAAGCGTGATGAAGAAGATGATGGCCGGCGCGGCAGTGGCCGTGTCCCTGGTCGGCCTCTCGGCCGCGGTGGCCCCCTCGGCCATGGCGATCGGCAACGAAGAGGGCACCACGTCGGTCAACGGCAACGGTGCCGTGGACTCGTTCGGCAACAGCGTGACCCGGGGCGACGGCAGCCCGCAGGTCCAGCTCGTCCAGGGCTCGCTGAACAAGCTCTGCGTCGGAGCGCCGATCAAGGCCAACGCGGGCTCGCTCGTGGGCATCCTGCTGCCCGTGGCGGTCCAGGACATCAACGTCCTGCACTCGCCGCAGAACCAGCAGTGCGCCGACAACTCCACCCAGGCCAAGGGCGACGAGGCCCTCTCGCACCTGGTGAACGGCATCCCGGTCCTCTCCGGGAACGGCGTCGGCAACGGCTGAGTCCGGACACACACCGCGGGCGGCCCGGAGGTACCGGGCCGCCCGCGGTGTTGTGGGTGAGGCACTGAATACACAGCTGCCCACCGTCTGATGCAACAGGGCTTGTGACCACTCAGGCCCCCGGATCGGCGCGCCTCGTCCTCGCGCGCGACGTTGTACACCTCGACCCGGCCCTTGCCGTCTTCGGGGCGATGAAGGAGGGCTGGGCCCGACAGCAGGCGGCCCGGTCTCTGCAATCGAGCTGTTTCTGGAGTACCTGCTCGATTCCCGCTACGGCTGGATCGACGCCTGCCTGGAGCGGTTCGGCGAAGTCCCGCAGCAGGTGTACCAGCTTGGAAGACGACCTCGGACGGCCGGAGGCGACTGCCGATGCGAGCTGACAACAGCCAGCACATCGTCGACGCCGCCCGTCGCCGCAGCGAGTACACCCGCGCCAAGCCCGTCCAGGCCCTCCGCACCCTCGACCTGGCGGGCGAACCAGTGACCCTCGAGACCGTCGCGAAGCGGGCCGGAGTGTCCCGGTCCTGGCTCTATGCCCAGACGGACCTGCGAGAGGAGATCGAGCGCCTTCGGGCAGCACACCGCCGCGACCCCGGATCGCCGGTTCCTGCACGTCAGCGCACCTCGAACGCTTACTTTGCCGGCGTGCACATGAATGTGCCCAGTCAGGTACGAGTGAACGTGCTCGGTTCTGGGGGCCTGCCCGGGGTGGCGCAGGCGCCGCCGGTGGGCTCTCTGGCGCCGCTCGTCAGCGCGGCCTTTGCTCCGCTGGGCCGGTCGCCCGCCGTACTCCGGTGATACCGGGCGTTCTTCCCGGGCCAGTCGCGGGCGATGAACGGTGGGCGGTCCACCCGCTCGAAGCACCGCAGCAGAAACTCGGTGAAGGTGCCGGCGGTCTCGAACCACTCTCCGATCTCGCTCCAGACGATGATGCGCCAGTCGTCCGGGTCCGGTTCCACGGCGAGGAAGTAGTACGTGTTGCCCTGTTCGTCGTGCCCCCAGTTGATCAGACCGCCCTCCTCGGGATGGAACGGCCATGGGTACAGTTCGGGGTCATTCATTCCCTGCCGCCCCTGGTGCCAGAGCCGCTCAGCCTCCTCGTGGCTGCCGACCATCGGCCGGTCCAACCACACGTATCCGTCTACAGCGCCGGGCCCGAAGAGGTCCAGGAACGCCTTGTAATCGGTCGGCAGGGCCAGGCCCAGGTAGGCCTCCGACGCTTGCCACAACTCCGGCCGCGCCTGGCCCCACCACTCCGGCTTGCCAAGCCGATCTCTCAGCCTGTCCAGCGCCGTCGCTGGCATGACCGCCCCCATCTGCTGTGTCCCATTGGTGCTGGAAGCATCCTGCCGCCACGGACCGACAGAACGGCGCCCGCCCTCGCATCAGGCCGGCAATACGGCCGGCCGACAGGTCCGGCCCGCTGCTGATCGCACCCCGCCGCACAGTGATCCGCCGCCCGGGGCAGTCGTGAGGCAGGACAAATGCGTCGACAGCGGGAGGTCGCCTAGGTTCGCGCCAGCCTGATCGCCTGCCTTCAGCGGGCGGTAGGGCCTGCATTAACCGCGGAGGATGCCCAGGCGGCCCTGGAGCAGGCCAGGGCATGGAGTCCCGGTCCGGCGCGGGCCCTGAACGACTTCTTCACCGCGTACCCGAATGCGCTCACCGAGCCCTCGTCGCGCAGTCCGCGCCAGATCGTCCGGCTCCTCGAACACCTCGAAGCCATTGGGCACGGCGACGCAGTCACCCAGTTGGCCTGTGCACGCTGCCGCCGCACCGGCCGCCGCCTCAACCGGCCACCCCGGAAGACCGCTGCCGCGACTGGTGCGTTGCCCGCACGGAACTTCGCCCCTGCGCCCGCTGCGGCCGGGACGGGCAGATCGTCACCCGGCGCGAAGAGAGGCCAATCTGCCGACGCTGCTACAGCAACGATCCGCTGATCCTCGAAGACTGCGCAGGAGTTGACGAAGGGCTTCCACCACACCGGTGTGGGACTTGGGGGTGGCCGTGGCTCGTCCTGAGGCGGCTGCGCGAGCGGCGGAATAGGCGTCGATCGGGTCTGATTTGCCGCGGGCGTGGCGGGTACCCCGGTCGGGGACGTTGACCTCTACCACCACCAGGTCGGCCGCGCTCAGCACGGTAGTCAGTCCGGCTCCGTACGAGCCGGTGCACTCCACACCCACCGCTTGTACGTAGCCGAACGGCATGAGCCACGTCAGCAGGGAGCGGTATCCCTGGGTGGTTGTGGGGAACTCTCGGTCGGCGATGGGGCGTCCGAGGGGGTCCACGACGGCGGCGTGGTGAGTGTCGGTGTGGGTGTCGACCCCGGCGAAGACTTCGTTCTCGGGCTGCTGGTCGATCATGCTCAAGGTGTGGCCTTCTCGTCGTGCTGACAGGGCAAAACGCGCCGGGCTAAGGGCTGTCCCGCAATTCCTGGTGGATCAGCGCGCGGCGTCAGATGCGGTGCATCGCAAGGCGGAGGGGCGCCCGCATACTGGATGTATTCGGGCGTTTCGACAACGCGGCGAGGTGCCGTAGCTGTCGTCGTGCGCCCGCCAGGAATTGTGGGACAGTCCTTAGGCAGACGGACACGACAGTGACGGGTCTTCTCGCACAAGCCCCTATGAAGTCACGATGCCTTTGGCCGGCCACGTGGGATGGCGCCACCGGCAGAACGACGGATCAAGGCAAGGACACGAGGTTCCGGTCAGTCAGCCCAAGGGACAGATCTGTCGGTGACGCCATCAGCCATCATCACTGTCCGCCCAGCACTTCAGACCCGCGTCGGCCAGCGCTTCGATGATCCCGTGGGTGCGGGCTGCGGTCAGGTCGTGGGTCGCTCCCGGCAGCGCGGGCGATGCCCACACCAGCCGTTCGAACGGATCCGTCAGAACCTGGACGTTCATGCCATGCCGTTTATGTTTCCGCGAGTCGTACGGTGTGTCAGCGGCGATCCGGTCGATCGGCAGGAGCGTGCCGTCCAGGCAGGCCACCGAATAGAGAGTCCCGGCGGGGCCGGACGCGTCCTGACTGCCTCAGACTTCGATACGGCGGAGCCACCAGTGCAGGTGCTCTGGGGCCAAGGGGTCGTTCACCGTCCGGTTGAGGACGCGTGTGTCGACAGGGGCCAGTGCGGCTCGCAGTTCTCGTCGCGCCCGCGCTCGCAGGTTCCATGCCGCCACTTCCAGCAGTGTCCGGATATGCCCGGTTGGCACGTCTGAATATCCGTAGTGCCACTCTTCAGCGTCACGAGGGCGGCTGGCTCGCAGAGTCCAGCGTCGGAATGCGAGCGCGACGTCACTTCTGGACAAGCCGCGTTCGCGTTCGAACTGGAAAATCTGTCGGTTCGTCGATGCGGACAGGCCCGGTATCACGGTCCGTCTGGCGTGTCTTGTGTCTCGAAGTGGCAGCTGAGACCTGATCTCGCCCGGTGTCCGGCGAGGCATGTCGACTTCCTGAAGGTGCGCTGACTGGTCCCCGAACGGTAACCGGGCTGCCCGTGACCCTCAAGACCTGACCTGAGACAA
This sequence comes from Streptomyces sp. NPDC048211, assembly GCF_043202315.1. Classification (NCBI taxonomy): domain Bacteria; kingdom Bacillati; phylum Actinomycetota; class Actinomycetes; order Kitasatosporales; family Streptomycetaceae; genus Streptomyces; species Streptomyces sp. NPDC048211. The sequence continues at coordinate 323,394 of NZ_JBIDAD010000002.1, forward strand.
CGGCTGGGTAGTCCGCGGTTCCAGCCTGAATTGCGCAGTGATGGAACACCGACTCCTCGCCAGTGTCCACGGGGGCGGTGGGCAGCGTGCGTTGCGGGGCTCAGCCCAGGCTGCGTACGGGAAGGACGCAGTGCGCGGAGCTCCCGATGACGTCCGGGTCGCCCGCGAAGAGGCGCAGCTCCTGCTCGCCCACCGGGAGTCCCGGCGCTCCCTGCGGCCAGGGGCGGGTGGCGAACATCGCGTGCACCTCGCCCTGTTCGGTGGCGGCGGCCAGCCACTGGGGCGGTACGGGGTACTGGGCCTTGAAGTGAGGCAGCGTCAGGACCGCCTGGCCGGCCTGGACGAGGAGCTTCACCGGGAGACCCGGCGTCTCGTCGGCGCGTACCGGGGCGCCGCCGGCCGGGAGTCCGCAGCGGCCCAGGGCGATCCGCATGGCGGCCTCGCCGACGGCCGGTCCTTCCGAGCCGTCGCCCAGCGAATAGGCGAGCAGGAAGGCGACGTCGTGTCCGCCGTGGGGGTGCTCGCCGCTCCAGCCGATCAGGGAGAGCGTGCCCAACTGGGCCTGGGTGAACGAGCCGGTGGCTGTCTGGGGGGAGGTCATGTCCGGCACCCTAACCGTCCGCGACCGGTTGATCTCCCCGCGTATCACTCGATCGAGGGACGGCCTGTGATATTCCGGCCGCGGCACCCGAGCAGCCTCCGCTCCGGCCGGGAAGGAGACCCCTGTTTAATCGGTTGACGCCGCCCGGTCGCCGCGGGCTATCGTGTGCAGCGTTACGGACGGCGGAGAGAGACCGCCTGTCCCGAGCCGTGTGTGAAACCGGAGGTGAGGACATTGATGACTGTCGCTGCGGTGGGCGCTGCCCACAAGCCGAAGAGCATCGTTCCCACCCCCGTGGCCGCCGGCTGACCCACTTCAAGAACCTCCGCGCCGCAGTGCGCACTGCCGGGGCCACCCTGTGAAGGGTTTCCCTTGTCTTTCCCGTCTTCTCCTTCTTCCTTCTCCACTCTCCAGGGCTCCTTGTCGTCGCACCCCCTGTCCGCCTATGGCTGGGACGACGGCTGGGCGGCCGAGTTCGCCCCGTACGCCGCGCAGGGGCTCCTGCCGGGACGCGTGGTCCGGGTCGACCGTGGGCAGTGCGACGTCGTCACCGCGCACGGCACGGTCCGTGCGGACACCGCGTTCGTCGTCCCCCGCGACCCGATGCGGATCGTCTGCACGGGCGACTGGGCCGCCGTCGACCCCGACGGCGACCCGCAGTTCGTCCGTACGCTGCTGCCGCGGCGCACCGCCTTCGTCCGCTCCACCTCGTCCCAGCGCTCCGAGGGACAGGTGCTCGCCACCAACGTCGACCACATCGCCATCTGCGTCTCGCTCGCCGTCGAGCTCGACCTGGGGCGGGTGGAGCGCTTCCTCGCCCTGGCCATGTCCAGCACCGCCGGTGACGCACTGCTGCGCGACGGGTCCGGGGACGGTGGCGGAACCGCCGAGACCGTGGTCGTCCTGACCAAGGCCGACCTGGTCCCGGACGCCGTCACGCTCTCCCATCTCGTCCAGGACATCGAGCGGCTCGCGCCCGGTGTGCAGGTGCTGCCCGTCAGTTCCGCCACCGGTGAGGGCGTCGACGTGTTCGCCGCCCTCGTCTCCGGCGGTACGAGCGTGCTCCTCGGCGCATCCGGTGCGGGCAAGTCCACCCTGGCCAACACCCTCCTCGGCTACGACGCGATGGAGGTGCGGGCCGCCCGTGAGGTCGACGGAAAGGGCCGGCACACCACCACGACCCGCAACCTCCTGGTGCTGCCCACCGGCGGCGTCCTCATCGACACCCCGGGACTGCGCGGCGTCGGTCTGTGGGACGCGGAGGCCGGCGTCGGCCAGGTCTTCTCGGAGATCGAGGAACTGGCCGGGCAGTGCCGGTTCCACGACTGCGCCCACGAGGCCGAACCCGGCTGCGCGGTACTCGCGGCGATCGAGGACGGATCGCTGCCCGAACGGCGCTTCGACAGCTATCGCAAGCTGCTGCGCGAGAACCAGCGCATCGTCGCCAAGACCGACGCACGGGTCCGCTCGGAGATCCTGCGCGACTGGAAGCGCAAGGGGGCCGAGGGCCGGGCCGCCATGGAGGCGAAGCGCGGCCGGGTGCGGTAGCCGGAGCGCCCCGGGCCCCTCGCCCGGACGGGGTTCGCCCGGTCCGGGCGAGAACGACCCGGGTGAGAACGGCCGGACCTGGTCGACGTCCGAAAACCGCGAGTGCAGGGGGGCGTGATGACGCACACTGGACGGTGTGATGGACGAAGAGACCAGCTACGAGGCGGTGAGCAGCCGCGACGCGCGTTTCGACGGGGAGTTCTTCTTCGCCGTCGAGACGACCGGCATCTACTGCCGGCCGAGCTGCCCCGCCGTCACCCCCAAGCGTAAGAACGTCCGCTTCTACCCGACGGCGGCCGCCGCCCAGGGCAACGGCTTCCGGGCGTGCCGGCGCTGCCGCCCGGACGCCGTGCCCGGCTCCGCGGACTGGAACGTCCGGGCGGACGTGGTCGGCCGCGCCATGCGGATGATCGGCGACGGTGTGGTGGACCGGGAGGGCGTCCCCGGTCTCGCGCACCGGCTCGGCTACAGCTCGCGGCAGATCCAGCGGCAGCTCAACGCCGAGCTGGGAGCCGGGCCCGTCGCCCTGGCCCGCGCCCAGCGCGCGCACACCGCACGCGTCCTGCTCCAGACCACCGCGCTGCCCGTCACCGAGATCGCCTTCGCGGCCGGGTTCGCCAGCGTGCGCCAGTTCAACGACACCGTCCGGCAGATCTACGCCCGCACCCCGAGCGAGCTGCGCAGCGAGGCGGGGACGGGGCTCGGTGCCGCGGTCAGGGAGGGGCGCACCACGGGCATCCCGCTCCGGCTCGCCCACCGGGGGGCGTACGCGGCCCGCGAGGTCTTCGATCTGCTCGCCGCGGAGACGGTCGCCCGGATCGAGGAGGTCAGCGGGGGGACCGGTGCCCGGACCTACCGGCGGACCCTGCGTCTGCCGCACGGCACGGGCATCGCCGCCGTGGACGAGCGGTCGGCCGGCAACTGGCTGGAGGCCCGCATCCACCTCACGGACCTGCGCGATCTGACGACCGCGGTGCAGCGGCTGCGCCGCCTCTTCGACCTGGACGCCGATCCGTACGCCGTGGACGAGCTGCTGGGCGCCGATCCGCGGCTCGCGGCTGGGGTGGCCGCGCGCCCGGGGGTGCGCTCGCCCGGTACGGCGGATCCCGAGGAGTTCGCCGTGCGGGCGCTGCTGGGCCCGGCGGCGGCCGGGGAACTGGTCGAGACGTACGGGAAGGTCCTGGACGTGCCCTGCAGCGGGCTCACCCATGTGTTTCCCGAACCGGGCGTCCTGGCCGGCGCGGTGTCGGACCCCGCGCTGCGGGCGCTCACCGTCGCACTCGCCGACGGTGAGGTGCGGCTCGACGCGGGCGCCGACCGGGACGAGGCCGAGCAGGCGCTGCTGCGGCTGCCCGGCATCGCCCCGGCCACCGCGAAGCTGATCCGGATGCGCAGCCTGGGCGACCCCGATGTGGACCCGTACGGGACACCCGGCTCGGACCGTTGGCGGCCGTGGCGCTCCTACGGCGTACGCCGTGCGGAGGCCCTGGACCGGGTGCCCGCGTAACGGGATCAGGCCGGCAGGCCCCAGCTCGGTGCGGGTTGGTTCGCCGCGACCGGGCGGACGGTCAGGTCCGGCCGGTCGCCGGCAGCGGTGATCAGCGCCGACTCGCCCCTGCCGAGCCGGATGCGCACCGCACCGCCGTCCTGTTCCTCGTGGGCCAGGGGGCGTCCGTGCCGGTCCCGGACCTCGATGGCGCCCTCGATGCCGTGCCGTACGACGCAGGGAGCGCCCGCCTCACTCGTCAGCCGGACCCAGCGCGTCCGGCCGCCCTCGCGCACGGCGCTGAGCAGGAAGGCGCCCTGGGTGCGGAAGTCGTGCACGGTCAGGTCCTGCCAGGCGGCGGGCAGCGCGGGGAAGACCCTGATGGTGTCGCCCCAGGACTGGCAGACCATGTCGTGGAGCGACTGGGCGGCCGACAGCGGGGTCTCGATGACGGGGCCCGACTCCTTGTACATGGTGTTGGCCTGGATGAACCGGCTCATCAGCTGACCCAGGTAGGCCAGCGCGTCCTCACCCTTGCCGAGCAGCGCCGACATGGAGGCGGCGCCGGTGAACGTGTAGCCCTGCAGCGCGCCCTCGAAGCCCACCCAGTGGGCGAGTGACGTCTCGATCAGGGCGCGTTCGGCGTCCGTCGCGCCGGTGACCTCGTACAGCGGGTAGACGGCCAGCATGTGCGAGTAGTGGCGGTGGGACTTCGCGAACGGCACCCCGGCGCCGATCATGTAGCCGTTCCCGTCGACGGGGTACGGGGCGAGCCTGGCGAGCACCTCCTGCCAGCGGGCGGCCAGCGGATCGTGGACGCCCAGTTCCGTGGCGGAGTCGAGCAGGGTGCGACAGCCCCAGCGCAGCAGCATCAGGTCGTAGTTGCAGTCGGGGGCGTTGACGCCGTACTCGGGCGAGAACGTCGCCGGGAGGTGCAGTTTTCCGTCCGCGCCGGGGGTGAGGAAGTGCAGGTAGTAGTTGACGGCCTTGCGCAGCAGCGGGAAGAGGGTGTCGCGCAGGACGGACCGGTCCATCGTGTGGCGGTAGGAGAGCCAGACGTTGTGCAGGGCCCAGGTCAGGTTGCCGACCTCGGGGGTGGGCGGGTCCTGGCCGGGGATGCCGACGCCGTAGCCGCCGTCGGCGACGGCGGCGCCGTTGACGAGCTGCGGGTCGGTGGTGCGGGGGATGCCGGCGGAGTCGGCCCGGTAGGGGGCGGCGACCTCGCGGGAGAGCTGCTCGCGGAACTCGCTCAGGGCCCGGGTGACGGCGTCGAGCTCCAGGTGGTTGGAGCCGTGGATCAGCCAGTACTCCAGCTGGACGTTGAGGTTCCACCAGGTGTTGGGCCACGGTGTGGGCTCCAGCCAGGGGCCCGAGGTGGCCATCACGGGGGCGTCCCTGCGCGCCGCCGACGCCGTCTTGTAGAGCTGGATCCAGTAGAAGCGCTGGAGCCGGGCATCGGGCAGCGACAGGAAGCTCTTGCGGTAGAAGCGGTCCCACCAGAGGCGGTGCGGGGCGGCCAGCAGCGTGTACGGAAGGGCGGAGGCGGCCGTGACCGTGCGCAGGGCGCGGTCGCGGGCGGTGTTCCCCGGGTGGGAGTGCGCGACCGTCACGTACAGGGTGCGGGCGGCGCCGCGTGCCCGCTCACGCCAGGCGGTGACGTGTGCACCGCCCGCGAGCAGTGACTGCACGGCCGCGGTCGCCGGGCCGTGCTCCTCGACGACGGCCGGGGGGTTGCCCGTGTAGCCGTCGGGCAGCGGCCTGAAGGCGGCCCGGGGACTGATCGCCTCGGCCGGGTGGAAGACCCAGCGGAAGTCCTTCTCGCCCGCGCTCGGGGTCACCTCGACGGCCAGTACGTCACCGGTCGACTGCACGAAGGCGCGGAGCGTGAGGGTGCCGGCCGTGGTGGTGACGGTGCCCTGCAGCTCGGCGGTGCGCAGCCGCATCCGCCAGTCGACGGCGGTGATGGTGCCGGCCGGTTCCAGGGTGAAGTGGCCGATCGGGAGCCGCGCCAGGCCGAAGAGCGAACCGAACTCGGGCCGGTGGTCCTGGACCTCGGAGTGCTGGACGTTGAAGCGGATCGCCGTGTCCTCGGCGCCGGGCTCCGCGTAGATACCGGAGCCGAGCCGGCCGTTGCCCAGGTACGGGCCCTCGTACCAGGACTTCGGCATCCGCTGCCAGCGCAGGTCGGCGTCGTCGAGGACGGTGTTCCAGCTGTCCGCGGGGGAGTGCACCGCGACGGCGGCCGACGGGACCGCGGCCTGGGCGGGGACGGTGGCTCCGCCCACCAGGAGGGCTCCGCCCAGCGCGGTGCCGGTGGCGAGGACGCTTCTGCGGGAAGGGACGGGCCGGGAGGCGGTGGGAGAGGAATCGGGGAGGGCGGAGGAGGCGTGGTCCGGTGCTGTGGGCAAGGAGTCTCCAGGCGATTCGTACGCAGACGGGCGCATCAATTCATCCGAGCTATGTCCTCACGGAACGTAGACTTGAGCTTTCAGTGCGTCAATAGGGTGTGAGAGATCCGATGTGTTTCTCTCCATGTGATCGAGCTTCGCCTACGTGACGGCTGTGGAGAGGTGTCAGCCCCAGACCACCGCTCCGAGCCACGCCCCCGCCACCAGCAGGCACGCGAACAACTCGACGAGCACGGAGTAGCCGGTCGCCCGCATCACCGAGCGGACCGACGCCCAGCCCGCCCCGCGGCTGCCCAGCCGCAGCCGCTCCGCCCCGTAGATCACGCCCACGTACCCGGCGATCGCCCCGACCACCGGGACCACGAAGAACCCGGTGATCGCCCCGATCCCGCCGAGCAGCAGCGTCCGCCGTGGCGCCCCGGACTCGCGGGGGCGGCGCGGCGGCAGAAGTGGTTTCAGCGCCTGGTTCAGCAGCAGCAACGCCGTGGCCCCGATCAGGACCCCCCAGGCGGCCGGCGACACGTCGGTCAGTGCCCACCACAGGACGGCGGCCCAGACGATCGCCTGCCCGGGTACGCCGGGCACCAGCACGCCGATCAGGCCGAGCAACATGACCAGGCCGACGGCGACGAGCTGCCACACACTCATCTGACCAGCCTGCCGGAGTCCGGCCGGTCCCGCCCGTCGTCGCGCCCCGCTCCGGGCCCGTAGGCGCAGCTCAGGGACGTGACGGCACAGCCGGGGGCCCCGTCAGGGGCGCGCTTCGCGAGCGACCCAGCCCCGCTCGTACGCATGCCAGCCGAGCTGGAGCCGGGTCGACACCCCGGTGAGCTCCATCAGGCCCTTGACCCGGCGCTGCACCGTCCGCAGCCCCAGGTCCAGCTGCTTCGCGACACTGGCATCGGTCAGACCGGCCAGCAGCAGCGACAGGATCTCCAGATCCGTCGCATCGGGACCCGTGGTGTCCTCGCCGACCCGGCCGTTCTCGGCGAGCCGCAGCGGCATCGCTTCGCGCCACACCGCCTCGAACAGCCCTGCCAGCGACTCCAGCAGCCCCGATTCGTGCACCACCAGGGCCGCGGGCTCCGCGCCGCGACGGGTCAGCGGCACCATCGCCATCGCCCCGTCCGCCACGACCAGCTTCGTCGGAACCCGGTCCACGACGCGGCACTGTTCGTCGCGGCTCAGTGCCGCCGACAGCTCCAGAATCCCCGACGGCAGTCCCAGCACCTCGCGCTCGACCACCACCCGGAACGACACCCCGCGGGTGGCGGCCTGCTCCTCCGACTCGTTCTCGAGGCCGCTGACCGCGATCGGGTTCCCGGTGACCAGGGCGCACACCTCACTGGTCGCGCCCAGCTGCAACTGGTGGAAACGATGGGCCACGGCGCTCGCCCCGGTGACCACCTCGACCAGATCGTGCACGGCGGGCTCGGCGGCGTCGACCCGGTACTCCTCGGCCAGCAGCACGGCCGCCAGCTCCGCCTGTTCCAGCTCGTGGCGCTGCTGGGTCAGCAGCGCCCCCAGCGCGACCCCGGGCGGCGCCGCCACCCAGCGCCCCGTACGGGCCGACGACTGCGCGGCCAGCCCGTGCTGCTCCAGCCGCCGCAGCGCCCGCTCGGTGTCCCGTTCGGGCAGCGCCAGCCGGTGCGCGAGATCGGAGACCTCCGCGGCTCCCACCGCCACCAGCGCGCGATAGGCGGACTCCTGCGTCTCGTCGAGACCTATGGCTCCCAGCATTCCCGGACCTCCCCCGAACCGCCTGGCTTCCCTGTCACCTCGTACCGCCCGGCAGGCCGGCCGTGGCGGAAAGCGGCCACGGCGTAAACCCGCCGTGGCACATCATCCCTGTACCGCCCGTCGCTCTGCCAATGTGGCGCCACCGCAGCACCAACAACCTCCGGAATGCGGGCTTTTGCGCCTGTCGTTCCGGTTTTACTTGGGGAGAGCGATGCGTCCGATATCGCGTACGGCACTGGGGGCGGCCACCGCCGCCGTCCTCGCCGTCACGGTGATCGCGCCGTCCGTGGCAGCGCCACAGGGCGACGTGGGCACGGAGAGACCGCTGACCGGCAGTGCGGCCGGCACCGCCCGGGCGGACAGGCCGGTCACCGTCACACTGGTCACCGGCGACAAGGTGCTGGTGAGCACCGACGGTTCGGGGAACGCCTCGGCCACCGCGCTGCCCCGCGAGGACGGCACCGTCCCCCTCGTGCAGACCCGCCGCTCGGGCGAGGACCTGTACGTCTACCCGGACACCGCCGTGAAGGCGCTCGCCGACGGCACCGTCGACGAGGAACTCTTCAACGTCACCGGACTCATCCGCCAGGGATACGACGACGCGCACGCGGACTCCGTACCGCTGATCGCGACCTACTCCCAGGACACCGCCCGCAGCACGCCCGTCACCCCGCGCGGCGCCGAGCGCGGCCTCGCGCTCCCGGCCATCGACGGTGTGGCGCTCAAGGCCGACAAGAAGCAGACCGCCGGATTCTGGTCGGACGTCACCGGCACCGGCCGGTCCCGGTCCGCCGCCGGACTCAAGAAGCTCTGGCTGGACCGCAAGGTCGAGGCCAGCCTCGACCGCTCCACGAAGCAGATCGGCGCCGACCTCGCCTGGGCCGCCGGCTACGACGGCAAGGGCACCAAGGTCGCCGTCCTGGACACCGGCGCGGACGCCGAACACCCGGACCTCAAGGGCCGGATCACCGAGTCGAAGAACTTCACCGACTCCGACACCACCGACGACCGCCAGGGCCACGGTACCCACACCCTGTCCACCGTGGGCGGCAGCGGCGCGGCCAGCGGCGGGAAGAAGAAGGGCGTCGCCCCCGGCGCCGACCTCCTCGTCGGCAAGGTGCTCAACGACAGCGGCTCCGGCGACTCCTCCTGGATCATCGCGGGCATGCAGTGGGCCGTCGACCAGAAGGCCGACGTCGTGTCCATGAGCCTGGGCAGCCAGACCCCCACCGACTGCACCGACCCGATGAGCCTGGCCGCCGAGGAACTGGGCAAGAGCAAGGACACCCTGTTCGTCATCGCGGCCGGCAACTCGGGGCCGACGCTCAACACCGTCTCCTCGCCCGGATGCGCGCCCAGCGTGCTGACCGTCGGCGCGGTCGACCGCGACGACTCCACCGCCCAGTTCTCCAGCCGTGGGCCCGCGATCGTCTCGCACACCCTCAAGCCCGAGATCGCCGCCCCCGGCGTCGACATCTCCGCCGCCGCGGCAGGTGGCCGCGGTATCTACGCCTACCGGTCGATGTCCGGTACGTCGATGGCCACCCCGCACGTCGCGGGTGCCGCCGCCATCGTCAAGGAACGCCACCCGGACTGGACGGCCCAGCAGATCAAGGCGGCCCTCGTGTCGTCCGCGAAGAGCGACATCCCCGGGGACGTACGCGAGACCGGCGGCGGCCGGCTCGACGTCAAGGCCGCCATCGACACCACGCTCACCGGCGCACCCGCGGTCCAGGGCGGCACCTTCAACTGGCCGCAGGACAGGAGCGACCGCACCGCCGTGCAGATCCCGTACACCAACACGGGCGACAAGCCGGTGAAGCTCGCGCTCACCCTCCAGGGCGTCACGGGCAACGACGGCTCGGCCGTCCGGTCCTCCGTCGCCGCGCTCGGCGCGAAGAGCGTCACCGTGCCCGCCGGAGCGACGGTCGAGGTCCCGCTGAAGCTCGACCCGACCGCGAAGCTCCAGGACAGCCAGTACGGCGACATCACCGGCCGGGTGCTGGCCACCGCCGCCGGCGGCGTCAAGGTCTCCACCCCGTTCTCGCTGTACGTGGAGGCCGAGACCGTCACCCTGCGCGTCAAGCTCATCGACCGCAACGGACAGGCCGCGGCCGGCCCGTCCTCGGTCGACGTCATCGGCACCGACACCGCCACCGGGGAGCGCCGCTTCAACGACGGCTCGGCCGACCAGGTCTACGAGGTGCGGCCCGGCGCCTACTTCGTCTCCAGCTTCATCGTCTCGGCCGACCCCGACGACGCCACCGGAACGCTCGCCAAGTCGGTCGGCTACCTGGCCCGGCCCCAGCTGAACGTCACCAAGGACACCGTCCTGGTGCTGGACGCCCGCAAGGCGCACCGCATCAAGGTGAAGACCGAGGACCGGGTCTCCGAGACCCGTGGCGCGACGCTGGCCTTCGGCCGCAGCTGGGACGACGTCTGGCTGCACTCCGGGTCCATCACCGGCGGCAGCGTCGTCAAGGACTACGTGGTCGACATCCAGGGCAGGGCCCGGGACGGCGACTTCGCGTTCGACAGCTTCTGGCGCGCGTACGCCCCGCAGATCGAGAAGCTCGCGGTCGTCGGCGGCGCCACCCTGCACCCCACCGCCGCGTCCACCGGATCCGTCAACCTCGACGGAACGGGCCGGGCCGTACTCGTCGACGCCGGGACCGGTACGCCCGACGAGCTGAAGGCCGCCGGGGTCTCCGGCAGGATCGCCCTGGTCCGCGTTGCGGACGGCAGCGCCATGGCCACCCAGGCACGCGACGCGGCGGCCGCCGGTGCCGTGGCGATCATCGCCCACCGACCGTCCGCGGGTCCGTGGAAGCCGTCCGTCGGATACGGCACGGCGCCCCTGCCCTCGCTCGGCATCCAGGCGGACGAGGCGGCCGCGCTGACCGCCGCGCTGGCCGCCGGACCGGTGGAGCTGAGCTGGAAGGCCACCGCGGCCAGTCCGTTCGTCTACAACCTGGCCTTCCCCGAGACGGGCACCGTCACCTCGGACCGCACCTACAAGGTCAAGGACAGGGCGCTCAGCGCGGTCGACTCCACCTACGAATCGATGGGCGTCAAGACCGACTTCGTCGATACGCTCCTGGTCGCCACCCCCTACGGCGCCCGGTACGGCGCCGGTGCGTTCGACAGCGTGCCCGCACCCGGAAAGCGCACCGAGTACTACTCGGCGGGCGACAGGTCCTGGCAGCAGGCGCTCTCGTCCAGCTTCCCGTGGGGCGAGTTCATGGTGGACAAGTTCCGTACGTACAAGGCCGGTTCGAAGCGCGAGGCGAACTGGTACCGGGGCGTCGTCGTCCCGTCCGCGCCCCGCGACGACCAGGGCGGGGAACTGCTCGCAGCCGAACGCCAGGACAACCTGATCGGCGTCGCCCCGGGCTTCTGGAGCGACACCGAACACGGCGGCCTCCAGGGCTCCTTCGGGGACATGGGCAGCATGCGCCTCACCAGCGGCGGTACGGTGCTCGGCACATCCGGCTGGCCGTCCGGGGTGTTCACCGTCCCGGCCGAGGACGCCGCGTACGAGCTCACCATGACGACGATGAAGTCGGGTCAGCCCGCGAGGGTGTGGAAGCGGTCCACCAGGACCGAGACCACCTGGAAGTTCCGTTCGCACCGTGACGAGACCGCCTACTCGCAGGGCATCCCGCTGCTCTTCCCGGGCTACGACCTGCCCTCGGACGGCATGAAGACCCTGGCGGCGAAGGACGGTCAGCAGATCGGCCTGGGCGTCACCGGCCACGCCGGCTACACGCCCGGCAAGGTCACCGCGGCCAAGGTGTCGTACTCGTACGACGGTGGCACCACCTGGACCGCCGCCGCCACCACCGCACAGCAGGGCGGCCGCTGGACCGCGACCGTGAACCACGCGGACGCCGCCGGCAAGCCGGTCACCCTGCGCACCGAACTGACGGACGCCAACGGCAACTCCGTCCTCCAGACCGTGACCGACGCCTACGCCGTGCGCTGACGTCGCGTCACCCGACCGGTCCGCCGGGCGTCCTTCCCGTGGGGGGTGGGGCCGCCCGGCGGACCTTTTCCGGGACGGGACTCGGCCACTTTTTCCGGATGCCCCGTTTTCGCACGGCCTCCGCGGTGGACAATAAGGGCATGAGTCAGCAGGGGGAGAGGCCCGCCGCCCACGAGGACGACTGGTGGCGCAGGCTGTACGACGATTCCGCCCCGGACACGGGGGCGAGCCAGGCGGCCGACAGCCTCGACGACCGCTTCGACTCTGCGTCGGACGCGGTGGGGCCCGACACCGGTGGGGCGTACGAGACCGCCGCCCCGGTGCCCGAACCGAGGGTGGCGCCGTCCGCCGTCACCCGCATGGCGGACACCGTGCAGGCTCCGCCGCCCGGCACGACCGTGCGCGCCCCGTGGGAGCCACCGGCCGGCCCGCCGGGACCCCGGACCTTCGCGACCCCGCCTTTGCTGCCCCAGCCCCCTCCTCCACCGCTGCCGCCCGCCGATCCGCGCATCGGGCAGGCCCTCCCCGCCGGACAGGAGGCCGGGGCACAGACGCCTGCCGTGTCCAGTCCGTCCGGTGTGCCGGACGGTGCGGTGCCGCCCCTGCCCCGACGCCCCGTCGTCGAGCGGTCCGAGGACGCCCCCTCGGCCACCCCCGCCCCCGCCGGGGAGTCGGCCGCCACCGCGCCCGGGGTGCCGGCCGCCACCGCGCCCGGGGAGTCGGCCGCCACCGCGCCCGGGGTGCCGGAGCCGTATGCCCCGGTCGTCCACGTGGGCGCGAGGCCGCCCACGTACGACGCCGAGCCCACCGCGCTGCCCGCGAGTGACCCGCGCGAGCTGGGCGGACTCGTCGCCGACACCGTGCTCGACGGTGCCCGGTACGGCACGTACACCCTGCGGGCCGCTTCGGTACGGGGTGACTCCGCCCGCTTCCGGGGAGAGCTCCGGCGCGACGCGCTGCTCACCGCGCGCTTCGGCACCGCGGACAGTGCGCTCGTCCTGGTCGCCGTCGCGGGCGGCGACCGGTCGTCCGAGCACGCCCATCTGGCCGCCGCCGACGCCTGCCGCTGGATCGGCGAAGCCGTAGGACGCAGTCACGCCCGGCTCTCCGACGACATAAGGGCGGGCCGCCGCGGCGATCTCAAATCCGGGCTGCACCGGCTCACCGACCGCGGCTACGGCAGACTGCGCGCCCGCGCCGCCGAACTCGGCCGCGAGCCGCACGCGTACACGGCGGGTCTGCGCTGCCTCCTCCTGTCCGCCGACCCCGAATGCCGCACCCGGGTCTTCTTCGGTGTCGGGGGCGGCGGGCTCTTCCGGCTCCGGGACGGCGGCTGGCAGGACCTCGAACCGATCGTGCCGCAGACCGGCGCGCCCGCCGGGGAGGCCGTGGCCGGCTTCGGTTCCGCGCCCGAGAGCGGGCCGGACGGCGAACGGCTGACCATGGACCTGGGGATCACCACCGCCCCGTCCCCGCACATCGACGACCCGGTCCCGCCGCCCGCCGAGCCGTTCCGCTTCCGCGCGTCGGTCGCCCGGCCGGGCGACACCCTGCTGCTGTGCAGCCCCGGTCTCGCCGAGCCGCTGCGCGGCGAGCCGGCCCTGGCCGAGGAGCTGGCCGAACGCTGGGCACCGTCTCAGGCGCCCGGCCTCGGCGCCTTCCTGGCCGACACCCAGCTCAGAGTGAAGGGGTACGCCGACGACCGGACGGCGGTCGGCGTCTGGGAGGCGTAATCGCGCGCGCCATGGGTTGATGGTCTCCGGAGAACCCGTCCGGCGGGGGTTTCGCGCCCCGGTACGAGGACAGCCGGACGTGCACGGAGCACAGGCAGAGGGAGTGCGCACCCATGGCCAAGCAGAACGTGTCGGAGCAGTTCGTCGACATCCTCGCCCGGGCAGGCGTCAAACGCCTGTACGGGGTGGTCGGCGACAGTCTCAACCCGGTCGTCGACGCGATCCGCCGCAACCCGGACGTCGACTGGATCCAGGTCCGGCACGAGGAGACGGCCGCGTTCGCCGCCGGAGCGGAGGCACAGGTCACCGGAGAGCTGGCGGCCTGCGCCGGCTCCTGCGGCCCCGGCAACCTGCACCTCATCAACGGCCTCTACGACGCCCACCGGTCCATGGCCCCCGTCCTCGCGCTCGCCTCGCACATCCCGTCGAGCGAGATCGGACTCGGCTACTTCCAGGAGACCCATCCGGAGCTGCTCTTCCAGGAGTGCAGCCACTACAACGAGATGATCTCCAACCCGCAGCAGATGCCGCGGCTGCTGCAGACGGCCATCCAGCACGCGATCGGCCAGGGCGGCGTCGCCGTCGTGTCGATGCCGGGCGACGTGGCCTCGCAGCCCGCACCGGAGAAGTCGGTCGAGCACGCCCTGGTCACCTCGCGGCCCACCGTGCGGCCGGGCGACGCGGAGATCGAGAAGCTCTGCCGGATGGTCGACGAGGCCAAACGGGTGACGCTGTTCTGCGGGAGCGGCACGGCCGGCGCGCACGCCGAGGTGATGGAGTTCGCCGAGCGGGTGAAGGCCCCCGTGGGCCACGCGCTGCGCGGCAAGGAGTGGATCCAGTACGACAACCCGTACGACGTCGGCATGAGCGGGCTGCTCGGCTACGGCGCCGCGTACGAGGCCACGAACGAGTGCGATCTGCTGATCCTGCTCGGCACGGACTTTCCGTACAACGCCTTCCTCCCCAACGACGTGAAGATCGTCCAGGTCGATGTGCGGCCCGAGCACCTGGGCCGTCGCTCCAAGCTCGATCTCGCGGTCTGGGGCGATGTCCGCGAGACGTTGCGTTGTCTGACCCCGCGGGTGAAGGCCAAGAGCGACCGCAAGTTCCTCGACCGGATGCTCAAGAAGCACGCGGACGCGCTGGAGGGGGTCATCAGCGCGTACACCCGCAAGGTCGAGAAGCACGTTCCGATCCACCCGGAGTACGTGGCCTCGGTCCTGGACGAACTGGCGGACGAGGACGCGGTGTTCACCGTAGACACGGGCATGTGCAACGTCTGGGCGGCCCGCTACCTGACGCCGAACGGCAAGCGCCGCGTGATCGGTTCGTTCAGCCACGGCTCGATGGCCAACGCGCTGCCGCAGGCCATCGGAGCACAGTTCACCGACCGGAACCGACAGGTCGTCTCGATGTCCGGGGACGGCGGATTCACCATGCTGATGGGGGACTTCCTGACGCTCGTCCAGTACGACCTGCCGGTGAAGGTCGTCCTGTTCAACAACTCCTCGCTGGGCATGGTCGAGCTGGAGATGCTGGTCGCGGGTCTGCCGTCGTTCGGCACGACCAACAAGAACCCCGACTTCGCGGCCGTCGCGCGCGCCTCGGGGGCGTACGGAGTCCGCGTCGAGAAGCCCAAGCAACTGGAGAGCGCCCTCAGGGACGCCTTCAGGCACAAGGGGCCGGCGCTCGTCGACATCGTGACGGACCCGAACGCACTCTCCATCCCGCCGAAGATCAGCGCGGACATGGTGACCGGCTTCGCGCTCTCCGCCAGCAAGATCGTGCTGGACGGCGGAGTGGGCCGGATGGTCCAGATGGCCCGGTCCAACCTGCGTAACGTGCCCCGGCCGTAGGGCTGTTCCGCCCGGTTTCATCCGGGTCGCGGCATTGCCCGGCGGGCCTGCCGCAGGGTGGTCGCGTGGTTGATGAAGCGTCAGATTCAGCTGCGTGACGCCCTCTTGGCGGCCTCTGAGCAATGTGACATATTACTGACGTGTTCACGAGACAGCGTTTCGACGTGGTCGTCGTCGGCGCCGGAGTGGTCGGTGCCGCCTGCGCGTACTACGCCACCCGGTCCGGACTCTCGGTCGCGGTGGTGGACAGCGGACCGGTCGCCGGCGGCACCACCGGGGCGGGGGAGGGCAACCTCCTGGTCTCCGACAAGGTGCCGGGACCGGAGCTGGACCTCGCGCTCCTGTCCGCCGCGCTCTGGGGCGAACTCGCCGAAGTGCTGCCCTCCTGCGTCGAGTTCGAGCAGAAGGGCGGGCTGGTCGTCGCGGCGGGCCCCGAGTCGCTGGCCACCCTGACCGCGACCGCCGCCGGGCAGCGGGCGGCGGGAGTCCGTGCCACCGCGGTGGCAGCCGATGAACTGAACGCGATCGAACCCCACGTGGCCTCCGGACTCGCCGGAGGCGTCCTCTATCCACAGGACGCCCAGGTCCAGCCGGCCCTGGCCGCGGCCCATCTCGTCCGCGCCGCCCGCGACGCGGGAGCGAGCCTCCACCCCGGGCAGGCGGTCACAGCGGTACTGACCGGACCGACGGGCGCGGTGCGCGGCGTACGGACCCGTGCCGGGGAGCTGTTCGCCCCGGCGGTGGTCAACGCCACGGGTGTACGGGGCGGGGAACTGGCGGCTCTGGCCGGAGTGGAACTGCCCGTGCTGCCCAGGCGCGGCTTCGTCCTGGTGACCGAGCCCCTGCCGCCCCTGATCAGACACAAGGTGTACGCGGCGGAGTACGTGGCCGACGTGTCGAGCGCATCCGCCGCGTTGCAGACCTCCCCCGTCGTGGAGGGGACCCGGGCCGGGCCGGTCCTGATCGGCGCCAGCCGTGAACGGGTCGGATTCGACCGCACGTTGTCCGTCCCCGTCGTCAGCCGGCTGGCCGCGGCGGCTGCCGCGCTCTTCCCGGTGCTCGCCCGTACCCGGGTGCTCCGGACCTACCACGGCTTCCGCCCCTACCTGCCCGACCACCTCCCGGCGATCGGGCCGGACCGCCGGGTGCCGGGCCTCTTCCACGCCTGCGGTCACGAGGGCGCGGGCGTCGGACTGGCGCCCGCCACGGCGGTGCTGGTCACCGCCGCGATCCGCGGGGAGGGACCGCCCCTGGATCCCGAGCCGTTCCGTCCGGACCGGTTCGACGGCACGGGCGCCCGCCCCGGCCGAGACGACTGACCGTCCGGTCCGGGGTCACCCGTCGGCCGCCGAGGCCGCCGCCGTGACGCCGTACACCCCCGAGAAGCCCGCCGACCCGTCCGGGACCGCCCGGACCGCCCGACCCGTAAGGACCGCCCCCGCACGGGTCGGGCGACCGCCGACCCGTCCGGGACCGTCAGGGACCGACCGACCAACCGACCGCCGACCGAGCAGGAGCCCTGGTGAGACGTCCCCGCATACGTACGGCACGCACCCCGGCCCGTCTGGCCGGTGCCGATCCCGGCCCCGGTTTCGAGATCACCTTCGACGGCCGCCCGGTCCGCGCCCTGCCCGGCCAGAGCATCGCGGCCGCCCTCTGGGCCGCCTCCGTCCTCACCTGGCGCACCACCCGGGGCAACGGACGGCCGCGCGGCGCCTTCTGCGGGATCGGGTCCTGTTTCGACTGCCTGGCCACCATCAACGGCCGTCCCAACCGACGCGCCTGCCTCGTGCCCGCCGGCCCCGGCGACGCCGTCACCACACAGGAAGGGGACGGACATGCCGGTACCGCCCGCTGAACCGCCCGCCGACCGTCCCGGGCGCACCGAACTCGCGGTGGTGGGAGCCGGTCCCGCCGGGCTGGCCGCCGCCGTCACCGCGGCCGACGGCGGGCTCGACGTGGTCCTGCTCGACGCGGCGCACACGCCGGGCGGTCAGTACTACCGCGCCCCCGCCCCCGGCCTCGGTGCCGCCACACCCGAGCGACTGCACCACAACTGGGCGGCGTTCGCGGCGCTCACGGCCCGGCTCGACCGGCACCGCACCGCAGGCCGGATCCGGCTTCTCACCGGTCACCACGTCTGGGCCGTCGAACGGCGGGGAGCGGACTGGACGCTGCACACGGTCACCGGGCCCGACGGCCGGGACGGGAGCGGCACGCTCGACGCCCGCCGGCTGCTGGTCGCGACCGGCTCCCACGAGCGCCAACTCCCTTTCCCCGGCTGGACCCTGCCCGGTGTCGTCGGGGCGGCCGGGGCGCAGGCCATGCTGAAATCGGGGCTGGTGCTCCCGGGCCGGCGCATCGTCGTCGCCGGCAGCGGACCACTGCTGCAGGCCGTCGCGGTCTCCCTCGCCCGAGCGGGCGCCCGGGTGCCCGCGCTGGTGGAGGCCTCCGGCTACGCGGCGTACGGGCGCGCCCCGAGGGTGCTGGCCACCAGCCCCGGACGGCTCACCGAAGGGGCCCGGCACGCTGCGGCGCTGGCGCGGCACCGGGTCCGGCCGCTGACGCACCGGGCGGTCACCGCCGTCCACGGCACCGACCGGGTGGAGGGCGTCACGGTGAGCCGGCTGGACCGCGACTGGCGTCCGCTGCCCGGGACCGGCCACCGGATCGCGTGCGACACCCTGGCCGTCGGACACGGTCTCGTGCCCCAGCTGGACCTGGCCGTCGGGCTGGGCTGCGCCACCCGGTGCGCCGCGGACGGATCGGCCGCGCTGGAGCTCGACGAGGAACTACGCACCACCGTGCCGGGGGTATGGGCCGCGGGTGAGACCGGCGGGATCGGCGGCGTCCGTCTCGCCCTGGCCGAGGGTGAACTGGCCGCGCGCTCCGTGCTCGCGGACGTCCGCGGCGGCCCGGGTACGCCCCGCACCGCGGCGCTGGTGCGGTCCCGGCGCCGGATGCGCGCGTTCGCCGAACTCATGGGCGCCGTGCACCGTCCGGGGCCGGGGTGGACCGAGTGGACGGCGGACGACACCGAGGTCTGCCGGTGCGAGGAGGTCACCGCCGGAGCCGTCCGCACGGCCGTCGGGGAACTCGGTGCTGGCGACAGCCGCACGGTCAAGCTCCTCACCCGGGCCGGGATGGGCTGGTGCCAGGGCCGGACGTGCGGATTCGCCGTGCGGGAACTCGCCGGCTGCGCAGCGGAGACCGGGGGCGCCGACCGCCGACCGCTCGCCTGCCCCGTCCCCCTGTCCGTACTCGCCCGTGCCGCCCGCCCCGAGGACACCTGAGGGCGCCCGCCCCACCCCTCGCCTTCTCTTCCCCTTCGCCCCCCTTCCCGAGGAGCCCGTATGAGCACGAACATCCCCGCACGCAACCGCCCCTGGCGCGGCGTCATGGTGGCCACGCCCCTCACCCTGCGCGAGGACCGGTCCATCGACTTCGACGCGTACGCCGCCCATGTGCACGACCTCGTCGCCGAAGGGTGTGACGGGGTGGTGCCCAACGGTTCGCTGGGGGAGTACCAGACCCTCACGGACCAAGAGCGCGACCAGGTCGTGCGGGTCGCCGTGGAGGCGGCCGGGGACGGAGCCAGGGTGATGCCCGGCGTCTCCGCCTACGACAGCACCCAAGCGCGGCGCCGCGCCGAGCAGGCCGCCGATGCCGGGGCCGGCTCCGTACTGCTGCTGCCGCCCAACGGATACCCGTGCGAGGAAGCGGCGGTCCGGGCGCACTACGCGGAAGTCGCCTCCGTGGGCCTGCCGGTCGTCGCGTACAACAATCCCTACGACACCAAGGTCGACCTGACACCGCGACTCCTCGCCCGGCTCCACGCCGACGGTTCCGTCGTCGCCGTCAAGGAGTTCAGCGGTGACGTCCGCAGGGCCTACGAGATCGCCGAGGAGGTCCCGGGGCTCGATCTGCTGGTCGGCGCCGACGACGTCCTGCTGGAGCTCGCTCTGGCGGGTGCCGTCGGCTGGATCGCGGGCTGCCCCAACATGCTGCCCGCCGGCTGTGTCGAGCTGTACCGGGCAGCCGTGTCCGGGGATCTGGACACGGCGCTGCGCCTGTACCGGCGGTTGCACCCGCTGCTTCGCTGGGACTCCAAACCGGAGTTCGTCCAGGCCATCAAGGCGTCGATGGACATCGTCGGACGGCACGGCGGACCGACCCGGCCGCCGCGCCTGCCGCTCGACGCAGACGCCCTGGCCGCCGTGCGCGCGGCCACCGAGAAGGCGCTCGCCGACGGCCTCGACTGAGAGGGCCGGCCCTGGGCCGGCGTCCGAGGGCCGGGTACACGTCCGCCGGCCCTCCCGGACCTCCCGCCCCACCCGTCAGCACACCAGACATCCACCGGCCGGAGCCGCCTACCGGACCGGCCGGACGACCGAGGGGGACACTTGCGCACGCGTCACATCTTCCACGCCGTCGACTCGCACACCGAGGGCATGCCCACCCGCGTGATCACCGGTGGCATCGGCACGCTCCCCGGCGCCACCATGGCCGAGCGCCGCGCCCACTTCATGGCGCACCGGGACGCGGTGCGGACCCTGCTGATGTACGAGCCGCGCGGACACGCGGCGATGAGCGGGGCGGTGCTCCAGCCGCCGACCCGCCCCGACGCCGACTTCGGGGTCCTGTTCATGGAGGTCTCCGGCTGTCTGCCGATGTGCGGGCACGGCACCATCGGGGTGGCCACCGTCCTGGTGGAGACCGGCATGGTGGAGGTCACCGAGCCGGTCACCACCGTGCGGCTGGACACCCCCGCCGGGCTGGTGAGCGTCGACGTCCGGGTGGAGGACGGCGCCGCCACCTCCGTCACCCTGACCAACGTCCCCGCCTTCAGCGCCGGACTCGGACTCACGGCGAAGGTCCCCGGCCACGGCACCGTGCCCTACGACCTCGCGTACGGAGGCAACTTCTACGCCATGGTCCGCCTGGACGATCTGGGCCTGCCCTTCGACCGCGCGCACAAGGACGAACTGCTGGCGGCGGGGCTCGCCCTGATGGAAGCGGTCAACGCCGACGCGCGCCCGGTCCACCCGCTCGACCCCGCCATCAGCGGGCTCAAGCACGTCCAGCTGATCGCCCCAGGCTCGGACGCCGTCCGCTCCCGGCACGCCATGGCCATCCACCCCGGATGGTTCGACCGCTCGCCGTGCGGCACCGGCACCTCCGCGCGGATGGCCCAGCTCCACGCGCGGGGCGAACTGGCCCTGGACACCGATTTCGTCAACGAGTCCTTCATCGGTACGGAGTTCACGGGCCGGCTCGTCGCCGAGACCACCGTGGGACCGCTGCCGGCCGTCGTTCCCGCCATCACCGGGCGCGCCTGGATCACGGGGACAGCGCAGTACTTCCTCGACCCGGCCGACCCGTTTCCCGAGGGCTTCCTGTTGTGACCCTTCGACGCCGTGACGGACAACGTCACATTGTATTCTTGGGCTCCGCACGGTGCTGGAGGAACAGACATGGCCCGCCTGACGTCGCTCAACGTGATCTCGGCGCAGGAGCATCTGCGTGACCAGGTGGCGCACGCGCTGCGGGCGGCACTCATCTCCGGCGAACTGAAGCCCGGAACCGTGTACTCCGCGCCCGCGCTCGCCGCGGACTTCGGAGTCTCCGCGACGCCGGTCCGCGAGGCGATGCTCGACCTGGCCCGTGAGGGACTGGTCGAGGCCGTCCGGAACAAGGGCTTCCGGATCACCGAACTGACCGAGCAGGACCTCGACGACTTCACCGAACTCCGCGCCATGATCGAGGTACCCACCGTGGGCAGGATCGCGCGGATGGGCCTTACGCAGGAGTTGGAGGCGCTGCGGCCGGTGGCGTTGGAGATCGTCGAGGCGGCCCGCCGGCACGACATCCTGGGCTATCTGGAGGCGGACCGCCGCTTCCACCTCGCCCTGCTGGCCCTGGCCGGGAACCGCCGGCTGGTCGAGGAGGTCGGCGAACTGCGCAAGCGGTCCAGGCTGTTCGGCCTGAACCGGTTGGCCGAATCGGGTCAGCTGATCGCCTCCGCTGAGGAACACGTACAACTCCTGGACCTGGTGGTCGCCGGTGACGCCCCGGGGGCCGAGGCCTGCATGCTCGCCCACATGTCCCATGTCCGGTCCCTGTGGGCCGGCGGCAGTCAGGGCGGGGCCGAGCGCGCCGGAGAGGCGCCCGAAGGGGTGCCGGCCGGCCAGGTCTGAGACCCGCGCGCGGTTCCGGGGGCGGCTGTTGACCCGGGCGGCACGCCGCGGTGGTCCGGCGTACGGCCGGTACTCCTTCCGTGCTCCCTGCTCCCGTGCTCGGATGTCAGGACGGCTGGACCTGGTCGAAGAGGGCGAGGGCTTCGGCGGGGTCCGGGCTCACGAGGCGTTCCAGACCGGCCGTCGTCATCTGCGCCCACCTGCCCGCCCGTGCCCACATCCGTTCCTCGAAGGCGCGGACGGTCGTGTCCGGATCGGCGGAGCCGGTGGCGATGGACTCGGCGAGTTCGGCACCCTCCAGCATCGCGAGGTTCGCGCCTGCCCCCAGCGGGGGCATCAGATGGGCCGCGTCGCCGATGAGCGTCACTCCGCGCACATGGCGCCAGGTGTGGGAGACGGGCAGGACGTAGAGGGGGCGGTGGACGAACGCGGTCCCGTGGCGGAGGAGTTCGAGGACGGGGCCGGCCCAGCCGTCGAACATCGCCAGCAGGCCGGATCGCACGGCCTCGGCGTCGGTCGGGTCCAGGTGCGGGTGCCGGTCCAGGGGTGCGCGGAACTGCGCGTACACCTTGACGTGACCCCCGCTGTTGCGCTGGGCGACGAGCGCGCGGTTCACGCCGTACACGGCCAGGGAACCGGCGCCGATCAAGCGGGCGAGGCCGGGGTGGCGGGTGTCGACGTCGTCCAGGGAGGTCTCGACGAAGGTGACGCCGGTGTAGTGCGGCGTCACCGGCGAGACGGCCGGGCGGACCCGGGACCGGGCGCCGTCCGCGCCGATCACGAGGTCGAAGGTCTCCTGCCGCCCGTCCGCGAAGTGGACCCGCGCGCCGTCGCCGGTCCCCGGCACCACCTGCGTCACGGCCTGCCCCCACCGGACGTCGAGAGAGCCGAGGAGCAGGTCACGGAGTTGACGGCGGTCGATCTCGGGATGGGCCCGGTCGTCCGGCCGCGGCCGCCAGTCGCGCAGGACGGTCCCGTCCGTGTCCAGGATGCGCATGGCCTGCCCCTCGGGCCGGGACAGGGCCCGGAACTCCGTCAGCAGCCCGGCCTTGTCCAGCGCGAGCTGACCCAGCCCCTCGTGCAGGTCCAGCGTGCCGCCCGGGGGACGGGCGTCGGGCGCGGGATCGCGTTCGAGGACGGTGACGGGGTGGCCGTGGCGGTGCAGGACGCGGGCGAAGGCGAGGCCGCCGGGGCCGCCGCCGATCACAGCGATTCGGTGTCTCATGTCGATACACCGTATTGCCGCGCTACGCTGTATGGCAACAGTACGATGGGCCCATGACTGTGTGGGACCGGCCGGAGCCGCCGCATCGCCCCGTGCCGCTCGACCGGGAGCGGATCGTCGCCGCCGCCATGGCGCTGGCCGACGAGGGCGGACTGGCCGCTGTGTCGGTGCGCAAGGTCGCCGCACGCCTGGACGCCGGTCCGATGCGGCTGTACGGCTACATCTCCACCAAGGAAGAGCTGTTCGACCTCCTGGTGGACGAGGTCTACGCCGAGATCCTCCCCGAGGAGGAGCCCGGTGACTGGCGGGAGGCGCTGCGCGTCCTCGCCCACCGCACGAGGCAGGCCGCACTCCGTCACGAATGGCTGGCCGACCTGCTCGGCGGCCGTCCGGCCCTGGGCCCGAACGGCCTCGCGGTGGCCGAGGCCACGCTGGCCTCCCTCGACGGCCTCGCCGACGTCGACACCGCCATGCGCGCCGTGGAGACGGTCAGTGCCTACTTCACCGGCGCGATCAGGCGGGAGATCACCAACCTGCGGGCCGAGCGCACCACGGGCCTGTCCGAGAGCGACTGGCAGCGCGCCTCCGGTCCGCGCGTGACGAAAGCGTTGGCCACGGGCCGCTTCCCGGCGCTGGCCAAGGCCGTGTACGACGGCACGCACGTGGACGCCGAGACGTCCTTCGTGGCCGGCCTGGACTGGGTCCTCGACGCGGTGGCCGCCAGACTCACCCGGTCGTAGCGGCTGCCGCACGGGCGGGGGGAAGGGCTCATCCGCCCCGCCTCGGCCGCGATCCAGTCCTTCCGGGCGCGGGTCGTGTGGGGTGCCTCGGGCTGGTCGAGGAGCCGGCGAACGTACCCGGCGTGCGTGCGCGTCACCCGAGCCGTCGACAGTGAGGATCTGCGCCGTCGGCTGGACACCGCCGCGCGGTCCGGCGATCCGTGGGCGCGGCGCCCGATCCCGCGCCGGCAGCACCCGAACCCACGCCCGCGCCTGCATGCGCATCCGCGGCCGCGTCCTTCGCCACGCAGGTGATCCTCCCCCGGGCGCCGCGCGGTGACGCGTCGAACCTGAGCCGGAACCGTCGGACCGAGGGGCGGCAGCGGCAAGCAGGGCCTCGTGGACGGGAGTTGGCGCACGGATGAATGTGCGCACAGCTCCTTTCGCAGAACATGTGACATGTGCCATTGTACTGACGGCGCGTTCGAGGTCGTGCTCATGTCATGAATCGATCCCGTGGTCCGGACCTCGAACGCGCCATCCCCCACCGCCGTGCAACGTCGCGCGGCGCCACACCGCTGGGAGGCGGCACGTGAAGAACCGAACGGTTCGACAGAGATTCACCGGCTTGTCCACCGTGGCCCTGGCGGCCTGTCTGGGCCTCGGCATGCTCGCCGCGCCGAGCCGGGCCGCCGAGCCCCGGCCCGCCGCACCGGCCGCCGTGGCGACAGCCGCCGCGGGCAAGGCCGTTGGCCCCGAGGCGCCCGAGCCGGGCGGCCCCGCCGCGCAGGCCCTCACCGCACCCGTCGAGGACGCCCGTCACCTGGGCGGCGCAGCACTGAAGCCCGCCGACCGGGCCCCGCAGGCCGCGTCCAAGGATGCGCTGAAGCGCGACTACGACGACCCGCGCGCCACCGCGCCGAGCCACCCGGCCCCCTCGATGAAGGCCAAGGCCCGCTCCGCTGCGAAGGCGGCCGGGTTCGCCCCCGCCGCCGCCTGTTCCGTCGCCGACTTCACCAGCCGTACCGGCGGCGACCTGGTCCAGCAGATCAAGTCGTCGACGACGGACTGCGTCAACACCCTGTTCACGGTCAAGGGCAACGACGGCTACCTCGCCTTCCGCGAGGCCCAGATGGTCACCGTCGCCCACGCCCTGCGCGACGGATCGGCCGCGTACCCGGGCGACAGCAGCACCGGCATGCCCCAGCTGGTGCTCTTCCTCCGGGCCGGCTACTACGTGCAGTACTACGACCCCGCCACCGTCGGCGACTACGGCGACGCGCTGCGCACCGCCATCCAGGGCGGACTCGACGCCTTCTTCGGCTCCGCCCACGCCTACGACGTCACGGACGCCAACGGGGAGACCCTGTCCGAAGCCGTCATCCTCATCGACAGCGCCGTACAGAACGCCCGTTACCTCTTCGTCGTCAAGCGCCTGCTCGCCGACTACGACTCCTCGTACAACAGCTCCTGGTACATGCTCAACGCCGTCAACAGCGTCTACACGGTGACCTTCCGGGGGCATCAGGTGCCCGAGTTCATCAGCGCCGTCCAGGCCGACCCGAGCCTGCTCGACGCGCTCGCCGGCTTCGCCCGCGACCACCTCGACCTGCTGGGCACGGACCGTTCCTACCTGACCGCCAACGCCGGGCGCGAGCTCGGGCGTTTCCTCCAGGAGGAGTCGCTGCGGGCCAAGGCCCGCCCGCTCGTCATCGACCTGCTCGGCCGCAGCTCCCTGACCGGGCCCACCGCACCGCTGTGGGTCGGTCTCGCCGAGATGGCCGACTACTACGACCGGGCCAACTGCACCGCGTACAACACCTGCGACCTGGCGGCACGGATCAAGAGCGCCGTCCTCCCCGTCGCGTACACCTGCAGTGACAGCATCCGCATCCTCGCCCAGCAGATGTCCTCGGCCGACCTCTCCGCCGCCTGTACCAGCCTGAAGGGCCAGGACGCCTACTTCCACGAGGTCGCCCGGGACGACGGACCGGTCGCCGGCGACCACAACACCACCATCGAGGTGGTCGTCTTCGACTCGAGCACCGACTACCAGACCTACGCCGGAGCCATCTACGGCATCGACACCAACAACGGCGGCATGTACCTGGAGGGAGACCCGGCCGCCGCCGGCAACCAGCCGCGCTTCATCGCCTACGAGGCCGAATGGGTGCGCCCGGCGTTCCAGATCTGGAACCTCAACCACGAGTACACGCACTACCTCGACGGCCGGTTCGACATGTCCGGCGACTTCGAGGACGGCCTCACCACGCCGACCATCTGGTGGGTCGAGGGCTTCGCGGAGTACGTCTCCTACTCCTACCGTGACGTGACCTACGACGACGCCGTCACCCAGGCCGCCGCACGCACCTACACCCTGCGCTCCCTGTTCGACACCACCTACGAGAACGCCGACCAGACGCGCATCTACAACTGGGGCTACCTAGCGGTCCGTTACATGCTCCAGTCACACCGGTCCGACGTGGACACGCTCCTGGGCCGCTACCGCGGCGGCGACTGGAACGGCGCCCGCACCCTGCTCACCTCCACCATCGGCAGCCGTTACGACTCCGACTGGAACACCTGGCTGACCGCGTGCGCGGCCGGGAGCTGCGGCACCACCACCAACCCGCCGACCGAACCGACGGCCGAGTGCACCGCCGGTGATGTCCGGGAGCTCGGCCAGGACTGTGCCCGCAGCGGGCGCCGCGCGACCCGGGGCAACTACTCCTACCTGTACCTCTACATACCCGCCGGAACCACCCGGCTCACCATCACCACGAGCGGCGGCACGGGCGACGCCGACCTCTACTACAACGCCAACGGCTGGGCCACCACGGGTGCTTACACATCCCGGGCGGCCGGCAGCGGCAACAGCCACACGCTGACCGTCGAGAACCCGACGGCAGGCGCCCACTACATCAGCCTCTACGCCGTGCAGGACTTCGACGGGGTGAAGGTGTCCACGCGCTACTGATCCCGGGCCGGGCGTCACGCGGCGCGGACCACCGCGGCCGTGGCGCCCGGAGCGGTCTCAGAGCAGCCGCAGGGTGTCCGGGCCCGTCCGGTCCCGGATGATCTCCACCAGGCGGTCGAAGAGAGTGGGGCCGATTCCCGCGGCCGCCTGCGCCGATTCCGCGCGCAGGCGCTGCTGGTTGCTCGCATGGGCCCGGCCGGCCAGCCGGCCCAGGTGGCGCGCGGTCTCCTCGTGGCCCAGCGCGCGGGCCGATCGTGCGTGGTCGCGCCACTCGATGACGAAGTCGCCGTCGTCCGGCGTGCCCATCCCGCCGCTCAGGCAGTCCGCGAAGGCGTCGAGGTTCCGGCCGAAGTAGCCGCCGGGCCCGTTCACCGCCTCGCCGATCACGTCCCAGAACCGCTCCAGGCCGGTGACCCGGGAGCCGTCGATCACATAGGTCACGGTCATGGGGGGAGCGTACAAGTACGCCGCTCCGGTGGTCCGCGCCGCAGGTGGGGGACTACGGCGCGGACCGGACCGGGGGAGCGGCCCGCTGGAGACCCGTGGGCCTGTCAGCAGCCGTGGTCGACGAGGTCGAAGGTCTCGTAGTGGTCGCCGGTGTAGTAGTCCTCCTGGACCTCCTCGCCCGTGACGATGCGTCGCGCACCGCGGGTGGAGGAGCCGGGAGTGATCACGGTGTACTCGTGGTAGTAGCCGGTGCTCTGTCCGGGCAGCACGCCTTCGCGGTTCTGGAAGACGGTCCCGTCCTGGTCGTAGGGGAAGGGCCCGCCGGCGTCGATGAGGTCGAGGGTGTCGTGGGCCTGGGACGGCAGCGCGGAATAGCAGATGCTGCCGACCGAGGTGGTGGCGGCGGTCGCGGTCGCCGCGACGGGGCCGCCGACGAAGAGGACGGACAGGAGGGCGGCGACGCCGCCGAGCGTGGTGATCCGTGGGGGGATTCGCATAGCCACCATGATGACGCGCGTAGATGTGGTTCCGTCAACGCCAACAAGAGTGAATTTTTGGGAAGTTAACCGAGGAGAAGGTAAACATCGCGACCCGCGCGAGCGGGTGCACGCCGCGAGTGCGCCGCTCGTTCGGCGGCTGACGGCGTGGCGGCGGGGCGCCCGTCACCTGGCCCCGGATCCAGGATTCCGCCACGGGCGGGGGTGGTTCCCGTGGCAGCCCTGCGCCCTTTGACGCGTCGGCAAGCGTGACAGCGCGTAGGCGGGGCATGCATTGCGTGAGCACCTTCGGAAACAGGGGGCGATTCACTGTGTGGGCGGGGGAAACGATGGGGCGTCAGGACTTGGCCCGACTGCATCGCAGAGTCGGCCGCGCCGATCTGGCGGCCGTCGCGGAAGTGCGGGGCGCAGTAAGGGAATTACTGCGATACCGATGGAAGGAGGAGCCCGCGCAAGTGGCCGAGCTGCTGCTCAGCGAGCTCGTGACCAACGCGCTGGTCCACACGGACGAGGGAGCGGTCGTCGCCGTCAGCGTGGCGCCGCAGAAACTGCGCGTGGAGGTGCGGGACTTCGTCCCGGGCATGCCCGTGTCGCACGTACCGGACGCCGACGACGGTACGCACGGCAGGGGACTCGTCCTGGTGGAGAGCCTTGCGGACTCCTGGGGCGTCAGCCCGCACGCCCTGGGCAAGGTGGTCTGGTTCGAGCTGGACGGCGAACGGCCCTGACGCTCCGAACGGAGCGTCAGGGCCGTCTCCCGCAGGTCCGCCGGCCGGGCATCAGCCGAACTGCTGCTCCAGGTCCTTCAGCTTCTGCTCCAGGGAATCGAGTCTGGGCAGTGCCTGGGTGTCGTCCTCCGTGGTGAGGTCGACCGTTCTCGGATCGGTCGACCCCAGCTCAGGAACGTCCCTCGAGTTCGGGCCGTTCACGGCTTGCAGGGATGGCCGGGGTCGCAGGGGCAGCTGACCCGGCTCGGATATGGCGGGCTCCGCGACGGACTGCGCGGAGCCCGTCGCGGAGGCGATGGCCTGGACGTCCACCTGGGTGGCGCCCCGGCCGACCCGTCCCCAGGCCCGGTTCTGCCGGTTCAGGGCCTTGATCTGCGCCCGGTCCAGCTTTTCCTGATCCCGCCTGCGGAGACGGTTCTGTTCGTTCTCCCGGCGGTCCTCGCGTACCTCGTCGACCGCTTCGTCCAGCGTGCGTACGCCTTCGAGGAGCATCAGCGACCAGGCGCCGAAGGTCTCCCGGGGTGCGCGCAGCCACCGTACGATCCGGATCTGCGGCAACGGACGGGGCACCAGGCCCTGTTCGCGCAGTGCCGCCACCCGGGTCTGTTTCAGCGCCCGGTCGAAGAGGACGGCCGCCGAGAGCGACATCCCCGCGAAGAAGTGCGGTGCTCCCGCGTGGTTCAGGCCGCGCGGTGCGTGCACCCAGTTGAACCAGGCGGCGGCACCGGCGAAGGTCCACACCAGCAGCCGTGAGCCGAGTGCGGCGTCTCCGTGGCTGGCCTCGCGAACGGCGAGCACGGAGCAGAACATCGCCGCCCCGTCGAGGCCGAACGGCACCAGATACTCCCAGCCTCCGGAGAGGCCGAGATTCTGCGTGCCGAAGCCGACGAGTCCGTGGAAGGAGAGCGCGGCGGCGACCGCAGCGCAGCAGAACAGCAGAACGTACGAAGCGGTGGCGTACAGCGCCTCCTTGCGTCTGCGACGGTCCTCGCTGCGTTCCCAGGTGTCGTCGGCCGCGGATGTGTCAGAGGCGCGCTTGCCGCGCGCGACCACCGCCACCGCCGCCAGGACCCCCGCCAGCAGGACGGCGGCCGGAAGCAGCCAGTCAAGCGATATGTCGGTCAGTCTCATGCGCGGTTCCTTGCGTCGCGATAGGGCGTTTCGGGCGCCATCGTGCCGGGAATCACGTCGCGTTCAGATGGTTTCGGGGCAAGTGAACGCCAATGGGTGGCGGATGCCCCGGATAACCGCGATCTGGTCGAATGACCGTATGTCGAAGAGGAGTTGTGTTCGAATCGCGCCACTCGTGCGGGGGGCAGGGACCGTCGGTCCGTACCGCCCCGCGCGGGCCGCCGGTCAGGGGGCGGGCGTCAGCTTCCGGACCCGGTCCGCGTCGCAGGTGCGCGGGCAGGTGACACAGGTGTCCTCGGGCCGCACCGTGTAGAACATGCAGCAGCTCGCCCGGTCCCGGGTGGGCAGCGACTCCCCGTCCGGTCCGGTCAGCTCGCGGAAGCCCGCCGTGCCCACGTACGGCTTCGTGGTGCCGGGCAGGAGCGCCTCCAGCTCGGCCATCGCGCGCCGCTCCTCGCCGAGGAGATGGGCGATGTACCAGAGGCCCTCGACGACCTCGTCCGTCGCCATGCCCCACAGGGCCCGCTTGCCGCGTCGCATCCGCGGGCCGAACCCGTCGAGCACCGGGCCCAGGTGGTCGGCCACGGACGCGAGCACCTCGGCGCGCAGCGCGGCCTCGTCCGCCACCACGCGGGCGCCCGGCAGCGCCGACGCCGGATCGTCGGGCAGGCAGGCGAATTCCCGTACCCGTACCGTCAGATGGCCCAGACCCCGGTGGAAGGCCACGTCCTCGACCGGGATCCGCGGCACTCGCCGGTGCAGGAACCACGGCACCGTCACCAGCAGGCAGGCCGGCCACGCGTAGCGGTGCAGTCCGAAGCCGGCGACCACGTCGGGCCGGGCCGGCTGCCCGTAGTCCCGCAGCACCTGCGCGTCGTCCCAGGCGAGGAAGGTGTCCAGTCCGCTGCCGCCGGCGGCGAGCTCGTGGGCGCCCACCCAGCCGGCGCCGCCGGGGGAGGGCTCGGCGTCCGTGAGCGCCTCGGCGCGCAGCCCGGGAAAGACCTCGGCCAGGCGCGCGTACGCGTCCGTCACCGCCGAGGTCGTCGTACCGGGGAGCAGAGTGGGCAGGGTCATGCAGGGACCACCGAATCACGATCGTTTGCAGGTAAGCCTTACCTTACCCGACACAATCGATGTTTGAACTGCGGCCTCCTCCGCCTATCGTGCACAGGGGGCTCCGCGCACGCGAGCCGCGCACGCGACCGGCCGAGGAGGTAGCAGTGGAGCAGGGCAGAGCCCGTGAGGACATGTGGACACCGCATGCGTCCCCCGCGCCCATGACCGCCTCCTCGTCCCTCCGGGTGCCCGAGCAGGCTCGCGGCGAACACACCCACAACGAGCCGGCCGCCCCCCGGACGCCGGTGCAGCGGCACTCGGTGCGCGGCCAGATCCTGGACGCCCTGCGCGCCGCCCTCGTCGACGGCGAGCTGGCTCCCGGGCAGGTCTACTCCGCCCCGGCGCTCGGCGCCCGTTTCGGGGTCTCCGCCACCCCCGTGCGCGAGGCGATGCAGCAGCTGGCCGTGGAAGGGGCCGTGGAGGTCGTACCGAACCGCGGCTTCCGGGTCGCCGAGCGCGGTCCGGCCGAGCTGGCCGAGCTGGCCGAGGTGCGGGCGCTGCTCGAGGTGCCCGTCATGCTCCGGCTCGCCCGCACCGTCCCGCCGGCCGGCTGGTGCGCGCTGCGCCCGCTGGCCGACGCCACCGTCGCCGCGGCGGCCGTCGGTGACCGGGCGAGCTACGCCGAGGCGGACCGGGCCTTCCACGGCGCGGTGCTCGCCCTCCACGGGAACGCCCAGTTGGTGATGGTGGCCGACGAACTGCACCGCCGCTCCCAGTGGCCCCTGGAGGGAAACCCCGTCACTCGCCGTGCCGACCTGCTGGCGGACGCCGCCGAGCACACGGCCCTGCTGGACGCGCTGGTCGCCCAGGACGTGACCGTCGTGCAGGCGCTGGTACGCGAACACTTCGCCGGCGCGGACCGCTGATCACGCCCGTGCGGGCTGCCGGTGGTGCCACGCACCGCTGACCTCTCCCGCGCAGGGGCCGCTGCCGCTGCCGCCGCGGGCCGTCGTGAGTACTCTGTGCCCCTCATCGCATGATCGTTTTCCAGGGGGCGGGGATGGCACGGAACCGAGGGCTACGAGGGGCGTCGGCGCTGCTGGTGGTGCTGGGGCTGACATCGGCGGTGGCGGGCTGTTCCGGCTCCGGAGGTGCGGACGGCAGGCCCGCCGGAGCATCGGCTCCCGCGACGCCGTCGCCGAGCACGAGCGCCACGCCTACGGCCCCGGACTCCGCCGCGCCCGCACCGGCACCTTCCGCGACCCCGTCCGCCCCCGTGACCCGGTCAGCCTCCGTGGCCCCGTCCGTCTCCGCCGAGGCCCTCGTCTCCGTGCGGCCGACGCGGCGGCCCGCACCGGTGAAATCCCCGGTCACGCCGCCCCGGCGCGACGGCGGCGGGCAGCACGGGAAGCCCGCCGCCTCGGTGCCGCAGAACCCGAACCGGGGTCCGAACCCACCGCCCGCTCCGCCGCGTCCGACGCCGACCCCCGAGTGGGGCGACGCGGGCTGGAAGCCCGGCGACCCGGTGGAGGACGGTGTCTGACGGGTGCCGTGGCCGGCCCGCGCTCAGTTCGCCTCGGCCGTCTGCGGACCCGGCGGGTCCAGATGCGGCGCCAGCCAGGTGGGTACACCGCCGAGCAGCCGGAACAGCCTGCCCGCCTCGGCGCGCAGCCGCGTCGCGGTCTCCGGCTCGGGCTCGGCGTCCGCCAGCGCGATGAGGGCCGGGGCCGTACCGATCAGATAGCCCAGCTCCTCCCTTATCCGCAGGGATTCCGCGAAGCCGTGCCTGGCCTCGGCCAACTCGCCCTCGCGCAGGGCGATCAGGGCCAGATGGCGCCAGGTGGAGGAGAGCAGCAGCGCGTCCCCCTGGGCCGTGGCGCCGGCATGGGCCCTGCGGTACGCGGCGCGCGCGGCCTGCGGCGAGTCGGCGATGTTCTGTGCGATCAGACCCCGCCGGAAGTCGAGCAGCGGACGGCCCGGGGCGGCCGGGGCCAGGAGCGCCGCGGCGCGGCTCAGCGCCACCCGCGCCTCGTCCGCCCGGTCCCGGACGCCGAGCAGGGTGGAGGCGTAGGCCAGGTAGCCGCGCTCGCAGGCGGCGGCCCCGCGCTCGGCGTCGTCGTGGGCCATCGCCTCAGCGGTGCGCAGCGCGTCCTCCGCGTCCGTCCAGCCCTGCCCGGTGTACAGACACCGCTCGGTCAGCAGCGCCGTGCGCTGGAGGGCCGCCGCCGGGTCGGTGGCGGCGTCGTGTTCGAGCAGTGCCGCGGCGTCCGTCCAGCAGGCGCGTGACCGCAGCCGCCATACCGCTGTCTGGAGCGGCGGATCGTCATCTGCTGTCGTTCCGGAACCAGACATGGCGGTATGCGCCACATTGCCCTCCCCGAGCGCGCCATCGAGCTGTGGAGAGCGTCCGGCCACCGGGCCGGATGCTCTGAGTCTGGCCGCATCACAGCACGGAATGGCACGCCGGGCCAAGAGGTCGAGGCAATGTCAGGTGAAACTTTTCACAATCGGCGGGAGCCGGTGGTCGCCGCCCCGACCCCCGGAAGTCAGCTCATACGCAGGGCGAGGAAGAAATCGAGCTTGTCCTCCAGCCGCGAAAGGTCACGCCCCGTCAACTGCTCGATTCGCCCGACGCGGTAGCGCAACGTGTTGACGTGGAGGTGCAGCCGGGCGGCGCAGCGGGTCCACGAACCGTCGCAGTCCAGGAACGCCTCCAGGGTCGGGATCAGCTCCGCGCGGTGGCGCCGGTCGTAATCGCGCAGCGGGTCGAGCAGCCGTGCGGTGAACGCGCGACGCACGTCGTCGGGGACGAACGGCAGCAGCAGGACGTGCGAGGCCAGCTCGTGGTGGCCGGCCGCGCAGACCCGCCCCGGACGGGCCGCCGCCACCCGGCGGGCGTGCCGTGCCTCCTCCAGGGCGCCGCGCAGTCCCTCGGCCGAGTGCACCGCGGCGCTGACACCCAGTGTCAGGCGCCCGTCGTCGGCGAGGCCCGCGGAGAGCGGGGCGCGCACGGCGGCCAGCACGGCGTCGGCGTGCAGCGCGGGGTCGCTCTTCGAAGCCTCGGCACCGGCCTCGTCCGCTTCGGGCAGGGCGTCGGCGAGGGCGGGCAGCGGTACGAGCGCGATGGCCTCGTCACCCGAGTGGGCGACCGCGATCCGGTCCGCCGAATCCGGCCCGGCCACCGCCGGGTCGACCAGGATCTCCTCCAGCAGCGCCTGGGCGACCGGCCCGCCCGCGATGCCGGAACCGGCGCCGCCGGGCGCGTCCGGCTCGTCCCACTCGACCCGGGCCACCACCACCTGCCAGTGCGGCGCACTTCCGAGTCCGGGCAGCAGGACCGGGGCGGCGACCCGCAGCCTGGCGGCGATCTCGGCCGGCGGCGCACCGGCCTGGACCAGTTCCAGGACCTCCTGGGCGAGTCTGCGGCGCACCGTACGGGCCGCGTCGCGCCGGTCCCGTTCCACCGCGATCAGCTGGGTGACGCCCTGGAGCAGGTCGAGCCGGGCGGCCGGCCAGTCGCCCGCGTCCGCCTCGACGGCCAGCAGCCAGTCGGAGAGCACCGACTCCCGCACATCGCGGGAGGCCGGCACGGCGCCCCGGCCGTTGTTGCGGATCGGGAAGAGCGAATACGTCACCCCGTCGACGGTGGCCCGGTGCGGGGCGCGGCGGCCGGAACGCACCGCGGCCAGATGCAGTCCGGCCAGCTCCGCGCCGGCCGGTCCGGACAGCGGCGCCGCACCCGCTCCCGCGATCTGCCGGCCGGTGGGCGAGAGCACCCAGGCGTGCAGGTCGAGATCGGAGCCGAGCAGATCGAGGACCACCTCGGGTCCGCCGCCCGCCGGCCCCGAGGTCATCAGCCTGCGGTGCCGGTCCACCACCGCGGCCAGGTCGCCCGCCCGCTCGCCCGACACCTGGCGGACGACATACTCGGTGATCGTTGCGAACGCGACGGTCTCGTTCACGGCGAAGAGCGGCAGCCGGTGGCGCCGGCACGCCTCGATCAGATCCTCCGGAATGGCACCGAGCTCCGCCTCGCCCGCCGCGAGCCCGGCGACCCCGGCCCCCGACAGGATCCGTACGAACGGCTCCGAGTCCTTCGCGTCCCGGTGCCAGGCCAGCCCGGTCAGCACCAGCTCGCCGCCCGTGAGGTAGCGGCTGGGGTCCCGCAGGTCGGTGGTCATCACCCCGCGAACCGACCGGTCCAGCTCCTCGTCGCCGCCGAGCAGCCGCAGGCCCAGCGCGTCGGTCTCCAGCAGTGCGCGCAGCCGCATCTCGTCGCCGCCGATCTCATTCGTTGGTGCGGGTGAAAACTGGGTATTGCGGTGAGGTCACCGATCACCGCCATTCGTTCGAATCTACAAGACGAGCGTGGAGAGCAGCCAACTCCTTCATGGTTTCGGTGACTGCACCAGGTGGAGCAGGGCTTGTGTACTGGGTCACACACCGCGTGAACAAGACATGAACAAGTCGAGGGCCGGCCGTCCCCAGCCCCAGCGAACGACCGATTGAGAAGAAGAGAGCCACTCATGGACTTCCTTCGCCCCGCCAGCTGGGAGGAGGCGCTCGCCGCCAAGGCCGAGCACCCTACGGCTGTGCCCATCGCGGGCGGCACCGATGTGATGGTCGAGATCAACTTCGACCACCGGCGGCCCGAGTACCTCCTGGACCTGAACCGCATCGGTGACCTGTCCGAGTGGGAGGTGGGCCAGGAGAGCGTACGACTCGGCGCCTCTGTCTCGTACAGCGCCATCATGGAGCACCTGCGCGCCGAGCTGCCCGGACTGGCGCTCGCCTCGCACACCGTCGCCTCGCCGCAGATCCGCAACCGCGGCGGCGTCGGCGGCAACCTGGGCACCGCCTCGCCCGCGGGAGACGCCCACCCGGCGCTGCTCGCCGCGGGCGCCGAGGTCGAGGCCGAGTCCGTCCGCGGCACCCGGATGATCCCGATCGACGCCTTCTACACCGGCGTCAAGCGCAACGCCCTGGAGCCGGACGAGCTGATCCGGGCCGTGCACATCAAGACGGCCGACGGGCCGCAGCAGTACTCGAAGGTCGGCACCCGCAACGCGATGGTCATCGCCGTCTGCGCCTTCGGCCTGGCCCTGCACCCCGAGACCCGCACGGTCCGCACCGGCATCGGATCCGCCGCCCCGACACCCGTACGGGCGAAGGAGGCGGAGGACTTCCTGAACGCCGCGCTGGAAGAGGGCGGGTTCTGGGACAGCCGCACGATCATCACCCCCTCCATCGCCAAGCAGTTCGCCACGCTCGCCGCGGCCGCCTGCAACCCGATCGACGACGTGCGCGGCACCGCGAGCTATCGCCGCCACGCGGTCGGGATCATGGCCCGCCGGACCCTCGGCTGGACCTGGGAGTCGTACCGCGGCAACGGCCGCAGCACCGAAGGAGCCGCCTGATCATGCGCGTCAATTTCACGGTCAACGGCCGCCGGCACGAGGCCGACGACGTCTGGGAGGGCGAGTCCCTCCTGTACGTCCTGCGTGAGCGGATGGGCCTGCCCGGTTCCAAGAACGCCTGCGAGCAGGGCGAATGCGGCTCCTGCACCGTCCGCCTCGACGGGGTCCCGGTCTGCTCCTGCCTGGTGGCCGCCGGCCAGGTCGAAGGCCGCGACGTCGTCACCGTCGAAGGCCTCGCCGACTTCGCCGCCCACCGCTCCGAGGCCCACCCGGGCACCGGCTGCGCGTCGGGCGCCTGCGGTGTCACGGTCGACAAGGCGCAGCGGTGGAAGGCCAAGCCGTCCACCGAGGAGACCCGCGACACGGGAGAGCTGTCCCCGATCCAGCAGGCGTTCATCGACGCCGGAGCCGTCCAGTGCGGCTTCTGTACCCCGGGTCTGCTGGTCGCCGCCGACGAGCTGCTGGAGCGCACCCCGGAGCCGTCCGACGCGGACATCCGCGAGGCGCTCTCCGGCAACCTCTGCCGCTGCACCGGCTACGAGAAGATCCTCGACGCGGTCCGCCTCGCGGCCGCCCGCGCGGAAGAAACGGTCTAGACGATGGGCGTTACCGGTTCCCCCACCAATATCAACCAGGGCACCCGCACCAAGGGCGGCATCGGCGAGTCCACGCTGCGCCCCGACGGGATCCTGAAGGTCACCGGCGAGTTCGCGTACTCCTCGGACATGTGGCACGAGGACATGCTCTGGGGCCACACCCTGCGCTCCACCGTCGCGCACGCCGAGATCGTCTCGATCGACACCTCCGAGGCGCTCGCCACCTCCGGCGTCTACGCCGTACTCACCTACGACGACCTGCCGACCGCGATGAAGAACTACGGTCTGGAGATCCAGGACACCCCCGTACTCGCCCACGGCAAGGTCCGCCACCACGGTGAGCCGGTGGCGCTCGTCGCCGCCGACCACCCGGAGACGGCCCGCCGTGCGGCGGCGAAGATCCGGATCGACTACCGCGAGCTCCCGGTCATCACCGACGAGGCCTCCGCGACCGCCCCCGACGCGATCCTCGTCCACGAGGGCCGCGACGACCACCACATCGGGCACGTACCGCACCCCAACATCGTCCACCGCCAGCCGATCGTCCGCGGCGACGCGGAGGCGGCGAAGGCCCGCGCCGACGTCGTGGTCAGCGGCGAGTACGTCTTCGGCATGCAGGACCAGGCCTTCCTCGGCCCCGAGTCCGGTCTGGCCGTGCCGTCCGAGGACGGCGGCGTCGACCTGTACGTCGCCACCCAGTGGCTGCACTCGGACCTCCGCCAGATCGCCCCCGTCCTCGGGCTGCCCGAGGACAAGGTCCGGATGACGCTCTCCGGCGTCGGCGGTGCGTTCGGCGGCCGCGAGGACCTGTCGATGCAGATTCACGCCTGCCTGCTGGCGCTGCGCACCGGCAAGCCCGTGAAGATCGTCTACAACCGCTTCGAGTCCTTCTTCGGGCACGTCCACCGCCACCCCGCCAAGCTCTGGTACGAGCACGGCGCCACCCGTGACGGCAAGCTGACGCACATGAAGTGCCGCATCGTGCTGGACGGCGGGGCCTACGCCTCCGCCTCCCCGGCCGTCGTCGGCAACGCCTCCTCGCTCGCCGTCGGCCCGTACGTCATCGAGGACGTCGACATCGAGGCGCTGGCCCTCTACACCAACAACCCGCCGTGCGGGGCGATGCGCGGCTTCGGCGCCGTCCAGGCCTGCTTCGCCTACGAGGCGCAGATGGACAAGGTCGCCGCCGAACTTGGCATGGACCCCGTCGAGTTCAGGCAGCTCAACGCCATGGAGCAGGGCACCCTGCTGCCGACCGGCCAGGTGGTCGACTCGCCCGCCCCGGTCGCCGAACTGCTGCGCCGGGTCAAGGCCAGGCCGCTGCCGCCGGAGCGCCAGTGGGAGAGCGCCGGCGAGCACGCGGATGTCCGCGCGCTGCCCGGCGGACTCTCCAACACCACGCACGGCGAAGGGGTCGTACGCGGCGTCGGCTACGCGGTCGGCCTGAAGAACGTCGGCTTCTCCGAGGGCTTCGACGACTACTCCACCGCCCGGGTGCGCATGGAGGTCATCGGCGGCGAACCCGTCGCGACCGTGCACACCGCCATGGCGGAGGTCGGTCAGGGCGGCGTCACCGTCCACGCCCAGATCGCGCGTACCGAACTCGGCGTCTCCCAGGTCACCATCCACCCGGCCGACACCCGCGTCGGCTCGGCGGGTTCGACCTCCGCCTCCCGGCAGACGTACGTCACCGGCGGCGCCGTGAAGAACTCCTGCGAGGCCGTCCGGGAGCAGGTTCTGGAGATGGGCCGCCGCAAGTTCGGCACGTACCACCCCGCCTGGGCCACCGCCGAACTCCTCCTGGAAGGCGGCAAGGTCGTCACCGACGGCGGCGAGGTGCTCGCCGACCTGGCCGACGTGCTGGAGGACGAGTCGGTCGACATCGAGCTGGAGTGGCGCCACCGGCCCACCGAGGCCTTCGACCTGCGGACCGGACAGGGCAACGGCCACGTCCAGTACTCCTTCGCCGCGCACCGGGCGGTCGTCGAGGTCGACACCGAGCTGGGCCTGGTCAAGGTCATCGAACTGGCCTGCGCCCAGGACGTCGGCAAGGCGCTCAACCCGCTCTCCGTCATCGGCCAGATCCAGGGCGGCACCCTCCAGGGCATGGGCATCGCCGTCATGGAGGAGATCATCGTCGACCCGAAGACCGCGAAGGTACGCAACCCGTCCTTCACGGACTACCTCCTGCCCACCATCCTCGACACCCCGACCATCCCGGTCGACGTGCTCGAACTGGCCGACGACCACGCCCCGTACGGGCTCCGTGGCGTCGGCGAGGCCCCCACCCTGTCGTCAACCCCGGCCGTCCTCGCGGCGATCCGGAACGCGACCGGGCTGGAGCTCAACCGGACCCCGGTCCGCCCGGAGCACCTCACCGGCACCTGACCGGAGCTCCCCTCAGCTCTCCGGGCGGTGCACGGCTCCAGGGAACGTCACACTTCCTCCGCCCGCACCGCCCGGAGAACCCAAGTTCCGCACCGCTCGCGGCCCTTGACGCTCTCCATCAGCAGTACCCGTTTCTCTCCACTCCGCATGAACAGTTCGTCTCGGGCCGTCCCCCGGGTCGTGCCGCCAGCGCAGTCATCCCAAATCCCGCATTTCGATTCTCCATCGCGGGTGCCCCTGTGAACCTTGGGAGTCAGGCATCATGACCCAGCAGTCAGTGGAACCGAAGACCGGCGCGGAGGACGCGGGCTCCGGCTCGCGCGTCCCCGCCGGCAGATCGTGGCTCGACCGGTACTTCCACATATCCGAGCGTGGATCGACCGTCGCGACCGAAGTGCGCGGTGGTGTCACGACCTTCATGGCCATGGCATACATCCTCCTGCTCAACCCGCTGATCCTCGGCGGCAAGGACGTCGACGGCAATCTCCTCAGCCAGCCCGGACTGATCACCGCCACCGCGCTCGCGGCGGCGACGACCACCCTGCTGATGGGATTCGTCGGCAAGGTCCCCCTCGCGCTCGCCGCGGGGCTCAGCGTCTCCGGCGTCCTGTCCTCGCAGGTCGCCCCGGAGATGACATGGCCGCAGGCCATGGGCATGTGCGTGATGTACGGCCTGGTGATCTGCCTCCTGGTGGTCACCGGTCTGCGTGAGCTGATCATGAACGCGATCCCGCTCCCGCTGAAGCACGGCATCACCATGGGCATCGGGCTCTTCATCGCCCTCATCGGCCTCTACAAGGCCGGCTTCGTCCAGAAGGGCACGGCCACCCCGGTCTCCCTCGGCCCGACCGGTGAACTCGCCGGCTGGCCCGTCCTCGTCTTCGCGGTCACCCTGCTGCTGATCTTCATGCTGCAGGCCCGCAACATCCCCGGCGCGATCCTCATCGGCATCATCGTCGGTACCGTCGTCGCCGTCGTCGTCAACAAGGTCGCCGACGTCGACCCGAAGATCTGGAGCAGCGGCCCGCCCGAGCTGACGGGCTCCGCGGTCTCCTCACCCGACTTCTCGCTCTTCGGGGACGTCGAGTTCGGCGGCTGGGGCGACGTGGGCGCGATGACCGTCGGCTTCATCGTCTTCACCCTGGTGCTGGCCGGCTTCTTCGACGCGATGGCGACCATCATCGGTGTCGGTACGGAGGCCAAGCTGGCCGACGACAGGGGCCGGATGCCCGGCCTGTCCAAGGCGCTGTTCATCGACGGCGCGGGCGGTGCGATCGGCGGCGTCGCCGGGGGCTCCGGCCAGACGGTCTTCGTCGAGTCGGCGACCGGCGTCGGCGAGGGGGCCCGGACCGGGCTCGCCTCCGTCGTCACCGGACTCTTCTTCGCCGCCTGCCTCTTCTTCACCCCGCTCACGGCGATCGTGCCGGCCGAGGTGGCGTCCGCCGCCCTGGTCGTCATCGGCGCCATGATGATGCAGAACGCCCGGCACGTGGACTGGAGCGACCGCTCCGTCGCCATCCCTGTCTTCCTGACCGTGGTCCTGATGCCGTTCACGTACACCATCACCACCGGTGTGGCCGCGGGCGTCATCAGCTACGTCGCCATCAAGGCGGCCCAGGGCCGGGCCCGTGAGGTCGGCGCCTTCATGTGGGGGCTGACGGTGATCTTCGTCATCTACTTCGCCCTGCACCCGATCGAGAGCTGGCTCGGCGTCAGCTGACGCCGCCGCTCCACCCATCCGCCAAGGAGACCGAGATGCTGGACATCGCCGAGGAGCTCGACCGATGGGCCGCGCAGGGCCGCGACTTCGCCGTCGCCACCGTCGTCGCCGTCGGCGGCAGCGCGCC
The DNA here is from genome assembly GCF_043202315.1 of Streptomyces sp. NPDC048211. Taxonomy (NCBI): domain Bacteria; kingdom Bacillati; phylum Actinomycetota; class Actinomycetes; order Kitasatosporales; family Streptomycetaceae; genus Streptomyces; species Streptomyces sp. NPDC048211. Next base: position 363,976 of record NZ_JBIDAD010000002.1, read on the forward strand.
CCGGCAGCCGGGTGCGGCGCTCGCCGTCGACCGTGACGGCACGGCGATCGGCTCGGTCTCCGGCGGGTGTGTGGAGGGCGCGGTGTACGAACTGTGCCAACAGGCCCTCGACGACGGCACGACCGTACGGGAGCGGTTCGGCTACAGCGACGAGGACGCCTTCGCGGTCGGTCTGACCTGCGGCGGTGTCATCGACATCCTGGTGACCCCGGTCAGGGCGGACGACCCCGCCCGCCCGGTGTTCGCCGCGGCGCTCGCCGCCGCCTCACGGGGGGAGGCGGCGGCGGTGGCCCGGATCACCGACGGCCCCGCCGAACTCCTCGGCCGGCCCCTGCTGGTCCACCCCGACGGCAGTCACGAGGGCGGGCTCGGCGGACATCCCGAGCTGGACCGCACCGCGGCGGCCGAGACCCGGGCCATGCTGGACGCCGGCCGTACCGGAACCCTCACCATCGGCGCGGACGGCTCGCAGTGCGGACAGCCGCTCACCCTGCTCGTGGAGTCCAGCGTCCCGCCGCCCCGGATGATCGTGTTCGGGGCCATCGACTTCGCCTCCGCGCTGGTGCGGGCCGGGAAGTTCCTCGGCTACCACGTCACGGTGTGCGACGCCCGCCCCGTCTTCGCCACGAAGGCCCGCTTCCCGGACGCCGACGAACTGGTCGTCGACTGGCCGCACCGCTACCTGGCCGCGACCGGCGTGGACGCCCGCACCGTCCTGTGCGTCCTGACGCACGACGCCAAGTTCGACATTCCGCTCCTGGAGGCGGCGCTGAGACTTCCGGTCGCCTACGTCGGCGCGATGGGCTCGCGCCGCACCCACCTGGAGCGCAACGACCGGCTGCGCGACGCGGGCGTCACCGAACCGGAGCTCGCCCGGCTGCACTCACCGATCGGGCTCGACCTCGGGGCGCGTACGCCCGAGGAGACGGCCCTGTCGATCGCCGCCGAGATAGTCGCCGACCGGCGCGGGGGCAGCGGTGTCCCACTGACCGGCGCCCACACCCCGATCCACCGCTCAGGCACCCTGGCACCGGTCGGGCGCATCGCCTCCGTGGCCTGACGGCGGGTGCCCCGTCCGGGTTCCGGAACAGGCGGTTCTCCGCCGCGGCGGTTTCCCGCCAGCCGTGGTCGATGACGTACCGGTGCGCCAACCGGTAAATCAGGGGCATGACTTCGACTCCCTCCACCGCCGCCGGCCGGGCGAGACCCGCTCGTGCGCGGCGCCGAGCCCTCCTCATAGCGACCTCCGTCGCCCTGGTGAGCGGTGCGCTGCTGCCCGTCACGGGTTCCGCGTCCGCCGCCGGGGGGACCGCGCCGTCCGCCGGCCGCCCCGCCGCCCCGGTCCGTCAGTACGACATCACCCTGGTCACCGGCGACGTCGTCCACTACGCCGACGGCGCGGGCAAGCAGGACACCGTCACCGTGGACCGCCCCGAAGGCGCCGTGGGCGGGGTCCACGTCCAGCAGGCCGGGGACGACCTCTACGTGCTGCCGGACGAGGCGGCGAGCCTGATCGCCGCCGGCACGGTGGACCGCCGCCTCTTCAACGTCACCGCCCTCGCGAAGATGGGCTACGACGACAAGAGCACGGGCGGCATCCCGCTGATCGCCACCTACCCGGCGGGCAAGGCCCGTTCGCTGCCCGTCGCCCCGCGCGGAAGCCGGACCGTCCGTGCGCTGGATTCCATCCACGGCGCGGCGCTGAAGGCCGCCAAGGACACCGCGCGCGCCTTCTGGGACGACATCGCGAAGACGCCCACGGCCCGTTCGCTGGACGACGGCATCGCGAAGCTGTGGCTCGACGGCCGCGTCGAGGCGGCGCTCAAGGACTCCGTACCGCAGATCAACGCCCCGCAGGCGTGGGCCGAGGGGTACGACGGCAAGGGCATCAAGGTCGCCGTCCTGGACACCGGCATCGACGCCGACCACCCGGACGTCAAGGACCGCATCCTGGAGTCCAGGAGCTTCGTGCCGGGCGAGGAGGTCGACGACAAGAACGGCCACGGCACCCACGTGGCCTCCACGATCGCGGGCTCCGGCGCCGCGTCCGACGGCGTCAACAAGGGCGTCGCCCCGGCCGCGGACCTGATCGTCGGCAAGGTGCTCAGCAACGAGGGCTCGGGCGCCGACTCCGGCATCATCGAGGCGATGGAGTGGGCGAAGGCGGAAGGCGCCGACGTCGTCTCCATGAGCCTCGGCTCCAGCATCCCGGACGACGGCTCCGACCCGATGTCCCAGGCCGTCAACACCCTGTCCGCGGACGGCGGTCCGCTCTTCGTGATCGCCGCGGGCAACGCCTACGGCGCCGGCACCATCGGTTCGCCCGGCTCGGCCGACAAGGCGCTCACCATCGCCGCCGTCGACAAGCAGGACAACCGCGCCGACTTCTCCTCCATGGGCCCGCTGACCCGCTCCAACGGTCTGAAGCCGGACCTCTCCGCGCCCGGCGTCGACATCAACGCGGCCGCCTCGCAGTCGGTCCCGGGCATCGAGGGCATGTACCAGTCGATGTCCGGCACGTCGATGGCGACCCCGCACGTCGCGGGCGCCGCCGCCATCCTGAAGGAGCGTCACCCCGACTGGACCGGTCAGCGCATCAAGGACGCGCTGATGACCTCGTCGAAGGTGCTGCCCGCCTACACCCCGTACGAGCAGGGCACCGGCCGCCTCGACGTGAAGGCCGCCATCGACACGAAGATCGAGGCCACCGGCTCCGTCGAGGTCGCGTCCTACGACTGGCCGCACAGCCCGTCCGACCCGGTCGCCGAGCGGACGATCACCTACCGCAACAGCGGCACCGAGGACGTCACCCTCGACCTGGCGACGGACAGCGACTCGGCGGCGTACACGCTGTCGGCGAAGCAGCTGACCGTCCCGGCCGGTTCGACCGCCGAGGCGGTGCTCTCCCTCGACCCGTCGAAGGCCGCCGTCAACACCACGTTCTCCGCGCAGGTCATCGCGAAGGACGCCTCGGGCGCCGTCGTCGCGCACACCGGGTTCGCCCTCACCAAGGAGCAGGAGCTCTACGACCTGAAGCTGGAGCTGCGCGACCGCTCGGGCGAGCCGATGGACGGCGTCGTCGTCCTCGCCGCGCTCGGCGATGCGAACCTGAGCCCCGTCCAGGTGTCCGGCAGCACCACGCTGCGGCTGCCCCCGGGCAACTACACCGCGTGGTCCGCCGCCGACGTCAAGGGCGACACCGCGGACTCGCGGGCCCTCGCCTTCCTGGCGGCCCCCGAGATCATCCTCGACAAGTCCACCACCGTCACCCTCGACGCCTCCGCGGCCCACAAGGTGGCCGTGAAGACGCCGGAGGAGACCGAGACCCGCCAATTGCGCTACGACATGGCGCGCACCGCGCCGGACGGCACCGTCCAGCGCGACGCGTACCAGATCCCGCTGACGTACGACCAGCTGTGGGCGAGCCCGACCAAGAAGGTCACCCAGGGCAGCTTCTCCTTCCTGACCCGCTGGCGTCAGGGCGAGAAGCTGGTCGACCTGACGGCCGACGGCCGCGATGTGCCGGTGGCCGTGCAGGGCGGTTCGTCCGTCGCCGAGGACAGCCGGCAGCGGCTCGGCAGCGTCTTCGCGGGCAACGGCGCCCCGGCCGACTACGCCGGCCTCGACGCCAGGGGCAAGGCGGTCGTGATCCGCAGCAGTGACACGGTGGCACCCGCCGACCGGGCCGCGGCCGCGATCGCCGCCGGCGCGAAGGCACTGTTCGTCGTCAACAGCGGCGACGGCGTCCTGATGGAGTCCTACGCGGACTACGGCACCACGCTGGCCATCCCCGTCGCCTCCGTCCAGCGCCTCGCGGGAGAGGGCCTGGTGAAGGCCGCCCAGCGGGGCAGGCCGCTGACCGTCGACCAGCACAAGTACGCGTCCTACGTGTACGACCTGGTCGACCGCCACGACGGCACGATCCCGGACCGCTCGCTCGCCTTCGCCCCGTCCACCCGGCAGCTGGCGAAGGTGGAGAACACCTACTACGGCCACCGGGACGTCGTCGGCGGCGGCTACCGCTACGACATCCCGGACTACGGCTACGGCATCGGCTTCGCCGAGTACGAGAAGTACCCCGCCACCCGCACCGAATGGGTCACGCCGCTGCCGGGTGCCTCGTTCTGGTACGAGGACCACGCCGTCTACAACGAGGCCGGCACCGACACCTCGCTGGAGGAGCGCAGCGCCGAGCTGGACTACACGGCGGGCCGCACCTACCCCGCCGACTGGTTCGCACCGGTCGTACGCCCGCGCCTGGGCACCGGCTACTGGGGGCCCAACCGCTCGCAGTACGGCGACATCCAGTACAACATCACGCCGTGGACGGACGGGGGCGCCGGGCACTCGGGCTCCATGCCGGACAAGGAGTACGACACCGGGACGGTCGCCGTTTACCAGGGTGGCACGCTGCTCGACGAGGCCCCCGGCCGCGCCGGGTACGTCGGGAACCTGGCCGACGAGAAGCTGCCCTATCGGCTGGTGCTCGACGCCTCGCGTGACGCGGACATCTGGAAGACCTCCGTCCGCACGCACTCGGAGTGGTCGTTCGTCTCGGGCGCGCCCGATCCCGAGGGCCCGTACCAGGTGGACATTCCGATGCTTCAGCTGGACTACGACGTCGCGACCGACCTGGCCGGTGACGTGAAGGCCGGGAAGTGGACCGAGATCGGTCTGTCGTCCACCACACAGGAGTGGCTGGAGGGCGCCGTGAAGGCGACGAAGGCCTCGCTGTCGGTCAGCTACGACGACGGGAAGACCTGGAGCGCGGTGCAGCTGAAGAAGGACTCGGCCGGTTCCTGGACCGCCCGGTTCAAGACCCCGAAGAAGGGCGCCACCGCCGTGTCGCTCAAGGTGCACGCCGAGGGCGGCGACGGTCTCGCGGTGGACCAGGAGATCATCCGGGCCTTCGGCCTGAAGTGACCTGCTGAGAGGTCCGCTTGAGGCGGTCGCGCACCCCGGTCCCGAGGTGCGCGGCCGCCTTCCTGCTGTCTTCAGAGCGACCAAAATGTGCCTGCTTTGCCCGTATATGGCAGGCGATAACGCCAGAAAGGGACTTTTTGCGGTGCGCCGCAAGTTGCCACGGCGTGACCCGGGGGCTTATAAGAGGAGGGTGGCCGAGGCGATTCCGGGAATTCCGGGGACTGCCGCCATGGAGGTTTCCCATGTTTCTCACTCCGTCCGACACGGAGAAATTGCTGCTGAGTGTGGCCGGAATGGTCGCCCGTGACCGGCGGGAGCGGGGCGTACGTCTCAACTATCCCGAGGCGGTCGCGCTGCTCGCCTGCTGGGCGATGGAGCGGGCCCGTGAAGGGGCTCGCGTCGCCGACCTCATGACTGCGGGGCGTTCCGTTCTCACCCGTGCTGACGTGCTCGAAGGCGTCCCGGAGATGCTGCGCGACGTCCAGGTCGAGGCGACCTTCCCCGACGGGCGCAAGCTTGTCACGATCATCTCGCCGATTCCGTGATCCCCGGCGAGATCCGGACCGGATCCGGCGTGCTGCACGTTAATTCCGACCGCCCGAAAATTCAGCTCACCGTGGTGAACGACGGAGACCGCCCCATTCAGGTGGGATCTCATTTCCATTTCTTCGACGCCAATCCCGCTCTTTCCTTCGACCGTTTGTCGGCGAGAGGATTCCGGCTCGATATTCCCTCCGGCACGTCGCTGCGCTTCGAGCCCGGCGTCGGTGCGGAGATCACGCTCGTCGCGCTCGGCGGACGCGGGACGGTGCCCGGCATCGTCGTCAGCGCCGCACCCCGGGCGGACCCCCCGGCAGAGGAGGCCGTGTGACATGGCACAACTGACCCGCGCCGCCTATGCGTCGCTCTACGGACCCACCACCGGCGACCGCATCCGGCTCGCCGACACCGACCTCTGGATCGAGGTCGAGGAGGACCGCTGCTTCGGCGGCGAGGAGGCCGTCTTCGGCGGCGGCAAGTCCATCCGCGAATCCATGGCGCAGGCCACCACCTCGCGCGCCGACGGCGCCCTCGACCTGGTCATCACGAATGCCGTGGTCCTCGACCACTGGGGCGTCGTCAAGGCAGACGTCGGCATCCGGGCGGGGCGGATCGTCGCACTCGGCCGCTCCGGCAACCCCGACATCGCCGACGGGGTCCATCCGGAGCTCGTGATCGGGCCCGGCACCGACGTCGTCTCCGGCGAGGGCCGCATCCTCACCGCCGGGGCCGTCGACACCCACGTCCACTTCCTGATGCCGGAGACCCTCCGCGAGGCCCTGGCCACCGGCACCACGACCGTCATCGGCGGCGGCACCGGGGCCACCGAGGGATCCAAGGCCACCACGGTCACCCCCGGCGCATGGAACCTCGCGATGATGTTCCGGTCCCTGGAGCACGTCCCGCTCAACGTCATGCTGTTCGCCAAGGGCTCCACCGTCGGCGAAGATGCCCTGCGCGAGGCGGCGCTCGGCGGGGCGGGCGGCTACAAGGTCCACGAGGACTGGGGTGCCACACCCGCCGCCATCGACGCGGCGCTGAAGGCCGCCGACACCTACGGGCTCCAGGTCGCCCTGCACGGCGACAGCCTCAACGAGGCCGGCTACGTCGAGGGGACGCTCGACGCCATCGCGGGCCGCTCCATCCACGTCTTCCACGCAGAGGGCGCCGGCGGCGGGCACGCACCCGACATCATCACCGTGGCCTCCCACCCCCACATCCTGCCGGCGTCCACCAACCCGACGCTCCCGCACACCGTCAACACCGTCGACGAACACCTCGACATGCTGATGGTCTGTCACCACCTCAACCCCCGGGTGCCCGAGGACCTCGCCTTCGCCGAGTCCCGCATCCGCGCCACCACCATCGCGGCCGAGGACGTCCTCCACGACATCGGCGCCCTCTCCATCACCTCCTCCGACGCCCAGGCCATGGGCCGCATCGGCGAGGTCATCTGCCGCACCTGGCAGGTCGCCCACGTCATGAAGCAGCGCTTCGGGGACCGCGGCAGCGCCCTGCCCGCCGACAACGAACGCGCCCGCCGCTACGTCGCCAAGTACACGATCTGCCCCGCGGTCGCCCACGGCATCGACCACGTCATCGGCTCCGTCGAGCCGGGCAAGCTCGCCGACCTGGTGCTCTGGGACCCGGCGTTCTTCGGTATCCGCCCCGCCGCCGTCATCAAGGGCGGCATGGTGGTGTGCGCCCCCCTCGGTGACGCCAACGCGGCGATCCCCACCACCCAGCCCGTACTGCTGCGTCCCACCGCCGCCGCCGGAGCGGCCGCACACCTCTCGGTCGGCTTCGTCTCCCCGGCCGCCCTGGACGACGGACTCGCCGAACGGCTCGGTCTCGTACGCGAACTGGTCGCCGTGCGCCCCACCCGCCACCTCACCAAGGCCGACCTGCCGAACAACACCGCCCTCCCGGTCATCGAGGTCGACCCGGAGACCTTCGCCATCCGTATCGACGGAGAGCTCGTCGAACCGTCACCCGCCACCGAACTGCCGCTGACCCAGCGGTACTCCATGTTCTGATGACCTCCTTCGCCTCCCTGCTGCTCGCCGACGGACGGCTTCCGGTCGGCGCGTACACCTACAGCGCGGGACTCGAACCCGCCGTCGAGGCCGGCCTCACCCGCGACCGGATCCCCGCACTCCTGAAGGCCCGGCTGCACACCACCGCCGTGACCGAGGCGGCCGCCGCCGTCCTCGCCCTGCGGGCCGCCGGACAGGACCGCGTCGACTACGGACCCGTACAGCGGGCCCTCGCCGCCCGGACGCCCGCCGCACCTCAGCGCGAGGCGTCGAAGACGCTCGGCCGGGGCGTGCACCGGCTGGCCCGTCGGCTGGCCCCGGACCACCCGGCGGTCACCGCGCTGGCCGCCCTGAGCACCCGGCCCCTGCGGCCGGTCACGCTCGGCGCCCTCGGAGCCGTACTCGAGGTCACCGAGGCCGAACTGGTGCACGCGGTCGTCTACGACGAGCTCCAGACCGTCGTTTCCGCCGCCCTGAAGCTGCTGCCGGGCGACCCGCTCGACTCGGTCGCCCACATCCTCGCCGCCGAGCCCGACGCGGCGCGGGCGGTGACCGCCGCCCTCGCCGTGCGGAGCCCGGACCGGCTGCCCGCCCGTACCGCCCCGCTCACCGAACAGTGGGCGCTCGAACACGCACGACGCGAACGGAGACTCTTCCTTGCCTGACAGCGACACCACCCACGCCCCGCAGCCGAACCCCCACTTCCACGAGCCGCTCAACCAGCCGCGCGCCCTGCGCCTGGGCGTCGCAGGACCGGTCGGCACCGGAAAGAGCTCCATCCTGGCCACCCTGTGCCGTGAGCTCGCCGGTGAACTGTCCATGGCGGTCGTCACCAACGACATCTACACCGACGAGGACGCCCGCTTCCTGCGCTCGGCGGGCGTCCTGCCCACGGAACGCATCCGCGCGGTCGAGACCGGGGCCTGCCCGCACACCGCGATCCGCGACGACGTCAGTGCCAACCTGGACGCCGTCGAGGACCTGGAGGAGGCGTACGGGCCGCTGGACCTGGTCCTCATCGAGAGCGGCGGCGACAACCTCACCGCCACCTTCAGCCCGGCCCTCGCCGACGCGCAGCTCTTCTCCATCGATGTCGCGGGCGGCGGCGACGTGGCCCGCAAGGGCGGCCCCGGCATCACCGGCGCCGACCTCCTGATCATCAACAAGACCGACCTCGCGCCCTATGTGGAGGTGGACGTGGCCGCGATGGTCGCCGACGCCGAAGCGGCCCGCGGCGGACTTCCCGTGCTCGCCCTGTCCAGGAAGGACCCGGCCTCCGTCGCCGCACTCGCCGACTGGGTACGGTCCTTGCTCGCCCGTCACCGCGCGGGCTCCCATGTGCCCACGGACCCGGGCCCCATGGCGCCCCACAGCCACTCGTGAACGAGCCGGTCGTCGTCGGCGTCGAGCGTGACGCCTCCGGCCGCCACCTGGCGCGCGAGCTGCGGCCCGGCGCATTCCTCGCCCCACGGCCCCTGATGCCGGCGGAGGACCGGATACGCGTGGCCCTGGTCGGCACCCGGGCCGGGCTGCTGGCCGGTGACGACCTGGGGCTGCGGATCACGGTCGGCCCGGGCGCGCGCCTGGAGCTGGTCGAACCGGCCGGTCTCGTCGCCTACGACCACCGGGGCGGCAGCTCCCGCTGGCGGGCCCGCGTCGACATCGCCGAGGGCGGTGAACTCCTCTGGCACGGACTGCCGTTCGTGGTCTCGGACGGGGCGGACGTCGTACGCGAGATGGATGCGCGGCTGGCCGCGGGGGCCCGGATGCTGTGGCGCGACACCCTGGTCCTCGGCCGCTCCGGTGAACGGGGCGGGAGTCTGCGGGCCACGACCCGGGTGACGTACGACGGGCGTGAACTCCTCGTGGAGGACCTCGACCTGACCGACCCGGACGTGCGCCGACTGCCCGGAATCCTCGGCCCCCACCGCGTCATCGGCGCCGTCACCGCACTCGGTGCGAGCCCCGCCGGACCGCACCCCTACCGTGCCGAACTGGCGGGCCCGGGGGCGCAGGTGCGGCTGCTGGACACGGTCGCCCCGGCTGTCGAGGCGGAGCTGACCCGGGTCTGGGAGTCCTGGCTCACCTGTTGATCTGTGCCACGCACAGAGAATCCGGAGGGGCCTCGGGCAGTGGCGAGGCCCCTCCCGCCCTGAGAGCGGACGGTGGCGCGATCATGCTCCGCCGACCGCGTCCCTGCTCGCCGCCCCGGTGCCCGCTGCCCCCGTGTCGGCGGTCCGGGACCGGCGGGAACGGAGGTGCGTCACCGTCGCCGCACACACCAGCGCCGGGGCGGCCGCCAGGGCGAAGCACAGGGCGAGCGGCAACCGGTCGACGAGCAGCCCGATCACGGCGGTGCCGCCCGAGGACCCCGCGTTGAACGCCGTATTGACCCAGGCGCCCGCCTGCGTCCGACGGCCGGCGTCGACGGACTCGTCGGCGATCAGATACGCGGTCGTGAGCGCCGGAGCGACGAACAGCCCCGCCGCCGCGACCAGCGCGGCGAGCACGTACAGATCCCGTGAGAGCCCGGCCGCCAGCAGCGCCGCACCCAGCGCGGCGGCGACCACCGGCAGCCGCACCCGGGCGGCCGACCTCCACCGCACCGCCCCGTAGGCCAGACCGCCGACGGCGCTCCCGGCCGAGAGCGCGGCCAGCACCCAGGACACGGCCGCCGCCTGATGGAGCCGCTCGGTGAACGCCACCACCAGCAGGTCGAGTGCCCCGAGGCAGAGTCCCACGGCGGCCGTCACCAGCACCGCGTGCCGCAGCGCGACGATGCCGTGCAACCGCGGCCGGGGCGCACCGGGGGTGGCGTCCGGCTGCCGGGCCGTGTGCGCGCGGGCCACCGCGGGCGACGACACCAGCGCCGACGCCCCCACGAACACGAGCACCGCACCGGCCAGGACACCGGCCGCCGGCTCGGTGTGCGTCACGACGATCCCCACCAGCAACGGGGCCGTGACGTACGTCAGTTCCTCCGCGACGCCGTCCAGGCTGTACGCGCGCTGCAACAGCTCCCGGTCCGGGACGAGACTGCTCCACACCGCCCGCATGACCGGGCCGAGCGGCGGGGTGCAGGCGCCCGCCGCGGTGGTGAGCCCGCCCAGCAGGAGCGCCGGGGCGCCGCGGTGCCAGGTGGCCAGGGCGATGACGGCGAGCAGGGCGGCGTACAGCCCCGCCATGGGCGGAAGGGTCCGGCGCGGTCCGTACCGGTCGACCAGCGCGGCGCGGGCCGGGGAGAGGCAGACGCTCGCGGCCCCGAACAGGGCCATGGAGCCGCCGGCCACGGAGTACGAACCCGTGGCGTCCTTGAGCGCGAGCAGGAGGGAGAGGGGGGCGACGCCGTAGGAGAGCCGCCCCAGCAGCGCGGCGGCGAAGGGGCGCACGGCGTGCGGGGTCCGGAGCACGGCGGCGTAGGAAGGCGCGCGCGAGGGCGCGGAAGAAGACGTGAACACGATGACATTCCTCGTGAGGGCAGTGCGGAGACCCGGCGCTGCGGGCATGCGGGGACACCGGAGTGCCGCACCCGGGCAACGGGTGCGGGCGGTGCGGGGCCCTACGCACGAGGAAGGAACATGCGGGCAAATTATCAGAGCGCACGCCGCGACGGCAGTGCGCCCTGAAGGATGTGCGGGAGGTGGTCACCGTGCTTGCCGTGCGGGGCGAGCCGGACGGCGGCACCTTCCGACGGGAGGAGCGGGCCCGGTCGGCGTACGTGAACGGGAACCGGCGCCGACAGTGGGAATCAGCCCGGCACACCGTTCCAGAAGGCGCAGTGGTGCGCCTCGTACGTGTCGCCGAGGCGGATCGCCCCGGGTCCGGGGGCCAGCGACAGTACGGGGCCCGTGGTCCCCAGGGCCGGCCAGCGCGGAGCGCCGGGAGTGTTCGGGTTCCCGGTGCGGGCGAAGGACGACCAGTAGCCGATCATCCGGTCCGACAAAACGCGCTGCGCGTCCGTCAGGGACCGTTCGGTCGGTACGGAGGAGAAGAGATAGGGCAGTTCGAAGCCGTGGGCCGACCCGTAGGGGAGATCGGGATGCGCCGGCAGGCCGGTGAGGACAGGGGCGCCCGGATCGTCGAACTCGTAGCCGTAGAGCGGGAGCCGAGGCGCTTTCGTGGCGATCTCGCGCCCCGCCTCCAGTGTGGTGCAGGCCAGGGAACGGTCGGTCAGCGCGGCGGACCAGGCCAGCGCCGGGGTCGGGTAGCCCGCCGCCGGGTAGCGCGCGGCCACGTCGGCCGCGGCCGGGCCGAAGGCGTCGTCGAGGCGGGCGCGGTAGTCCGCCTCGGTCCGGATGGGGTACGCGGCGAGTGACTGGCCGACGAACATCCGCATCTCGTCGTGGTTGGTGCCCTGGACGAGCGGAACCCGGTGGAAGCGGCCGGAGGCCAGGGCCCTGCCCGGCGCCGCGGGCAGCAGTGGGTTGCCGAAGGCGGGGCGGTTGAAGGACTGCATCAGTTGCGCGGTGGCGAGGCGTTCCGTGCTCTGCCCGCGCAGGCAGGCCAGTACCCGGGCGTCATCGTCCGCCGCGCAGCCCAGCTGTCTCGCGGCCAGCTCCCCGCTGTCCTGGACGTCGCGTTCGGCGGCGAAGGGCTCGTAGGCCGGTGTTCCGGGGCCGAGGGCGCCGGGCGGGAACGACATGAGACAGGAACCGCTCTGCAGCACCGCCCGCCGGAAGAGCCCGGCCGCGCCCGGGGAGGTGAGGTGCGCGCAGACGCTCAGGGCGCCGGCGGACTCGCCGAACAGCGTGACGGCGCCGGGGTCGCCGCCGAAGCGCTCCGCGTTCGCCCGTACCCAGCGCAACGCCGCCTGCTGGTCGGCGAGGCCGAACGGCGGAGCGGAGCCCAGGGCCGGATGGCCGAAGTAACCGAACACGCCGAGACGGTAGTTGACCGTGACGACGAGGCTGTCACCGCGCACGGCCAACTGCTCGGCCCCGTAGTCGTCTCCGGACCCACCGAGGAACGCCCCGCCGTGCAACCACACCAGTACCGGGCGCCGTTCACCGGCGGGCGGCCGCGCGGACGGCGCGGTGACGTTGAGGTAGAGGCAGTCCTCGGATCCGCTCACGCCGTCCGTACCGGGCATCGGCATCTGTACGCAGCGCGGGGCCGGAGCCGTGGCATCCCGCACTCCCCGCCATGCGGGCGCCGGTGCGGGCGCCCGCCAGCGCAGCCGGCCGGTGGGAGGCGCGGCGTAGGGAATGCCGTCGAAGGTGATGTACGAGCCGTGGGCGGCACCACGGACCAGGCCGTGATCGGTCCGTACGACAGCTTCCGTACGAGATCCTCCGGCGCGCGGAGGTACCGCGGCCGCCGTCGTGACGGACACGGCCGCGACGGCGAACAGGACGGCCACGCGCAGCAGTCGGAGGCTGTGCGCCCGCAGGCTGCCCCGCCGGCGCGGGCGTGGTGGTGGGATCCAGGACATAGGCACTCCAGTATCTCGACAGTGTCTCGACGGGCCGGGCCGGAAGCGGCCGGTGCTCAGTACGCTAGAAGCTCCCGCGCACTGGAGGTTCAAGGGTCTGTGACGCACCGCACATGGAGCATCGGTGAACTCGCCGCCGGGACGGGCGTCGCGGTGAAGACGCTGCGCTACTACTCGGACAGCGGTCTGCTGCCGGTCGCGGAGCGCAGCAGCGGAGGCCACCGGCGCTACGGCCCTGCGGCGTGGGAGCGGATCGCGCTCATCAGACGCTTGCGGGCGCTGGACACCCCGATCGCGACCATCGCGCGTGTCGTGAGCGGTGAGCAGGGGCTCGGTGATCTCGTGGACACCGAACTCGGATCCGTACAGGCTCAGTTGGTGCAGCTGCGATGGCGGCAGGCGACGCTTCGCGCCCTCGGTGACTGCGCGGACGGCGAGCGGCTGCGCCGCCTGGAGATCCTCGCCCGGGTGCAGCGGCTTCCGCAGGCGCGGCGGGACCTCACCGAGCACTGGTACCGCGAGCTGCCCGCGGACATGCCCAAGCGGCGGCTCGACCTCATGGTCGCCATGCTGTCGCCCGAGCCCCCGCCCGACCCCGGCCCCGCCGCGGCGCTGGCGTACGCCGAGATCCATGTCCTGGTCTCCACGCCCGGTTTCACGCGTTGGACGGGGGACCACGAGGAGGAGATGCGGGACGCGCCCGCCTTCTACGGCGAGATAGACGAGGCGGCCGCCCTGACGGCCGCCGCTGTGAAGGAGGGGCTGCCGCCCGGCCCCGGGGAGGCGGTCAACGCCTTCGTGTCCGCCCACGCGCGGGCTCGAAGGGAGTCGGACACCCCGGCCTTCCGCCGCTTCCTGCACGTGCTGGTCTCCAGGTCGTCGGGCTTCGACCCACGTCTGCGACGCTACTGGGGCCTGCTGGACACCGTCACCGGCGGGCGCTCGCTGAACATGACAGCGGCCCACGCCTGGCTGACCGAGGGGCTGAGCCTCTCGATCCCGGAGGACTCACCGGCCGGTTGATCCCGCGCGACGGCGTGCCGTGCCGTCGCGCGGCCGGCGGCGGAAGGACCCGTACCCGTACATCGCCCTCCTCAGTCCGTACGCCTACGGCGGATCCCGCCACGGAGCACGCGTCCACACCGCCACCGGATCGACGGACCGCCCGACTACGGGGCCGTCACGGCCACCTTCTCGGACGACCGTTACCCGGCTGAAGTTCGACAGGGACTTCGGCGGAACAGCCCTCAGCCGGTGGTGATCTCCGGGTTGGCCGCCATGACGGACTCGGTGGCCGCCCAGAGCCGGGGCAGGAACCGCAGGACCTCCGCCCGCCGGACCGTCAGGTCACCGGGCGACGCGATCCCGGTGAGGTCGGCGACCGCCTCCCGGAACGCCGGCAGGCGCGCGGCGTGCAGTGCGGGGGCGTCGGCCGCCAGCACCGTGTGGCAGCGGGCGAGCGTCGCGATGACCCAGAAGACGGCCTCACGGTGCTCGCCCCGCTCCAGGAGTTCCCGGCTGCCGTCGACCGCGATGGGCCGCGCCTGCGCGGTGAGGTCGCTGCTGAAGAAGAACGGTGTGCGGGCCACCGGGACCGTCGCGTCGAAGGTCCGGGTCAGCTCGCCGACATGGCGGCGGACCACACCGGGGGACACATCGGCGCAGCCCAGGAGTTCCAGCAGCTCCCGGTAGAGCTCGGGCTGCCCGTACGCGTCGAGGACGTCGCGCGCGGCCAGGTAGCGCAGCCGGACGGTCGGGTTGCGCAGCGCGGCGACGAGCGGCACATGCGTGGTGACCCCGGTGGGGAACATCCACGCCGTCACCTGTTCGTGGAAGGGGGCGCCGGTGTCGAGCGCGGCCAGCCGGCTCTCGACGCGGTGCCGGGCGTCCAGGCACCGGCCGCGCACCGCGTCCCGCCCGGCGAACCGGGGCGCGACGGCCGCGTGCAGGGTGCGCAGCGCGCCGGTCGGGTCGTCGATGACAGTGTCCGTGCGGAAGCTGCCCGCCAGGTGGTACGAGGTGAGCACCGTCTCCGGATCGCGCAGTTCGGCCCACGGCACGAGACTGATCTCCAACAGGGCGCCCTCGTAACGGAGTTTGCCGGGCTTGAGGGGCGGATCGTCCTCCTCCGTGACGATCATGACGTCCACGTCGGAGGAGGGCGCCAGCTCGGCGTCATCCGGCCGGCCGACGGTGGACCCGCTGAAGTAGGCCCCCCGGTAGCCGGGGGTGCGGCGGGCGTGCGCGGCCACCCAGCGGGCCGCGCCGGCGCGTGCGGATCCGACTCTCATCTGGACGACTCCTCGGTGCATCGGGCGTACCGCCCCGCAGCGTAGATCACGGCGTTCGGCGCCGAAACCGACACCTCGATCACCCGACGCCGGACAGCCCGGTCGTCCGACGTCGCGAACCGCTGTCCGCGAGGTCCCCGGACCGCGAACCGCCGCCGGGTAGGGTCGGCAGCGCCCGGAGCCGCGTCCGGCCCTCCCACGCCGGAGGGGCCCGGCACACCCGCCCCCGACACCACCGGTGAGGTCCGCGATGCGAAAGATCATCTACTCCATGTCGATCTCCCTAGACGGCTTCATCGAGGGCCCGGACCACGACATCGGCTGGCACCGGGTCGACGAGGAGCTCCACCGCCACTTCAACGAGCAGATCGCCGCCCTGGGCGGGTTCCTGCACGGGCGGGTCGTGCACGAGCTGATGGCGGAGTTCTGGCCCACCGCCGACGAGGACCCGGCGAACGCGGGAGCGGTGGCCGACTTCGCCGTCATCTGGCGGAACATGCCGAAGTACGTCTACTCCCGCACCCTGGACCACGTGGACTGGGCCACCGAGGTGCTGCACGACGTCGTGCCCGAGGAGGTGAGGGCGCTGAAGGAGCAGCCCGGTGGTGACCTGGCGGTCGGCGGCGCCGACCTCGCCGCCTCGTTCGCGGAGCTCGGCCTGATCGACGAGTACCGGGTGTACGTCCATCCGGTCCTCATCGGCCGCGGACGGCCGATGTTCCCGGTCACGGACACCACGACCCCGCTGCGGCTGACCGGCACCCGGACCTTCGGCAGCGGGGTCGTGGAACTGCGTTACGAACGCGAGGAGGCCGCCAGCAGCCCCGAGGTGTCCAGTACCTGACGGATCGCCCGGCCCGAGGCCAGTTCCTCCATCGCGTGGTTGACCTCGTCCAGGGCGAGGGTGCCGGTGTGCATCTCCTCCACCGGCATCAGCCCCGCCCGCCACAGGTCCAGGAACCGGGGGATGTCGCGGCGCGGGACCGCGTCGCCCATGTACGAGCCGAGCAGCGACTTGCCCTCGCCCGCGAAGGCCAGGGCCGGCACCTCCAGCACCCGGTCGGGGGCGGGCAGGCCCACCGAGACGACCTTGCCGCCGCGGGCCACGGCGGCCAGGCACTCGGCCATGACCTTGGGGCTGCCGACGGCCTCGACCGCCACCTCCGCCCCGCCGGACGTCAGTTCGCGGATCGCGCCGAGTGCCTCGTCGGGGGCGTACGTGTGCGTCGCGCCCAGCCGCAGCGCCAGCGCGCGCTTCTCCGGCACCGGGTCGACGGCGACGATCGGGTACGCGCCGGCCGCCCGCGCCCCGAGCACCGCGGACAGGCCCACGCCGCCGAGCCCGTAGACCACCGCCGACTGGCCGGGGCGCAGCGCCGCCGTGTTGATGACCGCACCGGCGCCGGTGAGCACCGCGCAGCCGAACATCGAGGCCACGGTGAACGGGATGTCGCGGGGGATCGGCACCACGGACTCCTGGGCCACCACCGCGTACGAGGAGAACGCCGAGACGCCCAGCTGGTGGTGGACCGCGGCGCCGGAGTCGTCCGTCAGCAAGGACGGACCGTGCAGGAGGGCGCCGGACCCGTTCGCCGCGGCGGCCGCCGCGCACAGGGCCGGGCGGCCCGCGGCACAGTCGGCGCAGAAACCGCAGCTCGGCACGAAGACCAGAGCCACATGGTCACCCGGGGAGATCCGGTGGACGCCCGGTCCGGTCTCCTCGACCACACCGACCGCCTCGTGGCCCAGGGCCATCGGCAGCGGCCTGACCCGGTCGCCGTTGACGACGGAGAGGTCCGAGTGGCACAGGGACGCGGCCGCGACCCGGACCAGGACCTCGCCCTCGCGCGGGGCGCCGAGGTCCAGTTCCTCCACCTCGACCGGGCGGGTCCGCGTGTAGGGCCGGGCGGTCGATATTCCGCGCAGGACGACGGCCCGGGTCCTCACGCGGTCACCTCGTCGCGGGGTGCGCAGCGCAGGACGTCGCGGCTCTCCAGGAGCGGGACGACCTTGCCGAGGACGATCTCCCGGAAGTGCGGGGTCGCGCAGTGCGCGGTGAAGTCGGCCTCGGTCGCGTACTCCTCGTAGAGCACGATCGTCCGCGGGTCCTCGGTGCCCTGATGGACCCGGTAGGCGAGGTTGCCGGGCTCCTCGCGGGAGGCGGCTGCCATGGTGTCGAGGAGCGGGAGGACGGTGTCCTGCTCGCCCGGATCGGTGCGGTAGCGGGCTACTACTACGTAAGTCACGGCGGTACTACTCCTGGGGTGGGACGGGCCTCTTGAGCGCGGCCGGCGGGACCGGCGGCAGCTGGTCGCGGCGCAGATGCCAGAGGCGGGGGTCGGACGTGGCGGCCGCGGCCGACCCGAGGGCCAGCGCGAGCGCCACGTCCGCGGGGCACTCCACGAAGCCCGCGGCCACCGACGGGGACATCGCGCGCTGGGACTGCGCGCTCATCCGGGCGATGATCGGGGCGGGCATGATCTCGACCAGGTCCGGCGCCCCGCGCGAGATCGCGTCCGTGGAGCGGCGCAGATTGGACCGGTCGGTGACGAACACCTTCATCATCGTCAGCAGGCCGAGCGGGCGGCCCTTCTCTATGAGCGAGAGCCGGGTGCTGACCACGCCGTGCGCGCCCATGTTCTTGATGAACTCCAGCGCGCCCCGGTCCTGTGCGAGACCGGGGCTGCTGTCCACGTTCACGAACACGAGCTTCCCCGCCCGGCCCAGCGCCGGGACGACCTGGGGCAGCTGCCCCACCGCGAACGACGCGAGGATGCACACCTTGGCCGGCGCGGTCAGGAACTGCCGCAGCGGCTGGGTGCCGACGACCGACGCGATGACGGGCACCTCGGCGAACGCCGAGGTGAGCCGCGGATCGAGCGGTGCGCCGGACCGGGACGGGGAAGGGGTCATGGCACAACCTGCCTGGAAGAGTGCTGGGTCAGTTCAGCGGAGACGTACCGAATCGGCTGGGAAGGCCCAGTTTGCCAGGGTTGAGAATGCCGGCCGGGTCCAGGGCCGCCTTCACCGCGACGAACGTCGCGAAGCCCGCGCCCAGGGATTCCCGCAGGTAGGGGCCGCGCAGCAGTCCGCAGCCGTGGTGGTGGCTGAGCGCCGCCGCGTGCTTGATGAGGACGGCGTTGGCGGCGTCCCACACCGAGCGGTACCAGTCGCGCCGGGCCTCGGGGGCCACCTCGCCGCGCAGCGAGAAGTAGACGCAGGCGCCGTCGGTGTACGCGTGCGACTGGTGGGCGGATGCGGCCAGCGTGCCCTCCACCGACTGGATCGCGGCGACCACCTCGTCGTAGATCACCGGGAGGCCTGCCCAGGACGCGGCCATCTCCAGGGTGTCGGCGACGAAGCCCGGACCGGGCGTGAAGCCGTCCGCGGACTTGCCGACCAGCATCCGCTCGTCGAGCCAGCGCTCGAAGACCGCCTGCGAGTCCAGCTCGGGGCCGTACGCCGAGCAGACCTCGGCCGCCACCTTGATCGAGGCGTCCACGATCGCCGGGTCGCCCTCGTCGGCGATCAGCAGGAGGTTGGTCTCCGGATGGCCGAAGTGCGTGCCCGATTCCAGGGCGTCGTACAGCCGCAGGACGGCCGGGGTCGCGCCGCGCTGCATGATCTTGCGGCACGCGTCCAGGCCCTCGGCGAAGGTCGCGAAGCCGAACGCGACGGCGTTCGCGTACTCCGGCAGCGGGTGCACACGCAGCCGGGCCCCGACGATGACGCCGAGCGTGCCCTCGGAGCCGATGAACAGCTGGCGCAGATCCGGCCCGACGGCGGCACGGGCGTAGTCGCCGTACGTGGCGCGGGTGCCGTCCGCGTGGATCACGTCCACGCCCACGACCATGTCCTCGATCTTGCCGTAGCGCGTCGAGAGCTGGCCGGCGCCGCGGCAGGCGATCCAGCCGCCGACGGTGGAGACGGCGAACGCGGAGGGCCAGTGGCCCGTCGTGACGCCGTACTCCTCCTGGAGCCGCTTCTCGAAGAGGTCGCCGAACATGCCGGCCTGGACGTCCACGACGTTCGACTCGGCATCGAATCCGGTGATCTCGTTCAGCCCGCACACGTCCAGGACGACGCCGCCGAAGACGGGGAGCGCCGCCCCGGTGACGTTGGAGCGGCCCGCGGACGGGGTGACGGGGATACCGGCCTCGTGGCAGATCCGCAGCACGGCCGCGATCTGGTCCGCGTCGGCCGCCTCGACGACCACGGCGTCCGGCGTCGCGGGACGGCCCTCGGTCTCGCCGATCATCGAACCGGCCCACCAGTCACGGGTCCGGGTGACGACCTCGTCGCGCTCCACGTGCACGGCCTGCGCGGCCTCGCGCAGCGCTGCGACCACGGTTTCGGGGACCTCGACCGGGTCGACCTGGAGCGCGGCCTCGCCGTCGCCGATCGGGGTGTTCTGCGCCCACTTGGCGAAACTGGGAGCACCGATCGTGTAGTTGCCCCGGTTGAACGGGTGGGTGATGGTCTGACGGCTGATCATGCTGCTGCCCCTTCGAGGAGTACGGACTTTTCGTGACGGACGGCCGCGAGGTAGTCGGAGACGGAACGCTCCACCTCGGCCTCCGTGAGGTTCAGTTCGCGGCCGAGGATCGCGCCGACCGCGCCCGCCGCCTCGGCGGAGGCGTCGCGGGCGAAGAGCCGGGCGCGCATCCGGCGGGAGAGGACGTCGTCGACCGAGCGGGCGAGCTCGGCGCGCGCCGCGTAGACGACCTCGGCCTTCGTGTAGGGAAGTCCCGCGACGATGGGCTCGGCCAGCGTCGGGTCCTCCTGGATCAGGTCGCCGACGAAGCGTGCCTCGGTGCCGAAGCGCTCGCCCAGATGTGCGGCGATGCCACCGGAGGCGGCCACGGCCTCGGCGTCGTAACCGGCGCCGCCGAGCAGCGGAAGGTCCGTGGTGCGGCTCCTGCCCTTGCGGCCGAGGACGGTCATCACCTTGTCGATGACGAGCTCGCCCATGTGCCGGCTGGTGGTGAGCTTGCCGCCGGTCACCGTGACCATGCCGGTGCGGCCGACGCTGATGTGGTGGTCGCGCCGCATGTCGAGCGTCGCGCCCTCCTTGCCGCCGACCAGCGGACGCAGCCCGCCGATGGAGCCGACCACGTCGTCCGGGGTGAGCTTGCCCTCGAACGCGGTGTTGGCGCCCTCCAGCAGGAAGTCCATCTCCTGACGCGTGCAGTGCACGTCGTCGGGGGAGCCCTGGTAGTCCTCGTCCGTGGTGCCCAGCACGACGCTGTTGCCCCAGCGGGTGCACGTCGCACGGCGGGCCCGGCCGGGGATCGGCACGGTGACCGTGCAGTTGATCCGCACCTTGTCCCACGGCACCACGATGTGCACGCCCTTGGCGGGCCGCACCTGCGGCTTGTGGCCGTCGACGGCCTTCGCGTCCAGCTCGTCGGTCCACACACCGGTGGCGTTGACCACGGCCCGCGCCCTGATGTCGACGCTGTCGCCGTCCACCTCGACCCGGGCGCCGGCGACCCTGCCGCCCTCCATCAGCAGACCTTCGGCCTTCGCCCCGTTGAGGACCGTCGCGCCGAGCGCCGCGGCGGTCCGCACGATGGTCAGCACGAGACGCGCGTCGTCGGTGCGGGCGTCGAAGTACATCAGTCCGCCCTGGAGGTGCTCCGCGCGCAGCGTCGGCGCCTGCGCGAGGACCTCCGGGACGGTCAGCCGCTGGTGCAGCTTGCCGATCCGCCAGCCGCCGACCAGGTCGTACGTCCACAGCAGCCCCTCGAAGCCCTTGGCGAGGCGGGCGTCGAAGATGCCCTCCTTCTCCAGGATCGGGAAGAGGAACGGCAGCCGGTGCACCAGGTGCGGGGCGTTCTTGCGGAAGCGGTGCCGCTCCAGGAGCGAGTGCCGTACGAGGTTGACGTTGCCCTGCTCGATGTAGCGCAGGCCCCCGTGCACCATCTTCGAGGACTTCGACGACGTGCCCGAGGCGAAGTCGTCCTTCTCGACCAGCGCCGCGCGCAGGCCGCGCGAGGCGGCGTCCAGCACGGCGTACGCCCCGGTGATGCCGCCGCCGATGACGAGTACGTCGAACGTGTCGTCGGCCAGTTGCCGCTTGGCCGCCGCGCGGTCGAGCAGCAGGGGCGTGCGGCGGGTCGCCGCGGCGCTGCGCCGCGGTTTCCGGGCGGGCATGGTGATCACAACATCAACTCCTGGTGTTTCGGTGCGGCGGCCGCGTGGTCGGGTGTCCGGCCGCCGCCTGCTGACGGTGAGGGGCCGTCAGTGGGGTGTGAGGGCGGGGTCCTTGAGGTGGCCGATCAGCACGTCGCGCCAGGCGGCCCGCTGTTCGGCGCGTTCGTCCGCGCCGATGGAGGGTTCGAAGACCCGGCCGTGCGGCTGCGCCTCGACGATCTCTTCGAGCGAGCCCCACAGGCCCTGGGCGACCCCGGCCAGATAGGCGGTGCCGCGCAGGCTGGCGGTCGCCGAGTCGGCGACCCGTTCCAGCGGCAGGCCGGTCAGGTCGGCCTGGATCCGCATGAGCGGGTCGCTGCCCGCGACCCCGCCACCGACCCGGAGCCGGGTGAACGGGGCGCCCATCGTGGCGGCGACACCGTCGACGAGGTCGCACACCGAGTGGGCGATGCCGTCCAGTACGGCGCGGGCCAGGTCGGCGCGGGTGGTGGCGAGGGTGAGCCCGGTGAGGGAGGCGGTGGCCTCCGGGTGCCAGACCGGCGTACGGACCCCGGCGAGCGCCGGGACGAAACGAGGGGTGCGGCCCGGCCGGGTGGGGACCCGGCCGGCCTCCTCACCGAGCTCCTTCGGCGAGGCGAACAGGCCCAGGTCGTCGCAGAGCCAGCGCAGCGCCGATCCCGCCGTGGAGGTGTAGGCCTCCAGGCTGAAGTGGCTGATCCCGCCCTGCCGCCGGCCGGGCTGGGCGAGCACCCCGGAGATGTCCGGCCGGGGCAGGGCGGGCGTGGTGCCGGTCGCCGCGTCGACGAACGCGCCGGTCCCGTACATGCACATGCCCTGCCCGGCGGCCAGGCCGCCGAGCGCGATCAGTGCGGCGTGCTGGTCGCCCATGGAGGCGGCCAGCGGGACGGCGATGCCGAGGGCGGCCGGGTCGGTCGTGCCGAATCCGGCGTCGTCCGAGCGGAGTTCCGGAAGCAGGCCGAGGGGGAAGCCGAGATGGCTGATCCACTCCTCGTCCCAGGCGTGCCGCTCCAGCAGGTAGCCCCCGCTGGAGGCGGCGTTGGTCGGGGTGGTGGCGTGCACGGCGCCGCCGGTCAGCCGCCAGATCAGCCAGGTGTCGACGGTGCCGAACAGCAGCCGGCCCTCGCGGTGTGCGGCGGACACCTCCGGGTGCGCGGCGATCTGCCGGGCGGCCCAGAGGAACGGCGCGCGGGCGCCGACCGGCCGGCCCTGACGGGCCAGCAGGGCGGCGTCCCACCGCGCCTCGTGAGCGGTGAGCTCGGCGGCGTACCGCCGGTCCTGCCACACCACGGCGGGCAGCAGCGGCTGCCCGGTGACCCGGTCCCAGAGCATCGCGGTGGCCCGCTGGGTGGAGAGGGCGACGGCGGTGAGCTCGATCCCCTCCGCACGGGCGGCGCCGACGGCCCGGCGCGCCACGTCGAGGGTGGCGGTCCAGATCTCCATCGGGTCCTGCTCGACGGAGAGGTCGTCCGGATGGCTGACCGCGATCGACCGGTAGAACACCTCGTGCGCGGCGCCGGAGTCGAGGACGACTCCGGCCCTGGTGCCGGTGGTGCCCTCGTCGATGGCCAGCACACCGCGCCGGGGGGAGGCGCCGGGGAGCGTCTGCGTCATTGCAGCCCTTTCATTGCGAGCATCGCGAGCTGTACGGAGGGGGAGAGGGACCATCGTGTGGTGCGGCAGGCGCGCCGGACGGTCAGCGCGCGGTGACGGACTCCGCGTGTTCCGGCGCACCGGTCGCCTGCTGTGCCGCGGCCTCGTCGGGCGAAGCGGCCCTCATCGGGTCCCACTTGATGGCCAGACAGGTGATCATGCCGAGCAGCGGGACGACGGAGAGCACCAGGAACGTGTCGGCGAGGCCGAGCGACTCCTTGATCTGCGGGAAGAGGTACAGCCCGGCGACACTGCCGAAGCTGCCCACCATCCCGGTGACACCGGTGCCGAGTGCGCGCACGTCACTGCTGTACGAGAGCGCGGCGATGGACTTGCCGTTGGCGCCGGGGCCGGCGGAGTGGCAGAGGATGAACAGCACCGGCAGCAGGAACGCCACGGCCGTCGGGACCTTCTCGAAAGTCAGCCCCATCGCGATCAGGGCGACGAACACCCCGGCGAAACCGGCGGCGGAGCTGAGCCGCAGCCCGAGCCGGCGGCCGAAGTACGCGGACAGCAGCCCGCCCGCGATACCGAAGGCGTTGAACACCATCGAGCCGATCGTGGCCTTCTCGAAGCTCTCGCCGAAGATCGTCAGGCTGATCAGCGGGAGGTACCAGCCGACCGCGAAGTACTGCATCGACTGCCCGAGCGAGATCACCGAGGAGAGGATCGTGCGCGGCAGGTACTCGCCCTTGAAGAGCAGTCCTGCCTGGCGGAAGCCGATGGCGGGTGCGGCGGTCGCGGCGCGGGTCGCCTCGTCTGGCTTCCCCGCGACGGCCTTGATCCCGTAGATCCGGTCCAGGTTGAGGACGGACTCGTCGAGGCGTCCCTTGCTCGCCAGCCAGGCCGGGCTCTCCCTGAGCATCAGCCACTGGCCCAGGAGCAGCGCCACGGCGACGACGGCGGCCGAACCGACCGACCAGCGCCAGATGTCCGAGCCGACGTCCAGGTTGAAGAAGACCAGGGCCAGCGCGAGGTTGCTGGTCGTGGCGACGTACCAGACGGCCTGCCACAGGTTCAGCCGGCCGCCGAGCTTGGCGGGGGTGTACTCGGCGAGCAGCGCCATGGCGACGGCGAAGTCGATGCCGTACGCGACACCCACCAGGACCCGGCCGAGCCAGACGACCGTGAAGTCACCGGCGAACGCGGCGAGGAGGGCGCCCGCGATGGCGAAGACCTTGGCGATGAGCAGCGGGGGGACCCGGCCGATCCGGGTGGCGAGCCAGCCGCCGACCGGGTTGAAGATGATCGCCAGGGCCGGAGCGGTGGCCGTGAGGATCGAGACCTGCGTGCTGGTCAGCTCCATCTGGGACGTCATCGGTCCCAGACCGGCGCTCAGCGCCGCGTTCGAATAGGCGTCGAGGAACAGCCCGCCGAACACGAGGAACCAGATGACTTGCGCCCGGCCGGTGATCTTTCCCAGCCCATCGATGAGCGCAACGACGTCGGCGACGCCTTTGACGCTCGGACGTTGTGCCATGAATCCGCCTTCGAGGAAGACCCATCGGCGGCACGGGGAGCACAAAAAAACAGGCATGACGAAACCACCGACAGGTGGTCTATGTCTGTGCCTGTCAAAACACTGCGGAAAGCGCCGCAGCACGTGAAGTGCGACTACACGAGGAGGTTAGGAAGGCGTCAGGAGAAACGTCAAGGGTTTCCGGCAGGTTACCCAAACGTGACGAAGAGCCCTCGGGGCCTGTCCACGGCCCCGAGGCCCGTCCGTCCGGTGTCCGGTCCGCGGCCGTCCGTCAGCGGCCCGCCTGCAACGCCGCCCAGGTGCCCGGGCCCACGATGCCGTCGGCCGTCAGGCCCCGGCCGGTCTGGTAACCGCGCACCGCGGTCGCCGTCCCCGGGCCGAAGCTCCCGTCGACACCGACCGTCGAGCCGAGCGCCGCGGTCAGGGCGCGCTGGAGCCGCTTCACGCCGTCACCCGAAGCGCCCTCGGAGAGGGTGGCGGTGTCGCCCGCCGACAGCAGCGCGGTCCACGTCCTGGCCCCGACGACGCCGTCGGCTGCCAGCCCGCGCGCGGTCTGGAACGACTTCACCGCGCTCTGCGTGGCCGGACCGAAACTGCTGTCCACCTCGCCCGCCGGATAGCCCTGCGCGTTCAGCAGCGTCTGGACGGCCTTGACCTGGGCACCCGTCGACCCGCTCTGCTGTGTCGCGTACGCGGTGAAGCTCAGCCCGTCCGCGCCGGGACTGCCGCCGGTGCTCCCGCCGACCAGCTCCATGTAGCGCGTCCAGTCCCAGTACGGGCCGGGGTCGGTGTGGTCGTTGCCCGGCGCCTCGCTGTGCCCGATGATGTGCGCCCGGTCCTTCGGGATGCCGTACCGGTCGCACAGGTACGCGGTCAGGGCGGCCGAGGACCGGTACATCGAGTCCGTGAACCAGGACGGGTCGTCGATGAAGCCCTCGTGCTCGATGCCGAGGGCCGAGGCGTTGGCGCTCCGTGCGTGGTAGGCGGTGTCGCTGTCGCGCACCATCTGGGTGATCTGGCCGTCCGACGAGCGCACCACGTAGTGGGCGCTCACCTCGGACGCCGGGTCCTGGAACCAGCTGATCGAGCCCGCGTACGAGCCCTGCGTGACATGGATGACCACCTTGTCGATCGCCGCCGAGCGGCCCGTGGCGAAGTTGTTCGGGTCGGCCGGCACCCACAGTGCCGACGGGTAGTCGGCGCTCCGGGTGCTCGCGTCCGGCGCGGTGAGCTCACCCTTGTGCGGTGACACCGGGCGCCCCGTCACGGAGATCCGCTCGCCGTCCGGGGCGAGGGTGTCGAGGCCGTCCGCCAGGAAGGTGTAGACCGTGTCGGCGTAGAGGGCGGCGGCCGCCCCCTCGGTGCCGCTGTACCGGGCGACGGCCGGGTACCAGGAGCCGAGGTCGTCGCGGTCCCGGGCGTCGAGCCCGAGCCCGTCCGCGTAACCGCGCAGCACCGCCGCGCCGCCCATGATGTTCGCCGCCGTGTCGGCACGGAGCTCGGCCAGGGGCTTCCCGGTGAGGGCGGCGGCGCGCTCCAGGGTCCGGTTCGTGGGGTTGCTGACCAGGTGCATGACGCCGTAGCCGTTGGCCTGGCTGGGGCGCCCGGAGTGGCCGTCGAGCCGGGTCTCGCCGTATCCGACGGCGGCGAGCAGGTCGCGCGGGACGTCGAACGTGTCGGCCGCCCGCTCGAACGCCCGGTTCATCGGGTGCCCGGTGTCCGTCGAGGCGAGGGCCGGGGTGCCGGTCGCGGCCAGGACGGTGGCGGTGAGGGCCGCCAGCACGGAGGCGCGGGCCTTGGTGTGGGCGGCGGCGCGTGTGGGCATACCTGCTCCTGCTCTGTGGGGGAGAAGAACGGCCCCGCGCCCGGGTGGGGTGGGCGGAGGGGCCGCGAAGCCCGCTCAGGGTATCCATCTGTTCAGGGCATGACAACGACGGTCCCGCGTGTCGAAATCCCTTTCACTCCAATGGAGTTGATGACAGATCAGCGGGAAGGCGGGCCGTCCGGGCCCGGCCCGCCGGGTCGGCCCCGGACGGCAGGTCCTACCAGCGGTCGCGGTGGATGACGTCGGCCACCGGGCGGCGCCGGACCGGACCGAAATTGCCCTGCGGCCATCCGACGGGAATGGCGGCGAAGGTCTCCATGTCCTCGGGGATGCCCAGCGCCTCCTTCCACTCCTGCTCCAGCATCAGGTGCCAGATGGTGATGTTGGCCGCGAGCCCGAGGGCCCGGGCTGCGAGCAGGATGTTCTGGACCCCCGGGTACACGCAGGACCCCTCGGCGAGCGCCTGGAACCGGGTCTGGGTGGTCATCATGTGCTCGACCCCCGCCGGGCCGAGCGCCTGCGCGTAGGCGGCCAGGCCCTCCGCCTCCATCCGGGGCTCAGGGAACCGGTAGCAGGGCATGATCAGCGCCGGCGTATCGGCGAAGTGGTCACGCTGGTACTCGATCGCGGCGACCATCCGGCCGTACGCCGCGTCGTCCATGCCTTTCGGCGCGTACTTCCCGGTCGTCGCCAGATACGCGTCCACGCACCGCTTCCACAGCGGAGCCAGGCGGGCCATCACCTCGCGGTCCGTCACCACCACGTACTCGTAACACTGCATGTTCCCGCCGCTGGGACCCCAGACGGCGGCCTGTATGAGCTGCTCAAGCGTCTCGTCCGGCACGGGCTCCGGCTTGAGACGGCGCATCGCGCGCATCGTGGACATGGTGGAGAACAGGGCCTCGGCCTCGGCCGTCTCCGCCGCCTGAGTCGATTCGATCGTCATGATCACGGAGTTTACGGGCGAAGCCCCGCCGCGAGGAGGCCCGTTGGTCAGCCCGCGGCCGGAGCGGTCCGCCGCAGCCGCACCACCGGGATGTCGCGGTCGGTGCCGCTCCGGTACTGCGCGTACCTGGGGAAGACCTCCACCAGATGCGGCCACACCCGCTCCTTCTCCTCGGCGGACAGCGTTTCGGCGACGGCCGGGAAACGCTCGGGGCCCACCCGCAGGTCGACCGACGGGTTCGCGAGCAGGTTCAGGTACCAGAGGGGATGGCTGTCCGAGCCGCCGTTCGACCCCACGATCAGGTAGTCGTCGCCGTCGCGCCCGTACATCAGCACCGTGCGCCGCAGCGCGCCGCTGCGGCGGCCGACGTAGTCCAGCAGCAGGCAGGGGACGCCGAGCTGGGTGGTCCCCTTGGTGCCGCCCGACGATTCGTACAGTTCGGCCTGCTTCGCCACCCAGGCGCTCGGGCTGACCTGCGCGGGCGCCTCGTCGTCGTGCTCCACTGCCATGGCAGGTCCCTTCCTCTCGTGTACCTTCCGCCCCATCGTCGCACCCCGGCGTGCGCAACAGTGGATTCGCACACCTGGACAGCCCCCCACCGCACGGGGGAACGGGGACCGGACCTGCCGCCGGCAGGGCGTATAAAAGGTTCCTCCGGACCAGCCGGCGTCCCCCGATGGCACTCACACCTTCACGCGGCAAGGCGTCACCGCGTACGACAGCGGAGGAGTGCCCCATGAGCACGGCAGACGAGATCAGCACCTTGCTGGTGGCGAACTTCGGGACCGATCCGGCAGCGATCCGCCCCGAGGTGTCGCTCCGTCAGCTCAGGATGGATTCCCTGGCCCTGGAGGAACTGCGGCTCCTCATCGAGGACCGGCTGGACGTCGACCTCGACGACGTCCAGCTGACCTCGCGCGACACCGTCGGCCGGCTCGTCGACGCCGTGCACGCGCACCGCAAGGCCGCGGCGTGACGGCCCCCCGGCGCCCCGAGCCGTTCGCCGCCGCCGTCACCGGCATCGGTCTGGTCACCGCGGCCGGCGTGGGCACCGCCGCCACCTGGCGCGGCGTTTCCGTGGCCGCCGACGCCCCCTCGGTCCTGCACCGGCCCGAACTCCACGACCTGCCCTGCGACTTCATGTACACCATCACCGGCCTCGACACGCGGGCCGTGCTCGGGGTCGCCACCCAGCGGCTCATGGACCGCTTCTCCCAGCTCGCCGTCATCGCCGCCCGCGAGGCCGTCGCGGACGCCGGGCTCGACCCCTCGGTCTGGGACAGCGGCCGCGTCGCCGTCGTCATCGGCTCCGCCCACGGCGGACTGCCCTTCTACGACGAGCAGCACACCGCGCTCACCGAGCGCGGTGCCCGCCGGGTCTCGCCGAAACTCGCCCCGCTCACCGTCGTCAACGGCGCCGCCAGCAGCGTCGCCACCGACCTCGGCGCGCGCGGCCCGAGCCAGGCCGTCTCCACCGCCTGCTCCTCCGGCACCGTCGCCATCGGCACCGCGCACCAGATGCTGCGCACCGGCGCCTGCGACATCGTCGTCGCGGGCGGCGCCGAATCCGTCTGCTCCCGGCTGCTGATCGCCAGCGCCTGCCAGCTGAAGGCCGTCTCGACCCGGCGTGACGACCCCGAGGCGGCCTGCCGCCCCTTCGACACCCACCGCGACGGCTTCGTCGTCGGCGAGGGCGCCGGCCTCCTCGTCCTGGAACGCCCCGAACACGCGGCGGCCCGGGGCGCCACCGTCCGCGCCCACGTCGCCGGATACGGGGCCTCCAGCGACGCCTACTCCGCCGTCGCACCCGACCCCGACGGACTCGGCATCGAGCGGGCCCTGCGCACCGCACTGGCCGACGCCGGGGTGTCCGCCGCCGACATCGGGCACGTCAACGCCCACGGCACCTCGACCGTGGCGAACGACCTCATCGAGGCGACGATGCTGCGCCGGGTCCTGGGCGAGCACCCCCTCGTCACCTCGACCAAGGCCATGACCGGGCACACCCTGGGCGCGGCGGGCGGCATCGAGACCGCGCTGACGGCCCTGGCCCTCCAGCACCAGCTCGTACCGCCCACCGTCAACCTCGACGCCCCCGACCCGGAGATCCCCGTCGACGTGGTGAGCAAGGAAGCCCGGCCGGGCGTGTTCGACGCGGCCGTCAAGACCTCGCTCGGCTTCGGCGGGCACAACGCCGCACTCGTCCTCACCAGGGCCTGACCGCGCAGCGGCGGTCAGGCCGCTGGTGGGGAACTCCAGACAGGAGCAAGGACCGATGACCATGCCCGACGAGATCATCCGGCACCTGTCGGTGCGCGGGCTGCGCTACCGCTACCGCATCCTGACGCAGCCCTCGCCCCGCACCGAACCGGTCGTCGTCCTCGGCGGCGCGCTCCAGGGGATGTACGGCTGGCCGCAGATGGACGAGCACCTGGGCCCGCACGCCCCGGTCGTCACGGCGGACCTGCCCGGCATGGGCGGCGCCGATCCGCTGCCGCCCGGCACCGGCGACGACCTCCTGTACGCCGCCGTCGACGGCATCATCGACGACCTGGGCGCGGACCGGGTCAACCTCTTCGGGTTCTCCTACGGCACGGCCATCGCCTTCGGCTGCGCCCGGCGGAACCCCGGCCGGATCGCCCGGCTGGTCCTCGGCGGCGTACCCGCGCACATCAGCGAAGCCCAGCGCGGCCAGTGGGGGCGGGCGGTCGACCGGCTGAGGGCCGGGGACGTCGAAGGGCTCGCCACGCTGACCACCGACGCCTTGATGTGCCAGGACCCGCGGCGCACGGTCCACCGCAGGGAACTCGCCCGGCGCTACGTCCGGCGGTCGTTCGTGCACGCGCTCACCCACTCCCCGCACGCGGCGCAGTCGCTGCGGCGGGCGCTGGGCCACCGGCCCGACTTCTCCGGCGGGTTGAGCGGAGTGCCCGCGCTCGTCTTCGCGGGGGAGCACGACACCGTGACCTCGCCCGAGCGGCAGCGCGCCTTCGCCGGGACGATCGAGGGCAGCCGCTTCCTGACGATCGGCGACTCCGACCACTGGGTCGTGCTGGAACGGCCCGACGACGTGGCGGACCTGGCGGCCCGCTTCTTCACCGACCGCCCCCTGGAGGCCGCGCCTGCCCTGGGGCCGCTGCCCTCGCTGCCGCGCCCGCGCGCGGGCGCGGCAGGTCCCGTCCTGCCGGGGCCGGGCGGCTGAGCGACCCGGCCCCCGCTCACGGGATCAGTGGCGGCCGTCGACCTTGACCCGCACGATCTGCGGGTCGTGGTCGCTCGCCTGGTCGGCGAACTCCGCGTTGATGTGGACCACGTCGTAGTCGAACCGCCGGATGCCGGGGCTCGTCAGGATGTGGTCCAGCGTCTGCGAGTTGCCCTCGTACACATAGCTGTACTGCTCGTTCGCCGGCAGCGTCGTGATCAGCGGCTTGAGCGCCTTGCCGGCGGTCAGCGCGGACATCGTCGGTGAGAACGCGAAGTCGTTCAGGTCGCCCAGCGTGACGACCCGCGCCGACTTGTCCGCCGACAGCAGCGACTTGACGAAGGTGTTGACCTCCGCCGCCTGCTGGACCCGCTTCGTCTCCGAGCTGCGCGACGGCTCCTGGTAGCGGCCGTGCAGCGGCTGGTCGCCGCCCTTGGAGGTGAAGTGGTTGCCGATGACGAAGACCGGCTTCCCGTGGAAGCGGAACTCGCCGACCAGGGGCTTGCGGCTGTCGGCCCAGGCCGCGCTCGTCGGGCTGATCCGGCCGGGCGACACCGAGAGGGTGACGCCCTTGCGCGTCGGCACCGCCGTCACCGCCGTCGTCGCGTCGCCGCCCGCACGGTCCACGAAGGAGACCCGGTGGGGGTTGAAGAGGAAGACGTTACGGATGTTGCCGCCGGGCTCGCCGCCGTCCTGGCCGTCCTGCGGGGCGACATAGCGCCAGGCGTACCGGGGGCCGCCGGCCGCGACGATCGCGTCGGTGAACCGCTTCAGCGTGGCCTCGGAGCCGACCGTGCCGTCGCTGACCGCGCCGTTGTCGTCCTGGATCTCCTCCAGCGAGACGATGTCGGGGGAGGAGAGGTTCACCGCGACGCCCTTGGCCAGCGTGTCGAACTTGGTCTGCTCGTCCAGCGCGTCCAGGTTCTCCACGTTGTACGTGGCGACGGCGAGTTCGCCGCCCTTCTGCTTCCGCGTGACCTCGCGCCGCAGATGGCGGTCGGTGAGCGTGCCGAGCTCGGTGGCCTGGAGGTTGTAGCCGCCGAACGAGGCGTAGTCGATCACGCCGGTGGTGGTGCCGGACAGCACGTCGCCGACGTTCCCGACGGGGAAGGGGCGCGTGGTGTCGAGCGACATCACCTTGATCCGGCCGCTGTTCTGGTCGGTGTACGAGGAGTACAGCGTGCCGCCGCGCCGGGTCGGGTTCTGCTTCGGCTCGACCGTCACCCAGATCTCGTCGTACGCGGTCGTGGCACCGGTGACCCGGGTGTCCGCGATCTGCACGCGGGTGCCTTCGAGCGCCTCGTAGAGGTCGAGGGCGTACGTCGACGGGTCCAGGGGCAGCGCGTCGATCGACCCGCCACCCGCCGAGGAGACATAGGCGGCGGGCACCGCGGCGGCGTCGAGCACGACCGGCGCCGGAGTCGCGTTGCCCGACGAGAGGACCGTGGTCCTGGGAGAGGTGATCTCGGTGATGGACTGCGTGGTGGCCGACGGGTAGTACTCGTCGACCGTGCCGCTGACCAGGACGGAATCGCCCACCGCCACCGTCGGGGCGGCGGAGCCCGTGTACACGAAGACGCCCTCGCTCGTGCGCGGGTCCGCGTCCGGGGCGGTGTCCTGGATCCAGAAGCCCTTGGAGCCCGTGGTGCGCACCGCGGTGACGACGCCGGGCACCCCGGTCACGGCCTTGCCGTCGAGCGGGGAGACCCGGGTGATGCCCTGGATGTCGTGCACGCGCACGGTGCCGGGCTCGGTCGGGTCGCCGGGGTCGCCCGGGTCCGTGCCGCCCGACGTCTCACCGGCCGCGTTGACCGGGGTGGGGGCGGCCGCGGACAGGTCCGCGGCGTTGTCGTCGGTGTCGGCGAGCGAGGACGCGCGCGCCACGGCGGCGGTGGCGGAGGCGCCCGTCGCCGGTCCGCTGCCTTCCCGGACGACCGCGGAGCCGTAGCCCACCAGGTCCACGATGCGGGTGTCGGCGGCGCAGTCGGCCGCCGTTTTGCAGGTCAGCGGTGTGGTGCCGGAGACCAGCGCGATGGTCCCGCTGGCGGCGGACATGGCGACGGTGCCGGTGGCGTCGGGGGCGGGCAGCGCGACGGTGCCGCCGGTGCCCGCCGCCTGGGCGACCAGATAGCGGCCGCCGGGCGCGACGGAACCCGTCAGCGCCGAGACCTGCCACAGCGAGCCCGCGGACGGGGACCCGGGCAGGTACTGGACGCTGAACCCGGACAGGTCGTACGCGGCGGAGCCGGAGTTGGCCAGCTCGACGAAGTCGCGCGTGAGCGTCGCTCCCGAGTTCCCGCCGCCGCCGTACACCTCGGAGATCACGGCGGTCGACGACGGGACGGCGAAGGCGGCGGGCAGTGCGGTCGCCGAGAGGGTCACGGCGACCGCGCCGGCCAGCAGGACGGAACGGGATCTGGATATGCGCACGGAAACTGCCCCTCAGAGTGTGATGAGGGAGCACAAGCTATGCGCGTAGAACCGGCGATGACAAGGCATCAGAGGTTAATTCCAGAAATCGTTCCGCGGTCCGGAAGCCGGATCCGCGCCGTACGGCGGGACGAGGGCAGGGTGCCCGGCTCCGGGCCCGCTCCTCGCCGCCGTCCTGTCCGCCGCCGGACCGGCTGTTCACGCGCCCGCCGTGCGCCCGCCACGCCGCCGCAACGCGAGGGCAACGCCCGCCCTGTGCGGGGGTGTCCAGGATGCGGCGATGGTTTGACCGGGTTCCGCCGATCCGGCTACGTTGCGCGGCATGCAGCGATCCGCACACCTGACGACGCGAGGTCATATCGACCTGAAGCGTGTGTGCTCCGCCGTGTGTCACCGCGCCTGAGAGCACCACGCCCGCGCCGAGGGGTCACGCCCGCCCCGGTTCCTCGCAGGGTCTCTCCCCACGGAAGAGGCAGCGCCCCCGGCTCCACGTCGCAGGCGGCCTGCCCCGAGCTCCCCACGTGGAGCACGCACCGCGTCAACCGCTGCCCCCGAGGACCTGGAAGACACTGTGAAGAGTCTGTCTGCGCCCGCCCCCGCCCCGCGTCAGGACCACCCCACCCCGCTGCGCCGCTCCGACATACCCGCCGCCGTACCCGCCCGCCGGCACACCGGCACCGGCTCCGTCTTCGGCGCGATCCTCGACCACGGACCGGTCGCCCGCTCCACCGTCGCCCGGCTCACCGGCCTCTCGCCCGCCTCCGTGAGCGGGCACGTCGGCCAGCTGCTCGCCCGCGGGCTGGTCCGGGAGAGCGCCGAGACCGCGGGACCCAAGGGGCTCGGCCGGCCGCACATCCCCGTCGAGATCGACACCGGCCGCTTCCTGGTGGCCGGGGCGCACATCGCCGTCGCCCACTCCACCGTCTCCCTGATGGACCTGCGGGGCCGGATCGTCGCCGAGGACCGGCAGCCGCACCGCACCACCGAACCCCGCTCCATGCTGGCCGGACTCGCGGCCCGGCTGCCCCGGCTGGTGGCCGCCCACGCCGGCGGACGCACCGTGCTCGCCCTGGGCCTGGCCACCGGGCACCGGGTCGACCCCGTGACCGGGGTGATCGTGGAACACCCCCAGCTCGGCTGGCGCGACGTGCCGGCCCGCGACATCCTCGCCGCAGCGACCGGGCTGCCGGTCCACGTGGACAGCCACTCCCGGGCGCTGGCCCGGGCGGAGCAGCTGTTCGGCGAGGAGTCGACCCGCAGCAGCACCGTCCTGCTGTTCGTCGGTGCGGTCGTGGACGCGGCCTTCGCCACCGAGGGGGCCATGCACCGCGGCCCGCGCTCGGGGGCCGGCAGCGTGGCGCACCTCCCGCTCGGCGCCGGGGGGACGGGGGGAGCCGAGCCCTGTTCCTGCGGACGGACCGGCTGCCTCCAGTCGGAGGTGTCGGAGCGCGCCATGGTGCGGCGGGCCGCCGCGCAGGGGCTGGTCGTCGGCTCGTTCCCGGACCTCCTCGACCGGGCAC
Organism: Streptomyces sp. NPDC048211; assembly: GCF_043202315.1. NCBI lineage: Bacteria > Bacillati > Actinomycetota > Actinomycetes > Kitasatosporales > Streptomycetaceae > Streptomyces > Streptomyces sp. NPDC048211. The sequence continues at coordinate 398,427 of NZ_JBIDAD010000002.1, forward strand.
TGGCCGGGGACGCGCGGGCGGTGGCGCTGTTCCGCCGGAGGGCGCGACTGGTCGGCCGGGCCGCGGCCCTGCTGCTGGACATGTTCGACCCGGAGGTGCTCGTCGTCGTCGAGCCGGGCTCGGGCCGGATCCCGGAGTGTCTGGCCGATCTCCGCGCGGAGGTGGCGGAGCGCTCCTGGGTCTGCGACGACCCGGAGCGGGCCGTGGTGCCGACCAGCTTCACGGGCACCGTGCTGGCCACCGCGGGTGGCGCGGTGGCGCTCGGTGCGCTGTACGTGGACCCGCTCGGCCCCTGGCCGGCGCTGCCCGCGGTCTCCTGACGCCCTCTCACCTCCCGCGCCCGCCCTCGTATCCGACTTAATTCAGGCAGTTGCATTGTTGACCGGGGCCGAAGCCGAACGGGATGATGGATTCATGACCAGCCGACAGCGGAATTCAGGAAGCGCGTCCTCGACGACGCGCGCCTTCCGCTCGGCCGTCCCGGGCGGCGTGTGCGCCCGGCTCCTGTGTTGTCGCCCCTGTCCGGGTGCCCGATAACCACGCGTTGAATTCCGGCGTGAGCTCGCTCCGCCGTGCGCACCGCTCTGCCCTTCCACGTACCCCTCGCATTTCTCTGTTCCCATTCCCGCTTTCCATCAGGGAGAGACGTTGACCATCACCGTGCCCTCATACCTGGCGCCGTCCGCGCCCGCCGCGAGAGGAATCGCCCCGGACCGGTTCAAGCAGGCGTTCCGCCGTCATCCCGCCGGAGTCGTCGTCGTCACCGCCGACGCGGGCCACGGCCCGATCGGCTTCACCGCGACCTCGCTCAGCTCCCTCTCGCTCGACCCGCCGCTCGTGTCGTTCGGCATCGGCACCGGCACCTCGTCCTGGCCGCACATCGAACGGGCCGGTTCGGCCGTCGTGAACTTCCTCGGCGCCGAACAGCAGGACCTGGCCACCACCTTTGCCACCAGCGGCATCGACCGGTTCGCCGCCCCCACCCGCTGGCGCCGCCTGCCGGAGGGGGAACCGGTACTGGACAACGTGGCCGGCTGGCTGCGGCTGGAGACCGAGCAGATCGTCCCGGCCGGCGACCACCGCGTCGTCATCGCCCGGGTGGTGGACGCCCGGCTCGACGAGGGACGCAGCCCCCTCCTCTTCCACGACGGCGCCTACCACTCGCTCTGACCACCCGCCCACTCCCACGACAACGGATCAGGAATTCACCATGGCACGCCACGACACATACCGGACCGTCGGCCGCAGGTCGTTTCTCGCGCTCGCCGGCGGGTCGGTCCTCGGCACCCTCGCCGCCTGCTCACCCCAGGTCAAAACAGCGGCAAGCGCCGAACCTTCCGGAAAACTCCCCTCGGGTGCGCCGCCGCCGGGTACGGAACTCTCCATAGCGGTCCGTTCGACGCAACTCCAGCTGAAGCCGGCCGGATTGCAGAAGGACCTTTCCTTCGACGTTTCCCAGTGGCCCAACCTGGGCGCCGGCCCCGATATCATCCAGGGGTTCCGGGCCCATTCCATCGACCTCGCGGTCAATGCCGGAATTCCGCCGATCCAGGCCCATGCCATCGGCGTCGGGGCGAAGATCGTCGCCGTGCAGGTGCGGAACCATCCCTCGTACGTCTTCGCGACCGCGCCCGGCTCGGACATCAGGTCCGTCGCCGACTTCCGCGGCAAGAAGATCGGCTTCTCCCAGGGACAGGCACAGGGCGTCGTCGTCCTGCGCGCACTGAAGCAGGCGGGCATCGCCAACAAGGACGTCGAGCTGGTGGCCCTGCCCAGCACACAGTTCCTCACCGCACTCCAGTCCAAACAGGTCGACGTGGCACCGCTCGGCGAACCGACCCTCACCAAGTACCTCACCCAGTACGGGAAGGACGGCGCGCACGGGGTGAAGACCGACGTCGTCGACCTGCTCACGGTCCTCTGGGCGCCCAACGAGGTGCTGAACGACCGGGCCAAGGCCGCCGCCGTCCGCAGCTTCATCCCGCTCTGGGCGCGCGGCACGACGTGGGCCTGGCAGAACAGTGACGAGTGGATCGACGCGTACTACGTCAAGGACCAGGGCGTCACCCAGGAGGACGGCAAGCGCATCGTCGCCTCGCTCCACAAGCCGCAGTTCCCGGTCAGCTGGGACAAGGCGATCGCGTGGGAGCAGGAGACCGCCGACCTGATGGCCGAGGGCGGCTTCGTGCCGGAGCAGGACGTCGCCGAACTGTTCGACCGCCGCTTCGAGGGGATCGCGGCCAGGGCCGTGGCCGCCCAGTACCGGGAGACGTCATGACCGAACTGCTGACGAACACCCGCACCGCAGGGCGTGCGCGTACGGCCGGCGTGCCACCGAGGAAGACCGGGGAACCGGCCGGCGGGCGGGTGTCCGCAACGGTGCCCGCCCCGCCCGCACCCCGCGCCACCCGCCGACGGCTCGGTCCCGGCCGTGCCATCCCCTTCGGGCGGCTGATCGGCCCGGTGCTGGTCGTCGCCCTGTGGTGGTTCGCCTCGGCCATCGGCTACCTCGACCCGCGGATCCTGTCCGGGCCCGGTACGGTCCTGTCCACCGCGTCCGATCTCCTCTCCAGCGGCCGGCTCCAGGACAACGTCCTCATCTCGCTCCAGCGCGCCGGACTCGGCCTGTTCTTCGGAGTGACCGCCGGGGTGCTCCTCGCCGTCGCCGCCGGACTCAGCCGCACCGGCGAATACCTCCTGGACGGGCCGCTCCAGATCAAGCGCGCCATCCCCTCCCTGGCCATGCTCCCGCTGCTGATCCTCTGGCTCGGCATCGGCGAGCAGATGAAGGTCACCGTCATCGCGCTCGGTGTCGCGGTGAACATGTACATCAACACGTACGCCTCGCTGACCGGCATCGACAGCAGGTACGTCGAGCTGGCCGAGGGACTCGACCTGAGCCGGGCGCAGTTCATCCGCAAGGTCGTCGTCCCCGGCTCGCTGCCCGGCTTCTTCGTCGGACTGCGCCTCGGCGTCACCGCTTCCTGGCTCGGACTGATCGTCGTCGAGCAGATCAACGCCACCAGCGGCATCGGCTACATGATGTTCCAGGCCCAGCAGTACGCCCAGTCCGACGTGATCATCGTGGGCCTGGTGGCCTACGGGATCTTCGGCTTCGCATCGGACGCGGCGGTACGCGCCGTCGAGAGGAAGGTCCTGTCATGGCGACGCACCCTGGCGGGCTGAACCCCGTCCGCGGGACCGGTACGGCGGCTGTCGCGGAACGCCCCGCCATCCGCACGAGGAAGCTGGTCCGCCGGTTCGGCGACCGCGACATCCTCAAGGAGCTCGACCTCACCGTCGCGCCGGGCGAGTTCACCGCACTGCTCGGCCGCAGCGGCTCCGGCAAGTCCACGCTGCTGCGGGCCGTGGCCCGGCTCGACCACACCGTCGAGGGCTCGGGCGAACTCAGCGTCCCCGACCGGGTCTCGCTCTCCTTCCAGGACTCCCGGCTGCTGCCCTGGCTCCGGGTGATCGACAACGTGGTCCTCGGGCTGCGCGGCTCCGCGACCCGTGAACGCGGCCTCACCGCACTCGCCGAGGTCGGCCTGGAGGGCCGCGACCGGTCCTGGCCGCACGAGCTCTCCGGCGGCGAGCAGCAGCGCGCCGCGCTGGCCCGCGCCCTGGTCCGCGAGCCCGAACTCCTGCTCGCGGACGAGCCGTTCGGCGCGCTGGACGCACTGACCCGGATCAAGATGCACGACCTGCTGCGCGAACTCTACGAACGCCACCGCCCCGCGGTCCTGCTGGTCACGCACGACGTCGACGAGGCCGTCGAACTCGCCGACCGGGTCCTCGTCCTGGAGGACGGCCGGATCTCCGTCGACCTCGCCGTCGACCTGCCCACTCCGCGCTCCCGCCGTGACCCCCGCTTCCAGGAGTACCGCGACACGCTGCTCACCGCCCTCGGTGTCGCACAGCCCCGCACCCCTGCCGAAGAGGCCGAAGAGGCCGAGAAGAAGGAATCCCATGCCCCGCACGCCTGACCGCAAGCCGCTCCACCTCAACGCCTTCCTCATGTCCACCGGCCACCACGAGGCGTCATGGCGACTGCCCGGCAGTCCGGCCGAGGCCAACTCCGACATCGAGCACTACAAGAACCTGGCCCGGATCGCCGAACGCGGACGACTCGACTCGCTGTTCCTCGCCGACAGCCCCGTCCTGATGGGCGACCCCGGCCGGCGTCCCGCCGCCAAGCTGGAGCCCACCGTCCTGCTCACCGCGCTGGCCGGGGCCACCCGCCACATCGGCCTCATCGCCACCGCGTCGACCAGCTACAACGAGCCGTACAACCTGGCCCGCCGGTTCGCCTCGCTCGACCATGTCTCGGGCGGCCGGGCCGGCTGGAACATCGTCACCACCGCGGGCGCCGACGCGGCCCGCAACTTCGGCCTCGACGACACCCCGCTGCACCACGACCGCTACCGGCGCGCCGGTGAGTTCGTCGAGGTGTCCACCAAGCTCTGGGACAGCTGGGCCGACGACGCCGTGATCGCCGACAAGGAACGCGGCGTGCACGCCCTGGCCGAACGGGTGCGGAAGATCGGGCACAGCGGCGAGTTCTTCCGCGTCGACGGCCCGCTGAACGTACAACGCCCGCCGCAGGGGTATCCCTTGCTCGTGCAGGCCGGGTCGAGCGAGGACGGCAAGGACTTCGCGGCCCGGTACGCGGAGGCGGTGTTCACCGCCCAGCAGACCCTGGAGGAAGGCATCGCCTTCTACAAGGACGTCAAGCAGCGGGCCGAGTCCATCGGCCGCAACCCCGACGGCATCAAGATCCTGCCCGGCATCGTGCCCGTCATCGGCGACACCGAGGCCGAGGCCCTGGCGCTGGACGCCGAACTGGAGAGCCTCATCGTCCCCGAGTACGCCAAGCGGCAGCTCGCCCGGACGCTGAGGATCGCCCCGGAGGACCTGGACCTGGACGCGGAACTCCCCGAGGACATCCCCACCGAGGACGAGATCGAGGGGGCCAAGAGCCGCTACACCCTCATCGTGGAGCTGGCCAGACGCGACAGGCTGACCGTGCGTCAGCTGATCGGGCGGCTCGGCGGCGGCCGGGGGCACCGCACCTTCGCCGGCACCGCCGAGCAGGTCGCCGACACCATCGAGCAGTGGTACGACAGCGGCGCCGCCGACGGCTTCAACATCATGCCGGCCGTCCTCCCCTCCGGCCTGGAGGTCTTCGTCGACCGAGTGGTCCCGATCCTCCAGGAACGCGGCCTGTTCCGCACCGAGTACACCGCGAGCACCCTGCGCGGGCACTACGGCCTGCCGCGCCCCGCCAACCGGCTCTTCGAGGAAGTCGACCGCAGCGCCGGTCACTTCGGCATCGGTCTGGCGGAGGCCCGGTGACGGACTGTCCGGCCCCGGAAACCGGTACGCCCCGGCAGCCGCCGCCCGGATGGGCGCGGCGGCTGCTGGGCTACTGCCTGCGGCACCGCACCGATCTGCTGCTCGCCTTCGGTGCCGCCATCCTCGCCGCGGTAGCCACCGCCACCCTGCCCCTCGTGCTGCGGCACGTGGTGGACGGGGTGGCGGCCGGCACCACCGCCTCGCTCGCCCCCTGGACCATGCTGCTCGCCGCACTCGGCGCCGTCCGCTTCGGCGCGAGCTTCACCCGCCGCTACCGCTCCGGCCGGCTCTCCCTCGGCGTGCAGTACGACCTCCGCAACGACGCGTTCGCCGCCCTGCTCCGGCTCGGCGGCGCCCAGCAGGACGACCTGCGCACCGGTCAGGTGGTCAGCCGGTCCATCTCGGACATCACCCTCATCCAGACCCTGCTGCAGTTCCTGCCCAACCTCACGGGCAACGCGCTGATGTTCCTGTTCTCCCTGGTCTTCATGGCGGTGCTGTCGCCGCTGCTGACCGTCGTGGCGCTCGTCGTCGGCCCGCTCCTCTGGCTGATCGCGCTGCGCAGCCGCCGCGACCTCTTCCCCGCCAACTGGCACGCCCAGCAGGAGGCCGCGGAGGTCGCCTCCACCGTCGAGGCGACCGTCACCGGCGTCCGCGTGGTCAAGGGCTTCGGCCAGGAGCAGCGCGAGCTCGCCGGACTCGAACAGCGTGCCCGCCACCTCTTCGCCTCGCGGTTGCGCGTCGTCCGCTTCACCAGCCGCTACAACCCCGCGCTCCAGGCGGTCCCCGCGCTCGGCCAGGTCGCCGTCCTCGCCCTCGGCGGCTGGATGGCCCTGCACGGCCGGATCTCGCTCGGCACCTTCCTCGCCTTCACCACCTACCTCGGCTCCTTCGTCACCCCGGTCCGCCAGGTGGCGACCCTCCTCACCGTCTGGCAGCAGGCCCGGGCAGGCGCCGAACGGGTCCTGGAGGTCGTCGACGAGGCGCCGGCCATCACCGACACCCCCCACGCCCGACAGCTGCCGGACGAGCCCCCGGCCATCGGCTGGCACGACGTCACCTTCGGGTACGGAGAATCCGCACCGCTCCTCAACGGCTTCACCCTGGACATCCGGCCCGGTGAGACCCTCGCCCTGATCGGCCCGGCCGGCTCCGGGAAGTCCACCGCCGCGGCCCTGCTGCCCCGCTTCTACGACGTACCGTCCGGCTCGGTACGGGTGGGCGGCCACGACGTCCGCGCTCTCGCCCTCGCCTCCCTGCGCTCCCGGATCGGCTACGTCTTCGAGGAGAGCCTGCTGCTCTCCGACACGGTGCGCGCCAACATCGCCTACGGGGTACCGGGCGCCACCGGCGAACAGGTCCGGGCAGCCGCTCGCATCGCCCGCGCCGACGAGTTCATCGAACGGCTCCCGCAGGGGTACGACACCGTCGTCGGCGAACAGGGACTCACCCTCTCCGGCGGCCAGCGCCAGCGCATCGCCCTGGCCCGCGCCCTGATCGGCGACCCGGCCGTGCTCGTCCTGGACGACGCCACGTCCGCCATCGACGCCCGGGTGGAGGCGGAGATCCACCACCGGCTGCGCCAGGACGACCGCCGCCGCACCACGCTGATCATCGCCCACCGCAGATCTACGCTGGAACTCGCCGACCGCGTCGCGATCCTCGACGGCGGCCGCATCACGGACACCGGGACACCGGCCGAACTCGCCGCCCGTTCCGCCCTGTTCCGCAGCCTCCTCGCGGCGGAGCCGGACCCCGTCCCGGACACCACGACCGCCCCCGGCGCCGGTACGGCCGCCGGCTGCCCCACCCCGCACCTGTGGCTGCGCCCCGAGGGAAGCGACGACGAACAGCTGGAGGGCACCGCCGTGCGGGCCGCCCAGGCCCTCGCGGAAGCGGCAGCGACCTCGGGACCCGGGCGCGCGGGTCCCGGAGGCGGCGTGCTCGGCTCCGCCCCGCCGAGTCCCGAACTGATCGCCGCACTGGCCAGGATCCCGCTGCCCGCCGCCGACCCCGAGGTGCCCACCGAACGGGCCGTCGCCGCCGAGGCGGACTTCGGCCTCGGCGCCCTGCTGCGGCCCTTCCGGCTGCCGCTGCTCCTCGGCCTGCTGCTCGTCGCGCTCGACGCCGCCGCCCAGATCGCCGTGCCGGTCCTGGTCCGGCAGGGTGTGGACCAGGGGGTGGCCCACCGGGCCGGGCATGTGCTGTTCGCCGCGGCCGCCGTGGCCGCGCTCGTGGTCGCCGTGAACTGGCTGATCGGGGTGGCCCAGGTCCGTACGACCGGGCGCACCGGAGAACGCCTCCTCTACACCCTGCGCGTGAAAACGTTCGCCCAGCTCCAGCGACTCGGCCTGGACTACTACGAACGCGAGCTCGGCGGCCGGATCATGACCCGGATGACCACCGACGTCGACGCCCTGTCGAACTTCCTGCAGACGGGCCTGATCACCGCCGTGGTGAGCCTGCTGACGGTCCTCGGCGTCCTCGTCAGCCTGCTGGTGATCGACGCGGAACTGGCCCTGGTGCTGCTCGCCGCACTGCCGCTGCTGATCGCCGCCACCGCGGTCTTCCGCCACTACTCCGTGCCCGCCTACCGCGAGGCCCGGGAACGGATCAGTGCCGTCAACGCCTGCCTCCAGGAGAACGTCACGGCGATCCGGGTCACCCAGGCCTTCCGCCGCGAAGCCCGCAACGCCGCCGGCTTCGCGGAACTGGCCCGGTCCTTCCGGGACTCCAGGCTGCGCGCCCAGCGCTACATGGGCACGTTCTTCCCGTTCGTCGAGTTCCTCGGCACGCTCTCCTCGGCAGCCGTACTCACGGTCGGCGCCGGACAGGTGCGCTCGGGGGAGCTGAGCGCCGGGACGCTCATCGCGTTCCTCCTCTACGTCGAGCTGTTCTTCTCGCCGATCCAGCAGCTCTCCCAGGTCTTCGACGGCTACCAGCAGGCCGTCGTCGGCCTCGGCCGGCTCCGCGGCCTGATGCTCACCCCCACGGGCACCCCGCCCGCGAAGGACGCCCGGCCGGTGTCCGCCCTGCGCGGCGAGGTCGAGTTCGACTCGGTGTCCTTCGGCTACGCGGGCGGTGGCGGCCAGGAAGTCCTGCACGGGGTCTCCCTGCGCATCGCGCCGGGCGAGACCGTCGCGCTGGTCGGTGCCACCGGCGCGGGCAAGTCGACCGTCGTGAAGCTCCTCGCCCGCTTCTACGACCCGTCCGCCGGGGCGGTCCGGGTGGACGGGCACGATCTGCGCGACCTCGACCTGCCCGGATTCCGCCGCAGGCTGGGCGTCGTCCCGCAGGAGGCTCACCTGTTCAGCGGCACCGTCCGCGACGCCATCGCCTACGGACGCCCCGACGCCACGGACACCGAGGTGGAGCGGGCGGCCCGCGCGGTCGGGGCGCACGAGATGGTCGCGGGCCTGCGGCTCGGCTACCTCCAGCCGGTGGGGGAGCGGGGCCGCAACCTCTCCGCAGGGCAGCGCCAGCTCCTCGCCCTGGCCCGCGCCGAACTCGTCGACCCGGACGTCCTGCTGCTCGACGAGGCCACCGCCTCACTCGACCTCGCGACCGAACGCAGGGTGGCAGCCGCGACGGAGGTGCTGGCCCGTCGCCGTACGACCGTCGTCGTCGCCCACCGGCTCACCACGGCCGTCCGCGCCGACCGGGTGGTGGTACTCGACGCGGGAACCGTCGTCGAGACCGGCACCCACACCGAACTGCTCGCCGCCCACGGCCCGTACCGGCGGCTGTGGGACGCCTTCCGGGAGACCGGCCACGCGACGCCGGTCGACCACCTGAATGTCAGTGAACTCGTCAAGGAGACCGCAGGATGACGGAGTACCGCGATTTCGGCCGCACGGGCGTCAAGGTCAGCCCCCTGTGCCTGGGCACCATGATGTTCGGCGCCCGGGGCAACCCCGACCACGACGACAGCATCCGGATCATCCACCACGCCCTGGACTCGGGCATCAACTTCGTCGACACCGCCGACGTGTACTCCGCCGGGGAGTCCGAGACGATCGTCGGAAAGGCGCTGGCCGGCGGGCGCCGCGACAACGTCGTGCTCGCCACCAAGTTCCACGGCAGCCTCGGCGCCGACCCCAACGAGCAGGGGAACTCCCGTCGTTGGATCATCCGGGAGGTGGAGAACAGTCTGCGCCGGCTCGGCACCGACTGGATCGACCTCTACCAGGTGCACCGGCCCGAACCCGGCACCGACTTCGACGAGACCCTCGGCGCTCTGTCCGACCTGGTCCACCAGGGCAAGATCCGCTACATCGGTACGTCCACCTTCGAACCGTCGGCCATCGTCGAGGGCCAGTGGACCGCGGAGCGCCGCGGCCGCGAACGCGTGGTCGCCGAGCAGCCCCCGTACTCGATCCTGGCCCGCGGCATCGAGCGCGAGGTGCTGCCCACGGCCCGGCGGTACGGCCTGGCGGTGCTCTCCTGGAGCCCGCTGGCCGGCGGCTGGCTCTCCGGCCGCTACCGCAAGGGGGCCGATCAGCCGGTGTCCAGCCGCGCCGAGCGGCAGGCCGAGCGGTTCGACATCGCGTCGTCCGAGAACACCGCCAAGCTCGACGCCGCCGAGGCACTCGCCCAGCTGGCCGACGAGGCCGGGCTGACCCTCGTCCAACTGGCCCTGGCCTTCGTGCTGGAGCACCCGGCGGTCACGTCCGCGATCATCGGCCCGCGGACCTTCGAGCAGCTGACGAGCCAGCTCGGCGCGGACCGGGTGCGGCTGAGCCAGGACGTGCTCGACCGGATCGACAAGATCGTCCCGCCGGGCACCAACCTCTCGTCCCGTGACGCCGGTTACCACCCGGCGGCCCTCACCGACCCGGCGCTGCGCCGTCGTTCGCGTCCGGGCGTGTAGTCAGGACGCCGGGACGCGGTCCAGGAAACCGCTGACCGAGCTGATCCGCCCGTCGGCGGCGAGCGTGACCACGTCCGAACCGGCGACGGGCGCCGAGCCGTCGGCCCCGGCGACCAGCTCCCAGCCGAAGCGGGCGAGGGAGTGGTGCCCGTCCACCGCCCCGTCCTGCCGGAACGCGAACCCGGGGAACTGCTGCTGTGCACCGCTGATCGCGGCGGCCAGCGCCTCGTGTCCCTGTACGTCGGCCAGCGGGTCGGTGTACGTGGCGTCCTCGGTGAACGCCGCGGCGACGGCCTTCTCCAGCTCCTCGGGGGTGGCGGCGTTCCAGGCGGCGAAGTAGCGCTGGACGGCGTCGTCGTAGGCGGTCATCGTGAGGTCCTCTCATCGGGCCCCGGCCGGTGGGCCGGGAGCGCTGTGCTCGTGAGGAACACGATGTCCGACGGGGGTGGAAGGCGTCGATTACCTCCGGGGTAAGGACGGGCCTGCGGGTACGCAGGTATGCGGGTCACGCGGCATTCGTGCAGGCATGAGGGCAGGACCGGCCGGCCTCAGCCGCAGCCACCCCGGCCCCGGAACCGTGTCTACCCCTGGCCGTCAGGGATGACGTGCATGGCCGCCTCCTCGGCGGACGCCCCGGCCCCGTCGATTCCGACGTCCTCGCCGGCCATGCTGTCCGGTTCGTTCAGATCCAGCTCCCGGGTGAGCCGGCCGGCGCGTGCGTCCCCGACCTCCGAGTCCCACGGCTCGCCGTCCCCGTCGGACACGTCCCCCACGCCGTCGCCGGACGGATCGGCGGACTCGGGCAGCTCCCGGGCCAGTCTGCCGTCCAGCGTCTCCCCGCTGAGCTGCTCGGAGGTGGTGGTGCCCCGGTCCTCCACCGCCCACGGCCGCTCGGGAGGCGAGTAGCCCTCGTCGAGAACGTCGGTGAGCTCCCGGTTGTCGAGGGTGTCCGCCTTGTCGAGCTGCTCGACGGGGTCGGAGGCCTCCGGCTGCTGGGGCTGGTACACATCGTCGCCCCGGTCGGCACCTTCCATGACGATTCCCTTCCCGGTGTCGGGGATCCCGGGTCATGCCTGCCGTACGACGCGGGCGCAAGCGGGCGCATCGTCCCGGTTGCCTTCGAACTTCCCATTCCCCTTCAGGATAGGCAGCCGGGGCCGGGGCCCGCACCGTGCGGCGGTGCGGGGGCGGGGACGGCCGGTGTGCGAGACGATGGAAGGTGCAGGCCGGACGGCGTGGACCGCGCAGACGGAGCCCGTCGTACGGACCGGCCGGCGCAGGCCGTCCGAAGGCCGTCGTGGAGAGGCCGTCATGGATTACCCGGAGAGCTATCAGCTGGTGTTTCAGTCGTCCGCCGTGGAGGACGACACGGTGACCGTCCGGCGGACCGCGCAGTCCGGGGCGGGCGGATACCCGGTCTACGAGGACGAGACCGGGATCGTCCGCGCGGAGATCAGCGAGCGCGGAGAGGTGCGCATGCTCGCCAGCGGCGGGCACCAGCTCCTCGGAACGCCCCTGGTGGTGCCGGAGCCGACCGTCTGAGCCGCCCGGCCCGCCCGCACGCTCCCGCGTCTGAGCCGCCCGGCCCGCCCGCACGCTCCCGCGTCTGAGCCGGCCGGCCCGCCCGCACGCTCCCGCGGCGACCGCCCCGGGAGTATGGGCGCATGACCGAACCGTTTCCGCTCCCGCTCGCGGGCATCACCGTCGTCAGCCTGGAACAGGCCGTCGCGGCGCCCTTCGCCACCCGTCAGCTGGCCGACCTCGGCGCCCGGGTCATCAAGGTCGAGCGCCCCGGCGGTGGGGACTTCGCCCGCCGCTACGACACGACCGTGCACGGTCAGGCCAGCTATTTCGTCTGGCTCAACCGCTCCAAGGAGTCCCTGACCCTGGACATCAAGGCACCCGAAGGACGCGAGATCCTCGACGAACTCATCGCAGGAGCAGATGTGTTCGTGCAGAACCTGGCCCCCGGCGCGGCGGACCGCACGGGTCTGGGCGCCGCGGCCCTCCAGGCCCGGCATCCCTCCCTCATCACCTGCACGGTCAGTGGCTACGGCACGAGCGGATCGTGGTCCGGACGCAAGGCGTACGACCTCCTGGTGCAGTGCCAGACAGGGCTGCTGTCGATCACGGGCTCACCCGACGAGCCCGCGCGCTCGGGCATCTCGGTCGCGGACATCGCCGGTGGGATGTACGCCTACAGCGGCATCCTGTCCGCCCTCTTCACGCGGGCCACCACGGGCCGGGCGCCCACGGTCGAGGTCTCCCTCTTCGACGCCCTCGCCGAGTGGATGAGCCAGCCCGCGTACTACACGCGCTACGGCGGGACCCAGCCGCCGCGGATCGGCGCGCAGCACGCCACGATCGCGCCGTACGGCCCGTTCACCGCCGCCGACGGCAAGGACGTGATGCTCTCCATCCAGAACGAGCGCGAGTGGGAGGCCCTGTGCGTCACCGTCCTCGGCCGCCCCGGTCTCGTCGACGACCCCCGGTTCGTCACCGGCTCCGACCGGGTCGCCCACCGCGAGGAGGTCAACGCCGTCGTCGCCGAACGGTTCGCGGACCTCGGCAGCGCGCAGGCCATGGAGCTCCTGGACCGGGCCGCCATCGCCAACGCCGGCGTGAACTCCGTCGTGGAATTCCTCAGCCATCCCGCGCTCGTCGAGCGTGACCGCTGGCGCGATATCTCCGTGCCCGGCGCCTCAGGCCCCGTACAGGCACTCCTGCCACCGGTGGATCTCGGCGGGGTCGGTCCGCGGATGGACCCGGTCCCGGCGGCGGGGCGGCACACCGGGCGGATTCTCGCCGACCTGGGCCGCAGCCGCTCCGACATCGAGGCGCTGTGTGCCCGGGGCATCGTGGAGACCGCAGAGCCTTATCACGAGGAAGCCTGCGACGACATCGTGCCGACGCAGGACAATTCGGTTTGAGTCGTCAAACACTTGGTCGAAATTTTGCCCCTGGTGGGCTGCTTCCGGAGGACACCAGGCACACTCAACCTGTAGGAATCTCGCCACGAAGAGGATCACGCATGATCACGTTGAAGAAGGAAGACGGCCCGGCGGATCTGGACGGGGTCACCCACCTGTCCATCGGGGTGTCCTGGGACCCCACGGTCGGTGCCAGTGGCGGGCTGATGGGGAAGCTGCGTCAGAAGAAGGGCACCGACCTCGACCTCATCGCCATCGCGATGCAGGGCGCGGAGCCCGTCCGGCTGGCCGGCCTCGACTCCCTGGACCCGCTGGGCAACGGCTCGCTGCTGCACAGCGGCGACAACCAGACCGGGCACGGTGACGGCGACGACGAGACCGTGACCGTCGACTTCGCCCGCGTGCCCACGAACATCACGTCCATCGTCTTCATCGCCGCCGCGTACAAGAAGCACAGCTCCTTCCAGAGCGCGCGCAACATCAGCTTCAAGGTGTACGACGCGACGGGCGGCAGCTCCCAGCAGGTCGCCGACATCTGGCCGAGCCTGCTCAGCAACGACAACGGCTGCGCCGTGGCCAAGGCCATGCGGGCCGGCGGCAGCTGGAAGCTCGAGGTGATCAACGAGACGGGGAAGATCAAGCAGGGCGACGAGCAGGCCCTGATGCGCTTCGCGGTCAGCAAGTAGTCACCGGCCGCGGGCAGGCGCCCGGAGTGAGCGCCCCGGCCCCGGTCCGTACGCGGCGTTTCAGTCGACCCGCCGCGTACGGGCCGGGGCCGTCGCGTTCCCGGAGGCCAGGGGCGAGCGGGCCAGTTCCACGCAGCCCGCGGCGATCAGGCCGAGCGCCAGCAGTTCCGGAAACAGCCACCAGCCGGTGCGCAGGTCCTCGCCGAACAGGGTGACCCCGTACAGGATGCTGATCAGGGCGTCGCCCAGGGTCAGACACGGCTGGACCGCGACCAGCGTGCCCGCCTGCAGCGCGTTCTGCAGGAGGAACAACGCGCCGACGCCCGCCACCGCGGTGGCATAGAGCTGCCAGGACGTGAACAGCGCCGCCACCCCGCCGTTGTCGAGCCGGGCCATGGCGTCCTTCATCAGGGCGGCGGTGAGCGCGTACGCACAGGCGGCGGCCAGCCCCAGCAGCGCCGCGCGGGGATTGCCGCGGGTGGCCAGGGCGCCGCCGATCAGCGCCGCCTCGAACAGCCCCGTCAGGATCAGCGCCGGAACCCACGCCGCCCCGTGCACCGTGGCGCTGCCGCCGCCCGGAGCGGCCGACGCCATGCCGAGGGCCAGTCCCAGCGTCACGGCGGCCACCCCGAACCACACGGGCCGGGGCAGCCGCACCCGCATCACGAAGCTCGCCATCAGGAGCGTCGCCGGCAGCTCGATCACGAAGATCGGCTGGACCACCGCGATCGGCCCGGTGGCCAGCGCCACGGCCTGGCAGACGGCCGCGACGATCACCAGGCCGATGCCGGCCAGCCACACCTTCTGGCGCAGCAGATGGCCGATCAGTGACAGCCTCATCGCCTCGCTGTCGGGGGCGGTGCTCGCGGCGCGGCGCTGGAGTACGGAGGCCGCGCCGTTGCTGAGCGCGGTCAGGACGGCGAACAGGACGCTGATCACCGGACCATGATGCGGGTGCCCGCCACGCAATGCGGGAACCCGTCGGCAGCGGCATGGCGCAGGTCGCACCCGAGCCGTCATCAGGACAGAACGGCATGGCGCGGAACGCACCGAGCCGTCATCAGGACAGAAACTGACCGCATGGCCGCGTAGCGTGCCGTCCATGGCTGTGAAGAAGAAGACCTCCGCCGCCGCCCCGGGCGCCGTGCTCTCGCCGCGGGCCCTGGGGCGCGCGACCCTGGAGCGCCAGCTCCTGCTGCGGCGCACGCCGATGAGCGCCGAGGACGCCGTCCGGCATCTCGTCGGCCTCCAGGCGCAGAACACCAAGCCGCCGTACTTCCAGCTCCTCGCCCGGCTGGCGGGATTCGCACCGGGCCGGCTCGCCGCGCTGATGGAATCGCGCCGGGTCGTCCGCATCGTCACCCTGCGCTCCACCATCCACACCCACACCGCCGACGACGCCCTGACCCTGCGGCCCCTCGTCCAGGAGGCCCGCGACCGGGAACTCAGGAACTTCCGGAAGGGTCTCGTGGGAGTGGACCCGGACCGGCTCCGCGACCTCAGCAGGGCGTACGTCGAGGAAGCGCCCCGTACCCCGAAGGAGATCCGCGAAAGGCTGCTCACCGAGTGGCCCGACGCGGACCCGCAGGCGCTGAGCACGGCCGCCCGCTGTCTGCTGCCGCTCGTCCAGACCACCCCGCGCGGCGTGTGGGGAAAGAGCGGCCAGGTCGCGCTGACCACCGCGGAGCACTGGCTCGGCAGGCCCTCCGAACCGGTTCCGGCGCCCGACGCCACCGTGCTGCGCTATCTCGCCGCCTTCGGGCCCGCTTCGGTCAAGGACATGCAGTCCTGGGCCGGGCTGACCCGGATGCGGGAGGTCTTCGAACGGCTCCGCCCGCAGCTGGTCACCTTCCGCGACGGGAACGGCGTCGAGCTCTTCGACCTGCCCGACGCCCCGCGCCCCGCCGAGGACACCCCCGCCCCGCCGCGCTTCCTGCCCGAGTTCGACAACGTCCTGCTCGGGCACGCGGACCGGACCCGTGTGATTCCGCCGCCGCTCAAGGGACGCAACGGGGTGGGGAACCAGGCGTACGGCAGCGTGCTCGTCGACGGGTTCCTCGCGGCGATCTGGCGACTTGAGGACGGCGGGGCCGGTGCGCCGCCGGCGGTCACCGTGCAGGAGCTGCGCCCGTTCACCGCAGCCGAGCGGGACGAGGTCACGGACGAGGCCGTGTCCCTGCTCTCCGTGATGACGGAGGCGACCGCCGACGGCAGCGGCGCCGACGTCCGCTTCGCGTCGTTCATCGACTTCGACCGCTGAACCTACGGCAGCAGCCCCGCCCGCCGGGCCGCGACGACCGCTTCCAGCCGGGTGTGCGCACCGAGCTTGCGCATCGCCGAGCGCAGATAGCCCTTCACCGTCTCCGGCCGCAGCCCGAGCCGGTCCGCCGCCACCGCGTTCGTCGCGCCCGAGGCCACACAGGCGAGGACGTCCACCTCGCGCGGCGCCAGCTGGAACCCGCGTGGTCCGGGCTCCCGGGCACCCGCCGCCGAGGCGAGCCGCCCGCACACCGCGAGCAGCTCGTCGCGCAGGGCCGGGTCGAGGACCTTCGGCGCGAGGGCGCGCAGCTCGCGGTGCGCCTCCCGGACGTCCTCCCACGCCCCGGGTACGGCGCGGGGGTCGGTGACCTCGTCCCGGGTCGCGGCGAGCAGCTGCTGCACCTCGTCCCGGACGGCCAGCGCCTGTTCCACGTCACGGGCCGCCGCGACCGCCGCGTCGAACGTACGGTCCCCGAGCGTGAGGGGCTCGCGCAGCGCCCCGTACAGGACACCCCGCACCTTGCGGCGTACGACGACGGGCACAGCGACCACCGAACGCAGGCCCTCCGCGGCCACCGCCGTGTCGTACTCGTGGCTGATGTGGCGCGAGGAGTGGTAGTCGGTCACCGCACACGGGCGCGACAAGGCGATCGACTTGCCGCCGAGTCCGCTGCCGGCCGAGATCACGAGCCCGCGCAACGCCGTGGTGTGCGCCCCGTTCAGCTCCGCGATCCTGGCGTGGCGGGTGTCGGAGAGCAGCCCGCCGAAGGCCACGGGCAGCCCGCTCGTCCGGCGCAGCCGCAACAGCGCCGCTTGCATCTCGACCGCATCGACCGATTCCGGCACGCTGACGCCTCTCCGCCCGGCTCCGGGGAACACATCGTCCCCCAAGGCACCCCCGTTCGGGGGTGGTGAGACCTGGGTCACTGTTTACATGATGTCAGGAGCGTCCGGTCCGCAATGAGGAGGGCACATGTCGGCGACCAGTGCGACGGAGACGTTCCGGGCTGCCCGGGACTTTCTGCTTCGGCACCGCGAGGACTACACCGCGGCCTACGAGGGCTTCCGGTGGCCCCGCAGCGATCACTTCAACTGGGCGCTCGACTGGTTCGACGTCATCGCCGAGAACAACGACCGCACCGCCCTGCACATCGTGGAGGAGGACGGCGGCCGCAGCGAGACGTCCTTCGCCCGGATGTCCGCCCGCTCCAACCAGGCGGCGAACTGGCTGCGCGCCCAGGGCGTGCGCGAGGGCGACCGCATCCTCGTCATGCTCGGCAACCAGACCGAGCTCTGGGAGACCGCTCTCGCCGCGATGAAGCTGCGCGCCGTCGTGATCCCCGCGACGCCGCTCCTGGGCCCCGTCGACCTGCGCGACCGGGTGGAGCGCGGCAAGGTGCGGCACGTCCTGGTCCGCGACACCGACACCGCCAAGTTCGACGAGGTGCCCGGCCGCTACACCCGGATCTCCGTCGGCGCCGAGACCGAGGGCTGGATCTCGTACGCCGGGGCCGACGCGCAGCCGGAGACCTTCACGGCGGACCGCGAGACCGACGCCGACGAACCGCTGATGCTCTACTTCACCTCGGGCACCACCGCCAGCCCCAAGCTCGTCGAGCACACCCATGTCACCTACCCCGTGGGCCACCTCTCGACGATGTACTGGATCGGTCTCAAGCCGGGCGACGTCCACCTCAACATCTCCTCGCCCGGCTGGGCCAAGCACGCCTGGTCCAACCTCTTCGCCCCGTGGAGCGCCGAGGCGACCGTCTTCATCTTCAACTACAACCGCTTCGACGCCGGCCGTCTGATGGCCGAGATGGACCGCTCGGGCGTCACCAGCTTCTGCGCCCCGCCCACCGTCTGGCGCATGCTCATCCAGGCCGACCTCTCCCAGCTGACGACCCCGCCGCGCGAGGTCGTCGCGGCGGGCGAACCGCTGAACCCCGAGGTCATCGAGACGGTCCGGCGCGCCTGGGGTGTCACCATCCGCGACGGCTTCGGACAGACGGAGACCTCCGTCCAGGTCGCCAACACCCCCGGCCAGGTCCTGAAGGTCGGTTCGATGGGACGCCCCAGCCCGGGGTTCAAGGTGGTCCTCCTCGACCCGGTCAGCGGTGAGCCCGGCGCCGTCGAGGGCGAGATCTCGCTCGACCTGTCGGCCCACCCGGTCGGCCTGATGACCGGATACCACGGCGATCCGGAGCGGACCGCCGAGGCCATGGCAGGCGGTTACTACCGCACCGGCGACATCGGCTCCCGCGACGCCGACGGCTACATCACCTACGTCGGCCGGGCCGACGACGTCTTCAAGGCATCCGACTACAAGATCTCGCCGTTCGAGCTGGAGAGCGCCCTGCTCGAACACGAGGCGGTCGCCGAGGCGGCGGTCGTGCCGGCCCCCGACCCGGTGCGGTTCGCCGTCCCGAAGGCGTACATCGTGCTCGCCGAGGGCTGGGAGCCCGGACCGGACACCGCCAAGGTGCTCTTCGCCCACTCCCGGGCCGTGCTCGCCCCGTACAAGCGGGTCCGCCGACTGGAGTTCGCCGAACTGCCCAAGACCGTCTCGGGAAAGATCCGCCGTATCGAGCTGCGCGAGCGCACGGCCCAGGGAGCCGGAACCGAGTACAGCGAGGGGGACCTCACATGACCGGACTGTCCTACGCGCACGGCACCGGCGCCACCCCTCTGCTCGGCGACACCATCGGCCGCAACCTCGACCGGGCGGTCCGGGCCCATCCCGGCCGCGAGGCGCTCGTCGACGTGCCGTCCGGGCGGCGCTGGACGTACGCGGAGTTCGGCGCGGCCGTCGAGGAACTGGCCCGCGCGCTGATGGCCTCGGGAGTGGAGCAGGGGGACCGGGTCGGCATCTGGGCGGTCAACTGCCCCGAGTGGGTGCTCGTCCAGTACGCGACCGCGCGCATCGGCGCCGTCATGGTCAACATCAACCCCGCGTACCGGGCGCACGAGCTGGAGTACGTACTCGAGCAGGCCGGGGTCTCCCTCCTGGTCGCCTCGCTCGCGCACCGCACCAGCGACTACCGGGCCCTGGTCGAACAGGTCCGGGCGAACTGCCCCGCCCTGCACGCCGTGCACTACATCGGCGACCGCTCCTGGGACGAACTGCTCGCCGTCTCCGGTTCGGTGACCGCGGAGCAACTCGCCGCCCGCGAGGCCGGACTGTCCTGCGACGACCCGATCAACATCCAGTACACCTCCGGCACGACCGGCTTCCCCAAAGGGGCCACGCTCTCCCACCACAGCATCCTCAACAACGGCTACTTCGTAGGGGAGTTGGTCGCCTACACCGAACAGGACCGGGTCTGTCTGCCGGTGCCGTTCTACCACTGCTTCGGCATGGTCATGGGCAACCTCGGCATCACCTCGCACGGCGCCTGCATCGTGATCCCGGCCCCGGCGTTCGAACCCGCGGCCGTCCTCGCCGCCGTCCAGCAGGAGCGCTGCACCTCGCTGTACGGGGTCCCCACGATGTTCATCGCCGAGCTGAACCTCCCGGATTTCGCCTCGTACGACCTCTCCTCGCTGCGCACCGGCATCATGGCCGGATCGCCCTGCCCCGTCGAGGTGATGAAGCGCGTCGTCGCCGAGATGCACATGGACGAGGTGTCCATCTGCTACGGCATGACGGAGACCTCACCGGTCTCCACGCAGACCCGCCGCGACGACGACCTGGAACGCCGGACCGGCACGGTCGGGCGGGTGATGCCGCACATCGAGGTCAAGGTCGTCGATCCGGCGACGGGCGTGACGCTGGAGCGCGGGGTGTCGGGCGAACTGTGCACCCGCGGCTACAGCGTGATGCTCGGGTACTGGGAGCAGCCCGAGCGGACCGCCGAGGCGATCGACGCGGGGCGCTGGATGCACACCGGGGACCTCGCGGTGATGCGCGAGGACGGCTACGTGCAGATCGTCGGCCGGATCAAGGACGTGATCATCCGCGGTGGCGAGAACGTGTACCCGCGGGAGGTCGAGGAGTTCCTCCACGCCCATCCGAAGATCGCCGATGTGCAGGTGGTGGGGGTGGCGGACGAGCGGTACGGCGAGGAGATCCTGGCCTGTGTCATCCCCGCAGATCCGGCGGACCCGCCGAGCCTGGAGGAGATCAGGTCCTTCTGTCACGAGCGGCTGGCGCACTACAAGGTCCCGCGCCTGCTCCGGATCATGGAGACCTTCCCGATGACGGTCAGCGGGAAGGTCCGGAAGATCGAGCTGAGGGAGAACTACGGCCGGCAGACGGCCTGAGCGGGGCGTCGAGGTGCGACGCCGGGGCGCGGTCAGGCGGCTTCGATGATGTCGCCTGCGGTGCCCTGGGTCGCGGCCGCCCATTCGATCAGGAGCACCTCGTAGGCCGCGGACTCCACGGGGGACCAGTCCTGGCCGGCCCGCGCGTCCACGAGCGCGCGGATCGCCTCGTTCGCCTCGACGGCGGCGGGGTGGGCCGGCTGTGCGGGAAAGGTGCTCGGCGCGTCAGTCGCCGGTGTCGCGGGTCTGGAAGATGTCGCGGGTGGAGAAAGTCGTGGAGTTAAGACCATGCGCACCACTGTAGGCCCCGCCGCTGACATCGGACCGAACATCTGTGGCCCCTGGCTCGAACGTGACCGATAGCACTCACTGTGGCCGGTCGGTTTCTGTGAGGTGCGGCACGTCGCGCCGCATACGGACCCGGGGTCACCGGTACAGGGCGTGTTCCGCCTCCTCGGCGCGAAGCGCGCAGCCCGTCGGTGAGGCCGGACGCGGCCAGGACGCGGAAGGCGGTTGCTCCGCCGGGCTCAGGCACCCGTGCTGAGCAGTTCGTCCGCCGGGCTGTTCACCGGCTGCGGAGTCCCGGTGAGGTCCATGACGAACAGGGGAATGCCGAGCCCGTCCGCCCGCTCCCTGGCATCGGGCGCGTACCCGGCGAGGGAGAAGAACACGCTGGAGACGGCTGTGGTGAGCCCGTTGAGCCACAGGCATTCGACATCGCGCAGTGCGGTCGGCCGGGTGGTGGAGTCGACCTGGGCGATGAGTCCGGCCGCCCGCAGGTCGATCCGGGACGCCGGGCGTTCCGCGGGCTGTACGACGTCGCGGTAGCCCAGCCACTTCAGGTACAGCGCGGCGGCGCCCACCGCGTCCCGCGCGGTACGGATCGTCAGTGGCCGGAATGCGGGCCTCGGGGCCGGAGCCGTACGCGGCAGCGGTATGTGCGAAGGCCGCGTGGACCGGGGCGCCGAACCGCCCGCGCGGCCGGGAGCCGCCACCGGCCGGACCGGGATCCGCAGCACGGTCCCGCACGGGCAGCAGAGCTCGGGCTGCGGCCACTGGTCGTGCCGCCCGCAGCCGCGGCAGCGCACGGTCACCCAGTCGTCGTTCCAGGTGCGATGGGTGATCGGCGTGACAGGACCGCCGCGCAGCAGGGGCGGGGCGGTCGGTGCGCCGCACGGACACGGGTAGACGGGTGTGACGTACGCGTGGTCACGGCGGCAGGCCGGGCACCGTACCGGCACTGATTCCACCCTCGGACTCCTTCCGGCCCACGGATCACGGCCCACGGATCGCCGCTCACGGGCATGCGGCAGGCCCACGGGATCCGGGCCGCTCCGCTCCGTACCCCCATGCTCCACCAAGAGCGAGGCCCGGGGGAGGGACTTGGGGTAGTTCGCGGGGCCTGTCCGCGCTGTGGCGCCCCGGGCCGCCTCTCTTGACGGCTGTCCGGTCGCACTTTAGATTTGCTTCCGTATAGCAGAATCAAACTTCCGTCATGCGGAATTGGTGCTCTCAGGTGGCGCGACAGAGCCCGACTCCACCCAGGTCCGAGCAGGAGCACTCAATGCCTCGAATGACCGCTGCCCGAGCGGCAGTTGAGATCCTCAAGCGCGAAGGCGTCAGCAACGCGTTCGGTGTGCCGGGCGCGGCGATCAACCCCTTCTACGCGGCCCTCAAGGCCTCCGGCGGGGTCCATCACACGCTCGCCCGCCACGTCGAGGGCGCCTCCCACATGGCCGAGGGCTACACCCGGGCCCGCCCGGGGAACATCGGCGTCTGCATCGGCACGTCGGGCCCGGCCGGCACCGACATGATCACCGGCCTCTACTCCGCCATCGCGGACTCGATCCCGATCCTGTGCATCACCGGCCAGGCCCCGACCGCGGTGCTCCACAAGGAGGACTTCCAGGCGGTGGACATCGCCTCGATCGCGAAGCCGGTCACCAAGGCCGCCACCACCGTCCTGGAGGCCGCGCAGGTCCCCGGCGTCTTCCAGCAGGCCTTCCACCTGATGCGCACCGGCCGTCCCGGCCCGGTCCTCATCGACCTGCCGATCGACGTGCAGCTCACCGAGATCGAGTTCGACCCCGACCTGTACGAGCCGCTGCCGGTCCACAAGCCCGCCGCCTCGCGCAAGCAGATCGAGCGCGCGGTCGAGATGCTGAACGCCTCCGAGCGCCCGCTGCTCGTCGCGGGTGGCGGCATCATCAACGCCGACGCCTCCGAACTCCTGGTGGAGTTCGCCGAGTTGACCGGCGTCCCGGTCGTCCCGACCCTGATGGGCTGGGGCATCATCGCCGACGACCACGAGCTCAACGCTGGCATGGTGGGCCTCCAGACCTCGCACCGCTACGGCAACGCGAACTTCCTGGAGTCGGACTTCGTCCTCGGTATCGGCAACCGCTGGGCCAACCGGCACACCGGCAAGCTGGACGTCTACACGAAGGGCCGGACGTTCGTCCACGTCGACATCGAGCCCACCCAGCTGGGCAAGATCTTCGCCCCCGATCTCGGCATCGCCTCCGACGCCAAGGCCGCGCTCGGACTGTTCGTCGAGGTGGCGCGCGAGCTGAAGGAGGCCGGCCGGCTGAAGGACCGCTCGCAGTGGGCCGCGTCCACGCAGGAGCGCAAGGCCACGCTCCAGCGGCGTACGCACTTCGACAACGTCCCGCTGAAGCCGCAGCGTGTGTACGAGGAGATGAACAGGGCGTTCGGCCCCGAGACCCGGTACGTCACCACGATCGGCCTCTCGCAGATCGCCGGCGCGCAGATGCTGCACGTCTACCGTCCGCGCCACTGGATCAACTGCGGCCAGGCGGGCCCGCTCGGCTGGACGATCCCGGCCGCGCTGGGCGTCGCGACGGCCGACCCCGAGGGCTCCGTCGTCGCGCTCTCCGGTGACTACGACTTCCAGTTCATGCTGGAGGAGCTCGCGGTCGGCGCGCAGCACCGCATCCCGTACGTGCACGTCCTGGTGAACAACTCCTACCTGGGGCTCATCCGCCAGGCGCAGCGCAACTTCGACATCGACTTCCAGGTCAACCTGGAGTTCGAGAACCTCAACTCCCCGGAGCTGGGCGTCTACGGCGTGGACCACGTCAAGGTCGTCGAGGGCCTGGGCTGCAAGGCGATCCGGGTCACCGAGCCGGACCAGCTCCTGCCGGCCTTCGAGGAGGCCAAGAAGCTGGCGGCGGAGTTCCGGGTGCCGGTGGTCGTCGAGGCGATCCTGGAGCGGGTCACGAACATCGCGATGAGCGGTACGGACATCGCGTCGGTCAACGAGTTCGAGGACGTGGCGACGGAACCGGGCCACGCCCCGACGGCGATCCGGCCGTTCGCGCAGGCCTGAGTCCGCCGGGCCTGCGGGCCCGTTCGCGAAGAGCACCTACGGAGATTTCCGTAGGTGCTCTTTCCGCTGGTGCTCCGGAAGGACCCGCACCTGCGACACCCGCCCGAGCTTCAGGGCCTCGGCCTCGACAGGGCCGGACCGGAGTTCGCGCGGCGACTTCATGGCGCAGCCCGGTTTGACGACGATCCTTCCCGCTCCGGTCTCCGCGGACCGGCTTCGGTCATCTCGGTCGTGAAGCGGGTGGAGCCGCAGATCACGACGGTACGCCGGAGGCTCGACAGCTTCTTTGCGGCGGTGAGCTTCTCCACGGGGGTGAGGCGTTCCGGGCAGGACACCGGTTCCTCTTGGTGGTGTGGTCCAAGGGGCGCCTGCAAAGGCGCGGACGACGGTGTCCAAGACCGTTGTGTGACGAACGGCGTGGTCACCCTTACAGCGGTCCCCTGCGCGATATCGAGCCAATCCGCGCGACCGGGCAGGTGACGGGATCCACCCCGCCGGCGCCCGCTTCGAAGGCGGACCAGTACGGGGGGACATCCGCCGCACCGGTGGCAGGGCGACCGGACCACCGTCCCGGGTGAGGACATTCCCGTCCCACCCGGAGCCTTCGGGCAACTCGATTGCGATATCCGATCGTCCGGCGTTCACCTGGGACCCTCAATCTGTTCGTATAGGCCGACAGGTTATACAGAGGTATGAAGCGTCCGGCTTGAAGGGGTAAATCGCTGAGGTATCCGGACAGTCCAGGTCGCAAGGCTGAGTTCAGCGGGTTCGCGAGCTGCTGGATGGACACTTCTTCGTGCGATGTGACAGCACGCATCGCGGTGTACAAGTAGATTGCCAATATCACCACGAGATTGATATCGACTCGCCAACTGCGGTTCATCAAACGGCATTTGGTGGCCAGTCATCATGTAAAGAGTTCCTGGCGAACACCGAGTCCGCCGGTCCCGCAATCGAGCCCGGTCGGGCCGGCAGTGCTGGACGGTCGCGGTGTTCGCCGTCGTTTTCCGACCTGATCCGGTTGCGCCCGGGGACACCCCCCACGCGGCCGGCCGAGAGCATGAGGAACGTTCTGTGAAGGTTTGTACAAGGCGGCCAAGGACCCTGATCGCCGGGGGACTGGCAGCGATGTTATTGACGGCTTGCAGCTCCCCGGGCTCCGAGGCCAGGATGGTCATCGGGATGTCCGACGACATCCTCGCGACGGATCCGGCCTCGGGGTACGACCCGGGGTCCTGGCTGCTGTTCAACAACGTGTTCCAGTCCCTGCTGAGCTTCCCGCCAGGAGCGTCCACTCCCGTGCCGGAGGCGGCCCAGGCGTGCGGGTTCTCCGACGGCAGCAAGACCTACACCTGCACCTTGCGTGACGGGCTGAAGTTCAGCAACGGCAACAGCCTCACGTCGGCGGACGTGAAGTACTCCTTCGACCGGACGATCAGGATCAACGACCCGGCGGGCCCCGCGCCACTGCTCTCCACGATCTCGTCGATCAGAACCCCGGACGACAAGACCGTCGTCTTCCGCCTCAAGGTGCCCGACGCGACGTTCCCCAGCAAGATCGCCTCGGGGGGCGGCTCCATAGTGGACCGTCGGGTCTACCCCGAGGACAGCCTGCTCGAAGGTGGCGAGGCGGTGGGTTCGGGCCCCTACAAGCTGAATTCCATCGACAAGGGGAAAGCCGTCTTCTCTGTCTACCCCGGCTATGAAGGAACCGCCGAGGTGAAGAACTCGGGCGTGACCCTGGAGCTCTTCCGAGGCAACCAGCAGGCCCTCCAGTCGGCACTGGAGAACGGCGACGTCGACATCGCCTATCGCGGCCTCAGCGCCAAGGCGATAGCCGCCCTGGACACCTCGTCCACCGCGGAGAAGGGCGGCATCGAGGTGGTGCAGGGCGACAGCGCCGAAGTCCAGCACATGGTCTTCAACGTGGACGACCCGGTCGTCGGCAAGCTCGCGGTCCGAAAGGCCATCGCCTACCTCGTCGACCGCTACACCCTCGTCAGCGAGGTCTACCAGTCCACGGCGGAACCGCTCTACTCGGTCATCCCGGTCGGCATCACCGGCCACGGCACCTCCTTCTTCGACACCTACGGGGACAGCCCGAAGCCGAAACAGGCGAAGGCGGAGCTACGGGAGGCCGGCATAGCGGACAAGGTGAAACTCACCCTCTGGTCCACCCCGAGCCGGTACGGGCCCGCCACCGACGACGAATTGCACACCATCGCCGATCAGCTGAACCGGAGCGGGCTCTTCGACGCCCGCATGAAGTCCGTCCCCTTCGACGAGTACGAGAAGGGCATCGCCGACGGCAAGTTCGGCATCTACGTCAAGGGATGGGTGCCGGACTACCCCGATCCGGACAACTTCACCCAGCCGTTCTTCGGTGAGGGCAACGTCCTGTCGAACAACTACGACAACAAGGAGATCGTCGACCGGATCATCCCGCGGACCTCGTCCATGACGGACCGCGCGAGCACGCGGACGGCGTACGTGAAACTGCAGGACATCGTGGCGCAGCAGCTGCCGATCCTGCCGCTCTGGCAGGGCAAGCAGTACGCGGTCGCCCACGAGAATGTTCGGGGCCTGCAGAACTGCCTGGACACCTCGACCGTTTTCCGGTTCTGGGAACTCAGCACCGCCTACTGAGGCGTGTCGCAGAGGTGGATCAAGCTCGGCAGTGATCGACGTGTGCGGCGCGCAGACGCGCCTCGTCGCGGAAACGAAGCCGGCGCCCGAGGCGCTCGGTCCGCGGATGCGCCGGAGCCCTTCGGAACGGGGAGAGCCGCGGCGCGCCCTGAGCGACGGCGAGGAGCCGGTGGGTGACCGGCATCCCGAGAAGGGCGTGGAGTACGGGACCGTATCCGTACTCCACGCCCTGGCCGAAGGGGAATGAACAGGGGCCGCGGCGGGGGCGAAGGGTGCGGGTCCCGGGGCCTTCAGGTCTGGAACCCGGGCCGCACCCACACCACCGCACTGGCATCGCACCACCGCCGCGGCCCCGGGGGTGTCCGGCGGATACCCGCGGCCGCGGGTATCCGCCGGACACCCCCGTCCTGCCCGCGCCCCGCGCAACCCCTCATCCGGGCGGGCGCGACGACGCGGGCAGGGTCGGGGGGAGAGGCCGGGGTCCTGGGGCCTCTCGTCTGGATCAGGCACGGCTCGCGGGGTCCGGCCTGATCCAGGCGGAAGACCCTAGTCCTCGCGCAGGGCGCGGACGGCCTCCTCCACGCGCTTGCCGTACTCGGCGTCGGCGGCGTGGAAGTGGGCGAGGTTCTTCTCGATCACGTCGTCCCGGGTGACCTGCGACAGGCCTCCCGCGATGTTCGCGATCAGCCGCCCCTTCTCGTCGTCCGACATCAGCCGGTACAGCTCACCCGCCTGGAAGAAGTCGTCGTCCTTCGTGTGGGCGGGCGCCTCGTGCGTGCCGGTCCAGCCCTGGACGGCCAGGGGTGCGGAGTGCGCGAGGTCCGTCTGGGCCGGGCCCGCGTACGAGTTGGGCTCGTAGTTCTTGTCGTGCCGGGCCCCGTTGCGCGTGGCGTGCAGACCGTCGCGGCCGTAGTTGTCGACGACTGCCGTGCGCGGCGCGTTCACCGGCAGCTGGGTGTGGTTGACGCCCAGCCGGTAGCGGTGCGCGTCCGCGTACGCGAACAGCCGGCCCTGGAGCATCTTGTCCGGCGACGGACCGATACCGGGTACGAAGTTGTTCGGGGAGAACGCGGCCTGCTCCACCTCGGCGAAGACGTTGTCCGGGTTGCGGTCCAGGACCAGCCGGCCGACGCGCTGGAGCGGGTAGTCGCTGTGCGGCCACACCTTGGTGAGGTCGAACGGGTTGAAGCGGTAGTCCGCGGCCTCGGCGGCCGGCATGACCTGCACGTACAGGGTCCAGGACGGGTTCACACCGCGCTCGATCGCCTGGAGCAGGTCCGTCTGGTGGGAGCTGGCGTCCTTGCCGACGAGTTCCGCGGCCTGGTCGGCGGAGAGGGAGCGCACGCCCTGGTTCGTCTTGAAGTGGTACTTGACGAAGAAGGCCTCGCCGGCGGCGTTGGTCCACTGGTAGGTGTGCGAGCCGTAGCCGTTCATGTGGCGGTACGAGGCGGGGATGCCGCGGTCGCCCATGAGCCAGGTGATCTGGTGCGTCGCCTCGGGGGCGTGCGCCCAGAAGTCCCAGACGTTGTCCGCTTCCTGACGGCCTGTGAACGGATCGCGCTTCTGCGAGTGGATGAAGTCGGGGAACTTGATCGGGTCCTTGATGAAGAACACCGGGGTGTTGTTGCCGACGAGGTCGTAATTGCCCTCGTTCGTGTAGAACTTGAGCGCGAAGCCACGCGGGTCGCGTACCGCGTCCGCGCCGCCGAGCGAGTCGGCGACCGTGGAGAACCGGATGAACGTCTCGGTGCGGCGGCCCACTTCGGAGAGGAAGTCCGCGCGGGTGAGACCGGTGACGTCGTCGGTCACCTCGAAGTAGCCGTACGCGCCGGAGCCCCGGGCGTGCACCACACGCTCCGGAATGCGCTCCCGGTTGAAACGGGCGAGCTTCTCCAGGAGGTGTCCGTCCTGGAGGAGGACCGGGCCGCCGGCGCCGGCGGTGGCGGAGTTCTGGTTGTCGGCGACCGGGGCGCCTGACTCGGTCGTAAGCACACGCTGCGTCATGGTGTCGGGGCGACCTTCCGTACGGGAGCTGCTGAACTGCGACGTCCTGGGGGCTCCAGGAGCGTAAGTACGCTCCGAACCCGACGTCAACAGTTTGTTGAAATTCGTGGTGGAGAGGGCGGTGCGGTGGTACGGGGTGGTGTTCCGGACGGCGCCGGCGCCTGGGCGCGACAGGACAGGTGTCAGCGTCGACGCCGTCCGGAAGCCTGTGGGCCGGGGAGAGGGGCACCCGGCGGGGTGGAGCCGGCCGGGCCCTGCGAAGGGCCCGGCCGCTTCGGATCAGTCCCGGACGGGCTGGCCGGAGAGACGCTCGACCGAGCGCAGCAGGGCGGAGTGGTCCAGGCCCCCGTCGCCCTGCGCACGCAGCGAGGCGACGAGCTGGGCGACCACGCCGCCGACGGGCAGTGCGGCACCGACGTTGCGGGCGGCGTCCGTGACGATGCCCATGTCCTTGTGGTGCAGGTCGATCCGGAAGCCCGGGGCGAAGTCCCGGTTCAGGAAGTTGTCCTTCTTGCGGGTCAGCACGGTCGAGCCGGCCAGTCCGCCGTTGAGGACGTCGAGGGCGGCGGCGAGGTCGACCCCGGACTTCTCCAGGAAGACGACGGCCTCGGCGCAGGCCTGGATGTTGACCGCGACGATCAGCTGGTTGGCCGCCTTCACCGTCTGGCCGGAGCCGTGCGGACCGCAGAGCACGATGGTCCTGCCCAGCGCGTCGAGCACCGGCTTCGCGGCGTCGAAGTCGGCCTGCTCGCCGCCCACCATGATGGACAGCACGGCCTCGATGGCACCGGCCTCGCCGCCCGAGACCGGGGCGTCCAGGACGCGGATGCCCTTCTCGGCGGCGTTCTTCGCGAGGTCCACGGAGGTCTGCGGGGTGATCGAGGACATGTCGATCAGCAGGGCGCCGCGCCTCGCGTTCTCCAGGATGCCCTCGGGGCCGTACGCGATCGCCTCGACCTGCGGGGAGGCGGGCACCATCGTGATGACCACGTCCGCGTCCTTGACCGCCTCGGCGATCGAGGAGGCGCCGGTGCCGCCGGCCGCCGCCAGCCGGTCGACCTTGTCCTGCTCCAGGGTGTAGCCGGTGACGTCGTAACCGGCCTTGATCAGGTTCTCGGACATGGGCGAGCCCATGATGCCGAGCCCGATCCACGCAACCTTGGGGAGGTTGTTGCTCATGAGGGTGCCTTCCGATAAGCGTGTGTACGAGTGACGGTCCGCCGCTAGCGGCGGGCGGCCCGCGCGGTGGCCGGGAGCCACGCGAAGGACTCGGCGCTCGGCCGGTCGCCCGGCTTGTACTCCAGGCCGACCCAGCCGTCGTAACCGGCCTTCGTCAGCTCGTCGAGGAGCTGCTCCAGCGGGAGCGAGCCGGTGCCCGGCGCGCCGCG
Organism: Streptomyces sp. NPDC048211; assembly: GCF_043202315.1. Classification (NCBI taxonomy): domain Bacteria; kingdom Bacillati; phylum Actinomycetota; class Actinomycetes; order Kitasatosporales; family Streptomycetaceae; genus Streptomyces; species Streptomyces sp. NPDC048211. The sequence continues at coordinate 428,177 of NZ_JBIDAD010000002.1, forward strand.
GCCCGGGTTGTCCGCGATCTGGACGTGACCGGTCCGGTCGGCGTACGCGGTGATGACCTCGCTGAGGTCCTCGCCGTTCATCGACAGGTGGTACAGGTCCAGGAGGAACTTCGCGTTGCCGAGGCCCGTCGCCGCGTTGACCCGGTCGACGACCTCGATGCCGGCCGGTGCGCTGACCAGCGGGTAGCGCGGCGACTCCGGCTCGTTCAGGGTCTCGATCAGCAGGACGGCCCCGATCCGGTCCGCCGCGCGGGCGGCGAGGACCAGGTTCTCCAGGGCGAGCGCGTCCTGCGTGGCGGGGTCGACGCCGTCGACCCGGTTGCCGTAGAGCGCGTTGAGCGCCTTGCAGCCGACCGAGGCGGCGAAGTCTGCCACCACCTCGATGTTGGCCCGGAAGCGGTCCGACTCCGTGCCGGGCACGGAGAGCGCGCCTCGGTCGGGGCCGGGCAGCTGTCCGGCGTAGAAGTTCAGTCCCACCAGTTGGGTGCCGGCGTCGTCGAGCGCCTTCTTCAGCGCGTCGAGTTCGGCCTGCGGAGGGGTGGGGGTCTCGGTCCATGGCCACCACAGCTCGACCGCCGTGAAGCCCGCCGCGGCGGCTGCCGCGGGTCGCTCCAGAAGCGGGAGTTCCGTGAAGAGGATCGAAAGGTTCACATCGAAGCGCTGGTCCGGGTAGCCCATGAGGGTTTCGGCGCTCCTTCCGTATTGCGGAAGTTAGTTTCTGCTTAACGGAAGATTGCATGGGAGGTGGGCGGGCTGTCAAGGGGGTGCCCGGAATTCGGGCTCCGGACATGACGAAGGCGGGGCGGAGGAACACCGTCCCTCCGCCCCGCCCTCCGCATCCGCTACCGGCTCACCCGGCCGGCACCGTGTCCTGGAACGTCGTCCCCGCCGTGCGGTACGCGTTCACCCGGGCATTGACCTGCGCCGGGGTCAGGACCTGGTCCTTCACATGCAGGACGTAGTCCACCTGCTGGTCGTACGAGCGGGGCGTCGTGCTCGTCTGCCCGGCCAGGTCGATCAGCCACTGGTTGAAGTTGATCGACATCCCCCGCTCCGGCAGATACGCCGCACCGTGCGTGCCGAACAGCTGGCCGTCGATGTAGTACGTGATCGCGCTGTTGTCGATCGTCACGACCAGGTCGTGCCAGCCGGCGTAGCTCTGCCGCGACTCGGTGTGCTGGTTGACGGCCTCCCACGGGTCGGGGCGGTACGTCTCCCACGAGGTCGTGTAGAGGATGTTGCCGCTCTCGCCCCAGCCGCCGTTCGGCAGGTACTCGAAGTCGTACTCCGCGTAGTCGTCCGCCATCGGCGCCTTGAGGTCGTTGATGGTGAAGAACGTCTGGACGAGATGGTCGCCGTCGGGGCCGGAGACCGGTGCGTCGTTGAACTTCACCCGCGCCGCGTAGGTGCCGTTGCGGAACTTCATCGACTGGGTCAGGATCTCGGTCTGCTTCGTCGACTCACCGCTGCCCGCGGTGGATGTCGCCAGGTTCATCACCGAGTTCCCGCCCTGGGCGGCGAACGTCACGTTCTCCGGCGCCCAGGTGGCGCCGGGCACGCCCGGTCCGCCGGAGTTGGAGCGGACGCTCCAGCCGTGCGCGGCGATCTGCGGGTCCGCGTGACCGCTGTAGTTGAAGTCGTCGAAGAGCGTGGGCGCGCCCTCCGGCGGTTCGGTCGGATCCGTCGGGTCGGTGGGATCCGTCGGGCCGTTACCCGCCGGGGCCTGGCCCCAGACCGTGGCGCCGCCGAGCTGCGCGGTCACCTTCGACCAGTCCCCGTACGCCGTCCGGCCCGCGTCGAAGGAGTAGTCGTCGCTCTGCACCAGGGTCTGCCAGTTCGACCGGTAGAAGCGCAGTTGCATGTCGCCGGTGTCGGCGCCCGGCGCGAGCGATCCCGCACCGGCGGTGAAGCCGATCTCCAGGTAGCGGTCGGCGGTGGCGGTCGGGGAGGCGAGCGTGCCGAACGTGCCGGTGATGTTCGCGCAGCCCTTCACCGCCCAGGAGCAGGCGAACCGGTAGGCGTCGCCCGCCGCCTCGCCCTTGAAGTAGTAGCGGATCTTGACGGAGCTGAGCTGTACGGCGGCACTGCCGGTGTTGCGCACCTTCAGCCAGGGTTCGCTCTGGTCGGCGGTGGCTCCGGACGCGCTGGTGCGGTACTGCACGGCGAGCGGTCCGTCGGCGGCGCTCGCCGACGACGGGACGGCGGCCAGGGCCGTACAGCCCAGGGCCACGGTGGCGGCGGCTGCCGCCGCCGCGCGGATCCGGCTCTTCGCGAGTGACTTCATGAACCTGTTCCTCTCCGGAACGGTCGTGGGGGAGTGGTTCCTACCGGGGTGGCGCTGCTCCTGGGGAAGTGGTCTGGAGCGACCGGGGGTTCAGAGGGCGGTAGCCGACGCCCAGGGCGTCGAGCCGTGCCGTGTGCCGGCCGAGGCGGGACATGAAGCCGGGCCAGTCGCTGCGACCGCCCGACCAGGCGCGGTCCGCGAGGGCGCACAGCCGCGGGTACGTCAGATACTCGATCCGGTCCTGCGTGCTCGCGTACTCGGTCCACAACTGGGCCTGGGTGCCCAGCACGCGGGACGCGTCCGCCGGGTCCCAGCCGTCCGGCACCGGCCGGTTGCCGTGGACGGCCCGCAGGTCGACGGCCGGTCCCGGCTGCGTGGCCGGCTCGCCGGGGTCCGTGGACTGGGCGTAGTCGAGGTAGGTGGCCCGGTAATGCGCGGCGACCACCTGGTGGCCTCGGCGGGCCGCCGCCAGCGCGTGGGCCGGGTCGCGCCAGGTCATCACCGTGAATTCGAGGGGGAGTTCGGTGCCCGTCTCGGCCCAGCCGACCGGGCGCCTGCCCTGCTCGGCCAGGAACGAGCCGATCCGGCCCATGAACCAGCCGTGCAGCGACCGGGCGTCGGGCAGTCCCTCGGCGGCGGCCCGCGCCCGCGCCGCCGGGCTCGTCTCCCACTCGGTGGTCGGGCACTCCTCGCCGCCGATGTGGATGTACGGGGACGGGAAGACGTCCATGACCTCCTCCAGCACCGTCCGGCAGAAGTCGAAGACCTCCTCGTGGACGCCGAACACCGTGTCGCAGACCCCCCAGCGGGTCCACACGTCCAGCCGCCGCGCGGGGTCGTTCCCCAGCTCGGGGTGGGCGGCGAGCGCCGCGCGCACATGGCCCGGCATCTCGATCTCCGGCACCACGCGCACCCCGCGCGCCGCCGCGTACCGGACCAGGTCCCGCAGCTCCTGCCGGGTGTACGCCCCCGAGTGCGGAATCCCGTCGAAGGACTCGTCGCCGCGCCCCGGCGGCCCGGACATCGACTGCCTGCGGTGACCACCGATCCCGGTCAGCCGGGGGTAGGCGGGGACGGGCATCCGCCACCCCTGGTCGTCGGTGAGGTGCAGGTGGAGTGTGTTGAGCTTGTGCAGCGCCATCAGGTCCACGTACCGGCGCAGGTAGGACACCGGCTGGAAGTGCCGGGCGACGTCGAGCATCGACCCCCGCCACGGGTACGCGGGCACGTCGCTGATCTCGACGCAGGGCAGCATCCACGGGGCGTCCCGCTGCGCCGTGCCCGACAGGGCCTCGGCGGGCAGCAGCTGACGGATCGTCTGGACACCGCAGAGCAGGCCCGGCAGCCGCGCGGCGCGCAGCAGAATGGCGTCCGGGCTGATGGTGAGTCCGTAGCCCTCCTCGCCGAGGCCGCCGAGCTGAGGGTCGAGTGCCAGCACGATGCGGCCGGTGGCGGAGGGCGGGAGAGGCAGACCGGTGGCCGGGGCGAGCAGGGTGCGCAGCAGGTCGGCGGCGCCCTCCGCGCCGGGATAGGCCCGCACCGAGGTGTCCTGGTCGAGGGTGAACCGGCCGGGGCGGGCCGAGACCTTGCGCGGGCGGGGGACGAGGGACTGTTCGGGGCGTGATGCGGGCACGAGGAGCCTCCGGGTTCGGATCTCGGGCGTCAGCCCTTGACGGCGCCGGCCGCGAAGCCGGAGGTGACATGGCGCTGGAGCAGCAGGAAGACGACCAGCGCGGGCAGGGCGAAGAGGGTCGAGGCGGCCATGGTGGCGCCCCAGTCGGTGCCGAAGGTGTTCTGGAACGACGACAGCCAGACCGGCAGGGTGCGGCTGTCCTGGTGTTTGATGATCAGGAAGTTGGCGTACGCGAACTCGTTCCACGCGGTGATGAAGCCGAACAGCGACGTCGCCATCAGCCCCGGTGCGAGCAGGGGCAGCGCCACCCGCCGGAACGCACCGGTCCGGGTGCACCCGTCGACCTGTGCCGCCTCCTCCAGCTCCGGCGGAATGGTGGCGATGAAGCCGCGCAGCACCACGATCGAGAACGGCAGCGTGACCATGAAGTAGACGAGCGTGAGGGTCGGCAGCCGGTCGAGCATGTCCGTGTCGCGGGAGATGATGTAGATCGGGATGATCAGCGACTCCCAGGGTGCCATCTGGGCGATGAAGACCATGAGCATGAACTGCCGCCGGCCCTTCCACCGCATCCGGGCCACGGCGTACGCGGAGCCGATGGCGACCAGCAGCGCCAGCAGGATCGAGCTGAGCGTCACCAGGATGCTGTTGCGCCAGAACAGCTCGAACCCGTCGGCCTGCACGGCGGTACGGAAGTGGTCGAGCGTCCAGGTGTGCGGGAAGAGCTTCGGATCGGTGGACTGGATGTCCCGCGACGGCTTGAACGCGGTCGAGACCATCCAGTAGACGGGGAACAGACAGACCAGCACGGTGAGTACGGCGGCGGCGTTCAGCGGGATCCGCCGGACTCTCGGGCGCAGCAGGGTCATCAGGACGCGTCCTCCTGTCGGAGCATCTGGCGGAAGTAGAGGACGAGCACCCCGGACATCAGGACCACGGTGATCATCGAGGCGGCCGAGCCCAGGTCGTAGCGCTGCCCCGCGAGTGCCTTCTGCACGGCGTAGACGGGCAGGATCGTCGTGGCGTCGCCCGGCCCCCCGCGGGTCATCACCCAGATCTGGACGAACGCCTTGAACGTCCAGATCACTTCGAGCGAGAAGACCAGCAGGAAGATCGGCCGGAGCATCGGGAAGGTGACCGAACGGAAGATCCGGGAGCCGGTCGCCCCGTCCAGCCGCGCGGACTCGTACAGCTCCGCGGGGACCGTGGTGAGCGCCGAGTAGATGGTGATCGCCGCGAACGGCACCGACTGCCAGACGATCAGCAGGACGAGGATCGAGAAGGCGGCGGTGCCGTGCGCGAACCACGGATACCGGTCGAAGGAGGAGAAGCCGGCCTCGGTCAGCAAGCTGTTGACGATGCCGAACTCGGAGTGGAAGAGCCACTGGAAGACCGTGGTGGCCGCGACCACCGGCATCGCCCAGGCCAGCACCAGCGAACTGAGCACCACGGTGCGGCCGAACCGGCCCAGCCGCTCGGTCATCAGCGCGACCAGGGTCGCGATCACCATGATCAGGGCCACGTTGACGGCCATGAACAGGAAGGTGCGCCGGACCACCTCCCAGAACCGGGGGTCGGACAGCAGCGTCCGGTAGTTGCGCAGGCCGACGAACTCGGCGTCGCCCACGATGAGCTGGCGCAGCCGGAAGTCCTGGAGCGAGATCAGTACGGCCCGCAGGAGCGGGTAGAGCAGCAGATAGAGCATGCCGCCGACGGCGGGGGCGATCAGGACGTACGGCCAGAGGCCGCGCGGCTCTCCGGACCGCTGGCGCCGGCGGCGCGGCGGCGGTGCCGTGCCGGTCGCCGGGCGGAGCGGGCGGCTGGGGGGTGCGGTCCGTTCCCGGATGACCGACACGGCACGCCTCCTCTCGGTGGTCGGGCGGATGGGCGAGGGATCAGGAAGAGGTGTTCATGGCCCGGGTGATGTCCGCGGAGGCCTTGGCGGCCTCCTTCGCCGGATCGCCGCCGGTCAGCACGGCGGCCATGTAGTCCTTGATCGGGTTCTCCGCCTCGACGGCGGCCCAGCCGGGGGTGTTGGGCGTCGCGTGCCCGTTCGCCGCGCCGACCGCCATCGCCGCGGCCCCCGGATCGCCCGCCACGGCGGAGGCGAGCGTCGTTCGGTTCGGTACGTAGCTCATGGCCACGGCCAGCTTCTTCTGCCAGGCGTCACCGGTGAGCTCCTTGATGAAGGTCAGTGCCGCCTCCTGGTGCCTGGAAGCCGTGGGGATGACCAGGTCGGAGCCGCCGGTGAAGACGGCGCCCGGGGTGTCCGCGCTCTTGCCCGGGATCGGGAAGAAGCCGAGCTTGCCCTTCAGGTCCGGGTTCTTCTCCATGACGACGTTGGCGCCGCCCGGCGTGGAGATCACCTGGGCCGTCTTGCCCTGGGCCATCACGTCGGCCTGCGGCGGGGAGTCCTCGTCGGAGTCCTTCGGCCCCTTGCCGAGTGCCTGGAGCTGCTCGTAGAACTCCATCCCGCGCAGCGCCTCGGGAGTGTCCAGGGTGCCCTTCCACTTGCCGCCGGACTCGGTGGCGAGGTCGCCGCCCTCGTCCCAGACGAAGCCCGCCAGCGCGTACCACATCTGACCGGGCAGGTAGATGCCCTGCGTGCCCCCCCTGTTGAGCTTTGCGGTGGCCTCGGTCCACTGCTCGCGCGTCTTGATGGCGGACGCGTCGACTCCCGCCTTCTCGAACAGGTCGGTGCGGTAGATGACGACGCGGTTGGCCGCGTAGTACGGGATGCCGTACTGCTTGCCCTCGTACGCCCCCGGCTCGGCGAGCCCCTTGAGCCAGTCCTTGCCGTTCAGCTCGTCGACCTTGTCGCTCAGGTCGAGCAGGCCGCCGCTCTGGGCGAACTGGGCGACCTGCGTGTTGCCGCTCTCGATCACGTCGGGTGCGTCGTTGCTGGCCAGCGCGGCGGTGATCTTCTCACCGATGCCGTCCCACTCCTGTATCTGCACCCGGACCTTGATCGTGGGGTGTGCGGCCTCGAAGCCCTTCACGAACTCCTTCTGGAACTGGGCGGAGACGCTGTCGCGCATCAGCCACACGTCGATGTCCGTCGGTCCGTCACCGGACGCGTCGGCCGAGTCGGACGACGAGCTGCAGGCACTGAGAACGGCGGCCATCACGAGCGCGGACCCACCGGCAAGCAAGCGGTACTTCACGGTTCACCTCTGGAAGACAAGGACCTGACCACCTGACCAGTGAAGCCCACTGGACAGCTCACCTCTTGATGGTGGATGAAGGTGGCATAGACCAATGGGGCCGTCAACCCCCTTGGTGGACAAGGATTTTATTGATCTCTCGGAAATCCGGTCCGGGATGATTCACCGATGGCCGGTTACACTTCACCTGACCAGTGCGTGAGTTCGCTTCACTGGTTGCTCAACTGGTAAGTGAGAGAAAGGTCAGGAGGGGCAGCACATGGACGCCGACGCATCGGGAACGGTGCTCAAACGGGAACGGGCCCGCGACGCCGTACTGGAGCTGATCGAGTCACGCCGCCCGGGTGACGCCATCCCTTCGGAGCGCGCGCTGTGCGCCACGCTCGGCGTCTCGAGGCCCACCCTGCGCGCGGCGATCGACGAGCTGGTGGCCGTCGGGCTACTGGTGCGCGAGCACGGCCGCGGCATGTTCGTCGCACCTGCGAAGATCACCCAGGAGCTCATCTCGGCCGACCTGGCCCTGACGGTCCCGCAGGCGGCGGGGGCCTGGTCGAGCCGGCTGCTGGAGTTCACCACCCTCCAGGCGGGCGCCCGGGTCGGCCGCAAGCTGCGCATGTCGCCCGCGGCGGAGATCGTGTACGTGGCCCGGCTGCGGCTGGTCGACGGCACCCCGATGGCGATCGAGCACCTGCACATCCGGGCCGAGCTGGTTCCGGGCCTGTCCGCCCAGGAACTGGAGCACGGCGACCTGTACGAGCATCTGCGCGAGCGCCACGACGTGCACGTCCACGAAGCGGTCCAGGCCATCGAGCCCACCGTGGTGACCCGGGCCGAGGCCCGGCTCCTGGACGTACCGGAGCTCTCCCCGGCCCTCCTCTTCGAGCGCCTGACCTCGGACACGACCGGCTGCCCCGTGGAGTACGTGCACTCGCTCTACCGCGGTGACCGCTACCGGATCGTCTCCCGGCTGGCCCTCGGCCCGGCGGCCGCCGTGGAGCCGGTGGAGGGCGGACACCATCCGGGGATCCCGCCGGGGGACTTCGCCCAGGGGGACCCGATCACGTCGTCCACCCGCGGTGACATCCAGTCCGGCGGCTGATCCGTGCTCCCCGGGCCCGGTCCCCGATCCGTTGCGCCCTGCGCAATGGCCGGTGCGTCTCTTGCGCGGACCACCGGGGAAGGCCACTGTGTCTGACACATCCGACGCCATCGACCCCCACGAGGTGCCTCGCATGACACCCCCCACCAGCCGCCGCACCGTCCTCGGAGCACTCCTGACGGGCGGCGCCCTCGCCCTCGCCCCCGGGCTTCCCCGCAGCGAACACCGCCCCGGTCCGGCGCACCGCCCCGTGAGGCACGGGGCGGTGCGCCGGACCGGAACGCTCTTCCTGGGCACCTACACCTCGACCACCCCGGGAGGCACGGGTGTCGGCGTCGCCGCGTACGACACCGCGACCGGCTCCCTCACCTCCCGAACCTCCGTCACCGGCGTCGAGAACCCCTCGTACCTCGCGCTGCACCCCACCGGCAGCACCCTGTACGCCGTCGACGAGCAGGACGACGGCGGTGTCACGGCCGTGTCGCTCGCCGAGGACGGGACGTTCCGGGTGCTGGGGACGCGGTCCACCGGCGGCGCCGGCCCCTGCCACCTCTCGGTCCACCCGGGCGGGCGGTGGCTGCTCAGTGCCAACTACACCTCCGGCAGCGTCGCCGTGCACCCGCTCGCCGCCGACGGATCGGTGGGGGAGCGCACGGACCTGGTCGCCCACACCGCGCCCGCGCCCGGCCCCGGTCAGGACGGACCCCACGCCCACCAGATCGTCACCGCCCCCGACGGCGGTCACGTCCTCGCCGTCGACCTGGGCAACGACACGGTGTACACCTACCGCCTCGACGAGGACCGCGGCACCCTTGAGCAGCTCTCGTACGCCGCACTGCGTCCGGGCGCCGGACCGCGCCATCTCACCTTCCATCCGGGCGGCCGCCACGCCTACCTCGCGTGCGAGCTCGACAACACGGTGGTGGTCTGCGGCTACGACCCCGCCACCGGCACCCTGACCCCCGGTACCCCGCAGTCCACCGGAACGGGCGAGGGCACCAGCTACCCCGCCCAGCTCCTGGTCACCGGCGACGGCCGCTTCGCCTACCTCGCCAACCGGGGACACAACAGCCTCACCCGGTACGCCGTCGAGGACGGCGGGGCGGCGCTGAGGCTGCTGGACACCGTGCCGGTGGGCGGCGACTTCCCCCGGCACACGGCCTTCTCCCCGGACGGCACCCTCCTCTTCGCCGCCAACCAGCGCTCCGGCACGGTCACCGCCTTCCGGGTCGACGGGGACACCGGCGCCCTGACGCCGTCCGGGACCCCGTTCCCCGCCCCGGCCGCGGTCTGCGTGCTGCCGCTGTAGACCGCGAGCGGGTTAGGGTCGTGCCCGAGCCGCGGGTCGCCCCGGACGCGGTGCGACGCATGAGGGAGACACAGTGCGCTTGAGAGTGGAGTTCACCACCGAGCCCTTCGATCTCGACGAGGCACCGGCCCACGCGGTCGTGGCCCGCGAGGTGATCCAGTCGGCCGAGCTGGACGCGGTCGATGTCGGCCCCTTCGGCAACACGGCGGAGGGCGGCGCCGACGAGGTGCTCACCGCGGTGGACTCCCTGCTGCGCAAGGCCCTGGCATCGGGTGCCACCCGGGTCTCGCTCCAGGTCAACGTCATCGGGGAGGACCCGAAGTGACCGAGGCCGCGGATCACCCCCTCGTCGCCGCCGTGAAGCCGCTCGTCGACGCCATGGGCGCCGAGCTGCTCGGACCCGACCAGGCGCAGGCCGACGATGTCGTCCTGGCCTGGGAGGGCGAGGACGTCATAGCGGTCCGGCTGCCGCAGCTCTCCGACTCGCTGGACCACATCCTGGCCGCGATGGAACGCCGGCACGGCAAGCCGCTCGCCGAACTGGACCGCAGGGCCAAGCAGGAGGCCGTACGGACTCTGGAGGCACGCGGTGCCTTCTCGGTGCGGCACGGCGTCGAGACGGTGGCGGGGGCCCTGGGGGTCTCCCGCTTCACCGTCTACAACTACCTGAACAGGGAATCCAAAGGTGAGTAGTTGGGCCCCCGGGTGGATGTAAACAGCACATGAACACGCGAGCCGTCGTCCGGACCACCGGGCGACGGTTTTTTACATGAACGGAATTTCAACAAAGTGTTGACGTGGTGTTGTGGAGGGCGTTAGCTATCCGCAGCCCGACCAACGCACAGCGAAATACAGCCACGGAGGCTCCCGTGACTTCGAGCTCCACGCCGGGCCTCGCCCGGTTCAACACCCTGGCGGACGACGAGGCGGCCACCGCGCTGCACGAGATCTGTGCCAGTGCGGCCTGGGGAAGAGCGATCCTCTCCCGCCGTCCGTACGCCACCGCCGAAGCCCTGTTCTCCGCGAGCGACACCGCCACGGCGGCACTCGACGCGCAGGACCTGGCCGAGGCCATGGCCGGTCACCCGCCGATCGGCCGCCCGAAGCCCGGGGACCCGACCTCCTCCCGCGAACAGCGGGGGATGGCCGGCGCCACCGAGGAGCTCAAGGCCGAGATGCTCGCACTCAACCTGGCCTACCAGGAGCGGTTCGGACATGTCTTCCTGATCTGCGCCACCGGGGCCACCGGTGAGCAGATGCGTGACGCGGTGAAGTCCCGGACCGGGAACACGCCGGAGCAGGAGCGAGCGATCGTGCGCACCGAACTGGGCAAGATCAACCGCATCCGCCTCACCCGTCTCGTCACGGACGACTCGTAAGAGCTCGCAACAGAAGGAGAGTGAAGGTCTTGAGCACCTTCGCCACCGCATCGGTGTCCACCCACATCCTGGACACCAGCATCGGCCGCCCCGCCGCAGCCGTAGCCGTCTCGCTCGCCGCCCGCTCGGGCAGCGACGCGCCCTGGGCGGCACTGGGCGGATCCGCGACCGATGCGGACGGGCGCTGCAAGGACCTGCCGGCCCTGCCGGAAGGCACCACCCACGTACGGCTCGACTTCGAGACCGAGTCGTACTTCACCGCCAAGAAGCAAGCCGAGGCGCAGCAGGACGCCCCCCGCGTAAGGGACAGCGGCGCGTTCTTCCCGGAGGTGGCGATCACGTTCGCCGTCACCCCGGGCGAGCACTATCACGTACCGCTGCTGCTCAACCCGTTCGGCTACTCCGTATACCGAGGGAGCTAGCAGACACATGCCCACGATTCTCGGCCAGAACCAGTACGGCAAAGCAGAGAACCGCGTCGTCAAGATCACGCGGGACGGCGACACCCACCACATCAAGGACCTGAACGTCTCGGTCGCCCTGTCCGGCGACATGGACGACGTCCACTACTCCGGCTCCAACGCGAACGTCCTGCCCACGGACACCACCAAGAACACGGTGTTCGCGTTCGCCAAGGAGCACGGCATCGAGTCCGCCGAACAGTTCGGCATCCACCTCGCCCGTCACTTCGTGACGTCGCAGGAGCCGATCAAGACCGCGCGGATCCGGATCGAGGAGTACGCCTGGGAGCGCATCGCCACCTCCGACGGCAACTCGCGGTTCATCGGCTCCGACGAGGTCAATCACTCCTTCGTCCGCAAGAACCAGGAGATCCGCACCAGCCAGATCACCTTCGACGGTGAGAAGTGGCAGGTCATCTCCGGTCTCAAGGACCTGACGGTGATGAACTCGACCAACTCCGAGTTCTGGGGCTACGTCAAGGACAAGTACACGACGCTCAAGGAGGCGTACGACCGCATCCTGGCCACCGACGTCTCCGCCCGCTGGCGCTACAACTGGACCAGCGACGAGCAGCGGATGCCGAACTGGGAGAAGTCCTACGAGCAGGCGCGCAAGCACATGCTCCAGGCCTTCGCCGAGACGTACTCCCTGTCGCTCCAGCAGACGCTGTACCAGATGGGATCGCGGATCATCAACAGCCGCAGCGAGATCGACGAGATCCGCTTCTCGCTCCCGAACAACCACCACTTCCTGGTGGACCTGGAGCCGTTCGGCCTCAAGAACGACAACGAGGTCTACTTCGCGGCCGACCGTCCGTACGGGCTCATCGAGGCCACCGTGCTGCGGGACGGCGTCGAGCCGCAGATCCCGGTCGACATGACCAACCTCTGACGCGGTGCCGCGCCGGCTCCCGTCCGTCCACAGCGGACGGGAGCCGGCCGGCCCGGAGGGAATTCCCATGGCACAGCCTGCACTTGGGCCCGCAGAAGCAGAAGGCCCGTGTCCCACCCCGCTGGAGAGCCCGGTCCACCCGGTGGACGAGAAGCCCGCCCCCTCGCGGCTCGTCCCCGCCGCGCTCCAGCACATCGCCGCCATGTACGCGGGCGTCGTCACCCCACCTCTCATCATCGGACAGGCCGTCGGCCTCGACCAGGCCGGTATGACCCGGCTGATCGCGGCGAGCCTTCTGATCGCCGGCTGCGCCACCCTCCTCCAGACGCTCGGCATCGGAGGCTTCGCCGGCAACCGGCTGCCGTTCGTCAACGCCGCCTCGTCCGCGGGCATCGCCCCGATGCTCGCCATCGCCGAGACCAGCGCCCCGGGGCACCAACTGCCCGCGATCTACGGGGCGGTGCTCGTCGCCGGGGTGTTCTGCCTGGCCGTCGGACCGTTCTTCGGCAGACTGCTGCGGTTCTTCCCGCCCCTCGTCACGGGCGTCGTCATCACACTCATCGGCGTCACCCTGATGCCGGTCCCGGTCGCCTGGGCGCAGGGCGGCGACAGGACGGCAGCCGACTTCGGCGCCATGAAGTACCTCGCCCTCGCCGCCTTCACGCTCACCGTCATCCTGATCGTCCAGCGTTTCGGGCGTGGGTTCCTCAAACAAGTAGCCCTGCTCATCGGCCTGTTGGTCGGAACACTGGCCGCCGTGCCGTTCGGGCTCGCGGACTTCTCCGCGATCGGGTCCGCGCCGGTCGCCGCCCTGCCCAGCCCCTTCGCCTTCGGTGCCCCCGAGTTCCAGCCCGCCGCCATCCTCTCGCTCTGCATCGTGATGCTCGTCCTGATGACCGAGTCGTCCGCGGGCATGCTCGCGCTCGGCGAGATCTGCGGCCGGCGCACCGACGGCCGGACCATCACCCGCGGACTGCGCACGGACGGCATCGCCACCCTCGTAGGACCGGTCTTCGGCGGCTTCCCCACCAGCGCCTTCGCCCAGAACGTCGGCGTGGTGTCGCTGACGAAGGTGCGCAGCCGATACGTGGTCGCGGCCGCCGGAGGCGCCCTGCTGGTCCTCGGCGTCTTCCCGGTCCTCGGCGCGGTCGTCTCGCTCGTGCCCATGCCCGTGCTCGGCGGCGCAGGCATCGTCCTGTTCGGCTCGATCGCCGTCAGCGGCATCCGGACGCTCTCCGAGGCTGGGCTCGACGACAGCTCCAACATCATCCTGGTCGCCGTGGCGCTCGGCGCGGGCATCATCCCGCTCGCCGCGCCCGGCTTCTACGCGGGATTCCCGTCCTGGGCACAGACCGTGCTCGGCTCCGGCATCAGCGCCGGCGCGCTCGTCGCGGTCCTGCTCAACCTGTTCTTCCACCATCTCGGCACCCACAGCCGCACGGCTGTGGCACTCAAATCCTCCTAGGGTCCTGCCGTGCCCACATCGCTGATGAGAGAAGGAAGCACCATGGCAGCACCGGCAGCGTCCGACCGAGTGGAACGCATCGTCATCGAGAACTGCTCGATCGCGACCGTCGACGCCGACGACACCGAGTACGCCTCGGGTCATGTGGTCGTCGCGGGCAACCGCATCGAGTCCGTCGGCGCCGGCCGGGCACCGGAGGGCCTGGAGAACGTCGTTCGCAGGATCGACGCCACCGGACACCTCGTCACGCCCGGTCTGATCAACACGCACCACCACTTCTACCAGTGGATCACCCGCGGCCTGGCCACGGACCACAACCTCTTCGAGTGGCTGGTCGCGCTGTACCCGACGTGGGCGCGCATCGAAGAGCCGATGGCCCGCACCGCCGCGCAGGGCTCGCTCGCCATGATGGCCCGCGGCGGTGTCACCACCGCGATGGACCACCACTACGTCTACCCGAAGGGCTCCGGCGACCTGTCCGGCGCGATCATCGGCGCCGCCCGCGACATGGGCGTACGGTTCACCCTCGCCCGCGGGTCCATGGACCGCAGCGAGAAGGACGGCGGGCTGCCGCCGGACTTCGCCGTGGAGACGCTCGAAGGTGCCCTGGCCGCTACCGAGGCGACCATCGACGCCCATCACGACGCCTCCTTCGACGCGATGACCCAGATCGCCGTCGCGCCCTGCTCGCCGTTCTCCGTATCGACCGAACTGATGCGTGAGGGAGCCGAGCTGGCCCGCCGGCGCGGGGTCAGGCTGCACACCCACGGCTCGGAGACCGTGGAGGAGGAGAAGTTCTGCCACGAGCTGTTCGGCATGGGCCCGACCGACTACTTCGAGTCGACCGGCTGGCTCGGCGCCGACGTGTGGATGGCGCACTGCGTCCACATGAACGACTCCGACATCGCCGCCTTCGCCCGCACCGGAACCGGCGTCGCGCACTGCCCGTCCTCCAACGCCCGCCTCGCCGCGGGCATCGCCCGGGTCCCGGACATGCTCGCCGCCGGCGTCCCGGTCGGCCTCGGCGTCGACGGCACGGCCTCCAACGAGTCCGGCGAACTCCACACCGAGCTGCGCAACGCCCTCCTCATCAACCGCCTCGGCCCGCACCGCGAACGCGCCCTGAATGCCCGTCAGGCCCTGCGCCTGGGTACGTACGGTGGCGCCCAGGTCCTCGGACGCGCGGACCAGATCGGCTCCCTGGAGCCCGGAAAGCTCGCCGACCTCGTGCTGTGGAAGCTGGACACGCTCGCCCACGCCTCCATCGCCGACCCGGTGACCGCCCTGGTCTTCGGCGCCGCCGCCCCCGTCACCCTCTCGCTCGTCGACGGCAAGCCGGTCGTCGAGTCCAGCAGCCTCGTCACCGTGGACGAGGACGCCATCGCCCGCGCCACCCGCGACGAGGCCCGCCGCCTCGCGCAGATCGCCGCCGGAGCCTGAGAGGCCGCCGGTCCGGCACCCCCCGATACAGGCCGGCCGAGGGGGACGGCCCTCGGCCGGCCGCCGTGGACCCGAGCGGGGTCCACGGCAACCGGTAGGGGAGGCGCGTACCTCAGACGTACGCGCCTCCCGTACCGGTGACCCAAGCTGCCCGCACCAGCTGCACGACCTGCCCCACCTGCATCAACGCACCACACGGGACCCGGTCCGACGGACATCTCTGGCGCATGTCCCGGCGGCCGGACCCGGCACCACCTCCCTGACACCCACGTCGCCGCAGATGTGTACCCGACCGGAGGAACCGCCGTGGCAGCTACGCCCAGGTTTCGCAACGACGCAAGTGCAGCACCCGACCCGGAACCGAATCGGTCCGACCGCAAGCATCCGGTCGACGAGACGCTCCCCCCACTGAAGATGTTCACCAGCGGCCTCCAGCACGTGGCCGCGATGTACGCGGGCGTGGTGGCCCCGCCCATGATCGTGGGACCCGCCGTGGGTCTCACCGCCAAGGAGACCGCCTTCCTGATGGGGGCGAGCCTGTTCACCGCGGGGATAGCCACCCTGCTCCAGACGCTCGGCTTCTGGCGCATAGGCGCCCGGCTCCCGTTCGTCAACGGCGTCTCGTTCGCCGGGGTGACGCCGATGGTGGCGATCGGCAAGGACCGCGGAGACGACGGCATCGCCGTGATCTTCGGCGCGATCATCGTCGCCAGCCTCCTCGGATTCGTCCTCGCCCCCTATTTCGGCAAGCTGGTCCGCTTCTTCCCGCCCGTCGTCACGGGCACGGTCATCACCCTGATCGGTGTCTCCCTGCTGCCGGTCGCCTTCAACTGGTCCCAGGGCGGCAACGCCACGGCCGACGACTACGGTTCCACCACCAACATCACGATGGCGGCAGTCACCCTGGTGATCGTCCTCGCCCTGCGGAAGCTGCTGCGCGGCTTCCTCCAGCAGATCGCGATCCTGCTCGGACTCGTCGTCGGCACACTCATCGCGATTCCGGTCGGCATCACCGACTTCGGCGCCATCAAGGACGCCGATGTCGTCGGCTTCCCCACCCCGTTCCACTTCGGAGCACCGCAGTTCGAGATCGCCGCGATCGTCTCGATGTGCATCGTGATGCTGGTCTGCATGACCGAGTCGACGGCGGACATGCTGGCCCTCGGCAAGATCGTCGACCGGCCGGCCGACGAGCGGACCATCGAGGGCGGCCTGCGCGCCGACACCCTGGGCAGCGCCATCAGCCCGCTGTTCAACGGCTTCATGTGCAGCGCCTTCGCGCAGAACATCGGGCTGGTGGCGATGACGAAGGTCCGCAGCCGCTTCGTCGTCGCCGCGGGCGGCGGCATCCTCATCCTGCTCGGCCTGTGTCCGGTGGCCGCGTCCGTCATCGCGCTGGTGCCGCTTCCGGTGCTGGGCGGCGCGGGCATCGTGCTCTTCGGCTCGGTCGCCGCCAGCGGCATCCAGACGCTGGCCGGCGCCGCACTGGAGAAGGGCGAGAACGCGCTGATCGTGGCAGCGGCCGTGGGCATAGGGCTGATCCCGATCGCGGCGCCGGAGTTCTACCACGCCTTCCCGAAGGATCTGCTCGTCGTCCTCGACTCGGGGATCTCGACCGGATGCGTCGTGGCGATCGTCCTCAACCTGGCCTTCAACCACCTGGGCCGCAAGCCGGACGAGGGGGTCGGACCGGAGCATCAGGACCACGAACCGGTCAACGCGGCTCCGGTGGGCGTCCACTGAGTGATCGTCATAGCACTGTGGCGCGTACGGAATCGCCCGCGAGGGCGGCCGTACGCGCCGCAGCTGTTTCCTGCCCGGGGGCGTCAGCCGATGTGGAAGCTGTCGCCGTAGACCTTCCAGTCGAGCGGCGGATCCAGGTTCAGATTGCCTTTGTTCAGGAAGACCCGCTGGGCGGTGTCCACCCGGCTGGTGTCCGAGTGGGCCTCCTCCTGCTGCATGGCCCAGACCCGCGCGTCCATGAAGGCGTTGAGGTAGGTGACCTCGTTGCCGCCCTGGGCCGGCGGCTTCGCCTTCGCGAGGGCACGCTTGCGAATGGCACCGAAACTCGTGCTGTCGCCGCCGTCGCCGTGCATCACGATGGCGTCGTAGTACGCGAACTGGCCGAGCGTGCCCAGTCCGTCGCTCTTGCCCCGGCTGACCGCCGGGTCGAAGTACACCCGGTCGCGCTCGTCGTTCTGAGCCTGCTGGAACGCCGGATCCTGGGCGGCCGTCTCCCAGGCGTCGTCGAAGCCGGGGTCGAGGCCCTCGTGCGAATCGGTGCCGTCCACCTCGCGCAGCGCCGGCAAGTACTCCGCGAGGGCGTTGTCCGGCTCCCGCTGCGTGTACAGCTCCACCAGGTCGAGCATGTCCCCGGTGCCCGAACAGAAGCCGATGATGCCCGCGGTGTAGCCGCGGCCGTCGCCGATGTCCTCGATGTAGCCGTACTGGCCCTTCCAGTCCAGTGAGGAGTTCTCCGCACTGGAGACCAGCTGCATGGCGATGTCCTTCTTCGCCGGATCGTCGAGCCCGGTCGCGGCTGCCTCCTGGTGGTGAACCGCCGTGGGGGCGGGGTCGGTGCCGGCGAAGGCCGTGGCGGGAATCGCCGTGAGGGTCAGGCCGAGCGCGACGAGTGCGACGCGCACGGATCGGTTGTTGCGACGTGCGGTGCGCTTGTGGGGAGCGTGCACCAGTCCTCCAAGGGAGTTCGTCGTTCCGATGATTCTGTTAGGAAGCTTTCCTATCAGAGTCGAACGACGGTCGTACACC
This sequence comes from Streptomyces sp. NPDC048211, assembly GCF_043202315.1. NCBI lineage: Bacteria > Bacillati > Actinomycetota > Actinomycetes > Kitasatosporales > Streptomycetaceae > Streptomyces > Streptomyces sp. NPDC048211. The sequence goes on from NZ_JBIDAD010000002.1 coordinate 446,072, forward strand.
CCTTCGACGCCGACGAGTTGGGCGAGTCCCGGAATCGCGAGGGCCCCGCACCGGCCGCCGGAGCGGTCGGTACGGGGCGGCGGAACTCCGGCTCAGCAGTTCAGGTAGGCCACATGGATCCAGACGCCCGTGGGGCCGCCCCACAGGTCGCCCATCACCCAGTTGCCCTGCTGGCCGCGGTAGTCGAGGTTCTGTCCACGGTTCACCTGGCCCAGCACGGGGTAGTCCGTCCCCGGCCCGCCGCGGAAGTTCACCCCGTTGTCGTTGACCGTGCAGACGAGGGTCGGTGCCGCCTCGACGCCTTGTGCGGCGACCGCGCTCGGGGCGGCCTGGGCGGCGGGCGATACGGCCAGTCCCAGGCCTGCGGTCAGCATGGCCGCGGCCAGCAGAATCTTCTTCATCATGTCGCAAACTCCTCGGTGATCCGGCCCACGAAGCGTGTGCCGTTCGCCCGCCTCAACGGGTCGGCGGGCGCCCCGGACACGGCCGGGGACACAGGGTCCCCCGGAAGTGAAAGCGCAGGTCACATGCGGTGCGCACCGGCGCACACGGACGCATGGGTCAACGCTTCGCGCGCCCTTGGATCATGGGTTTACGAACCGTCCGGATCCTTGATCAGGTAGCTGTCGTCGTACACCTTCCACCGCAGCGGTGTCTCCAGATCGAGCCTGCCCTGACGTACGAACACCCGCTGCTCCGTCTCGACCCGGCTGGTGTCGGTGTGCGAGGGCTCCTTGCGGATCGCCGCGACCCGGGCGTCGAGGAAGGCGTCGAGGTACGCCTCCTCGTCGCCGCCGTCGGCCGGTGACGGTTCCTCGGCGAGCGCCTCGCGGCGCATCGTACGGAAGCCGACGGTGCCCTCCGTGTCACCGGCCCCGTGCATCACGTAGGCGTCGTAGTAGATGAACTGGCCCAGCGCGCTCAGCCCGTCCTCCTTCGCCTGCCTGACCGCGGGGTCGAAGTACGACCGGTCCCGCTCGGTGTCCTGGGCCCTGCGGAAAGCCGCGTCATCGGCGGCCTCGGCCCATGCCTCCGTGAACGGACGGCCGAGTCCCGTGTGCGCGTCGGTCCCCCTGACTGCCCGCAGGGCGGGCAGGAACCGCTCCAGTGCGTTCCCGGGCCGGGCCTTCGCGTACCGCTCCACCACGCTCAGCATGTCGCCGGTGCCGGAGCAGAAGCCGATGATGCCGGCCGTGTAGCCGCGGCCGTCGCCGATGTCCTGGATGTACGTGTACTGGGCCTTCCAGTCCAGGGTCGAGTTCTCCGCGCTGGAGACCAGCTTCATGGCGATGTCCTTCTTCGCCGGATCGTCGAGCCCGGCATCGGCGGCCCCCTTGCCGGAGGAGTCGCCGGGCTCCGCCCCCGTACAGCCGGACAGTGCGGCGAGGGCGATGACGAGAGCGGCGAGGGGGCTGACCAGGGAACGCGGGGTGGGCTTCACCTGTCCAGCCTGCCAGGCCGCGGGAGTGATCTTCCCTCATTCGGCTGTAGCGTCAGGGGTATGGATGATCAGTCTGTTGTGGATGTCGGCGATGTACGTCTGGCGTACCGGACCTGGGGCGACCCGTTCGGCTCGCCCGTCGTGCTGCTGCACGGCCTCGGCGATTCCGCCGCGAGCTGGGAGGCGGCCGGGAGTCTGCTCGGTCAGGAATGGCGGGTGTACGGCCTCGACCTGCGCGGTCACGGGGAGAGCGACTGGCCCGACGAGTACGACTTCGAGCTGATGCTCGACGACCTCTTCGGCTTCCTCGACGCGTGCGAGCTCGACCGCGTCGGCCTGGTCGGCCACGGGGTGGGCGGTGTCGTCGCCCACCTGTTCGCCCAGCAGCACGCGGACCGGGTGGAGCGGCTGGTGCTGGTGGAGACCCCGCCGCCCTTCCCGGGGACGGTCGGGCCGGACGTGCGGTCCGACGGGCCGGTCGACTACGACGAGGCCGTGATCGAGGCCGTGCGCAACCAACTGGCCGACCCCGACCCGGCATGGGAGGAGGGCCTCGGCGAGATCGTCGCCCCGACGCTCATGCTCGCCGGCGGCCCGGCCAGCACCATGCCGCAGGGCCGCCTCCAGGACATGGCCACCCTGATCCCGGACTGCCACCTCCTCACCCTCGGAGGCGGCCACCAGGTGCACCAGGTCCACGCCGACCAGGTCGCCCACCAGATCACGGAGTTCTTCACCAGCTGAGTTCGTCACCGGCCGACGGGTGGCGGTGGCACCCGGGCTCAGCTCTCCGGGTGCCAGTCCGGGCGCCTGCCGCTCCGGGCGACGGCCCGGTCCAGCAGGGGTGCGTCGTCCGCGACCGGAACCGGCGGGCCGAAGGGGGACGTGGCCGGCGGGTTGTCACCCAGGTCGGCCAGCAGCGCCAGCGTGTTGCGCAGATGAGCCTCCTCGGCCCCGTACGGCTGCCCGGTCGACCGCGCCAGGTCCCAGCCGTGCAGCACCAGCTCGTTGAGCGCGACCATGCCGGCCACCTGGCCCGGCAGGTCCACGCTGCCCGCCCGGGTCATGCCCTGCCAGGCATCGGGAGCGCGCCAGGCCGCCGCCATCTCGTCGAGCGCCACGGGCAGGGTGCCGCGCCACCCGTCCGTCAGCACCCCCGATTCCACGGAGGGCGCCGTGTCGGTCGTCGCGCCGAGCTCCTTGCGCGCGGCATCGCGAAAGGCCACGGCCAGCCCTTCGACGTGAGCGAGCAGGGCGCCCACCGTCACGTCGGGGCACGGAGTCGGTGCGGTCAGGCGGGTGTCGTCGATGCCGTCGAGCAGGCCGGCGATCTGCCGGACCGCGGGTTCGAGGTCGAGGAGGGGTGCGGAATTCGTCTGCGTATCCATACCTGTGCAGACTGCCCGAGAGCCCCGGAATCATCGCTCGGCGCTCCACGCGTCCCGGCAGAATGATCCGGCCGGGCCGACCGGATCCCGCCGGTCCGGCGGGCGGACCGGCGGCGAAGGGGGCGCCGGGTCGGCACCACGCCTCTCACGTACGGCATGGGCGACAGCCCGTCAGGTGGTACGGAGCGCGGCGGGAGGTGCACACCGGCACATTGCGGAACGTTCCGCTCCGTCCTCTTGTCGGCGACCCCCGCACCATGCGATACAGGTCTGGACCATTGCTCCCGGATGGAAGGTTCCACCGTGCAACGCCCCCACGCAACCGCCGCGTTGGCCTGTTCCGCCGCCCTGCTCCTCGCCGCGCTCACCGCCTGCGGCTCGGAGGCCGAGGCCGACACCGGGAAGCCGACCGCACCCCGCGGGGTGACCGTCCAGGCGAGCAGCGCCACCTCCGCGCATGTCATGTGGGAGCCGGCCACCGACGACACGGCTGTCACCGGGTACGAGGTCTACCGCCAGGGGAGGAAGGTCAAGTCCGTCGCGGCGGCCAAGGTGATGATCGACGTCGACGGGCTGACGGCCTCGACCGCGTACACCTTCACGGTCCGGGCCCGGGATGCCGCCGGGAACCTCTCCGCGCCGAGCGCCGCCGCGGCCGTCACGACCCCCGCCCCCACCCCCGCCGACCACGAGGCCCCCACCCGGCCGGTGAAACTGCGCGGCAAGGCCGACGGCGGCAAGGCCGCGACCCTGTCCTGGGGCGGCTCGACGGACGATGTCGGCGTCACCTCGTACGACATCTACCAGGAGGGCTCCCGCATCCACAGCGTTCCCGGCACGCGGACCACGGCCCGCCTGACCGGGCTGCGCCCCGGGACCATCTACACCTTCACGGTCCGCGCCCGCGACGCGGCCGACACCTCGTCGCCCGACAGCAACACCTTCGACCTCACCACCGCGACCGCCCCCGGCGCACCAGCCAGTACCGCCCCCACGGACCTGCGGATCACGAGCAGCGCCCAGGGCAAGGAGTACGCCGTGGACCTGGACTGGAAGCAGCCGGAGACGGGCGGGAAGATACCCGCCTACCAGCTCTATCTGGACGGCCGGCTCACCACCACCATCGTCTGGGGCGGCGAACCGCCCGAGGGCCGGGCGAGCTACCGGCTCACCGTCGGTGAGCCGCGCGGCACCCGTCATTCGATGAAGATCCGCGCCAAGCTTCCGGACGGCAAGTGGGGTGACTTCTCGGCGGCGCGCACCGTCGTGCTCGGCGGCTGAGCGGCACTTCCGGGGCTCCCCGCGCTGCGGGCGGTGAGCCCCGGTGGCATCAAATGGTCTGTACCTATTGACGAGTTGGTCCAGACCAATTACTTTCCCCTGTGCTCCATGGAACGACGAAACCGCTCCCCCCGAGGACCGCCTCACCGGTCCCAGCCGCAAGGGAGAACCATGTTCGAGCACATGCCCCTCAGACGGAGAACGGCGACCGCACTGCTCGCCGTCCTCACCCTCCTCCTCGCCCTGCTGTCCCTCCAGGCCGGCCCCGCGCACGCGGCGGGCAAGCTCACGGCGACCTTCACCTCGGCCGACAACGGCCCATGGTGGAAGGGGACCTACATCCTGCGCAACGACACCGACACGGCCGTCACCGGCTGGAGCCTCGCGTTCGACCTGCCCGCCGGGGTCGCGATCAGCTCCTCGTACAACGGCACCGTCACCACGCAGGGCAGCCACATCACGGCGGTCAACGCCCACTACAACGGGACCGTCGCCGCGCACAGCACCACCGAGCCGTACAGCTTCTGGTTCGTCGCCACCGGTCCCATCACCGCGCCGACCGGCTGCCGGATCAACGGCGACAAGTGCGACGGATCCGCTGACGCACCGCCCGGCGCGCCCGGCGGCCTGAAGCGGACCGACGTCACCGCCCGCACCGCCTCGCTGTCCTGGACGGCCTCCGCGGCCGGGGACTTCCCCGTGGCCTCGTACGACATCCTGGCGGGCGGCAAGGTGGTCGGCTCGGCCACCGCGGCGACCACCGCCACCGTCACCGGCCTGACTCCCGCCACCGCCTACTCCTTCACCGTCCGGGCCAAGGACACCCGAGGGAACACCTCCGCCGAGAGCGCCCCGCTGGCCGTCACCACCGTCGACCCGGCCACCGACACCGCGCCGCCCACGGCCCCCGGCGCCCTGCACGCCACCGCGACCGACTCCTCGTCCGTCACGCTGGCCTGGACCGCCGCGACGGACAACCAGCGGGTCGCCGCGTACGACATCTACCGCGGGACCACCCTGGCCACGACGGTCTCCGGCACCACGGGCACCGCCACCATCGGCGGCCTGTCTCCCTCGACCTCGTACTCCTTCACGGTCAAGGCCCGGGACGCCGCCGACAACGCCTCGCCCGCGAGCAACACCCTCACCGTGAAGACCGACGACATCGTCGGCGCGGGCAACTACGCGAAGGTCGGCTACTTCGTCCAGTGGGGGATCTACGGACGCCAGTACTTCGTCAAGAACCTCCACGACTCCGGCGCCGCCGGGAAGCTCGACATCGTCAACTACGCCTTCGCCAACATCGACCCCAACAACCTCACCTGCCTGAACGGCGTCACCAAGGGCACCACGGCCGACCCCCAGGACCCCGAGCAGGGCACCGGCGCCGGTGACGCGGACGCCGACTACGCCCGCCCGTTCAGCGCCGCCCAGTCCGTGGACGGGGTCGCCGACGACGGCTGGGGCAAACTCCGCGGCAACTTCAACCAGCTGAAGAAGCTGAAGAAGCTCCATCCGGACCTCAAGATCGTGGTATCGCTCGGCGGCTGGACGTACTCGAAGTACTTCTCCGACGTCGCCGCCACCGACGCCGCCCGCAAGAAGTTCGTCTCCTCCTGCATCGACATGTACATCAAGGGCAACCTGCCCGAGTACGGCGGAGCGGGCGGCCCCGGCACCGCGGCAGGCATCTTCGACGGATTCGACATCGACTGGGAGTGGCCCGGAACCGGCACCGGACACCCCGGCAACCACTACTCGGCGAACGACAAGGGCAACCTCACCCTGCTGCTCGCCGAGTTCCGCAAGCAGCTGGACGCCCTCGGCGGCGGCCACCGCCTCCTCACCGCCTTCACCCCCGCCGACCCGCAGAAGATCGGCGAGGGCTGGGACCTGTCCAAGGTGTTCGACTCCCTCGACGTGGCCAACGTCCAGGGCTACGACTTCCACGGCTCGGGCAGCGACAACTCCTGGGAACCGAACCGCACCGGCCACCAGGCCAACCTGTACAACGACCAACAGGACCCGTACGGCTTCCACTTCAGCGCGGACACCGCGATCAAGGCGTACACGGATGCGGGAGTCGAACCCCGCAAGCTGACCCTCGGCATCCCGTTCTACGGCCGGGGCTGGCAGAGCGTCACCGACGGCGGAGCGGCAGGCGAATGGCAGCCCGCGGGCGGAGCCGCCCCCGGCCAGTTCGCCGAGGAGGCCGGCACCCGGGGCTACTCCAACCTCATCGGCGCGTACCCGACGATGGCGGTCCACCACGATGAGCAGTCCGTGTCGACATACGGATATACCGGCAACCAATGGTGGTCCTTCGACGACACCTGGTCCATCGGCAGGAAGACCGCGTACGTCAAGGACAAGGGGCTGCTGGGCGTCATGGTCTGGGAGATGTCGGGGGACACTCCGCAGGGAACGCTGATGGGCGCGCTGGACACCGGGCTGAAGTAGGCCGGGCCGGGCGGACATCGGATACGGGCTCGCGGAGTCCTGTGGGCTCCGCGAGCCCGGTCGGGGTGGCGCCGTGCCGGACGGTGGGCAAACGCCCTTGCTCGTCGGGGTGGCGCCGTGCCGGACGGTGGGCGAACGCCCGCTTGTCAGCGCGAGGCGAGCCGCTCCATCAGGGCGGCGCTGCGCGCCAGCACTTCCCGCTCCTCGCCGGTGAGCTCGGCCTCGATGACCTGGGCGAGCCAGCCCGCCCTGCGCCCGCGCTCCGCGTCGAGCGCGGCGTGGCCGGCTGGGGAGAGCTCGACCAGGGTCTTGCGGCCGTCCGTCGGATGCGCCCGGCGGACGATCAGGCCCTGCTCCATGAGCAGCCCGACCGCCCGGGCCATGGACTGGGGGCGTACCCGCTGGTCCGCGGCGAGGTCGCTGGTGGTCATGGCGCCGTCGCGGTCGAGGGTGCCGAGGACGGAGACCTGGCCGTGCGGGATCCGGTCCTCGTGCTTCACGCGTCGCGTGAGCTTGCCCATCGCGTTACGCAGTTCGGTGGCGACGGCGGCGGGGTCCGGGGTGGGCATAAGGCACTTTAACCGGTGATCACCAGCGGGAGCGCGCGCCCTGTGGATGCCGCGAATTCAACAGCAGAACTGAACAGCGCAACTGAACAGCAGAACTGAGCAGCTGAGCTGAACAGCCAAACTGAACAGCATTGCTGTAGAGTCGCTGTCGTCGCGGCACGCGCCAGCGCTGTCGCAGCAAGGCCGCGACACGCGTCAACGCGAAGGACGTCCCATGGTTTTCACGGCAGTCGAGTCCACTGTCATCCAGTCCGTCACCGCCCGCCGGATCATCGACAGCCGGGGCAATCCCACGGTCGAGGCCGATGTCCTCCTCGCCGACGGGTCCCTCGGCCGCGCCGCGGTCCCGTCCGGGGCTTCGACCGGTGCGCGGGAAGCCGTGGAGCTGCGGGACGGGGACCCCCGTCGCTGGCACGGCAAGGGCGTCGACCGAGCGGTCGCCCACGTCAACGGCGACATCGCCTCGGCGGTCACGGGGCGCGACGCCGGCGACCAGGCGGGCCTCGATGCCGCACTCGTCGCACTCGACGGCACGGCGGACAAGTCCCGCCTCGGCGCCAACGCGCTGCTCGGCGTCTCCCTGGCCGCTGCCAAGGCCGCCGCGGCGGCCCACCGCCAGCCTCTCTACCGCTACCTCGGCGGCGTCGACGCCCGCCTGCTCCCGCTCCCCATGATGAACATCGTCAACGGCGGCGCCCATGCCGACAATCCGTTGGACTTCCAGGAGTTCATGATCGCTCCGGTGGGTGCGGAGAACTTCGCGGAAGCCGTCCGCATGGGCTCCGAGGTCTTCCACACGCTCCGCCGCGACCTGCTGTCCGCCGGACACGCCACGGGCGTCGGTGACGAGGGCGGGTTCGCTCCCGCGCTGCGCACCGCGGAGGAGGCGCTCGACTTCGTCATGGCGGCCATCGAACGCACCGGCTACCGGCCCGGCACGGACATCGGACTGGTGATGGATCCCGCCTCGTCGGAGTTCTTCCGGGACGGCGCGTACGTCTACGCGGGCGAAGGCGTGCGCCGCACCCCCTCCGAGCACGCCGCCTACCTGACCGGGCTGATCGACGCCTACCCGATCGTCTCCATCGAGGACCCGATGGCCGAGGACGACCTGGACGGCTGGCGCGAGCTGACCGCCGGAGTCGGCGACCGCTGCCAGCTCACCGGCGACGACGTGTTCTGCACCGACGAGGCCCTGCTGCGCGAGGGCATCCGCACGGGCGTCGGCAACTCCGTCCTGGTCAAGGTCAACCAGATCGGCACCCTGACCGAGGCCCTCGCCACGGTCGCCACCGCGCAGCGCGCGGGCTGGACCGTCGTCATGTCGCACCGCTCCGGCGAGACGGAGGACACCACGATCGCGGACCTGGCGGTCGCGACGGGCTGCGGCCAGATCAAGACCGGATCGCTGTCCCGGTCCGACCGCACGGCGAAGTACAACCAGCTCATCAGGATCGAGGAGGAACTGGGCGCATCGGCGCGCTACGCGGGCGGGGCGGTGCTGCGCCGTTCCTGACCCGTCCCCGCCGCGCGGGGCTGACCGCACCGCGGCACGACGACGCCCCACCGCCGGAACGCTCGGCGGTGGGGCGTCGTCGTCTCGCGTGCGCGAGCGGTGTCAGCGCAGCTGCTCGTACGCCGGAAGGGTCAGGAAGTCCGCATAGTCCTGATCCAGGGAGACCTGGAGCAGGAGGTCGTGGGCCTGCTGCCACTTGCCGGTGGTGAAGGTCTCCTCGCCGACCTCCTCGCGGATCGCGCCCAGTTCCTCGGCGGCGACCTTGCGGGCGAGTTCCGCCGTGGCGTGCTCGCCGTTCTCGAAGACCACGTCCGCGTTGATCCACTGCCAGATCTGCGAGCGCGAGATCTCGGCGGTGGCCGCGTCCTCCATCAGGTTGAAGATGGCCACCGCGCCCATGCCGCGCAGCCACGCCTCGATGTAGCGGATGCCGACCGCGACGGCGTTGCGCAGACCGTCGTAGGTGGGCTTGGCATGCAGGGTGTCGATGGCGATCAGGTCGCCCGGAGCCACCGAGACGTCCTCGCGCAGGCGCTCCTTCTGGTTCGGCTTCTCGCCGAGGACCGCGTCGAAGGAGGCCATGGCGATCGGGACCAGGTCGGGGTGGGCGACCCAGGAGCCGTCGAAGCCGTCGTTCGCCTCGCGGTCCTTGTCGGCCTTGACCTTCTCGAACGCGACCTTGTTGACCTCGGCGTCCCGGCGGGACGGGATGAACGCCGCCATGCCGCCGATCGCGTGGGCCCCGCGCTTGTGGCAGGTGCGGACGAGGAGTTCGGTGTACGCCCGCATGAAGGGGGCGGTCATCGTCACCGCGTTGCGGTCCGGCAGGACGAACTTCGAGCCGCCGTCGCGGAAGTTCTTGACGATGGAGAAGAGGTAGTCCCAGCGGCCCGCGTTCAGCCCGGAGGCGTGGTCGCGGAGCTCGTAGAGAATCTCCTCCATCTCGTACGCGGCGGTGATCGTCTCGATCAGGACCGTGGCGCGGACGGTGCCCTGCGGAATCCCGAGCTCGTCCTGGGCGAAGACGAAGATGTCGTTCCAGAGGCGCGCCTCCAGGTGCGACTCCGTCTTCGGCAGGTAGAAGTACGGTCCCTTGCCGAGGTCGATCAGGCGCTGGGCGTTGTGGAAGAAGTAGAGGCCGAAGTCGACCAGGGCGCCGGGCACCGGGGTGCCGTCGAGCTGGAGGTGGCGCTCGTCCAGGTGCCAGCCGCGGGGGCGGGTGACGACGGTCGCGAGCTCGTCGGCGGGCTTCAGGGCGTACGACTTGCCGGACTTCGGGTCCGTGAAGTCGATGGCGCGGTCGTACGCGTCCATCAGGTTGAGCTGGCCGAGGACGACGTTCTCCCACGTCGGGGCGGAGGCGTCCTCGAAGTCGGCGAGCCAGACCTTCGCGCCCGAGTTCAGGGCGTTGATGGTCATCTTGCGGTCGGTCGGACCGGTGATCTCCACCCGGCGGTCGTTCAGCGCCGCCGGGGCCGGTGCGACCTTCCAGGAGTCGTCCGCGCGGATCGCGGCGGTCTCCGGCAGGAAGTCCAGCGTGGAGGTGCGGGCGATCTCCGCGCGGCGCTCGCCGCGCCGGGCGAGCAGCTCGCCGCGCCGGGGCGTGAACCGGCGGTGCAGCTCGGCCACGAACGCGAGGGCCGCGGGGGTGAGGACCTCGTCCTGCCGGGGCAGGGGCTCGGCATCGACGATGTCCAGCGAGGACGGCGCTGGTGCGGACATGAGCTGTCACTCCTTCAGCGGGCGGTGCGGGCGACGTCTCACGGCCGCCGGGTCGCCTGAAATGGCACGGCGTGCCAGGGCTCCGGGATACGGCCGTGGTCGCCGTCCGAGGTACAGAGGGCTTCTGACCAGTGGATAGTAGTTTCCTCATGGTGGAAGTTCAATGGTTTGTTGATGTCGAGATTCTCCGGGTCGACAGAAGTGGGGCCCCGCTGGCGCAGCGTGCCAGTGTGTTCACTCAAGGTGCGCCAGGTCCTCCGTCGTGTCGATGTCGTAGGCCTGAGCCACATCCGAACACTCGATGAGCGTGATCGCATCGCGGTGCGCCCGCAGATACGCCCGAGCGCCCTGATCGCCCACCGCGCCTGCCGCGATGTCCGTCCACAGGCCGGCCCCGAACAGCACCGGGTGGCCGCGCTCCCCGCCGTACGAAGCGGCCGCCAGGCTCGTCCGCGAGCGGTACGCCGCCCGCACCCGGGCCACCGCTTCGGCGCCGATGCCGGGCTGGTCGACCAGCAGGACAACCACCGCGTCCGCGTCCGTGCCGGTGAGGGCGGCGAGTCCCGCCCGCAGCGAGGAACCCATGCCCTCGGTCCACTCCGGGTTGACGCTCACCGTGCAGTCCGACAGGTCGGCGCGCGCCCGCACCTCGTCGGCCGCCGCACCGAGCACCACATGGACCGGGCCGCAGCCGCCCTCCCGGAGGGTGCCCACCGCGTGGTCCGCCAGGAGGCGGCCGCGGTGCGCCAGCAAGGCCTTCGGGCGGCCGCCGAGCCGCCGCCCGCCGCCCGCGGCGAGCAGCAGTCCGGCGACGACGGGGGAGGCGGACGGGGAGGGTGATGAGGGGGTGCGCGGTGTGCTTGTCATCCCGCCTGGATACACCGGACCGGCCGTTCCCGCACGGACCCGGCCGGTCTCCCGGTCCGCGTCCATGTGCGGGACACTCCGAGTTACGTCCGCGGAGTGGCGCCCGACACCTGTCATGGCGTTAACTTGCCCGCACCCCCGGACACTTGACCACGGTTCGGGGCTTGGTCGAAACACCGGCACAAAGATGTGCGAGGGGGAGTGCTTTGTTGAAGAGCGTGGGGCAGGCGCGGGTGACCAGCAGTGGTGAGGACCCGAGAGTCACGGAGCTGCGTACGGCTGTCTCCCGGCTCCGCCGGGAGCTGGCAGGACATCCCGCGGAGTTCCCGGACCGCGCGATCGCCGAGGACGAGCTGGCATCGCTGGACGCGATGGCGGCCGGCGGCGCGCCCGAGATTCCTCGGCTCCGCCGGTCGCTGCTGCTGATCGCGGGGGCGGTCGGCTCGGTCAGCGCCCTGGCGTCGGCGCTCAGGGACGTACGGATCGCGGTCGATCTGTTCGGCGAGCCGCCGCGGCGGTGAAGGCTCTGATCCGAAGCCGCTGGAGCGGGGCGGGGGCCCGCCTCCGGCGGCTTCGGACTTCAGCGGTCTGAAGCTCCGGTGGTCCCAGGCATCAGCGGCGGATCAGCCTGCGGGCCGTCGCCGCCGCCACGGCCGCCGTGCGCGAGTCCACGCCCAGCTTGGCGTAGATGTGCACCAGATGGGACTTCACCGTCGCCTGGCTGAGGAAGAGCTTCTTGCTGATCTGGAGGTTCGACAGTCCCTCGCCGACCAGTTGAAGCACCTCCAGCTCGCGCTTGGTGAGCGCCTGGGCCGGCGTCCGCATGCGGTCCATCAGCCGGTGCGCCACGGCCGGGGCGAGCGCGGAGCGGCCTGCCGCCGCCGTACGGACCGCCGCGGCCAGTTCCTCCGGTGGGGCGTCCTTGAGCAGATAGCCCGCCGCTCCCGCCTCCACCGCCGCCAGGATGTCGGCGTCGCTGTCGTACGTCGTCAGGATCAGTACCCGGGGCGCGTCCGGCGCCGCGGTGATCGCGGCGGTGGCCTCCGAGCCGTGCAGGCCCGCACCGAACTGCAGGTCCATCAGGACGACGTCGAACGCGCCCGTCGCTGCCAGGGCCACGGCCCGTTCGGCGGTCGCGGCCTCGGCGACGACGCGGAAGTCCGGCTCGGTGTCCAGGACGGCCCGCAGGCCCGCCCGTACCACCGGGTGGTCGTCGGCGAGCAGCAGTCTGATCGGAGTGGTCCCGTTCATGCGGCGTCCTGTCCGGTCCGGTCGGTGGGCAGCGGCAGCGGCAGCGGCAGGGTCAGGGCGACCGCGGTGCCCTGACCGGGCGCCGATTCGACACTCAGCGTGCCGCCCAGCGAACGCGCCCGGGACCGCATGGCCGGCAGGCCGAAGCCGCCCGTCCCCGTTCCCGTGCTCGCGGCGGAGCCGTCGGTGAAGCCGTGACCGTCGTCGACGACGTCGACCGCCACCGAGGTGTCCATGAAGCTCAGGGTGATCTCCGCACGCCGCGCCCCGGCGTGCTGCACCGTGTTGGCCAGCGCCGACTGCGCGGTACGCAGCAACGCCACCTCGTACGGCGTGGGCAGCTCCACCGGGGCCCCGCTGACGGCGAAGCTCACCGTGAGCGACGGAGTCGTGGTGCGGGCCGAGAGCCGCTCCAGGGCGGCGGCCAGAGAGCCGTTCTCCAGATCGGGCGGGGTCAGGGCGCGTACGAACCGACGGGCCTCGGCGAGATTGTCCTGGGCGGCTTCGCGGGCGCGGCGGACATGGACCGAGGCGGGAGCGTCCGCCGGAAGGGTGCGTTCCGCGGCGCGCAGCAGCAACTGGATGCTGGAGAGGCCCTGGGCGAGGGTGTCGTGGATCTCGCGGGCCAGCCGTTCGCGCTCGGCGAGCGTTCCGGCGGTGCGCTCGGCGTCCGCCAGCTCCGCACGGGTCGACACGAGCTCCTCGATGAGCTCGCGGCGCCGCTCGCTCTCGCGGAACAGCGCGTCGTACCCGAGGACCGTGGCGACCGAGACCGCCGCCCCGAGCAGCGGGCCGATGAACGTGCCGAGGGAGACCGGCTCGCCGTGCAGCAGGAAACTGGTGATGGCGGCCGCGGCCGTCACCGCCACGACCGGCAGGCTCCAGGGCATCGGCAGCAGGTGCAGCTGGAGGAAGTAGAGCGGGAAGGCCAGCCACAGCGCGTCCGGCGAGAGCACCAGCAGCACCAGCCAGAGCGCCCCCAGCGCCCCGAGCCAGAGCGCCCCCGCCCGGGTCCGGGGCTGCACGGCCGGCATCAGTGCCCCCGCCGCGTACACCGCGGCCAGTACGCCCGCGACGGCGACGGCGGCCCCGGCGTGCGGGACGTCGTTGCTCACGGCCTTCACCGCGGCGAGCGCCAGCAGCCCCAGCAGCAGCGCGTGCAGACACAGCCGCAGCGCTGCGGCGACCGGGGGATGGACACGTTTTTCCATGATTCGTCCAGCGTAGACGCGGGGTGCGCGGGGCCGGTCAATCGAAAGGTTGATGTCTCGACCGGCCCGCGGGCGATGTTTCCGAAGCCGGCGGATCCCAGGCTGGAGTCATGTTCGTCGCATGGAGAGATCTTCGGTTCGCCAAGGGCCGGTTCGCGCTCATGGGCACGGTCGTGGTGCTGATCACGCTGCTCGTGGGCCTGCTGTCCGGCCTCACGGCCGGACTGGCCCGGGAGAACACCTCGGCCGTCACGGGGCTGAACGCCGACCACCTCGCGTTCGCCGCCCCGCCCGGCGGCCAGTCGGTGTCCTTCACCGATTCCAGCGTCCGCGAGGCCGCCTGGCGGAGCTGGGCGAAGCAGCCGGGGGTCGAGGCGGCCCGGCCGCTCGGCATCCGCACGCTGAACGCCGCCGCGGTGGCGGGGGAGCGGACGGCGGCCGTCTCGGCGTTCGGCGTCGGGCCCGGCAGCGGCCTGGCACCCTCGGGCACGCCGGTAGGGCCGGGCACCGTCGTGCTCTCCGAACAGGCGGCCGAGGACCTGGCGGCCGGCGCCGGGGACCGGCTGCGGCTCGGCGGCGACGAAGTCACCGTGGCCGCCGTCGCCGGCGACGCCTCCTACAGCCATACGCCGGTCGTGTGGACGTCTCTCGCCGACTGGCAGCGGCTCGGGGCCGACGGCGAGGGTGCCCCGGAGCACGCCACCGTGATCGCCCTGACCACCACCGGCGGGGCCGACCTGGCCGCCGGCGACCGGGCGGCGGGCACCAGCACGCTCTCGCTCGACGGATCCCTCACCGCCATCGGCTCCTACCAGGCCGAGAACGGCTCCCTCCAGCTGATGCGCGGCTTCCTCTTCGCCATCTCCGCCCTGGTCATCGGCGCCTTCTTCACGGTCTGGACGATCCAGCGCAGCGGCGACGTCGCCGTCCTCAAGGCACTCGGTGCCTCCACCCCGTATCTGCTGCGGGACGCGCTCGGGCAGGCCGTGGTGATGCTCGCGATCGGTACGGGACTGGGCACCGCGCTCGCCTCCGGCATCGGCGCACTGGTCAGCGGCGGGGCCGTGCCCTTCGTCCTGGAGGCGTCGACCGTCCTCGTCCCGGCGGCCGTGATGATCGCCCTCGGCGCGGTCGGGGCGGCCCTGTCCATCCGGCGGATCACCGCCGTCGACCCGCTCACCGCGCTCGGGAGCGCCCGATGACCAGCACCCCGCCCCTCACCCCGCGCACCACACCCCGGAGTGCCCGATGACCCTCACGCTCACCGATGTCACCCTCACCTACCCCGACGGCGACGGACGCCTCACGGCACTGGACCGCATCGCGCTCGACGTCCCCGCGGGCACCCTCACCGCCGTCGTGGGGCCGTCCGGCTCCGGCAAGTCGAGTCTGCTCGCCGTGGCGGCCACCCTGGTCACCCCGGACGAGGGTGCCGTCGTCGTCGCCGGTACGGATACCGCCGGGCTCGGCCGCGCGGACAAGGCGGCGCTGCGCCGCGAGCGGATCGGCATCGTCTTCCAGCAGCCCAATCTGCTGCCGTCGCTGACCGCCGCCGAGCAGCTCCAGGTCATGACGCATCTGTCGGGCCGCGCGGCCCGGACCGCCCGGCGCCGGGCGCTGGAGCTCCTCGACGCGGTCGGCCTCGCGGACCAGGCCGACCGCAGGCCCCACCAGCTCTCGGGCGGTCAGCGCCAGCGGATCAACATCGCGCGGGCCCTGATGAACGATCCGGCGGTCCTGCTCGTCGACGAGCCGACGAGCGCGCTGGACCACGAGCGGGGAGCGGCGGTGCTCGATCTCCTCGTCTCGCTGACCCGGCAGCGGTCCACGGCGACCGTCATGGTCACCCACGACCGGACCCATCTGGACCGGATGGACCGGACCGTCACGATGGAGGACGGCAGACTGACCGCCCCGGCCCTCACCTGACGACTGGGGCGCGGACGCGGCGCATGACGACGGGGAGCGGGGCCCCGGCGCAGGGTGACGACGGGCGCGGACGCGGCGCATGACGACCAGGGGGTACGGACATGGTGAAGGGGCGGTCACGGGGAACGAACGCCCCGGACCGCCCCTTCACCTTCGCCGTGTCTCAGCCGGTCGACCCGCTGCTGGCCAGCACCTCGGACAGCTCCTTGGCCGCCTGCTGGAGGATCGGCACGATGCGCTCGGTGGCCGCCTCGGTCACCCGGCCGGCCGGGCCGGAGATCGAGATCGCCGCGGAGGTCGGGGAGTTGGGAACGGAGACCGCCAGGCAGCGGACCCCTATCTCCTGCTCGTTGTCGTCCACCGCGTAGCCGACCCGGCGGACCTGCTCCAGGGCGTCCAGGAAGCCGTCCGGCGTGGTGATCGTCTTCTCGGTGGCGGCCGGCATCCCGGTCCGCGCGAGCAGGGCCCGCACCTCGTCCGGCGGGGTGTGCGCCAGCAGCGCCTTGCCGACGCCGGTGGAGTGCGGCAGCACCCGGCGTCCCACCTCGGTGAACATCCGCATCGAGTGCTTGGACGGCACCTGCGCCACGTACACGATCTCGTCGCCGTCGAGCAGCGCCATGTTGGCCGTCTCGCCGGTCTCCTCGACCAGCCGGGCCAGATACGGGCGGGCCCAGGTGCCGAGCAGCCGCGCGGCGGACTCACCGAGCCGGATCAGGCGCGGGCCGAGCGCGTAGCGCCGGTTGGGCTGCTGGCGTACGTAGCCGCACACCACGAGCGTGCGCATCAGGCGGTGAATGGTGGGCAGCGGGAGGCCGCTGCTCGCGGAGAGCTCGCTCAGGCCGACCTCGCCCCCCGCGTCGGCCATCCGCTCCAGCAGATCGAAGGCGCGCTCAAGTGACTGCACACCGCCGCTGGAACCGGCGGGCTTGGAGTCGGAAGTGCTGGCGTGGGACGGCGGCACGTCAACGGTCCTTTCGAAGCGGAAGAGCAAGGCAGCAGCCTACCGGGCGCTTTCCGATCGGCCCACAGTCGCAGGGGTGCGGTCCTGGCCGGTCAGGACTCGTTTGTCCGGGTGTCCGGGGCGGGTTCGACGCTCCGTACGGTGCCGCTCATGGGCCATTCTACATTCCGTACTCCGAAATTAGTCTTTTACTTTGTGGAAATATCCAGGGGTGGTCACGCGTGGTGGGCTGACCGGGGCGGGCGGAGGATGGGGGTCTTGACGGGGTGCGATCCCGAGTGAAGACTCCTTCAACAGTTCGTTGAATTCATGAAGTGGGGAGCACGGGTGTCCGGTACGGACGTGAAGCTGGTACTGCGCTCGACGCGCGTCGTCACTCCCGGGGGCACGCGGCCCGCCGCGGTCCACGTCGCGGGCGGGACGATCGACGCCGTCCTGCCCTACGACGCCGAGGTGCCGGACGGCGCCCGGGTGGAGGACTTCGGCGACGACGTCCTGCTGCCCGGACTCGTGGACACGCACGTCCATGTGAACGACCCCGGCCGCACCGAGTGGGAGGGGTTCTACACGGCCACCCGCGCCGCGGCGGCCGGCGGGATCACCACTCTGCTCGACATGCCGCTCAACTCCCTCCCGCCGACCACCACCGTCGAGCACCTGAGGATCAAGCAGCAGGTGGCGGCTCCCAAGGCACACATCGACACCGGCTTCTGGGGCGGTGCCATCCCCTCGAACGTCAAGGATCTGCGCCCGCTGTACGAGGCGGGGGTCTTCGGCTTCAAGTGCTTCCTCTCGCCCTCCGGCGTCGAGGAGTTCCCCGAGCTGGACCAGGAGCAGCTGGCCCGGTCGATGGCCGAGATCGCCGGCTTCGGCGGCCTCCTGATCGTGCACGCCGAGGACCCGCACCACCTGGCGTCCGCCCCGCAGCGCAGCGGCCCCGCCTACGCGGACTTCCTCGCCTCCCGCCCGCGCGACGCCGAGAACACCGCGATCGAGGGCCTCATCGCCCACGCCGAGCGGCTGAACGCCCGCGTCCACGTGCTCCACCTGTCCTCCAGTGACGCGCTGCCGCTGATCGCCGCCGCCAAGCGCAGGGGCGTCCGCGTCACCGTCGAGTCCTGTCCGCACTTCCTCACCCTGACCGCCGAGGAAGTCCCCGACGGGGCGACCGAGTTCAAGTGCTGCCCGCCCATCCGCGAGGCCGCCAACCAGGACGCGCTGTGGCAGGGGCTCGCGGACGGCACCATCGACTGCATCGTCTCCGACCACTCGCCCTGCACCACCGACCTCAAGACGCCGGACTTCGCCTCCGCCTGGGGCGGCATCTCCTCCCTCCAGCTCGGACTGCCCGCCATCTGGACCGAGGCCCGCAGGCGCGGCCACTCGCTCGACGACGTCGCCCGCTGGATGTCGGCCGCCCCCGCCGCGCTGGCCGGACTGACCGCCAAGGGCGCGATCGAGGCCGGCCGTGACGCCGACTTCGCCGTCCTGTCACCCGACGCCACCTTCACCGTCGACCCGGCCGAGCTCTTCCACCGCAACCAGGTCACCGCGTACGCCGGCCGCACCCTGCACGGTGTCGTGCGCTCGACCTGGCTGCGCGGCGTACGGATCGCCGCCGAAGGCACCCTCGCCGAGCCCGTCGGCCGGCTCCTCGAAAGGAACACCTCACGATGACGGCGACCGCACACTTCACCGGCGACGCGAACCCGTACGGCGGCGGCGACCCCTACGCCGACTACCGCACCACCGACTTCCCCTTCACCCATCTCGTCGACCTCGCGGACCGGCGGCTCGGCGCCGGAGTCATCGCCGCCAACGACGAGTTCTTCGCGGAACGCGAGAACCTCCTGAAGCCGGAGCCCGCTCACTTCGACCCGGAGCACTTCGGGCACAAGGGCAAGATCATGGACGGCTGGGAGACCCGCCGCCGCCGCGGCGTGAGCGCCGCACAGCCCCACCCGGTGGACGAGGACCACGACTGGGCCCTGGTCCGTCTCGGCGCACCCGGTGTCGTACGCGGCATCGTCGTCGACACCGCACACTTCCGCGGCAACTACCCCCAGGCGGTCTCCGTGGAAGCCGTCTCGGTGCCGGGCTCGCCGTCCCCCGAGGACCTCCTCGCCCCCGACGTCAAGTGGACGACGCTCGTCCCCCGTACGGCCGTCGGCGGCCACGCGGCCAACGGCTTCCCCGTCGACGCCGCGCAGCGCTTCACCCACCTGCGGGTCAACCAGCACCCCGACGGAGGCATAGCCAGGCTCCGGGTGTACGGCGAAGTCGCCCCGGACCCCGCGTGGCTGACGGCGCTCGGCACCTTCGACCTCGTCGCCCTGGAGAACGGCGGCCGGGTCGAGGACGCGTCCGACCGCTTCTACTCCCCGGCGACGAACACCATCCAGCCCGGCCGCTCCCGGAAGATGGACGACGGCTGGGAGACCCGGCGCCGGCGCGACAAGGGCAACGACTGGATCCACTACCACCTCGTCGAGGAGGCGGAGATCCGTGCCGTCGAGATCGACACCGCCTACCTGAAGGGCAACTCGGCGGGCTGGGCCAGCCTTTCGGCCCGGGACACGGGCAGCGGCGACTGGACGGAGGTGCTGCCCAGGACCCGGCTGCAACCCGACACCGCTCACCGCTTCGTCCTGCCGGAGGCCGTACGTGCCGCCGAGGTCCGCATCGACATCTATCCGGACGGCGGTATCTCGCGCCTGCGCCTGTTCGGTTCGCTGACCGGACAGGGTGCCGCGCGGCTGAGCGCCCGCCACGTCGAACTGGGCGGCTGAACACCCCTTCCGGGGGCTGTCCGTATTCGGGCGATACCGTAGGGATGCGGGACCCTGCCCGGGTTCCCGCACATCCCCACAGGAGTCGCCATGATCTTCATCGCCGTCAGGTTCACCGTACGCACCGCCGAGCGCGACAACTGGCTGCCCGCCGTCGAGGACTTCACCCTCGCCACCCGGCAGGAGCCCGGCAACGTGTTCTTCGACTGGTCCTACAGTGTCGAGAACCCGGACCAGTTCGTGCTGCTGGAGGCGTTCGCCTCCCCCGAGGCCGGGGCGGCGCACGTGCAGTCGGCGCACTTCAAGGCGGCGATGGAGACGATGGCGGACCTGGTGGCCGAGGTGCCCGAGATCATCAACGTCGAGGTGCCGGGCGAGGGCTGGTCCCGCATGGCCGAGGTGCAGCCGCGGTCGTAGGGTGCGAGGGGCGGTTCGCCGCCACCGCTCAGAACTCCTCGTGCACCTCGGGGTCCCCGCCGAAGCGCTGCCGCGGTCCGGCCGAGATGCGGGCCAGCTCCTGCGGCGTCAGCTCGAAGCCGGACAGATCGAGGTTCTCACTCTGGCGCCCCGGATCGGCCGATTTCGGAATCGGGACGGCCCCGAGCTGCGTGTGCCAGCGCAGCAGGGCCTGGCCGGGCGTCACCCCGTGCGCCGCGGCGATCGCGACGAGCTCCGGGTCGGCCAGCAGACCGCGGCCGCGCCCCAGCGGGCTCCAGCTCTCCGTGACGATGCCCTTGGCGGCGTGGACGGCCCGCAGTTCCTCCTGCGGCAGCCGGGGATGCATCTCGATCTGGTTGACGGCGGGCACCACCCCCGTCTCCTCCTCCAGCCGTGCGAGGTGCTCCGCGGTGAAGTTGGAGACCCCGATCGACCGCACGAGCCCGTCCTCGCGCAGCCGGATCATTGCCCGCCAGGTGTCCACGTACAGACCGACGCCGGGCAGCGGCCAGTGGATGAGATACAGGTCCAGACAGGCCAGGCCGAGGTTGCGGCGGGACTCCTCGAACGAGGCGAGGGTCCTCTCGTAGCCCTGGTGCCGGCCCGGCACCTTCGTCGTGACGAAGACGTCCTCCCGCGGTACGCCGCTGCGGGCGATGCCGCGTCCCGTGCCGGTCTCGTTGCCGTAGTTGAGCGCGGTGTCGACGAGCCGGTAGCCGAGCCCCAGCGCCCCGGCCACGGCTTCCTCGGCCGCGTCGTCGTCCAGTGGCCAGGTGCCGAGTCCGACTGCCGGGATCGTGCGGCCGTCGTTGAGGGTGTGCACCGGGGGCGTGGGCATGATGTTCCCTTCGTACTGGATCACTGCCCAGGCTAAGGGCTGCCCGGTCGTCCCCGGTGGATCAGCGCACCGCGTCGGATGCTGCGCTTCGCGGGGAGGACGGGACGGCCGCATGATGGATGCGGCCGGGCGCTCCGGCAACGCGGCACGGTGGCGTGGCTGTCGTGGTGCGCCGCCAGGGCGGACGGGACAGCCCTGACGGCCTCGGGTCGTCCCGTTCACCCGGTTCACCCGGCGCGGACACGAGGGCCTCTCGGACGGCACGTTGTCCTCACCCTGCCAGGTTCAGGCCGCGTGGCCACCGTCCACGACCATTTCCGCACCGGTGATGTAGGCCGCCTCGTCGCTGGCCAAGTAGGCGATCATCGCGGCCACTTCACCGGTCGTCCCGAACCGGTCCAGCGCGGTGGCGGCCCGCTGACCGGCGGCGAACGGGCCGTCGGCCGGGTTCATGTCGGTGTCGACCGCACCGGCCTGGACCAGATTGACCGTGATGCCGCGCGGGCCGAGCTCACGGGCGAGCGGCTTGGTCAGTCCGGACAGCGCCGACTTGCTCATGGCGTAGAGCGTGGCGCCGGGACCGCCCGCGTACCGGCTCAGGGCCGTACCGACGGAGATGATGCGGCCGCCGTGCTCCAGGACGCCGGCCGCCGCCCTGCAGGTCAGGAAGACCGCCCGCACGTTGACGGCGAGCACGCGGTCGACATCGGCGTCGGTGAGCTCACCGATCGGGCCGAGAACGCCGATACCCGCGTTGTTGACCAGGATGTCGAGCCGGCCGAAGGTCTCCGCCGCCCGGTGCACGGCGGCGGGGACGGCCTCCGGGTCGGCCGAGTCCGCGCGCAGGGCGACGGCGCGGCGGCCGCTCGCCTCGATCTTCCGTACGACCTCGTGGGCTGCCTCCTCGTCCCGTACATAGGTCAGCGCCACGTCGGCGCCGTCCTCGGCGAGCCGCAGGGCGGTCGCCGCGCCGATGCCGCGGCTGCCGCCGGTGACGAGCGCGGCGCGGTTCCGGCCGACGCCGGTGTTCGGGCTGATGGTGCTGTTCATCAGGGGGCTCCTGTCCGTTGCCGGTCGTGCTGGCAGGAACAAGCAAAGCTCTTCGGTACGCCGGATACCGGCGGGAAACGGACACTCAATCCGATACGGGACGCAGGCCGCCGGCGCCGGATTCCGGCGGCCCGTCAGGGGCCCGTCAGCTGCCCTGCGGCGGCTTCCAGTCCGGCGGGCGGCCGAGCGTCGACAGGACGAGCCGTAGTCCGTCGGTAGCGGCTCCCGTGTCCAGGGCGGGGTCCAGGGCCGGTCGGAAGGCCGCGTCCGGCCGTTCGCGCGACGCCCCGCCGGGGACGTTCAGGGCGATGGGCAGGGCGGCCTCGACGACGGCCGGCGGGAGCACGGTGGGCACGCCCAGTGCGGCCGCCACGTCCCAGGAGTGCACGACGTAGTCGATGAAATGGAACCCGATCGCGGTGGTCGGGGCGAACGACGCCTCGGGGGCGATCTCCGGGAGCGTGAACCGCCTCTCCAGCGTGTCCGGGCGGGCGAAGCTGTCCAGAAGGGCGTGGGCCGTCCCGCGGTACCACTCGACCGGATCGTCCCCGGCCGGCCTTGTCTGCCAGACGGCCGGATCGGCCCCCTCGCCCCGTGCGGCGGCGGCGAAGCCGATGTGCTGGGTGCCCATGTGCTCGACGAGGAGCCGCAGGGTCCAGCGGTCGCAGGGGGTCGGCCGGTCCCAGTCGCCCGGGCCCGCGCTTTCCACGACGCGGATCGATTCCAGCACTGCGGCCCGGTCGAGCTGCACGATGTCCATCGTCCGGTTTCCTTTCGCGAGGTGTACCCGGGGTGGTGGGGGCGCGAGCGGGCTCAGGAGCCGGACGCGGGCCACGGGTCGGCGCCGGAGAGCAGCCGCCGGGCGGATTCGCGCAGCGCGGCGCGGCCGGCGAACGGGATCTGCCAGGTGGCCGAGCGCAGCGTGCCCCGGCCCCGGTACGCGTCCACGATGCGCCGGTGGTCGGGTCGCGCGACGAACCCCAGCAGGTGTTCTCGGGTCGTCCAGACCGTGATCGACCCCGAGCGGTCCATCCGGGGGCGGACGTCCGCCCACAGCCACATGCCGACCGCGCCGGGTGTCTGCGGCCAGGTGCGGCGCAGCCGCAGGCCGGCCGCCCCGACGGAGAGGGTGGTCCAGGGGCGGTGCGTGACGAATTCGGTGACGGAGACGACCACGTCGGTGCCGCGGCCGGGTGGCTCGCCGGCCGGGCCGTCCTGCCAGGCCGTGCTCCAGAGGGTGTGCGGCACGCGTGACCCCTTCCATGGTCCGGCACAGCCGTCCGCGCCGGGTGCTCGTCACCCTACAACAACTAGACGAACGGTCGTGCTGTTTGTTTCGTCCGTGCTGCTTGTTGCGCGGTCGGGTACGTGGACGGCCGGGCAGCGCACGCCGTCCCCGCCGAATCCGGGTGGTGCCCGCTCTTACGGCGCGGCAGGCAGCGAGGAGGCGTCCACCGCCACCGCCCGCAGGCGCCCCAGGATCGCGCGAGCCGCCCTCGTGTAGCCCTCGGAGCTGTCACGGAGGACGGAGTCGCCGTTGGCCAGCTCAAGGAAGGCGATGATCTCGAAGGCGAGCTGCGCGGCGTCGCAGTCCTCGCGGATCTCGCCCAGCGTCCGCGCCTCCTCGATCCGCCGCTCCACGTAGCCGACCCAGCTCGCCTGCGCGGCCGCGATCGCGTCGTGCACCGCGCCCTCGCGGGCATCGAACTCGGCGATGGCCGCATAGAAGAAGCAGCCTCCAGGGAAGACCCGGCCCTGCGAGTAGGCGATCCAGCACTCGCACATCCGCCGGATCCGTCCGAGCCCCGCGGGCGTGGCGCGGGTCGGCTGCACGACATGCTCGTCGTACACCGCGACGGCGGCCCGCACGGTCGCCAGCTGGAGCTCCTCCTTGGAGCCGAACAGCGCGAACACGCCGCTCTTGCTCAGCCGGAGGTCGGTGGCCAGCCGGCCGAGGGACAGGCCCTCCAGGCCCTCCACGGAGGCGACCACCGCCGCCCGCGCGAGGACCAGCTGCCGCGTGCGGTTGCCCCGTTCGACCCTTCCGTCCTGGCGTTCTCCCGCCATCTGGCGACTCCGTACTCCGTGAGGTGCGGGCGGCTGTCGTCGGACCGGTCCCGGGGCTCGCCATTGTAGGAGTGGGCCCGGTAGCGTGATCGCTCCGCGTGCGAGCCAGTGAGGTCTCCACATCAGGCCTGTGGAGAACCAGGAGTTACGGGTGTCCTCTGTCGCCGTGCCCGCCCTCGCCCCGCCCCGCCGGGCGTGGCTGACCGATCTGCCCGTCCTGCTCGTCGCGGTGGTGTGGGGGTCCAGCTATCTCGCCGCCAAGGGCATCACCACGGCGCAGACCGTCATCGCCGTCCTGGTGCTGCGGTTCGCCGTCGTGCTGCCCGTCCTGGTGATCGCCGGAAGGTCCCGGCTGCGGGCGCTGAGCGCGGCCCAGTGGCGGGGGGCGGGGCTGCTGGGCCTGGTGCTCAGCGGAATCTTCCTGGTGGAGACGTACGGCATCGTGCACACCTCGGCGACCAACGCCGGGCTCATCATCAGCCTCACCATGATCTTCACCCCGCTCGCCGAGGCCGCCGTGACGCGGACCCGGCCGACCGGGGCCTTCCTCTCGGCCGCCGGGCTCTCCGTCGCCGGAGTGGTGCTCCTGACCCAGGGCGGGGGATTCACCAGCCCCTCGGCGGGCGATCTGCTGATGCTGGTCGCCGCCCTCGCGCGTACGCTCCACGTCCTCCTGATGGCGCGGATCAAGTCCGTCCAGTCGGCGGACTCGCTGTCGTTGACGACGGTCCAGCTCGGCAGCGCCGTCGCCGTCTTCGCCCTGCTGGCCGCCGCCCCCGGCACGGGGGAGTCACCCTGGTCGGTCGCTGCCGGGTTCGGCGTCCGGGAGTGGGGCGGGCTGCTGTTCCTGTCGGTCTTCTGCACGCTCTTCGCGTTCTTCGTGCAGATGTGGTCCGTACGCCGCACCTCACCGTCCCGGGTCAGCCTGCTCCTCGGTACGGAGCCGCTCTGGGCCGCCGCCGTCGGCATCGCGATCGGCGGTGAGCGGCTGGGCTTCCCCGGGGTCGTGGGCGCGGTGCTCGTGCTGGCCGGAACGGCGTGGGGGCGCCGCAGCGCGGACGCGGTCACTCCTTGAGCCGGTGGCGGCCTGCCACGTCACTCCTTGAGCCCGTGACCGTCGGCCACCGCACTCCTTGAACCGGTCGCTCCCGCCACGTCACTCCTTGAGCGAGTCCGACGCCACCATGACGGCGACCCCCGTCACCACCAGCACGATGCAGACGAACAGCGAGTGGCCGCCGACGAACGGCAGCCGGTGCACCACGCTGAAGAACCGGAACCAGTCGAGCCATTCGTGGAGCAGTCCCGCGGCGCCCTGGACGAAGAGCAGGAAGCCGACCGTCTCGCAGAGTTTCTTCATGGTCACGAGCCTCGCGGGCGGTACGCCGATGCCGCGTCGGCCGGTCGTCTGCGCGGCCGGTCCGAAAGTCTCCGCTTCCGCGACTTTGGTCGCTGCGCGGCCCGGAACCACCGGAAGCCGTGTCCCGGCTGCGTAGCTTTGTCGATATGACGCGTACCGAATACCCCTGGCTGCTGCCCTCGGCGATGGCCGACCCCGAGCTGCCCGGGGACCGGGGCGGCAGGTCGCGCCGCACCGTGCGGGACTGGGCCGTCGACATCCTCGCCTTCCTCTGCGCGGCGGGCATCGGGATGCTGACCCTCGCCACGATCGAAGCCGACCACACCACCCCCGACGGGGTGGTGCTCGCCGACTCGCTCATCGGCGCCGCGGCCTGCTGCGCGCTGTGGGTCCGGCGGCGATGGCCGGTCGGCCTCGCCGTCGTCCTGACCCTCCTGTCCACCGTGGAGCCCGTCGCGGCGGGAGCCCTGCTGGTCGCGCTGTTCAGCGTGGCGGTCCACCGGCCGTTCCGCCCCGTGGCCCTCGTCGGTGCGGGGGCCCTGCTGGTCGCCCCCGTCCAGCCGTATCTGCGCCCCGACCCGTCCACCTCGTTCATCGCGTCCACCATCATCGGGCTGCTGCTGGTCCTGCTCGTGCTCAGCTGGGGCATGGTCGTACGGTCCCGCCGCCAGCTCGTCGTCACGCTGCGCGAGCGCGCCCGACGGGCCGAGACCGAAGCCGGACTCCGGGCGGAGCAGGCGCAGCGGCTGGCCCGCGAGGACATCGCCCGCGAGATGCACGACGTCCTCGCCCACCGGCTCACGCTGCTCAGCGTCCACGCGGGCGCCCTCGAATTCCGCCCCGACGCACCCCCGGCCGAAGTCGGCCGCGCCGCCGGAGTCATCCGGGACAGTGCCCACGAGGCGCTCCAGGACCTCCGCGAGATCATCGGCGTCCTGCGCAGCCCCCGCGACGGCGACGGCGACCGTCCGCAGCCCACCCTCGCCACGCTGGACACCCTCGTCGCCGAATCCCGGCTGGCCGGCATGAAGGTCGCACTCGACAACCGCATCGACGACCCGGACGCCGCACCCGCCGCCACCGGCCGCACGGTCTACCGCATCGCCCAGGAGGGCCTGACCAACGCCCGCAAGCACGCGCCCGGCACCGAGGTCACCGTCGAGGTCACCGGCGGACCCGGTCGGGGGATCACCGTCGAGGTGCGCAATCCGGCCCCCACCGAACCCTTCGAGCACGTACCGGGATCCGGCCAGGGCCTCATCGGCCTGACCGAACGCGCCACCCTCGCAGGCGGCCGACTCGACCACGGACCGGAACCGGACGGTGGGTTCGGGGTACGGGCCTGGCTACCGTGGTCCTCATGACCACCCCGGCTCCCGCCTCCCCGCCCCGGCCCGTCCGGCTGCTCATCGTCGACGACGACCCGCTCGTACGGGCCGGGCTCGCCCTCATGCTCGGCGGCGCCGACGACATCGACATCGTGGGGGAGGGGGCCGACGGCAGCGAGGTGGCCGAACTCGTCGACCGGCTCAGGCCGGACGTCGTCCTGATGGACATCCGGATGCCGGTCATGGACGGGCTGACGGCCACCGAGGCGCTGCGCAGCCGCCCGGACGCACCCGAGATCGTCGTCCTGACGACGTTCCACGCCGACGAGCAGGTGCTCCGAGCCATCCGCGCCGGAGCCGCAGGCTTCGTCCTCAAGGACACCCCGCCCGCGCAGATCGTGGACTCCGTACGGCGGGTGGCGGCCGGCGACCCCGTCCTGTCGCCCGCGGTCACCCGTCAGCTGATGAGCCGCGCCGCGGGGTCCGGCCACGAGGAGCGGGCGGGCCGCGCCGAACGCGCGCGGCAGCGCATCGCCCTGCTGGCCGACCGGGAGCGCGAGGTGGCGGTCGCCGTGGGGCAGGGCCGCTCCAACGCGGAGATCGGCGCCGCCCTCTATCTGAGCGTGGCCACGGTGAAGACCCAGGTGTCACGCATTCTCGCCAAGTTCGACTTCAACAACCGGGTCCAGATCGCGCTGCTGGTCCATGACGCGGGACTCCTCGACGACGACGCGGACACCGGCCGGTCCTGAACCGATTCGGCCGCGCCGTGGACGTCTCGGCCGACGGAGTCGCACGCCTCGGCGTCGTCGATGAGTGCGCCGCCCTCCGGCTCCCTGACCGGAAGGTGAAGTCCGGGTCCCGGCAGGGGATCAGCACCGCTCTGTTCGATCGGGCGCCATACTGTGGGACCCGTCCGCACTGCCTGGGAGAGTCATGACGAGTAGGTTCACCGAGTTGTCCGTGGACTGCCGGGATCCGGAGAGGCTCGCGGCCTTCTGGTGCGAGGTCCTGGACTTCAAGGTGATCGACCGGGGCGAGGGCAGCGTCGAGATCGGCTCCTGGGAGCCCACCATCGAGGAGGTCCGGGCCCGTCAGATGCCGACCACCCTGGTGTTCGTGCAGGTACCGGAGGGCAAGACCGTGAAGAACCGGCTCCACCTCGACGTCAGCCCGATCGACGCCAGTACCGAGGACGAGGTGACCAGGCTGATCGCCCTCGGTGCCACCAGGGCGGATGTGGGCCAGGGCCCGGGGCGGAACTGGGTGGTCCTGGCCGATCCCGAGGGCAACGAGTTCTGTGTCCTGCGTTCCCTGGCACCACAGAACTGAGGGCGCCCCCACCCCTGTCACTGTCACCGTGCCGAGAAGGACTCACTGATCGGCTCGGATTCGCTGGTGAGAAAAGCTCGCTGGTGCGAGGGACTCGTCGGTGAGAAGAAAACGTCAGTGAGACAGAGAGGACTCCGCGATGACCGCACTCGACCTGCAGATGGCACAGAAGGTGCTCGACAGCCAGCCGTTCAGCGCCCTCGTCGGCGCACGGATCACCGCCTTCGGCGACGGCTCGGCGACGCTGGAGATCGACAGCCGCGAGGAGTTGCGCCAGCAGAACGGATTCCTGCACGGCGGTGTCCTCGCCTACGCCGCCGACAACGCTCTCACCTTCGCAGCCGGGACGACGCTCGGCCCGGCCGTGCTGACCGGCGGCTTCTCGATCCAGTACCTCCGTCCGGCCATCGGCGCCACACTCGTCGCGCGCGCCGAAGTCGTCCACACCGGGCGTCGGCAGGCCGTCGCGCGTTGTGATCTGTCCGTTGTGGGGGAGGACGGTACCGAGAGTCTCTGCGCCGTCGCCCAAGGCACGGTGCTGAGCGCCGCCTCGTCCTGAAGGAGCCCCGCTTGACCACCGAAGCCGTATTCGACCTCGGGGCGCTCGGTGAGCGCTTCACCCGCGATCCGTACCCCGTCTACGCGGACTTACGGGCCCGCGGCCCCGTCCACCGGGTCCGGATCCCGGAGGGCACGGACGCCTGGCTGGTCGTCGGGTACGAGGAGGGCCGGGCCGCGCTCGCGGACCAGCGGTTCTCCAAGCAGTGGAGCAACGCCTCGCCCTCCCTCGGCGTCAGCCAGGTCTCCGCGGGGACCTCCATGCTCAGCTCGGACGCACCTGCGCACACCCGGCTGCGCAAGCTCGTGGCCCGGGAGTTCACCGCCCGCCGGATGCAGGAACTCGTCCCGCGCATCCAGCAGATGACGGACGAACTGCTCGACGCCATGCTGGCGGGCCCGGACCGCAGGGCCGATCTCGTCGAGTCGCTGTCCTTCCCGCTGCCCATGTCCGTCATCTGTGAACTGCTCGGCGTGCCGTTCCTGGACCGCCGCAGCTTTCGCGAGTGGTCCAACATCGCGGTGTCCTCGGTCGACGCCGGGGCGCGCCGGGCCGCGACCGCCGAGATGTCCGGCTTTCTCGCCGCACTCCTCGACGACAAGCGCGAACAGCCCGGCGACGACCTGATGAGCGCACTGATCCACACCGCCGACGAGGAGGGCGACCGGCTCTCGGCAGGTGAACTGATGGGCATGGCCTGGCTGCTGCTCGTCGCCGGCCACGAGACCACGGTGAACCTGATCTCCAACGGTGTGCTGGCCCTGCTCACGCACCCGGACCAACTGGCCGCACTGCGAGCCGACTTCGGTCTCATCGACAACGCCGTGGAGGAGATGCTGCGTTTCGCGGGGCCGGTCGAGACGCCCACGTACCGATTCACCACCGAAGCGATCGACATCGGCGGCACGGTGATCCCGGGCGGCGGCGAGCTCGTCCTGGTCGCGATGTCCGACGCCAACCGCGATCCGGACCGCTATCCGGAGGCGGACCGCTTCGACATCACCCGGGACGCCCGCGGGCACGTGGCCTTCGGTCACGGCATCCACTACTGCCTGGGCGCGCCGCTGGCCCGCATCGAGGCGGCGGTGGCCATCAGGTCCCTGCTGGATCGCTGCCCCGGCCTGGCACTCGACGTGGACCCGGCGGAGCTGACCTGGCGTACGGGGATGCTCATCCGGGGCCCGGAGGGACTGCCCGTCACCTGGTGAACCGCGGCCGGCGCGCCCGGGTCAGGCGGACGGGATCTCCGTCAGCTCCACCGGGCGCCGCTCGCGGCGCGAGACCTCGCAGGCCTCCGCGACCCGCAGCGCGTGCAGCGCCTCCCGGCCGTCGCACGGATTGGCCGCCTCGCCGCGCACCAGCCGCACGAAGGCGTCCAGTTCGGCCTCGTACGCGGGGCCGAAGCGTTCGAGGAACCCCGGCCAGGGCTTCGCCGGGGCGCCGGGGCCGTCCGGTTCGGCGGAGGTGAGCGGGGTGCGGTCGTCGAGGCCGACCGCGAACTGGTCGCGCTCGCCCGCGAGCTCCATCCGCACGTCGTACCCGGCGCCGTTGCAGCGGGTCGCCGTCGCGGTGACCAGCGTGCCGTCGTCGAGCGTCAGCAGCGCCGCCGCCGTGTCCATGTCGCCGGCCGCCCGGAACATCCCGGGACCCGCGTCCGACCCGGCGGCGTACACCCGCGCCACCTCACGGCCCGTCACCCAGCGCACCATGTCGAAGTCATGGATCAGACAGTCCCGGAACAGCCCGCCGGAGAGCGGAAGATACGCGGCCGGCGGCGGCGCGGGATCGGAGGTCACCGTGCGTACGGTGTGCAGCCGGCCGAGCGCTCCCTTGCGCACAGCGGCGCGTGCCGCCGCGTACCCGGCGTCGAAACGGCGCATGAAGCCGAGCTGGAGCACGCTGTGCGCACGCTCCGTCTCGCGCAGCGCCCCGAGGGTGCCCGCCAGGTCCAGGGCGACGGGCTTCTCGCAGAAGGCCGGCAGCCCGGCGCGGGCGGCCCGGCCGATCAGCTCGGCGTGGGCGGAGGTGGCGGAGGTGATCACCACGGCGTCCACTCCGGCGCCGAACAGCTCCGCCGCCGTGGCCACGGCGTGCGCCCCGGTCCGGCCGGCGACGGCGGCCGCGCGGGCCGGGTCGATGTCCGCCACCACCAGCGACCGCACTCCGGGGTGACGGGCGAGGACGCCCGCGTGGAAGGAACCGATCCGGCCGGTGCCGAGGAGTCCGATGCGCATGGTTACAACGTGCCGTCCGTCCGTAACGATGTCAACCGAATGTCCTGACAAAACGAGTTCCTCTCCGGAGCGCTGGTCCCAGGTCGGCCCCCCCCGCCCGCTCCCGGGGGTGAGCCTGTCCGCCCCCGAGTGGCCTCCTCCGGTGCCGGGGGTGACTCTCTCCGGCCCGGGCGGCCCTCGGCGGTCCCGCGCCGCCCCTCTCCGGTCCAGGGTTTCCGCTGTCCGGACAACAGGACGAACGGACTTCCGGAGATACGGACGTGCGCGTTAGGCTCCCGGCGTGCCGAAATCCACCGCCGACGCCTCCGTCCTCCCCCTCGACGTGGACCGCTCCAGCCCCGTCCCGCTCTACTACCAGCTCGCCCAGCAGCTGGAGGCGGCCATCGAGGACGGCCGGCTCGCCCCCGGTGGGCTCCTCGGCAACGAGATCGGCCTCGCCGCCCGGCTCGGGCTGTCCCGGCCCACCGTCCGCCAGGCCATCCAGTCCCTGGTGGACAAGGGCCTGCTGGTCCGCCGTCGCGGCGTCGGCACCCAGGTGCTGCACACCAGGGTCGGGCGCCCGCTCGAACTCAGCAGCCTCTACGACGATCTGGAGGCCGCCGGCCGGCACCCCTCGACCACCGTGCTGGCCAACGCCCCGCAGCCCGCGACGGCCGCGGTCGCCGCGGCGCTGGGCGTCACGGAGGGCACCGAGGTCCAGTACGTCGAGCGGCTGCGCCACGCGGACGGCGAGCCCCTCGCCCTCCTGCGCAACCACCTGCCCGCCGGACTCCTCGACCTCTCCGGCGACCGGCCCGCCGCCTCCGGCCTCTACCGGATGATGCGCGGCGCCGGCATCACCCTGCACAGCGCCCGCCAGACGGTCGGCGCCCGCCTCGCCACCGCCGAGGAAGCCGGCCGGCTCGGCGAGAGCGAGGGCGCCGCCCTGCTCACGATGGAGCGCACCACCTTCGACGCCACCGGGCGCGCGGTGGAATTCGGCTCCCACCTCTACCGCGCCTCGCGCTACGCCTTCGATTTCCAGCTCCTCGTACGGTGACACGGGGCCCCGGCTCTCGTACGGTGTCACAGGCTTCTCGGCTACTCGTACGGTGACGACGGCCGCACCCGGCCGCCCTGCCGCCGTACACGCCCCGGTCCGACACACGCGCCGCGCCCCTCCGGGCGACGGCGGCGCGGGCTCGGGGATACTTGCCCAGCCGGGCCGGGACCACAGGGCCCCGGCTCCACCAGCAGCACAGCGAGCAGCACAAGAAGGGCACGGCGTCGTGGCAAGGGTTCGGACAGGGGTACGTGCGATGGGCGCCGTGCTTGCGGCGGTGCTCGGTGCTTCCCTCATGGGATGCAGCAGCACCGGCGGCAAGCGGGCGGAGGAGCGTGCGGCGCAGGCCGCATCCGAGGGCCGGTCCGCGGTGAACACGCCCCGCTGGACCTTCGCCATGGTCACGCACTCGGGTGACGGCGACACCTTCTGGGACATCGTCCAGAAGGGCGCCGACATGGCGGCCAAGAAGGACAACATCAACTTCCTGTACTCGCACAACGACGAGGCGCAGCAGCAGGCCCAGCTGGTCCAGGCCGCCATCGACAAGAAGGTCGACGGGCTGATCGTCACGCTCGCCAAGCCCGACGCCATGAAGGCCGTCGTCGCCAAGGCCGTCAAGGCCGGCATCCCGGTGATCACGGTGAACTCGGGCTCCGCCGAGTCCAAGAGCTACGGCGCGCTCACCCACATCGGCCAGGACGAGTCCATCGCGGGCGAGGCCGTCGGCGACGAGCTGAACAAGCGCGGCCGCAAGAAGGCCCTGTGCATCCTGCACGAGCAGGGCAACGTCGGTCACGAGCAGCGCTGCGCCGGGGCGAAGAAGACCTTCGACGGCCAGATGCAGAACCTGTACGTCGAGGGCACCAACATGCCGGACGTCCAGGCCTCCATCGAGGCGAAGCTCCAGGCCGACAAGGACATCGACGCGGTCGTCACCCTCGGCGCGCCGTTCGCGGACGCCGCCGTCAAGGCGAAGCAGACCGCGGGCAGCAAGGCCGAGATCGACACCTTCGACCTGAACGCCAAGGTCGCGGCCGAGCTCCAGGCCAAGACCCTCGGCTTCGCCGTCGACCAGCAGCCCTACCTCCAGGGGTACGAGGCCGTCGACCTGCTCTGGCTCTACCGCTACAACCGCAACGTGCTCGGCGGCGGCCTGCCGGTCCTGACCGGCCCGCAGGTCATCACCTCCGACGACGCCGCGCAGCTGGCCGAGTACGCCGACCGGGGAACCCGATGACCGCGGGGCCCGGTACCTCCTCCGCCGCGGTGGACGAGCGGCTGGTACGCACCTCACCACTGCGCAAGCTGCTCGGCCGCCCCGAGCTCGGATCGGTCGTCGGCGCGCTGGCGGTCTTCCTCTTCTTCGCGATCGTCGCGGACAGCTTCCTGCGCGCCACCAGCTTCGGCACGGTGCTGTACGCGGCCTCCACCATCGGGATCATGGCGGCGCCGGTGGCCCTGCTGATGATCGGCGGAGAGTTCGACCTCTCCGCGGGCGTGATGGTCACCAGCTCCGCGCTGATCTCGTCGATGTTCAGCTACCAGATGACGGCCAACGTCTGGGTCGGCGTCTTCGTGTCCCTGCTGGTCACGCTCGCCATCGGCGCGTTCAACGGCTTCATGCTGACGCGCACCAAACTTCCGAGCTTCATCATCACGCTCGGTACGTTCCTGATGCTGACGGGTCTCAACCTGGGATTCACCAAGCTGATCAGCGGGACCGTCTCGACGAAGACGATCGGGAACATGGAGGGCTTCGAGTCGGCCCGCAAGCTCTTCGCCTCGTACTGGACGGTCGGCGGCGTCGAGCTGAAGGTGACCATCCTGTGGTGGGCCGTCCTCGTCGCCGTCGCCACCTGGATCCTGCTGCGGACCCGCTTCGGCAACTGGATCTTCGCCGTCGGCGGCGGGGCCGACGCCGCCCGCGCGGTCGGCGTCCCGGTGATCCGGACCAAGATCGGGCTCTACCTCGGGGTGGCCTTCGCCGCCTGGGTCTCCGGACAGCACCTGCTGTTCAGCTACGACGTGGTGCAGTCCGGCGAGGGCGTCGGCAACGAGCTGATCTACATCATCGCGGCCGTCATCGGCGGCTGCCTGATCACCGGCGGCTACGGCTCCGCGATCGGCTCGGCGGTCGGTGCCTTCATCTTCGGCATGACCAGCAAGGGCATCGTGTATGCGGAGTGGAACCCGGACTGGTTCAAGTTCTTCCTCGGAGCCATGCTGCTCCTGGCCACCCTGCTCAACGCATGGGTACGCAAGCGCGCGGAGGCGACCAAATGACGGCCCCCCAGGCATCGAGCGGGCCGGCGGACACCGACCGGCGGGCGCTGGTCGAGCTCGACCACGTCAGCAAGTACTACGGCAACATCAAGGCGCTCCAGGACGTCTCACTGGAGGTACACGCGGGGGAGATCTCCTGCGTCCTCGGTGACAACGGCGCCGGCAAGTCCACCCTGATCAAGATCATCGCGGGGCTGCACCGGCACGACGCCGGCAGTTTCCTGATCGACGGCGAGGAGACCACGCTCGCCAACCCGCGCGACGCCCTGAACCGGGGCATCGCCACGGTCTACCAGGACCTCGCCGTCGTGCCCCTGATGCCGGTCTGGCGCAACTTCTTCCTCGGCTCCGAGCCGACGACCGGCGCCGGCCCCTTCAAGCGCCTCGACGTCCGGCTGATGCGGGAGACGACACGCTCCGCGCTGCTGCGGATGGGCATCGACCTGCGCGACGTCGACCAGCCCATCGGCACCCTGTCCGGCGGCGAGCGCCAGTGTGTGGCCATCGCGCGGGCCGTCCACTTCGGTGCCAAGGTCCTCGTCCTGGACGAGCCGACCGCGGCGCTGGGCGTCAAGCAGTCCGGGGTGGTGCTCAAGTACGTCGCCGCCGCCCGGGACGCGGGACTCGGCGTGGTCCTCATCACGCACAACCCGCACCACGCCTACCTCGTCGGTGACCGCTTCGTCCTGCTCAAGCGGGGCGCCATGGCGGGCAGCCACACGAAGGACGGCGTCACGCTGGACGAGCTGACCCGCCAGATGGCGGGCGGCAGCGAGCTGGAGGAGCTCAGCCACGAGCTGGAGCGGGCCGCCCCCGGCCCGTCGGCCGGCCGACGGGACGAGGACGACACCTCCGCGTGAGGCGGTCCACGGCTGGTACAGCCCGCCCGGCGGGCCCGGTCTCCGGGCCCGCCGGGCGGGCTGCGGCAGACGGGTCGCGGCACGGACCCCGGCCGTCAGTGGCAGAATCGAGTCCGGCGGGCACCGTCCGCCGCCGGAAGCACGACGATCCGGCCCCCCAGACCCCGCAGGGACGATGAGCACGTACCGCGACTTCACGCACCGCGGCTCCGCCCGCGCCACCGTCCTGCGGACCGTCGGCACCAGGGAGCGGCGCTCGCACCTCACCGCGCCACGGGTCCCCACGGTCGGGATCGACATCGGCGGGACCAAGGTGATGGCCGGCGTCGTCGACGCCGACGGCAACATCCTGGAGACCCTGCGCACCGAGACGCCCGACAAGTCCAAGAGCCCCAAGGTCGTCGAGGACACCATCGTCGAGCTGGTACTGGACCTCTCGGACCGCCACGACGTGCACGCGGTGGGCATCGGTGCGGCCGGCTGGGTCGACGCCGACCGCTCGAAGGTCCTGTTCGCCCCGCACCTGGCCTGGCGCGACGAACCCCTGCGCGACGCCATCGCCTCCCGGCTCGTGGTCCCGGTCATGGTGGACAACGATGCCAACACCGCGGCCTGGGCCGAATGGCGCTTCGGCGCCGGACGCGGCGAGGACCACCTCGTCATGATCACGCTCGGCACCGGCATCGGCGGCGCGATCCTGGAGGACGGTCAGGTCAAGCGCGGCAAGTACGGCGTCGCCGGTGAGTTCGGCCACATGCAGGTGGTGCCCGGCGGCCACCGCTGCCCCTGCGGCAACCGCGGCTGCTGGGAGCAGTACAGCTCAGGCAACGCACTCGTCCGCGAGGCCAGGGAACTGGCTGCCGCGGACTCCCCGGTGGCCCACGGACTCATCGAGCGGGTCAAGGGCAATATCCCCGACATCACCGGACCGCTCATCACCGAACTCGCCCGCGAGGGCGATGCGATGTGCATCGAGCTCCTCCAGGACATCGGTCAGTGGCTCGGCGTCGGCATCGCCAATCTGGCGGCCGCGCTCGACCCCTCCTGCTTCGTCATCGGCGGCGGTGTCAGCGCCGCCGACGACCTGCTGATCGGACCGGCCAGGGACGCCTTCAAACGGCACCTCACCGGCCGCGGCTACCGCCCCGAGGCCCGGATCGCGAAGGCGCAGCTCGGCCCCGAGGCAGGTATGGTCGGCGCGGCCGACCTCGCCAGGCTGGTGGCCCGCCGCTTCCGGCGTACCAACCGCCGACGCGTGGAGCGGTACGAGCGGTACGCCCAGATCTACGACCAGGCCGCCAGCACCATCCGTAACACGCGCAACACCCGCACTTCCTAGGGATCCCCACACCCATGACCGCAGCCGAGCACCCCGTCGTGCCGCGCCAGTCCCCGCCGCCCGGCGAGGGACCGGCGCCCGAGGAGCGGCGCCGGACCATCCGCCGGCGCCTGATCACGGCGACCATCATCGTGCTGCTCATCGGCATCCCGGCCGGCTATCTGCTGATCTCCGCAGGACAGAGCCGGCGCTCCGGCCAGGACAAGGCCGCCGAGGCGGCGGCGCAGGGACTCCGCGAGGGCTGGCCGTCGCGCATGCTCCGCCGGATCTTCGAGGTACCGATCCCCGGGGACGCCAAGGAAGTCCAGTACTACGAGACCAACAACTGGAAGGCCAGCCGGATGTACGTGCAGTTCCGCACGACGTCCAATGGCCTCGACCGGTTCCTGACCCAGGTGGGCACGGGGCGCGCCGCACTGGAGGCCGGTCGGGTCACCGTCGGTGAGCGCGACACCAAGATCGCGGGCTGGTACTTCGGCGACGGTGTCGCGTGGGCGGGCACCACCCACACCAACAAGGACCCGCGGCCCACCCAGGACATCACTGTCGACATGACCGACCCGGTGTCGCCGGTCGTGTACGTCGTCTCCGCCGCGACGCCCTGACCGAACCGCCGTCGAAGGCGGCGGCGAGGAGGCCGGGCGCGTCCCGGACCGGGCGGCGTACGCTTGAGCCGGTCATCGAGCTCAACGCCCGCAGACTTCCTCGGGACTCCCGCGCGACCGGCCGGCGTCCCCGACCGATGCCCGGGCTGACGTCCCCGGCCGACGAGACGGCAGCACACCTGTGAGCTCCACGCTGATTCGCCTGATCGAACCCTCCGACGGCCCCGCCCTGGCCGCACTGCTCTCCCGGGACAGGCAGGCCTACGCGCGCTGGCTGCCCGCGAGACCTGCGGACTTCTTCACGCCCGAGGGGCAGGCCCCGGTCATCGCATCCCTTCTGGCGGCCCATGCCGACGGGCTCGCCTGGCCCGGCGTCGTGATCTCCGACGAGACCGTCATCGGCCAGGTCGGCATCAGCTCGATCCTGCGCGGCCCCTTCCAGAAGGGATTCCTCGGCTACTGGGTCTCCTCCCTCCACCAGGGACTCGGGCACACGAGCCGTGCCGTCGGCCTCGCGCTGCGGATCGCCGAGGATGAGCTGAACCTCCACCGGCTGGAGGCACACACCCAGCTGGAGAACCTCGCGTCCCAGGCGATCCTGCGCAAACACGGGTTCAGGTCCTGGGGCATCGCGCACGACCACTTCTACGCCGACGGAGCATGGCGCGATGAAGTGTTCTGGGAGAGGACGCTGGCCGGCAGGCCTGCCTCCTGACGGCCGCGCACCGTCCACTCGGTCACCGGTCTGCGGCCGACCCGCGTTCTTCACGGTTCGACGCGGTCGGATCCCCGGTCACGGAGTGAAGCCCGCGGGGCCCGCCACCGGTTCGAGCCGAATCCGCCGGGCCTCCCCGGGTGGTGGCTCCGCCTGGCCGAACCAGACCCGGACGTCCTCTCCGGTGCGGACCGGCAGAAGGGGATAGTCGTTCGCGACGTGCTCGGTGCGGTGCAGCGCATGGGCCGGGCGCAGGTGCCGGGTCGCGTACGCGCCGAAGGAGGCCGTACCGGACGGATGGCAGACCGTCGCGGCCACCTCACGCGTGCCCGGCGCCGCCGCGAACCCCGGGCCGCGCAGCAGCAGGACGTCGTCGCTGTCGATCATGGTGGCGTTGGCCGCGGCACGGTGTTTCCGCCAGACGGGGCCACCGTAGAAGGCCTCCAGCGAGCGTCGGCGGTGACGCATGTCGGGGAACGCGCGCAGCCAGACGAAACGGTCCGGGTCATCGAGGTCGCGGAACCGGCCCCCGACGCTGATACCGGCCGACTGCTGGCCGCTCACGAACTCGCGCTCGAACAGCTCGATCAGCGTCTCCCGGGCTCCGGGGTGCAGGGTGTACTGCCGGAGTTCGACGATGCTCATGCTCCGGAGCCTCCGGTGCGCGTGAGCTCCATGGTCCAGTTGAGCTCCCAGGTGCGGCCGTCGTCCGCGGAGAACTCCTGCTCCCAGCGTGCCGCGTCCGGGCCGAGACGATGCCAGGTGAAGTGCACCCGGACCGGACGGCCGTCGTAGGTGTCGTCGCCGAAGAAGTCACCGCGGTCGCCGGTGAACGCGCCGACGACGGGCGGATCCAGCCGTCCCGTCCGGCTGTCGGACCAGTGGATCGCCCAGCGCCCCGTCGCACGGTCGAACAGGCGCAGTGTCACTCCTTGGCGGCCGAGCGTGGGGAACGTGATCTCGTCGATGTTGCCGGCACCCTCGAACAGCGGCCGGACCACCGCGTGACCGGGGAACTCCGTCCAGGTGGCGGGGCCCGGTCCGAGCGGTGCGGTGAGGCGCCGGTTGGCCACGTCCCAGGAGCCGTGCAGGAAGTCGAAGTCGTTCATGCGCCCCAAGCTAGGGGCACTCCACTGACATCCACTGTCAGTGGATACTGAGCAGCATGCGCGCGAGCCGACTGGTCACTCTGCTTCTGCTGCTCCAGAACCGGGGCCGGATGACGGCCCGGCAACTGGCGGAAGAGCTGGAGGTCTCGGTGCGCACCGTCTACCGGGACGCCGAGGCGCTCGCCGCCGCGGGCATCCCGTTGTACGGCGACGCCGGGCACGCGGGCGGCTACCGCCTGGTCGACGGCTACCGCACCAGACTCACCGGGCTGACCGCGGACGAGGCGCAGGCCGCGTTCCTCGCCGCACTCCCCGGTGCCGCAGCCGACCTCGGTCTCGGCGAGGCGCTGGCCACCGCCCAGCTCAAGCTGCGGGCCGCGCTTCCGGCCGAACTGCGCGAGCACGCCGGGCGGATCCAGGAACGCTTCCTGCTCGACGCCCCGGGCTGGTACGGCGACGCCGACCGTACGCCGCACCTGGCCGCGGCCGCCGCCGCCGTGTGGACGCGGCGGGCGGTGTCGCTGAGGTACCGGCGGTGGCGGGCGCCGGAGGAGATCGAGCGGCGTGTGGAGCCGTACGGGCTCGTACTGAAGGCCGGCCGCTGGTACCTGGTCGCGGGCGGAGCGGCCGGGACCCGCACCTACCGGGTCGACCAGATCCTCGCCCTGCGGTCACTGGAGGAGTTCGTCATGCCGGAGAGCTTCGACCTCGCCGCGTACTGGGCCGGCTATCTGGCCGACTTCCGGGACCGCCTGCACACCGGAGAGGCGCTGGTGCGGCTGACCCCGGAAGGCGCCCGCCGTCTCGGTGTGGCGCCCGCGGACGGCGGATCCACGCAAGCCCGGGTGCCCATCGAGTCGATCGACCACGCCCACGGGGAGTTCCTCCGGCTGGGCGCCGACGTCGAGGTGGTGGCCCCGGCCGAACTGCGGGACCGTATCGCCGCGACCGTACGCACCCTCGCGACCCGCTACGGGAGTTGACCTGGCCGGGCCAGGAGGCCACGGCCGCCGTGCCGAAGGCCCGCCCCCCCGGCCTCGCCCCACCCGGGAACCGTACGGCCGTCGCGCCGGCGCCCGGTCCGCCCGCCAGGCCGTCGCCGGAGCGCGCGCAGCCGGTCAGGGAGAAGGTGTGGGTCCGCCGGGCCGGAACCGCTCCACCCCGCGGATGTGCCGTACCTTGACCGGGCGCACGATCACGGCGACCCGTTCCTCCTCCGGCATGATCCACTCGAACCGTTCGCTGCCCAGATACTTCCGGGCCAGACGGTCCATCCGCTCATGTGCCTCCGCGCCCTCGATGAAACGGGTCACCTCGCCACTGATCTGCACGCGGTCGAAGGGATCGACGGCGTCCGCGTGCGAGAGGTAGACGCGGGGGTCGCGGCGCAGGTTCTCCTCCTTCACCCGGCCCACCGAGGTGTTGAACGACAGGTGGTCTTCACCCTCCAGATCCACCCACATCGGGCTGACCTGCGGCGCTCCGTCGGCGAACACCGTGCCGACGTACCAGATGTGGGCGGCCCGCAGTCGCGCGCGGACGGCTTCGTCGAAAGTCGCAGTCATCGTTCGAGGCTACCAACCATGATCGACAAAGCGGCGGCGGCCGCGGAGGGGCCGCATCCGTACCCGGCAGCGCGACGGATACACGAGGTCACCGGTCGCCCGGCGGTCCCATGGCATCGCCTGTTCCGGAGCAGGAGACGAGGCCGCCCGGCGAGCACCACCGCCCCGCGCTGCGTATCTTCGGAGCGGACTGCGCGGTGTGCACCCACGAGGGCGCCACCCGCGACCTCTTCGTTTCGCCCCTCAGGGGCGAGGCCGACCGGAAGGCATGCGGAACATGACTGGGCAACGCGACCGCTGGGCGGAACTGACCGGGGGAGAGGCGGGAGAGGAATACGCCGAGCGTTTCGCGCGGCTCGCCGAGTCGGGCCACGACATCCACGGCGAGGCCGCGTTCTGCGCCGCACTGCTGAAGCCCGCCGCCCGGGTGCTCGACGCCGGATGCGGCACCGGGCGGATCGCGATCCGGCTGGCCGAACTGGGCCACGCCTGCACCGGCGTGGACGTCGACTCCTCGATGCTCGCCGTCGCCCGCCGCGAGGCCCCCGCGCAGGAGTGGGTCCTCGGCGACCTGACCCGCCTGGACGCTCTCGGCCTGGATCCGGGCTACGACCTGGTGCTCGCCGCCGGGAACGTCATCCCGCTGCTGGCCTCCGGCACGGAACCGGCCGTCGTCCGGCAACTGGCCGCCCTCCTGCGCCCCGGCGGCCTGCTGATCACGGGCATGGGCCTGGACGCGGCACATCTGCCGCTGCCGGAACCGCCGGTGACCCTCGCAGAGTTCGACCACTGGTGTGACCAGGCCGGACTGACCCTGCGACAGCGCTACGCCACGTGGAGCCGCGATCCCTACGAAGAGGGCTGCGGCTACGCCGTCAGCGTGCACGCCCGCCCCGCCATGTGAGGCGGCGTCCCCTCCCTGACGGCCGGTCCGGCCGCGTGGCGCGCCCGGCCGGTGCCCTGGTTCGGGTGGCGCGCCCACGTTCCTGTGCCGGTCCCGGTCAGAGCCGTCGGAGGAAGTCGGCCTTCTTCGCCTCGAACTCGTCGGTGGAGATGACGCCCGCGTCACGGAGTTCGCCGAGCTGCCGCAGGAGATCCATGATCTCCTGCGGGCTCTGGGCGGGCACGGTCGGAGCAGGTGCGGCAGCGGCGGGTGCGGGTGCCGGGGCAGGCGCTCCCCAGGCCGGAGCGGCGGATGCGGGTGCGGGTGCTCCCCATGCGGGGGTGGGGGCGGGCGGGTAGGGGGCTGCCTGCCCGGGGACGACCGGGGTGCCCCGGTGACCGGGGTCCCGCGTGAGCGCGCCGTTGTCCTTGCGGTCATGGAGGGACATGGCGTGCCCGCAGCCTCGGCAGTTACGCGTGAAGGCCATGCCTGCTTCGCTGAGACCCATGGTCGCGATGCCCGCGGTCCAGCGGCCCGCCTTGCGCGCACCTTCGCCGATGGCACTGTTGGTGCACCGTTTGCAGTCCGGGCAGCCGGTCTGTACACGCGCCATGATCAATCCTTATTCGAGCTCGATGACTGCCGGGCGTGTTCTCCTCGTCCGTCGACTCAAAATCGTACAAGTGTGGAGAGAGTGTGTGCGACGGGTGGGCGGGCGCGTGATCGCGACCGGGCGCGGCACGCGGGAGCCGAGGGCGTGTGCCGTTCTGGCGGAGTCCAGGGGGACGCTGCCGGACGGGACAGGACGCGTGGGCGGCTCCGCCACCGTCGTGCGCGTGGTCGATGCACCCGCCGCGCCCGGATGACCAATTGTCCGCGCCGGGAACAGCCGGTCCGTCCGTCACCGTTGCACCGACCGGGGGACCGGTGCCGCGCGGGCGGGGAACACGGAGACCACACGGTCGTCCGGCCCCCCAGGATCAGGCCCCAGGACCGCTGTGAGCCCGCCGCGCACCCGAATCAAGACGTATTTCTTTCCGCAGGAGGACCCACCCATGACTGACCGGCCGTTGACGCTGATGGCAGTACACGCCCACCCCGACGACGAGGCCACCGGAACGGGAGGGGTCCTCGCGCGGTACGCGGCGGAAGGAATCCGCACCGTTCTTGTGACGTGTACCGACGGCGGTTGCGGTGACGGGCCGGGGGGAGTCAAGCCGGGCGATCCCGGGCACGACCCGGCGGCCGTCGCCATGATGCGGCGTCAAGAACTCCAGGAGAGCTGCGATGTCCTGAAGATCAGCGATCTGGAGATGCTGGACTACGCCGACTCCGGGATGATGGGCTGGCCGAGCAACGACGCCCCCGGATCCTTCTGGCGGACCCCCGTCGAGGAAGGCGCTGCCCGACTCGCGGAACTCATGCGGCACTACCGGCCCGATGTGGTCGTCACGTACGACGAGAACGGCTTCTACGGTCACCCCGACCACATCCAGGCCAACCGCATCACCACGGCCGCGCTGGAGATGACCGGGCTGACGCCGAAGGTGTACTGGACGACGATGCCCCGCTCGATGATGCAGAGGTTCGGGGAGACCATGCACGAGTTCCAGGAGGACATGCCGGAGCCGGATCCCGCCGAGGCCGCCGCGATGGCCGAGATCGGCCTCCCCGACGACGAGATCACCACGTGGGTGGAGACCACCGCGTTCAGCGGCCAGAAGTTCGATGCGCTGGCCGCGCACGCCAGTCAGGGCGAGAACATCTTCTTCCTCAAGATGGGCAAGGAGCGGTTCGGGGAGCTGATGGGCATGGAGACCTTCGTACGCGTCAAGGACACCACCGGCGCAGCCGTACCCGAGACGGATCTCTTCGCCGGACTGCGCTGATCCACTCGTCCGGCCGAGGCCGGTAAGGACCCGGGCCGGGAACGACCGGGGCCGGGAACGACCAGGCACCAGGAGCGAGCGGGCGCCGCTGTGGTGCCCGCTTCCTTCGAGCCGCTGACGGCGCCACGGGGCCCGTGCCGCCGTCGAGTCGGGAGATCAGGCAGCGCTTCTCCACGTCACCCGCGGCGAACCCGGCGACGCCCTCGGCGAGGACCGGCCGGCGATCCGGCGTGCGGAGCCCCTGCCCGGGAACCACCGGCAGGGGCTCGTCGGCGTTCCGACACGCTTCGACGGGTGCGGTTCATGTGACGTGTGCGGCGATCGTTCGCGCGCACTCCATCGACTCGGTGTGCGCGGTGTCCACCTCCAGGTCGTAGTCCACGCCCTGGTGAACCACGTCCGCCTGAGACGCGGCCATCCCGGTCGTCCGATCCCCTCGTGCGACCTCGCGGCCCGCGGCAACCGCACCGTCGCACCGGACGCCGACCCACAACACCCGCAGGGTGCCCAGCGCCTTCCGCCATCGCTGCTGTGAGTCCGCTCCGCCCAGGAAGACCTCGTCGACGACGACCCGTGCGCCGGCACGGGCCATCGCCGCGACGCCTTCGATCCACGCCGCTTCGAGCGTGCGGAACTCCTGCCCGACGATCACCTCGCCGTCCGGTGCGAACCCGATCCCGCCGTCCGACGACTGCATGGACACCGGCATCGCCTCCACCAGCGTGTCCGTCCCCAGGGCCAGCCAGGGATCGGGCAGGACTGCCTGCAGACACCGGACGATCCCGGACT
Organism: Streptomyces sp. NPDC048211; assembly: GCF_043202315.1. NCBI lineage: Bacteria > Bacillati > Actinomycetota > Actinomycetes > Kitasatosporales > Streptomycetaceae > Streptomyces > Streptomyces sp. NPDC048211. The sequence goes on from NZ_JBIDAD010000002.1 coordinate 489,748, forward strand.
TCCCGGAGCTGGAACCACCGTTGAGGACGATCACCTGAGTCATCACGGCGTCACAGTAGAGGCACCGGGGCAACGCTCGGAACGGATTTCCGCAGACCCCGAAGTCCCTGCCGCAACCCGGTGCATGTTCCCCGTCGAAGTACGTGGGGCTGATCCGAACGCGAGACCCTGGCGGCTCGTACACCCGCATGAGGCGTGGCCGCAGGCATGATGGAGGCCATGACGCACATCGCCCGCCGCATGTTCGAGCTCCTGGAGCCGATCTGCCTGGTCACCTTCCTCGCCGGCGAGAGCAACGAGGAGCTGGCCGCCCTCGGCCACCGCACCTACTGGGACGGGTACTTCGCGAGCCGCGCCGCGCCGTTGGGGCGGGTGCCGGCTCAGGTCGTGCACGCGGCCTTCTACAGCTTCGCCGACGGAGAGGCCGCGCGGCACATCCCGAGCGCGTGGGAGACGATCCCGCCCGAGGCGTCCGTCGCCGCGCGGGAGCGCGGCAGTGCGGCCTCCGTACGACGGATTCTCGGGGACGGGCCGGCCGGCTCGCCGGGCCTGGTGCGCGCCGCCTACCTGACCGCCAAAGCCGCGACGAACGCGCCCACGGAGGGCCGGGTGATGTACGCCGGGATGCGCGGCCTTCCGGTGCCGGGCGAACCGGTCGCCCGGTTGTGGCATTGCGCGACCATGCTGCGGGAACACCGAGGCGACGGACACGTCGCCGCCCTCGTCGGCGCGCGCGTCGGCGGCACGGAGGCCCACGTGCTCGACGCGCTGGCGCAGGGCATCCACCCGCCGGAGTCGTTCGGGCGCATCCATCATCTGCCGAAGGAGCGGCTGGCCGCGGTCATGGACGGCTTGCGCGAGCGCGGGCTCGTCGACACCGACGGCCGGTTCACCGAGGCCGGCCGCGCGACCAAGCAACGCATCGAGGACCTGACCGACGAGCTCGCCGCCGCGCCGTACGAAGCCCTGTCTCCTGCCGAGCTGGACGAGCTGGTCGCTCTGCTCGAACCCATTTCCGCGAAGCTCGTGGCCGCGGGGTCGCAGTGACGGGCGACGACCGGCGGGCGGAGGAACGCGCCGTCCGGTCCCGCAGGTTCCCGGCCCGGTGACCTGCCGGACAGGTCGGCCTCCCTCCCTCTCCCCGCCTCCGTGACCGACAGCCCTGCGCCCGCTAGCGCTTGATGCCCACGCCCGCCAGAAGGCTGATCTCGGCGTCGGCGATCTCCGGCTCGCCCGCGGCGGGTTCGGCGGCCCGCCAGCGGTGGCAGCAGCAGATGCCGGGGGCGATCAGGTCGAGTCCGTCGAAGAAACGGGCGACGTCGGCGTGCGAACGGAAGGTCACCGGAGTCCCGGAGTTGGTGTAGACCTCCGCGACCTGGTTCCAGGTGTCGGGGTCGAAGTCGGGCGTGCAGTGGTTCATGGCGAGGGCGCTGCCCGCCGGGAGCGGGTCGAGCAGCCGGCGGACGATGCTGTACGGGTCGTGCGGGTCGGTGATGAAGTGCATCAGCGCGTTGAGCGAGAGCGCGATGGGCCGGTCGAAGTCCAGGACCCCCGAGTCCTTGACGGCGCTCATCAGGGCGTCGGGGTCGGTGGCGTCGGCCTCGATGTAGGCCGTACGGCCCTGCGTCGTACTGCGCATGAGGCGTTCGGCGTACTTGAGGACGAGGGGGTCGTTGTCGGCGTACACGACGCGGGCCTCGGGCACCACGGACTGGGCGATCTGGTGCAGGTTGGGCTCGGTCGGGATGCCCGTGCCGATGTCGAGCCACTGGCGGATGCCGTGCTCCTGAGCCAGCACACGGGTGGCCCGCTGCATGAACGCCCGGTTCTCGCGGGCGGTCAGGTAGAGACCGGGGTGTGCCTCGGCCGCGACCAGGGCGGCTTCCTTGTCGACTTCGAAGTGGTCCTTGCCGCCGAGGAAGTAGTCGTACATCCGGGCCGAGTGCGGCCTGCTCGTGTCGAGATCCCGGCCGGCCTGGCTGGTGGTCATGTTCTCCCCTTCATCTGTGTGTCTGTCGGCCCGGAACGCGGATACGGGACCGGCGTCGCTGCCTCTTCCGCTCACCCCCGGGTCATCCGGCGGCCAGGTGGTCGGCCAGTCCCTCCTTGACGCCGCGGACGAACGCGGCGATCTCCTCCGGCGCGTAGATCAGCGCAGGACCGGCCGGATCGGTCGACTGCCGGATGGCCACACGGCCGTCGGTGAGCTGCTTCGTCTCGACGCACTGGCCGCCGTTCGGCCCGCTCCAGGGGCGTTCCCAGCCCTGCTCCCCGAGGTCGCGGGCCGGCATGCCGTTGTAGATGGTCCCGTCGGTGATCGTCATGAGTACTCCTTGCGCATGCGGTTCAAGAGCGCCCTGCTGTCCTCGGACGACGTCTGCAACGCCATACGGGTATGTGCTTCGAGGTGGGAGACGACGTCCGCGCGCTGATCGAGGTAGACGGCGGCGGACAGGAGCTCGCTGTAGACGATGTCCGGCAACTCGGGTTCCTCGAAGCGGAAATACGTGAACGGGGCACATGCTCCGATGTGCGCGCCTGCCGTGAAGGGCACGATGTCGAGGCTGACGTGCGCGAGCTCGGAGACCTCCAGGAGCCGCTCGACCTGCTCCCGCATGACCCGAGGGCCGCCGACCGTCCGGTGCAGAACGGCCTCCTCCATCACCACCCACAACGTCGGGGCGTTCTCCCGTTCCAGCAGGCTCTGGCGGCGCAGCCTCAGCTCCACACGGCGTGCGAGCTCCTCCTCGCTGCCGTTCGGCAGGCCGCCGCGCAGCACGGCGTGCGCGTATTCGCGGGTCTGCAGAAGCCCCGTGACGTACTGGGGCTCGTACGTGCGGAGGGTCTTGGCGCCGGTCTCCAGGCTGACGTAGGCGGTGAACCAGCTGGGGACGGCGTCGCGATAGGAGTGCCACCATCCGGGCTTGTTGGCCTGCTCGGCCAGGTCGACGAACTCGTCGATCTCCTGGCGGTCCGCGCCGAAGGTCTCCAGGAGCTTCTCGACGTAGAGAGGCTTCAGCGCCACCTCGGCCTTCTCCAGCCGACGGATCGTCAGGGACGTTACGCGCAGAGCCTTGGCCGCGTCCTCCAGCGAGGCGCCGGAGCCGATCCGCATCTCCTGCAGCCGACGGCCGAGGATCATGCGCAGGACTGTCGGCGCGCTGGTGCCGGAACGGGCTTCGCTCACGCCCAACCTCCTGATGGTCCTTCAACAGAACCATTCTGACACCGACTTGATGTTGAGGCCAGGGTGATACATGCGCTGCTGTAATTATCAGGGAGTCGGTTGCAGCGTGCGTCCGATCACGCGCATAGTGGTGGTGTGAGTGGTCAAGCCACCTTTCCTGCGCAGGATCAGGCCCCGGAGGGGGCGTGTGACGCCGATGGCGTCGACGGCACCCCGCCGCCGGACGCCTGTCTCGGCATGCGCCTCTCACCGCTCGCGTTGCAGCCCGCACCCCCACACCGCGCCCGTCCCTCCGGTAGGCGCTGGAAGGCGACATCCGTGACGTTGTCCACGCCCTCAGCACCGGCATCCCTCCCCGCCTTAGCCGGGACGGCGCCGCACCGGGAGTACTGGTTCGGCCTGCCTGCCCTGCGGACCAGCGCGAGATCCGCCCGCGACACCGTGCGCCACCGGCTCCGCGCCTGGGGGCTGCCCGGCGACACCTGCTGCGACGCGGTGCTGCTGGTATCCGAGTTGACCACCAACGCCGTGCTCCACACCGGCAGCGGTCAGGTCCTGTGCGGCCTCACGCTGACCGACGACGAGCGGCGCCTGCGCATCGAGCTCCACGACGAGGACAGCGCGCAGGTCCGCCCGCCCGGGCGTCATGTCGGTCCGGACGAGGAGAGCGGGCGAGGGCTGCTTCTCGTTCAGCAACTCGCGGACCGATGGGGCTGCGCACGCTCGACGCGCAGTGAAGGAAAGTTCGTCTGGGCCGAGTTGACGGCCCACTCCTGATGTCCCCGGCCTCCGGCGACACCGCGCATGGCGTCGAAAGCGCCACGCATGATACCGAATGCGTCACCGAGCGCCCCGCGCATGCTGCCGGACGCGACATCGCGCATGGCACCGAACGCCCCACGCATGACGTCGAACGCGCCACGCATGGCACGGGAAGCGACGCCGAGCACGCCGTCCTTCCCCGCGGTGACCGCACGGGGTCGCTGCATCCCCTTCGCGCGGCGAGGAACCCCTCTTCCTCGGTCCCTCAACAGAAGGCGCCCATGACCCCCCACGGTGAAACCGCTTCTCCCGTCGTGTTGTACGTATGCGCCGACCGAGCTCGCGGCGTGCCCGGGGAAGCCACACAGCGCGCGCAGACGGAAGGCCGGGCGTTCGCGAGGGAGCGCGGGCTGACGATCGCCGAGGTCGTCACCGACACCTTCGGTGAGCCCGACCCGGCCCGGCGCCGAGGGTGGCGGCGGGTGCGTCAGCTGGCGCAGACGGGCCATGTCACCGCGGTACTGGTGCGCTGGCCCAGCGCCATCGCCCCGGAGTCCGCGCGCGAACTCCGGCATCGCGAGGCCGCCTGGCTGCGCGATCGGGGGGTCCGCGTCCGGTACACCTGGGCGCCGCTGTCGGCAAGGGGCGTCGAGGCCCGGTGAACCGGCTCGGTGACGTCCGGAGGAGGACGCACCGACGTTGCCCGCGATCCGGCCGCTGGGCTCCGGAGGCGGGTTCCGGGACCGCAAACGCGGAGACCGCACCCGGTCAGTCGGGACTGGGGGCGGCCACCCCGGCGGCCGGCCGGCTCACGGCCGACCGCGTTCCGACCGGCCGATCACACGCGCACGAGGGTGCGCGCCTTCAGCTGCCTGCCGGACTCGGGCCCCTCACAGAGGCTGAGCGGAAGGCCGCTGCGGGGAGCGGAGCACCAGCAGGGTGATCTCGCTCGGGGCGAAGACGCGGAACGGCGGACCCCAGAATCCGGTGCCGCGGCTGGTGTAGAGGAGGGTGCCGTCGCCGTGGCGACTGAGGCCGGCGAGGGCGGGCTGGTCGAGCCGGACGAGGTGGTGGAAGGGCCAGATCTGGCCGCCGTGGGTGTGGCCCGAGAGCTGGAGGTCGACGCCGCCCGCTGCGGCCCGGTCGATGAACTTGGGCTGGTGGGCCAGGAGCAGGACAGGCAGGTCGGGGTCGGCGCCGTTCAGCGCTCCGGCGAGGTGGGCGCGGTGGCCGGCCAGACCGGAGGACTCGGCGGTGACGTCGTCCACGCCGGCGACCACGAGGGTGTCGCCGCCGCGTTCGAGCAGCAGGTGACGGTTGCGCAGCGGCTCCCAGCCCAGCTCGTCCATCAGGTCGACCCAGCCCTGGGCCTCGCTGTAGTACTCGTGGTTCCCGGTGACGTAGACCCGGGCCCGGGTGGCTGTCACGGTGCCGAGGGGAGCGGCCTGGGCGCGGCGGCGTTCGGCCGTGCCGTCCGCGATGTCGCCGGTGTGGCAGACCAGGTCGGCCTCCAGGGCGTTGACCTTCGCGCAGACCCGTTCCGACCAGCGGGCGCGGTCGAGCGGACCGTAGTGGGTGTCGGTGATGAGGACGACCCGGGTGCCGTCCAAGCCGCTTCCCAGCCGCGGTAGTTGCACGTCGAGCCGGCGCACCCGCGGTACCCGGCGCGCCTCGGCGTACCCCCATCCGAGCAGCACGGCGGCTACGCCGAGGACGGCCCAGGTGACGATCCGGGCCCGGCTCTGTCCGTCACCCACGCCGGCCACCGTCAGAGCGGCGCGCAGCAGGACGCCGAGCAGGACGGACCAGGTGAACAGCACCCACGCTGCCCCGAGGAGGGAGTCTCCGATGATCGCCGCCCAGTCCTGCTGCCGCCTGCCGTGACCGCGCATCATGGCGAGCGGCATGACGACCAGGCCGAGGACGGACAGGGCGGTGCCGCCCACTGCCACGGGGAGCGGCCAGTGCTGGCCGGCGTGCAGCAGCACCCAGCAGGGCACAGCCCACAGCAGGACGGGGGCGATCAACGGGATGTAGCGCATGAGGCGACGCATCCGACTCTGCTGGTCCGCCTGCGCCGCATCCTCCGCGGACCGTGCTTCGCTGGTATCGGCCACGCTTTCCCTCCTCAGCTAACCGGACTGCCGGCGCGCACACTACCCGGTCGTCCTGGTGACCTGCGTCGGAGCGTCGTCGGCCAGGGTGCGGGCGGGCACCCCGGCGGTGCCTGGGGCCGGCCAAGGGGTCCGGCCGGTGGGACCGGCCCGGGGCCCCGTCCCGGCACTCGAACGCCCCCAGGAGCGGGTCCAGGGAGGCAGGGACCGGCCGATGGCCTGCCGATCCGGGGCCGCCCGGCGCCACACCACGTCCCCGCACCCCGCGCGGGCTGCGCCGGCCGTGTACGTCCGAGGTGTCGTGCAGAGCCCGCCTCGGCACGTACCGCCTCGGCTGTCAGCTGCCGCCGCCGTCGTTGTCCTTCCGGCCGCCCGCCAACGCGGAAATGATCCACGCCGCCAGTGCGACGAGGAAGAACACGACAATGATCGTCGGGAGTGCTGATGCCATGGTTCGGTCCCCTTCGTGATGTGTCACCACTCATGTCCGAAGTGCGCTGCACCTGAGGCGAACCGGAGCTGTCGAGGGCATGCGCACGGCCTCCACACCGGGCCGGTGCCGACAGGTCCCGGCCCGGGCGAGCGGAGTCTGTGCGGCCGCGAGATCCCCCCGACAGTGGGGGCGTCACCACGCCCGGCACCGAACCCTCCCACCACGTCGGGCGGTCCGAGCCTGCCTCCCGCCGGGAAGACTGCCGCATGGCCGAGCAACTCCCTCTGGCGTACGGGCAGCCGGGGGCGTCGTCCGGTGCGGGCGATCCTTCGGTCTGTCTGTCGTTCTGTCTGTCGTTCTGTCTCCCGCTTCGAGATCCCCGGCCGCGATGGCGGTTTGACGACACGTCGTGAAGCCGCCACCGGCCGCTCTTCCGCGTCGCTCCGTCACGCGCTGATGATCGTGCGAACGTCCCCGGCGCTGTGCAGAGCGGAGCGAGACAGAAGATGACACGTGACCCGGAACAGAGACGCCTTTCCCTGGTGATGGCGGGAGCCGTCCTTGCCGCAGTGGCGGGCGTGGCGCCCGCGGCGGTCGCCGCACCGGCCCCGGACACCTCGCCGAGCGCCGCCAGCGTGCTCGCCTCCCTCGATTCCCAGGAGCGAGAGGCACTGCACCGGATGGCGACGCTGGACGTGGGCGGACTCCACGTCACGGACAAGGCGGCGCTGAACTCCGCCGACCCCGTCGACGTCATCGTGCAACTGCGGACGCCGCCGGCCCGGACCGCCCGCCTGCTCGCCGCCGCGGAGGGACGCAGCCTCAGCGAGACGGACGCGCGCGACGCGGTCACCGACGCACAGGGCGCCTTCCGCGACGTGCTGAAGGGCATGTTCACCGAGAAGGGTGCGACTTCGGGGAAGTCCGGCCGGCAGTCCCGGGCGCCCCGGCCACGGTTGCACCGCAGCTACACCCACAGCTTCGACGGCGTCAGCCTCAGCCTGCCCGGTGACCGGGTCGCGGAGCTGCTCGACCACGCGGAGGTCGCCTCGGTGTGGCCCGACAGCACGGTGAAGGCGCTCTCGGACCCGGAGGCGACGGGATCCGGCGGCCCGGAGGCAGCCGGCGCCGAGGACGGCGTGGCCCGCCTGCACGCCGAGGGCATCACCGGCAAGGGCGTCAAGGTGGGCATCATCGACACCGGCATCGACTACCGGCACCCCGACCTCAAGGGCGTGTACAAGGGCGGCTACGACTTCGTCGACGACGACGCCGACCCGATGGAGACCACGTACGAGGACTGGAAGGCCTCCGGCCAGGCCGAGACCAACGCCGGTTCCACGTACTACACCGAGCACGGCACCCACGTCGCCGGCATCATCGCCGGGCAGGGCGCCGACGCGAAGGCGCGCGCCGCGCACGGCGTCGCCCCCGACGCCTCCGTGCACGCCTACCGCGTTCTCGGTCCCTACGGCAGCGGCAGTACCAGCAACATCCTCGCCGCCATGGACAAGGCGGCCGACGACGGCATGGACGTCGTCAACATGTCGCTGGGCGCCGCCATCAACGACCCGCTCAGCCCGCAGTCCATAGCCGCCGACAACCTGGTCCTCGCGGGCGTCACCACAGTCATCGCAGCCGGCAACAGCGGCCCCAATGCGGGCACCGTCGCCACGCCGGCCGCCGCCGCCCTCCCGCTGACGGTCGGCGCCCACTCCGAACCGCTGACCCTGCCCGCGTACAAGCTGAGCGCCGGATCGGTGACGGCGGAGGGCCGCCTGCTCGCCCAGCCCTACGGCGACGCCCTGGACAAGCTGGCGGACGGCTCCCTCGGCGTCGTCGACGTCGGCACCGGCACGGCCGCCGGCTACACCGGCAAGGACGTCACGGGCAAGGCCGCCCTGGTCCGGCGCGGCGGCATTCCGCTGGACGAGAAGGTGCGGCGCGCGCAGGACAAGGGCGCCGCGGCCGTCCTCCTCGTCAACGACAACGCCGACGAGGGCCACATCCCGTTCTACATCGGTGAGAACCCGCGGTACGTCCCCACGTTCTCGGTGACCGCCGCCGACGGCGCCGCACTGACGGCATCCGGCGCCGAGGTCTCGTTCAGCCCGGCCGGAACCTTCCGGCTCGGCGACGGCGCGCTGGCCGACTTCAGCTCGCGCGGCCCCGTCTACGGCACCTCCGCCATCAAGCCCGAGGTCACCGCACCCGGCGTCAGCGTCCTGTCGTCCGTACCCGCCGACATCGTCGACCCGGAAGGCGGTGACTACACCTACGCCTACGCCCGCCTCAGCGGCACCTCCATGGCGGCCCCGTACGTCGCCGGCACCGCGGCGCTCATGCTCCAGCACGACCGCGGCCTGAGCCCCGACGACATCAAGACGGCGCTGATGAACACGGCGACGGCCCTGCCCGGCGACGTCAGCGTGTTCGAAGCCGGCGCAGGCGCGGTCGACCCGTACGCGGCGGTGCACGCCACCGCCGCCGTTCAGGTCCCGGAGACCACCCCTCACATCACGGTCGACGGCACGAAGACCGAGGTGGACGCCGTCACCGGCGCGCTGGACCTCGGCGTGCTGCCGGTGGGCCGCGCCACGAGCCTCAAGCGCACCCTGCGTGTGGTCAACGACAGCGGCAGGCCCGTCACGTACGACGTGCGCACGGCCTTCAGCCGCGGCTCCGGCAGTTCGGCGGACGCCGACGCCGCGCACATCACCCTGACCACCAGCGACCGGATCACGGTCGGGGCCCGCGGCAGGAAGTCCGTCGCCACCGCCCTGCGCGTGCCCGCAGGTGCCGCGGCCGGCTACTACGAGGGCACGGTCACGCTGACCCCGCGGAGTGGCGGGATGCCCGCGCTGCACGTCCCGTTCGGGCTGCGGGTCGCCAAGTCCGGGTTCGAGGAGGTCGACATGACCAAGTCCGTCATGTCGACCGGACGGGGCTCCGAGGATGGAGCCGTCGGGTCCGGGGCGGCCACCTTCAACCTGCGGATGGCCGGACAGCTGCGCAGCATCGACATCTTCCTCACCGACGCCGACGGCAAGGACCTCGGCTACGTCGGCGGCATCAACACCGTCGGTCTCACCGAGGGCGTCCTCTACGGCCCCGCGACGGTCGGTCCCTGGTACTTCCCGTCGACCGGTGACAAGGCCACCCCGTTCGACCCGCGCGGCCGCTTCATCGACGACGGCCACTACAAGCTGCGCATCGTCGGCACGGACGCCGCCGGCGGCACCGACAGCGAGCTGCGCGACGTGTACGTGGACTCCGAACTGCCCGCGTACGAGGATGCCTACGGAGCCTGGGACCCGGCCCACCCCACCGTCGTCGAACAGCCTGCCGACGCCACGTCGTTCAACGTGACCGGCACCCTGCTGGACGCGCAGGCCGACGCCATCCATGCCGCGGGCCTCGACATCGGCCAGAGCGACAACCGCCTGTACTACTCGCTCTACAGCCCGAACGCACCCGAGGGCAGCTTGCCGGTGGCGTCCGACGGGGCCGTGGACGGGCAGGTCAAGACCCCCGTCGGCCCGCCCGTCACGCGTCTCAAGCTGTGGCCCACGGACGCGGCAGGCAACATCAGCGGCATCCGCCAGATCAACATCATGAGGAAGGGCACGCCCTACGTGGTCGGCGACGCGAGCGCGTCCTCGGCGCGGGCCGGGGACCGTGTCACGTACACGCTGACCGCACACGAGCTGAAGAACTGGAAGACGTTCACCTCGCAGATCCGCTACGACGACCGGAACGTCAAGCTCGTCTCCATCGAACCGACCGCAGAACTGAAGGCCCACGGCCCCTCCACGATCCGGCGCACCGACGTGTCGGCCGGATCGTCGTCGTACAGCACGCTCTCCTTCGATGTCGCCGACAGTGCGGGCCTCAGCGGCGATTCGATGCCTTTGGTGAAGGTCACGTACGAGGTGACCGGTGGCACGGTGACGGCGAACGCGGGCCTGAGTACGGGCAGCACCTCGGCCGTCGACACGGCGGGCACCAAGACGAACCTGAACATCCTGTTCTACGGTGCGGTGCGGATGCTCAACCCGACCTCGACCTTCGTCGCCCGCCCGGCCGTCCAGGCCCTGCTGACCCGGGAAGGCGCGTTCGACAACGTCCGCGACCACACCGCCGACGGCATCGAGGCGACCCTCACCGCACCCGACGGCACCGTCCGTGAGGTGGCCCTGGACAAGACCGGCCGGATCTCCGTCAGCGGGCTGACCCCGTCCGACAAGCCGTACCGGTTCCGGGTGGCGGTACCCGGCCACTTCACGTGGACCGAGGACATCGACCTCGGCCTGGACGGCACCTGGGGTGTGGCAGGCAACACCGCCAGTTCGGCGGCCGCCCTCGTCGCAGGTGACGTGAACGGCGACGACGTCGTCGACGTCCGGGACGCGGCCGCCGTGTACGCGGCGCGCGGGACGGCCGACCGCGCCGCCGACATCGACCACGACGGCACCGTCGGAGCCAGGGACCTCGCCTGGGTGAAGGACAACTACCTGGCGCAGAACAGCAGGTCCGACCGGTACACCGACCCGGTCAAGCGCCTGCGCGGCAAGTCGCTGGAGGACTACCTGGACCTGATGTAGACGGACGGCCGTCGCAACGGGGGCTCACACCCAGTTGTTGCGCATCGCGTACCAGCCCAGCTGGACGCGTGAGGCCACGGCGGCCAGATCCATCAGCGCCCGGACCCGGCGCTGCACCGTACGCGGCGACGTGCCCAGCTGATGGGCCGTCGCCGCGTCCGTGAGTCCGGACAGCATCAGCTGCAGAATGCGGCGGTCGGTGGGACTCAGGTCGCCGTCCTCGCGCAGATACGGGCGCGAGCGGCGCCACACCGACTCGAACAGCTCGATCGCCAGCACGACGAGCGGCGGCCGCAGCTCCAGCGACCGCCCCGGCTCCACCTGGACCATGGCCGTCTCACCGTCCGCGATGAGCAGTTTGATCAACGGCTGGTCGACGACCCGGACTTGGTGGCCCCGTTCCACCCGCAGGTCCAGCGCGCGCAGCGCGGCCGGCTCGGAGAGGAAGTCGCGGTCCACGACGATGCGGTACGACGCGTCCGGATTGCCGTCCTTGCGCATCGGCGGTCCACTTCCGTCTGTCCGCCGACCGTCCGGTCCGTCCGGTCCGTCCGGCAGGGTCGTCGGTACGGGCGCCACCGTGTTCGCCCCCGACTGGAAGCCCCACAACGTGGTGCGGGCGGCGTACTCGATGTCGTAGACGCGCCGTGCCTGTTCCTCCCGGCTCTCCAGGACCCGGACGATATGGTCGTCGCTCCCGCCGGCGCCGGATCCCCACTGTCCGAGCAGCCGGGCCAGCGCGGCGTCCGCGCCCCGCAGATGGTCCTGCAACTCGGTGAGCGACGCGCGCAGGGCAGGACCGGACGACGCGGAGTCGGCGGGCCGCTGGGAGGGTGTTCCTGGGACGGGCGACATGCGCCCATTCTCGCCGCTCCCGTACACAACCGGCCAGGGACCCCCGTCGTGGCACGTCAGCGGCGTACGGGTCCGCGGTGCCCGCCCTGTCGTGATTACGCCATGGCGGCCTCTCGCCAGCCCGAACGCCCCCATGAGGCAACGGAATTGGTGACGCTTCTGGTTCAGCGCCCATTCGACCAGGAGTTGTTCCCTGTGAGACGCATCAGACCATGGCGGACCACCGCCGCCGGGCTCGCGGCCGTTGCCCTGCTGGGCGTCGGCATACCCGCGGCCCAGGCCGGACCCGCCGCCACCGCACCCGTCACAGGCGGCACCGACACCGCCCGCACCGTGACCGTCACCCTCGTCACCGGTGACGTCGTCGACGCCCGGGTCGGCCACGACGGCCGGGTCCTCTCGGCATCGCCCCGCCCCGTGGACGGCACCGACCACCCCGCCGCCGTGTGGCAGGACGGCAACCGCACCTACGTGTTCCCGCAGGGCGTCGAGAAGCTCGTCGACGCCGGACTCGTCGACGTGCGCCTCTTCGACATCGGCCGGCTCGTCGCCGACGGCTACGACGACGCCCACTCCGCCACCATGCCGGTGATCGTGGAGTACGCCGGGGGCCGCGTGCCCCGCACCGCCCGCCCCGGCGTCAGGACGACCGCCGCGCTCGACTCCATCGGCGGCGCCGGACTGGCCGTCACCAAGACGTCGGCCGCCGACGCCTGGAAGGACCTGGCCCCGGCGAAGGACTCGGCCCGTGCGGCCGGCGGCGTCACCAGGATCTGGCTCGACGCCAAGGTCCGGGGGAACGCCGTCGACGCACTCGGTACCCCGACCGTCCCCCTCACCGGAGCCGCCACCGCGTACAAGGCGGGGCTCGACGGGGCCGGCGTCAAGGTTGCCGTCCTGGACACCGGTGTGGACGCCGGCCACCCCGACCTCGCGGGCCGGATCAAGCAGAGCAAGGTGTTCGTCCTCAACCAGGACGCCCAGGACCGCACCGGCCACGGCACCCACACCGCGTCCACGATCGCCGGAACGGGCGCCGCCTCCGCCGGCCGGTACGCGGGCATGGCCCCGGGCGCGGACCTCCTCGTCGGCAAGGTGCTCGGCGACGACGGCTCCGGCACCCTCAGCGGCATCGTCGACGGCATGGAGTGGGCCGTCGCCGAAGGTGCCCAGATCGTCTCCATGTCCCTCGGTGCCGACGGCTCCACCAGCTGCACGGGGCCGGACGTCGAAGCCGTCCAGCGGCTCAGCGGCAAGGCCCTGTTCGTCATCGCGGCGGGCAACGCCTCGCTGCGCGGCACCGTCTCCACGCCGGGCTGCGCACCCGGAGCCCTCACCGTCGGCGCCGTCGACCGCAAGAACGAGACGGCGTCCTTCTCCAGCCGTGGACCCTCCGCCGACGGGATCAACGCCAAGCCCGACATCGCCTCCCAGGGCGTCGACGTCGTCGCGGCCCGCGCGGGCGGCCGTGACGCCCAGGCGTACCAGTCGATGTCCGGTACCTCCATGGCCACCCCGCACGTCGCCGGCGGCGCCGCGCTCCTGCTTCAGCAGCACCCCGGCCTGGCCCCCGCCCGCCTCAAGGCGCTGCTCACCTCGTCGGCGAAGGGCACCGACGCCCCCGTCCTCGACCAGGGCGCCGGGCCGATGGACGTGGCCCGGGCGACCACCCAGCCGGTTGTCGGCGACCCCAATCCGCTGCTGGGCGACTTCGCGTACCCGCAGGCGGGACTCGACGCGGTCGACCGTGCGGTCACGCTGACCAACGTCACGGACAAGGACGTCACGCTCACCGTCGCCGTCGGCGACGTCCGCGGCGACGACGGCTCCCGCGTCCGCGGCTTCGCCTCGGCCGCCCGCACCCGGGTCACCGTCCCCGCGAACGGCACCGCCGACGTCCCGGTGCGCATCGACCCCGCCGCGAAGCTCGACGCCGGCGACTACGGCACCCTCACCGGCCGCCTCGTGGGCACGGGCGCGCACGGCGTGCGCGTCACCGTTCCGTTCGGCGTGCACCTGGAGGTGCCGTCGGCCGACCTGACGGTCAAGGGCTTCGACCGGCACGGCGACCCGGCGTCGTCCCTCTCGACATTCCAGCTGTTCGACGACCACCGCGACAGCGCCCGGCGGTACACGATCGGCTACCCGACCGCCGGCAGCACCACGATCCGGGTGCCGCTCGGCAGCTACTCCCTCAGCGGGATGATCATGACCAGGGACGAGCCGGGCGACATCGGCAGCGTGGCCTCGGTCTCCCAGCTCTACCGGCCGGAGCTCACCGTCTCCGGCGACACCACCGTCACCCTGGACGCCCGCGACGCCGAGCGGGTCGCGTGGGACACCGACCGGGCGAGCCGGCCCAACGGCTTCGCGATCGGCCTGACCTACGGTCTGGACGACACCGGCCGGATGCTCGCCGGTTACGCGACCGCCGTTCCGTCGTACGTCAAGGAGATCTACGCCCAGCCGGTCCGGCACGCCGACAAGGCCACCTTCCTCGCCTCCGTACGGCAGACCGCGCCGCAGGCCCGGTTCACCACGGGTGGCGGACGTGTCCTGGACTCGCTGCCGGTGCAGAAGGCCACCGAGTTCGACGGCCGGGACTCCGCCGAGGTCGTCGCGATCGGCAAGGGCACGGACGCCAACTTCGCGGCCCAGGACCTGAAGGGCAAGGTCGCCCTGGTCGACGCCGGGACGGGCGGCGGCAACGCCTACCTGTGGGACACCGCTGCCAGGAAGGCCGGAGCCGCCGGTGTGCTGGCCGCGGTCCCCGACAGCAAGGGGCGCTTCCAGATCACCGGCCCCGAGGGGGGTCTTCCGCAGGCCACCATCACGTGGGACGACTCCCTCGCACTGAAGGCGGAGGCGGGGCAGACGGGTTCGGCGAAGGTGAGCTGGGCCGGCACCGCGACCGCGAACAGCCCGTACGTCTACAACCTGGCGTACACCTCGAAGGACGCGATCCGCCCGGGCATCCAGCGGGTCCGTGACAGCAAGCTCGCCGTCACCGACGCCCGTTACCACGTGCAGCAGGCCTCGGGCGACACGACGTACTGGTCCGATGTGAAGGTGGGCCTGCCCGGCATGGCCGCCGTGTGGGCGGGTGGCACGACGCTGCCGCTGCACGCCCCGCAGCAGCGCACCGAGTACTTCACGCCGTCCGGCAGCGAGGGGATGACCTGGACCACGCTGATGCGCCGGGACCTCGGCACGACCAGCGGCACCGCGTACGACGGACCGCGCGCGGTGCGGCAGGGCGCGTCCACGGCGAACTGGTACAAGTCGCCGTACGGCCCCGTGCGCAACACCTACAGCCCCGCGCTGATGACCCGTAACAGCAACCGGCTCACCTTCACCATCGCCCCGTTCGGCGACGCCGGGGGTCACGACTCCACCATCGCCCGGCTCGACTCCGGCACCCGTCAGCTGCTCGTGAACGGCGAGCCGCAGGCCCAGGTCTCGGGCATCTACGAGCTGCCCCGGGAGCAGGCCGACGTGACGTTCCGCCAGTCGTGGCAGCGGCCCGCCACCGGCATCGACCGCACCGGGCTGGCCTACAGCACGGAGTGGAACTTCCGCTCCGGCGCCGCCGACCAGGGCGCCCAGCGCCTTCTCGTCCCGGTGCTCGACCTGCCGTCCGATCTGCGCAACTCCCGCCCGGCGGGCGAGGCGACGACGATCGGCCTCGGGGCGGTCGTGGACGGTGCGGACGGTCCGGTGGCCCTGAGGGACGCCCGCGTCGAGTACGCCTACGGCAGTCAGACCACCACGGAGGCGGTCACCGACTGGCACCCGGCACAGATGAAGCGGTCGCACGGGACCTGGCAGGCGGTCGTGCCCGGCGACGTCCCCGCCGGCACCTTCGTCCATCTGCGCGTCACGCTCGCCGACGGGCAGGGTGCGCGGGTCGGCCAGACGATGGTCCGCGCCTACGAGGTCCGCTGAGACACGCCTGGGGCCTGTCCCGCGAAGATCCGCTGGACAGGCCCGCGGGGCCGCCCGTTCCGGGACGGCCCCGCGGCGTACGGACATCGGCTCAGGACGGCGGCACCCCCTCGCCATTGGCCCGGACGAGGTCGCGGAGTACACCGCCCGGCAGCTCGCCGGCGAGGGCCGGGGCGTCCTCGGACTCAGAGGACCACGCCGCCTACGATCTGGCCCGGGGCGCACCGCTGCGCCTCGTCGAGCGGAACGTGCCGTACCGCAAGGACTGATCCGGCCGTACGTCACCGGGCCGGGCCGTCACACGACGGCCCGGCCCTTTCGTGTGCCCCGGAGCGGTGGCGGGTCTACGACGCGTCGTCAAGTCGCCACCCTAAGAGCTCCGTTGAAGCCCCACTGCGCTGCGAGGATGCGACGAATCCACGCTCAGTGAACCTTGGGAGTTCCTTTCATGCAGGTCAGATCCATCGTCGCGGCCGCCGGTCTGGTGGCAGCGACACTCATACCCGTCACCGCCGCGCAAGCGGCCGGCCCGCCCGGCCAGCACACCACGGGCCGACCGGCCGTGCCCTCGACCTTCACGGTGCCGCTGCCCACCGGCGACACCGTCACGGTCGAACGCTCCGGCACCGCCATCCGCTCGGCCACGGTCAGCCCGGCGCCCGGCCGTGAGGGCGTCTCCTTCACCACCAGTTCCGTGGGAGCGGACGACGTCAGCGTCATCCCCGCGGACGCCGATCCGCTGCTCGCCGCCGGCCGGCTCGACCCCCGCCTCTTCGACGTCAAGGCGCTGCTGGAGGCCGGCTACGGCACGAAGGGCACCACCGCCGACGGTGGCGTGGGCATGATCGTCCAGCACGCCAAGGGAACCGGTGCGGCGAAGCAGGCCCGCAAGGCGGCCGGCAGCGCGGCCCGTCCCGGCCACACGATCCCCCGCCTGGGCCTGACCTCGCTCGACCCGCACGGCCGCACGGACGCCGCCGCCACCTGGAAGCGCCTCACCGCCGGCACCGGCCGCTCGCTGGCCGGCGGCGCGCACAAGCTCTGGCTCGACGGCCGGATGCACGTCGCCCTGGACAAGAGCGTCCCGCAGATCAACGCCCCACAGGCATGGTCCGACGGATACACCGGCAAGGGCGTCACCGTCGCCGTCCTCGACAGCGGTTACGACTCCGACCACCCGGACCTGGCGGGCCGGGTGAGCGTCTCGGCCAACTTCCTCGGCGGCGACACCGCCGAGGACGACAACGGCCACGGAACCCATGTGGCCTCCACCATCGCCGGAGTCGACAGCACCTACCGCGGCGTGGCCCCCGACGCGTCGCTCGCCGTGGGCAAGGTCTGCGACAACACCGGCTCCTGCCCGACCTCGGCGGTTCTGGCCGGCATCGACTGGGCGGTCAACACCGTCCACGCCAAGGTCGTCAACATGAGCCTGGGCGGGCCGGCCGACGAGACGGACCCCGCGATCGCGGCCATCAACGACCTGTCGGCGAGCAGCGGCACGCTCTTCGTCGTCGCCGCGGGCAATGACGGCGAGTACGGCACCGGCACGGTCGGCGCGCCCGCCATCGCGAACGCCGCCCTCGCCGTGGGCGCGGTCGACGCCGACGACGAACTCGCCGCGTTCTCCAGCCGAGGCCCGCGCCCCAGTGACAACGCGGTCAAGCCCGACATCACGGCACCCGGCGTCAGCATCGTCGCCGCGAAGATGGGCGGCGGCCACACCTCCAAGAGCGGTACGTCGATGGCGACCCCGCACGTGGCGGGCTCCGCCGCGCTCGTCGCCCAGGCGCACCCCGACTGGAACGGCGAACAGATCAAGACGGCGCTCATGAACAGCGCCGAGCCGAACACCAAGCGCGCGCCGTACCAGCAGGGCACCGGCCGGGTCGACGTGGGCACCGCCGTGCGGCAGACGGTCCTCGCCTCCCCGGCGAACCTGACGACGACGGCCGGCTGGTCCGACGGCGCCGGCAAGGACACCGAGCACACCGTCACCTTCACCAACAACGGTGACAGCGCCACGACGCTCGACCTGGCCATCGAGAAGCCGCTCTCGCCCACCGCCCAGCCGGGCAACGCCGGGCAGTTCTCGGTCGACCGCGACCAGGTCACCGTCCCCGCGCACGGCACCGCGACCGCGAGTGTCACTACCCGCGCCACCCTGCTGCCGCACGGTCCGTGGTCCGCGGTCCTCACCGCCTCGCAGGACGGCACGCCCGTCACCCGCACGATCCTCGCCGTGAACAGCCCCGTGCCCAGTCACCAGGTGACGGTCCACGCCGAGCAGCGCGACGGCACGCCGGCGACCGGCACCGCCCTGCTGGTCAACCGCTGGACCGGCGACCGCTACCCGGTCCGCCTCACCGCGGGCACCGCAGTGGTGACCGTGCCGGAGGCCCAGTACTGGGTCGGCATGACGATCACCAGCGGCACCGGCACGGAGCGCACCACCACCATGGCCGCCACCTCCGTCACCCCGATCGATGACACCGCGGTCGACCTCGACGCCCGCACCGCCGTCCCGGTCACCGTCGACGTCCACGACCCGGCCGCCCGTGCCACGGCCGTACAGGCCGCGCTCGCGCTGCCCGCCGGCACCGGGATGTACACGCTGAGCGTGGTCACCACCGGCGAGCGTGCCGGACAGACCCTGTACGCGACGCCGTTCGCCGAGGCGGACGCCAAGTACCGTACGTTCGCCGTGTTCGCGTCCAAGGACGCCTCCACGCAGGCACCCAGCCCGTTCTTCTACCACGTGGCACGGACCTGGAGCGACGGTGTGCCGGCCGGCCCCGCCTTCTCGGTCCACCGCCGTGACCTGACCGACGTACGCGTCCACCTCAACGCCCAGGGCGCCCCTGCCGCCGGTACCACCGGGGCCACGCCGGACGACGACGCCCTGCTGCCGCTCTTCATCGACCAGCAGGTCCGCTTCCCCTCGATCGTGCGCGACTACCGCACAGCCGGTGAGTGGCTCGACCGGGCCACGATCGCCGGCCGCCAGTCGATCGCGACCTCGGCACAGACCTTCGGCCCGCACGCCCTGCGCCGCCTGGACTTCGCGGCCGCGGTGGTCGGACCGGCGCTGCCCGCCGTGGCCGCCTACCGCGTCGACGACACCGTGGTCTGGGCCGGAACGCCGTGGTTCGTCGACGGCGACGGCACCCGCGGCGGCTCCGACTGGGGCGCCACGGGAACGCTCAAGCTCGCCAAGGACGGGCAGCAGGTGAGCCAGTGGAGTGCCATCGGCAGCGCCAAGTCCGTCGCGGCCCCGGCGGGTCCGGGCCGGTACACCCTGGACGCGGACCTCACCCGTGACCAGGCCTATGCCGCCCTGTCCACCCGGGTGCAGGCGCAGTGGTCCTTCGACTCGGACACCGACGCAGGGGCCGGCACCGTCCTGCCGCTGATGGCCGTCCGCTTCACCCCGCACGGTCTCGACGAGTCCGGCGGAGCCCGGTTCCTCGCTCTGACGCGGGTGGACCTGGCCGTCCAGCGCGCCCCGGGCGCCGCCGAGGCCACCGTCGGCCCCACCCGGCTGGAGGTCAGCTGGGACGACGGGGTCACCTGGCACACCGTCAAGGTGGTGGCCACCGGGAACGGTTCGTCGGCACACGCCTACCTGATCGCACCCCTCCGTGCCTCGTACGCGACCCTGCGCGCCACGGTCGCCGCGAGCGACGGCAGCTCGGTGAAGCAGACCGTCACCCGGGCCTTCGAGGTCAACAAGTCCCTCGGCTAGACGGGACCTCGAGCGGGCCGGCGCCTTTCGGGGAGCCGGCCCGCTTTCACGTTCGCGGGCGTGGCGAGGATACGACATGACGTACTTTCGCCATCGCCGCTTCCCTGACAGTGGCGCCCCGCTCAACGGCCAGTAAACCCAAGGTGAACGGGCCCTTCCACCCTTCCGCCGAGCGGCTCCGGGCCCCGGCGGGCGGCCGTGGCCGTCGGCGAGACTGAGGCCCATGTCCACGCCCACGCCCCCGCGCGATCCCGGAAATCCCGCGAGGACCACTGAGGTGCCGGAGCGCGCGTCTCGTCCGCCCGCCCGTGAACCCGCGCACGACGACACGCCGACGGACACGGAGGAGAGGCTGCAGGCCGTCTTCCGGCAGTTGGGGGAGGACCTGCGGCGCGCCGAGTCGGCCGTGGCCGGCCTCGTCCGCGCCCGGCCCGCGGACGACGGTCTGGTGTACGTGGAGACCGTCGACGGCCCGGTGGCCCAAGGGCGCAGGATCCTGGAGCTGGAGACCGGCGCCCGGCACACGTTCCAGGCGTTCCTGACCGGACTGAACACCGTCACACCGGTCCCGAGGACCTTGACGTCGCCGGCGGACGCTGCGCCGCCCGGGTTCGACTCGGTCCCCGGGGTCACCTACCAGCTCCTGGTCGACCGCGACTTCCTCGCCGAACCGGCCGCGGTGGCCGCCCTGGAGGAGCGGGTGCGCCGCGGTGAGCAGGTCCGGGTGATCGACAGCCCCCTGCTGAAACTGGCCATCGCCGACGGCGAGGTCGGCATGGTCCAGCTCGGCCCGGAGCGCGCGGTGCTGCTGCGGCAGCCGCTCACCATGCTGGTCACCGAGCTGTTCGCGACCGCCTGGCGGCACTCCCGTCCGTACCTGCGCGAGGTCGCCGAACTCGCCCCGGTCGACCGGCAGATCCTCCAGCTGATGCTTTCCGGCCTCACGGACGCGGCCACCGCCAAGCAACTGGGCACCTCGCCGCGCACCGTCCAGCGAAGACTGCGGGCGCTGATGGACCTGGCGTCGGTGACGTCCCGGCTCCAGCTCGGCTGGTACGCCATGCGCAACAACTGGATGTGACGGCCGGTCGCGTCCACCGGATGGCGAAGCGCCGACAGCACGCACGCTGTCGCACACTCGCCACCGGTACGCCTTGTCGTGGCGCGAGGGCATCCGCGAGGCTCCGGGGATCTCCCTGCACTTCCCCCGTGTCGACAAGGAGCCCCGCGTGCCCGGATCCAGACGGTTCCCCCTGCTGGCGGCGGCCGCCGCCCTCGCCCTGAGCGTGAGCGGCCTCGGCCAGACGCCAGGCGTGGCCACCCCGTACGTCCCCGAAAGCCCCGGTCCAGCAGCGCAGCCCACGGAGCATCAGGTCACGCTCGTCACCGGCGACGTGGTGCGTCTGACCCAGTGGCCGGACGGCCGCCGCTCGGCGATGCTCGTCCCCGCCGAGGGCGGCGCCGTCCGCCACAACGCGTTCATCAGCGAATCGTCCGACGGACTGTTCGTCATCCCCGAACAGGCGCAGGAGCTGGTCGACGCCGGCAAGGTCGACGCGCGGCTGTTCAACGTCAGCGCCCTGGTCGAGCAGGGGTACGACGACGCGCGCTCCGCCGACCTGCCACTGATCGTCTCCTACGGTTCCGGCGCCCGCGCGGCCCGTGCCGCCGTACCCGACGGCGCCGCGCGCACCCGCACGCTGACAAGCCTCGGCGCCGCCGCGCTCCGTACGCACAAGAAGCGGGCCCGGACGTTCTGGGACGAGGCGGTGCGCCCCGGAAGCAAGGACGCGAAGACCGCGCTCGACGGGGGGATGACCCGGATCTGGCTCGATGCCAAGGTGACGGCCTCCCTCGACCGGAGTGTCCCGCAGATCGGTGCCCCGGCCGCCTGGCAGGCCGGCTACGACGGCAAGGGCGTGAAGGTCGCCGTGCTCGACAGCGGCATCGACGCGACCCACCCCGACCTGAGCGGCAAGGTCGTCGAGTCCCGCAACTTCACCACCGAGGGCGACACCGCGTCGGTGGTCGACAACAACGGCCACGGCACCCATGTCGCCGACACCGTCGTCGGCAGCGGCGCAGCCTCCGGCGGGAAGTACAAGGGCGTCGCCCCCGGCGCGCAGCTCGTCGTCGGCAAGGTGCTCGACAAGAACGGCCAGGGGAGCACGTCCGCCGTCATCGGCGCCATGGAGTGGGCCGCGCACACCGGTGCCAAGGTGATCAGCATGAGCCTGGGCAGCGGCCCCGGCAACGGGGACGATCCGTCCAGTCTGGCCGTCGAACGCCTCACTGCGGAGACCGGCGCGCTGTTCGTCATCGCGGCCGGCAACGACGGACCCGCGCCGAACACCGTCTCCAACCCCGCCGCCGCCCCCTCCGCCCTGGCCGTCGCGGCCGTCGACCACAACGACGCCACCGCGTCGTTCTCCAGCCGGGGCCCGCTCACCAACGGCTCGCTCAAGCCCGACATCGCCGCGCCCGGCGTCGGTATCGTCGCGGCCCGCGCCGCCGGTACCTCAAAGGGCCAGATCGTCGACGACCACTACACGGCGCTCAGCGGCACCTCCATGGCCACCCCGCACGTGTCGGGCGCGGCGGCGATCCTCGCCCAGCAGCACCCCGACTGGTCGCCGCAGCGGCTGAAGGACGCCCTGATGTCCACCTCCGAGTCCGTGGCGGGCGCCACCGGATACGAGCAGGGCGCGGGACGGGTGGACATCGGCCGGACAACGGCCCGGACGCTCTTCGCGACCGGTTCCGTCGGTTTCGGCTTCTTCAAGTACGGCGCGGCGAACGAGCCGGTCGCCCGCACCGTGACCTACCGCAACGACGGTGACATGGCGCAGATCCTCGACCTGTCCGTACGCGGTGACAACGGCCTCGGCACCCCGCTGCCCGCCGGCATGGTGACCCCTTCCGCCGACACCGTCACCGTGCCGGCGCACGGCACCGCCGAGGTCGGCCTCACCGCAGATCCCGCGGCCGGACCGAGCGGCCGGATCAGCGGGACGCTGACCGCCCAGGCGCGCGACGGATCGGCCACCGTGCACACCGAGTTCGGTCTGGTGAAGGAGGACCGGGTGGTCGCCCTCACCGTGCACGCCGTCAACCACGCCGGGCAGCTCGCCTACCGCAACAGCGACGTGAGCCTCTACAACCTGGACACCGGCGCCCTCTCCACGCTTCCCCTCAACGCCAAGGGCGACGTGGTCTTCCGCGTGAAGCCGGGCACGTACAGCCTGATGGGCTTCCTCGCCGGGTTCGACAAGGCGGGAAAGCAGGTCATCGACTTCACGCTGGCCGGTGACCCGCAGATGGTCGTCGACAGCGACCGCACGGTCACCCTCGACGGCACCGCCGCGAAGGAGATCAAGGTCAAGACACCGACCCCGGCCGAGCACCGCGGCCTGATTGTGGGGTACGAACGCTCCAGCGGATCTCGCTCGGCGGCGCAGATCGCGCAGCTCGACCAGTACGTGGACCACGTGTACGCGCTGCCGACCGAGAAGACCACCCGCGAGAACTTCACCCTGTTCACCCAGTGGGTGATGTACACCCCCGAGATCCGCATCGACGCGGTCGGACACGGAGCCGTGCGCAGCCCGGAGTACGTGGTCGGCTCACCGAAGCTGGACGGTGTCTCGCTGCGCCGGGTCGTCCCGGTCGGCACCGCCTCGCCGGCCGAGCTCACCGGAGTGAACCTGTCCGGCAGGATCGCGCTGGTCCGCGCCTCGGCGGACCTCTCGCTCACCGACCAGGTCACGGCGGCGGCGAAGGCCGGAGCCAAGGCGGTGATCCTCTACACCACCGAGCCCGGCCGGTACCTCGCCTCGGCGGGTACGGCCACCCTGCCGGTGCCCGCTCTCACGCTCGACGCCGATCCTGGGCGGACACTGGCCCAGCAGGCCGCGTCCGGACACCAGGTCCTGCTGATCGCCGCGGAGGCCGACAGCCGGTACGCGTACGACCTGCTGTTCCCGTGGGACGGACAGATCCCCGACGACACCACGCTCAAGGTCGACACGACCACCACCGCCCGGGTCGAGGCCGACTACCACTCCCAGACCGGGCACCCCGCCGCCCAGGACCTTCGCTGGGCCTACCGGCCGGGCCAGGTGATCGCCACCTCCTGGACCACGCCGCGACCCCTGCCCGCGCCGATCCACCGCACCGAATGGGTGTCGGCGAACGGAGTGACGTGGCGTCACCTCGTCTATCTGGACAAGGAATGGGGCAGCCACTACAGCGGCCCGATGACCGACTACAGCCCCGGCCAGGTCGTCAAGGAGGACTGGCTCAAGCAGGTGGCCCGGCCGGCCGTTCCCGAGAACGACCCCGAGTACGTTCCGGTACGCGGTGCCACCCAGATGAACCTGGCCATCACTCCCTGGACCGACTCCCAGGCAGGGCACGACGGCGTGTACTCCTACGTCACCGACAAGTTCACCACCCAGCTCTCCGCGCACGGTGAGGTGCTGGCGAAACGCGTCACGGCCACCGGCTCGTTCCCCGCTCCGTACGCCGAGCCGACCGAGTACACCCTGGTCATGGACAGTGCCCGCACCGCCGAGTACTGGAAGTTGTCCACGAACACACACTCGGAGTGGCGGTTCACCTCGGCCCGTCCGGCCTCCGGAACCGCGCCGCTTCCACTGCTGCAGCTCTACTACGACCTGCCGCTGGACCTGCTCAACCGTGCTCCCGCAGGCGAGAAGTTCAGCTTCGCCGTGCGTACCGAGGAGCCCGGCACCACAGGCCCCGTGCGGGCCAGGACGCTGACGGCGGACGTCTCGTACGACGACGGAACGACCTGGCACAGGGCGGGGGTGGTCGGCGGTGCCGACGGCCGGTTCACCGTCTCCACCCACCACCCCAAGGGCTCCGGCTTCGTGTCGCTGCGCATCGGCGCCGAGGACGCCGACGGCAACTCGGTGCAGCAGACCATCACCCGGGCGTACGCCGTGAATTGACGAGAGCGGCCCGCCCCGCCGGGTGCCCCCGGACGCCATCGCGTCCGGGGGCACCCGGCGTCCCGGCGGCATTCCCGTGCCCGTCCGGACGGTCGGTTGGCGAGTGCGCGCCATGTCGCCAACTCGCCAGCCCTGCAAGCCCGGTGACGCGGTGTACCGCTTCCATACTGCTGTGTGGTCACCACCGCGCGATCATGCCGCGGCCCTCGTGCGGATTTCCTGTGAAGGAGAGTGCGTGTTGAGGCAAGTCCCCCTACGACGGCGCGCCGTCGTCGCAGCCCTGCTCTCGGGTGTCATGAGCCTGCCACTGATGGGGGTGCTGCCCGCGTCGGCCGCCGCCCCGTCCGAGCCGAGCCCGTACGCACAGAAGACCGACAGTTCGGTGCGCGTTCAGCTCGACGCCAAGGACCGGGTCACCTTCTGGGTCCAGCTCGGCGAGCAGGCCGACACCACCGCCGCACGCAAGGAGAAGAAGAAGGCCGACCGGGGCCGCGCCGTCATCGCGGCCAAGAAGGCCGAAGCCGGCCGGAGTCAGGCCGCAGTCGTGTCCCTGCTCAAGAAGGCCGGCGCGCCCTACACGTCGTACTGGATTGCCAACACGCTCAAGGTGACCGGCGACAAGGACCTCGCCCGGAAGGTCGCCGCGCGCCCCGAAGTCACCGCGATCGAGGAGGACGAACCGCTCGTCCTCCCGCACTCCACCACCGGCGGCCGGGTGAACACCGTCGAGGGCGTGGAATGGAACGTCGACCGGATCGGCGCCCCCAAGGTCTGGAACGACCTCGGCAAGCACGGCGAGGGCATCGTCGTCGCCAACATCGACTCCGGAGTCGACTACCGTCACCCCGCCCTGGCCGGAAGCTACCGGGGCCACCGCGCCGACGGCACGTACGACCACGCCTACAACTGGTTCGACCCCTCGGACGACTGCACCGGCGACAGCCCGTGCGACAACGATGGGCACGGCACCCACACCATGGGCACCATGGCCGGCGACGACGGCACCGGCAACGCCGTCGGTGTCGCCCCCGGAGCGACCTGGATCGCCGCCAAGGCCTGTGAGAACAACGCCTGCCCGCGCGACGCGCTGCTCGCTGCCGGACAGTGGATCCTCGCCCCGACCGACCTGACAGGCGCCGACCCCCGACCCGACCTGGCCCCGGACGTCGTCAACAACTCCTGGGGCACCACCGCACTCGACCTCTGGTACAAGGCCACCGTCCAGGCCTGGCGCGACGCGGGCATCTTCGCCTCGTTCTCCAACGGCAACGCCGGGCCGGACTGTCTGACGACCGGCTCGCCCGGCGGCTACGACAACGCCTACTCCTCCGGCGCCTTCGACAGCAACGGCGACATCGCCGACTTCTCCTCGCGCGGCGCCGGCGAGGGCAGCGGCATCAAACCCGACCTGGCCGCACCGGGCGTGGACATCCGCTCCGCCTGGCCGGGCGGTGGTTACCAGTCCCTCAACGGCACGTCGATGGCGGCTCCGCACACCGCCGCGACCGTCGCCCTGATGTGGTCCGCCTCGCCCGACATCCGCGGCAACGTCGACGAGACGGAACGTCTGCTCGACAGCACCGCCGTCGACACCTTCGACCCGAGCTGCGGCGGGACGGCGGCCAACAACAACGTCTGGGGCGAGGGCAAGCTGGACGCCTACGCGGCCGTGATGTCCACCCCGCGCGGCCCGCTCGGCGCGCTGACCGGCACCGTCACCGCCGACGGCAAGCCCCTCGCCATGGCGACCGTGCGCCTGGACGGCCCCATGCAGGCGAGCGTCCGCACCGCCGACGACGGCACCTACGCGCTCAGCAAGACGATGGCCGGCGACTACACCGTGTCCATCTCGCGGTACGGCTACCTCACCGACACAGCCGCCGTCACCGTCGTCGCCAACGGCACGGTGACCCGGAACGCCGACCTGAGGGCCGCGCCCACCGGCACGGTGACCGGCACCGTACGCGTCAAGGGCGGTCCCGAGGCGGGCGCCGGACTCGCGGTGTCCGACACACCCGTCTCCCTGACGACGGGCGACGACGGCGCGTACACCCTCCACCTGCCCGTCGGCACGTACCAGGTGTCCGTCACACCCGGCGACAAGTGCGCCAAGGCCGTTGCCTTTCAGATCACCGTCGGGGACGGCACGAGCAGCAAGGACCTCGACCTGCCCGTACGCACGGACGGCTACGGCACCACCTGCCAGGTCGTGGCGGGCGTCCCGTACCCGACCGGTGAGACCAAGCTGCCGCTCAGCGGGGCGGCGGGCAGCGCCCCTGTCGATCTGCCGTTCCCCGTCGCCCTGTACGGCCACACGTACACCGCGGCCAACATCACCGTCGAGGGCGTCCTCGCCTTCGGACCCAGCAGCACGACCAACATCAATGAGGAACTGCCGTTCACCGGCACCCCGAACGGCGCTCTCTACCCGTTCTGGGACAACTTCCTGATGGACTCCTCCTCCGACGTCTACACCGCGTTCCGGGGCACCGCGCCGCATCGTGAACTCGTCGTCGAGTGGCGCAACGTGCTCCTGAGCGACAACAAGCCCCAGCGCGTGAGCTTCGCCGCCGTCATGAACGAGGACGGCGGCTACACCTTCCACTACAAGGACATCGAGGACGGCGCCGCCGAACGCGGCTCCAGCGCCACCGTCGGAGCCGAGAACCACGACGGCACCGACGCCTTCCAGTACTCCTGCAACGAAACCGCCCTGCGCGACGGAATGACCATCTCCTTCCGGCCCGGGAAGACCGCGTCCCTCGCCGGCACGGTCACCGACGCCAACGACGGCAAGGCCCTCGCCGGAGCCGGCGTGACCGTCAGCCGCGACGGGGCGACGGTGGGCACCGGCACCTCGGGCGCCGACGGCCAGTACCTCGTACAGGTCCCGGCCAAGGACGCCGGCGCGTACGAGATCCGCGTCGACGCACCCCACTACGAGGCCGTCACCCGCACGGCGACGCTCGGTGGCGGCGACGTCTCGCGCGCCGACAGCGCGCTGCGCACCGGCCGGGTGACGGCCTCGCCCGACGACGGCTGGCAGCTCGTCGTCCCGGCGGGGGAACACCGCACCCGCACCTTCACCCTCGCCAACTCCGGACTCGCCGCCGACTTCACCGTCGCGGAGAAGGACGGTGCCGGCTGGCTGAAGGCCGCCCCGGCCGCCGGACGGCTTGCCACCGACGCCCCACAAAAGGTGACCGTCACCTTCGACGCCTCGGGCGCCACGCCCGGCTCCGTCCTGCGCGGCACCCTGCGGGTGGCGTCCGAGAGCGGCCGTGCGCCGGCCATCGACATCCTCGTCACCGTCGCCGTGCCCGCCTATCGCACCGCGATCGACACCGGGTCCGGTGCCGAGGGACCGGTGGCCGACTCTGCCGGTGACCCCTGGGCCCCGGACCGGGCCTATACCGAAGGCTCGTACGGATATCTCGGCCGCACCGGAACCGTCACCACCCGAAAATCCATCGCCGGCACCGACGACCAGGCGCTGTACTCCAGCGCCGCGAAGGGCGCGTACGAGTACCGCTTCGACGGTCTCCCGGACGGCGCGTACCAGGTGGAGCTCGGATTCGCCGAGCTGAGCAACACCCGGCCCGGCAAGCGGGTGTTCGACGTCCTCGCCGAAGGCGTCCAGGAACTCCCGGACGTCGACATCGCCCTGGAGGCGGGCGGCACCTACCGCGCGCTGGCCCGGACGTTCACCGTCCACGTCGGCGACGGACAGCTCAACCTGCGGTTCGCGAGCCCCTCCGACCAGCCGCTCGTCAACACGATCCGCGTCACCCACCGGCCCGACCTGGGCTGACCCCGAACCCCGGTGCGGTGCGGACGGGCCTCCGGGCCCGGTCCGCACCCGTGCCGGCCCCGCAAGAGAACCCTTTGGAAAGAGAGTGCGTACGTGAGACAGCAACTCGCGCGACGGCAAGGCCTGATGGCCGCCGCGCTCACCCTGGCCATGGGGGTGCCGCTCCTCGCAGCGGTGCCCGCCTCCGCGGACCCGGCCCCGACGCCCGCGTCCCAGCTGCTGGGCAAGGCCGACACCGAGGTGGTCCGGCAGCTGGACAAGAAGGACACCACGACGTTCTGGGTGCAGCTCGGCTCCAAGGCCGACACCTCGGCCGCGAAGGGGGCGAAGACCCGGGTGGGCCGGGACAAGGCCCTCATCGCGGCCAGGAAGCGGCACGCCACCACCACCCAGGCCGGCATCGAGGCCCTGGTGAAGAAGGCGGGTGCGCACTCCACCTCGTACTGGATCAGCAACACCCTCAAGGTCACGGGCGACAAGTCGCTCGCCGAGAAGATCGCCGCCCGCCCGGAGGTCGCCTCCATCGCGGCCGACAAGCTGCTCCAGCTGCCCGAGGAACTGCCCGCCGAGCAGGAACCGACGGTCAACGGCGTCGAGTGGAACCTCGACAGCATCAACGCGCCCAAGGTCTGGGACGAGTTGGGCATCAACGGAAGCGGCACCGTCGTCGCCAACATCGACACCGGCGTCGACTACCAGCACTCGACGCTGATGAACAAGTACCGCGGCCTGAAGGCCGACGGCACGTACCAGCACGAGTACAACTGGTTCGACGCCACCGCCAGCTGCTCGGGCGACGCCCCCTGTGACGACCACGGGCACGGCACCCACACCATGGGCACCATGGTCGGGGACGACCGCGACGGCAACAAGATCGGTGTCGCGCCGGGCGCCCAGTGGATCGCGGCCAAGGCGTGCACCCCGCTCGGCTGCGAGCAGGACGCGCTGATGGCCGCCGGCCAGTGGATCCTCGCGCCCACCGACCGCAACGGCCAGAACCCGCGCCCGGACCTGGCCCCCGACGTCGTCAACAACTCCTGGGGTGCCGACGTCATCGACACCTGGTACAAGGATATGGTCCAGGCGTGGACCGACGCGGGGATCTTCCCGGCGTTCTCCAACGGCAACGCCGGACCCGACTGCGCCACCGCCGGTTCCCCGGGCGCCTACACCAACAGCTACGCCACCGGCGCCTTCGACAGCGTCGGCGACATCGCGTACTTCTCGTCCCGGGGCACGGGCGAGGACGGTGCCGTCAAGCCCGACATCGCAGCCCCGGGCGTCGACGTCCGTTCGGCCGCCCCCGGCGGCGGCTACGCCGTCATGTCCGGTACGTCGATGGCCTCACCCCACACCGCCGCCACCGTCGCCCTGATGTGGGCGGCGTCCCCGGCGATCCGGGGCGACGTCGCGGCCACCGAACGCCTCCTCGACCGCACCGCCCACGACGTGGACGACACCACGTGCGGCGGCAGCGCCGAGAACAACAACGTCTACGGTGAGGGCCGGCTCGACGCCTACGAGGCCGTCGCATCCGTCCCCCGCGGCCCGCTCGGCGGCCTCACCGGCACCGTCACCTCCGACGGCGCACCGCTGGCCGGCGCCACCGTGGAACTCGACGGCCCGATGAACGCCCTCGCCGACACCCACGCGGACGGCACGTACAGCCTGCCGAAGCTCATGGTCGGCGACTACCGGGTCAAGGTCACCAAGTTCGGCTACACGCCCGCCGAATCCACCGCCACCGTCACCGAGGACGCCACCGCCACCCGCGACCTGGCCCTCGCCCTCGCGCCCATCGGCACGCTCACCGGCACCGTGACCACGCTGTCCGGCCCCGAGGCCGGCGCGAAGATCGTGGTGGCGGGTGCCCCCGCCGACACCACCACCACGACGGCGGCCGACGGTACGTACGCGCTCCGGCTCCCGGCCGGTGCCCACCAGCTGACGATCACCCCGGTCTCCCGCTGCGCCACGATCGGATCGTTCGGCGTCCAGGTCGTCGCGGGCGAAGCCGGCAAGGACCTCACCCTGCCCAACCGCGGCGACCGGTTCGGCACCGTCTGCCGGACCACGCACGACACCGCGTTCCCCTCCGGCGCCACCAAGCTCAGCACCAGCAGCGACTACGACGGCTCGCCCACGGTCAAGTTCCCCTTCCCGGTGGCGCTGTACGGCAAGACGTACCGGCAGGCCGGCGCCAACATCGAGGGCTACCTCAGTTTCGAGACGTCCAGCAGCCTCAGCGCCAACCGGACCGTCCCCTATCCGGGACTCCCCAACGGCTCGCTCTACGCGTTCTGGGACAACCTCCAGCTGGCCAACGACGACGGCGACATTTACTGGTCGGCCCGCGGCACCGCCCCGCACCGCGAGATCGTCGTGGAGTGGCGCAACGCGGTGACGTCCGCCGCACGCACGCAGAGGCTCGACTTCTCCGTGGTGATCGGTGAGGACGGCACGTACTCCTTCCACTACCGCAACCCCGTCGGCGGCAACTACGCGAAGGGTTCGGGCGCCACCATCGGCGCCGAGAACGCGGACGGCACCGACGCGCTGGAGTACTCGTACAACGAGGCGTCCGTGAGCGACGGCCTCGCGGTCGAGTTCCGGCCCACCCGCAGCGCGGCCCTGACCGGCACCGTCACCGACGGCAACGACTCCAAGGCGCTCGCCGGGGCCACCGTCACCGTCTCGCGTGACGGCGAGCCCGTCGCCACCGGCACCACGGCGGCCGACGGCAGCTACCTGGTACAGACGCCGGTGACCGGCGACAAGACCGACTACGACGTCACCGTCACCGCCGCGCACTACACGGCGGGCAGCCGCACCGTCGCACTCGCGACCGGTTCCACCGAGCAGTTCTCCACCGCGTTGGCCACAGCAAAGGTCACCGCCACCCCGGCGACCGCGACGACCGTGGTCGTTCCCGCCGAGGAGAGCCGTCAGCGCACCCTCACCCTCGCCAACTCCGCCTCCGAAACGGGCTACACGGTCACGGAGGCGAGTGGCGCCTCCTGGTTCAGCGCCGCACCCGCACAGGGGCAGCTGGCCAAGGGCGGCGAGCAGAAGGTCGTCCTGACCTTCGACACGCACGGCGTGGCGCCCGGCACCGCCCTCAAGGGCACCGTCGTCGTCGCCTCCGACACCGGCCGCGCCCCGGAGATCAGGATTCCGGTGACCGTGTCCGTGCCCTCCTACCGCACGGCGATCGACGCCGGCGGCGCCAAGGCCTACACCGACTCCGCGTCCGACGCCTGGACCCCGGACCAGAAGTACACGGCCGGCTCGTACGGCTTCGTCGGCCAGTCCACGAAGGTGAGCACCACCAACGCCATCGAGGACACCACCGACGACAAGCTGCTGCGCACCGCCCGCGAAGGCGCCCTCGAATACCGCTTCGACCAGGTGCCGAACGGCACCTACCAGGTCGAGCTGGACTTCGCCGAGCTCGGCAAGGTCACGGCCGGACAGCGCCTCACCGACATCCTCGCCGAGGGCTCCGTCCGCCTGCCCGACCTCGACATCGTCGCCGTGACCGGCGGCAGTTACCGGGCGCTCACAAAGTCCTTCACGGTCACCGTCTCCGACGGCCAGCTGAACGTCCGGCTGGTCGCCACCGGCGCCGAGAAGACCCTCGTCAACGCCATCCGCGTCACCCAGCGTCCTGACCTGAGCAGCTGATCCCCATGAGGAAAGCAGACGTGAACCGACACAGAACACCCCGGTGGCGAGGACTCCTCACCACCGCGCTCGCCACGGCCCTCGGCGCCCCGTTCCTGGGCGCGCTGCCGGCCGTGGCCGACACCGAACCGGTCCCGCCGACCACCCTGCAGAGCAAGGCGGACAGCGCCCTGCTCAAGGACTTCACCCGGCACGACAAGGTCTCGTTCTGGGTGCAGCTCGCCTCCCAGGCCGACACTTCGGCTGCGAGGAAGGCCCCCACCAAGACCGGCCAGGGCCGTGCGGTGCTGAAGGCGAAGACCGCGTACGCCAAGAGCTCGCAGCAAGGACTCACGGCCCTGCTGAAGCAGACCGACGCGTCCTACACGTCGTACTGGATCAGCAACACGGTCAAGGTCACCGGCAGCAAGGCCCTGGCCGCGAAGATCGCCGCCCGCTCCGACGTCGCGTCGATCGAGGCCGACGACACCGTCCCGCTCCCGCCCGCGGTCAACGGCACCAACGAGGCCAAGGTCGACGGCATCGAGTGGAACATCGACCGCATCAACGCCCCCAAGGTGTGGAACGAGTACGGGGTACGCGGTGAGGGCGCGGTCATCGGCAGCATCGACACCGGCGTCGACTACCAGCACCCCGCCCTCGCCGCCGCCTACCGCGGCCTGAAGACCGACGGCACGTACGACCACGCCTACAACTGGTTCGACGCGACCCACACCTGCGTTGCGGCACAGCCCTGCGACGACCAGGGGCACGGCACCCACACGATGGGCACCATGGTCGGTGAGGACGGCGCCGGCAACTCCATAGGCGTCGCACCCGGCGCCCGCTGGATGGCGGCCAAGGCCTGTACCACGCAGGGCTGTCCGCGCGACGCGCTGCTCGCCGCCGGGCAGTGGATGCTCGCGCCGACCGACGCCGACGGGGAGAACCCGCGCCCCGATCGCGCCCCCGACGTCATCAACAACTCATGGGGCTCCGACAGCCTGGACACCTGGTACCAGGCGATGGTGCAGTCGTGGCGGGACGCCGGGATCTTCCCGGCCTTCTCCAACGGCAACGCGGGATCCTACTGCGACACGGCCGGCTCCCCGGGCGCCTACACGAACACGTACGCCTCGGGCGCCTTCGACAACAACAACAAGATCGCCCCGTTCTCCTCGCGCGGACCCGGCGTCGACGGCACCGTCAAGCCGAACATCGCCGCCCCCGGCGTCAACGTCCGCTCCGCCACCCCCGGTGGCGGCTACGCGGCCAAGTCGGGCACATCGATGGCCTCACCGCACACCGCGGCCACCGTCGCCCTGCTCTGGTCGGCCGCCCCGGCACTGCGCGGTGACGTCACCGCCACCGAAGCGGTGCTGAACAAGGCCGCGATCGACGTCGACGACACCACCTGCGGCGGCACCGCGGCCTTCAACAACGTCTACGGCGAAGGCCGGCTCGACGCGTACGCCGCCGTCAACGCGGCCCCGCGCGACCACGTCGGCACCCTCACCGGCACCGTCACCATCGGCGGCGAGCGGGCCGCCGACGTCGAGGTCTCCGTGGCCGGTCCCACGCACGCCACCCTGACCACGAAGAAGGACGGCACGTACGCTTTCCCGCGGCTGGTCTCCGGTGCGTACACGGTGTCCGTCACCAAGTTCGGCTACCTCACCGACACCGCCGGACTCACCGTCACC
Organism: Streptomyces sp. NPDC048211; assembly: GCF_043202315.1. NCBI lineage: Bacteria > Bacillati > Actinomycetota > Actinomycetes > Kitasatosporales > Streptomycetaceae > Streptomyces > Streptomyces sp. NPDC048211. Next base: position 523,543 of record NZ_JBIDAD010000002.1, read on the forward strand.
GACGGCGGCTCCGCCACCCACGACACGGCCCTCGCCACCGCACCCACCGGCACCCTGACCGGTACCGTGCGCAGCGACTCCGGCACCGAGGCCGACGTCGCGATCAAGGTGCAGGGCACCCCGGTCCGCGCCACGACCGCGGCCGACGGCAGCTACAAGCTGACGCTGCCCGTGGGCGGCGGTTACCGGATCAGCCTGACCCCGCTGAACCACTGCGCGGCCACCATCGGCATCGTGACCGACGTCGCCACGGGCACGGCCACCAAGGACATCGCCCTCGCCACCCGCACCGACGCCTTCGGCACCACCTGCCGCCAGGTGTCCGCGGAGTACCCGACCGGCGAGACGAAGGTCGATTTCCCGCCGCCGTCGGGGGCCTACTCCGCGGTGACCCCGCCCTTCCCCGTCGCCCTGTACGGCCACACGTACGACAAGGGATGGATCACCCGCGACGGACAGGTGATCTTCGGCTACCTCTCCGTGCTCGACAACAGCCCGCTGCCGAACAAGTCCCCGGCCAACGGCGCGCTCTCGCCGTTCTGGGACCAGCTCGCCATGGACGCCTCGTCCGGCATCTACACGTCGGTGCGGGGCACCGCCCCGCACCGCGAGTACGTCGTCGAGTGGCGCGACATGCTCATCGCCCGCGACACGAGCCGGCGCATCGGCTTCGCCGCCGTGATCGGCGAGGACGGTACCTACTCCTTCCACTACAAGGGCATCGACCCGAGCGCGAAGGGCTTCGAGCAGGGCACCGGCGCCACCATCGGCGCGGAGAACCACGACGGCACCGACGCCTTCCAGTACTCGTTCGACCAGCTCTCCGTCCGTGACGGCATGGCGATCAGCTTCCGGCCCGAGGGCCACGCGGTCGTCTCCGGCACGGTGACCGACGCCAACGACGGCAAGCCGGTCGCCGGCGCCACCGTCACCGTCACCCGTGGCGGCACGAGCGTCGGCACGGCGACCACCCGGGCCGACGGCGCGTACCTGGCGCAGGTCCCGGTGGATGCGGCAGCCGACCACAAGGTCACGATCACGGCGCCGCACTACGCCACGGCGACCCGCACGGCCGAACTGGGCAGCCTGGCCGCGCTGCGCACCGAATCCGCCCTCACCACGGGCGCGGTGCGGGCCGACAACGGTTCCGGGTGGCAACTGGTCGTTCCGGCGGGCGAGCAGCGCCGGCGCACCCTGACCCTCACCAACGGCGGCTCGTCCGCCGCGTACACCGTCGCGGAGAAGTCCGGCGCCTCCTGGCTGAAGATCGCCCCGGCGTCCGGCACGCTCGGCGCGGGCGCTCAGCAGCAGGTCACGCTGACGTTCGACACGGCGGCGGCCAAGCCCGGCACCGTGTACTCCGGCACCCTCGTGGTGACATCGGAGAGCGCCCGGACACCGACGTTCTCGTTGCCGGTCAAGCTGGTCGTCCCCGCCTACCAGAAGGGTGTGGACGTCGGTGCGGACACCGCGTCCGTGGACGCGCTCGGCGACACCTGGACCCAGGACCGGCCTTACGCGGAGGGCGCGTTCGGATACGTGGGCGACACCACCGCCCTCACCTACACCCGTAAGGACATCGCGGGTGCCGTCAGTTCCCAGGAGCAGCAACTGCTGCGCTCGGGCCGGGAAGGCGTCAGCGAGTACCGCTTCGGTGCCGTGCCGAACGGCGTCTACCAGGTGGAGCTGGGCTTCGCCGAACCGGCGGGCGTGAAGCCGGGACAGCGTGTCTTCGACGTCACGGCCGAAGGCGTGGAGAAGGTCGCGGACGTGGACGTCCGCCTGGAGTCGGGCGGCGCCCGGACCGAGCTGTCCAGGACGTTCACGGTCAAGGTCACCGACGGCCGGCTGGAGGTGGGCTTCAAGGCGGTCACCGGCGCGACGTTGGTCAACTCGATCCGGGTGACACAGCGCCCTGACCTGACGAGCTGACCCAGCACGTCCGCAGGCACGAACGGGCCCGCTCCGGAAGCAATCCGGGGCGGGCCCTGCCGCATCGGCCGGGGGCCGGTGCCGCGCGTCGTTCAGTCCGCGCAGGCGCGTTCCTCGTGCCGGGCCCGGAGGGCGTAGTCGTTGAGGATCAGCGACAGGCTCGACGTGAGGCGCCGCGCGTAGGGGACGTGGAGGGACTCGTTCGGGCCGTGGGCGTTCGCGCCCGGGCCCAGCACTCCGCAGGCCAGGAACTGCGCCTCGGGGAACTGCCGGGTCAGCTTCCCCATCAGGGGTATCGTGCCGCCCTGACCGATCCGGGCGACGTCCGCCCCGTCGAAGCAGGCCCGGCTCGCCGCCGACAGTGCCGCCCGGAGCCACGGCTGTTCGGCGGGTGCGTGCCAGCCGTCGGCGACGACCCGGTCGGGCGTGAACCGGACCGACGTGCCGTACGGCGGGTCCGCCTCGAGGATCCGGCCGACCTCCGCGAGGGCCGCCGCGCTGTCCACCGTGGGCGGCAGCCGCAACGAGACCTTCACGCGCGTGTGCGGACGCAGTACGTTGCCCGCCGACGCCACCGGAGGAATGCCGTCGGCTCCGGTGACCTCCAGACTGGGGCGCCAGGCCCGGTTGAGGAGAAGCTCCTCGGGGTCGCGCGTCACCGGGGACGCGTTCCCGTACCAGTCGAAGCGGCCCCAGACCTGCTCGCCCAGCAGCGCCGCCGCCTCACGTGTCTGGGCGCGGCGCTCGTCCGGCACCTCGCAGTGCAGAACGTCCGGGCGCAGCGAACCCGTCGCCCCGTCCTCCAGGCGGTCCAGCAACCGCCGCAGCACCCGGAACGACGACGGCACCACACCGCCCGCGTCTCCGGAGTGCGCGCCGTCGCCGAGGACCCGCACGTCGAGCGTCCCGCCGCAGGCCCCGCGCAACGACGTGACCAGCCACAACCGTTCGTAGTCGCCCGCACCGGAGTCCAGGCAGACCACCAGGCCCACCTCGCCGATGCGCGGCGTGAGCAGGGCGAACCAGTGGTCGAGGTCGGGGCTGCCCGACTCCTCACCGGCCTCGAACACGCCGACGCAGCGCGGCCGGGCCGCGCCCTGCTCGGCCAGCGCCCGCACCGCGGTCACCGACGCGGGCAGCGCGTACCCGTCGTCGGCGCCCCCGCGGCCGTACAAACGGGGGCCGTCGTCCACCGGTTGCCAAGCGGTGCGGCCCTCGGTCCACCCGTCGCCCTCGGGCTGCTTGTCGAGGTGCCCGTAGAACAGGACGGTCTCCTGCGCGGGCGCGCCCTCGCCCGGTACCTCGAAGAAGATCAGCGGCGTGCGTCCGGGCGCGCGCAGGACCTCCACCCGCAGGCCGGGCAGCGGTACGTTCCGCAGCCACGCGGCCGCCGCGTCGACGGCCCGGTCGAGGTGGCCGTGGGCCTCCCAGTCGGGGTCGTACGCGGGGCTGACCGCCGGGACGCGGATGTGCTGCCGGACGAGGGGGAGCACCTCCGTCTCCCACTGGGCGTCACAGAACTCCCGTACGGAGCCGGCCTCGGCGACACCGGCGGGGGCCTGCTCAGGCATCGGCGAGGACCCGTGCGGCCGGGGCGAACTCGATACCGAGCAGCTCCTCCACCGGCGCGTACACATCGGGCATGTACATCGTCCGGGAGAGCAGGAGGTTCTCGGCCGGGGCGACCAGGACGCTGACCTGCTTGCCGACCTCGACGTGCGCCGACGCGAGCGGCTGTCCGTCCTCGTCGAACGTCGTGATCAGATCGGGGAACGAGGCCCGGCGGACACCGTCGACGTCGAGTGCCATGTACTCGTTGACGATGTACAGGGCGGTGCGCGCCGCGTCGTCCAGGACCGCGACGCCGACGTCCAGACCCTCTCGCTGCTCGCAGCGGTACTCGCGCACCGTGCCGGTCACGGCGATCTCGCCGCCGAGATGCTGGGCGGCGCCGAGCACGCCACCCGCCAGGAAGCGGCGGCCCAGTTCGATGGCGGAGCCGATCGCGCCCGGCGCGCCGTTGCGCACCGCGTAGCCGACCTCGACGGGGTTGCGGGCCACGCCCACCCAGCCCCCCGCCTCCACGGAGGCGCGCCGGACCACGTTCGACGTGGCGTCCAGACGGCCGGAGACCGAGCCCTCGACGTAGGCGTACGGCTTGCCGCCCGCGTAGCCCTGGGAGGAGAGGTAGCCCTCCTCCTGGTGCAGGCCCATCGCGCCCATCACGCTGGAGGGGTGGGCGCGGCCGTTGCAGGCCAGGTCGATGACGGGGAGGCCGGTCATCGCGGAGTGGAACCAGCCGTTGATGGTGGTCTCGGCGCCGTTCTCGTTCGTGTGAATCGCGACGAGCGGGCGCGGCAGGTCACGGCGGAGCAGTTCCAGGGCGCGCAGCAGGTGCGTGGGCAGCACCTGCGGGTCGGGCGCAGCGGGGGCGCCGACCAGGGCCACCGTCGCGGTCAGGTCGTCGGCCGCGAACTCGTCGGCCGACCACAGCTCCGGTATGCCGATCTGGAGGGCCAGTTCGGCGGTGCGCAGACCCCGCTCGACGAATCCGCCGCCGCCTCCGCCGAGTACGGCACCGCCGTACACGGCCGCGCGGATGTCGTCATGGGTCAACTGTCGCTTCACGGGGTTCTCCCAGAGTGGTTCTGTACAGGGGTGCGAGAGGACGTACGGGCCGTCCGGCTGCTGGGTCCACTGGCCTACTTGGCGGCCTTGAACACGCCGTTGCCGAACGAGTAGAGGGCGTCACCGGCGATCGCGCCGCCGGCGAAGACCTCCAGGTCGTCCTTGGCCTTCGGGCCGAGGACGCGGGGAGCGAGGACGCGTACGGCGATGCCGGCGGCGACCATCCAGCCGGCCATCGGTGTGGTGATAAGCAGCCCGGTCGCCAGCAGGATGCCGAGCTGGCGCTTCGAGCCGCCGATCAGCTGCACGACCGCGCCGGGGATCGCCCACAGGGCGAGGTCCCGGGCGGTCTCCGCTGACGGGCCCGCCTTGATCGCGGCGACGTACGCGGCGTCGATCGGGGCGGTCTGTCCGTTGTCGAAGAACATCCGGTACGAGACCAGCACGACGACGATGGCGACGCCGAAGCCGATCATCGCGGCGATCAGCTGCTGACGGCGGCCCTCCAGCTCGAAGGCCGGGTCGGCGTTCTCGCCGCGCAGCAGATAGCCCGCCTTCAGGTCGTAGCCCATGTCGGCGAAGGCCGGACCGGTCGCGGCGGTGAAGCCGGACAGCACGACGAGCGCCTCGGGCGGGAAGCCGATGAGGATGCCGAGCAGCAGCGTGATCAGGGCGATCGCGAAGGCGGGGAACCAGCCGGAGTGCATCGACGCGATGCCGACGAGCAGTTCGTGCAGGAACGCGGCGACGGAGGCGTACAGCAGGAAGCCGATCAGCATGCCCGGGCTCATGTGTGTGGCGGCACCGGTACCGAACGCCAGCAGGACCGAGATCACGAGGTAGGCACCGAAGCCCAGCCGCATGGAGCGCCCCAGGCGGCGGGCGCCTTCCGGCGCGCCGTCCGGTCCGGTCGCGCGGGCGTCGTCCGCCGGGGCGCGCCGGACCTTGACGATGGTGCGGCCGACCTGGACCAGGGCGACCAGGCCCGCGCCCATCATCATGCCGTGAGGCAGATACATCCCGTTCAGGTCGAGGCCGAACAGCGGGTCGGCGTACTGGTTGAACAGCAGGCCGACGCCGAAGGCGGCCATGGCACCGAACCCACCGATCAGGGCCACGCCGAACGCCGACATCGGCAGCGTGAACGCGGCGCCGGCCAGACCGGTCAGCAGACCGAGGCCGAGGACCTTGGCACGCCGGCCGCCCTCGTCGCCCGCCTTGATGGCCTGGGCGGCGGCGAGCCCGGGCGGCCAGGGGTTCTTCGCGGGGAAGGCCGGGGTGTCGTACATCCGGTAGAGCAGCCAGGCATCGACGAGCATCGCGGCGGCGACCCCGATCAGCATCGGGATGATCATGTCGTCCATCCCGAACAGGAACGGGATCCCGATCGGCAGGAACAGGCTGTTCGCGGCGCCGAACGTGGCCGAGGAGATGCTGGTCTGCGCGAGGTTCTGGGCATGCACCGAGCGGAAGCCGCGGAACATGACGAGCGGCACGCGGGCCAGCGTCATCGCGGCCAGGGCGCCGATCAGCGAGGTGCTCGGGGTGACGCCGAGTGTGGCGAGCAGTTGTACGCCCACGATCGCCCCGAACACGCTGAGCACCACGGTGAGGATCAGATTACCGGGGGCGAGGGCGCGGGGATGGCGCGGGCCCTCACTCGCGGGGTGCGAGGTCTCGGCCTGGGGAGAGACGTCAGTGCTCATGGGTCTTCGGTGCTCCCGTGCGGGTGGGCGCCTTGTCAGTCGCCTGGGGAAGTTCTAAAATATGGAACAGGGTATGAATATTTGGATCTCCTTGGATCATCCATACGGCTCATTCCGCAGTCAAGGGCTGAGCCGGGATTCTCGGAATGTGGGCGGTTCGGAGTCATGGACGAGGGGCGGTCGGGAGCACGCCCGGGCGCCCTCTACGATCGGACGACACGACTCGGGGGAGCTCGGGGGAGGCGGGAGAACGGTGAGCACACTCGCCAACGCGCGCGATGTCCTGCGGTTGATGGCGCGTCTGCAGCGCGATCTGACCGTGACGGATGTCGCGGGGGCGCTCGACCTGCCCAAGAGCTCCGTCTCGCGGACGCTCAGCATGATGGCCGACTACGGCTTCCTCGACCGCGACCCGACGAGTCGCGCCTACCGCCCCGGCGTCCTCGTCATGGAGGCCTCGTACCACTTCCGTGCCTCGCGCAGCACGGCCTCCCTCCTGGAGGAGGAGCTGGCCAGGCTGGTCGCCGACATCGGCTACACCGGATATGTGGACGTACTCGACGGGCCCGAGTCGCTCGTGCTCCACATGCGGCTCGGGACGACCGGAGCTCTTCAGGCGTACACCCCGGCCGGCACCCGGGCCCCCGCCTACGCCAGCTCCATGGGGCGGGCGCTGCTCGCCCGCCTGGACGACGCGCAGGTGCTGCGCCTCGTCGACGCGCGCCTCGAGCAGAGCACGGGCTCGGCGCCGCGCACCCCCGGTGAACTGACCGCCTGCCTGGCCAGGGTGCGCGCCGACGGCTGGGAATCCTCGCGCGGCGAGTACGTTCCGAACGTCGCCGGCGTCTCCGCGGCCGTACTCGACAGCGACACGGGACAGATCTTCGGCATCGGCGTCGCACTGCCCGCGCCCGAGCTGCACGACGGGAACGCGGCCCGCTTCGGCCGGTCGGTACGGGACGCCGCCCTGCGCGTCGGCAAGCGCATCGGTGACCCGTACTGGCTGCGGTACGTCGAGACCGACGCCGGCCGCTGAGGCTCCCTCAGTCCAGCAGGGGTCCGAGGGCGGCGCCGACCACCGCACCCGGCGTCAGGATCGGCACGGTGAGCCCGGCCGCGCGCAGTGAGCGGCGGTGCCGCGCCCCGTACCCCATGCAGTCGAGCATCAGGACGTCCGCCCCGGCCTCGAGATGGGTGCAGGCCGCCGCGAGCAGGGCCGCTTCGTTGTCGGCGTACGGCGAGGCCGTGGTGAACGCGGGGTTCGGAACGACGGCCCGCCACTTCTCCCGCGCTTCGGGCACCTGCTCGGGCAGCGGTACGACGAACCCGACCCGGCTGCCCCGCAGGACGGTGCCGACGTATCCCGTGACGAGGGCGTCCGGCTCGACGAGCCGCGCCCGCCGGGTCCGCAGGCCGGGGAACTCGCCGGTGCACAGGAGGACCACGACGTCGGCGCCGGCCTCCTCCACCTGATCGATACGGGCCTGCAGCGCGGCGCCGACGGTGTCCGCGTCCAAGGTCACGGGACTTCCGTCGGCCAGTCGGCTCAGAAGGGTCGCGCGTCCTTCCGTCGCCCCGAAGCGGAGCTCGGTCTCCGGGCGGGTCAGACCGTCGAGCACGCCGGCGTGCCGTACACGTGCGGTCCCCGGCAGGTGCGCCTCGATGGCTTCGGACAGGTCCGGGCGGGGGGCCTGCCCGATGGTCAGAAAGGTGACCGTGTCCACGGCGCCTCTTCTCGTAGGAGTTCCAGAATATGGATAGGGGTTCCGAAATAATCTAGTCGGCGGTGCGATGTGTGGGTAGGGGGTGACGTGCATCCGGCTCGCACGCCGAGAACCCCCTGGGCATGACCCAGGGGGTTCTCGGCGTGCGATCCCGGCGATCAGCCGGGTGGGGTCAGGACAGCTTGAACGTCGTCATCTGGTGGATGTTGTTGTCCGGGCTGAGGACGCGCCCGCCCAGCTCCTGCGACATCCGGTCATAGCCGGTGGTGTTGAAGTTGAGGGAGATCATTTCCTGAGCGCCGTCGCCGTCGAGGTCGACCGCGAGGTAGTTGCGGCCGCCCGAGGCGTTGCCGGCGCCGAGGGCGCTGCTGAAGGAGTCCTCACTGGTGAGGATCGCGGGGTCCCACGCCCCCACGCCACCCTCGACGCCGCCGGCCAGCAGCTTCCGGCCGCCGGGGCCGGTGATGAACTGGGTGGTGCGCAGCGGCGCGGAGACCGAGCCCTTGCCGTCCTGCCCGTCGGCACCGAACACGCGGATGGTGCCGAAGCTGGTGGCGAGCAGCCCGTCGCTGTCGTCACCGGTGAAGAAGTTGCCGTGCGACCAGGGGCTGCCGGTGACCGTCTGGTGCAGCAGTTCGCCGGTGCGTCCGTCGCGGATCTCGGCGACGACGTACGCGGAGGCGGCGCTGGTGGAGTCGAAGTCAGGCAGGGCCTTCACGATCCACGTGTAGACGACGGCGTGGCCGTCGGCGTACGGGATGTTCGGCGAGGCGAAGACGGCGTGGTCGAGGAGCGCGCCGTGGATCTTCCCGTCGACGGCCTGGGCCGGGGCCTTGGGAGCGGCGGTCCAGCGGACGTTGCCGTTCTTGCCGTTGAGCGCGACGCCGTCGGCCGAGGCGGTGTCGAGGTTGATCGCGCCGACGCTGGTGTACTGGGTGTAGACGCGTCCGTCGGCGGTGGTGGTGTCGGAGAAGACGACGTCTCCGGCATCGGCGGGGGCCGCGTACTGCCACAGCTTCTTGCCGTTGCCGTTGTAGACGCGCAGGGCGTCGGTCGGGACGAGGATCTCGTCCTTGCCCTTGCCGTTGACGTCGGCGACGGTGACGGAGCGGACGAAGGTGCCGTCGCTGTTGCCGCCTTCGATGGTGGTGAGGGTCTTGCCGGTGCGTGCGTCGAGGACGACGGTGGCGGTGTCGGCGGCCACGATGATCTCGGGCTTGCTGTCGCCGGTGACGTCGCCGGTCTCGATGGCGTGGACCTGGCCGGTGACGGTGGCCTGCCACAGCTTCTTCGGCTTGCCGGTCAGCAGCGAGCCGCCGTCGTAGGCCCAGACGCCGTGCGAGGTGCCGCCGGTGACGACGTCCTGCTTCTTGTCGCCGTCGACGTCGAGCGCCTGGGCGAACGACAGGTCGCCCTGGAGCGGCGTCAGGTTCTGCTCGGCGCCCTTGACGAGGTCGAAGGTGCGGACGTTCTGTTCCTGGTCGATGACCCGGACGTGCTGCCCGCTCTTGTCACCGAAGACCTGTTGGAACATCGGGGACGCGGTGTTGTCCCGGTGCTGCCAGCGCACCGCGCCCTTGGCGTTGAACACCGTCAGGTCGGCCAGACCGCCACCGCCGGCGTTCTCGGCGGTGTCCATGCCGGTGTCGTTCTGCGCGGATGCGGCCAGGCTGCCGTCGACGATGTCCAGGCGCCAGGTGCTGGCACCGTCCTCCGGGTTGTCGGCGTTCCGCTTGGTGGTGTGTGACCACAGGGCGGTGTCCGGGGTGGTGCCGTCCAGGACGCGGACGGTGGAGGAGTTGACGTAGAGGTTGGGGTCGAAGCTGGATTCCGCGACCGCGTACTCGGTCTTCTTGGTGCCCTTGAGGTCGCCGATGGTCATGGCGGTGGGAACGGCGTTGGAGCGGCTGTCGAGCGTGGCGCGGGCGCCGGTGCCCAGAGCGTAGGAGACGATCTCGTAGCGGACGCCGTCGGTGGGGTCGGCCTGTTCCAGGGCGACGAGCCGGTTGCGGGTGGTGTCCAGGTGCAGCTGGCGGCTGTACAGCGTGCTGTCGGTCTGCCAGCTGACGGACCCGTCCCTCACGTCGAGCACGAGGGTGCGGCTGCTGCTCGGCGTGGTCGCGGTCTTCTGCAGGTCCCAGGAGACCGAGGCCCTGCCGTCGCCGGCGGATTCCAGCGCGCCCCAGGTCGCGTCGGTGTGCTTGGTGTCGTACGTCCACGTGGTGGTGGGCGTCAGCGCGCCTTCGGCGTAGGAGAAGCGGGTGCCGGTAAGGGTGGCCGTCTCGCCCGCGGGGGCGTTGATGTTGTACGTCGGTGTGTTGCCGACGAGGAGGGTGCCGTCGACGATCTTGACGCCGGTGGCGTACGAGTACAGCTTCGACCAGAGCATCTTGCCGGTCTTACCGTCCAGGACCGTCACGAACGTACCCGTGGGCAGCGACGAGCCGGGCGAGGTGATCGGCCGGTAGGGCGAGGAGCCGACGCTCGCGGAGAAGACGAGGTCGGGGGTGCCGTCGCCGGTGAGGTCACCGGTGTCGAAGCCCTGGTCCGAGGCGGGCGTGAACGGGCTGACCGCGCTGTAGCCCATGATGATGTGCGCCGGATAGGGCTCGACCTGCCACACGCGGAGCGGCTTGGCCTGCCAGTCGGTGTAGAGCGAAGCGTTGCTGCGGGCCCAGGCGGTGGTGCCGTCGGCCTTGTGAAGCTGGACGTTGCCGAGGCTGTGAACGGTGAAGTAGCTGCCGTCCGAGCCCGCGGGAATCGTCGCACCGATACCGCGCACACCCTCCAGGGCGGAGGTGTTGGTGAACGTGACCGGAGCGGAGGCATCGGTTCCGGCCGCGTCGAGCCCGGAGACGGGGGCATCGGCGCCGCCGTCGCTGTTACCGGTCGTGTCGTCACCGGTGTTGATGGACTTGACGTTGTCGCCGTAGACGTCGACGCCCATGTGCGAGGCGAGCTTGTCAGCCTGTTGGCTGGTGAGCTTCATCGCGGAGCCGTCGTCGCCGGTCGCGGCGAGGGCGTGCGGGGCCGCGGTGAGGGCGAGCCCGGCGGCCACGAGGGTGGAGGCGAGGCGCAGGGCGCGCCTTGAGGTGTGGGTTCTCATTACTTGGCTCCCTGCGCGATGCGGATGGCGGAACCGTTGGTCAGCACCGTCTGGTTGAAGGAGTACTGGAGGGCGTCGGTGCCGGTCTGGTTCTCGATGCCGACGGTGGCCTTGCCACCGTTGCCCGGGACGGTCTTGTACTGGAACGTGATCGCGCCGGTGGCCTCGTCGAAGACGGCCTCGAACGTGGCGCGGTTCGTGCCGCCGTCCGCGAACAGCATGTTGTTCCAGACGACCGCGAAGGTGCGCTTGCCGGTCTTGCCGGTGGTGGCGGTCTGCACGCTGGACTTCTTGTCGAGCATCAGGTCGTCCCAGAGCGGGGCGACGATGCCGTCGGGCTTCGCGGCGGCGGGCAGGGCGGTGTTGACGTAGTCACCGACGCGGGGGGCCAGGAAGTTGATCAGGCCGTTCGTGGTGACGGCGGCGCTGTTGTAGGAAACGCCGTAGAACTTCACGGGGAAGGGCAGCGTGACGTTCTTCGCGTCCTCGTCACCGGACAGGGCGACCTTCGTCGAACCGGCGATCCAGGCGTACGTGCCAGGGGTGCAGCTGTTGCCCGAGGCGTCGGAACGGGCCGGGAGGCGCACGTTCATCGTCTCGTCGGCGTCGATGGTCAGCTTGGTGTTGTCCACGCCGTTGCACAGCACCGGGACGGCCGGTGTGGTCGTGATCGTGAACGCGCCCTCGGAGACCTTCGGGAGGGTGAAGTGTCCGGCCGTGTCCGTCTTGACGGCAGGGACGGGGGTGCCCTCGACGGTGACGGTGGCCTGGGCCAGCGGCTTGCCCGTGACGTCCAGAACGGTGCCGGACACGGCGTGCAGCGGCACGGCGTCCAGAGCGATGTCCTGGGTCAGGGCCTGGCTCTCGGCGACGGTTACACCGTTGAGGGTGTTGGTGGAGTAGCCGTAACCGCTGTAGGAGAAGTCGTAGGTTCCGGCGGCCAGCGTCAGGCGGTAGGTGCCGTCATCGGCGGTGGTCACCGAGCGGGTGGTGCCACCGGTGGTGGCGCTGACGGTGACACCGGCCAGCGCGGTGCCGGTGGCCTTGTCCGTGGCGGTGCCGGTGATGGTGGCCGCGATGTGCGGGGCCTTGTCGATGGAGGAGAGGATGTCGAGCTTGCCCTCGCCCCACACGTTGTTCACGCCGGCGGTGCCGCCGCAGTGCGTGTCATCGACGTCCGACGCGCCCTGGTTGAGGAGCGCGCGGGTCTCGTCGATCTTCCCGATCAGGGACGGGGCGGCCGACCACAGGAGGGCGACGGCGCCGGCTACGTGCGGGGTCGCCATCGACGTACCGGACTCGACCATGTACGACGAACCCGGCCAGGTGGAACGGACGTCGACGCCGGGCGCGGAGATGTTCGGCTTCATCGAGCCGTCCACGAGCGAGGGTCCGAAGCCGGAGAAGTTGGCTATCTCGCCGTTCACGTCGTAGGCGCCGACACCGTAGGACGGGGCCTGCGAGCCGGGGGCGTGGGCGGTGGAGCAGGTCGCTCCGTCACCGTCGTTGCCCGCGGCGAACGCCTCGAAGATCCCGGCGGAGTTCCAGGCCTCGACGATGTCCTGGTAGAAGGCGGTGTCGCCGCCGCCCCAGGAGTTGTTCACGATGTTCGGTGCCAGCTCCGGGCGGGGGTTCTGCCCGGTGTGGTCGGTCGGGGCGAGGATCCACTGACCGGCCTTGAGGAGGTACTCGTCGGAGCACTCGTTGCTCTCGCAGCCCTTTGCGGCGATCCACTTGGCGTTCGGTGCGACACCGACGCCGCCCTTGCCCACCATGGTGCCCATGGTGTGGGTGCCGTGGCCGTTGTTGTCGCAGGGGGTGCCGTCCGAGGGGCAGTTGCCCGACGGATCGTAGAAGTTGTAGTCGTGGGAGAAGGACCCGTCGCCGTTGTTGCCCCGGTAGTTCGCGACGAGATCCGGGTGGTTGTACTGGACGCCGGAGTCGACGTTCGCGATGACGATGCCCTCACCGCGGTCCTCGTACTGCGACCACACCTGGTCGGCCTTGATGTCCTTCACACCCCACTCCGGGGTGCCGTCGTCAGCAACCGTGCCTTTTGGCGCCGCGGAGACGTTGCTCTCCGTCTCGTCGAGCTTGTAGGTCTGCTCCTTGACGATGCGGGCGACATCCGACCGCTTCGCCAGCTGGTCGACCAGGGCCTGGTCGCCGGTGACCTGGACGGCGTTGGCGATCCAGTAGTCCTGGTGACCGACCTTCTTCTTGTCGAGGAAGGTGTTCAGCGACTTCTGACTGGTCCTCGCGTGGGCGCGCAGCTCGCTGTACGCGGACTTCGCCTTTGCGGCGTGGGCGTTCTTCTTCTTGGCTGCGGACAGGTCCGCCTGGTCCTTGAGGACGACGAAGAAGGAGGCCTGGCCGCCGCCGTCAACGGCGTTCAGGAGCGCGGAGTCGACCTTGGGGGACGGTGCGGCGTCGGCTGCGGCAGCCGCGGGAAGCGGTGCGGACAGCAGCGCGGTCACCGTGAAGGCGGCCGCCGCCCAGACGGCGCGGCTACGCCACGGCGGTGGGGACAGATGCATCGGGGGAGCTCCTCCAGGAATGGAACGGGGGAGCTCGGACAGTAGACAGACGCCGTTACTCGGGCATTACAGTGGTTGCCCGGCCATGGCCGGGCAACCACGGACCAACAGTCCGCCCGTCAGCAGTGCCTCCCGCGGGCGCCTTTCAGCCGCGGCCGGCGTCGCGCAACAGGTCGCGCGCCCAGGCGGCTCGGCGCGTCCCGGCCGGGTAGGGAAGGATCTCGGCCATCGACTCGGCCCGGTCCAGTTCCCCGGCCCCCTCGGCTTCCCCGGCCAGCACGGTCAAGGAGGCGCCGAGTGCGACCCGGGCCTCCACCTCGGCAAGGTGTTCACCGGTACGTTCCGCCCGCTTCACCTCGGTGAGGGCGCGTCGGCGCGCGGCCTCCGCCCGGCCGGAGAGGAGCTCGCCCCAGGCCGCCAGGACCGGTGCCTCATCGGTGAAACCGTCGAGCACCCGCAGTACGCTCTCCGGCCGGTCCATGCGCAGCGCGAGTTCCGCACGTGCCGTGCGCACTTCATGATTCGCCCGCTGGTCCCCGAGCGTGGTGACGACCGACTCGGCGCGGTCCAGGAGTATCTCGGCGCCTGACGTCTCGTCGATCGCCCACCGGGCGCGAGCCAGTGCCGTCAACGCGTACGGAAGGCACCAGGCCTCGGCCGGTTCGGCGCCCGCCACCGCCTCCTCGGCGAGCGGGCGAGCCTGCTCAGGCTCCTCCAGGAGCAGCCAGAGTTCCGCGAGGTTCGCCCGCTCGAAGGCGGCTGCCGCCGGACCTCCGGACCGTTCGGCGAGGCCGAGGGCGCGCTCGCCGATGTCGATGGCCTCGCGTAGTCGGCCGGCGCGGCGCGCGTTCTCCCGCAGCATCGATAGGACGGAGCCCAGCAGTGTCGGATCGCCGAAGGCCTCGGCCGGTGCCAGCGCTCGGTCGCCCGCGGCACGGGCCAGGTCGAAGTGGCCCGCGAGTCCAAGATTGCTCGCCTGCAGGACGAAGGCACGGGCCTTCAGGCCGTGGCCGGCATGTCCCGGCACCACGTCCGCCGCCGCGAGTGCCCGCCCCGCGGCGGCGCATCCGTCGTCGTAATGACCTTGGGTGCTGAGAACGACGGACAGCGTCAGGAAGTGAGCCGCCGTCGGCTCGGGAGTGGTTTCCTCCGTCACGGGATGCTGCCGCAGGATGGCGAGGCCGGGCGCGGGGGACCCCGTTCTGACCAGCATCTCCGCCAGCAGCGCCGCCGCGAGGACGCGGTTGTCGTCGTCGTGGAGCCGTTCGAACTCGGCCAGGGCCGGGCGCAGGGCGCCGACTGCCTGTTCGAAGTGGCCCATGCTGCGCAGCACCTGGGCGTGCGCGAGCCGGGCACGGCCGGCGTCGACATCGAGCCTGGCTATCAGGTCCCGGTAGTAGCGGTCGGCCGTGTCGTTGGCATACAGGGCCGCGGCCCGTTCGGCCGCCAGGCGCAGGTACTCGGCCGCGCGGGGGTCGTCGGCGCGCGCGAAGTGCGAGGCGAGTGTGTCGACGGCATCGGGCCGCCGTCTGCGCACCGCCTGCGCGAAGGCGCCGTGCAGGTGTCGGCGGCGAACAGCGGACAGCCGCTCGTAGCAGGTGAGGCGGACCAGCGGGTGCCGGAAGGCGATGCCCGTCTCGTGCTTTCCCGCTACGACGACGGTCCGCTCCTCGATGAGGGCGGCACCGATGGCTTCGTCCAGGGCGGTGATCGACGCAGCTCCCGACAGGGGCGGGTGCATGCCGTCGGCGGCCACGTCGAGCAGTTCGGACAGCGCCGTCTCGGCGCCGCCGACGGACAGCGCCTCCACCACGCGTCGCGTGTTCCCGTCGAGACGCGCGAGCTTCTCCGCCACCAGTTGCCGCACCCCGTCGGGCGCCATGCCTTCGGGGCCGTCGGCGCCCATGTCCCGGGCCAGTTCGATGGCGAACAGGGGGTTGCCCAGCGAAAGGTCCCACACTCGGCCGAGCTGGCCGGTGCCGTCCGTTCCGGCTGCGAAGGGCGCCGCGTCCCCCACGTCCGGCGTCACATCGCGTACGACCTCGAGGCACGCTGTCCGGTCCAGGCGGGGGACGATCTCCTGAACGACCTGCGGTTGCCGCAGCAGGGCTGCGAGATCCGCCCGTCGAGAGCCGGAGTCGGCGAGTTCCTCGGCGCGGTAGGTCACCAGGACCCGCAGCGCGAACCCGGGACGGGAAGCGTGCCGCGCGAGGTGACTGAGGAGTTGAGAGGAACCCGAGTCCGCAGCGTGCAGATCGTCCAGCACCAGCAACACCGGTTGCACGGCGGCCAGCTCGCCGAGAAGCCCCGCCGTGGCGCGGAACAGCCGGTCCCGCTCGTCCTCGGGGCTGCGGTCTCCGAGGGTCCGAACCCGTCCCAGTGACGGCAGGAAGGCCGCCAGCTCGGGGTACTCCGCGCCCACCCGGGCCCGTTCGGCCACGTCCTGCTCGGCCAGCCAGCCGTCGAGCGCCTCGGCGAAGGCTCCATAGGGTGTGTGCCCCTCGGCGTCGTGACCGGCGCCCCACAGCACGGCGGATCCGGCCGCGGCGGCGAGCCGCGCGGCTTCGGCGACCAGCCGGGTCTTGCCCACGCCGGCCTCACCGGTCAGGATCCGCACCGGCGGACCGCCGACAGCGAGCAGGCCGCGCAACAGCTCGTCCCGGCCGCGCAACGGCGCCACTTCCGGGCCCTGCAGGGGTGCCGGCAGGACCACGGAGGCAGGGCCCGGCCTGCGCGTGGTGGCCAGCGCGGCCCGGTGCAGTCGCTCCGTCTCCGGACTCGGCTGGATGCCCAGTTCAGCCGCGAGCGCCTCACGGCACAGGTGGTACTGCCCGACCGCGCGCCGCCGCAGCCCCTGGCGTATGTAGGCGTCGATGAGGATCCGGTGTGCCGCCTCCTCCGCCGGGCTCGCCTTCAGGACGTGCTCGGCCAGGGCCGTCGCCTCCTGCAGGGCGCCTGCCTCCAGGTGGGCCGAGGCCAGCCCCATGCGCATCTCGTCCCTCAGGGACGCGAGCCGGGCCCGCCGTGGTTCGGTCCACGACAGGTAGCGGTCCTCCGGCAGCAGCTCGCCGGTGAACCGGCCCAGCGCGTCCGTCAACGCGTCGGGATCGCGGGACGCCAGTGCTGCCCGGGCCGCCTCCTCGGCATCGTCTATGTCGACCCACACGGTGGCAGGGTCGAGAGAGAGCATCGCCCCTTCCGAGACAAGGTACGAGGACGCGGCGCGCGGGGCGAGCTCCGGCTCCAGTGCACGTCTGGCGGCGTGCAGCGCGACGCGGAGATTTCCGGCTGCCGCGTGCGGATCGGTGTCCGGCCAGCACAGATCCATGATCTGCTCACGGTGCAGTCGATGGCCCGGCGTCAGCGCGAGGAGCTTGACCAGTGCCTGGGCGGTCAGCCTCGGCCATCGCCCGGTGAGTTCAGGGCAATTGTCACGCGATACCCGGAAACGGCCGAAAAGATGCAGACGCAGCAAAGGGGTGGCGGGGCGGCCGGTGTTGAAGGGGGTTTGCTGCGTGTTCATTGGGGCGCCACTGTAGTCGAGCACCCTGAGTCCCGGAGGCCTGGGGCGTCGGGGAGGCAGATGGCGGCAACGGGCCGGCGTCAGCCGATGGCCGAGTCCCGCACGGTGCAGGTGTCGGTGTCCGCCGGGCACCAGTGGGTGCGGCCGCCCACCAGATGCAGTTCGAGATCCGCGTCCCGCATGCCGTTGCGGTCGAGGGCGGCGCGCAGCGCGGTGGGCGCCGGCTGGGGCGGAAGCCCGAGGACACCGATGACCACGACGCCGTTGCGGCCCTCGACCGAGGCGATCTGCCATTTCCCCGTGGCGGCCCACTTCTCGGCGACCGGGCGGGCGTCGGCGGCCAGGGAGCGGTCCCTGGCGACGGTGATCGTCCCGGTGGTCAGCGGAACGGCGATAAGGATCATGAGTCCCACCACCGCCGCCAGTGAACCGCCGCGGAACCGGCCGACGGCGAAGCCCGACTCCTGCGCCACGGCCCGTACACCGAAGACGAGGAAGACGACCGTGCCGGTCGCCACGATGGCCGCCACGTTGGTCGCGAAGAGCAGCGTGGACTCGCCCGCGTCGTGATAGCGGCCCACCGTGAGCAGGAGCCCGGTCACGGCCAGTGGCGGCACCAGGGAGATGGCGATCGCCACACCCGGCAGCGTGTCCGAGATGTCCGCGCGCACCAGCGCGAAGGCGCCCACGGTGCCGGTGGCCAGTGCGGCCAGCAGGTCGATCAGACGTGGGCTGATCCTGGACGTGACCTGGCTGTTGGAGGCGAACGAGTCCGGCGGAGCGGCGATCCAGCCCAGCAGCATGCCGACCGCCACCACGGCCAGCGCACCCCCCAGTACCAGCAGCACGCACCGCACCACCTGAGACCGGTCGGCCAGGACCAGCGCCAGCGCGCTGCCCAGGATCGGTGTCATGAGCGGAGCCACGATCATCGCCCCGATGACGGTCGCCGTCGAGTCGCCGACCACGCCCGCGCTCGCGATGACCGACGCCAGGACGAGCAGTCCCCAGAACCGGGTCGAGCCGGCGCTGCGCAGACCCTTCTCGATGAAGAGCGCGTCGCTCATCCGGCGAAGGGTGCCGGCGTCGACGGATGCCATAGGCGTTCTCCTTGCCGAAAACAGCTCATGGACCGTGCGGGGCGCGGACCGGCCGTGCCGGTCCGCGCCCTGGTGACCGGTCGGATCAGGGAGTGACGATCGTGAAGTCCGGGTCCGGGGAGCTGAGGTGGCCGAGGAGCTCGGTGATCTTCGCCGCGTCACCGGTGATGGTCGCGCGTCCCGCCAGTTCCGACGGGGGGAGGCTGCCCAGCAGGACGCCACGCAGCGCCGCCTCGTCCAGAGCCACCTCCACGTCGGGCGAGGAGACGGCCGGTCCGGTCCCGGCGATGTGGGTGAGCACGCCGTTGCGCAGCCGCAGGGTGACGGGCTCCCCGCCCGTCACGTTCCAGCGCACGCTGATGTCCGTGTCCCAGCTGCGGGGACCGTCGACCCGGATGGACAGGGCGTCGAAGAGCTGGTCCAGCGAGAGGACGCGGAGGAAGTCCGCAGACGCTGTGGTGGTCGGCGACCCGACCGGGCCCCGGCGGAGTTCCAGAGCACCTGTCAGGTAGAAGTTGCGCCAGGTGCCGTTCTCGCTGCCGTACCCCAGCTGCTCCAGCGCGTCCGCCTGCAGGGCGAGAGCCTCCGCATGGGTCGGGTCGGCGAAGACGACATGGTTCACGACCTGCGCGACCCAGCGGAAGTCGCCTCCGGCGAACGCGTCACGCGCCCGGCGCACCACCTCGTCGGCGCCCCCCATGAAGTCCACATACCGCTTCGAGGCCTCGACGGGCGGGTGCTCCCACAGATGGGCCGGGTTCCCGTCGAACCAGCCCATGTAGCGCTGGTAGATGGCCTTGGTGTTGTGGCTGACGGAGCCGTAGTAGCCGTGGGTGTGCCAGGCCCGCTCCAGCGCCGGCGGCATGTCCATCGCCTCGGCGATCTCCAGGGGTGTCATTCCCTGGTTGATCATCCGCAGCGTCTGGTCGTGCAGGTAGGCGTACAGGTCGCGCTGTTCGGTGAGGAAGGCCTGCGCCTTCTCCCGCCCCCACACGGGCCAGTGGTGGGAGGCGAAGGCGACGTCCGTGGAGTCGCCGAACAGGGTGACCGCCTCGGTCAGGTACATGGCCCAGACCCGCGGGTCGCGGACCTCCGCACCCCGGAGGGTCAGCAGGTTGTGCAGGTTGTGGGTCGCGTTCTCGGCGAGGCAGAGTGCCGAGTGGTCGGGGAAGTGGATGTTCAGCTCGGAGGGGGCCTCGGTGCCGGGCGTGAGCTGGAAGACCATACGGATGCCGTCGACGGTCTCCGTCTGCCCGGTGCGGGTGATGTCGAGCGTCGGAGGGATCAGGCCGACCGATCCCGTCGAGGTCGTCTGCCCCAGTCCCGCACCGATCTGTCCCTGCGGGCCCTTGGGCAGGGCGGCCCCGTACATGTAGGCGGCGCGCCGGGCCATCGCCGTGCCCGCGTACACGTTCTCGCTGACCGCGTGCTCCAGGAAGCCCTCCGGCGCGATCACGGGCACGCCCCCGGCGACCTCCTCCTCGGTGAGCACGCCCTTCACTCCACCGAAGTGGTCGACATGACTGTGCGTGTACAGCACGGCGGTGACCGGACGGTCGCCACGATGGCTGCGGTAGAGCGCCAGGGCCGCGGCGGCGGTCTCCGAGGAGATCAGCGGGTCGATCACCAGGACGCCGCGCTCGCCCTCGACGACCGTCATGTTCGACAGGTCGAATCCGCGGATCTGGTAGATGCCCTCCACGACCTCGAACAGTCCATGGTCGGCGACCAGCCGGCTCTGCCGCCACAGGCTCGGATTGGCGGTGGGCGGGCAGTCCTGCGCCAGGAATCCGTAAGCATCGAGGTTCCAGACGGACGTGCCGTCGGCCGTACTGATCTCGCTGCTCTCCGCCGTTCCCATGAACCCGCGCCGGGCGTCGTCCATGTCCTGGGTGTCATCGAACGGGAATCGGGCCAGGATCTCCTCGTTGGCCCGGCTGATCGAGGACTGGGCAGGCTTGGACTGCGTGTTCCCGGTCATGGTGCGCTCCCTCGCGGCAGACGGGGCAGCCCGTCGGCGGCCCTGTCCGCCAGCCTTGCCGCAGCGTCATTCCCCTGCCAGCAGAGCTACTCCGAACGGATCAGGCGCAGACGGGGCGGCGGCCGGCCGGGGGCGGCACGCTACCGGCAGAGCACATCAGGAGAGGCGGCCGGGCTCCCCAAAGCCCGGCCGCCTCTCCCGCTGGTTTCAGGTCCCGATCAGCACCTGCCGGCCGGGCGGTCGCGCTTCACCAGGTTCGTGTAGCCGGTCGTGCCGTCCAGCCACAGGACGCGCTGGCCCTCGTCGGCCACACCGAACGCCTGCTCGCCGCGGTTGCAGGACATACGCTGCGCACCGCCCTTGCCGTCGGGTGCGACCTGGTACAGCTTCGCCATCGTGTCGTTGGCCCACCACGTGGCCGGCGGGGTGGCCGTGATGCTGACCGCGTCGTTCGAGGCCGTCAGCGTGTAGGCGTAGAGGGAGCCTTCGCCCGCCTCCGGGGTGACGGTGACCGGGTTAGAGCCGTCGAGGTTCGCGCGGCGCACCGCGGCCTTGCCGGAGTCGGTGGCGTCGTTGTCCTCGATCCAGAAGACACCGTCGTCGGTGATCGCGGTCTGGCCGACGCCCATGACGCTGTCGGGGACGGGCATCTGCGTCTTGGTGCCGGTCGCCGCGTCGAATACCTCGGCGCCGAGCTGGAAGTTGCCGCTGGCGTCAGGGGCCAGCTTGACGTAGGCGATCTTGCCGTCCTTGATGGAGGGCAGGCCCGAGACGTTGTAGGGACGGCCGCCGTCGACCAGACCGGTCTCACCGGTCTTCATGTTGGCGTACCGGACGTTCGTGACCCCGAACTGCGGGTTGACGGCGGTGTACGCGATCCAGTCGCCGTCCACGACGAGGCCGCTGATGTCGCTGCCGATGCCGTCGACCACCTTGGCGGGGCCGCCCTTGACCGGGCGCGCCATGATGTAGATGCCGCTGCTGCTGTAGTCGGCCCACACCACCGTCTTGCCGTCGGTGTTCGCGTAGACGTTGTAGTCGCCGTTGTTGGCGCTCATCAGCTGCGGCTGACCCTTGCCGGTCGTGTTGCCCAGCCACACCGAGTACGGCTCGCTGCCGTCCTCGTTGGAGCGGGAGACGGCGTACTTGCCGCCGGCCGCGCCCACGCCGGTGCCGGCGATGTTGACCTTGTTCAGGATCGTGTCGGTGTCGACGCCGAGAGCCTTTTCCCAGCCCGGGACGATGCCGTGTGCATCGAACGACTTCTTCACGGTGTTCAGCTGGGCCTTGGTGACGCCCAGCTCCTTCGCGGCGGCGATGACCGCGGCGCGGCCCTCGGTGAAGCCGTCGAGGGGGGTCATGTACGCGGACAGGGCGCGGTAGACGATCTGGTCGGCGAGCTCGCCGCCGAGGTCCTGACGCATGTCCCACAGCGCGCCGGAGAAGATGGTGGAGTTGAGGTGCACCCCGCCGTTGTCGCCGCCGTAGGTGGCGCCGATGAAGTTCTTCGACGTGGTGGCACCGTCGTTGAGGTCGCGCAGGGCACAGTCGCGCGGGCTGAGCGTGGTGCAGAGGTCCTCACCGAGCAGACCGGCGTCCGGGTCGTCCATCGAGACGTGGTTGGCCTCGAGGTCGATCGCGTTGCCGAAGTAGTCGGCGAGCGCCTCGTTCATGGCGCCGGACTGGCCCGCGTAGACCAGGTTCGCGGTGTGCTCGACGACGCCGTGCGTCATCTCGTGGCCGACGACGTCGGTGTCCGCGGAGAAGGTGCGGTAGTCACCGCCGCCCTGGCCGTACACCATCTTGGAACCGTCCCAGAAGGCGTTGTTGTACGGCTGGCCTTGGGAAACGACGCCGACCAGGGAGTAGATGAACCCGTCCTTGTCGTCGAGGCTGTTCCGGTCGAAGTGGTTCTTGTAGTAGTCGTAGACCTTGCCGGCCGCCCAGTGGGCGTCGATCGCGCCGGAGTTGGTGAAGTCCTCACCGAGGTCGGTGGTGTCCGACTGGAAGGTCTTGATGCCGGTGGGCCAGTGGGTGGGGCCGGAGGCGGCCGCGGCCTCGCGCCCGCGGGCGTCGTAGGTCTGCAGCATGGGGCCCTCGAACGGCGAGTCCGCGGCCCGCTTGCTGTAGTCGATCATCTCGTAGATGCCCTTGGTGTTCCTGTACAGGTTCACCTCCGTCTTCTCGCCGTTGTAGCGAGTGCCGGTGCCCTTGACGACGAGTTCGTCGCCGGAGGGGAGGGTTTCCTGGGGCGCCGCACCCGTCGCGCCGGCGTCGGCCGGGGTCGTGGTGCCCGTCGCGCCGAACGTCTTGATGTCGCTGTACTGCATGACCGCGAAGCCGGAGTGCGCGTCGATGTAGACCTGCTGCTTCACCGGCTGCCCGTCGACCGGGCTGATGCCGGTGACGGTGATCTGCCGGGTGAGGACGCCGGCGCCCTGCGGGAGGATCGTGACGCCCGAGGCGGTGCCGGTGAGCTTGTGCTCACCCGGCTTCTCGCCCTTGGCGGGGGCACGGAGCAGGCCGCCGCTCAGCTGGGTGGAGACGGCACTGACCGCCCGCTCGATGGCGGTCTTCTCGGAGATCTTCGGGGCGACCGAGTCGAGCTTGAGCTCGGTGAAGAACTTGCCGGAGGTGCCGGTGACGGCTCGCTTGCCGGACTTCTTCTCCATCCGGACGACGTACTCGCCGCCCATGACCGTGACACCCTTGTACTTCTGCTGGAGGCGCACGGTCTCGCGCCCGCCCTCGACCTGGGTGTCGACGACCTTCAGGTCCCCCGCCGGGTCGGCGATGTGGTACCGGCTCTTCTTCGCCTTCAGGTGGCTGCGCGCGGCGTCGGCGGCGCTGCCGGTGGCGGTCACCGACTCGTGCAGATCGGTGACGAGCGACGGAGTCTCGGTCTCGGCGCCCGGCGTCACCTCGGACGCGGCGGACGCGGTGGCAGTGTCCGCGTGAGCGGCCGGTATCGCGCTCACCAACAGACCTGCGGCGGCCAGCACTGCGGCTATGCCCTGGCCGACGAGCTTGCTGCCGGACCCCTGTCCTGCTCTGGCTGATCTCTTGCGTGCTGAACTCCGCACGGTGCCCCTCCGGTGCCACTGCTGCATGAACGGATATCGGATGCGGACATGCAAGTACCGGAACAGGGGTGTGAACAATGCGTTCCGGGTGTGCACTTGTGGACGTCCACACTTGTGTGGCCTGCATTGACAGGCGAGAATCCAGCCAGTGGGGCTGACTGGGTGGGACACGCAATGGCAGGCGCTCGGGCTCGGAGCGGACGAACTCCGGGTGTACGAAGCGCTGCTCGACGCATCCGAGCACGCCTCCCGCACCGCTCTCGCGCAGGCTCTGGGGCTGACCGTCCGCCGGGTGACGAACGCGCTCGACCGTCTGGCCGACCACCACTTCACTCACCCGGCCCGAGGCACGGCCGGGTTGCCCACTGCCGTAGCTCCGTCCACCGCGCTGCGTAACCTGATTCATCTGCGGCAGGCCGAGGTTCTGCACAGATCCGCGGAGCTGGAGGAGCTGACCGGCTCCGTCGACCGGATCGCAGCCCAGCTGCTGAACTCCGTGAACACCCCCCGCGCCACCGGAATCGAGACGGTCCGCGGCGGGGCGGCGATCGCCGCGCGCGTGGCCTCGCTGCTGGTGTCGGCGAGCGAGGAGGTGGCACTCCTGGACCGGCCCCCCTACGCGGCGAGTCAGCCCGACGGGATGCCCGCGCCCCTCGACGTGGCCGAACCCGTCCGTCGCGGGGTGCGGGTGCGCGTCGCCGTGGACCGCGAGGGGCTGAGCTTTCCGGGGCGCGCCCGGGGCCTGGGTGATCTGGCCGTTGACGGCGTACAGATACGGGTGGGAACGGACCTGCCGACGAAACTGATCACGGTGGACCGGCGGGTGACCCTGCTGCCGCCGACCGACGCGGCGGACCCGACGGCCTCGGCCCTGGTGGTGAGCGACGCACTCCTCAGCAACGCGCTGGTGCCGC
The DNA here is from genome assembly GCF_043202315.1 of Streptomyces sp. NPDC048211. Lineage (NCBI taxonomy): Bacteria > Bacillati > Actinomycetota > Actinomycetes > Kitasatosporales > Streptomycetaceae > Streptomyces > Streptomyces sp. NPDC048211. The sequence goes on from NZ_JBIDAD010000002.1 coordinate 547,777, forward strand.
TGTTCGAGTCGGTCTGGGAGCGGGCCGTCCCCATCGGGTCCGTCACGCACGACCGGATCACGGACGAGGACCGGGAACTGCTGACCATGCTCGCCTCCGGCCTCAAGGACGAGGCGATGGCCCGGCGCCTCGACATCCACGTGCACACGGTCCGCCGCCGCATCACCCGCCTGATGCAGGCCCTGAACGCGGAGACCCGATTCCAGGCCGGGGTGCAGGCGGCGCTGCGGGGCTGGCTGACGGTGTGAAGGCGGGCGGGCGCGGGACCGTACCCCCGGAATCTGCGGTCAGCCCTGGCGGCCCTCGGGAAATCCGAACTCCATGATGAGGTGTTCGTCCTCGCTCGACACCGGCCGGAAGCCGGCCTTCTCCCAGGCGCGCACCGCCCGCAGGTTCTCCCGCACGGGATCGACGGTGACGCGCCGCCAGCCGAGACTTCCGCCCAGGTGCGCAAGGAGCGCGCGAGCGGCATCCGGCCCCAGGCCCCGGCCTCGCGCGTCCGGCCCCAGCACCATGTCGATGCCGCCTTCGTCCACCCCGGCGTGCCAGTACTGCGCGTACCCCACCGGTGTGCCCTGCGCGAGTACGAGGAAAGACTCCACTCGCGGCCGGCGCCGCCCGATGTACTTCTCGGCCACCTCGTCACGGGATTTCGGTACGCCGTCCCAGTGCTCGACGAAGTCCGGGGAGGCGAACCATTGGGCCAGCAGGTCCAGATCGTCCTCGGTCACCGGGACGAGCCGGGTCAGCACTCCGTCGAGGGCGGCTCCGTCGGACGCCATCGGTCACTCCCTTCATCGACCACGCCACCGATCCGGAAGCGCGCACGCGAGAAGCTACGGCATCACGGAATCCGGCGTACTGCCCGAGAGGGCGTCGATGCGACGGGTGGAGCCGGCCGGGCGGCTCGGGTCGGCAGGTCGGGCTGGGGCGGACGGCTGGGGTCGCCCGGGCCGGATGAAGTACCACGCTCAGCGGCGGCACGAGTGAAGGTCCCGCCGCAGAGGAGGAACCGGCGGGGCGCGCCGGTCTTTCGCCGACTGCGTCGGCGAGTGTTCCCCGGCCCCGCAGACCTCGGCGAGAGGGGGCACGGCCGGGCGCTCCCTTGTGGGGCGCGGGCCCGTACGACGGAGCACAGGGGGCCGGAACTCATTGTCAGTGGGGCCGCCTAGAGTCTCTTCCACTCGTTACGGTGCGTTGCCGTGGGCGGGTTTCATCAGCGTGCCGCCGGCTCGGCGGCCGTCCGGAACATCGGGGAGAACAGCGCATGGGGTGGGTTCCGGCGGGCGACTACGAAGTCGCCCTGGAGGCGGGCAAGGTGGTCTGCCGCAACGGGAAGGGCCGGCGGCTGAAGTCCGTTCCGGCCAAGGTGAAGGACGACCCGGCGGTCGTCGGGCTCCGGCAGTTGACCGAGTGGCTGGAGCGCCACGAACACCAGTGCCTGACTGACGTCGAGCAGTGGATGGTGCGTTCGCTGCCCGTCCCCACGGCCGTGCTCGCCCGGGTCTGGCCCGACCCGGCGTGGCAGGCAGCCCTGCGGGACGTGGTGGTCACCGGCGCGGACGGTGGTGTCGCCGGGTTCCTGCGCGACGTCGATCCCGAACGCGGTCTCGGTCTCGTCGACCTGGACGGCGATACGGTCCGCATCACCCCGGACGTCGTCAGCGTCCCCCACCCCGTCCTCCTCGACGATCTCGACGAACTGCGGGAGTTCGCGGTCGAACTGGGAGTGAGCCAGAACGTCGAGCAGCTGTTCCGCGAGGTGTGGCGCCGCCCGCCGGGCCTCGGTCCGGACACCACCTCCGTGGACACCTACGCCGGCGGCGTCTTCAAGGAACTGCGCTTCCTGCACGGCCGCGTCACCCAGCTCGGGTACCGGTCGCGCGGCGGATACGCGGTCTGTCCGGTCGTCGAGGACGGCGCCACCGTCGAGGCGCGCATCTGGATCGGTGAGCACGACGGATACGACGCGTACGACACCGAAACCGGCCCCCTGGGCTGGACCGACCCTTCGGGGCGCGCGCTGACGGCCGCCGAGGTCGGCCCCGTCGCGTGGTCCGAGGGCATGCGCATGGCGGCGGCGCTCTACGCCGGCCGCGACGTGGCGGACGAGGAGCGGGCGGCATGAGCACCACGACGACGGACACCGGAGCGGACACGACGGCAGCGGGCGAGGCGTTTCTCCCCGCCCAGGCCCGCGCCGAGCGCACTCCCGCCTCTGCCGCCGAGTCCCGCGCGGCAGCCCTGCTGGACGCGGGCGCGATCCTTCCGGCCGGCACCACCGGCCGGGACGACGTCGACGCGCTGACCGCTCGCACCTACACGCACCACGCCCTCGGAGACCGCCGGGTGGTCCGGCTCGTGCCCGGCACCCTCGGCGAAGCCGAGGACCTGGCCCTGGAGTTCCTCGGACTGGCCCGGACCGCCGAGGCCCCCGTGGTGGGCCAGGTGCGCCGCGAGACGCTGGGCTTCCCGGCCTGGGCACTGGTCAACGACCCGGCCAACGGGCACCACGCCCTGGCCCTGGTCAAGGACATCGAGCGGCTGGGCCGACAGGCCGTGACCCGCGCCGGAGCGGCCAAGGAGGGCTTCGACGAACTCGGCACCCGGCTCGGCCGGGCCGTGCCCCACTTCCTCCCCACCTACTACGAGCAGGTGGCACGCCTCTTCCTCCAGGCCGAGAACACCACCTACGCCGCCTCCTTCTTCGGCAAGGCCCGCGAGGCCGAGCGGGTGCACGGGCTGGTCGTCGACGAGGACCGGCAGCGGGCCGTCTTCCTGGAGTTCGCCTTCGCCGGCGCGCTGACCGTCAAGGCACTGCGGCAGTACGTGCGGGACCTGGTGGCCCGGCTCGCACCGGCGGACGCCTGGGCGCAGTTCCGCCGTCTGCTGGTCGAGCGCTGCGCGGCCGGAATGCCGCCGTACGCGGCGCTGCCGCAGGATGTCCGCGCCCTGGTCAAGGCCGCCGGGCTGGACCGCGAAGCCGCCGAACGCGAGCTGGTGGCCGATCTGATCGGCTCCCCGGGGGTCGTCCGTGCCCCCGCCTCGTTCTGGGCGGCCTACCGCTCCGGGCTCGTCGCCCTCGCGCGACGTGACGCGACCGTGCGGGCCCGGCTCCTGGGCTTCTTCCCGGAGACCTTCAGCGAGGGCGGCCGGGACACCGACGGCGAACGCGGCTGGCTCGCGCTGCTGGCCGAATCCGGAGCCGAGGACCTGCTGACCGTACTCCCGGACCCGTCGGACGACGCTCCCGCCGACATGACCGTTCCCTCCGTCGCCTCCGTCTCCCCGGCGGACTGGCTCGCCCGCTGGGAGGCGCACCGACGGCGTCACCGGGCCACCGCGGGCCGCAGCCCGCAGACCCTTGACCTGGCCGCCCGGATGGCGGACCGGCTGCGCGCCGACGGGCACCCCGTCGAACTGTTCCAGGGCCGGTGGCAGCGCAACGCCGATCTGGACCTTCTCGACCTCTGCCTGGCCTCCGGCGTCCCCGTCGCCGAGCCGGCCGAGGAGGACACGGGCACCGCGCACGCCCCCGGCCTTCCGGTCGGCCCCTGGCTCATCGACGTCGTACCCGGCGCGCGGGACCTCACCGCCGTCGCCGAACGGCCTTTCTTCCGCGCCCTCCTGAGCCGGAACGTCGGCGGCCTCGGCTCCGGACACGGTCAGCGGCTGAGCGACGCCGGCATGGCGAAGCTGGCGGCGCACCCGGTGCTCTCCGTGATCCTGGGGGAGTGGCTGACCGAACGCGCCGAGGAGTACGCGGCCGCACGAGGACTCCCCGGGCTGCAGCGCGCTCTCCACCAACTTTCGGCGTTCCGCGCCGTGGTTGCGGACGTCGCCCCGGAAGCCGTGCGACTCCTCAGGAGCCACGACGTCGTACCGCTGCTCGCCTCCACTCTGCGTACGGGCGTTCTCGACGAGCTGGGCTGGCCCGCCCTCGACGAGACCTACGCCGAACTGGCCGCCGAGGCCGCGGCCGCCACGAGTCAGCAGCGCCACCGCTCGAACGACGTCGGTGTCACCGATGCCTGGCCCGCGCTCATCCTGAGCACGTCCGAACGGGCCGTCGTCGTCGGCCCGGAAGGCGTTCTGCTGCAGCACACCCTGCGGCTGCCCGCCACCGTCGACCACTGGCGCCAGCTCGCTTTCCGTTACGTCGACGGTGAGTTGATGGTCATCTGGTGGGAGGACGGCAAGGTGCGCGGCTACTGGTCCCACCGCCCCGCCGAGGTGTTCACCGTCGGCGGCGAGCAGATTCCCCGCTGGGGCGGCTCCGGCCCCTCCGACGAGGTCTCCCTGCCGCTGCCCGGCGGCGGCCGCGCCACCGGTGGCAAGACCCTCCACGCGGGCGACACCTCCCTCCCGCCCCAGCGTGCCGTCGTCTCCGACGGAACCGTTCTCTGGCGGGAGGGCCACCAGGGCACACAGCGGGTGTGGCTGGAGTACGACCCGGCAAGCGGTACGCACGGCCGCGCGTCCCTCCCCGCCTTCCTCCGTTCCGGGGTGCGGGACGGCACCCGGCTGCTCACCGAGCACTGCCAGGTGCTGCCGCTCCAGCCCGGCCTGGAGACCACCCCGTTCGGCACGGACGGCACGGTCCTCGGCCGCTGGGTCCGCCGCACGGTCACCGAGCCCGGCACGGCCGACCCCGCCGAAGGGCACCGGATCGTCGCCGGCACTCCCGACGGCCACACGGTCAGCCTGCCGTACCCGCTGCCCGGGGGCGACACACCGTTGCTGCTCGGCGCCCTCACGCTGCCCGGCGGTTCACGGCCGGTCGCGGCCCTGCACTACCGCTCCGTCGAAGCACACCCGGCCGACACGGACGGCACCGGTGGCAGCCTGTGGTCCGTCACCCCCGGCAACTCCGGAGGGAACGGCGCGGCGGGCACCCCCTACGTGCCTCCCGTCTCCTACTGGCACGCCCTGCGCCCGAGGGACGAGCGGGGCTCGAACGCCCTGCGGAACCTGACGGACTCCCGGGCGGGAGAGCTGTTCAAGGAGGTAGCTGCCGCGGTCGCCCAGCACCTGGAGGCGTTCCGCGCCGTCAAGGAGTACACCGGCCCCTCATCGCGGGAGATGAGCGAGGAGGCCCTCGCCCGGGTGCTGCCCGAGGTGTCCGACACACGGCTCCTCACGGGCGTCACCGCGCTCGTCCGGAGCGCGGTGGACCGGGCCGTCGCAGCCGCCCAGTACCTGGAACCGCCCAAGCCCGCGGAGCCGGCCACGCCCCGCAACACCGCGCGCACCCAGGGCATGTTCTTCGATCACGAGCCCGAGCACGGCGACGACACGACGCTGCAGACCGCCTCTGCCTGGAACTCCGCGCGGATGCGCGGCGGCTGGTGGGGAGCCGGGCGCCGGTGGACCGTGGTCCGGCAGATCCTCGCCGTCAACCACGTGCTCGGCGGCGAGCCCGCATTCGGCCCGCCCCTCATGTCCAAGGTCCCGTTCACCTCCGTGGACGGCTGGCAGCGGGACGAGTACACCGTGCCCGGCGACTCCTTGACCTGGACCTCCCTCCTCGACAATCTGCCCGAACTGGCCTACCGGGCTGCCTCGGCGGCCACCTCCCCCGAGCACCGCACCGGGCTCCTCGTGTTCCTGGAGACCCTCGCCGCGGGCCCGCTGGCCGACCCGGCGGGAACGGTCCGGGAGGTGGAGCTCGTCGAACCGATCCCCGCAGGGGCGACCGGGCCGGGACGCCCCGAGGCCGTGCACCGCCTCGGCCAGGTGCTCCGCAGGGGGGACCGCACCGTCGTGATCCTCGCCGGCCGGGGCCGGAACTCCCTGAACGACGCGGCACGCTGGCTCGCCCTGGACCACGATCCGACCGGCGCCTTCGGCCCCGTCCCCGGATTCACCCTGGACCACGAGCACGTGCACCGGCACGGCATCGCCCGCGACCGGCTCACCCGGCTCACCACGCTGGTACGGGAGCAGGGCCCGGCGCCCTGGCGCCCGGAGGCCGCCGAAGCGTTCCACACGGCCACCGGAATCGGTCCCCTCCAGTCCACCGCCCTGCTGTCCGCAGCCGTCGAGGAGCCCGGCGCCGACGCGCTCACGCTGCTCGGGGTGAAGACACGTACCTTCGAGGCGGCTCAGGCGAGGCTCGACGCACTTCCCCACGACGACCGGCACGCCCTGCTCCGGGCACTGCTGCCCGAGGACCCGGCCGAGCTCTGGTCGACGGGCCCCGATGTCCGGGCCGCCGCCGAGGTCTGGCAGGAGCGCCTGGCCTCCCTCGTCCGTGTACCCGAGGAACTGGACCTCGACCTGTCGGGCACCACCGCGGGCGCTGTCGACCTGATCCTCAACGCGGGCTCCCGCACCTGGCTCGGCCACGGAACCGATGTCGAGGACGGCACAGGCCGCCCCGGCCTGCGCCGGGTGAGCGCACGCGGTGCGGTCTCCTCGGCCCTGACCGCGTTGCGCACCCTTGCCTACACACTCCCGCACGGGCACCCGCTCCGGGCGCACCTCCCCGTCGGGCTCGCGGCCCTGCGCGACCGTCTCACCGACCCGCGCCTGGTGCTTGACCTCGGTCTGGACTGGACCGAGTCGGGGGAGTCGATGGGCCCCGTGGTCCGCGCCGCCCACGGGCTCCCCGAGTCCGGCGGTGCCGACGCCGACGGTCTGGTCCGGGCCGGCACGGCGCTGCTCCTCGCCCCCGGCCACGGCACCAGCGAGAAGGTGCTGCTGCGCCCGGCCGGCCTGGCAGGCCCCGACGACCCGGCGTTCGGCCTCGTCGAGGGAACCGCAGGTCCCTACCGCACCGGTGATGTGCTCGCCCTGCGCGCACTGCTGGGCGAGGAGACGGACGCGTTGGCCTCGGCGGGCGCCCCCGACGGCTCCGCGGACCACCCGGCCCAGGACCCGACGCGCACGGTGCCGGACCTGGTGGCCGAGGCCGTCGATGTCCTCGGCCTCAGCGCGGACGCCGCCGCTCTCTACCTGATGCTGCTGGCCCTTCCCGATCCGACGGACCGCAACTGCGTCCGCTGGACCGGATGGAAGCCGGCGCGGGTCAAGAAGGCCCGGGCGGAACTCGCGGCCACCGACCTCGTCGTGGAGGCGAAGCGCTCCCGCGCCGGCCGCACCCTGTTCCTCCCCTGCGGCTGGCTCGAACGCGGTACCCCCGGACTCCCGCTGGAGACGTGGAAGGAAGACCTGTACCCCGTGGCAGGGACCACCCGGACCCTGCCCTACCTCCCCGTTCCCGCGCTGTTCGCAGCCGCCTGGGGACGGGTCCGCGGCGGCGACGCCCCCGGCTTCGAGGAACTGGACACCCGCGCACCCCGGAAGGGCCGCCGCCGATGACGAACGACACCACGACCACCATGGACGGCACGTCCGCGGGCGGTGCCCCGGACCGGGCGACCTCGTCCGGACGGGAGCAGCACCGCCAGGTCACGCCGCCCGAGGACCGGTACGCCACCGAGCTGGCCTTCCTGGCCGCCCATGACTCCGGACCCCGCCCGCCCGGCTGGCTGCTCACCCCGCGGGCTGTCGTCACCTTCGTGATGGGCAGCGCGGGCGAGGCACTGAGCCTCCCGAAGAGTGCCCTGCCCCCGGCCGGGGTGCCGCCCCGCCTGGTGATCGAGCAGAAGTTCGTCGGCGAGCGCGCCCTGGTCGAACGGTGTGTGGTCACTCTCGCGGGAGAGCGCGGCCTCCTCCTCGTGGGCGAACCCGGCACCGCGAAGTCCATGCTCTCCGAGCTGCTGTCGGCTGCCGTCTGCGGAACCAGCGCGCTGACCGTGCAGGGCACCGCGGGCACCACCGAGGACCAGCTCAAGTACGGCTGGAACTACGCGCTGCTGCTCGCCCAGGGCCCCACCGAACAGGCCCTGGTGCCCTCCCCGGTGCTCACCGCCATGACCCGGGGGGCCGTCGCCCGCGTCGAGGAGGTCACCCGCTGCCTGCCGGAGGTCCAGGACGCCCTCGTGTCACTGCTCTCCGAGCGGCGGATCTCGGTCCCCGAACTCGCGGGCGGCGAGAGCGCCCAGATGCACGCGGCCCCCGGGTTCACGCTCATCGCCACCGCCAACCTCCGGGACAAGGGCGTCTCGGAGATGTCCGCCGCGCTGAAGCGGCGCTTCAACTTCGAGACCGTGGGCCCCATCGGGGACGTGGACGCCGAGACGGCGCTCGTGAGGAGCCAGTCGCGGGCGGCCGTCGAACGCGTCGGCGCCGCGTACCAGGTGGACGACGCGGTCCTCGAAACCCTGGTCACCGCGTTCCGGGACCTCCGTGAAGGCCGGTCCGCGGAGGGCTGGGAGGTCGAGCGCCCCTCCACGGTGATGAGCACGGCGGAGGCGGTCTCCGTCGCGGGCGCCCTGGGGCTTGCCGCCGCCTACTTCCCTGGCGACCGGGACGTGCTCTCCCTCCTGCCCGGCCATCTGCTCGGCGTCGTCCGGAAGGACGACCCCGCCGACGCGGCACGGCTGCTGGGGTACTGGGACGGTCCGGTCCGCCGGCGCGCGGAGCAGGGATCGGCCACCTGGCGCGCCCTGTGGGACCTGCGCGCGGTGCTGGAGAACTGACCGATGAGCGAGTCGACCACCGCGGAGACGCGGTCCACTGCCGGGACGCCGTTCACTGCGGGGACGGGTGCCACCGCCGAGGTGCCGGCCACTGCTGAGGCGGGGGCCGTCGGGGAGGTGCCGTCCACTGCCGGGACGCTGTTCACCGCTGGGTCACGGTCCACTGCCGGGACGCCGTTCACTGTGGGGACGGGTGCCACCGCCGAGGTGTCGGCCACTGCTGATGCGGGGTCCTCCGCCGAGGTGCCGCCCCCCGTCGGGACGCGGTCCATCGCGGAGGTGCCGCCCACGGCCGGTGGGCAGGCCGTCCTTCCGGCGCAGGGCTCGGCGGCCGGCCCGGCCACGCCGGAAGCCGCGGTGGCCGCTCTTGCGGCGACCGGACCCGGGTTGCCGTTCCTCATCGGGGTGCGCCACCACGCGCCCTCGCTGGCGGCAGCACTCCCGGCGCTGCTGGACGCGGCGGCCCCCGACGTCCTCCTCGTCGAACTGCCCGCCGAGTTCCAGCCCTGGCTGGGCTGGCTCGCTCACGAGGAGACAGAGGCCCCGGTGGCGCTGGCCGCCGTGCCCGCCGACGGGCCGGGGTCCGGCTCGACAGGCGAACGGGGTCCGGCCTTCTACCCGTTCGCGGACTTCTCGCCCGAGCTGGTCGCTCTGCGCTGGGCTGCGCGCAACGGGGTCCCGGCCGTGGCCTGCGATCTGCCGCTGGCCGACCGGGCGTGGGCGGGCGGCCGTCCGGGGACTCCTTCGCCCGCCCCGGCGACCCTTTCCCCCGTCCCTGGGACCCCTGCCCCCGCCCCGGGCGCCGATTCCGCGCCCGCGCCCGTGCCGGGGGCGGGGTCCGGGCTGTCCGCCGCGCTCCGGTCCCGGCTCACCGGCCGGGACGGCGACGACCTGTGGGACCGGCTGGTGGAGGCCCTCGCGCCCGGTTCGACACCCGAGGCACTCCGCCGTGCCGCCCTGCTCACCGGCTGGGCGCTGCGCCATGAGGCCGAGGCGCGGAGCGAGGTGGACCGCACGGACCTGGTGCGCGAGGCATGGATGCGCGGGCATGTCGCCGAGGCCCTGGCGAGCGGGCGGCGGCCGGCCGTGGTGGTCGGAGCTTTCCACACCCCGGCACTGCTGCCGTCCGCAGTCGCAGGTTCCGCACCGGACAGCCGGGACACGCCCGTCGCCGCGTCCGACCCCAGCACGGACAGCCTCCTGGACAGCCGCGCGGACAGCCGCGTGAACGGGGCGGCCGGTGCGGCGGATTGCACGGTCTCCCTGGTCCCGTACACGTATCCGCTGCTCGATTCACGGTCCGGCTACCCGGCCGGCATCCGGGATCCGGAGTGGCAGCACACCGTCCTCGACGCCGCCGGGGACCCGGCCGCGCTGCACGAGGCGCTGATCCGCACCGCGGTCCGTATCTGCGCGGCACTGCGCGCACAGGGCCACCCCTACGGTCCGGCGGACGGCCGGGAGATCGTCCGGGTGGCCGGTGACCTGGCCCGCCTGCGCGACCTGCCCGCCCCCGGCCGCGGTGAACTCCTGGAAGCCGTGCAGACGGTGCTGGGGCGCGGCGAGACCTACGGCACGGGCCGCGCCGTGGCCCGGGCCCTCGAAGGCGTACTCGTCGGGGCCCGCACCGGACGGCCCGCGCCCGCCGCACCGCGCAGCGGACTGGCCCCCGCAGTCGAGGCCGAGACCGCCGCGGTCTCCCTTCCCGGCCCCGAGGACGCGCACGAGAAGACACCGCGCGACCTCCGGCTCGACCCGGCGCGCTCCACCCTGGACCGGCGCCGCGAGCTGCTGCTGCGCAGGCTCGCGGTGTGCGGCATCCCTTACGCGCAGGAGCAGGAGGTGACCGGCGCAGCGGGCGCGGAAGGCATCACGACGCGCTGGCAGGTGCGGTGGACCCCGGCGACGGCTGCGATGCTCACCGCAGCGGGGGCGCGCGGCGTCACCCCGGCCCAGGCGGCCGAGGGTGTGCTGCGGCAACGGCACGCGGCTGAGCGCGCGGAGGGCGGCCCGACGGCCGCCCAGGTCGTCCGCGGCCTCACGGAGGCCGCAGGCTGCGGGCTTCCCGCCCTGGCCGACGAACGGCTGACCGAACTGGCGGCCGTACTCCCGGCGAGCGGTACCCTGCCCGAACTCCTCTCCGGGCTCGACCTGCTGGATCGCCTGGACGCCGGCCACCTTCCGGGCCTGGCCGCGCCCGACGCTGCCTCGGCCCCGGACTCCACCGTCTCCGCCCGTGCCACCCGCACCGCACGCGCGGCCGAACTCCTGACCTCGGCAGCGGTCCGCCAGGTCGACGGCCTGACCGGATCCGAGGAGCCCGAGGACGCCCGGGCGCTGCTCGAACTGGCCCAGCGGGCCAACCGGATGGGCGGCATCCGGCTCACCGCGGCCCTCGCGCGGCTGGCCGCTGACGGCACCCCGTTGATCGCCGCCGCCGCCGGAGCCGTCAGGGTGCTCACGGGGCACGAAGAGGCCGGGGCCTTCGGGGGGCGCGTCGCCTCCTGGGTGGACGGGGCCGTGGACAGCACCTCGCGGGCCGCGCTCACTGCCCGCCTCACCGGTGTCCTGACGGTGGCGGGCCCACTCCTGACCGTCGGCGTCGGGGCCCTGGACCCGTTGCTGCACCGGGTCGTCGAGCTGGACGACACCGCGTTCCTGTCCCGGCTTCCGGCCCTGCGCGGTGGCTTCGACACCCTGAGCCCTGCCGCCCGGGAACGGTTGCTGGACACCGTCGAGGAGCGGCTGGGCGAGCGGGTGGGCACCCTCGACGCGGACGATCCTGCCGAACTGGCCCGCCGTACGGCTGCCGACCTCGCGGCCCGGGAGCTCCTGACCGGCCTCGGTCTGCCGGTGCCCCCGCCCGAGCAGGACCACCGGTTCCCACCCCTGTCCGACCGCCCCGCCGGACCTTCCACCGAGACCGCACCCGCCGCATCGGCCGAACCCTCGACCGAAGCCACCCCCGCGCGGACCCTCGCGCCCGCCGACCGGTGGCGGCTCGTGCTCGGCAGGCGCCCGGACCAACTACCGGCCGGCGCCGCCCGCCTGGCGACCGCTCTGGACGAGCTCTACGGCGCGGGACACGGCGAGGGATCCCGCAGCGGCCTCCCCGGTCCCGGCCCCGGCTCCGGATCACGCGGCGGCCGCGAACCGTCGTTCCCCGGTGTCCGCGACTGGTCCGAGGAACTCGCCGCGCTGTTCGGCCCCGGCATCCGCGAGGAGGTTCTCGCCGTCGCAGCCGCGACAGGCCGTCAGGACGTTCTCGCCGAACTGGACCCGGCCACCGTCACCCCCTCCGTGGAACTGCTCCGGACGATCCTGCGGTACGCCGGCGGTCTCCCCGAAGCCCGCCTCGCGGCGCTCCGGCCCCTGGTCCGCCGCCTGGTCGACGAACTGACCCGGCAGCTCGCCACCCGGCTGCGGCCCGCCCTCACCGGCACGATGCTGGCCCGGCCCACCCGCCGCCCCGGCGGCCGGCTGGACCTGCCGCGCACACTGCGCGCCAACCTGGCCACCGCCCGCCGGTCGGCCGACGGAACGGTCCAGGTGATCCCGGAGAAGCCGGTGTTCCGCAGTCGCGGCCGCCGGTCGGCCGACTGGCGCCTGATCCTGGTCACCGACGTGTCCGGATCCATGGAGGCGTCCACGATCTGGTCCGCGCTGACCGCCTCCGTACTCGCCGGGGTGCCGACGCTGAGCACCCATTTCCTGGCCTTCTCCACGGAGGTCGTCGACCTCACCGGCCATGTGCACGATCCCCTCTCCCTCCTGCTGGAGGTGAGCGTGGGCGGGGGCACGCACATCGCCGCCGGGCTGCGGCACGCCCGCAGCCTGATCGCGGTGCCCACCCGCACTCTCGTCGTCGTCATCAGCGACTTCGAGGAGGGGGCTCCGCTCGGCGGACTGCTGTCCGAGGTGCGGGCTCTGGTGGCCACCGGCTGTCACGTTCTCGGGTGCGCGAGCCTCGATGACGCAGGCCGGCCCCGCTACTCGACGGGCGTCGCCGGGCAGCTTGTTGCCGCCGGTATGCCCGTTGCCGCCCTCAGCCCACTCGAACTGGCCCGCTGGATAGGGGAGAAGACCGCATGAGTGCCGACCGGTTGCCACCCGTCGCGCCGGAAGTCACGGCCACGCTGGTGGAGAACCTCTCGCCCCGCCTGCGTAAACGACTGGACGCGGCAGTCACCAAGCTCGGCGTCCGTCCGACGCGTCGCGACGGGGACACGGTGACGATCGCGGTCGACGACGAGACCGAGTTGCGTCTGCACGCCCCGGGCGGTGTGGTGGCGACGGCGGACGCCATCACGTGTGGCTGCCTCCTCGCCCCGGCATGCGTCCACCGTGCAGCCGCCGCCTGCGCCGCCCCCACGGCGGACCCGGGGCCGGAGCCCGCCGAACCGCCCGCCCGGGCGACCCCCGAATCCGACTCCGCAACGGACCCGGCACGGGACCTCGCCGACCGTCCGGCCGTCACCTCGACACCGCCCCCTACTTCCACCCCGACCTCTACCCCCACCCCCACCTCCACGCCGACCTCCACCCCCACACCGACCTCCGCCTCCACGCCGACCCTCGGGCCCACTCCGGACGCTGCCTCCCCGCCCGAGGTGGCGAGCCAGGCCCAGCGTGCCGCCGCCGACGCCTTGTGGTCGGCAGCCGCCGCCGTGCTGGAGGCCGGCGTCGACGGGGCAGGCGCCGTCACCCAGTCCGTCCTCCTCCGTGCCGCGCACACCGCCCGGCTCCGGCAACTGCCGCGCGCCTCGGGCGCCGCGCTGTCCGTCGTCACGCTGCTGCGGGCGGCCCGCACCGGGGACCCCTCGTACCGCACCGCCGACCTCGTCACGGCCCTGGCCGAACTCATGGGTACCGCACACCGCGTAGGTGCGGCGTCCGGGGCGGAGCTGGTCGAGGTCAGAGGCCGCGCGCGCCGTCCGTACAGCTCGGACGGCTCGCTGCGCCTGTACGGCCTGTTCACCGAACCCGTGGTCACCGACTCGGGACACGGCGGCGTCCGCACCTGGGTCGCCGGAACGGACGGCCGCCTCTGCACGGTCGGTGACGTGGCACCCGGCGGCGTCGGGCGCGCCCTGGGCGTCGCCGACCGGGCTGTGCGCCTGGGGGACTGCGCGCTCACCCACCGGGAGCTGGGCCGGGCCGGCCTGGCGGTCTCGGGGGCGACGGTCTCGCCGGACGGCAGGCTGGGCGCCGGGAAGGGCGTCAAGGCCGTGACCGCCCGGGGCGCGGCGTGGACGGAACTGCCGCTCAGCGTCCTGTGGGAGACGCCGCCGTCCGAACAGGCCGCCCGCGCGCTGCGGTCGACCTCCCGCTACGCGGCCCCGGAGGGCGGAGGCAGTGACCTGCTCTTCCTGGACGTCGAACTCCTCGGGGCCGTAAGGGAGTCGGGAGGCTCCTGTCTGCTTGCGCTGTGCGAGGGAGGCGTACAGGTCCGGCTTACCGTCGCCGACGACGATTCCGCGCTGGCCCACCGCGACAACCTGACCCTGCTGGCCACGGCGCCGGGCACACGGCTGCGGATCATCGGCCGCCTGGTACCCGCCCCACACCCCCGGCTCACTCTTCTCGCCTGTTCGCACCCCACTGGCGAGGGCACGATCGACCTCGGCCTCGACCGCCTGCGCCGCGCCGACCTCCCGGACCCGTCCGCCCCTGTGCACCTCGCCCCGCCACAGCCCGGAGAGGACGGCGCGCACGCGCCCCTCTACCTCCTGGAGCGCCGGGTCGAACAGGCGGTGACGGCGGGCCGCGGCGCCCTCGGCATGCTCGGCGACGTCACCGCCGAGACCCACCGCATCCGCCGCGCGGGCCTCCCCACGGCCGCCGGACTCCTCGGCGCCCTGTGCGCCTCGGCGGCCCGACGCGATCGCGACCTCTTCGGCCGGCTCCTCCCTGCCGACACCGACGGCTTCGCCACCTACTGGCTCACCGCCGCCCGATACACGGCGGCCGTCGCCGAGCGCCTGTGCGCGGCAGCCTGGGGAGCGACGCAGGAGGGACCGGGCTGAGATCACTGGGTGGTGCGGTCGTGTCGGAAGTCCCGGCGAGGACGGCTCACATGCTGGTGGGATCAGCCGCTCCGGCGGCCCGCTCGACCTTCGCACGGTGGCGCGCCCCGTCATCCACGTCGTATTCCTGGGTGTCCGTGCTGTGTGTGCCGACCGCGCCGTCGAGCTGTTCCCGCAGGATGTCGGCATGACCGGTGTGGCGCTGGGTCTCGTTCAGGACGTGGACCAGGACGTTGAACAGTGTCACGTGGGGGTGCGGCCACCACGGGACGTGACCGGGCGCGTCGATGTCGAGCGCCTCGATGGTCGCGTCCGCGTGTTCCCACGCCTGCCGGTACAAGCCGATGATCTGCTCGCGGGTCTCGCCCTCGGCCGCCCAGAGGTCGGTACCGTGCGCGGCCTTGTCGTCCCAACGGGGCAGCGGTTGCGGGAACGGGCGGCCGAAGACCTCGCCGAAGTATCTCGCCTCCCAAGTCGCCAAGTGTTTGACCAGACCGAGGAGGTTGGTCCCCGACGAGGTCAGGGGACGCCGGACGTCGTATGCGGAGAGACCGTCGAGCTTCCAGACCATCGACTTGCGTATCCACCGCAGACTGGCGTGCAGGTGCTCCTTCGCGCATTCATCGATCATGACGGGCAAGGCTTGCAGGCCGCGCCGGTTTGTTCAACGGACCAGGCCGTCAGCCGGCTTGGGAGCGGCCCGAGTACGCCTGGCGGGCTGACCCGCGATACACCCCGCCAGAGCGTCGAACGTCTCCGGCCGATTGGCAGGCTCTCTGCTGGACGCGCCGTCACCGTCTCTTCACCGGTGCGCACAATGCGCGATCGCGGCCACACGTGTCCCGGCGCCGTCTGCGGTACCAGGGAGGGCCGGTGCCGTGGCTGAGGTCAGCAGCCTCTGTCCTGTGGTGGGAAGAATTCGATCTTC
Organism: Streptomyces sp. NPDC048211; assembly: GCF_043202315.1. Taxonomy (NCBI): domain Bacteria; kingdom Bacillati; phylum Actinomycetota; class Actinomycetes; order Kitasatosporales; family Streptomycetaceae; genus Streptomyces; species Streptomyces sp. NPDC048211. Next base: position 563,277 of record NZ_JBIDAD010000002.1, read on the forward strand.
ATGCTTGTTCTGCATCAGCAGTGAACAACTCGGAGTGTTGGAAGGAAGGGTGAGGTTGTGTCAGCAACGTTCAACGAGGGGACGCGCGCACTGCTGGACGGGAGGAACTTCGCCACTGTCGCGACGCTGAACCGGGACGGTGGGCCGCAGACCTCGGTGGTCTGGATCGCGAGGGACGGAGACACGGTGCTCTTCTCCACTACGGCGGGGCGCCAGAAGGCCAGGAATCTCGCCCGGGACCCGCGGATCAGCCTTACCGTCTTCGATACCGAGAACCCGTACCAGTCCGTAGACATCCGGGGCACCGCCGAGCTGATCGAGGACCGGGAGAAGTCACTGCCTCACACGCTCTCGCAGAAATACCTCGGTGAGAACCCGCCCGCCGAGCCGGAGGAAGTACTCCGGCTCATCGTGCGGGTGACACCGAACAAGGTCACTGGCTTCTCCGCCTGACGGACTGCGCCCGCGACCGATCCTGGTCGCAGGTGGGCACATGGCGAAGGCCGCACGAGTCGAGTCGCGTGTGATGACAAGTCAGGCCCGCACGGCCATGTCCCGTGCCGCCCTCTGCGGCCTGTCGCGGGAGCACCTGGGCGAGCTCGCCATGGAGCTCGCCCAGGCGCTGGGAGGCGCGGCGCGAGTCCGGGCGCCGGGACCGGCGCGGGGGGGTGTACGGCAACGGGACGCCGGACCCGGGCGGCGGGCGTTCGTCTCCGGCAAACGCAGGCGGAACACGATCGAGACGACGACCATCGGCGACGGCCAGGGCCGCACCCTGTGGTCCGGGGCCACCCGGCCCGGCAGGATGCATGACCGGAGCGCGATGCGCACCGAGGGCATCGCCGAGCAGTTCCGCCAACGCCCCGGCACCGAAGCCGAGGTCGACGACGGCTGTCGGGACCTGGCGAACGAGTTCCCCGAACAGGTCTCGGTCCCGCCGAGGAAGACGAAAGGGCACGGTGATGACGCACCGCTGACCGAGCAGCACGGCCGGCGCGTAGACCGAGCGCCGCCAGTCCTCCCGTCTCCCGTCGGATCTGCGTCGAGCACGCGCAGGCCGAGCACCGCCAGTGGCGTCCGCTCCAGCGATCCACCGGACGGCGCGCAACCTACGCCGAGACCCACCCGCCATCGCCGGACTCGTCCCCGACCGCGCCGCCCGCAGACCCACTCGCCGCAAGGCGAGCACCGAACTCGCACTCGTCCGCGAGACGGCCTGCCGAACCATCCAGCAGCCGAACCTCCAGGCCGGCACGCCCCGAGATCAATCGCGGGACAGCCCTCAGGGCACGAAGACCAGGCGTTCGCTGGTCTTCTCGGACCACGCCTGCGCGATCCGGGCCAGCGGTACCGCTCGGGCCTTGACGTCAAGGGCGCCCGCGGTCACCGCTTGCGCCAGCTCCGGCAGTTCGGCGATGAAGTCGCGGGGAGAGACCGAGCCGATGCCGCTGCCCACGATCTCCAGCTGTGCCGCCCGCAGGGCCGACGAAGGGATCGGGGCGGTCCGGCCGGCCATGGAGCCGATCTGGACCCAGGTCAGCGGGGCGGAGCGGTCGGCACGGGCGGTGAGGATCGGAAGCATCGCGTCGGCGGCGGGTTCGCCCCACACGAAGTCCAGGACGACATCGACGTCGGCTGCGGCGGCGACGTCGTCGAAGGTGAGCGCCCGGTCCGCGCCGAGGCCGGACAGCTCCCCGAGCCGGGTGGCGTCGCGGCCGGCGGCGAAGACCTGGGCGGCACCGAACCGCTTGGCGATCTGGACGGCCATGCGTCCGGCGCTGCCGGTGGCGCCGAGGACGAGAACGCGCTGCCCCTCGCGGAAGGTGATGCGGCGGCGCAGGGCCACCCAGGAGGACATGCCCGGGTTCATCGCGGCGGCGATCCGGACGGGGTCCACGTCGTCCGGCAGGACGATGCTTCGGCGTGAATCGATCACGGTGCGCTCGGCGAAGGTCCCGAGCTCCGTGTCGTCCAGGGCCGCGTAGCGCAGGCGGCCCGAGGAGTCGCGCACGACGCCGTCCGTGCCGGGAACCAGCGGGAACACGCCGGAGGCGGAGTAGTGGCTGCCGTCCGCCTTGGACCGGGTGAGGTGGTGCAGGCCCGCCGCGAGGACGTCCACGACGAGGTCGTGCTCGCCCCGGGCCACAGGGTCGGGGTGCTCGCCGTAGACGGGCGAGGCGTCGTATGCCGTGATGACCGCAGCATGCATGAGGAACTCCCACAGGTCAGTTGGTTTGCATTGCCAATCACTATGAGAGTTGTTGGTAATGCAAACAATGTCAAGTAGGGTGGTGTGCATGGCTCCCGAAGACTCCACGGACGCCCTGGTCGACGGCCTGGTGCGCAGCGCATTCCAGATCATGGGCGTGCTCACCCGCATCGGCGCCGAGCACGACCTGTCCCTCACCCAGCTGCGCGTGCTCGGCATCCTGCGCGACCGAAGCCCCCGCATGAGCGACCTTGCGGCCTTTCTGGGACTGGACAAGTCGACGATGTCCGGACTCATCGCCCGCGCCGAACGGCGCGGGCTCCTGACGCGCGGCACCAGTCCAGAGGACAAGCGCGCCGTCGTCGTCCTGATCACCGACGAGGGGCGCGCCCTCATCCAGCGCCTGTACGAGGAAGGCAAGGCCGTCCTCGCGCCGGCCACCGGACGGCTCGATGCGGAGCAGCGCGACCAGCTCGCCCAGCTGCTGGAGCCCCTCCTCTCCCCGCCCCTGCCGGCAGCGCCACGTCCCGAGCGCACGGTGCGCGGCACGTCCTGAACCGCCCACCGCCACGGGCATGCCGGTCCGCGTCTGCGACCCCGGCAGCCCCTGGCAACGCGGCTCCAACGAGCGTACGAACGGCCTGCTCCGGCAGTACTTCCCCCAAGGCGCCGCCCTGTCCCACTACAGCCGCGAGGACTTGCACGCAGCCGCAGCCGCCGCCGCAGCCGAACTCAACAGCCGCCCACGCACGACGCTCGGCCGGGAAACCCCGGCCGAGCGTCTGTCCGTACTGCTCGCCACCACACGTCAGTGATCACGTGTTGCGACGACCGCCGGAATCCGCCCACCGGGGTGGCGCCTTCCCGCGGCCGCTGCACTGTCGCTGGACCGGTGCAGCCGAAAGATCTGCACGGCTACAGGATCTGATGGCTGGGCCCGCGTCGTCGCGAACGAAGAATGCTGATCAGTCGCCGGACTTCACGGGCTCCAGTTTGATGCTGAAGTGACGCAGGATCGGGGACTGGCCCGTAACCCGGTAGCCACGGACCGATTCAGGATTCTTCGCGATATCCGCCAGGGTGGCGGCAACGTGGTCGTAGTGGCTGCGGGTGTAGACCCGGCGGGGGAGAGCCAGGCGTACGAGTTCGTAGGGCGCCGTCTTGACCGGGTTGCCGTGCTCGTCCTCTTCGCCGAGGTACAGCGACCCCAGCTCCGCCGAGCGGATGCCTCCGCGCAGATAGAGCTCGCAGACGAGTGCGGTGCCGGGGTACTGGTGCGGGGGGATGTGGGGCAGGAGGCGGCCGGCGTTGATGTAGAGGGCGTGCAGACCGGCGGGCTCCACGATGTCGACGCCGGCCTCGCGGATGCGTGCGGCGAGATAGGCGGCTATGTCGGCGCGCTCGGCGAGGTAGGCCGGCTCGGTCACTTCGAGGAGGCCGCGGGCCATCATGTCGAGGTCGCGTCCGGACAGTCCGCCGTAGGTGGTGAATCCTTCGGTGGCGATGAGCAGACCCCCGCACCGCTCGGCGAGTTCGGCGTCCTTCAGGCCGATGAAGCCGCCGATGTGGACGATCCCGTCCTTCTTCGCGCTCATGACGCAGCCGTCGGCGAGGCGGAAGGCTTCCTCGGCTACCTGGCGCGGGGTGCGGTCGGCGTAGCCGGGTTCGCGCTGGGTCACGAGCCAGGCGTTCTCCGCGAACCGGGCCGCGTCGAGGATCATCGGCACGTGGTGACGGCGGCACAGTTCCGCGGTGCGGTGCAGGTTCTCCATGCTGACCGGCTGGCCCCCGCCACCGTTGTTGGTGATGGTCATCAGCACAGCCGCAACGGGCGCCCGGTCCGCGTTCTCCAGGGCCTGTTCGAGGGCGATCAGGTCGATGTTGCCCTTGAAGGGAAAGTCGCTGTCGAGGTCCTTCGCCTCGGCGCAGGGCAGGTCGTGCGCCGTGCAGCCGGTCAGTTCGACGTTGGCACGGGTGGTGTCGAAGTGCGTGTTGGACAGCACACTCGTGCCGGGCCGGAGCAGCGAGGAGAAGAGGATGCGCTCGGCCGCGCGGCCTTGGTGGGCCGGCAGGATATGGGGGTAGCCGGTCAGTTCGGAGACGACCTCGTGCCACCGGTAGAAGGAGCGGCTGCCGGCGTAGGACTCGTCGCCCTGCATTCCTGCGGCGAGCTGGTCTGCGGAGATGGCGCCGGTCCCGGAGTCGCTCAGAAGGTCGATGGTGACTTCGTCGGCCCGCAGCTCGAAGGGGTTGTAGGCGACCCGCTCCAGCGCGGCCTTGCGCTCCTCCCGGGTGGTGAAGGCAAGAGGTTCTACGACCTTGATGCGGTAGGGCTCCATGTGACTTCCTTCTGTGCGGTGTGCGGGCTGACGTGGCCGAAGGTCTGGTGCGCGAGGTCCAGGACGCTCTGGGGGCGTTGCGCAGGCATCCAGGTGCTCTGCGGGTACTCCTCCTGCGGCGGCCGGACGCGGTAGGCCTCGGAACTCAGGTAGGTGGTGAGCCGTGGCGGCCGGTTGCGCTCGTACACCAGGGCCAGGTAGGCGATCAGCCCCACGCCGTCGGCGAGGGTTCGTTGTGTGAGCGCTCCCAGACTTCGGTTCAGGACAGTGGGGTCCATGCCGGCCCGGGTCAGCAGGGCAGTGGCGCGGGCGAGGGTCTCTTCGTCGTCGCGCACGTAGTCACGAACGGGAATGTGGAGTGTGAAGCCGCTCGGGTTGTTGTCGCCTTCGGTGAAGGAGTGGCAGGTGAGCGCCGGCCGCCGCACCAGTCGCAGCGGGTCGGTCCCGCCGCGCTCGGACGGGGCGAGGGAGCCCGCGGCCGCGTGGAAGAAGTAGCGGATGTCGGCCGCTGTGGCTCCGGAGTTACGGCTGAGCGCGCAGGCGTCATCGGCTGACATGCGCGGGTGCCTCACATAGACCTTGACGCGGGGGGACGCCCAGTCGCCCAGGTCCAGGGCGAGGAACGGATAGCCGGCCGCCGGGGGCAGTTGCTCGAAGGCCCGGCCGTAGCCGAGCCGCCGCAGTGCCTCGCGCACGGTGCGGGCCGCGTTCTCCGGGCCGGAGGCGGAGGGGTCCAGGTAGACCTTGACCCCTGGGACCCCTCCGGCGCGCAGATCGAGCGCGTACCACAGGGCCAGGGTGCCCTGGGGTGCAGCGGGGAGGAACAAGTCGGCGATGGAGTCGAGCCGGTCGGTTGCGAAGCCCCAGCGGGCGCCCATTGCGCGGATGACCGCAAGCCCGGCGCGGCCGCTGTCGGCCATGTCGCTGTGGGCCCACCCGGGCTCCACGAGCACGCGCAGGGCCGGGGCGGAGTCCGGCGCGTTGGCGAGGGAGAACTCGACGGGGCTGTGGTCATCGGAGAGGAAGGTGGGCGAGGCCGGCGGCAGGGACAGCGGCCGGTGGGCGGCGCCTGCCAGGGAGTCGGTCAGGACCTGTCCGTACAGCTCGATGTCCGTTTTGCTCAGCCCCACCGTGGCGCCCAGGCGCCGGAGTTGACCGAGTACGTGGTCGCCGAGCGTCGTCTCACCGGGGCTGGTTGCCGGTGAGACGACGCTCGGGCGGGAGGTCATCGTGTGCCCCGCACGTCGTGGTGCGTATCGCGTCCGGACGGTGCGGGAGTACGGGGACGTGCTCTGCCGACAAGCGAGGAGCCGAGGGCCGGCCCGCTGCCGTGAGCAGCGGGTATTCGTTCCTGCGGCTTGTCGGGGTCGCCGCCCCCGCACGGGTTCCGTCTGCTGGGGGTGGTGCGCTGTGCGCCCGGTCGGGCGCTCGCGGATGGGGGCGCGGAGATGCTTGCGAGGTCCACTGCCTCTCCTTCATCTTGTGTCACTCCAGAAACTCCGCGCCGTCCTACCCAGGAAGTTGATCTTTCATGCAGGCTACAGCAACTGCCTGTGTCACATGCCTCACAGGGGGTGTGGGCTACTGGCCCGTCAGCCACTTCATGAAGCCGCTCCAGCGCCCCGCTTTGGCGGTGGGCTGCGGCGCCGCGTGCGCGGGTGCGGCCGCGCCGGGGGGTGCCTGGTAGCGGGTCGCGGCCGTCGGTTCCGGTGCGGCCGCGGCGCGCGGGGTGGCCGCGCTGAACCGGACGGGAAGGGAGGCCAGGGCCCGGTTGAAGGGGCCGGGCCGCCAGGTGAGGCTGTCCGCGGGAACGGCGAGTTCAACGTCGGGCAGGGCGTTGAACAGCGTCTCCAGGCCCGTCAGGGCGATCAGCCTGGCCGGCTCCTTCGACGGGCAGGCGTGCGGGCCCGCGCTCCAGGCGAGGTGACCGCGGGTGTCGGCACCGCGGTCCGCGAGCGCCGTGTTGGCGGCGCCGAAGGACACCAGCACCAGGTCTCCGGCGCGCACCTTGTCGCCGGCCACGTCCGTGTCGACCACCGGGTAATGGGGCGCGTAGTTGGACATCGGCGCATTGCGCCACAGAGTGTCGTCCACAGCCTTGTCGAACTGCCCCAGGCGCGCGAACTCCTCGTTGGTCAGCATCGTGTAGAAGGCGTTGCCGATCAGGTTGCCCTCCGGCTCGCCGCCCGCACCGAGGAGCAACACCAGCGTGTGCGCCAGCTCCTCGTCGCTCAGCTGCGCCGGATGCTGCATCAGGTAGGACGTGACGTCCTCCCCGGGCCGGGCGCGCTTGAGCGCCACCAGCTCGCCTACCGCTCCGAGCAGGACCTGGCTGGCCGCCTCGGCGTTGACTCCGTCGAACATGCCGGAGATGCCGAACAGCACCCGGTCACCGATCTCCGCGGGGCAGCCGAACAGCTCGTTGAACACGTACAGCGGGAGCTGCTGGGCGTAGTCGCGGAGCAGGTCGGCGCTGCCGCGGGCGCTGAACTGGTTGATCAGGAACTGGGCTGCCTGGCTGACGATCCGGTTCAGCCGCTTGTTGCTGACGCGGGCGAAGGAGTCGGTGATGGCCTGCCGCAGCCGCACATGCTCGGCGCCGTCGGTGAACATCGCGTTCGGCCGGTAGGCCAGCAGCGGCAGGACCGGGCTGTCGGGGCGGATGCAGCCCTCGGACAGTGCGCGCCAGCGGCGGGAGTCCTTGCGGAAGGTCGTCGAATCCTGCAGCAGTTCCAGAGCCGCGTTGTAATCGGTCACCAGCGTCGCCTCCACGCCGGGGGCGATGGTGACCGCAGCGGTGGGGCCGAGTTCGCGCATGTACCGGTAGTACGCGTGCGGATTGGCAGCGAACTCCGCGCTGTCCAGGGGTATGCGCTGCCCGCTGCCGTGTGCGGGGCAGCCGGGCGGAGGTACAGAGGGGGTTGTCATGCGTGCTCCAGGTCGGCGCGCTCGTGCAGATAGCGGACCAAGGTGATCAGGGCGTCAACGGACGACTTCTCGTCGCGTGCGTCGATGGTGACGACGGGGGTGTCGGGCAGCAGGTCGAGTGCCTCCCGGACTGCCTCCGGGGTGTGGACCGTACTGCCGTCGAAGTGATTGATGGCCACGGCGAACTCGAGGCCGTAGCTCTCGACCAGATCCATGATGTCGAAGGAGTCGGCCAGGCGCTCGGGGTCCACCAGGACCAGGGCGCCCAGCGCTCCGCGGGCCGTGTCGTCCCACAGACTCACGAAGCGCTGCTGTCCGGGGGAGCCGAACAGGTACAGAACGATGCGCTCGCTCAGCGTCAGCCGGCCAAAGTCCAGGGCGACGGTGGTGGTGGTCTTTCCCTGCACCCCTTTGAGATCGTCGACGCGTTCCGAGAGCGTCGTCATCCGCTCCTCGGTGGACAACGGCGTGATCTCGGAGAGTGAGCCGATCAGGGTGGTCTTGCCGACGGCGAAATGCCCGACGACCAGGATTTTCACTGCAGTCTGCTGTGCGCCGCCGGGCACGTAGGCATCCTCAGACAGAGAGAGCCTTGAGGCCATCGAGCACCTCCTTGAGCAGGGCCTTGTTGGTGGGACGGGCCGAGGGCACCGGCACCCGGGTCACGAGATAGCCCCCCTCGGCGAGGGAACTGAGCAGCGCTTTGACCACCCCGAGCGGCAGCTGGGAGTGCGCGGCGACCTCGGCGACCGAGAGGTAGCCACTGGAGCACATCTCCAGGATCTGCTGCTCCTCGGGCGAGAGCCGCTGGGGACGCTGCTGCTCGTCGGTGGCCGTGGTCACGAGCGTGATGAGGGCGAACTCGCCCTCATCGGGCAGGTCGCGGCCACGGGTGATGACGTAGGGCCGGACCAGTTCTCCGGCCTCGGACACGAACTCGGGCTCGGGCTCGGGACGGCCGGGTTCCGTCATGACGTGACCGTGTCGCCGCGGAGGTCGGCCGACATCGCCTTGCCCAGCCGGCTGACCAGTTGCTGCATCCGGTACGTGATGTCCTGCATGTCGACCTCGGCCGACGCCGCCACGGCAAGGTAGCTGCCGCCGCCCGCAGCGTTCAGGAACACCCATCCCCCGTCGAACTCGATGAGGGTCTGGCGCCAGTTCGCTCCGTGCTCACCGCAGAAGAAGCTGACGGCCCGGCTGAGCGACTGCAGTCCGGAGACGGCGGCGGCCACCTTGTCGGCATCGCCCCTGTCGATCTCCGCAGTGCGGGACATCTGGAGGCCGTCGGCAGAAATCAGGACCGCGTGGAGAGCATGCGGTATCTGCAGCGCGTCCTCGAGCATCCAGGACAGGTCATCGCTCACGGGGCATCGAATCCTTCGTGTGAATCGGCAGTGGTGTCACCTTCGGCGGCCGGTACCCCCGCACCTCGGCCGCTGAGAGTGCCGCGCTGAAACGCGCCCATGGCCGCCACCCGTGCCTCTGCTGACCGGGCCGGCGGCGCTGCGTCGGACCTGCCGCCTCCGTCCTGCACGAGCGCCATGCCGCGCTTGTTCCGTCGCCGGGGCAGCCCGCCATCCGTCGCTGCGGGAGCCGAACCGCGGCTCGCGGCAGCGTCATTGACTTCGTGAGTGGAAGTGGGTGTCTTGGGCTCGGGCATCTCGGTCAACAACTCCTTCGGCACCATCACCACCGCGCGGACGCCGCCGTAGGGAGAGGTGCTGTCGATGGCGACCGTGAACCCGAACCGCGCACACAGGGCACCGATCACCGCGAAGCCGAACGCGGGAGGGTTGCCGAGCTCCGAGACGCTCACCGCAGACCCGCTGGACAGCAGAGCGGTGGCGTTCGTCCGCTCCTCCTCGCTCATGCCGACGCCGGCGTCGTCGATCACGATGCAGATGCCCCGGGGCACCGTCCGTACCTCGACCTCGACCATGGTGGACGGCTCGGAATAGCTGGTCGCGTTGTCGAGCAGCTCGGCCACCGTCAGCGCGATCGGTTCGACGGCACGGCTGGTCACCGCGAAATCGACCCGGGACGCTATTTCGATGCGCTGGTAGTGCCGGATGCGGCCCTGCGCTCCGCGGATCACGTCATAGACCGATGCGGCCTCCCGCTGCCGGCCGAGCCAACCGCCGCACAGCACCGCAATGGACTGCGCGCGCCGGTTGAACTGCGAGTTCATGTGGTCGATGCCCAGCATGTCCCGCAACACGGCCGAGTCGCCGTACTTCTTCTGCAGCCCGGAGATGGCCCGCTGCTGTTCCGCGGCGAGGCCCTGAAGGGTCCGCATAGCCGACTTCAGTACGGTGTTTGTGGCCTCCTCCGCCTCTTCCTTGGCCTGGCGGACCACCTCGTCGTAGCCGCTGCGCAGCTCGGTGACGGTGGAATCGAGTGCGGCGGCGCTGCCCTGCGATGCGGTCAGCTCACCTTGAAGGCCCTGCTTCTGGCGACGTAGCGCCTTGATCGTTTTTCGCTGGCGCGTGATTACCGTGGCGGCGACAGCGACGCCGACGACAAGCGCCCAAACTGTCGGATCCTGCCAAAAATTCGTCATGTGACTCTCTATTGAGCGGCTGGATTCCAGCTCTCGAAATCTGTCCAAGCGGACCCTCGGCTGTGGGCAGACCTCACCGCCCGGAGAGCCCCCCTGGCTGTATCCATGCCAAGGTGAAAGCTCACGTGGCATGTGCACGCGAGCGTATCACCGGACGATCATGAGGCTCTGTCAAGTGCGCCACATCGTTGCCCCGTTGGCGAATAACGCATGTTCATGTCAGTGAGGAAGATGTGCCTGCGATGTGGAGGCGCGCAGCGGCGGAGCGCGCACCATGCCGCTCAGCCGTGCGGCACCTGAGTCTTTGCGTCCCGCTCTGCGGCGGGCCGACGCGGCTGTACGGGGCAGGGTGAGTGCCATCCGACCAACAAGCGTTCCCAGGGCACGGGATGGCCGATTCGAGAGCAGGCTACGGACAGCGACTCGAGCTGCGACTCAGGACATGTGACCGCAGTCTCACGGTCATCGGAAGGGGAGCGGTGGACGAAGACCGTCATCCCGCCCCGGCACCTCCAGGAGATGCGCGCCTTCGTGGATGCGGTCAGGGCCTACCGTCTGTACGCCGCCTTCTTCCTGTCCGTGATGGGTTCGCGGCCGGCGGATCGTGCGGACGTCGCTGTGCCCGGCCCAGCGGGCCAGGGCCTCTCGTCTGGATCATGCCGGGTACGAAGCGGTGGTTTGTGGAGCCGGATGTGGAGGATCTACGGCCGGCTGCGGATACGTGGGGAGGTCTGGCGAGTGCCGCGGCCCCCGCTCACGCCGCGAATGTGAGATGTGGGAGCGTGAGTGGGTGAGTGAGAAGAACGTTGAACCCCTGCAATACCGCTTTGACGGGCCGGAAGACGCCCCTGTCCTCGTCATGGGCACCTCCCTCGGCGCTACGTGGCACAGGTAGGCAGTACCGTCTTCTGGCGTCCACGTGGTCCAGTTCGACGCTGTTCACGCGGGTTTGGTCTCGGTGGTCCAGGTGCGTCGACGTTGTTGGTGACACGGACGTGACAGATGTTGCCCCCGTCGGCCTGCGGGGCCGCTGGCGCGGTGCTGGTCGGCTGCGGCCTGGGAGATGTTCCCGTAGCTGGGGCGCGCCCCAGAATTCGAACAGCTGTAGGCATCGTGGCGCGGGATGGCTACGATCGCAGTCGCTCGTCCGCGACCTGTTGTGGGTGCAAGTTGGCTAGCGAGAGGGCGGTGGGTGACCGATGTGGAGCTATTCGGGGACGTGGTCGACGATCGCGCGAGTGTCCGTACTAGCCTTGCCGTTCGTTTGGCCGCGTTCCCGTGTCTAGGGCCGGTTGAGGTCCGTTGGCTTTGTTGTTGAGGCTGCTCCCGGTGGCCCGGGGCAAGCGGTAAGGATGGGCGCGCACAGCCCTGCTGGAAGAGCGTCGATGCGGGACGAGAGCGGGTTGGTCGATGGCAATCGCGGCACGAGAGTCCTTGGGTGTGGTTGCGGGAGCGCTGGCTCCCGGCGATCTCGTACCCCGCGAAGCGAGCCTGGCGGTCGTTGAAGCCTTGGGGGCGAAGGTTGTGGCGGCCTACCGATTCGAGGCGCGAGAGCGGGAGCGGCGGGCGGCTGCGGGGATGAAACCGCTGACGCGGCCGGATGCCTTGAACCTCTTGATGGCGCTGCCACTCGGAGAGCCTGTTCCTGCCGGGTCACTGAGCGACAGGGAGCGCCGAGCGTTGAAGTGCCTTCCGAAGGGGGCTGTGGTTCGGCGCGACGGATTGATTACCCGTCTGGCGACCCAGCCGGTGCATGTCGACATGGTGTTCGTGTCTGGACGCGGCTGGGAGTCGGCGATGGAGCAGGTCGAGCGGTTCACGCCATTCACTGCTCGTGCCGTACTGATCGATGGTGTGTTGAGGCGCAAGGAGGAAGCTGTGATGCGTGCAGCCTTCTATGGCATCGGATTGCTCCGTGTCCAAGGGGCAACCGTGGAGGTTGTTGTGCCGCCGAGCCCCTTTGTTCGCAAACGTCATACGGTGGCCAACTGGAAGTTCCTGGAGGATGTCCACCGTCAGCTGTCCTAAGCTTTCTGCCCGATTTCGATTAGGGAGAGACGGGCAGCGTTGCCCACGTCTTCAGCGGCGGCGGTACTTGGAACCCGGACCTGGGGCTTGCGCCCACTTCGATGCGTTGGTTTTCCAGTCCGTAGCGGTCGACGGCTGCCGCGCATTTGTTGCGCCACCACGTCTTGCGCTCGCTGCCGGCGCGGTGGCTGGCCATGTCGCTGACCCATTCGCTCCAGGTGAGGATGTTGTGGTTCTCGGCCTCACGCCGCGTGTCGCCGTCGGAAAGGTAGAAACGCTCGAGACCGCGCCCGTCGCACTCCTCGCAGTCGCAGGTTGCCGGGTCGGCGTTGCCGTAGACGTTGGACAGAAATTCGGCGCCCTTGAAGCACATTAACTGCGGCATTAGGACGTGCGGGTATGTGGGCCCGCCGCCGCGCTTTCCTATCTGGGGTTTCTCGTCGGGCGGTATCGCGTGGCGGAGCGAGCTTTGAGCACCGATTCCCGCACAGAAGGCGCCGTGCGCCATCACGTCGAGGGCTGCGAGGTCTGTGCGCAACAGTGACATGTGCTCGACCTCGGTGAACAACCGCCGGAGGTTGGCCGGAATGTCCTTCGCCCGTTCCAGCGGGTCGAACTGGCGGAAGAGGATGAGGGCTTTGGGGTGGTGGATCTTGGCGCAGACCGCGATCAGCTGACTGATGTTCTCCCGGTTGAGCCAGGTGGCGTCGATCGGGAGGGATATCAGGGTGTCTGCTCGCTCGATTCGGTTGGCTTCCCGCATTACTGCTTTGAGCGTCCGGGAGTTCGCCGGCGGTATGTAGCCGGTGGGCGTCAGTGCTGCGCTTGCCCCTCGAGCCTTCTGGAAGTTCAAGGAGTCGTGCACGGTGGCGAACAGTTCGTCGGGAGGCGCCATGAACGGTTCCTCCGCCGTTGCCGTGTACGTGGTGTAGGCGGCGCTGTCGATCAGGAGAGTTCCTGTGTAGCCGACATCGGCGCGGAGCTGGAAGGCGCGTGCGTCGGCGTTGGCGCCGGTCATGACGACACCGCTCAGGTCATCATCAAGGGCAGGACGAGGCCGAGGGGTGTACCGGGCATGTTCGTGCAGTAGCACGCGTCCCTGCAGGAGCGGCACCGCTGCCACGGTGTGGTCGAGCGTCTTCACGGCGGGCGGCCGCCGCCTCGGATCGGGGGCGTTGCTCATGAATCACCTCGCAGAAGGGTCCGGCACGTCCTTGTGTCCGGACGAAGAAGCGCACAGGTAGATCTCGTGGAACTCCTCACGCCCCAGACCCGCCAGGTGAGCGGTCTCGGTCGCACTGAGGTGGTGCTGTCCTGCAAGCCGGGTGACGGCCTGAGCGATATGGCGCGGGGTCTCGCGCCGGATGACGATCGGTTCGCTTGTGCGGTAGCCGAGTGCGGACAACTCGACCATGAGCGTGCGGTACTGCCATTCGGTGATCACGCCCAGGTCCACAGCACGCCGGATGAGAGCGGCCATGGAGACCCCCCAGCGGGCTTTCAGATCCATGAGGCGGGCGATGTCGATGCCGGGCTTCAGCTCGCTCAGGATCTCCTCGTGCGGCATGAGGAACTCGGCGGCGAACCGGTCGGCTTGTGCCTCCTGAGTACGGCCCTCGCCCGGTTCCTGGTGCATGATCAGATGGCCCAGCTCGTGAGCGAGGCTGAAGCGTGAACGATCACCAGGCACAGCGGAGTTGAGAAGAACCAGCGGCGTCCGGCCGCGCGGCCACTGGCTAACAGCGTCGAGTCCCGTGGTGCCCAGGTCGCGGACTACGACCAGGGTGCCGGCGTCTTCGAGCACCTCGACCAGGTCGGCGATGGGGCCGGCGGGAACGTTCCACTCCTCGCGTACCGTTTCCGCGGCGTCCGCGGGGGTGTCGAAGTCGTTGACCTCAATGGGCCTGAACCGGTGGGGATGGCTGAGGTCTGCCGCCTGCGTTACCGCTTCGACCTGGAGGCGGGTGAGCGTCAGCGTCGCATGGATCCGGCGCAGTGCGGGGGCGCCCAGTGAGGCCCGCTTACGGTGGTGGATCAGCCCGATGCCGGCCCCGGCCGTGTCGGTGGCCTGGCACAGCATCTCGGGGGTGAAGCGAAGTGCGGCGGCGAACAGGAGTACCCGCTCCGCCCGGACCGGGATGCGTCCGGCTTCGGCCCGGCTTACGTACCCCTGCGAGATGCGGTTGCCCTCCACGTGCGACATCTGCTCCGCAAGCTCGGACTGGGTCCACCCCCGAGAGTCGCGCGCCAGGACGAGCATGGCGGGATCCGCCAGCAACTCCCTTTGATCACTCACGGTCCACCTCCAACCCTGGCAAGTCATAACTCCGCTGAGGATACACGGTTTTATCCCTCAGAATATTCCGGGCATGATCCGTAAGGTGTCATGCCTTCAGGGATACCACGCGCCACTGACAGTCCAACTGCACGTCTGGTGAGCGCTGTTGAGTGAGGGAGGGCTTCATCGGCATCATCCGCCCGAGACGGTGGATCGTTGCGCAGATCAGGAGGTCGCTTCGCGGAGGAACTTAGGGTTGCCATATCGTGTTCGTCACGGCTGTATCTCTCGCATGTTCGCCGCCATCAACGGCGGACGACGTCAGAAACCCCGCCAGGGCCCGGGTAGCCGACCGAACACCTACGCGGAGCAGACGTGCGCCAGGCCATCTACCAGTGACACAGGTGCGGAACATCGCTGCGCACGCGGAGATCGCTCATGGCGCGGGATCGCCTGGACCCGAAGACCTCGTTGGTTTCGCACACGCGGAGATCGCTCTGTCGGGCGACAGGCCCCGGAACGAGAGTGATGCAGTCGACGGGCCGGTCCCAGAAGACGTACTGAACGCTGTCGCGACGGTGCTGGCGGACTGGGCCCGTTCGCCCGGCGGCTGGGCCAGCGGCTTCCGCTGGCTTCGTTGGACGCTGCATCGGTACGCCGATGTTGGGCTCGGTGGACGCCGCCGTCTGCACTGCAGCTATGAGCGCAAGGCCGAGCACTTCCTTGCCTTCGGAGGCATCGCAAGCACCTTGCCGAGTTGTGAAGCAAATGCGCTTGTTCGCTGTTCGTCTTCGCGCATGTGTAGTCGCGACTGGGCGTCGGCTGCCGAATGTTCTCCATCGACGGTCAGGTTTGAACGCAGAGCCCGATGTGTTGTGAGGGGCGGGAGCATGGGTGGGTGCTGTTCCGGGTCCGGGGTCTGACTCATGACATCTCTGACCGAAGTGCGACTGTGTCCAGCTTTCACAGTGTCGGCCGTTGGCCGGGGGCGGTGCGTTGTCGGTGCCGGGCCGGCGGGTGTGTCCCGATAGGGGCCTGCCGATCATTGTGGCGTCCTCACGACTCTGACCGTCCGATCCGGACCGGCACCGGCACCGCGATATGCCATCGGACCGGAAGGAGAACGGGCATGTCAAGTTCGACCGTGTCCATTACGTCGCCTGTTCCGCAGGCTCGCCGTCGCCGCCCTGCGGGGGAGGTGATTTTGGGAGTGGATACGCACCGGGATGCTCATGTGGCTGCGGTGCTTTCCGTGACGGGGGCAGTCCTGGCCACCGATGAGTTCCCGGCCACCGCAGCGGGATACCGCGATCTGCTGAAGTGGGCACGGACGTTGGGCGGGGTGGGGCGGGCCGGTGTGGAGGGGACCGGCTCCTACGGGGCGTCACTGTCGCGCTATCTGCTGGCTCAGGGCGTGGACGTGTTCGACGTGAATCGGATGGACCGGGCAGATCGCCGTCGGCGCGGCAAATCGGATCCGCTCGATGCGCAGAACGCGGCGCGAGCTGTATTGAGCGGGCGGGCCCGCGCCAGGGCCAAGTCGGGCGATGGGCCGGTACAGATCGCGAGAATGTACAAACTCACGAAGGCATCCGCTGTCAAAGCCCGCACGCAGGCCATCAACCAGCTGAAGGCCATCCTCATCACTGCCGACCCTGCCTTGCGGGAGGAACTGGCGGGCCTGGGCAATGCCGAACTCTTCCGTCGCTGTGCACGGTTCGCCGACGTGAGCGCTCAGGAGGAGATGGGCGAGGAGGGGGTGTTGCTGGCCGCTCGAGTCGCGCTGGGTCTGCTGGCTCACCGGATCGGCCAGCTTTCCGAGCAGATCCGGGATGTGGACGCTCGTCTGACACGGCTCGTGAACTGGTACGCCCCGCAGTTGCTCGATGTGGTGGGGATCGGTCCGGACACGGCTGTCACTTTGCTGATCACGGTGGGGGACAACCCGGAACGGCTGGACAGTGAGGCGGCCTTCGCCGCGTTGTGCGGGGTCAGCCCGGTCGAGCGTTCCTCGGGACGCCGACAGTTCCGTCGCCTCAACCGCGGCGGCGACCGTCAGGCAAATGCCGCGCTCCACCGCATCGTGTTCACCCGCCTGCGGGTCGACCCACGCACGCAGAACTACTACGAGCGCCGCATCAAGGAAGGCAAAACCCGCCGCGAAATCGTCCGCTGCCTCAAACGCTACGCGGCCCGCGAGGTATTTCGCCTGGTCGGAAAGCTACAGCCAGGACTTTGACTATGGGGGCTGTCGGGTAGAGGCACGGAAGGTTTGCGACGGCCTCGGGACCGCCATCCTCCCTTGGATATGTTTCGTATGTCGCCGAAGGGTTCATACGCTGACTGGCGAGGAGATGAGCCGTTCTGCACAGCGGGCTGCAGAGTGGTCGTGCAGGTCGTTCGCGGCCGGGATGGTCGCCGGTCGGCTCGGCAAGGGCCGGCTCTGGCGGCACGACGCCCCGACGCCCGCCGCGTCGCCGACAGACACCTGCTGTCGTGCGCCGGATCGCTAGAGATCGTCGACCTCCCGTTCGGACAGATGGAGTTCCCCGACGAGAAGCCGGAGGGGCCCGCCCCGGACGAGGAGTACCCGGAGTAGGTCACCGACCCGGTTCTGTTCTGGCCCGGCGGCGCACGGCCCGTGGATCAGCCGCGGTGGTCCTGTGGCGGCTCGTAGCTGATGATGGGCCAGCTCTCGGCGGGGATGCGTGCGATGACAGGGTTGCGTGAGATGCCATGGGCGTGCTCGTTGCGGGCGCGGTGTAGGGCTCGAAGCCGTTCACTGCTCGTCTTGTCCCCGACATTGCTGAGCACTTGGTCCAACGCCAGCGACGTCCTCTCGGACGACAGGACGTCGAGTGCGTTCTGGAACCGCACGCGGTCGAGGCGCTTGCCGACACTGCGCTCTCTGATGTCGTAGTCGACGGCGCGGAGTCGATCACCTCGGAGGACGGACAAGTCTGAGGCTTCGTCTTGAATAGACGCCAGGATGCGTGTGTCGTACCGAGTGGCTGCGTGAACGAATTGCTCGTCGGCATCGACCAGTGTGAATCCGGACAGTTCCCAGCTGACGTCAGCCGTTGCCCACACATGATCACCGATCCGGTAGGCGCTCACGTTCTCGAGCGACATGCGCCGGACTTTCACGTCACTAAGGGCTCGCAGAGAATCAAAGTGTTGCTTCCCGTGGTTCGGCTCGTTGGTGTGGTATGCGCGTATCTGGCGAGGCACGTGGTCAACTTGCGGTGAAGTTCCAGGTGTTGTTCCCACACCTGGACGAGCGGCAGCGCCGTCTGCTGATGGGGGCTGAGGCCAGGATCCTGGGACACGGCGGAATCCGGGCGGTCGCTCAGGCGGCCGAGGTCAGCGAGACCACCGTCCGCAAAGGCGTGGACGAGTTGGAGGCGGGGGCGGAACCGCTGGGCCGGGTTCGCCGTCTTGGTGGCGGGCGCAAGCGGGCGGCTGAGGTAGATGCCGGACTGCGGCCCGCGTTGTTGGCCCTGGTCGAGCCGGATATGCGCGGGGATCCGATGTCACCGCTGCGATGGACGACGAAGTCCACCCGCAGACTCGCCGACGAGCTCACCAGGCAGGGTCACCGGATCTCGGCGGATACCGTCGCCGACCTGCTGAGGGAGGAGGGGTTCAGCCTCCAGGCCAACGCCAAGACCGTCGAGGGAGCTCAGCATCCGGACCGGGATGCCCAGTTCCGCTACGTCAACGACCGGGCCAAAGAGCATATGGGAGCTGGCGACCCGGTGATCAGCGTCGATACCAAGAAGAAGGAGCTGGTCGGCCAGTACAGGAACGGGGGCCGCGAGTGGCGTCCGAAAGGACTGCCGACCCAGGTCAGGACCCATGACTTCCTGGATCGGCAGGGACCGGGCAAGGCGATCCCTTACGGGATCTACGACGTCGCTGCGAACACCGGCTGGGTCAGTGTCGGCACCGATCACGACACGGCCGCGTTCGCCGTTGCTTCGATCCGTCGCTGGTGGAAGGCCCGTGGCAGTCACGACTACCCTCAGGCCACCCGGCTGCTGATCACCGCGGACGCGGGCGGCTCCAACGGATACCGCACCCGCGCCTGGAAGACCGAGCTTGCTGCCCTGGCCGCCGAGACCGGCTTGGAGATCACGGTCTGCCACATGCCGCCGGGCACCTCGAAGTGGAACAAGATCGAGCACCGGCTGTTCTCCCACATCTCCATGAACTGGCGAAGGCAGGCCCCTGACCAGCCACGACATCATCGTGAACAGTATTAAGGCCACCACCACTCACGCCGGGCTGAGAGTCCACGCCGAACTCGACCCGGGCACCTACGAGACCGGCATCAAGGTCACTGACAAAGACATCGACGCCCTGCCCATGCACCGGCACCGCTTCCACGGCGACTGGAACTACACGCTCCACCCCCAACACCGCGACACAGTCGGCGCGGCCGAAGAACCTCGGCCGGCCAAGGGCCTGTCCTCACGGTCCCGCGCTGACGATCTACGCAATTCGGAACTGACCGGTATGACCGAGCCGGCGCTGGACGGACTCGTCGAGCAGGTGTCCCAGAGACTCGATCAGCTACGGGAACACGGGTGGTCCCAGCAGCGAGGAAGAGACCGCATCCGGGCCCGCGGCGCCGGGGCCAAGGACAGGCTGACCACCGCAGACAGAGTCCTGGCCACCGTGCTCTACCTGCGCAAACTTGGCACTCGAGACCTGATCGGTCAGCTATTTGGAGTCAATGGCAGCACCATCACCAGGGCCGTGCACCAAGTCCAGCCCATCCTCGCCGAGAACGGTCACACCATCCCACCCTCGACAGCCAGATTCCGCACACCCGCTGACGTCACCGCATTCCTCACCAACAGCAGACCCACGAAGATCAACTCAACATGTTGATTCTCTGCGAGCCCTTAGGCGGACCGGTCGGCCGCAGCGGTGTCCCCGGTCCTGGCCGACCGGTTCGTCCAGCAGGTGCGGTGCCGGCAACTTCTTCCAGTGCGGTGCGTCGCTTCGGTGATCAGCTCAGGCAGGTCAGGGCCGGCCTCAAGGCCAGGGCATGGGCGGAGTCGGTCCACTGCGTGGGGCGAGCCCGGCCTCCTTGAGTCGAGCCAGCGCGAGGTCGAGGAGTTGGTCAGCGCGGTGATCTTCGGCGAGATGGTCGCGGAAGACGGTCAGCACGCTGTGGTGGGAGCCGGGGCGTCCAGCTCCATGGCCATCGTGTACATGAAGTCGATGCGGTAGCGGACCGCCTCGACGGACGGCTGGTCCGACAGGCCGAGCAGCAACTGCAGCACACACCCGGTGGCCAGTTGGAGCCTCGACGGGGCATGACCACTCAGCACTGACACCCATGGCAGCGGAAAGTCGGCTGCGGGCGCGTCGGACGACCCTCTGTGAGTAGGGTGATATATGTACTTATGTCCACTGTTGAACTGGTCATCGAGGTGCGTTCGAGCGACGGCGCGGAGACTCGAATGCACCGGATTTGCAAGGGGCGCCCGGTGGGCCGAGATCCGCCCGCCGCGGCGCAGGCCGCCAGTCATGACGGAAGCCTGTCCGGAAGGAAGCCGAGATGTCGAGTACACCCGATCCGCTACTGGAAGCGGTGATGACTCCGGAGCTGATCGCCGACGGCTTGGAGTACGACGCCTACCACCTCGGCGTTTCCGCGTTCCTCTGGGGCTACCCACTCGTGCGGATGGAGCGTGTCTGCCGTGAATACACGGACGTTCCCGAGCCTCTGCCGGCTTCGAGTTACCGCGCACCGCTCAACCGGATCGGGTGGGCCACCCAACTGGCGACACCGGCCTCGCGCGACATGCCCACAGCCAACTACGACACGCTCTACATGAGCGCCGTCGTGGATCTGGATCGGCCCTGCGTGTTCACGGTTCCGGACGTCGGCGACCGCTACTACGTGGTGAACGTATTCAACATGTACCAGGAGCTGCAGCACTACATCGGACGCCGCACCACGGGCACGAAGCCGGGGCGGTACGTGATCGTGCCTCCGCACTGGACGGGCGATCTGCCGTCCGATGCGGTCCGCCTGGACGTAACCACCGGACGGGTCTGGCTGTGGGGCCGGCTCCACGTGCGTGATGGCGAGGACCTCATGCCTGTCCACGACCTGCAGAAGCTTTTCACCCTCGACGCCGTGGCGACGTCCACGACCAGCTTGCCGGCACTCCCGGACATCGAGGGCGACGAGCTGGGCTTTTTCACGCACCTCGGCGCTGCCATGCGGGAGAACCCCATCTACCCCGCCGATGCCGCCCTGGTCGCCCAGTACGAGCGTATCGGCCTGACCACCGAGGGCTTCCAGCCGGAGCGGCTCACCGACCGCCAACGCCACGCCCTGGTCAGAGCACTCAATGACGGCCCCGCTGCCGCTCAAGCGGGATTTGCCTCCACCGCACAGGACCGCAACGGCTGGACCTGGGTCCCGGGCATGGATGCTTTCGGGTTCGACTACCCCCGCCGTGCCGTCATCGCGGGCCCGTACCTGGGTGGCAACGGCGAGCGGGAAGCCATGTATCCCGGCGGCTTCACCGATGACCACGGCCGCCCTCTCACCGGCGAGCACGCCTACCGCGTGCGCTTCGCGGGCAGCCCGCCGGTCGACGCCTTCTGGTCCCTCACTCTTTACCGTGCCGCCGACAAGATGCTTGTCGACAATGAGTTGGACCGGTACAAGATCGGCTCCGACACCCCCGGTCTCGTCCACGGCCCCGACGGCACTCTCGACATTGTCATCCAGCATCCGCGTCCCGCCGCCGGCACCGTCAACTGGCTGCCGGCACCGGCCGAACCCTTCTACCTCATCCTGCGCCTCTATCAGCCGACCGATGCTGCCTTCGACGGAACATGGCCCCTACCGTCCATCACCCGCCTTGACCGACCGACGCCGTAGCAGAGTCTCCACGGGATGACTTGGTGCCGGGTATCTCCCCCAGTCCGAATGGATCGGCGGGCGGGAACGACGCGGACCTTGGACGGCTTCATCGCGTCGCTCTCGGTGGAGGCAGCCGCTGGCGTCTGCAACGCTTGGGGCATCTGCTGGACGAGGACGGTCGCCGAGTGAGGCTCCAGGCAATCCGCCCCTGGTGATCGCAACGGTGGTCGGCGCGCAGCCGGGAAGCGGACAGCATCGGCGCCGGTGCAGCGCCGACGTCGTACCTGCGGCAGAACGCCCGGACGCGCATGTCGGTTCCACGGAACCCGCATGCGGACGTTTCGAGGCCGACCACTCGCCACGTACGGCGGTGCCTCGCGACGGAGCGCACGGTGCGCCTCCGCGGGCGGGGCCAAGCCTGGACCCGGAGCCGTCCGTGCCACAACGGTCCCGCCTCGGGGAAATGTTCAGCGATCACAGGATCCGGTATGCCTGTGATCTTCCCGTCGCTGACCGCGCAGTCAGGACCGACGGTCCAGACCTTGACCTCACCGTTGCCGCTCACTAGCTCTTCGGGCAGGGCCCGACAGTCGCGGTCGCCAGGCTGTTGACCGAGTGGCGAACTCCGTTTAGCTTTCTGAACGGATCACTTTTTACTGGACTGTCTGTATGGATTCGTTCAACCTGTGGGCCGCCGTCGGCTGGTCCGGGTGCGTTGTGCGTGATTCCTGCAGGTCGCCTCCCGTATTGCCTTTGCATTGCCTTTGAGCCGCAGGAGAGCCCTATGCCCATGCCGCAGCCCCGCCAGGTCTCGCCACCGAAGGGAGCGAGGGTGCCGCCACCGGACGAGACGGGCAGGCGACGGCGCGCGTGGTTGATCGCTGCGCTGATCGTGACGTTCATGCTGATCAATTACGCGGACAAGGCGGTGCTGGGGCTGGCCGCGGTGCCGATCATGGATGAGCTGCAGCTGAGCAACAGTGCGTACGGGCTGATAGCGAGTTCGTTCGCCGTGCTGTTCAGCCTGTCGGGGTTTCTCGCGGGGTTCTTCTCCTCGCGGATCTCGAGCAGGGTCATGCTGTTCGTGATGGCCCTGCTGTGGGCCGTGGCGCAGGTCCCGGTGCTGCTGGTTGCCTCGGTTCCGGCACTGGTGGCGGGCCGGGTGCTGCTGGGGGCCGCCGAAGGGCCCGCGACTCCGATGTCGATGCACGCCCTGTACAAGTGGTTTCCCGAGGGGCGTCGTGGGCTGCCGTCGGCGCTGCAGATCAGTGGTGCGGCGCTCGGTACGTTGATCGCGGCACCGGTACTGACCGGGCTGATCACGGGTTTCGGCTGGCGTTCGGGCTTCGCCGCGCTCGCGGTGACGAGTGTGGTGTGGAGCCTGGTGTGGTGGAAGTTGGGGCATGACGGCCCCTACGACCAGCGCCCCGCGCCCAAGCGCGGTGCACCGCGCGAGCCGGCTCCGGAGCAGGGGACAGCGGTGCAACCCGCGAAGGTGGCCGGGCTGCCGTACCGCAGGCTGCTGACGACCGGCACGATGCTGGGCAGCATGGTGGGTGCGTTCGGCGGTTCGTGGGCCAATGCCCTCAGCCAGGCGTGGCTGCCGGCTTATCTGCGTACGGAGTTGGGGTTGGCGCCGGGGCGGGCGGCGACGGTGATCAGCATCGTGGCGGGCCTCGGCTTCGTGCTGCTGCTGGCGGTGTCACCAGTGGTGGACGCGCTGAACCGGCGCGGCGTGTCGATGCGTTGGTCGAGCGGTGCCCTGCAGGGGGCGGCGGTCACCATGGCAGGTCTGGCCATGGCGGCTGTCCCGCTCGTCGAAGGACGGGGAGCGACGCTGGTCCTGGTCGCGGTGGCGTTCAGCGTCTTCGCCCTGGTCTTCCCGCTGCACTACGTGACGGCCGCCGCGGTGGTGCCGCCGTCACAGCGTGGCGCGGTGTTCGGCATCGTCGCGGGCACGGGAACGCTGCCGATCCTGATCGCGCCCTATCTGACCGGGCACTTCCTCGATACGGCGTCCTCGCGCAGCGCCGGATACCTGCATGCCTTCCTCGTGTCGGGGGCGGTGATGCTGGTCTGCGGGATCTTCGCGATGGTGACCATTCGGCCCGAGCGGGACGCGCGACGTCTCGGGCTCACCCCGGCCGCTCCCGCGCCGACGCAGGCAACGGCGCACTGAGGCGGTGACGGCGCCGGCGCTCAGGCCGGCGCCTCGAACCCGGTGGCCCAGTAGCGTCCGTGCAGGGCCAGGTCGAGCAGCATGCGCACGACCTCCTCGGCGGGCAGGGACGGCGAGTCCTGCTCGGCCCACCAGCGCAGCACCGCGGTCTGTTCGCCCACCCAGACGCGGGCCAACAGTTCCGGGTCGATGCGCGGCTTCACGTCGTTGCGCTCGGCCCGCGCCCGGAACTCGTCGGCGGTGATGCGCGCGCAGGTGTCGGTGAACATCTGCAGCGGTTTGCCGTCACCCTCCCCCCGCAGCACGATCCGGTACAGGTCGCGTTCCTCGCGGGCGTGGCGGAGCATTTCCAGGACCGGCTTGCCGGTGAACCCGGTGCTGCTGCCGGCGATGGTGTGGGTCAGCCGTGTCACCAGCTCGTCGAGCAGGTCGGCGGTCACTCGCGCGAACAGCTCCTCCTTGCTGCGGAAGTGGGCGTAGAACGTCGCCCGGGCCACGTCCGCGCGCTCGGTGATGTCCTCCACGGTGAGCGCGGCGAAACCGCGCTCCAGAACCAGCTCCACCAGCGCGGTGCCCAGCAGCCGGCGTGAGCGTCTCGTGCGCCTGTCCTCGGCCATGTTCCCCTCCTTCACTCCCACGTTTTCGTCCGCACCAGTCTATGAGATCTTGACACTGAACACGTTAATGAACACTCTGTATGTAACTGGTCTGAGTGGATATCTTTTGGAGTGTGCGGCTGCTGTCGCGTGCCTCGCCCGTCGACGTCCCCTCCCGAGCTGGCTGGAGTGAACCCCATGAACCTAGGCATCTACCTGACGCGCAGCACCCGTTACTGGCCCGAGGCTCCTGCCCTCGTCTGCCAGGACCGATCCTGGAGCTACCGGGAGCTGGAACGGTCGACGAACCGCCTCGCTTCCGCCCTCGTCTCGCGCGGCCTGCGCCCCGGCGACGCTGTCGCCTCCCTGGCCTGGAACCGCGGTGAACTGGTCGAGGTCGAGTTCGCCCTGTACAAGGCCGGGCTGACGCGCGCCCCCATCAACGCGCGCCTCGGACGCGGCGAGATCGAACACATCCTGCGTTACGCCCCGGTACGCGTCCTGGTGTACGACGCCGCGCACCGCGAGGACGCCCTCGCGGCCATAGCCGCCGCCGGTACGGACTGCATCCCCGTCGCGCTCGACGAGCCGCAGGCCACGGGACCGGGCGAGATCAGCTACGAGGATCTGTTGGCCGAGGGAGGCGAGGGGGCCGGGGTGCCGGTCCGCGTAGAGGTCGACCAGGACCAGCCCTGTGTCCTCAACTTCACCTCCGGCTCCACCGGATCCCTCAAGGCCGCCGTGCAGACGGTCGGCAACCGCTTGGCCAACATGCGCAAGCAGTTGATGGTCGAGGAGTCCCGACCCCGGCCCGGCACCCGCTACCTGGCCTGCGGCCCCATCACCCACGCCACGGGAATGCCCCTGCTCGCCTGCGTGTTCAGCGGCGCCACCACGCACGTCCTGCCCGCCTGGAACCCGCAGACCTTCTTCGAGACGGTGGAGAAGGAGCAGATCACCGCCACGTTCCTGGTCCCCGCCATGCTCAACACGCTGCTCGCCCACCCCGGCGCGGCCGACCACGACGTGTCGTCGCTGACAAACCTGCGGGTCGGCGGCGCCCCCATCTCCCCCCAGAGGCTGCGCGACGCGGTTGAGTTCTTCGGCCCGGTCGTTGCCCAGGGCTACGGCCTCGGCGAGACGACCAGCATCATCGCCAGCCTGTCCAGCGCGGACGTCGCGCGCGGGGTGCGCGAGGACCCCGAGCTGCTGCAGTCCTGCGGCCGTGCGGTCTTCGACACCGAGATCCGCATCGTCGACGAGAAGGGCCAGGAACTGGCCCCCGGCGAGATCGGTGAACTCGTCGTGCGCGGGCCGGACTGCGTGGGCGGGTACTGGAAGGCGCCTGAGCTGTCAGCGGAAGCCTTCCGTGACGGTTGGGTGCTCACCGGCGACCTGGGGTGGATGCGGGAGGACGGCTACCTGTTCCTCGTCGACCGCAAGAAGGACATGATCATCTCCGGTGGCTTCAACATCTACTGCACCGAGGTCGAGGCCGCCCTCTACGAGCACCCCGCCGTGCAGGAGACCTGCGTCGTCGGCGTGCCCGACGAGAAGTGGGGCGAGGCCGTCAAGGCGGTCGTCGTGACCCACGCCGGCCAGGACATCACCGCGGAGCAGCTGATCGACTTCTGCGCCGAGCGACTGGACCGCTTCAAGAAGCCGCGCTCGGTCGACTTCGTGGCCGAGCTGCCCACCAACCGCAACGGCAAGGTCGACCGCAAGGCCGTGCGTGAGCCGTTCTGGGGCGGTACCGCCCGCCGCGTCAACTGACCTCGCTCCACCGACTTCTGGAGTTCCTGTGACCTTCTCCCTGCACCCCTCCTACGACGATCCCCGGACCGCCGAACTCGTCGGCCGGCTGCGTGACTACCTCGGCGGCGAGCTTGCCGACTACGAACGTGAGCACGGCCTGACCGACAGCAGCCGCCTGACCCGCGCCGACCTGGAACCGGTCTGGCGCCGCAGCATCGAACTCGGCTTCTACGGCATCCACCTGCCCAAGGAACACGGCGGCCAGGACCTGACCTTCTCGCAGCTCGCCGCCCTCAAGGAGGAGCTGGGGGCGAGCGGACGCGTCCTGTCGCACAGCGTGCTCGGCGACATGGGCGGCCCCCTGCGCGCCGGCGACATCCTCAAGCACGCCACCCGGCATCAGCTGGACACCTACCTGCTGCCGCTGATCCGCGGCGAGCGGGCATGCTGCTTCTCCCTCACCGAGACCGACGCCGGCTCCGACGTCCGCTCCATGCGGACGGTCGCCGTACCCGACGGCGACGGCTACCGGCTGACCGGACACAAGGTGTTCTCCTCCGCCGGCCCCTTCGCCGACTTCGCGATCGTCGTCGCGCGCATGGCCGGCACCGGAGAGGCGGAAGGCGACAAGCCGTCCTTCTCGGCCTTCCTCGTCGACCTCGACAGCCCCGGCTGCCGAGTCGAGGACGGAGTGACCCCGATGTCCGGCGAACACATCGAGAGCGACATCGTCCTGGACGCCTGCTACGTCCCGGCCGCCAACCTCATGGGCGCCGAGGGCGACGGCATGCGCATCGCACTGGGCCGCGTCACCACCAACCGGCTGCTGCACTGCCCCACCATCCTCGGCCTCACCCGCCGCGCCCTCGACCTGACACTCCAGCGCGCCCGCACCCGCAAGGTCGCCGGCGGCCGCCCCCTCATCTCGCTCCAAGCCATCCAGCACAAGCTCGCCGACATGGCCACCGACTTCTACGCCGCCCGCTCGATGACGTACGCGGCGCTCAAGGCGCTGGACGAGGGCCGGGACGTCCGTACGGAAGCCTTCATGTGCAAGCTGTTCGTCGCCGAGTCCTGCTTCCGCATCCTCGACGAGGCCGTGCAGATCCACGGCAAGGAGGGGCTCACCCAGGGCAACGAGGTCGAGTTCATGTTCCGAAAGGTCCGCATGTTCCGTGTCCTGACCGGCACGTCCGAGATCCAGCGCAACGGCATCGCCAAGATGCTCGCGGCCGGCACCTGAGCCCCGTTCACCCCGGCATCCGCATCCTGAAAGGCCCGCACGCCATGACCGCATCGCCCCCGACCTGGTCCGCCCTCGCCGGCAAACGCATTCTCGACCTCTCCCGCCTGCTCCCCGGCCCGTACGCCACCTCGCTCCTCGCCGACCTCGGCGCCGACGTGATCAAGATCGAGAGCCCGGCCGGGGGAGACCCGCTCCGCGTCGCCCCCGCCCTGTTCGACGCCCTCAATCGCAACAAACGCTCCGTCGCCCTCGACCTGCGCACCGAGAGCGGCAGGGACGCGTTCCTGCGCCTGGCCCGTACCGCCGACGCCGTCGTCGAGAGCCACCGCCCCGGCGTCCTCGACAGCCTCGGCCTCGGCTTCGACACGCTGCACGCGGCCAACCCGCGCCTGGTCCTGTGCTCCCTCACCGGCTACGGCCAGAGCGGCCCCTACGCCGACAAGCCCGGCCACGAACTCAACTTCCTGGGTCTGTCCGGCTTCTTCGGAGTGCCGGGGGACCTCAGCGGTGAGATCACCCGTCCCGGGGTACGCGTCGGCGACATGGCCGGTGCCATGCACGCCGCTCTCGCCCTCACGGCCGCCCTCGCCGGCGACGAGGGCCAGCACATCGACGTCTCCCTCAGCGACTCCATCACCGCATGGTGCTCCCTGTTCGCCTTCCAGCAGCTCGACACCGAGGACCCCCTCACGGCCGGGCTGGTCCAGGGCGACAACGCCCTGTTCACCACCGCCGACGGCCGCACCTTCTCGTTGGCGACCTTCGAGGACAAGTTCTGGCGCGAGTTGCGCACCGAACTCGCCCCGTTCTTCCCTGAGTTGGACACGGACGTCTACGACCTCCGCGCGGCCCGCACGGCCGCCAAGGACGAGGTCAACGCGCTGCTCACCAAGGTGTTCGCAGCCCGCGACCACGACTGGTGGCAAGAGCGCCTCACGGCGATCGGGGCGCCCTGGGCGCCGGTCATCACCCGCCCCGCCGAGCTCCTGGCCGATCCGCACGCCGTGGCCCGCGACCTCTTCACCCGCCCCGGCGGGCCAGGCACACCACCTCAGGCCCGCTTCCCTGTCACCTTCGGGGCCGGTCTTGACACCTTCCGTGCCGCGGCCCCCACTCTCGGCGAACACACGCGGGAACTCCTCACCGGAATCACTGAATAACGCCCACCGCGCTGCGCACCGAGGAAGGACCTCAATCGGTCGATCTGCGTGATCTGCCGACGGGCTTGCGGTACCGGGCTGTTCCCGCGGTAGCGGTGAGCCCTGTGTCCTGGGTGCCGGTGGCGACATTTACGGTCTGCGCATGACTGATCAGTGGTGGGTGGACGTACTTCAGCGGGCTGCGATCGCAGCGTGTGGCGCGGTGAGCTGTTCTCGGCGGCAGCGCTCGTGCGCGGCAGCGGAGGGCGCCGTGCTCGACGGTCCAGCACGTGACGCCGCCTCGCCCCTGTTCCCGGGTCGGTGCGATGCGCCCGACTCTCCTGGGTCTGCGGTTGTCAAGCCTCGTGTGGACGGGCCGGTTCGGCCGTCATCGTAGCCAGGATGTCCCGGACGGTGTCCATAGTCAGGCCCGGGTGCAGGAAGGCGAACCTGGTCACGGTCTCGCCCTCCCATACCGTCGGTACCACGAAGGCGAGCTGCCGCTCCAGGAGCTGGCGCGACCATGTGTCGTAATCTTCGGGCCGCCAGCCGGTGCGGCGCAGGAGCACCACCGACAGTTCCGGGTCCCGCAGCAGTTCCAGGCCGTCGGTGGCACGGATCAGCTCGGCGGTTTCCGTCGCGAGCCGGTGCCCGGCCTCGACGGCCTCACGGTAGGCGTCGGTGCCGTGGACCGCGAGGGAGAACCAGAGCGGGAGGCCGCGAGGGCGCCGCGTGAGGTGGTACGCGTAGTCGCTGGGGTTCCACTCCTGCGGGGCGTCGGTGTGGATGCAGTCCAGGTACGAGGCGTCCTGGGTGTGCACGGTGCGCGCGAGCGCCGGGTTTCGGTAGATCAGGGCGCCGCAGTCGAACGGGGTGAACAGCCACTTGTGCGGGTCGATGACGAGGGAGTCGGCGTGCTCGATGCCCGCGAAACGCTCGCGCAGGCGCGGCGAGAACAGAGCCCCGCCGCCGTAGGCCGCGTCGACGTGGAACCACAGGCCGTGCTCGCGGGCCACCTCGGCGACTCCCGCGAGGTCGTCGACGATGCCGGCGTTGGTGGTGCCCGCGGTGGCGACGACGGCGACGACACTCGCCGCGTCGGGATCGGCTGCCAGCGCGGCGCGAACTGCCTCGCCGGTGAGGCGGTGGTCCGTGGTGGGGACCACGAGGGCGCCGACGCCCATGATGCGCAGGGTGCTGCCGATGGAGGAGTGGGCCTGGTCGCTGACGGCGACGCGGGGCCGGGCGACTGGGGCGCCGTCGAGGGTGCGGGCGGTGTCGCGGGCGACCAGGAGTCCAGAGAGATTGCCCGCCGAGCCGCCGCTGACGAAACAGCCGCCGGCGTCAGCGGGCATCCCCGCGAGGTCGGCGAGCAGGCGCAGGACCTGGTTCTCCGCGGCAACTGCCCCGGCCGCCTCCAGCCAGGAGACTCCGTGCAGGGACGAGGCCGAGAGCACCATGTCGAAGAGGGCGGCGGCTTTGGTCGGGGCGCCCGGGATGAACGACAGGAAGGTCGGACTGTCGCAGGAGACGACGGTGGGCTCGATGTGGTCGGCGTACAGGCGCAGTACCTCGGTGGCGTCGGCCGGTTCGCTTCCGAGGGCGTCCTTGAGTGCGATGTCCAGCTCCGTCGCGTCGCCCAGCCGGCCGAGCGGTGCGGGATCCAGCCGCAGCCGGTTCTCCACGTGAGCGAGAACGGTGCGGGCGAGGGCTTCTTCGTAGCGGTGCACAGTGCCGTACCTCCAGGAGCTGGGCGCCCGAGGCGGCGCCTGACACGGGTGCGGCTTAATTGGATTCATCCGGACCCATTTTGGAGGCTAGCCACAGGTGCGCCCGCAGGTCAATGCGCGGCCGCGCTCTTCAGCTCTCGCCCATCGTCTCGAAGTGGTCGAGCAGCACCAGGAACTGGCGGTGGGAATCCTCCAGGTGCTCGCGCATCCGGGTCTCGGCCGCTTCGGCGTCCCCGGCGAGCACGGCGAGTGCGATGGCCCGGTGCTCCTCGCAGAAGACCTCGGAAAGGTCGCTGTCGGCCGGGTAGACGAGCGACCAGTCGCACTCCAGCCACAGTGCGTTGGCGCGCACGAACATGTCCGTGCGGGCCGATGCCACAGCCTCGGTGAGCACCTCGTTGCCTGCCGCTGCGGCGATCGCCAGGTGGAACCGGGAGTCCACCTGGTGATAGGCGGCCAGGTCGGCAACTTTTTCGTCGAGCATGCGCACCAGGGCGCGCCGGCCCACGGTGGAGCCCCGCCGGGCCGCGAGCCCGGCCGCGAACGGCTCGACGGCTGTGCGGTACTCCATGTGATCGCGGATGGTGGCCCGGAAATCGGCGACCACGGCGGCGCGTTCACCGGTCACCGCCGGTGCCGGACGCACCCGCGTGCCGCCGGAACGGCCCAGGGTGGTGACGACTAGGCCCTCGTCGGCGAGGTGGCGCACGGCCTGGCGCACGGTGTTGCGGCCGACGCCGAGGGCGGCGGCCAGCTCCCGTTCCGGGGGCAGCCGGCTGCCGGGTGCGAAGCCGCCCAGGGCGATGCGCTTGCGCAGGATCTCCGTGACCATGTCGCGAGAGGGCGTGCGCTGCCCCGGCCGCGGCACCCCGTCATCCGTCGCCGCCCCGTTCGTACCCGGCTCGTTCGCCACGTGCGCTCCCTCGTCTTATTGGACTCAATCGGACCCTATTGACAGTGCAATCGCCGCGCCATAGCGTCCGGTTACCACTTTATGGGTCCAACCGAACCCATAGTGCTGGTCTGCGTATCCCCGGTCGGCCGTCAGCACCACCACCCCCCGCTCCCTCGCGGTCTGCCGTCCTGCCCTCAGAAGGAGCCCCGGCCCATGACGCACCCCGCACCACCGGCCACCGAACGCCGGCAAAGTCCGCTGCGCATCGCGACCGCCACGCTGATCGGCACCAGCGTGGAGTGGTACGACTTCGGCATCTACAGCACCGCGGCCGCCCTGGTCTTCCCCAAACTGTTCTTCCCCGACATGAGTCCCGCGCTCGGCGTGCTCAGCTCCTTCGCCACCTTGGCCGTGGGCTCGCTCGGCCGGCCGGTCGGCGCCATCCTCTTCGGACACATCGGCGACCGGTACGGTCGCAAGCGCGCGCTCATCGGCTCCCTGCTCCTGATGGGCGTGTCCACCTTCCTGATCGGTGTGCTGCCGAGCTACGCGGTGGCCGGCGGCCTCGCCCCGGCACTGCTCCTGCTCATCCGGATCACACAGTCCCTGGCCGTCGGCGGTGAATGGGGCGGTGCCGTCCTGTACGCGGTGGAGAACGCACCGCCGGGCCGCAAAGCCCTGTACGGATCGTTCCCGCAGATCGGCGACGGGATCGGCTTCTTCCTCGCCACCGGCGCCTTCACACTTGCCGCGCTGCCGGGACACGACGCCCTCCTCGCGTGGACCTGGCGCATCCCCTTCCTGTTGTCGAGTGTGCTCGTCCTCACCGGGCTGATCATCCGCACTCAGCTCGAAGAGTCACCCGAGATCAAGGAAGCGCTGCGACAGGAGAAGGAAGGTGGTGACCTCGCCGGGAAACTGCCCCTGCTGAACGTCGCACGTTCCTCCTGGCGCACCTGGCTGCTGGCCATCGGAGCGTTCCTCATCACCATCGGCGGCTTCTACGTCATTGTCACCTTCATGTCCGCGTATGCCGTGGCACACCTCGGGTTCACCGACGCCGAGACGTCCGCCGCCGGCATGTTCGCCTCAGTCGTGGTGATCGTCTTCACACCGCTCACGGCGCTGCTCGCCGACCGGTACGGCGTGCGGCGCATCACCCTGATCGGGATGTCCGCGCACCTCGTGGTCGCCTTCCCGATGTTCTGGCTCGCCGGGTCACAGAGCGTCGTAGGGCTGTGGGCGGGCATGGGACTCGGCATGCTCGCCAGCACCATCGCCTACGCAACCGTCGGCACGATGATCAGCGAGTGGTTCCCACCCCGGATCCGCTACACCGGCCTGTCCCTCGGCTACCAGATCGCCGGCCTCCTCGGCGGAGGCATCGTCCCGCCGCTCGCGCAGTGGCTGGCCGGCGGGTCGGGGGCCTCCTGGACCCCGGTGGCCGTCCTCTTCGCCGTGATGACCCTGATCAGCATCGTCTGCGTGCTGGCGTACCGGCCGGACACCAAAACCGGCACCACCACCACCGCGGCCACGGCCGACACTCTTCTGCAAGGGACCCGATGAACTCGTCCACCACACCGCCCAGCGCCTCGCCGGCGGGCCGCGCCCACCTGGAGCGGGCCGCCCGCGCGGCAGAGCGTGCCGCTGCCGCCGCACCCGCCTGGGACTCCCCCCACGACGGGGCGGGCGAGGCGGTGCACGCCCGGATCGACACCGCTGTGGCCGAGCGCCATGCCGAGGTGCTGGCGCTCAGCCACGCACTGCACGAGGACCCCGAGCCGGGCTTCGAGGAACACCGCGCCGCCGCCCGCGTCGTAGAGCTCCTGCGCGCCCACGGCATCACGACGGAACTCGGCGTGCACGGTCTGCCGACGGCGCTGCGCGCCACGGCCGGATCAGGCTCCGGACCCACCATCGCCGTGCTCGCCGAGTACGACGCGCTCCCGGGCATCGGACACGGATGCGGCCACAACATCATCTGCGCCAGCGCGGTCGGCGCCTTCCTGGCACTGACCACCGTGGTTGCTGAGACCGGCGGCACCGCCGTTCTCCTCGGCACGCCCGCCGAGGAGAACGGCACCGGCAAAGAACTCCTGGCCCGCTCAGGCGCGTTCGAAGAAATTGACGCGGCCGTGATGATCCACCCCTTCGCGGGGCCCGACCTGGCCGATGCCCCGTTCCTGGGGCTGCGCGAGGTGGTGGTCGAATACACCGGCCTGGCCGCGCACGCCTCCGGCGCCCCGTTCATGGGGCGCAACGCGCTGGACGCGGTGGTCGCCGCGTACCAGGGCGTCTCCGCGCTGCGCCAGCACATGCTGCCGTCCGACCGGGTACACGGTGTGATCACCGACGGCGGCACACGTCCCAACGTGGTACCCGAGCGCGCCGAGGCCCACTTCTATCTGCGGTCGGCCACCGTCGAGTCACTCGCGGAACTCTCCGACCGGGTCCAGCGGATCTTCGAGGGCGCCGCAGCGATGACGGGCACCCGCGCGACCGTGCGCTGGGACGACTGCCCGCCATGTCTGCCGGTACGCAACAACGACACGCTCGCCTCGACGTTCGCGGTGCACCTGACCGGCCGAGGCAGGACCGTCGTGTCCGGGAGAGCGGCACCGGACAGCGCCCACGGCTCCACGGATCTGGGCAACATCAGCGTACGCATCCCGGCGATCCACCCGATGCTGTCGATCGCGCCGACCGGAACGGCCCTGCACACCGCTGAGTTCGCGGCGTACGCGCAAGGTCCCGAGGCAGACACCGCCGTACTCGACGGTGCGGCGGCACTGGCCCGCACCGCCGCCGACTTCCTGGCCGACGCCGGGCTGCGGGCTGCGGTACGGCGTGAGTTCGCGGAGGCGGGCGGCACCATCGACGTACCGCATCTGCTGACCGCCCCGAGTCCCGCCTGACGGCCCGCCGGGCGCCGCAACCCGCTGCCGGCCCGGCCCGCGCATCCACCTGCGGGCCGGGCCGGCAACGCCCGACCAGAGCTCCTCTTCCGACCCGCGCCACGCCATGGAGTCCCGCATGCCCACGTCTCACGTCCCGGCCCCCGACCTGATCCTCACCGGCGGCACCGTCCATACGGTGGACCGCACCCGGCCGCGAGCCGAGGCGGTGGCCGTGACCGGCGGCCGCATCACCATGCTCGGCTCGGCCGCCGAGGTGTCGGCGGTGGCGGCCTCCTCCACCGAGGTCGTCGATCTGTGTGGCCGGCTGCTGCTGCCGGGATTCGTCGACGCGCACAACCACGTACGGCTCGGATCCGACGAGGACAGCGCCCAGCTGGCGGGCGCCGACAGCCTCGCGGAAGTGCACCGGCGGATCGCCGCCTGGGCCGCGGCCCACCCGGGGGCCGACTGGATCGAGGCGGAGGCTTTCGACTACGGCGCGATTCCCGGCGGCCGGATGCCCACGGCCGCCGACCTGGACGTGGTTACGGGTGACCGGCCCGCGTTCGTGCTCACCTACGACGTGCACAGTGTGTGGCTGAACACGGCGGCGCTGCGTCGGCTCGGCGTCACCCGGGACACCGAGCGATTGCCATTCGGAGTCGTGGAGAAGGACCCGGCGACCGGCGAACCGACGGGCTTCCTCACCGGGTTCGCGGTGCTGGGACTGGCCCGGGACGGACAACGGGCGCTCGCGGAATTCCTGCCGTGGGCGGGCGACAGCCGGCGCTACCACCGGCTGTGCCGCTCTCTCGACATGGCGGCGGAGAACGGCCTCACCACCGTGGTCGAGCCGCAGAACTCGCTGGACGACCTGCCGCTGTTCGAGCGGGCGCGCGGCGAGGGCAGACTGCGCTCACGGCTGATCGCGGCGCTGTTCCACGGGCGCGGCACCACGGCGGCCGAGCTGGACGAATTCGCCGCAGCGGCGAAGAAGTTCGACGACGACCAGTTCCGAGTGGGCCCGCTGAAGCTGTACATCGACGACGTCGTCGAACCCCACACCGCCGCCCTGCTGGAACCGTACGCCAACGAGCCCGGCAACTCGGGCCGCACGTTCTACGACCCCGAGGAGTTCGCCGCCGTCCTCACCGAACTCGACCGGCGTGGATTCCAGACCTTCACGCACGCCACGGGCGACCGGGGCATCCGGGTCGCGCTCGACGCGCACGAGGCAGCCCGCCGCGCCAACGGCCCGCGCGATGCCCGCCACCAACTCGTACACGTGGAGTGCCTGCACCCCGGTGACGTCGACCGGTTCGCCCGGCTCGGCGTGGTCGCCTGCATGCAGCCCCGGCACGGCGCGCCGGACGTGGCCGGGCCGGGCAAGGACTGGGCGGAGGGCGTCGGTCAGGACCGCTGGGCGCATGCCTGGGCGTTCCGTTCGCTGCGCGACGCCGGTACGACGCTGGCGTTCTCCAGCGACTGGAACGTCGCAGAGATGGACCCGCTGGCCCACCTCTACACGGCGGTCACCCGGCGCGACCGTGACGGTGGCC
The DNA here is from genome assembly GCF_043202315.1 of Streptomyces sp. NPDC048211. Classification (NCBI taxonomy): domain Bacteria; kingdom Bacillati; phylum Actinomycetota; class Actinomycetes; order Kitasatosporales; family Streptomycetaceae; genus Streptomyces; species Streptomyces sp. NPDC048211. The sequence goes on from NZ_JBIDAD010000002.1 coordinate 598,516, forward strand.
GCGCCTGGGTCCCCGAGCAGGCCATCACCCTGCAGGAGGCCGTGGAGGCGTACACGCTGGGCAGCGCGTACGCCAACTTCTGCGAGAACGACCGGGGTTCGGTAACCGTCGGCAAGTATGCGGACTTCGCAGTGGTGTCGCAGGACGTGTTCGCCGCGCCCGCGGAGGCGCTGCGAGACGCGGCGATCGACCTGACGGTGCTGGGCGGTGAGATCGTGTACGCCCGCTGACGGCCCGGCGTGCCGATGCCTGCGGGCTGCCGGGGCTCATCCTGTGGACTCTTGCTCACAACCGTGGGGAGATCGCCACGGCTGGCATCGAATCGCGCACCGAAGCCCCCACAGAGTTTTGGTGAGCAAGCCTACGAAGTAGCGCGGGGCTGGACCTGCGCGAAACGGCGAGGTCGCCGATGTCGACAGATCTCAATTGTTAGAAACGCTGTCGTCCAAGCAGAGCGGCAGGTGGCGACAGTTCTATCGTGACGAAGCCAAAGGTTGTTGCAGGAGGGTGGGTGTGGGCAGGCCGGGATGGCGTTTGACCTGCAGCGGAATGACAGCCGTGGCGGCGCCCGCCCGGTGAATGAACCGACCTGGAATCCATGCCTGCCCGTGGCCGCGTCGGGTGGGAGCGGGCGCGGCTCAGTTGCCGGGTAGGAATCGCGCACCGGAGTGGCCGGCACGGGTTCTGACCCGTCGAGACAGCTGTGAAGTTCACTGCCCGAGGGCCCTTCGGCTCGACGGCAGCCGGCTCTCTTCGTCCAGATCACAGCCTGGGATCCGGATGAGCAGGACGTGACGCTGCGCCACCTCATACGCCCCGAGGCATGCCTCCGGCGAACGCGTCCGAGCAGCTGACCGAGGCGACGCCCGCCGACGGATCGGTGTCCTGGGTGATCGATACGGTCACGGGCATGGGATTGGACATCACGGTGCTGATTGCCGACTGGTCGTGGCTGGGTGAGGTCGCGCCAAGGCAGAGGCTCTCGCGGTTGAGGGACGCCTGGTACGACGACGAGACCGGGATGTGGGATCACGACGCACCGGCGCCCGAAGGCGACTGGGAATGGCCACGGGGACCGCACAGCGACTCCTTCGCCGTCTACGAGTTCCGGCGGACCGCCGGCTCGTTCAAGGCGCACTTCTGGGCCGGGGAGCGGTGGGAGTCCGTACGCGACCAACCCGACCCGCTGCTGCGGGCCGGGTTGGACACGTTGCTGCTCGGGCTGATCTGGAGAGGGCTGGACGGCGAGGCAGAGCACATGGATCCGGGCTTTTTCGACGATGACCCCGCCGTCTCCTATGGCGTGCTGCTCGCGCGGTCGCCGGACAGCGTGCGGGAACTGGCCGCGACGTGGCGTCGGGTACGTCCGCTGCTCGGCGGGCTGCGTGGGGCCTTCGACGAGCATGCCGCCGTTTCCCGTGGGTGGGTCGGCGAATTCGACGGTTTCACCGACTTGTTGGACGACTGGGGCCACGTCCTGTCCGAAGCAGCCCGGCGAGGCTGGGGGGTCGTGGGTCTGAGCGAGTAGGACGCGGAGGCGCGGCCGGTCACGCACCGACTGCACCTACGCGCCGAGAGTGTGGGCCGGCCGCGGGCCAACCCCACTTCTCTGGCTGAGGAGGTGGCTGGCAAGACCTGCCGCACGGTGCGTAGCCGATGTTCTTCTTCGCGCATGTCTTGTCGGTGCTGGGCATCAACTGTCAAATGTTCTCAACTGGCCATCAGGTTGGAACACCGGCTTCGACGTGCAGTCAGGGTCGGGAGTATAGGTGGGTGCTGTCCCGGGTCTGGGGTCTGACTCATGACACATCTGACCGAGGTGTCCTGTTGTCACATTGTCGGCCGTTGACCGGGGATGGTGCGTTGTCGGTGCCGGGCCGACGGGGTGTGTCCCAATAGGGGCCTGCCGAATGATATGGCGTCCTCACGTTCCTGACCGTCCGACGTGGCCCGGTACCGGCAACGCGACGCGTCATCGGATCGGAGGGACGGCGGGCATGCTCAGTTCAACTGTGTCCAGCGCGGCACCTGCTCCGAAGTCCCTCCGCCGTCGGCCTGTGCGGGAGGTGGCTTGGGAGTAGACCGCATCGGGGATGCACGGCTGAACAGCAAGGCGTCCCTCGCCCGCTGCGCGTGGCCAGTCCGTCGAGCGTTCTTCGGGACGCCGGTGGTCCCGTCGCCTCAACCGCCGGCGGCCGCCGTCAAGCAAAATGCTGCACTCCACCGCATTGTGCACATGCGCAAGCGGGTCGCCCCACGCGCTGAGGGTCACCTGAGCGTCGGATCAAGGAGGGCAGGGCCGACGCAGAAACGTCCTCTGCCTGAAACGCTAGGCTGCCCGGGAGGTCTTTCACCTGGTCGGACAGCTGGAACCAGACCCCCGATCATAGGGGCTGTCGTGACAGATGAGAGGGTCGGGCGGGTGAGCGAGACACCTCCGAACACCCTGCAATACCGCTTTGACGGGCCAGAAGACGCCCCGGTCCTCGTCATAGGCCCCTCCCTCGGTACTACATGGCACAGGTGGGCTAATGCGTCTTGTGCGGTCCAGGTGGTCCAGCTCAGGGGCGTAGACGCAGGTCAGGGTCTTGTGGTCCAGGTGCGTCAACGCTGTTGGTGATAAGTGTGTGACACGTGTGCTCGCGCAGAAGCCCCCGCCCATCCGGCGGGGGCTTCTGCGTGCAGTGGGTCATGCTGGCGCGGGGTGTGTGTCGTGACTTGCGCTGTACTCGGGCTCGCCGCTGTCGAGGACGCGGAGCAGGGAGGCGGTGACGACGCGGGTGCTCCGGCCGATGCGTAGTACCCGGCAGGGGAACTCGCCGCGGCGGACCAGGTCGTACCCCTTGGCCCGGGAGAACCCGAAAGCCGTGGAGGCATCTTCTACGCTGCCTGTTCCGCCCCAGGTGGCGCGGATGCGCGCGGGGCTATAGGGGGCGCCCTGTGGCTGGTGGTCATGTCGGTGCATGTGCTGCTCGCTGGTTCCTTCTCGAAATGGCGGTGGGCGACGGAAATATCCCTGGGCGGTGCGGCGTTCCCCTCTGGCGTCGTAATCGAGAGTGGGGGAGTGGTCGGTCTGAAGCTGTTCAGCACGGCAGGTGGCGTTGCCGAGGTGATGCCGCGTCTCGCGGAGGTCGAGGCGGATGTACAGGATCTCGTCGAGGCGCACATGGAGAAGATGCTGGGTGTCACGTTCCTGGCGAGCGAGTACGTCATCAACTGCGTCGACGGCGGGCGGATCGACTCGCTGGGTCTCGACGAGAACGGGGCACCGGTGATCGTCGAGTACAAGCGCGGCACCGACGCCGGGGTGATCAACCAGGGCCTGTACTACATGTCGTGGCTCATGGCGCACAAGGAAGTCTTTCGGAGCCTGGTCCGAGATCAGCTCGGTATCACAGCCGCGTCCCAGGTGCTGTGGAGCGCTCCGCGGCTGATCTGTGTCGCCGGTGACTTCACCCGCTATGACGCGCACGCTGTTCGTGAGCACCGGCGCAGCATTGACCTGGTCCGCTACCGGTACTTCGGCAACGACCACTTCGGCCTTGAGACCGTGGCTTCGGTCACCGGGCAGTCGGCCTCTTCGCGGCGGGTTCGCCGGCATTCGGCCACCCTGTCGACTGACCGACGGCAGGACGGCGCGATGCCCGAGCTGGCCTGGGCGCTCGACGAGGTGCTGCTCGGCCTCGGGGAAGGCGTGACGCGGATCCAGCGCAAGCAGTACCGCGCCTACCAGCGGCTGCGGAACTTTGCCTGTGTCTGCCCGCCGCAGCAGACCAAGGTCCTCGTCTACCTCAAGGCGGCCCCGAAGGAGGTCGACCTCGTTGCGGGCTTCACCCGGGATGTGACGGGGCTCGGTCACCATGGCACCGGCGACCTGGAGCTGCAGTTGCGCACGGAACGGGATCTGGAGCGGGCCCAGGACCTGCTCCGCCTCAGCTTTGCCGCTGCGTAGCGGGCCAGTGGCCGGTGCGGGCTTTGCGGCCGGGATGTGTAGTTGTGGGCTGCTGCCGTGGTGCTTCCTTTCGACGGGGCGGTCAGGGAGTGGCGGTGGAGCTATAAGGATGCGGCGGATCCCCGGTTTCGGTAACCGGGGATCGTCGGCTATGTTGCCGTCCCTCGCGTGCTGAATGGGCAAGCTATCCGACAGCAGTTGAGGTACGTCTGGTGAGCGCGCAGAGCCTAGTTGTATGGTGGGCCCGCGTCGCCGGGGTCAGTGGCGAGTTGTTGCCGCAAGGCGCCATTGGTCGGTGCGAGAACTTTCCGCAGTGCGGTGAGTAGAAGGGCTTCCTGGCGGACAACGGTTCCGCTGGTAAGTATGCCGATTGCGTCGACGGCGAGTGGTGAGGGCAGCCAGGCGCTGACGTTGTGGGCGGCTTCGGGAGTGACTACAGCAGACGTTCGGCGTGCGCATTTGAGGAGTGCTGCGTAGAGCCCGTTTGCTGGGGTGAGCGGGGGGAGGCCGACCGAAACTGATCGTTGGCTGGCGAGGATCACGCAGTGGAGACCGTCGTAATCGAGGTCTCCGTAGTACAGGATTTCCGTGAGCGATTGGCCTGTTTCGGCGAGGCGCTCCGGGAGCGTGGTGATGCTGGAGGCGACGCGGTCGCCGTCGCCGAAAGCGAGCCAGCCGATTTCGTGGCGGTGGGGCCAATTTCGCAGGATGCGGCGGAGGTTGTCGAAGGCGGCTGTGTTTTCGACGATCAGAAGCCAGGGCGCCGGCCCGAGCTCGATGATGTTCAAGGGCTCCGGGGTGAGGTAGGCCCGTAGGTGGTCCTTGATGCTCAGGAAGCCGCCGAGTACCCATTTCGAGTCGTGAATGCCGTCGAGGTGCTTTTCGTCGCCGAAAAGCTCGAAGGCACGGTCGCGTAGCGGAACCAGTTCGCTGCCGGCTCCGTCGGCGAGGAGGAAGGCATTGAGGCGGGTGAACAAGTGATGGTCGTGCGGGGAGAGTCGGAGGCCGTCGAGAAATGACAGCTCTGCTACCCAGGATCGGGTTGGGGGGCGGCTGGTGGCTGGGCGGGGCGGGTCAATGCGCTCGGCCCATTGGGGCAGGGGCGGAAGCGCCGTATGGTCCCAGAACTTCCGGGTGACGGGCAGCTTGAGGGCGCCGGTGTCCCGGAGAACAGCGAGAGCCTCGGCGAGGAGTTGACGTCGTTCGGGCGCGGTGAGGAGGGCCGGGTTCGAGGTGTACGCGGCGTCGGCCAGGTCGTCGAAGGGGATCCGTTTCCGCGGGTGCGCGTTCAGCCGGTCCAGCAGAATCTTGTCGAGCGTGCGTGGTGTGGTCATGCCCGGTCTTCCCTATCCCGGTCATCAGGTTCCGTGGAGTCGTCCGGCTGGTCGTGGTCGGGCTCGGAGAGAGGGAACCGGTGCAGCCGTGCGGCACGGATGCCGTCGGAGCGGGCATCGGTGACGCCGGCACTGACCGCATCCCCGTAGCGTTCGGTCAGCTGGACGAGGCGGTGGCCGCTGCGGGCGTCGTGTGCGTTGTTGCGCAGGCGCAGGATGAGGGGGAAGCGGCCGACGGCATCGAGGTCTTCCACACCAGTGGTGTAGATGAGCTGGACGCCATGAGTGGCGGCGACGGTGCGCTGGAGGTCGATGAACGGCACGTAGTTGGATTTGCCCATCGGGTTGTCCAGCAGCAGGGTGCCGACTCCGCCGGGAAGCCCGCTGTTGCGGTTGGCAGCACGCACCTGCGCCAGGCAGCAGTACAACATCACAGATACGGTCAGGAGTTCACCGCCGGAGAACTTCTTGATCTTTGTGACGTCGACGGGGTCCATGACCGGCACCGGGTGGGGCTTGAGGACCTTGGCGGTGATGCTTCCGCTACCGCCCAGGGCGGCGAGGACCAATCGTTTGGCCAAGTCGACTGCAGGGGGTAGGACATTGGCGCTGTTGGAGTGCTTGGCGGCGACGTCGGCGACCAAGATGTCGACGCAGGTGGATATGCGGTGGGTGAGGGTCTCCTCGCTGCCCCAGTCAGCCAGTTTGAGCGTAAGGAAGGGCTTACCCGACCAGGCGCCCAGTCCGGCAGGGAGCTTGGAGTGCCGGGCAACCTGGTGCAGCATCGCCACGATGGTCTTGGTGAGGGCCGCGCACTGCTGCACCAGGAGGAGCTGGTCCTCGGTGAGTTGATCGAGCAGCTCAGTGATGCGCTTCTCGCGGAGCTCGATCTCCGGGATCAGTTCGGACAGGGATGCGTGCAGCTGCGCGGGGTCCTCACTGAGCCGGGCGACGATCTGTGCGTCGACGGCATCGGTGTACTGCCGGTCGGCGGCCAGTTGTTGTACGTGGCGGGTGGCGCCGGCGAGTTTGCGGGTGGCTTTTGCGAGGGTCGACTGTGCGGCGGTGATGGTTTCAGTCAGCAGGTCCCGCAGCTGGTGAGCCTGTTCCTCGGTCAGAGTGGACGCGCCCTGAACTGTGATGGAGCAGCGTTCTGTGAGCCAGGATTCGGCGTCCACCAGCGGTTCCTCTGGGCTGGGCGACCATTGAGTGACCAGAGCATTGAGACTGGCCTGGAGCACTTGGTGGGCGCCGGACAGCGAACTCGCGGTTAGCGCAGCTGTGTTGGCCTTCTCCTTGAGGGCGTAGTGCTGCTCGGTGCAGGCGGTTTGGTCTCGATCGGCCTGCTCGGCCTCCTGCCGGGCTTCTCGCGCTGCGGTCTCAGCCGCTCCGGGCCCAGAGAAGTCGGCAAGAGAGTCCGCCGCGGCTCCTGCGTCGCCGAGCTTCTGGCCGGCGGACGCTTCGGCCTCAACAGCCTGCTCGGCCCGCATGACGCTGCGCGTTGCGTGCTCGCCAGCTTCACGGGCGTCGTGCTCGGCTTGCTCCACAGCGTGGTCACGGCGGTCCGGGGCTGTGGCCTCGGGACGCGCGGCGAGCTCGGCGGTGAGAGCGCGGGTGGGGTCGTCCAGCGTGGCCAGGGCTTTGTCCGCTATCTCCAACCGGCCAGCGGTGATGGCAAGGTCGGTGCGCAGCTGGGTGTCTGCCGTATCGGACTCATAGACGGTCCGGGCGTTGGTGAACCGTTCCTGCAAAGCATCCAGCGACGAACGCTCCAAGGTCCGCTGGTTCAGGCTCACGGCCGGGTCCTCGGCCACCAAGGTGGCGAGCTTGCGCAGAGCGCTGCGGTGTCGTTTCAGATCCTGCCTACAGAGCGTCTCGTCACGCCGGTGACGCTGCTCGGCTTTGCGGACGTCCTTCTTAACGCTGGTGGCAAGACGCGCCTGTTCCAGCCGGTCAGCTTGGTGCTGCTGTGCAGAGGCAAGCTGCTCTCGCAGATCGTTGGTGCGCTGTGCCTGCTCAGCCACCTGCCGGGCTCGTTCCTCGCTCGCCGCCACTTGTCGCAGGCGACCGGTTGCCTCAGCGATCTTCTGCTGGATCCGGTCGCGTTCGGACAGTACCTGCCGACGGCTCATGTTCTGGGCGTCGAGCTTGTCCTTCCAACCGTCTCTGCGGGATTCGGCCCGATCCAGGGACTCCTTGAGCCGCTGGCGAGGGGCGGCTGCGAAGGCTTCCAGGTGCCCAGCCAGTTCGCGGACCAGAGTCTGGTCGCGTTCCTGGGCAGTGGTGATGTGCTGACAGCGTTCTGCGCTCTCGCTGATGCGGGCGCTGAGCCGTACCTGTTCCTTGTCGGCGGCCTGGGGCTCCAACGCTGCGCTCTGGACGGGAAAGACAGCATGGATATCGCCGTGGCCCGTGTCGGTGAGGCGAGCGCGGGCGGCGGCGCTATCGCAGACCGAGATCACCGAGCGAGTGCTCACGCCGGTGGCAGCGATATGACGGCGCAGATCCTGGTCATCGACATCGCCAAGAACGACGATGCCGCCGACGACGTCGGGGGCTTTGGCGATCGCGGTGGCGTGCTGGCGGGGAGGCAGAGATTCTCGCAGGAACTGAAGACCGCTGACCGCCTCCACCGAGATGCCAGCAGCCTTGAGTGCGGCCAGGGCGCGCTCGGTCTCCAGCGGCGCAGGGAGATAGCCCTCGGATTCCAGGCAGGCCAGGGCTCGCCGGTCGGCGGCTACGGCGAGCTGCTCGGCGATCAGCGCGTCGCGTGCCCGCGTGATCTCCTGGTCCAGCATCTTCAGGAGGGGATAGCCGGCAACATCGAAGTCCAGACCATTACCGGCGGCTACTTCGTCGTCCAGCAGGGCCAGTTCGGTCAGCCGCGGGTGACTGGCCAAGAGCTCCTGCTGTGCGCGGAGTTTGCTCCAACGGTCCCAGATCCGGTCGTGCTCGTTGGCTGCTTCCCGCCAGTGCCTGTCAGCCGTCTCCCGGTCACCGGCCATTTCCGCAAGCTGTTCAGCCAGCTCCTTGAGGCGCACCTGACCACGCGCCAACTGAGTGTCCAGCTGGGCAGTGTCGGCTGACCAGCGGACGTGGGCATCCTCCGGAGTCTCCTCCCGCTCCAGGAGTCCGTCCGTACGGGCCCGAGAGATCAGGGTGTCGATCTTCTTGAGGGACTGCTGCAGGCGGGCGACGCTACTGCGGGCCTGCTCCGCAGCGACCAAGTGCTGCGTCTCGGCCTGGTCCGCCGTCTTCCCCTCGCGTTCGGCGTCCTTGATGCGCTGCGTGAGCTCCGCGGACTCTGCCTCGCGCTCCTCAATGACCTGGGTGAGCTTGGCGCGCAACATCGCGCCGGCGCTCTCCATCGCCTCCCGCAGCGGGGCAGCATCATGAACACGACGGGTGAGCAGAGTGTTCAACTCGGCCTGCGCACGGGCCAGGCCCTCGTGCTCCAGGTGAATATGAACCGACTGCCAGGCCCTCCTCCGTGCTTCGGCCTTCTCCTTGGCGGCTTCGGCCTTCTCCTGGTCGGCACGCCGGGCTCTGGTGGTGAGAACCGCAGCCGCGAGGTCGAGAACATCGGCCCGCTGCCGACGCTCTTCGGCGCGGCAACGCGCCTGTTCGGCCTTCTGCTGCGCCTCGCTCGCACCAGCAGCCAACGACGCTTTCTGAGCGGTGAGGGCGTTGCGACGGGCGCCGATCCATGTACAGGCCAGCTCGCCAGCCGCGTGGGCGGCGGCCATCTGCCCATTGAGGGCCGCCGAGTCAGCGACAGCCTGCTGCAATGGCCGCAGACGGGTGATAGCGCCAGTCAGGAACCGTAGTTCAAGTTCACGGGCGGGCCGCTTGGCCAGCCGTTCTGCTTGGTTCTTGAGGTTGGCGCGCACGGTCGTCGGTTGGGTGGGGTCGACGACCAGGTCGATGAGGAGCTCCAGGAAACCCTTGGCGCTGTCGAACTGGAAGAGTTCGGTGATCGCCCCCTCGTCGAGGTTCATCCGGCGCTGTACCTGCAGCAGCCGCGGATCGAGCCCACGGTTGGACAGCACCTTCTCCCACGTGGTGTGGCTGCCGTCGTTCACGATGTGCAGGTCCAGGTGGTGATCCGCTGTCATCAGGTGGGTGAGGGCCTCTAGATACCCCTTCTTGCTGCGCCAGCCGCCCAATGTGTGTACGGGCAGGGTGGTGAGGCCGGTAGTCCCGGAGGGGCGAACGGTGTACCAAGCGCGCTGGAGCTTGTCCCAGGCATCGTCATCGTTAGCCGGGCGGTGTCCGTCGGGCCACTGGTAGACGGCGCCGGTGATCAGTGCGGGGATCCCGAAGGGAGAGGCGTCGTCTTCCCATTCCGCGATGACGTGGGCGGGCTTGCCCTCCAGGACATAGTCGATCAGGCCCTTCTTCTTCGTGTAGCCGATGAAGTCAGGCTTACCGGGCAAGAGCAGGTTGAAGAACAGCGCGAGCAGGCTGGACTTGCCGCCGCCGTTCCGCAGCCAGATGATGGCGTCGCTGATCTGCCCGTTGGGGTCGGTGATGTCCAGCACGGTGCCGTTGAAGCGGGCGTCCTTGTGGCCGATGTTTTCCAGCCGGATCCGGCGCAGTCGCAGCATGTTCAGTTCTCCTCGGCAGCAGCGGGGTGGGGGTCGGTGTCCGCGATCTGCTGACGGCGTACATCGGTGATCTTTTGGAAGGCGGGCAAGGCAGCGGCGCCGGCTACCTGCAGGCGGAAGCTGTTCAGCAGCCGGTACTCCAGCGGTCCTAGGGCTCTGGCCTGTTGGGCGTAGCCCTGCCCGACGAGCCAGTCCAGGACGGCCTTGATCCTGCCGAGGCTGGAGGACGCGGCCAGTTGCCCGGTCTTGGTCAGCCGGTGTGGGGACAGCGAGTCGTACGCGTTCCAGGCGGCCTGGGCGGCGGCTGCTGCGGGCAATAGCCCGGCGTCATCCTCGGCTTCCTCGCGGAGCCGGTGGATCAGGTGGCGGACGAACGCGTCGATCTCCTTGACCGAGACCCGCTTGATCGTCTCCTCTTCCAGATCGGCGGCAGTGGGGTAGGCATGCGCGGCGATCGCCACGTGGATCAGCCCGTAGACCAGCCGGTCTTTGGGGTCGCGCATCTTGGCCGGCAGGTCGGCGAGCTTGAAGGCGAACAGCCCCCCGGCGACGGCCGACACTCGTAGGCCCTCCTCGGCGTGGGCCGTGATGACGTTCAGTGACATGCCCTCGGCGATGGCGTCGACCAGTTCCCGGAAGGCGGGCGAGGACCGATAGCGCTCCACGAGATCGTGGTAGTCGGCGTCACCCAGCGGCTTGCGGCGGGGCTGGCACGCGTAGCGCACCAGCCGGGCCGCATCGGATATCTGTTGGGTACGTGGGGCGGTGGTGGTGCTCATCAAGCGGCCTCTTCTGCTGCAAGGTGGCGCACGGCGGGCGCGGGAAGGGCAAGCAGGTCGCTGCCCTGGTGGGTGGCCGAGGTAAGGGAGGTGCCGTCGTCCAGCACGATGAGCTCAGAGGCCAACAGGCTTCTCAGCCGGACGGCCGGGTCCGGGTCGGCGGTATCTTCTTCGGCGTCCTCGGGGTTGGGCGCAAAGGCCCGCAGTACGCTCAGCGCCACCAGGTCAGTGACCACGGGGCCGAAGGGCGCGGCATCGGCCAGCAACTGCGACAACCGCATCGGCCCGTCCGCGGCCCGGGTTAGGACCTGGAATGCCTGTTCCCAGATGGTGCTGTCGTAGGCCGGTGCCGTATCCAGTCCGTCGTCGATGATCTCTACGTCTTCGTCGGGGAACGCGGCCAGGTTCTCCCGCGGCGGTGTGAGCAGCATCGGATACAGGTCCGCCAGGACCGGCAGAGCACCGACGACCGGACCGCACACTGCCTCGGCGAACGCCTCCGCGACGTCTAGGGCCTCGGCCCAGTCCAGGTTCAGCAGCGGGGTGAAGACGTCTTCCTTCATCGCGACCGTGTGCAGTTGCGCAGGGGGCCGGAACCGTTGGGCCGCCTGCGCATCCAGGAAGGTCGGTTCCGCACGCATGACCTGCCCGTGAAGTTCCGAGTGGCGCGTGTAGGCGCGCTGCAGCAGGTCCAGTACCCGTCCGCAGGCTTGCCGCACTTGGTCGTCTCCGAAGCCGCTGTGGGTCTGGCGCAGCCGGTCGATGAGGTCACCTTCGGCTGCCAGGCGTTCTGTGAGGTGCTCGCGTGCCTCGTGCAGCAGTTCCGGTGCCCGCTGATTCCAGTCCACCGACGCCACATCGCGTTCCGTCGCCACCAGCACGGTGCGCACCCGCTCGGCGTAGGCGACCGACAGGCGCAGGCTCTGAGCCGCGCTCTGCTCGGCCCGGCTCCACTGGCCGCCCTCGATCTGGCGACGCAGCACCGTGTCCATCGCCGCCTGCGCATCCTCCACCGCCAGGTCCAGACCGCTGAGTAGCACATTGATTGCCTCGCTGCTGGCCCGGACCACGGGATTGCCGGAGCGGTGCGGCTCCTCGCGGACCAGATGGAACCGCACTGGCTGCATCTGGTGACCGTCACGGAAGTCACTGCAATCAACGGTGAAATCGGCCCCGCCGGCGTCGTCGTTGAGCAGGCCCCGCCACACGAACCGGGCCACAGTCACGTGCTCGTCATGGGGACGGTCCGGCGCGGACCGCTCCGCCATCCCGCTCAAGAAGCGCACGATCTCCTCGGTGGTGGCCTCATCCTCCAGCCCTTGCCGGGAGACCACAGCGTCCAGCGCCGCCAATGCCAAACTCACCAGGTCATACCGCTGCCGCGGGAACGGCTGGGGTCCCGGGCGTCGTGCCAAGTCGTGCAGCGTCCCCGAAAGAGCGAGTGACACCCGCCGCCGCATGAACCCGGGGGCTCGGACCAGTTCCTGCCACTCGGGCGAGGCCACTGCAGACTGCCCGAGCTCAGTGAACAGATCACGCTCGTCCGCCGTCAGGCCCTCTGTTTCATAGGTATCCGGATCCACGCGATATGGATCATGTTCATCTTCTTGGTCATATGCCATCGTTTCTGTATATCAGGCATAACTGACATTGCCTCTCGCGCGGGTCTGGATATGCCCTGTGACCTGGGAAGGCTCCGGAGCGCTCATGCAATATCGCGACGCCAGAGTGCGGTGGCGGAGATCTCGGTGGCGAAGTGAGTCGCATCACGAGTGCGGCCAGCCGTCCAGTGCCACCGCGGGGAGGACGGCCGCTGGCGCCGTGAGGCTCGGTTTGTCGGCGGAACCTGCATCAGGGCCGGGCACCGGGGGCATCTCCTCGGATCGCCTCGGCCTCGTCGAATCAGGGGCCGTGCTCCGTCGGTGCGTGACAGGATCGGCGACGCCAGTGCAGAAGGCGGGGTCGCCCCTATGGTCGCCGCAGCCGTTGCAGCCGGGTACGGGCCCCGTCGGCGGCTGGCGGTACCTCGGCGCCTCGGGCGGCCTCATGCTCGTGCGCTCTTCCGCCGCGCCACTCCACCCAGTGCTCGTCTCGCGCTCGTACGGCGAAGATTCCGCGCCGCGTGCGGCACGGCGCTCGATCAGGGACACGCCTGACGGGGTCGAAGCTGGGCATGGCCCGCTTCGAGGTGCGGGCCGCCGCTACGTGGAAGGCTTGTCGTCACCTCCTGTGCAGGAACTCCCGTACTCCGCGCAGCCGGGTAGCGAGCTGCTGCTGTGTTGCACGGCTGTCGAGACGTACATCGAGAGCTCCGGGCAGCGGGCTGTCCACCCGGCGGCCAGCTGGCAGAAGGGCTGGGTCGAGCCCGTCCCGTCGGGCAACGAGCACGCCGAGGGCGTAGCGGCTGACAGCGTCGGGGCCGGCCAGGTGGGCGGTGCCGACAGCCCCGGAGGCAGAGAGTTCCCACAGAGCCGCCGCTAGGTCTGTGACGTGGACGGGGCAGCGGATGCCGTCCGTGAACAGGGCGCCCTCGCGTGTTCCGGCGGGGAGTTCGTGCACGATCCGCTCGTGGTCGGATCCTCCGTCGCCGATGATCAGGGAGGTGCGCACGACGGCCGCGTCCGGGCACAGCAGTCGCACGGCCGTCTCGGCGGCGGCCTTCGCGGCCCCGTAGGGGGTGATCGGGTCCGGGGCGCAGGTCTTGTCGTAGTGAGTCTTTCCGATGCCGGAGAAGACAGCGTCGGAGGAGACGTGCATCAGGCGGATCCCGAGCTTTGCGGCGGCCATGGCGACGTGCACGGACCCGTCCGCCGTGACCGCCCAGTCCGCACCGCCACTGGTTACGTTGATCACCGCACGAGGCTCCACCGCGGCCAGAAGCTCCTCCACACGCACGGGATCACGAACATCGAGCTGGTGCCAGGCGCTGGCCTGCCGAGCCCCAGGGCGGGAGTGGAACGTCGCATCCGCCTCCCAGCCACGCCCGCGCGCCTGGCGCAGCAACTCCGTCCCTAAGAATCCACTGCCACCGATGATCAGCACCGTCATGCCGCACACGCTAAGGCACGCTGCAGCGGCCCGGGGGCGGACAAGAGCCCGGAGGCGTGAAGTCCTGCTGTCATCGCTCTACAAGGACCTGGACGGAATGCGGGGCCAGACGCCGGAGACCCCGCCCATGCGCCACGGGGTAACGCACGGGCGGGGCGTTTTTGCAGGTCAGCCTGCCGTGGGGATGGGTTGACCGAACGCGTGCGGGAGATTGGTGTCCAACCCACGGCTCGGGGTCGTGCTCGTGGACAGCGCCCAGCGGCTATAAGCCGTCCCACCGCTCGGCCAGCCGCGCGCCGTGGGTCGTCTTGGTCACGTTGTCAGGGCCATTTTGGCTGACGAAGTCTGGGGCCGACGTCATCGCTCATGACTCGCGGATGAGGGTGTTGAGGACGGAGACGATCGCGTCCGTGTTCGTGGCGATGAAGTCGGCCAGCTCCGGCGGCATCAGGTTCAGCTCACGGACGGCCTTGGCTGTGAACGGCACCCGGACCACCTCGTACCCGCCCCGCTCCGGCTTGGCGAACTCCGTGCCCGTACGGGCGGACAGGTCCATCGACTCCAGGCGGGCCGCGAAGATGTGCTGAACGCCGATGCCGCCCTCCAACTGCTCGGTGATCAGATGGACGAGCTCGGCGCGCTCCAGCTTGCCGCCGAGCTCCTCGAACACCTCACGGTGCAGGGCTGCTTCGATGGTTGGGTCGTCTTCCTCTACGCCGCCGCCGACCGTCACCCAGTACGGGTCCCTGCCCGGCTTGGTGCGCTTGATCAGGACCAGCTCGTCGCCGGCGAGGAGGATGGCGCGAGCGTTGCGCTTGACGATGTCGGTCATACCGTTGGCTCCTTCTGAACGCGGTGCAGGGGAGAACGGGCGGAGCGCCGCTTGGTGGCGGGCGGTGCTCTCCGGCTCGGTGAACTCAGCATGATCCACGTGGGTGCTCAAGGGCCGAGGCAATCCAGGATCCTGCAGGGAGAGTGCGCGCGGCCTAAAAGCAACAGGTTGTGTGGGGCTGCATTCGTACCGGGTTTCGGCGGCCGCACTTTCATACCTGGCTTCTCAGCTAGCCTTGCTCCGGTCGTCTACTGGGTCTGGTCCGAGGCCGGGAAGAGAATCGCATGTCTGTCCTCATCGCCGGGGGAGCCGGCTACATCGGAAGTACTGTCGCGTCAGCGTGTCTGGATGCGGGCATCACCCCGGTGATCCTCGACAGCCTCGTCCGGGGCCGCAAGGAATTCACCGAAGGGCGGACCTTCTATGAAGGTGACATCTCGGACGCGGCGCTGATCGACCGGATCTTCTCGGAGCACCCGGATATTTCTGCCGTGGTGCATTGCGCGGCCTTGATCGTGGTGCCGGAGTCGGTTGCGGATCCGATGGGCTACTACGAGGCCAACGTAGCCAAGAGCCTGGCGTTCGTGGGCCACCTGCACCGCAATGGCTGTGATCGTATCGTCTTCAGTTCTTCCGCCTCCATCTACCAGGCCGAGGACGGCTCGCCCGTCAACGAGGAATCGCCGCTGGCGCCTCAGAGCCCCTACGCGCGGACCAAGGCCGTGTGCGAGGAGATGTTCCGCGACATCGCCGAGGCCGGACCGCGCGTGCTATCGCTGCGATATTTCAACCCGATCGGGGCTGATCCTGAGCTGCGCACCGGCCTTCAGCTCAGGCGACCCAGCCACGCCTTGGGCGTACTTATTCAGGCCCATCAGGAAGGTCGCCCCTTCCCCGTCACAGGTACGAAGTACCCGACACGTGACGGGTCGGGTATCCGGGACTATGTGCACGTGTGGGACCTCGCTGCGGCCCACGTCGCGGCGCTCGAACGCTTCGACTCGATTCTGACGGAGTCGAAGCGCTCGAGCGCGATCAATCTGGGCACAGGCTCCGGCACCACGGTCCGGGAACTGTGCGCGGCGTTCAACAACGTCGTGTCCACGCCCCTGGCCACCGTCGACGCCGACCCTCGCCCGGGTGACGTCGCCGGCGGCTATACCCAGAGCGACCGGGCCGAAAAGCTTCTGGGGTGGACGCCGAAGTTGCCGTTGGAGGAAGGCATCCGCTCTGCCCTGAATTGGATCCCGGTGCGCGACAGGATGCTGAAGGACTGATACCTCTCGACGGCTTCAACGCGAGACGGCTTCGAGAGCCAGCACCTGCCGCATGGCGGGAGCGAGCCATGCGGTGTCCCACCGGTGTTCCGCCGGAGCATCCTGGTAGGCGTGGTGGGGGATTTGCAGCTCTTCGAGGAGTTGGCGGCCGGCGATCCAGTCGGCCGCCAGGGTGCCGATGCCCCCGAGCGCGATGCGGCAGGCTCCTCGCAGGGCCGGCGCATGTCGGCACAGGTTCTGCCGGACGTCGTACTCGTTGAGCCGGCCGGTGCTGCCGGCGACCTCCACGAGCTGCGGGTGCGGTGGCCTCCCGCTGAGCAGAGAAGGATCCCAGATGCTGGCGACGGAAAACCGGTCAGGGTAGCGGGTCAGTAGGTTGAGGGCCGCGAAGCCGCCCTTGCTGAACCCCAACAGGTGCACCGGTCTCCGGGACTGTCCGCCAAGGAGGGCGTGGACCGTCGGCACGACAACGTGCACGAGATGATCCTCCTGCCGGCAGTTGGCTCGCGTCGCATGATTGACCAGCCAGGGTGATTCGCTGAAGGTCGGTGCGACGAAGGCCGTTCCATCGCGTAGGTCTGGTGGGAGCTGGCCGATCTCGTCGAGGCTGCGGCCGTACTTGCTCCCGTCGCCCTTCTCGACTGGCAGGGCTACGACGATTCTGCGTACAGGCTGCTCGGGCAAGGCCAGGGTGACCTGGGTCCCGGGCCTCTGATAGGGACTCTCCAGGGCGATTCGGATGTTCGCGGGCAGGGGGGCGGTGCCGAGGAGGAGTCTGCGCATGTGCGGAATGGAGGGGTGTTCAGGCACGGATGGTGGCGATGGCATCTGCGTAGGTCTCCCAGTTGTCGCAGTTAAACCGGAGGTCGGACGGCAGCAGAGTCATGGCCCTGGCACTGTTGCCTTCGTCGATCCAGCGGCGCACCGCGTCGATGAGATACAGCTCGCCGTTGGAGCGGGGCGGGCATGCGCGCAGAGCCTCGAAGATGAATGGCCCCAGGACCCAGCGGGCGGCGCAGGCGTGTACCCACGGAGCACCGGTGTGGTCCAGAAGTTCTCTGCCGAAGTTCACGACATGAGGGCAGTCGGGGTCCGGGCTGGGCGGGTCGGCCGCGCCCAGCAGGGTCTCGTGCAGCGGAATCTGGTCAGCGCTGAACCGGCAGGTCAGCACAGAGCATTGCGCCGTGTTGCCATGAACGAGGCGGCGCAGCGGCGGCTCACCGTCGGCAGCTGCGCGGATCAGGTTGTCCCCAAAGGCGAAGACGTACGGCTGCTCCCGTGTCCATGTCTCGGCAGCGAGAACAGGTGCCCCAGGGCCGGCCCCATCGCGCTGGATGCGGTAGGAGAAGTCCATTCCGTACGCCTCGCCGCCGCCGAAGTAGCGGGGAATCTGCGTCTTGTGCGAGGAGATCACAAAGAGGACGTCCTGAATGCCGGCCGCGCTCAGCTCGTGGATCAGGTGCTCCAGGATCGGCTTCCGTGCGACAGGCAGCATTTCCTTGGCGATGAAGCGGGTGATCGGCGCCATCTTGGTCCCTGCCCCGCCGGCGGCCACGACTGCCCTAGTGATGGTGTGTGTCATGAGGTCTTGGCTCCCGTCGAGCGGCCAGCGGCTGTGGCCAGCCAGTTGATCCAGGTGCCGTAGACGTCGCAGTGGGCCACGATGTGGGCCGCCCCTGCTCCGTCGTTGTAGTCGGCCGTGATCATGCGAGGGGTTTCGTGGCCGAAGTGCCCGATGGAGATCTCGTGCAGAGGGCGCTGCCGGCTCAGCTCCGCGAGGGTGTCGACCAGCCGTTCCCGACCACCGGGCGAGCCGAAAATCTGGTAGATGGACCACGAGAAGACGAACACAAGGTGCTGGTCGGTCGGGGTCTCCGCGACGACGTGGGCGAGGTGGTCCTCGGCCCGGCCTGCCAGAATCGTCGGTGGTGTGCGTGCGGCCAAGGCCAGGGCGCTGTTGAGGGTGCGCATCCGCGCTGTCTGTTCCGGCCAGGTGAGGCTGACCAGCCACTCGGTGGCCTCGGTGTCGGTGATGTCCACCGGATTGAGCTCGATCCCGACCGGCCGGACGAACCGTGCGACGTCCAGGGACAGGGGCGGCATCTCACCCTTGACCTCGCAGGACAGGACCGTGTCCGGATGACTGGCGGGAAGGCGGATCCGCTGCCCGCCATAGTCGTAGGTGTAGCGGTCCCACAGTAAGTTCAGTCCGGCGCTGGCACCCACATCTACGATCCGGATGGGGCGCTCGTCGAGTCGCTGTTGGAGCGCTGCGAAGGCCGGCAGGAGCACCGCGCAGCGGCCCACCTCATTGGTCTGAACGGATCGGGTGGAAATGATCCGCGTTATGTGCTCGACGTGGCGTCGGCAGAAGTCCGTCAGCAGGTTGCCGGCGCGTTCCTCGTCGAGCGGTCCGTGACCGGTGAAGTAGGTGGCCAGGGGATGCTGGACGCCGCGGCGGAGGATGTGGTGGACAGCTCCGAGCAACATGTTGGGGGCCGGCTGCCCAGGCTGGGTGCCATCGGCGAGGTCGAGGAGTTCGGGGGTGCGCGCGACGGCGCGGGACAAGGTGGCGTACAGCGGGGACCTGCCCGCGGCTTGCTGGGCGGCGAACCGCTCAAAGGTTTCAGCGAGTTGGGTGTGGGTGGTCACAGGAACTCCTCAGATGATCTTGTAACCGGAGTCGGCGAGCTGCTGAACGGCGCCGAGGCTCTGGCCTCGGCGGCCCCACCACTTCTCGGCCTCGGCGGCCGTAGCGGCCAGGACGGTGTCGATGACGGCGTTGACCTGGGCGCGTGGAACAACCACGGCCCCGTCCTCGTCGCCGACCACGACGTCTCCGGGAGATACGCGGACGCCGTCGATGATCACGGGGACGTTGACCGCACCGTTCTGGATACCCGCGGGATAGTCGTAGTTCAGCGGGGTGATGCCGCGAGCGACGGTGGGGAAGCCGATGCGGCGCAGCTCGGTGACGTCGCGGACCATGCCGTCGACCAGGACGCCGGTGATGCCCCGGCTTTGCATGTGTTCGGCGGTCACGCTCCCGAAGCAGGCGCGCTCCTTGCTGCCGCCAGCCGCAACCACGACGATGTCGCCGGGCTGCGCGAGGTCGATGGCCGCTCGGCGCACGGTCACGTCCGGGCCCAGGACCGTGACGGCGCTGCCGCACAGGACCAGGCCCGGGGTCTGGAGCCTCAGGCAGTGCGAGAGAGCTCCGGTCTTGCCGAGGGCGTCGAGGATCGAGGCGACCGGGAGGCGTGACAGTGCGGCGATCTGGCTGCGGGCGGGGCGGACGATCTCGATGTGGATCTCGCGTTCGGACATGTTGAAGCCCTTCTTTCAGAGATGTTCTGGGGCGGAGGAAAGCTCGCGGAGCGGCGCCAGGTCCTGGTCCATGAGGCCGTCGGACGACAGCTGCGTGACTTGCCCGGCGGGGCCGGCCGTCAGTTCGGCGCGGGTGGTCCGGCAGACCAGGTGCGCGATGGACTGCAGCAGCGCTGCCTGGCCGAAATGGTTGACCTGGGGCAGTGTGAAGTGGCGCGGCTCGGCGCCGGAACCAGTCAGGCCGGCCTGATGGATGAGGAAGAGCCAGGCGCCTGCCGCTTCGGCGGCCCGGATCGCTTCCTGGACAGTCCGGCTGTCCGAGTCATAGGCCAGGAGGAAGACCACATCCCCGGGAGAGGCGCTGCTCAACTGGTAGCGGACACCGTGCGCGGCGTCGGGGTGGTCGTTGTAGACCGCGCTCATGTCGGCGAGCGATGGGTCGGAGATGACGAACGGCGGCTGCACATCTGCGACACCGAGGGGCGCGTCCCACCGGAGGTTGTGCGCGAAGTGCTCGCCGGCCAGGGCGAGGGGGCCACCGTCGGGACACAGCACGAAGATTCGGCGCCTGGTTCGGATCGCGCCGGACACGGCCGCAGTGGCCTCCGTGAGGAAGTTGCCCAGCCAGGCGGAGCCCATGGTGGCGAGGGCGTGGAGGTGGCGTTCCTGAATGGCTGGAGGTGACTGGTCGCGAGTGCCGAAGACGTCGGCGGCCAGAGTCAGCGCGGTCAGCATGGCATCCTCGCTGATCTGCTGGTCGGTGGTGCCGGTGGCCCAGACCATGCCGTCTGCCACCTCCATCTGGGTGCCGTCTCCGCCCACCAGGGCCAGAACCGGCACGCTGTTGTCTGCGCAGAGACGTACGGTCTCGAGGATGTTGGCCGACCGGCCGCTGACGCTAGCGACGACGACCAGGCCCACCTCGTTGATGTCAGGGGCGAGCGACTGGGCGAACACCGTGCGGAAGGTCTGCTGCTGCGCGCCATAGGCCATGGCCGCCGGAGTCATCATGCAGTCGTTGACCGACAGGCCGGCGTAGGTGTGGAGCTGCAGGAGTGCGGAGCGAACGATCGCCGACGAGCCTCCGTTGCCGAAGGCACGAACCTGAGCGCCGCTGTCGACGGCTTCCCTCAGCAAGGCGGCGGCCTCAGCGTTGCGGGTGAGCATGCGGCGGACTGCGGCATTCACCTCGGTCAGGTACGCGCGGGTGAAGTCCTCGTACACGGTGAGGGTCACGGAACATCCCTTCTGTGGCTCATTCGGGTGGGGAGCAGCCAGGGCGCGACCACAGCCGGGAACTCGGCGCTGAAGAGCCGTTGTCGGACGGGGCGGAGGGCCGCCGGAAGGCCCTTGCAGTCGAGTCGGCAATCGACCGGCCGGTCACCGGACACCGCATCTGATTCCCCCGCGTGGATGCGATTGGCGGCCAAGCCGAATTGCCGCGCGATCAGCAGCGCCATCCGGTACTTGGTGTAGCCCTGCTGCGCACTCCAGTGGGCAACGGATCCAAGGTGCTGGCCTTGGACGAGAGCCTCGGCGAGCCGACGGCATACCTCGGCGGCCTCGTCCGCGTGCGTTGGATAGCGCACGCACACGTCGTCCAGCACGACGCGGTCCCCGGTACTGATCTGGTGAGCGATCTCGGTCAGGTTTGTCTCGGCCGCGAACTGCGCCGGACCGTAGAGAACAGGCAGTCGTAGGATTGCCGCGTCGGGACAGGCTGCGCGTACGGCCTGCTCGGCAACGTGCTTCCAGCGGCCGTAGGCGTTCCGCGGGTTCGGGAGGCTGTTGGGTCGGTACGGCGCCGAAGTCCCGTCGAAGACGTAGTCGCTGCTGATGTGGACCAGGCGGGCGCCCCACCGGCTGGAGCCCTCCGCGATGAGTTGGGCCGCGAGCACATTCCGGTCCTGAGCACGGTCGGGTGTCCTGGCCCATACGGCGGGTCTGCGCTCACCCACGCAATTGAGGATGACGTCCGGCTGGCCTTGGCTGAACAGGTGCTCGATGTCGCCGGCCGACGTCGCGTCGATCCGGACCAGCCCTGGTTCGGTCCTGCTGAAGCTGGTGCCCGTCACGGCCACACCATTGAAAGCGCGCATCGCGCTGCGTCCGAGGAGCCCTGACGCGCCGATAACCACTGCTCGCATTGCTCACCTCCATGAATTTCTGCGAGGTGAGACAGCCAAGCGGAGGTCGGCCCGTGATCGCGAGGGGCTGCGGTGGTGTACACGGTGTGCGCACCAACTCGGTTTACGCACACCGAATTCAACGCCTGGTGTACGTACACCAGGCCCGTTTCGTCCCGTCTTCTGTCGGTCCCCTTCGCGGTGGTACCTTCCGCCCAGGACCGCCGGACTGGGAGTGCCCATGGAGCCTGCAGCGTTAGATGTACCGCCGGTGACGGTGCTCGCCGCCCTTCTGCAACAGCTAGGGATGCGGCCGGAGCAGCTGATCGCTCGCATGAACGAACGGCGCGCCCGCCGAGGCTGCTCTCCACTCAGCCTGAAGGCGGCCTACCCGTGGCTGCGTGATGTGCCCTCTCGCCCGCAGCCCGACAACCAGGCAGATGCCTTGGCCGTTCTCACCGCCAGAGCCGGACGATGTATCACCGCGGCCGACATCGGATGGGATCTGCCGCGACCACGGGCGCGGCGTCGCCACCTTGACGCGCCCGGAGACGCGCCCTTGGAGGCTCTGCTCGACGAAATCAGCCAAGGAGACACCATGGACCGCCGCAACCTGCTCTTGCTCACCGGTGCAGCGGCTACCGCCCCCGCTCTGGCGCTGCTGCTCGGCCCAACAGCGGACGCCGCACTTGCGCCTACGGGCACGCGACTCAGCGAGAACCTCGTTCTGTCGATCGAGACGACTGCTCGAAGCCTCCGGGAGATGGACGACTCCACCGGGAGCGCCAAGGTCGATCTCACCTGGGGTATGGGAATCTGGCAGAGCACCACTCGAGTTGTAGCGCAGGCACGCGGGCACAGCCCCCTTGTCGACCGACTCCAGACCGCCTATCTCGAATTGAGCGAGCAAGTCGGCTGGATGCTCTTTGACGCACGCAAGCACCCCCAGGCCCAGCGGGTCTACCACACGGGCATGCGGCTGGCCCGTGAGGCAGGAGATTCCCTGAGTACCCGGCATTCAACGGCAAACCTTGTGGCTTCCGCTGCGTACCAGGCCGCATGGCTGGGCTACCACAACGATGCCGCTGCACTTCTCGACATAGCCGCGCGAACCCCGGCGCTCCCTTCCGCCCTGGCCGCAGTGATCAGCGAGCGGCGCGTCTACGCCGCGGGGCAGCGCCACGATACTGACGGGGTACTTCGCTTCCGCGATGAAGCACTGCTGCACCTCGACACACCAGACCAGCTCGCGCCTTGGTGGGCGACATGGCTGACGAGGGATTCCATGGACGCCGCCACCGGTCGGGCCTGGCTCGCCTGCGGCCACCCGGCCCGGGCCGTGCCCTACCTGAGCCGACGTATCGGGGCGTCCTCGCCCGACTACCCGCGCGACCACCTCTACGCCGTTCTTGACCTGGCCGACACGGTGTACCAGTGCGGTGAGAACGACAGGGCGCGGGAACTTCTCGCCCAAGCCGAAGGGCTCATCGGGTCCGTCAGTTCCCAGCGCCTGGCTCACCGGCACAAGTCCCTCGTATCGGCCGTCACCGCGTGACCTACGGGCGCCGACCGACGACACGGTCGGCCAGCATCTGAACTGCGATCGGCAAACCTCGCTCAGAATACGTATGCCAATCCGCCCCTCCAATGAGAGGCCAAATACACTCCAAGCCTCCGCCTCAGATCGAGGGACCTCCGGCGAATAGCAGGCCGATCCCGAACCCCGGTGGCGAATGCGTACATCGCCCCCGGGAGCACCGCCTGGTGCACACATACGCCTGGAGTCTCAGCGTCAGCGGCACGAGACGAAGTCACCTTCGACCGCAGCATCCCGAAACTGGCTGTGGAACCCGACCGGTTCGCCTGGCGCACATCCGGCTTACGCCCCTCGGCCTGACACACCACTTCCGCCACCCGGTCGCGAGTCACGCCGGGCCCCTCCCTCCAGCACATGGGCGATGGCCTCTACCACGTCGACCGCGATATGGGTCGGCCGGAACGAGGTCTCGACCCACGGGCGGCCCCCGGACACCCAGACGCTGCGTAAACCCAGGTTGACCGCTCCCAGCACATCAGTGTGCCCGGCATCGCCGATCATCCAGGTGGCGGCCCGGTCCAACGCCGGCAATGCGACGGCAGCAGCGGCTGCGTGAAAGATTTCAGGGCCAGGCTTCCGGGAGCCAACCGACTCAGAGATCACCCAGCCGTCGACGAGGCTGTCGAGTCCAGCGGTCCGGATCTTTTCCTCCTGCTGGTCGGTCCACCCATTGGTGACGATCACACAGGGCACCCCCGCGGCCCTAACGGCGAGCAGCGCACGGCGAACCGTCTCGTCGAGGGCAACGTAGGCCGCTGGACCGCGGTGCAGGAACTCGGCGATCGTGTCGGACGAAACCGCTCCTTCCCACCGGTCAGCCAGCGCTGCGGCAACGACGGGCCGAGGGGCGTGCCCGCTCCGGTCGAGCTCCATGATCATCTCGACGTCCACGGGCGACCTCCTTTGTTCAGCCAGAAATACTGTGGCGGCTGACCGAAAGGCGGCGTTCCTGTTGATCAGGGTGTTGTCGAGATCCAGCGCAAGCAGGGAGACCTCGGGGATGGGCGGAGGGACTGGGCTGTGCGATATCGGCATGACAGGAAGTATGGCGATTGCGGCCAAGTGGCATCCATCAAGCGAGCCGCCGGACGTCACGCGCTGTGTCAAGACCTCGCGCCGCCGGCGCGGAAGGAATGCGGATCAGGTGTCGGGTGTGTCCAGGCTCCGTGCGAGTTCGCGCAGGCGCGGGCCGTATTCGGGGTGCTGTAGGGCGGTCGCGAACTGGGCTTCGAGGTAGGCGGCTGGATTTCCTGTGTCGAACCAGCGGCCCTGGATGACCTGCCCGTAGGCGGCGCGGGTTGCTGCGTAGGCGTTGATGGCATCGGTGAGGTACACCTCCGCGGTCGGGTCCCCGGCGGCGTGCCAGCGACGGGTCTGTTCGCGCAGCTCGTCGATGATGCCGGGGGTGACGACGTATCCGCCGATGGCGGCGTAGTCGGACGGTGCGTCTGCCGGCTTCGGCTTCTCCACCAGACCGGTGATCCGCAGCGTCCCTCCTCCCATGTCTTCCTTGACGACGGGGACGCCGTATCGGTAGGAGTGGGCCCGGTCCATGGGCATGAGGGCCAGCACGGGGCAGCTCATCGCCTCGTATGCCCGGATCAGCTGCTGCGCGCGGGGGACCTCGGAGACGAAGACGTCGTCGGGCCACAACACGAGCATGGGCTCGTCGCGGAAGTTGTGGGATGCGTTGAGGACGGGTGTTCCGTTGCCGTACGGGCCGTGCTGGTCGAGGTAGGTGATGTGGCCGCGGCGGGACAGGTCCGCGACCTCGTCCACCGCGTCGGCGAGGTGGGCCTTTCCGTCGGCCCTGAGCTGTTCGGCCAGTGCAGGGGAGGGGCGGAAATGCTCCTGGATAAGGTTCTTCCCCTGGGATACGACGATGGTGATGTCGGTGATCCCGGAGGCGACGAGTTCACAGACGGTGTGCTCGATGACGGGTTTTTCCCCGATTGGCAGCATCTCTTTGGGGATGGCCTTGGTCAGGGGCAGCAGCCGGGAGCCGATACCTGCGGCGGGGATGACGGCTCGGCGGATGTTCGTGGGCATGGTTGCCTTCTCTGCGGGGCGAGTGCCGTGCCGGCCGACACGGCACGGGGACGCTACCAACCTGTGGGCAGTGCGGGTGCCTGATTCGGCCTGGCGATCGCCCCCTGAACCGCCGGTCGCCGAGCAGGGTCAACCTCGCGCTTTCATGAGGTGGCCTGTCGGCCCCTTCAGCTCAATACATCGCGCCCGTCCTCGTCCGGGCCCGGGAAGGTCGCGTGTATCGAGCCGGTCTGGAGATCGCTTTCGGCCGCAGGCGCGCGCCACCTGGCACCGGGCAATCGACCGTACGGACGGTGTCGGCTCTGTCCGTACCCGGAAGGCGGTCTCCCGTATGTGCGGTGACTTCGCACGCTTTCGGGCCTGTGGCCGATCTTGAGGGGCGGGGACGCGACTTACTCGCCGGTGTCTGACCTCAGCGGCACCCGGCGAAGCGGCGAACGATTGGTTTCAGGTAGTCCGCGTGCTGCCCCGTCAGCGGCCAGTTCGTTTGGTGAACGCACCAGGGCGATGTCGTCGAGCGCGGGTTCACGGCCCTGAACACGCTCAGTTGCTGCGGCAGCGGTGAAGTCCGCGCGCAATGTTGCCTCGGGAAGGGCAGGGGCGAGGTAGGTCAGGCCGACAATGCCGTTCTCGCCGCGGTTGAAACGACCACAGCCTCAGGTCCTCGGCGACCGCGCTGATCCCCAATTCCTCGGCAAGTCTTCGCGCGGATTGGCCAGCCAGTGCCGACTTGCCCAGCACCACCCCGTCCTGGGGAGTCACCACGGACTTCCGGGAGCTGCTGAGCGGGGTGGGAATCCAATTGGTAGCCGGGGGACGAGTCAGGCCGCCCCGGGGCGGGTTACAGCGCGTCGGGGTGGAGCAGGGCGGACACCTGGGCGGCCAGTGCGTCGATGTTGACGTGGTCGAAGCGGGTGGTGTTCACAGTCAGGAGGGGCCCTGGCAGGTCCAGGGGCTCGTAGTGGCCGGCGAGGAGTTCTCCGCGGAATTCGTCAATGTTCTGGTCGTCGCAGTGGCCGGGGTGCCGCTCGGTGGAGGAAGAGCGGGCGGTAAAGCGGTTGAGGAGGATGACGCCGTCCGTGCTGCACTGAATCTGTACCGCCTCGGCGCCGGTGGTACTGAGAAGTTGCTGGAAGTCCGGGCTGGAGTGCGGCCGGCGGAAATTGGATTCCGTCAGGCAGCTCGTTCCGGCTCCCAGGGTGTCGGAGAGCAGGGAGAACAGCACAGCCACGGACGCTGCGCCAAGCTCCTTGGACCGCTGGCGGTCCGACCATCCGAGGGTGTCGAACAGGGCCTCCTTGATGGTGTCGCGGCTGAACCAGGGCAGGGCCAGACGGGTAGCGAGCTGGCGGGACAGGCAGGTCTTGCCTGTCCCGGGAGGGCCGGACACGATCACCACAGTCGGCACAGGATTTCCTTCCGGGAGGGTGTGACAACGAGACCGGATGGCGCCGACATCCTGGGGGCGGGTCGGCCGGGAGCGTGGCTGGTTGACCAGTCGGCAGCAACTCAGCCGGTGTGGTCGGTGGACATCAGCAGAGGCGGCACCATGTACGCGTTGTTGGATGGGTTCTCAGGTAGGGGTACCCAGCTGAGACCTGTCATCCGGGGACAGTCACAGGCGAGCCCGTCGTCCACGCCTAGGTGGGGTTCGCCCGGTGCCACGTCCATGCGGTAGCAGGCAGTCCATCCTGACGGGTATGGCACGTCGTACACGTATCGCACGGACACCCCGGTCAGGCCGGTCTCTTCGGCCACCTCGCGTATCACCGCGTCCTCCGGTGACTCGCCGGGCTCGATGCCACCTCCCGGAAGAGTCCAGTACTCCTGGCCGTCGTGGCGGCCCGATGGGCCCTTGCCCCGCTCACGCACCATCAAGACATGCCGGTCCCGAATGATCACCGCTGCGACCCGCTGCCTGCCCGTCAAAGAACCAGTCATGCCGGGCCGACCGGTGGCCAGCCAGCGCCTCCAACGGACGAAGAACTGCTCTCCGGACCCAGGATCGACACCGAAGGGCAGAGGGCCTGCGCCTGGGCAGGTGCGCCGTCCAGCGAGTCGATGAGCTGACCGAAGGTGCTTTTCTCTTCGTCATATGCGAAGGTCACGGCGGCGGCGAGTGCCGTCCATCGACCGGTGCTGCGTCCGCAGTGGTCCAGCAGGATCTTCAGGGCGATCTCGGGTTCGTGGCGGCAGAGGATCTCGTCGGCGGGGATCTGACGCAGGTGTTCCAGGGTGTGGTGGCGGGACTTGACGACTGCCCGGTAGACCTCGGAGCGGGAGTGGATTTCATCGGCGGCGGGGGAGTTGAGCCAGGACTGCAGGATGGCTGCGGGGTCGGAGTGCTGGGCGAGGTCGTCGTCGCTCAGCAGCCGCAGTACTCCGTCGTCTTCGTCCTCAGCGGTCGGGACGGATGCTGCCGAAGTCAGGAACCAGTCGGGGCCGCCAGTCTTCTCGGCGATCCAGGCCAGCTCGGCGGGGTGCAGCCCGTGGAGGACGTCGCTGACGGCGGCGTGCGGGGTGTGCGGGTTGGCGGCTAGGGCGGCCAGGGCCTGGACCCGGCGGTGCTCCGAGTGGCGTTCAAGGAGCCGGGCCGGTCGGTCGTAGTCAGGGTCGAGGCTGTCGTCGACGATGCGGATCAGGGTCCGGCTCGTCGCGGGGGAGACGACGGCCGGCTGATCCAGACAGGCGAGTTGCGCGCAGGCCCCAGCGAGATGGTCGGGGTTGGCGCTGAGAAGGGCCAGATCCTCGGCAAGACGCAGGACACCGCCGTCGAATTCGTGGTCGTTGGCCTGCTTCTCGAAGGGGCTGAGCAGCTGGCCACGGGCCACGAGTGCGTCGGTGGCCGCGTGCAGTTGGTCGGCGGCGAGGTTGGGGAGGCGCGGGTTGTTGTGGATGCGGTGGGCGATGTGGTGCAGGGTCCTGCGGGCAGTCACCTGCGGGTTGGGCAGCTTGGCCAGCTCCGGTAGGCACAGCGCCGGCAGGCATGCGAGTAGAAGGTCTTCGCTGAGGGCGGGAGCCGGGTCTTCGGCGGGGAGTTCCTTGTTGTCCGGGTCGGTGTTGGTGGCGGCGCGGAACCGGGCGTCTTCAACGGCCTGCGTCTCCGCCTGGTCCAGCAGCAGGTGCTGGACGGCCGTCCCGAGTACCGGGTGTGCGGCGAGCTCCTTCCACCGCTCGGGACACCGGGCCAGCATGGTCCATCCGCTGTGGCCTCCCAGCTGCAGGGACCAGTCCTTCGAGAACGCGGACACAGCTTCCCATCCCTCTTCGGGCTCCGGACTGAGCAGGTACGCGGCGAGCGGAGTGAGGCAGGCTTCCAGGACGGCGTCGAACAGTTCCTGCGGCAGCGGCGGGGCCGACGCGTCTCCTTCGGTGCGGGTGTAGCGGTCGAGGTCCCAGTCCCGGACGACGTGCTCCACTTCATGGTCGGCGAGCCGGGGCAGGAGAGCGATCGCGGCCTGGACCTGGTCGCGGTGTCGTGCCAGAGCGGAGACCAGTCCGGCCCAGACCCGGCGGTGCCGAACGATGGCGGGCACGTCGGCTGCTGTCACCGTGCCCTCGGCCGCCAGATCGGCCAGCAACTTCTCGTCGCCATGCACCAGGAGCCGGCCCCGCAGCCGCTTGGTAGACGTCCGCGCCAGCAGCGCGGGCAGTGCGGCCTTGAGGGCTTCCTCCCGCCACTGGTCGGCCCGGGAGTCGAAGCCGCCCGGAGTTGTCGCCGGGGCGCACAGGGCCTCGATCACCGTCTTGAGGGCTTCCTTGGGGAGGTCCTCACTCATCGCAAGATCCCGCCACAACGGGTACGTACGGGCATTGACCATCCTGGGATCTCCTCCCCTTTCTAACCTGGCGTCACCGCCCGGTTGCCATCCGTGGAATGACCGTACGGCGCAGTTGGGCCTGAGCGGGCGCGATCCGAGAAGTCGACTCGCCTTGGCCCGCTGCCTGTCGAGCCACGCCCGGCAGACGTCAACCACCAGGCTCGGAGGTCGCCCGTTTCGGTGATATCCACCCGGTGGGCCGCCACAGCGGCCTGGCCGTCACCAGACTCGCGATCGTGACTGACCCGAACATCCCCGATCTCGCCTCCGAGGAATCACACGACGGGGAGGGACGGACGACCGCCGGCATCGACAGGATCCGGTTCCCGCTCGTACGGTGGATACTCGCCCCACGCACAACGTGGCAGGCACGGCGCCTGGCTGCCGACTTCGGTGAGGGAATGGACGCGCGGACTGCGTGGACGATGGCACGCCTGGCACGTCATCCAGAGGAGCACGGCTTCGTCATGGCACACCTGGACGACGCACGCCGCTGAGCCCATCTCCGGGTCAGGCACCGACGCTTGTCGAGCTCCGCCTGCGAGCGCTCGTCTGCGCGTTCACAGGCATTGGCCCTGCGCGCCCCGTCGCGCACCCGCACTCGGCGCTCACGCCGCTCAACGGCGGCCTGTGCCCATGAGGCGTGCGCTTCGGAGAACCAGCAGTGCGCATCCGGTTCCAGGGGCTCGGTCGGCTGGGGCAGAGATCGTGGCGCACTGCCTACTGATGGACAGTGGCGAGCGCCCTCGATGCGGGACGGCCTGCGGTGGACCGGGACTTGTGCAGTGCGCGGCACGCCGTTACCTGAGTTGATGCCGGCACATCACCTTGGCGATGCTCGTGCACGCCTTCCGGACCCAGAGGAAGAGCCTGATGGAGCCGGCGTAAAGCTGTTTCGAAGGGCCGGACTGCTGCGGCTGGGGCTTGGTATTTTCTGGCGTATGACGCTGCGTTCGGTGGATCTGCGCAAAGAGCCTGTGGAAGACGTATTGGACCGTGTGGAGCGAATGCTGGGGGTGCGCCTTGATCACGAGACCGTGGTGCGTAAGCGTCGGTCGGTGGGCGCACCCACGGACCGCGGTACGTGGGTGCGCATTGAGCGGCGAGGGCTCGACCGGATCGGGGTTCAGGGCGGGGATGGCATTGCGTCGGCTGAGGCTCTGCGAGGGGTCGACAAGCCAGCCTGGTTCGCCGGTGTTGCGTGGCGGGACGAGTCGGAGCCGGTGGTGTGGCGGGCCGACGAGACGGGACTGCTGCCAGGTGTACCAGTGGGGAGCGCCGTGGTGACGGAGCCACCGCGACTGGCCGAGGAATGGTGGGCGTCGCTGAATGCCTCACTAGAGGCCCTCGCTGTGCAACAAACGAGCCGGATCGCGACACCGGACACCGAAACCCTCACGCAGGAACTGGTCACGGCAACGATCCACAGTGTCTTCCCCGGCGTCGATACGGCAGTGGCCGATTGGCGGCCTGCCCATGCAGATCTCAACTGGGCGAATATGACGGCGCCGGTGTTCTGCGTGTTCGACTGGGAGGACTGGGGCATGGCCCCGTGCGGCCTGGATGCGGCAAACCTGTGGGGGGCCTCCCTTGCCGTCCCGGCTCTGGCCGACCGCGTCCGCAGAGAGCGGTGCAACGATCTGGCCACCCGGGACGGCAAGCTGATGGTGCTGTTCGTCGCCGCGAAGATCCTCGGCCCCTACTCTGATCCCGCGGACCCCCGCCTGGTCCCTGCGCGGAGAACGGCGGAGCAGTTGTTACAGGAGCTTCAGGCAAGCTGACGGGCTTTGAGGAGCTGTCGGTATTCCTGGACCACGTTCATGTCGACCTCGTGTGCCAGGGCCTCGGTCAGCTCCCGCAGGTGGGTGACGTTGTCCGTGCCGACAGCGACCGTGTCGACCCGGGGCAGGGCGTAGGAGGAGCGGAACGCGGCCTGGACTTTCGTGACCGACGCGGATCGTCGTAGGAAGACCCCTGGATCGAACCGCTCCCACACCTCTTGGGCTGTACTTCCCCCGAAGGGGCTCATTCCCCAAACCTGCGAAGGACGCCACCGGGTCACCAGGGCCTCGGCTGCTTCGAGGACGTCGGCCCCCACCAGTAGCCCCGCCCGGACCATGAGGACATCAGGGCGCGGCACGTCGAGATTTACGAGCGGGCGCGGATCCCAGGTTGAGACACCCCAGGAACGGCAGAGCCCCGCTCGTGCGGTGTCGGCCAAGGCTGCGCATGCCGGCCCAAGTGTCCCGGCGTCGGATGTCGAGTGCTCCGGGTTGTGAAGAAATACCAGGTCAGGCTCATGTCCGAGGTCTCTGACTGCCTGCTCGACGGCGATCCGCAGTCGGGCGGGATCGAGGCTGTGGCCCTCGGGGAAGAATCCGACCTTGGTGGAGACCGAGAAGTTCGGCAGCAGGTCGCCGGCCGTATTCTTGAGGGTCTCGTGGGAGCGATGGCGTAGGTAGTTGGACGCGGTATCGATTCGCCTTATGCCGAGGTCGGAGGCTGCTTCGAGTAGGTCACGGGAATGACCAGACCGGTGTAGCCCGAGGACGATACTTGCGTCAGTGGTTCGCACAGCCCCTCCGTGATCAGCAGGTCGGCCAGAGCGGTGATGTCTTCGGATGCGCCGTCGAGGTGGACCGGGTGGCCCGACAGGAGTGCGCGGAGGCCCGGTTCTGCGTGCTCGTGGAAGGTCAGCCGCTTGCCGCCTCCGCTGACTTGGACTGTGTCGTCGGATCGGACGATGGATGGCGCGAACTCGGTGACGGCCGCGACTCCATCTGGCCGGCCGAAGGCAGCAATGTGCGGCATGTGGCGTGCGGGCGGGGTACTGGACCTCAATTCGTCCAGGTAGCGCTCGGGGCTGTAGCCGGTGGCCAGGGCGCTGAGCTTGTCTGTCAGGGCCTTGTGCGTTGATTCTTCCGCGCTCTCCAGATTCTGGCGGAACGCCTCATCGGCGCGGGCCGCGTCGGAGAGGAAGTTGGCCCACGTAACGCCAGTCCGTCTGGTGAACCCGAACGTCACGTGGAGTGAGTGGCCACTGCTGCCGGATCCGAGGCGGGTTGCGGTGTGCCAGTAGCCGCGGGGGATGTGCATGACGTCCCCGGCCCTCATGGTGCCTTTCCACAGGACCTGCTCGGAGGGCGTGCGGTTGCGTTCCGCATCGCGGTACATCGGCGCCGACCGAGACGGGCCGCGGACCTCCCACGACTTCTCGCCCGAAATCTGTACAGCGATGACCTCGTGATCATCCCAGTGCAGATGGAATCCGTCGGTTTCACCGACCGCGAGGTAGGCGTTGGCGGAGGTCAGTTCGCCCGACCACCAGCCCAGGGCTCGGCAGGCGACTTCCAGTGTCGGGTCGAAGAAGTCCACATGGTCCAGGACAACGGTGCCGCCCTCGTTGAGGATCCGTCCGAGGGCTGCCATGTCGGCCTGGCTCACGGCCTGCCTGCGCCGGTTGACGTTGGTGGACAGAAACGTGGACGGATGAATTTCGTCGCCTTGGGCGTAGCAGCGCAGCTGCGGGTTGGCCAGGTGACGGTGCTTGATCAGGTCCAGCAGCTTGTGTGGGGTCAACAGCCGTGTGGGCAGCTCCGGGTCCGTGAGACGGCCGCGTGCGAACGCGGTCCCCACGGAACCCGGCCCGTCCCAGCCGAGAGCTTTCTCGATGTGGGTAATGAGCCGGTGCTCCATGGGGTGTCCCTACTCCTTCGGGAGGTTCAGGTCTCGGTTGTCGCCATCATCGCCCGCACTGTTCTGCGAGCTGGTGACATCGGACCGCTCGGACTCGCTGCGGTCGTGTGCTGTCGCCAGCTCCTCCACGGCGATCAGAAGGGCGGGGCTGGCCCCCACTTGTGCGGATGTCCTGTCTGCCATCTGTGCTCTCCTCTCGGATTCTCCCGCCCGGCTCCGGGCGAAAGGTCTGAGTTAACTCGCGTCTACCGCATGGCAGTAGAGCGGAATTCGGACAAATGTACGATGGTTGTGCCGCGTGCTCCTACTTGTTGGTGGCGCCACGGGTTGGCCGGTTGGTGCAGTTCTCGCAGCCTGCGGCGGAGGTGGCCATGCTGCGCACGAGTCAAGTTGCCTGGGCCTCTGGGCCGGATCACCCCAAGCCCTGCGTCGACGGTGTACCGGACGGGTACGCTACGGGCGACGTACATGCTGGAGACCTCCGCGGCATACCTCGTGGAGTCGGCGATGCGGGACGCCGTGAGCCTGTTCGAGTTCGACGGCCCAGTCGTCATGACGTCATGAACGATCGACGGTCGGAGGTCGACGTGATGATCTGGGTGCGAACCAGGGCGGGCCTGCTGATGACGCCATGGCAAGACAAGCCTGATCCGCGCGATCGCGTCCGAGGGCGAGACGGCCGGGCCAAAGGCGATATCCGCCGGTCTGATCGAGATCTCCGGCCTCGCCGACCTGGAGCCGCGCAACAGCCGCAACGCCACCCTCTGACCGGGCGCCGCTGAGCTATGGAGGTCAAATGAAGGACGCAATCGCCGCCGCTTCCGGTATTACCCACCGCTTGGATGAGTTTGCGCGCGCCATTCGTAACGTGCGGGGCTGGGAGCGTGCTACGGCAGAGCAGGTCGGGGAGCACAGCGTGCGAGTGTCCAACCCCGCGGCTGGCCTATGGATCGAGTGCCGTCATCGCGAAGGCGCCACGTTGGGCTCCATGACCATCGGGCGACTTGGTGAGACGCCATTCTTTCAACCCGAATTCGTCCGGCCGAACGCCGACTTCGTTACCTTTCGAGCGAAGCAGTTTGTCCAAGGGGCACGAGCGTGGGACCGCCGCGCACGAGCAAGGCGGCTGGATCCGCGCCTGTGGTTGCTTCACCGCAGGGTAAGCAGCGACATCGCTCGGCAGCGACGGGAACGCACGGCGCTCGCCAGCGCCTCGTGAACGGTTCCCCCCAGTAGGCGGGAAGCGGGGCGTAGCGAAATGGAACTGCTGCGAGGCTGCGCCAGCATGGCGCCGGCTCGGCATCTGGTCGCGTGCCTTCTGGTCCCGGGGCCGCTTTCGTACCGCCCACGCGAGCCACAAGGAACAGGGCAGCATGATCCGCCGCCGCGTGATCTGGCGGTACGGCCACGCCCAGGACGAGCACCTTGGCAAGATCGTGGCTAGGGCCAACGGCGGGTGATTTAGGTGATGGTCCGGCGGTAGATCTGCCGTGACCCGCCTTCCGGTCCCGGTTCGGCCGCCTCGGCGGGGGTGAAGCCCAGCGACTCGTAAAAGACGCGCGCGCCACTGGAAACAGCGCCTGGGTGGTCAGCCCCGAAGGTGACCACCTCTATGCTGCCCGGCCCCCGCACGAACCTGCGTGATGCCTCATCCATGAGCGCACGACCGACGCCTCTGCCGCGGCCTTCTTCCGAGACCACCAGCCAATCGACGTGAACGACCGGCTCCTTCACTCCAAGCAACAATCCGCCGAGGACGCCCGATCCCGTAGAAACGGCCACGAGCGCAGTCGACCGACGAATGTGCTTGTTCACGGCGTCATGGAAGTCGAGATCTTCGACCATCGGGCCGAACCAGTGAGCCTTTTCCATCTTGGTCAGGTGGCGAGTTCGAGGGCGATGACGGCTCGGACGGCGGCGGTGATCCGAGTGGTGCTGCAGCGGAGCTTCCGCAGGAGCCGCCAGCATTTGAGGGTGGCCATGGCGCGTTCGCCGAGGCTGCGGATCTTGGCGTGATCGCGGTTGTGGCGCCGACGCCAGCCGCGCAGATTCTTGCCCCGGAACGGGACACGGACCGCAGGACCTGCGCCCTGGTACGCCTTGATGCTCCTATAGAAGTCAAGTCGACGGAGCGGTGCTGCCGTTGTGGGTACGGGTGAGCGCGTGGTAGACCTCGCGGGCTATGAAGCGTTTAAGGCAACGGATGATGTCCTTCTTGGAGAGTCCCTGCTGGGTGCGGCGCGCAACGTAGGCGCGAGTGCGGGGGCAGTAGCGCATCCGCACTACCGCGATCATGTGGAGGGCGCGGTTGGCCTGGCGGTCTCCGCCTCGGCTGAGTCGATGTCGGTCGGTGCGTCCGGAGGAAGCCGGAACTGGAGCGGCGCCGCATAGAGCGGCGAACGCGGCTTCCGTGCGCAGCCGTTCGGGGTTGTCGCCGGCCGTGACCAGGAGCTGACCGGCGGTCTCTGTGCCCACGCCAAATAGTGCGACGAGCTCAGGACCGGCGGACGTGGTGAGCATTGTCAGGCGTTCGGTGACCTCGTCGATCTCCTCGGTGAGCATGCGGATGCGGCGTGCCAGTTGCCGCAGTGCGTAGCGGGCGGCCTCCGTGGGACAGGTGAGGTCAGCTCCTGGCCGCAGCCGAAGGCAGCGGTTGACCAGGGTGGTGCGGGTGAGCCCCGTGAGCGACGCGCGCAGAGGCTCGGGAGCGGTTACCCGCAGGCCGATGAGTTGGTTGATCGCCTGGGTTCTGGCCTTGATCGCGGACGCGCGGGCCACACGCAGCTGGCGAAGGGCTTCCACCGTGCCGGTGTGGGACTTGGGGATGGCCGTGGCTCGTCCTGAGGCTGCTGCGCGGGCGGCGGCATAGGCATCGATCGGGTCGGATTTGCCACGGGTGTGTCGGGTGCCCCGGTCGGGGGCGTTGACCTCGACCACCGTCAGGTCGGCCGCGCTCAGCACCGCCGTCAGTCCGGCGCCGTAGGAGCCGGTGCACTCCACACCCACCACTTGTACGTGGCCGAACGTGATGAGCCACATCAACAGGGCGCGGTATCCCTGGGTGGTCGTGGGAAACTCTCGGTCGCCGAGTGGACGTCCCAGCGGGTCCACGACGGCGGCATGGTGGGTGTCGGTGTGGGTGTCGACTCCGGCGAAGACTTCCTTCTCGGGCTGCTGGTTGATCATGTGGGAGCTGCTGCCTTCTCATCGTGCTGACAGGGCAACACGGGCCGGTCGGAGCAGGCGGACACGACAGTGACGGGTCTTCTTGCACAAGCACCTATGAAGTCACGACGCCCCTGGCCGGCCACGCGCGATCGCGTCACCCACAGACCGACGGATCAAGGCAAGGACACGAGGTTCCGGTCAGTCAGCCCAAGGGACAGATCTGTCGGTGACGCCATGAACCATCATCACTGTCCGCCCAGCACTTGATGTGGTCGACGGCGAGAGCGTCGGGGATGCCGTGGGTCCGGGCCGCGGTCAGATCGTGCACGGCTCCGGGTAGCGCGTCCGAGACCCAGATCAGACGGCCGGCGGGATCCGCGAGGACCTGCACGTTCATCCCATGGTGCTTCTTCTTCCCCGAGTAGTACGGGCGGTCGGCGGCGATGCGGTCGATCGGCAGCACGGTGCCGTCCAGGATCACGTACGCCTTCTTCCGCACGGTCGTCATGGCCTGCTCCAGCGTGGGCGCGAGGGCAGCCAGGAGGTCGACGGCCTCGCGTATGTAGCGGTAGGCCGTGGCGATCCCGATGCGGAAGCCTGCTGCGAGGCGGGCGTAGGTGTCACCGCAGCGAAGGTGGGCCAGGACGAGCAGGGCCTGCCGGCCACAGGTCAGGCGACGCCACCGGGAGCCGATCCGACGGCGGTGACCTGCGAGGAGACCGGAGAGGTGCTGCAGACCGCGGCTGGACAGATCGATACCGGAAGGGTAGACAAGCACGCGAAAGCTCCTGGCGGACTGGTGATCTTGGTCGTGAACCCGTCTACCAGGAGCTTTCTTCATGCCCGCCGCCGGGGGTGCCGTCCAACCGCCCGTCAGGTTGGAAACTGCTCAGTGCTCGACCTGGCCAGCCAGGGCAAGAAAGCTGGGGAAGTCACGCTCCTGCGCGGGTCTGACGATCATCATTGCAGTGTGGCAGACGAGACGAAAACTGCCTGGTGCGGCAACGTGATCGGCGGCAAGAAGACCGTCACCGCATTTGTCATCCGGAGGTTCGTCGAACGCGGGCGGCTCAGCGAGCTGAGCCTGAATCTGTACGGC
This sequence comes from Streptomyces sp. NPDC048211, assembly GCF_043202315.1. NCBI lineage: Bacteria > Bacillati > Actinomycetota > Actinomycetes > Kitasatosporales > Streptomycetaceae > Streptomyces > Streptomyces sp. NPDC048211. The sequence continues at coordinate 635,228 of NZ_JBIDAD010000002.1, forward strand.
TCGCTGCTTCATCCGGGGCCGTTCCAGACTGCGCAGCCCACCTTCACCGAGCGACCATATTGACGGCGTCCGAGGATACCGTGCAGGAGGCGCTCGTCGAGGCGCTCTGCGATGCCGAAGAGCGGTCAGGGCCCCGTGGCCTTACGGTCGGTTCGAGTGCTTCCTGACAGGACGTGGCGCTCTGGATGGCCCCGCCGCTTCACTCCGGCCGACGCTAGGTCGGCCGGAGCGGGTGGGTTCATCGGAGTGTTCGTGCGCCGACTGCGATGGCTCGGGGTGGCGGGCCCGCGCGGGAGACGGCCGGGCTGCGCGGTGCGCGAGGTGCCGCTGGTGTGGTGGCTGTGCTGCGCTGCCAGCGGGTCCGGACGGCGGTGAGGTCGGCCAGAGCGCGGCGGCTACCGGTGATCAACTGGTGCGGGGTGTTAGCCGGCCCCTCGGCATAGACGGCGATCCGCGCGGCGACGTCGAACGCGCAGGTCAGTAGGGCGCGTTGAAGGACCCGTTCGCCCCAGTATTCGGGTGACCCGACGGGTGTGGAGACCAAGGACATCAGGTCACTGGCCGCGAAGCCGTCGGCGAGGAGTCCGCGGTGCTGGGCTTCCCAGAGAACGGTGACCGGGTCCACGGGCTCGGCGCGGTGGACCAGCGAGGTCAGGCACTCCCACACGGTTGCGTGCAGGGACTGCGTGAAATCGTTGGGCTGCAGCCAGCGCATGTCCTTCAGCGCTGCCGGGTGCGCCGTGGCGGCGGCGAGGAGGAGTCGTTCCTCGTCGAATGCTTCCTCGCTGCAGCACCCCGCGGGGGGGGCGCGGCAGGGAGGTGCGCGGCAGTGAGCCGGGGTGCGGGGCGAACTGTCCGGCGAGCGTGTCCAGGAACTGCGCGAGCGCTTCGGCCTGAGCCAGGGTTGCGGCGGCCGGCTGAGGCAGCGTGACGTCGATCGCGGTCTGGGCGAGGCGTTGGGCAAGCATGAGCAGCGTGCGCCGCGCGTGATCGGCTCGGATCATCCGGGCGTACGTCGGCGCGTGCTGGGAACATGGGCAGACCTGGATGAGGGTGTGGAGATAGGAAACGGTCAGCACGGGGGCACGGGCGCGCGCTGCCTCGAGGACGGCGTTGAGCCAGGCTGGATCGGACCGATGGGTCGCAGGGTCAGGTGGCGGCACCGTGCGCATGGCCTGGAATAGGGCGCCGTGAGCGTGGTTGCTGAACTGCTCCGCTTCCAAGGCACGGATGTCGGGGAGCCGGTGGGGCTCCAGGAGGAGTGCACCGAGCAGGGACTGTTCGGCGTAGTGAACGGGGCGCGGAGGGGGCAGGTCGTTCAAGTCGTCTCGTACGGGTCGGTGGAGTGTGGCATTTACGCGGCCAGGGTGAAGTCGTCGGGGTGGAGGGCCTTGCCGAGGTGCGGGGCTAGCAGGTGGACGGCGAGGCGGGGCGGCACGGCGTTCCCGATCTGGGAGAACATTTGCCCCTTGTTCCCGGCCCAGGGGTAGTCGGCGGGGAAGGTCTGCAGGCGGCCAGCCTCCTGGGCGGTGATCCGGATGGACTCCGGCGCCGGCTCCTCCTTGCCAGTGACGCTGGGAGCAGGTTCGGCGACCCAGACGCATTCGTTCGCGCGATGGCCGAAGAACAGCGTGCCGGCCGGCTCGTCGGACCGGCGCACGGTCGCGTTGGACTGGTTGTTGCTGCGCAGCGACCACGACCAGCGATGGGCTTCGCCGGTATACGTGGGGGCGGGCTCGTCGGCCGGCCGGACCGCCTTGGCGCAGTGCCGAGCAGTCCACCTCGCGTCTTCCTGGCGGGACTGAGGTATGAGTGCGCTCTGGAGTTTCCAAGTCCCGCGGTCGCGGGCGTCGCTTAGCGTCTTGCGTGACCCTGACGGGAAGGGTTCCGGGCCGCCTCCCGGGCCCCCGCCGGCGCACACGGTCGGCACCGGACGGTCGGTGGCGCCCCAGCCGAGGGCTTCAGCCATGGACACCCACTGAGCGCGGCCCGGCCCGAACAGCGACTCCGGCTCGGCGACCTTGGCGTGCGTGGGCGGCGGCGGCTCGGCAGTGCGAGTGCGGGAGGCAAGCAGAATCGCGCGCCGCCGCGTCTGCGGTACCCCGTAGTCCGCAGCGTTCAGGATCCCAGTCCACACCGAGAACCCCCAGCCGCGCAGGATCGCGGCGTACTGACGCCACAGGGGCAGGACGTCGGGGACCTCCTCCATCGCGATCCACTCGGGTTGGCCGTGCTGGTGGAGGGCGTGCAGGTAACGCATTGGCTCGGCGGCGAGCAGGGAGCGCTCGTCCTGACAGGCGGCGAGGAGCTTCTCGCGGGTGTCGCGGCCAAGCGCAAGGTCAGCGACGGCCTGGTGGACCAGGGGCTGATCGAGGAGTCCAAGGCGCTTGCCAGCCATCGACCATGCCTGGCAGGGAGGACTGGCGATAAGCCCGGTGGCTCGTCCGACGAAGGGCATAACGGGGTACGTCGCGACATCGGTTCGGATGGTCAGCTGGTGTGCTGCGGCGCGGGTCTTGCATGCCCACTCGTCCCATTCGAGGCCGATGTCGCGCGCTCCGAGAAGGGTCAGGGCGTGGCTCCATCCGCCAGGGCCGGCGAATAGGTCGAGCACGATCACGTGGCCAGCCCGAAGGCGCCCCGCGTCATCGCGTCCGTGTGACCGCGGCAGGCCCGGGGCGAGCACCTGTCTGTGACGCCTTCGTCCAGCTGGGCCGAGTCTTCATGGTTGCCGAGTTCCAGCCGCATGGCGGCCCATGTGGCGTCGGCGAGGTGAGCGATCGGCGCTTCGCCGAGAGAGGTACGAGAGGGGTGCAGAGGTGCCTCGCTTCTCGGCACTTCGCTTGAACGGGTGAGGCGGGTTGATGCTGGCAGAGCAATGCTCCCTTTCTGCGGTTCATGGTCTTGTTGCGAGGTGAGGCGGCCGACGCTGGGCGCGTTCTCAACTCCAAGGCAGCCGAAGGAATCGTCCGCCGGAGGGTGCGAAAGTCGACCGCCCAGCCAGCGCCGTTCTGGCTTTGGGGCGAGGCGGGTGTGGCGGATGCCGGGGGAGGTTGAAGCTGCTATCTCCGCTCATGGGCAGGTGGACATCGCCTAGCCTGCTCTGCATGCCCGACGAAATCTCGCACGCGAAGCGCGACGACCGGCTTGAGGAATCCCGACGGTTGCGCCTGAGCCAGACTTTTGACGAGGATGCGGAGCTGTACGACCGGGCCAGGCCGGGCTATCCGCCGGAGATGTATGAAGACCTTGCGGAGTTTGCCGGTGCCCGCCCTGGCAGCCGGGTATTGGAGGTCGGCTGTGGGACCGGCCAGGCCACAGTGCCGCTGGCCGACCGACGCTGTCGGATCACGGCCGTCGAGGCGGGACCAAGCATGGCCGCAGTTGCCCGCCGCAACCTGGACGGCGCTGCGGGAGTGGAGATCATCACGTCGGACTTCGAGAGCTGGCCGCTGCCGGAGGACTCGTTCGACGTGGTCTTCGCAGCGACTGCCTTCCACTGGATCGATCCGGCAGTAAGGATGGTGAAGGCCGCCGAGGCGCTGCGCCCGGGCGGGACGCTTGCCGTGGTGCGAACCCAGCATGTCAGTGGCGGCACCGAGGAGTTCTTCATAGAGGTCCAGCGCTGCTATGAGCGCTTTGATCCGGACACGCTGCCCGGGACACGGCCGCCGGCGGCCGCCAGCGTCGACGGCTCGGACCATGCCCAGGAGGTCGCGCGAAGCGGTGCGTTCGGTCCAACGGTGTTCTGCCGATACGAACACGACCTCACGTACACCACGTCGGAGTACCTGGAGGTGCTTCAGACCTACTCCGGCCACCGAGCTCTTCCAGAAGCTGCCAGGGAAGGACTGCTGGGGTGCATTGCGAGCCTGATCGACGGACGGTACGGCGGTCAGGTGACCAAGCGCTACCTAATCGAGTTGGCAGTGGCACACCGGCGGTGACGCTGGTCGGCGAACCATGACGACAGCCGGTTAGCCACAGCGTTCGCTCCAAACACGTATTGCGGTGGGACCAGGACCCGGTCGTCGTGCGCGTACTGACTCAACGGTGTACCCCTTGCGTCACTGTGGCTTTCGGTGCGACGGCCTTTGTCGTCGACGATGTGGTGTGAGGGCGGTGCTGAGCCAGTGCACGTCGCCCCTGATCGGTCACGGTGATCTTCTGGCCCTGGAACAGCGAGGTGCTTGCGTCTGCGTTGACCAGTCTGCGCTTGGCCAGAGTCCGGTAGGTGGCGATGGAGACGCGGGTGCTGTCCTTGGTGGCGACCCGGGTCACACCCAGCCCGCGGGTTGAACTTTCATACAGCCTTCCGCCGACGGCCAGCGCGGTGAGGGCGTCGTACTGGGCGGGACTGAGCGCGGCCCCTGCCGTCTGCTGTACGGCCGACGGCTTGTGATCTTGAGCGGAGGCGAGATCCTCGGCGATGCCGTGGGCGAGGTGGCGGCAGCCGGTCGAGCACAGGTCGAGCTGATGGACGGCATCGTTGAGGTGCTCGCTCATCTTCGGAATGGCCTCGGCGTGCCGGGCTGCGCGTACCGCTTCGTTGTCGGCCGGGTACCCGGCGAACTGCGCCCCTTCGTACGGGTTGGCGAGCAGCACGTGGGCAAGGTCCGTGCCGGCGAGCGATGACGAGGACACGACGGAGGACAGCAGGCCCAGGCTGGCACGGCTGCCGGCGGCGTGGATGTACGCGCTGTTGTCGAGCGCGGTCAGGCGAACCATGGCGGTGGCGGTGAGGTCCTGGGCCTGCAAGAGGAGGGGGCCGATGCGGCGCAGCGCGTCCGTGCCGGGCGTGTACGAAACGGCGTGCACGCGCGCCTTGAGAGCTTCGAAGTCACGGGCCAACTGGCGCAGTTGGCTGGCCATTTCGTGGAGATCGGTCGAGGGCGTGGGGATGGGTGGCTCCTGGGTTGGATCAGCGGCTTCGGGCCGTGGCCTGCGCGGTGGCTGGGAGGGGGCGGGGCTTCGTCCCGGGTGCGGCGCTCGGTCTTGCCGGGGGCAGTTCGATGACCGAGGCGAGGGAGGTAATGCCTGGCGCGGTGAGGCGCACGCGGTCCTGGGGAGGGCCGCCGATGTAGGCGGCGTGCGCCGAGTTCACGGTTCTCTCGACCAGGCCCTTCGCCTCTAGGGCACGCAGGGTGCTCGTCAGTACCTTGGGCTCGCGGGAGCGTGTGAATTCGCGGTCCAGAGAACTGCCGGCCACGACGTGTCCGCGGGCGATCTCGGCCAGGGCGTCGCACTGAACGGCAGTCAGCCGTTGATCGGCGACCGGAGCGGAGGCCCAGCGGCGCCGGCGCGTCTCGGCGGCCAAGGTCACCGCGCAATTGACGGCCGCTTCCGGGGCCAGGGCGGTCAGCCCGCGAGCCGTCCCGGCACGAAGGCCCCCGGAGGCGGTGGCGAGGAAGGCGAGCTGCTGCAGACGCATGACCGTCTCGGCCAGCTCCACGCTCTCGTAGAGCCGTTCGCCTTGGATCGCTTTGATCGCGGACTGGGTGTCGGCTGCCAGGCGCAGCGCCGAGTCGGCGTGGGTGTCCGGCTCGGACGGGGCGGTGGTGCGCAGGAGGAGATCGAGTGCGTCGTTGTGCTGGGTGTACTGGTCGGCCAGATGGAGCAGCCGCTCGACGGGGGTGGGCGGCGGCGGGACGTCGAACAGTAGGGCTTCGGCGGGCGGCTCTGTCATGAGCGCCGCCGTATGGGCGGGCAGGGGGTGATGAGTCTCTTCTCCAGTCGAGTGGGGCGGCCGGCGCGGTGACGGGTTAAGCGGCCGGGCCGAAGTCGCTTTGCTTCGGTGTCGCCTTGGCGATGGCGCGTTCGGTGATGCCCTTGGACGCGCGGGCGGAGGCGGCGGAGAGTTCGCCGGCGCCGGGCTCGAGATACCAGGGGCGCAGGTCGAGCATGGCCGCGCGCATGCCGGTGGCGAACGCGAGCGCGGTGCCCTTGGGCAGGGCGCGGATGGCGTCGGCGGCCAGGATTCGTTCCTGCCGCATCGACACGGAGGTGGACTTCCCCGACTCCGAGGTCGAGGTCGAGGTCGAGGTTGTCTCGACATCGTGGTCGCCGATCAGGCGGGACAGCTTGTCCGCGAAGTCCGGGTCGTCGATGCCGGAGCCGATGACCTTGATCGTGGAGGCGCTCCACATGGCGTCCATGCCGGCGTCGCCCCACACTTTCTGGCCCTGGCGGTAGGACTGCAGGATCGTCATCGGGATGATGCCGCGCGAGCCGAGGTGGGAGTACAGGTCGGGCAAGTCGCTGATCTTGCACACGTTCGCGGCCTCGTCGAGGATCGCGAGCATCGGCGGGTCGAGGCGTCCACCAGCACGTTCGGCCTGAGCGGTCGCGGCCCGCATCACGCTGTCCGCGCACGCGGCGATCAGTGCGCTGGCACCGCCTCCGCCGTCCTTCGACAGCAGGTAGAGCGTGTCCTTCGAGGTGACGAACGTGGACGGCGTGAACTCCGGCACGTTCTTCTGCGGGGTCACCCAGGCGGCGATCTCCGTGTTCAGGAGGGCTGCGGCGTACTGGCGGGCCGTCTCATAGATGCCGTCGCGTGTCTCAGGCGGCCCCTCCACCGTTCCCTTGAGCTGCGCGGCGACTGCGGCGAAGCCATGGTCACGCAGGATGTCGAGCGGGGTTCGGTCGGCGGGGAAGGCGAGCCAGGCCATCACGTCGGTGATCGGTCGCTCGGCGAGCGCGGCTGCCAAGAACAGCTGGCTCAGGATGTTCGACCCGGCCTTGGACCAGAAGTCACCCTGCTGACTGGCGTCGACGCTGGCGGCGAGGAAGTGGCCGGCAAGGCGCCCGGCACCGTCGAGGGTTTTGGCGTCGGCCAGGGGATTCCACCACATCGCCCGTTCGGCGTGGGCGATCTGCTGCGGGTCCATCGACCAGGTCCGGCCGACGGCTGCCCGTGCGTCGATCGTCGCGGTGTAGGCATCCCCGGCGGCCTTGTTGGAGGTGAGCAGGACTGGGCCGGGTGCTGCCAGGATGGAGGGGATCGCCAGGCTGGTGGTCTTTCCGGAGCGGGGCGCCATGATCGCGACGGCCACGTCCTCGTATCCCATCCGCACCTCGTATTTGGTGCCCTGGAGGTTGCCGAGCAGGATGCCGGAATCGGCTGGGTCGATGTGCTTGGTGTCCTTCAAACTCGGTCGCAGAGAACGGGCCTTGGCGGTGATGGCCTTGGACATCAGAGGTTCGATGTCTTTGTGTTTGGCCATGCCCACGACGCGCTTCTTGCGTCCGCTTCCGCCGTCCTTGTGCCGCTTGTAGAGCACGGCGGCGGTGACGGCGAGGGACAGCAGCAGGGCGCCGGGAACGATGCGTGTCCCGATCAGCAGGGACGTTTCACCGAGGTGGGGCCACAGCTGCTCGGGATGGAGCAGGGCTGCGACGGGCTGGTACGGGGCACCGGTGTCAGCGTCGGTGATCCGGGCGGCGATGGTGCCGCCCACCCAGGCCAGGTTGGCCAGGGGGACCGCGATGGCAAGGGCGACGCCCAGGACGCGGAAGGCTATGTCGTATCCGTCGGTGGACGTGGAGTTGGGCTGGGGCAAGGGGCTGTTCCAGGGAGCGTGGAGGTGGGGCGCGGTGGTGACGTTCAGCGGGCTCGACGCGCCGTGGGGGCGTGCGGCGGAGCGGGAGGCGCCGACGGCGACGATGCGGGGTTCCGCTGGGCGAGGGCGGTGGTGCGGTTCCTGAGCGCGAAGGCGACGGACTCTGCGCTGACCTGCCGGGTGCTGGTACTGCCGTGAGTCACGGCCAGAGAGGGAACGCGGTGTGGATGCCGGATGAGGGGCGTCGTGTCGGCCAGCGCGCCGAAGAACGCGGAGACCAGGTGGGACGGGGTGTTGCCGTCTGCATACGCGCGCCAGATGGCGGGGAGGCGATGGACGGACGTTTCGACGATCCAGCCGGCGCTGCGCCCGCGCTCGTCGACGATCCGGTCGACCCGTGCCAGGCCGTCGGGGGAACTCATCCCCTTGGGCGAGGTGAGACCGTCGTGGAGGCGGGGAGCATGCCAGCCTGCCGCGCGCAGCGGATTGTACGGGTCGACCGACGCCGTCGGCGGTGGGGCGGGGGCGGTGAGCGTGTCGGTGACCGCGGCGATGATCTCGACCGGAGTCTGGGCGTCGAAGGTGATCTCCCAGGCGCGTTGATCACCGTGACGCGCATGACGCAGGGTCCACCACGGCTCGGCCGGGTCCGGGTCCGGCGCGATCCGCAGCTGGGCGAGCTGGTCGGGGCTGGTGAGGATGACCCGCGGCACCAGCGGATCCCCGGCGGTGCTCCAGCCGCAGGCGCGACGGAGGGGAACAGTGACCCAGGCCGGGTCGCCGCTACCGGCCAGATAGCGGGGCGAGATGAACGTCTGCTCGATGGACTCGGCCACAGCGCTCACCGCCGTACAGCGGCGGGTGCCGGAGGGGCTGCGACCGCCGTTGGTGCGGCTGCCCGCGACTGCTGTTCGGCCAGCGCGTTCACGGCGAAGAGGGCCTGGCCGTGGATCGCCCACTGATCCAGGTAGGGCCATGCTTCCGCGTAGCTCTCGGCGAGCGGTTCCTCGTACGCCGGCGTGCCGGGCCGGGCGCTCTCGGGCAGCGCAGCGCGTACGGTAAGCCAGTCGTCGTAGACGGCGTACAGGCATTCCGTGGCCTCATGCAGTTCCCGTACCTGCCAGGCGAAGCGCCGCGTACGGTCGGATCCCGACAGCTGGGCGAGCTGCTGTTCGGCGACATACACCAGTTCGTCGGCGTGGTAATAGACGCGGCCGAAGACGGCCAGGGTGTGGGCGTCGCGTTGCTGCTGGCGCAGGCCGTAGGCGTCCTCGTCGTGGGGCTGGAACGTTTCGGGGTCGGAGTGCCGGGCGGAGTAGTGGTCCCAGGCGGCGAGGATCTGCCGGCTGTGACGCAGGTAGAGCGCGAGCTGGCTCAGGTAGAGCCGGTGCTCCTGGCTCCCGGGTTCGAGTGAGATCGTCAAGAAGGGCCTTCGGGCGAGCGGTGGTGGTCGGTGCGGGGTACGGAGCGGTTGAGGCCGCTCCGCACCGTTCAGCGGCTTCGGGCCGCAGGCGCGGTCGCCTCGGCGTCGAGCGCCGAGGCCGGACGTGTGGTGGGTGCGGAAGTGCGGCGGGCCTTGCGGGCGTCGGTCCGGATGGCCTTCAGCCGCGCGTCGTGGGCGGCAGCGAGCTGATCACCCTGGGCCCCCACTTCCACCTGCGTGACCAGGTGGAAGTGGGGGACGTCGTAGTGGCCACGGGAGACGGGGGCCGGATCGGTGAGGGCGGCGGCGAAGCCTGCGAGCAGGTGGCGAGGGGTGCGGTCGTCGAAGTACGCGTGCCACAGCCGGTTGTGGCCGCCGAGCCCGGTGGGCAGAGCGACTTCGGCAGTCCAGGCGAAGTGGTCGCTGGTCAGCGTGGCCGACCGCTCCATGGTGGTGATGCCGTCCGGGTGACGTGCATGCTCGTTGCCTCGTCCGTCGCGCTCGTACGTCCAGCCGGCAGCCTGCAGCACGGGCCAGATGTCCGGCTCGGTCTCGGGCGGGGGGTGCAGGAGCGCTTCGGTGAATCCGGCGATGATCTCGGCGGGCGTGTTGCCGCCGAAGGACGCGTGCCATCCGCCCCACGGCGTCGAGGAAATGCGCCACCAGGAGCCGTACGTCTCCGGTGTGGGTTCCAGGACCAGCGTGTGTCGGTAATCGGGGCTGGCGAGAACGACGTGGGGGAAGTCGGGATCGCCGAAGTTCTTCCATCCGCCGGCTCGTAGCGCCTGAGTGACATGGCGCGGGTCGCCGGGTCCGGCGAGGTGGCGGGGTGTGGTGTCGAACCAGATTCGGGACCAGGGGGCGTCGGCCTGGCTGGCAATGTAGGGACGCGTCACGTGGTCGGCGGCGGTCCGGCTGCCTCGAACGTGTAGCCGCGCAGGCGCTGCACGTCCCAGTGCAGGACATGCCAGTCGGTGGCCTCCTGGGCGGCCTCCCGGAGTCCGGTGATGATCAGGCGGATCTCGTCGGCCTCGGCGCTGGTCTGCTGGGCGATGAGGCGCGCGGCGCTGCGCAGGACATCGCCGAGCAGGATGGGCACGCCGGTGTCCTCGTCGAGGAGCCCGGCGAGAAGCGGCAGTACGTCGGATACCGGCGGATGGGTACGCAGGTAGTCCTTGGCCTGGGCCAGGGTGGCGGTCGCCTGCGCGACCTGGTCAGTGCTGGGCACAGAGGGGTTGGGCATCAACGTCCTTCGTGAAAGGGGAAAGAGGAGGCGTACGGGCGCGCCTGGTCAGCGGTGCTTCTTGTGGCGGGACCGCCTCTGGGGAGGGGGCGGGGCCGATGCTGACGGTGATGGATCGGGCGGGCCGGGACGCGGAGCGGCTTCGAGGCGCTGCAGATGCTGGCGACGGTGCTGTTCCGTGGTGACGACGCTCCGGTGAGAGTCGATGTAGCCGAAACGTGAGGGCCGGGGTCTGGCCCTCGTCGCGCAGCAGCGGGCCGGGCTTGGTGAGCGCGGTGACGAACCCAGTGAGCGCGGCGGCCGTAGCGGTTTCGTCGGGCGGACCACATGTGGTTCTTGGCCGGGTGGATCCGCCACCAGGCGCTGTGTGCGTCGGGTTAGGGCTCCAGCGTGGGGTGCAGGCAGTGGTCGGGGCTCTCCAGCAGGACGTGCGGGAAGCCGGGCACCAAGTGGGTGCTCCAGCCGGACGCGAGCAGGTGCTCGGTCACATGCCGGGGGCGCCTCCGCCAGTCAGGTGTCGCGGCGAGCCCTCGTCCAGCCAGCGGACGGCGTTGACGCGATAAAGGGTTGGGCCGTTGACGCGGGAGTAGAAGCGTTCGTGGCTCATCGCGTCCGCCCGGCCTTGGCGTACGGGCGTGCTCCAGGGCCTTGAGGGCGCGCCTTGTTGGTGGCGAAGGCGTTGCTGGCCCAGGTGGCGGCGCGGGCCGCGGTGATCCGGGCCTGTTGCCAGGCGCTGAGCTGCGAGGGCAGCACGGACACCGAGGTGGTGCGGATCTTCTGGGAGGGCGGAACGTGGCCGAGAGGCCGCATCACCGGCTCCGGATCGGCGAGCGCGGTGCTGAACGCCTGTACGAGGTGCATCGGTGTGGTCGGCGTGAACACGGCCTCCCACACCCGGCCGTGTTCATTACGGGCGCCGGCCCACCAGTGCGCCTGTCCGGGAGCGGACTGGTGAAAGCGGACGAACGCGTCTCCGTCGGGGCTGCGCGCGGTGAAGTGCTGTCCTCGCTCGGCTTCCCAGCCCTGTTGCTGGAGGGGTTCCCACACGTTGGGGGCGTGCGCGGATCGGGGCCGGGTGAGCGCGTCGGCGACGCCGGCCACGATCTCGACGGGTACCTGGCGGCCGAGGGTGGCGTGCCATGCCTCCTGCGTCGCGGTCTGCTTCCCGCTGATGGTCCAGCCGCCGGGCTGGGTGAACGGGTCGTATCCGATGCGCACGGACTTGTCGGGGCTGTCGAAGACGGCCGGTCCGCCGTTCTTGGACCTGTCCTTCCACCCGGAGGCGCGCAGGAACTCGGTGACGTGGCGCACGTCGCCGCCGCCGGCGAGGTGGCGCGGCTCGATGAGGTAGTGCTGCTGGGGCTGCTGGCTGGTGGGGCCCCAGCCGGCCCACTGCTGGTTCTTCTTCACCGGCGCCGCCTGATGACCATCGCGGACGCGACCGGAGCAGTGGTCGGCCTGCTGGAGGGGGCGGTGGGCTTGGCCACCTGCTTGATCGTGTCGGTGTGTTCGGCGAGGTCGCCGCCCACGCTGTCGAGTTCGTTGGCGGCGCGGCCGAGGGCCAGCCAGACCTCGGGGGGCAGGACGCCGTGCTCGGAGTGGACCTTCGCGAAACGCGATCCGGTTTCGACGAGTTGGGTGACCTCGCCGAGGATGCCGGTGTCGTAGTCGAGGACGCCTGCCAGGATCTGGGCCGCCTCGTGCGGCGGCGCGAGGGCGAGGTGGCGACGGAGCTGGCCGAGCTGCCCGGCGATGGCTTCAGCCAGTTGTACGGAAGGGAGGTTCGAGTCGGTCATGGGCCTCCTGAACAGGGCGGTTCGGGGGTGTTAGTCGTGGCGGCGGAGGCGGTAGCTGTCGACGAGGAGGAGGGCGTCGCGGCGGCGGGCTTCGTCGAGTGCTGCCTCGGGGCGTCCGCCGACCAGCGGAATGGTGCGTTCACCGCTGCCGACGGTTACGGCGCGCAGGTATCGGCGGAACAGAACGGTGGCCAGGCGGGGTTTGCGGCTGGTGCTGATGGGCGGTGGTGTGCGGTCGGGTTCGTCGGTGACGCGGGCTCCTGGTGAGGGTGATTGCTGGCCCCGGTGGTGCGGGGCCGGCGTGGTCGGGTGGCCAGCGGGTACAGCGCGCACGCGCAGCGCGCGGTGCGGAGGCCGGGGCATGCTCCTGGTGCTGGTCGTCTCACCGGCGGCGGGTGCCTGGCGGACGCTCGGTGGTTTGGACTGCGGCCACGGCCGGCGGCGGTGCCGGGACGTTCTGGTTGCGCATCGCCGTGGCGGCGTCGATGTAGGCGGCGGAGTCCCAGACGTCATCGGTGATGTGGACCATGTATCCGGCCTTGTGCAGCCAGGGCACCGCATGGGTGGCGAGCTGCTTCTTCGCGGCCTCGTCGAGGTGGCCGGGCGCTTCGTGCCAGATGTAGACCCGCCCGGCGGTGGCCAGAGTCTGGCGTTCGAAGCCGAGGCGGTCGAGCAGGGCCAGGAGCTGTTCGGGCGCGCCGGTTGGGGTGTCGGCGTGGACTGTGTCGGTCAGGGCCTTGCGGTAGATCGTGACGTCGGTGCCCTCGTCGTCGGCACGGTTTCCCACGTGAGGGTGGCTCCTACTGGTCAGGGCTATCGCCGGTGGTCTGCAGGATGCCCGCCGCACGGGGGTCGCCGTCGATCGCGACGACCAGCTGGGTACGTGGGTCGCGGGTGAAGACGACGTAGTCCAGGGCGAAGAAGGTCGGTTCGTCGTCGCGGCGCGTCATCGGCTTCGGTGCGGGGCGGCGACCGTCGGGGTCGGCGGCGCGACCGAGGCGGTGCCCGGTGCCGGCCGGGCCTGCGGGTGCCGCAGGACGACGCCGATGCCCAGTTCGTCCAGGCGAGCCCCGGCGGCTCGTGCAGAGGCGGCCTGGTGGGCGGTGTCGTCACCGGACAGGACCAGGACGTCGCGGGCCGAGTCGAAGGTGAAGCCGCTGTCCGTCAGGGCCCGAGCGATGTCGGCGCGGTCGGGCTTGTCGACGTCGAGCGAGCCGTCAGACCAGGTCATGACGACGCGCTGCGGGTCGGCCTGTGGCAGCGCCAGCCGGTCGGCGTTGTCGCGCACCTGGGTGAGCGCCACGTAGTACCGGGGCAGCAGGTCGACGGTGACGTCCTCGGCGGCGCTGAACGGATCGGCGTCGACCGCGAGACCGTCGGGCTCGCGTACGCCACGGAATGCCTCGGCCGGTACGTGGTCGGGGGCCAGTGCGGCGATGAGGTACCCCTCCGCGTGGCCGGGTTGGGCCGTGACGAACAGGCGCGTTCCGTCGTGCCGTTGCAGCACAGCGCAGTGGTCCACGGGGTGCTTGGCCAGGGCTTCAGCGACCTCGCTCATGTCCCAGACCGCGTCGGTGAGGACGTGGTGGACGTTGAGGCCGCCACGGTCAGGGTGGTACGCGCTGGTCCAGGTGCCCGGCAGCTCGCCGGCGAGGACGGCAGCGAACGAGCCGAGGCTGGTGTCGGGGGTGGGGTCGTGCATGGGCTCCTCGGAAGGGTAGGGCGCGATCAGCGCCGCGGGCGTGCCGGGGCGGGTGCGGCGGGCACGGCGACGGGGCTGGTGGTCAGGCGCGGCGGAGGCGCCGGGCAGGCGCAGACGGCGGAGGCTTCGCGTTCCTCCAGTCCGACCTCGGCGGTGCACGCACGGCGCTGGGATTGTCCTGCTGCCGGTCGGCGAGGTCGTTGCGGATGTGCGCGAGGTCGGGCCACAGGACGCCGAGCACACCGTCGTGGGAGGCCGTCAGCTCGGTCAGGACGTCGGCGACCTCGTCGCTGCTGGTGGCGTCGCGGATCCGCTCGGCCAGGTGCGCGATGGAGGAGCCGAGCGGAAGGTAGCGCGGCTCGCGCATCTCGGTGTCGAAGGCGTCATCGCCGTACTTCATGGCACGCAGACGGGCGACGGCGTGGGTGGCGAGACGTTTCTCCTCGCTTCGTCAAGGCCGATGCGCAGGCGGTAATAGGTCTCGTGGAGGTGGACGACGGGGACGGAGCCGCTGCGCTCAAGGATGCTGTGGGCTTCGGGATCCCCGCCGCGGCCCGAGGACTTCCCTGGAGTGCACGTCGCGCCTCAAGGTCAGGAAGCGATCGGCAAGGGCCAAGAAGGGTTCTTTCAGTCGGCTCAGCGGGAGAGCCGGGCGCCGGACGGGCCAGGTGCGACGATCCGCGTGGGTGCATGGGGTGTTGGCCCGGCAAGGGGCGCTTGCGAGGGGGGTGGCAGGGTCGCAGCCAGAGACTCGAGACTCTCTTGGATGCCGTACAGGCGGCGGGCCACCATCTCCAGCCGGTGCGCGATGTCGGGGCCGTACGCATCCGGCAGGTCATCGAGGCGGTGGGCCGCGTGCTCGATGAGGCCACGAACCGTGGACAGCGGCCCGGTGCGTTCGGCGGCGAGCTGTCGCAGCAGTACGCCGAATTGACAAGCGGCATCGGCGGGACCGGCTTCCAGTCGGCGCCCTGCGAACCGGGCTTGCTGGACGGGCTGCTGCGGATCTGGTCCACTACGGGGCGAGATGAGGCCCAGCTCTGCCTCGATGCGTCGGCTCTCCGCCGCCAGGAGCGCGAACAGCCGGTGCGGCTGTGCGGTCCAGGTGTCGTCGGGGCGGATGAGGTTGGCAATCAGATCGAGGCGGCCGGGCTGCGCCTGCACGGCGATCCAGCGGCAGCCGTGGTCGTCGCCAGGGTGTTGGATGCCGGCGGTGCGGGCGATCCGGTGGGCGATCTCAGTCCACTCGGGGCGGGTCAGCTCCCGGTCGTCCGGGTGCAGCCGCACGTCCGCGTGCCAGATGGCGCGGCGACCCTCGGAGGTATCGGCTGTGTTGAGCTGCCAGGTGGGTTCGGCCAGATGCTCGACCCAGTCGGCGTATGTCCAGTTCCGGTGGTGTTCGTAAAGGGAGGTGTAGTGGCTGTCCAGCCCCGGCCAGTGGGCGACCAGGGCGTGGTCGGTCAGGCCCTCTTGGCTGTTGACAGGGCGGCCGAGGGCTTGGGTGAGCGACTCGGTGGGGCTGTCGTTGCGCGAGTTGACACGGATGATCACGAGCTGGAGTCCGGGCGGCGGGTGATGAGAAGGGTCAGGTCGTGCGCCGTGGTGATCAGGGCGCGTTCGCGTACCAGGTCGGCGTGGACTGCCAGTTCGCCGGGCGTCAGCAGCTCCAGGGCGTGGTCGATGGCGGTGAGGGCCTCGGGATAGTGGCCCAGAGCGCGCCGGGCCGAGGCCATGCGGAACAGTGCGATCGGATCGTCGAGTCCGCCTTTGGGGAGCAGCCCAACCAACATCAGTAGCAGGGGTGCTCGGCCGGGAAGGAAGGTGCCCAGCCACACGCCGTGCAGCAGGACGTGCAGGGTCTTCGGGTGGCCGGGTGCGGCCACGAGGACCCGGTGCAGGACGGCGAGGCCGTCGGAGCGTGACTGCCCCAACCGTGAGAAGCCGTACAGGGCTTCGCTGTACGGGTCTTCGTTCAGCACGCTCACCGGTACCTTGTTCATGAGCGATTCGATGTCGCGGCAGCGGAAGTCATAGCGAAGACCGGTCAGGTACAGGTGCCGGTACGTCCGCCAGATCACGGGGTCGGGGCTGGCGTCGGTGACGTGCTCGGGGGAGAGCGCGACCAGTGTGCCGTTGCCGGCGGCGCGGGCCTGCCAGGCGACGTCGGCGCATACTTCGGCCGACTCCTGCCATGTGGCCTCGATCTGGCGCAGAGCCTCGGCGAGCAGCGTCGGCCACTGGTTCCCGGTGATCGCCTCGATGGCCGCCGAGGCCGCACCGTTCAGGGCCGTGGCGCGCTCCGAGCTGAGTGTCTGGGTCACTGGCCGCTCCGGGTGTCGGCGACGTGCACCACGTGGTTGAGGTGGGTGACTGAGTACCAGCCGCAGTCGACGTCCTCGTCGGCATTGGCCAGGCGCGGGACCAGGTACGTGCGCAGCGCTTGCTGGTAGATGAGGCAGTCTGGGCAGCGGCTGGAGAGGTGGACCAGGTAGCGCGGGTGCGCGGTGATGTACGTGCGGTCGCCGCCGGCCGGGTCGTACAGGCGCCAGCCGTCCTCGGCGGTCGGGGTGTGCCACGAGGGGGTGACGATCTTGTAGGCATCGCCCCACAGTTCGCTTCCGGCGACGCCCTTGAGGATCACGACCTGGTCGCCGGGCCGGAAGTGGGCGTGGGTGATGTCGCGTTCGGGGGTGACGATGTCACCTGGGGCATGCGGGTGGCGGGACTCGGGCACAGCAGGAGGTTCCTTCCACGAGGTGCGCGGGGAGGCGGTGGGAGGAACAAGGATCCGGACGATCCCCGGTTTCGGTAACCGGGGATCGTCGGGTATGCGGCCCGGCGTTCTACCGGAACGGGTTCTCGGTGCCGATGTCGTCGGACGTTGCGGCGTCAAGGAGTTCGGGCAGGTCAGCGCCCTCGGCGTCGCGCTGGTCTATCCACCATCCCGCCCGCGTGACGGTGCGGACCTTGTCTTCCAGGACGGCCCAGTCGGCCTCGTCCCAGGTGCCCTCGTTCACCAGCGCGCCGTACGCGGTGGTGACGAGCTGATGTCGGGAGCGCTCGCCCCAGGCGAGCGCCTTCTCGGGGCCTTCGAGTGGCGGCATGTCGAACTGCTCGGCCCACTCGCGGGCAGCCTGCTGCTCCTCGGCGCGCTTGGCGGCGAGCCACGCCTCCTTGGATTCCGCGTCGGAGTCGCGGGCGGCCTTCCAGCAGTCGGTGCAGTCGCGACCTTCGAGCCAGCGGGCGAATCCGACGCGCCGGTCGGCCGGACGGTTGGACAGATCGTGCGTCACTTCGTGTCCACAACTATGGACAATTTTCCAGGTCGTTCGGACTGCCACGTGATTGTTCCTGCTTTCTGTCTTCTGGCGTCGTTTCAGCGTGTCCTGCGGATGGCGTCTGTGGCCGCCGTGGCAATGGCGGCGGGAGCGCTGGAGGGCTGGGGCAGGTGCAGCAAGGTGGTCCCCGGCAAGTGGCGGGACTTCGCAGTGAGGGTGAGTTGGAGTACGGCGCAGCCGGCGGTCGTGAGCTGCTTGACGCGGGTGACGGCTTGAGCGGTTTCGTCGCTGCCGTACCGGGCGTCGGTGACGATCACGAGGAGGCGGCCGGCGCCGGGGCGGCTGAGTTCGAGGCCGTGGTCGAGTGCGTCGATGGCGTCGCCGAGGTTGTGGTGGCCGCCGGTGGCATCGAACATCGTCACGCGCTCTGGTGCTCGGTGGGTGGGTCGGGTCAATGCGGTCAGGTGCAGGTCATAGGCGATGGTGGCGGTAAGGGAGTCGGGGTCGGTCAGGGCTGCTGCGCGTGCCACGATCCAGGCAGCGGACGCGACGGGCGCGCAGGCAGCACGCATGGAGCCGGAGACGTCGACGGCGATACCCACACGCAGCGGTGGGGTGGGGGAGTTCCGGCGGCGGGTGTGGGTGAACGGTTCCGCGGTGGGGACCGACCCGGCCGCGCGCTGAGCGTCGCGGGCGAGGGCCGCGCGCATGTTGAGGCGGCCGGGCGGGGTGGGGCTGGTGGTCCGCTCCTCGGTCCGCTCGCGGTAGGCGGCGGCACGCAGGGCGCGGCTCAGGCGCGCGGCGGCACTCTGCTCGGCGGCGGTGGGCCTGCGGGTGCCGGTGACCGGGTTGCCGGAGGGCGCCGGTGTGCCGTCGGGGGTGACGGTGGTGCCACGGGCGTTGAAGACCGACTTGGCGGTGGCGGCGGCTTTGCGTCGCTGGCCGGCCCGCTGGGCGCGGTTCTGAGCCTGCGCCTTGGACTGCGCGGCCATGGCGTTGTTCGCTGCGGCCTGTGCCGCGAGGTCGGCGGCGTCGGTGGCTGCCGTGCTGTCCATGACGACCCCCACGGCGCCGGACAGCAGATCGGTGAGGTTCTCCGGCACGGGCAGGGCGGGGGCCGCGGTGTCCAGAGCGTCGCACCATTTCTGAGCGTGCGCGAGCATGGTCGTGGCGTCGTGGTCGGCGCACTGGTGGGCTGCGGTCCAGATGCGGGTGAGGGTGGCCAGCAGGGGTGCGCCCAGCACCTTTTCGCACAGATCGGCGACGGCCCGGGTCTCGCCGGCGTCCAGGATGCCGACGTCACGGCGGCCGAGGACCAGGGCCGCCACGCCGGCGGCGTGCTCGATGCCCTGGAGGGTGGGGTGGGCGATGTCGGGCATGACCAGGGTTCGGGCACTGGTGCGCAGGTACGTGCGGTCCGTGGGCCGCGTGATCAGGTGTGCGCCTTCGACACGGCTCTCCTCCAGCAGGAGCGCGGCCTCGACGACTCGGGGGTCCGCTCCGGCAGGCTCCGTCCAGACAGAGTGGGCCGCGTGCGCGGCCTCGTGGACGAACACTCCCCAGGCGGCGGGATACCGCTCCTCGTCGCCCACGATCCGCGGATTGATCTCGTGGGGCTGGAGCGGGGCGAACAGGCCGGCGTCGAACTCGACCTCGCCCAGGGCGGGGAAGAACGCGGCTGGTGCGCCGCTGCGCGTGCCGGGGCGGCAGGTGACAAGGAGGTCCTGGCGGCCGGAGAGGTCGACCAGCCGGTCGCCGAGTTCGGCTCCCACGCGCAGCCACGCGTCTGGGGAGGAACGGGGTTGCGCGGGCGGGGCGCCGTCGTCGTCCCAGCGCGCGAGGTCGGCGTCGTCGTCCGGCGTGGTGGCGGGGGACTGGACGTGGTGGTGGGCGCTCATCGCGAGCGGCCCCGGTGCGCGGAGCCGGCGCTGCCCGGGGGCTGCCGGACGGCCGAGGCGGGGAGCTGCTTGCCGAGGGTGAGGGGCGCGATCTTCTGGACGCCGACGGCCTTGATGACGGCGTCGGCGACGGCGTCGCGATCCTCCACAGGAGCGATGCCCACCAGGTTCGCCAGCGCGGCATTGGTGCCGAGGACGGCCTCGGTCTTCTGGTAGCTGAGCAGTTCCCGCAGTTGGGGGGCCCAGCCCAGCTCGCCGAGTTCGACCTGGCGGGAGAGGTTCCGGGCGACCCGGACCACCCGGGCATCGATCCTCAGCGCCTTGGCGAGGTCATAGTCCGTGCCGATCTGGATCTGCACACTGAACCGGGACGACAGCGCCTCCGTCAGAACCGCCCCGTGGACGCCGGGATTGTGGCCCGCCACCACGTAGAAGCCCGGCTCGGCCTTGATGGTCTCGCCCCGGTGGGCCTTGACTTGGATCTGCCTGCGCCCGTCCATCGCGGGATACAGCGCCGCCAGGACCTTCGGTGAGATCAAGGTGGCATCGTCGATCAGCAGGGCGCGGCCCTCGGTCATCGCGGTGACCAGCGGACCGTACTGGAAGACGTAGCCTCCGCTGTCGGCCTGTGTGTACTCGCCGATCAGGTCGCCGACCGTGGTGTCGCCGTCGCCGGCGACGGTGAGCAGGTCCGGGAACGCCGCTTCGACCAGACTCGTTTTTCCGGTGCCCGGAGGGCCGTAGAGCAGTACCGGCACGTCGGCGTCGCGCAGGCGATTCAGCGCCTCGACGTCGGGCAGATCGGCCAGCTCCCGGGGGTGGTAGAGCTGGCCCCCCGCGCGGCGGATCGGGCCGGTCTGCCTGGGCGTGGTTGCCGCGGGAGTGGTCGTGCGGGCCGTGGCCGCCTGGGCGCGGGGGGAGTGGGTGCCCGGTGGGCTGATCACAGCGGTCTGCGCGGCTGCGGCGGTTTTCGCGTTCGCACGGAACTCCGGTTGTCCGGTTCCGCCTTGGTCGGCCTCGCCGCGTCGCACCAGGGTGAGGGCGGCGTTGCGGACGGCGCCGTGGGAGTGGCCCAGCTGCCTGGCCATGTCCCCGATGGTGAGCGTGTCCGCCGGCTGGTCGGCCAGCAGTCGGGCCACCTTGGCCCGTAGTTCGCCGCCCTTGGTGCGCGCTGGACTGGTAGGCGTCCCGGGTGTGGTCAAAACGAGGCCCCTTCAACAGGTGGGGGTGCGGGCGGGGTTGGCGATGCACTGGAGAGGCTGGCCGCTCTCGGAGCGGATCGCGGACTGTGCCGACATCGGCGACCGGGCCAACCGGGGCGTACCGTCGGCGCTCACCGGCCGACCGAGGGCTCGGTCCAGGTGCAGGGGATGGTCGGCGACGAGCAGCTCGCTGGCTGCCGAGCAGGCCCGTGCGTCTGCTCCGTACGGGGTTCCGTCGATCGGCAGGCGCAGCCTGGCGTCTCTTCGAAGCCGGACTGGAGCAGGATCCGCCGGGCGGCGGCGTTGTAGCCGGTGGTGGTGATCTCGCCGGTGATGGTGTGCCGGATCGTCATGAACGGCTCTGCTGGTGCTTCGGGCAAGGCGGATCTCCTATCGGTGGTGGCGGGAAAGCGGTGGGGTGTTGGGCGAAGGCGAGGCGGGCCCGGAGCTTCCATTCCCGCGAGGGTCAGCGATGCGCGGCGTGGGCCGGGGCGCGGCGGTGTCGTCCACGGGGACGCGGTTTGCCCGGGGCGGCGAAGCGATGGCGGGCGCCGAGCAGTACTCCCAGGCAGGCGACGGCTCCGGCGGCCGGGAGTGCGGCGCCGGACGGGCCGGTTGGCAGGACGCCTGCGAGGGCCGTGCCTGCGGCATGACCGGTGCCGACCGCGGCGATCAGCCAGGCGTACGCCTCGGTGCGGGTGCCGGCGGGGGCGAGCGCGTCCAGGGTCAGGAACGCGCTGGTGATCAGAGCGGTGAGGAGGAGGTCCGGCAGCGCCGTGAACGCGGTCGCGGCGAGCGGGCCGGGGCCCAAGGCGGGCACGGTCCCCGGCTCGGCATTTCGCACCCAGTGCAGGTCCTCCTGCACTTCGCGGCAGCCGCGTCAGGAGCACCAGTTGCTCGAGTTCCGGCAGGAGGCGCGAGCGCGCGTCGGCAGCGGCCCCGTGGGCGGTGGTGACGATGATGGTGCGCGGAGCGCCGGTTCCGACTACGTGGACGTGGTCCGGGGAGGGCGGCAGGGTGCCGACCAAGTAGCTGCCGTCCCTGGGACGTTCGGTCAGGAGGAGTTCGGTGCCGCCGCCGTCGCGCAGGATCGCCGCACTGGAGGTGCGGTACTTCGGCAGCGCGGACAGCACGGGGCTGGCCTCCCACACCCAGTCCAGCAGGTGCGCCGGGATGGATCCGTCCGGGGAGTGCTCGATGTCCACCTTCCACGGGCCGGGCAGGCCCTCGGCGACGACGTGCTCGATGTCGCCGAGATAGGGACGCTCACTGGTGATGACCTTGGCCTGGCAGTCCCAGGCCGTCTCGTGGAGCTGGGTGAGCGCTGCACGTGCTTGGGCATAGTCGCCGAGGGGCAGCCGATGAGCCTCGTCCTGGTGCCGGGTGAACCCGGCCAGATCCAGGGCGGTGGTGGCCCACCGGTGCCGCTCGCCGCTGGGGAGCGCGACGATGGTGTCGCCTGCGGCGAGATGGAGGGTGATGGCGGCGGAGGAAGTCAGGACGGCGGGCTTTCGTGTCGGGGGCGTCGGATCAGCGGCGCTGCCGCCACGAGGCGCCCGGAGGCGCGGTCTGCACGGTCATGGCGGCCCTCGTGCGGCGCTGCGCCGACGGTGCGCTCGCCGAGGGCGGGGCGACGCGCAGGTCTTGGTCGAGGTCGACGTGGTAGCGGGCGGCGGTGAGCATCTCGGCCGCCCAGCTGGCGTGCTCGTTCTCCCAGGTACGGCCCAGGTCGAAGGGCAACCGGATCCACACACCCCGCAGCGTGGGGTAGGTGTCGAACCCGGCGCGGGCCAGGACACTCGCGCCGAAGGCGTCGACCGCACCTTCGACTTCGACTTGGCCGCCCCGGCCGCGGATGATGCGGATCGCGTCGCCGCTCATCGGCCTCGCCCCTTCCCGGCCGTCTGGGCGTGGCCGTTGATGGGGACGGAGGCGGGTTGCGGCGCAGCCCCGGGCATCGTGGTCGGAGCGGTGAGTCGCTGCGGGGACCGGGTGGCTGCGGCATGCGCGATGCGGTTGCGGCGCTCCATCAGCCCGTTGCGTACAGCGGGCTGCGGTGGGCTGGTGCTGCGGCCCGGGTCGAGGGAGTAGTCGGCCTGGACCTCGTAACCGTGCCGACGAAGGTCGTGCACGGCCTGGCGGGTTCGGCGGATACCGTCCTGCTCGGGGTGGGCGAGCCGGTACAGGCCCGGGGTGTCGGGGACGGGCTCGAACTGTTCACGGACCAGGAACCAGTCGGCGAGGTGCGCGGGGATGTTCGCGGTCGCGGCGGCCACGAAGCCGTGGTCGGGATGGGCGCCGAAGCGGAAGTGGTCAGACAGGGGCGAATCCATTCTGTGAGCGGTCAGCGGTGCGCCGGCGCGGAGCGCGGGGCGGGCAGCGGCGCGGGGCGGGCGGTAAGGAGTCGCGGGGTGGGCGCGGACAGCGCGGCCGGCCCACCCGGTACGGCGGCGCGGGCCTGGCGCTCGAACGCTTCGCTGTTGGCGAGCCACGTCTCGATCGCGGGCAGGACGGCGAGGCCGAGTTGCCCGCGGACCTGACTCCATTCATGGGCCGGCAGTGTGCGGGGAATCGAGTACAACTCCTGACGCAGGTCGTTCCACTCGTCCCAGGCGTCCTGGCTGAAGGCGAGAGCCTGGCGCAGACGGGTCAGGGCCGCCGTGTCTTCGGGCCAGGGCGTGGCGTCGGGACGGCAGCGGGTGAGCAGGAGCGGCGCGTGTTCGAGCACGATGCGGTAGGACAGCCAGGCGTGGTCGGCGAAGTCCCTTTCCATTCCCGCAATCAGGCGGGAGTCGCGGAGCGGGACGCCATCGCTGTACCGGCCGGATTCCTTGATCACCTGGAGGGTCTGGTGTTCTTCCCGGATGCCTTCCAGCGCACGCAGGACGGTGTTCAGGTCCTGATGGTGCAGGGCGCGCCGGTGGGCGGGCAGGAACGTGTCTGCGACGGCCCGGGCGGCGAGACCGGGATCGGCGGGCAGCACGATGCTGTGCGGCGTGGTCGGGTCATCGTGCGGATCCTTCTGCTCCCGGTCGGTGAGCGCGCCCAGGAGGTAGCCGCTGTGGTGGCCTGGGCGTTCGATCAGCAGCAGCTCGGTGCCCGAGCCGTTCTTCAGGACGGACGCGAACGGGATGCGGTGGTCTTCGAGGGCCAGGTACATCTCGCCGGCCTCCCACAACATGGGCCAGAGGTCTTCCTGCCACAGCGGGTGGGAGTAGATCTCCAGTTCGGCACTCCAGGTGCCGGGCAGTAGTGCGGCGATCTCGGTGCCGATGTCGCCGAGGTAGGGCCGGGTGCTGGTCGTGATGGTGGCGCCATGTGCGTGGGCGTGGTGCACCAGAGCGCTGGCGGTGCGTCGGGCGGCCTGCGGATCGATCAGCGGGGCCGTGAATGCGCCGTTGGGAAGGCGTGCGAATCCGGCTTCTTCTAGCGCGCGTTTGGCCTGCTGGTGCTTCTCGCCGTGCGTGATGGCGACCAGGCCCAGGTGGCGGCTGGTGGTGAGGGTGATCTCAGCGGTGGGGTTGGGCATCAAGGTCCTGGTGGGTCGAGTCCCCAGGAGCGTGTTCGTCCAGAGGGGCAGGGCTCAGAGGGTCTTCGGGGCGCGCTTGGGCTCGGGGCTGCGTGGCGGCCCGCCGTGGGGAGGCTGTGCCAAGGAACGCAGGGATGGCGATGAGAGGCGTTCGATGGTCACCAGCGGGGCGACGGCGGCGGGGAACGGGAAGGACGTGGAGCGCAGAGTGGGCCGGGGATCGAGCGTTTCGGCGGCGACCGCGTGCAGGAGCAAGGGCGGCGTCTTGTCCGTGAACGAGATGTCCCACAGGTGACCGAGGTCTTCTGGGGAGGCGGCCAGGTGCCAGGTGACGGATGTGTCTCCGTGGATGGGCGGCGCCGACGAGTCCACGGGGCGGCTGACCACGGCAGCGTGTCCGTCGTGCGAGATGAATCCGGAGAGTCCGAAGTCGTCGAAGTGGATCCAGGAGTCGGCGTCGACGTAGAGCTCCAGCAGGCCGGGCTCGGCGCCGATGCCGTAGACGACGTGATCCGGATCGGCGGCCAGTTCGCTGGCCAGGGTGCCGAGGAGCCTGGCGACACATTCGATCGGCACGAAACCCCCGATATCCGCACGCCAGCGCTCAACCGCTTCTTCGTCGGTACGTGCCGTGATCACCATGTGAGGGCCTCGGCCCACGGCTGCTTGGTCGTGGCGGATCGTGATGCGCCGGCAGGGGCTGGTGACGGTCAACGACGACGCGTCGGTGTGTGCGCTCCACGCGGTTTCCTCGGCGAAGATGTCGAGGAGCTGCTGGTGGTCGGTGGGGAGGCTGGCGGCCAGATAGCGGGGAGAGATGAGGATCTCCTCCCCGGGCCTGTCCTGGCCGGGGTCGTTGGGCATGGTTCTTCCGGTGGGATCGGGGAGCGGGTGGCGAAACGGGCCTCAACTACGCGAGGGAGGAGGCGGTATCGCGGGAAGGGTGCGTGCAGGCTGGCACCAAAACCGTGGGCGAAGACTCGCGCCCCTTCTTCCAGCTCGGCGTAGGAGTCCTGCGCCGAGCTCCTGAACGGGGGCAACGGGACGGTGCGGTCAGCGGACGCCGCCGCGTGCAGCCGTGGGTGGCGCGGCCGGTGGCACCGTGGCCGTGGTCGGTGCGGCGTGGCGCAGGTTCACGCCGATGCCCGGCTCCGAGCGGTGACGTGCGTGTCCTCCTGCTGAAGAGGGACCGGAACTTGATCGTGGCGCATGGGATTCCTCCGTGGCCGTGTGTCCCGGCGGTCGGTGGCACGGGCCTGGGCCGTGTGCTGCTGGTAGCGGGGTGTGACGTTCGACGAGGATCCGGCGATCGGCCGGTTTGGACGTGCCGCAAGCCGGTGCTAAGGCGTCAGCGGGAACGACGTGAGGGCGTCGGACTCGATGCCGGTGGCGCGGGAGGCGAAGCCAGTGAGGTCCCGCGGTTGCTGGCAGTGGAGCGGGCGTGAGCTACCTGGGCACGTTCGGTCTGCGAGGGCCGGTCGGGGCCTGCCCGGTTGGCCAGGTAGCCAGCTGCTCGGGCTAGCGCCGGGCCCTGGAAGGCCAACTCGTCCGCGTAGTACCAGCCTTCGGAGTTGCGGATCTCCTGGGCCTGGCTCGCGTAGATGTCTCGTGAGCCAGGGAGCGAGTAGTCCATGAGCTCCATGACCTGGTCCCACTCGTGCCGGATTTGGCCTGCTCGTTCCAGGGTGGTGTCGATTCCGCGCAGCCTCCGGAGGTCCTCGCTGACCGGCCCTTCGACGTAGTCGGCACCGCTGGCGGCGGCGCGGACACCGGCGAGCACCTCGGGGCCGTGGGCGAGGAAGACCTCGACGTATTTCCACGCTTCTGCGTCGCGTTTCACTTTGCCGTCCGCGTAGCCCTTCTCGTCGATGGGCCAGCTGTAGTGGTCGCAGAAGGAGTCCGAGACCGCGTCCCAGGCGTCGGACGCCTGCTTGATGCCGTCGGCGGCAGCGGCCAGGGCCGGGATGTGCTGCCGCCACAGCATGGGGTCAGCGGTGGCGGGATCCGGGGAGGGCAGGGGAGGTGGGGGGGGGAATCCATGACCGGTCCTTGTGGCTGGCTTGCTGGCTGGTTTCGCCACGTTGGCGGCAGCGGGCTGGGTCGTCGCCGGGCTACGGGTGGCTGCGGCGGGCGGGGGCCGGGTGGCTGCCTCGGCGAACTCGACAGACAGGCTTTCCGGTAGCAGTCGGACGTCCTCGATCAGCTCTTCCAGACGGATCGCCCACAGGCCCAGTTCGTCCGCGGCGCCGAAAGCGCCGTGGCTGTGGCACCAGTTGGCCGCGCTTTCCAGGAACTGGTGCATCTGGGCAAAGGCCCCGTGCCCGTCGTCCACGGTGTGGTCGAACACCTCGGTGAACCGGTCAAGATCGGGAGCAGCCTGGAGGGCGTCCGTCGCGGCGCTGACGGAGATCCCCGAGTCGGGCGGCTGTTCGTAGCCGACTTCTTTGGTGGGTGTCTTCTTCGGCAGCCAACGGGGCACGCGGCGAGAGCCGTCGTACTCGTAGTAGTCCGGCGGACCGGTCATGATGGACACGTCCTTCGCGAGGCGGTGGCTTCAATGCATTCGGGCATCAGTGTCGAAAAGTGCCAATTCGTGCGGATGTAGCAGATGTTGAACGATGAAGGATCGTCCGGCGACCTTCCAGAGGCCGCGTCCGCGGTTGAGGTGAGAGATGGCGTCCGTCTCCACTGACGTGAGTCCCAATAGGGCTGCGGCAGCGTGGAGTTGGTCGGTTTCCTGCCGGTAAATGATGCGGGTGGAGCAGTCGGCGAGCAGGCCCTCAGCCAAGGCGCGTCCGCGGGATCCGGCGTCGCCGGCGGTGAGCAGGTCGGACAGTCGGTGGATGACCATCAGGTTGGCGATGCCCAGGCCGCGGCTCAGCTTCCACTGGGACTGCATCCTCGCGAGCAGGCCGGGGTGGCGCATCAGCCGCCATGCTTCGTCGTAGACGATCCAGCGCCGACCGCCGTTCGGGTCGGACAGCGCGGATTCCATCCACGCGGAGGCGCAGGTCATGGCGAGGACGAGTGCGGTGTCGTCGCCGGAGCCGCCGAGGCGTGACAGGTCGATCGTCAGCATGGGCGAGTTGGGGTCGAAGGCCACGGTGCTGGGGGCGTCGAACATTCCGGCGAGGTCGCCGTGGACGAGGCGACGCATGGCGTGAGCGAGATCGCGGGAGGCGTCGCCGAGGCGGCCGGACATGACGCCGCCCGCCGTGTCGAGTACGTCGGGGCTGTTGAGGGTGGCGGCGATGTCGCCGAGCAGCGGGGTGCGTTCGCTCGCGGCGGCGCGGGTGACGACGGCGTCCAGGGCGACGTCGAGGCCGGTGTGCTCCATCGGCAGCAGGTCCCGCCCGAGCACGGTACGGGCCAGGGAGCCGAGCAGCAGCAGACGCCTTTTGCGGATCTCACCTGCCCAGTCGGCCTCGGAGACGCTGTTGGGCCGCGGCGCTGCGTCCAACGGGTTCAGCTTGCCTGGCAGCCCCGGCCCGAGCGCGATGGAGGTGCCGCCCAGCGCCTGCGCCACGGGCGTCCACTCTCCCTTGGGATCACATGGAACGTAGACGCGGTATCCGAAGGCGATGGAGCGCAGCGCGAAGCTCTTGGCGAGCGCGGACTTGCCCTGTCCGATGACCCCGGCCATCAGCACGTTGGGGTTGGTGAAGCCGTCGATCTTGCCGTACAGCGCGAACGGATCGAAACAGAAGGAGGCTTCGGCGTGCACGTCGCGGCCGATGTAGATGCCCTCGGCCCCCAGCCCGCCCTCGGCGAGGAAGGGGTACGCCCCGCTCGCGGTGGCTGTGGTCATGCGGTGGGCGGGCAGCTTGATCTTGTTGTTGCGGGAGGACGCCGGGCCGGGGCGGCCTGTGGCCGGGAAGAGCGGTGACGGCATATTCTGCTCCTCCGCCCCGGCTCCGGTGGTGTGGGCGGCTGCTTCGACGCGGGCCTTCGCGGCGGCCTCGGCGAGTTGCCGGCGGGCGGCCTTGCGGGCGGCGCGGTCGGTGCCATGCGGGGTGAACAGGGGGCTGGCGCTGGCGCGGCGGGCTCGGCGCGCGGGCCGGTGACTCATGGCAGGGCGGCTTTCACAAGGTGGCGGTCTGTGGCGGTGCGGGGGTCAGACGCGGGGGGAGGCGCTGAACAGGAGCGGCTCGCGGTAGCCCGTGCCGTCGCCCGACCAGTCCAGCTCGATGTAGCCGTCGGCGAGGTACTGGTACCGGCCGCTGGCCTTGGTCTTGAGGGTTCCGGTCTTGTAGCTCCCGTTGCCGTTGCCGCTGCTGTGTTCGAGCGCGTGCTCCAAGCCGGTGTAGTTGGCGTACTTCACGACCGGGTCCGTGCCGGCGGTGGACTTCTTGGTCTGCAGGTGGAAGCGCGCCTTGTTGAAGGTGAGGCTGCTGTGCTGGTTGGCCGCGTAGGGGCCGTCCCAGTTGACCGTGGCGGTGGTGTAGATGTAGCCGCCGCTCCGCTTGGCGCAGAGCCGCACGTCGAAGTCCCAGTTGTCGGAGTCGGGGCCGGTGTACGACGGGTCGTCGACGGTGTAGCTGCTGGTCGTGCAGTGGTAGCTGGCGGCGGACGCGGGCGTGGCGGTGGCCAGCGCGGCCGTGCCGGCGAGGGTGGCGAGGAGGGCGGCGGTGGAGGTGGAGCGCTTGAGCTTGCGCATGCGGGGCCTTTCGGTGGAGCGGGTTACTGGGCGCAGGTGGTGGTGTGGCCGGGTGCCGGGGCGTTGAGGTCTGCCGGAGTGGTCTTGCGGCGGACGGCGTGGCCGACGGCGAGGTGGCGCTGGCAGATGGTCAGGACGGGCGGTCCCTCGGGGAGCCGCTCCGGGTGGCACTCGGCTTCCGTTGGGGCCGCGTCCGCCACGGGCAGGAGGTGGAAGGCGTCGTGCACGGCGGCGGTGGCCTGCCACAGTCGGGTGTGCGCGGTGGCCAGATGTCGGCTGGTGGCGGGATGCGGCGGCCGGGTGGTGTCGGCGAGCTGGTCGAGCAGTTGGTGCAGCGAGGTCAGATGGGCGTGCAGCACGTCGAGGTGCACGCGGTCTGCGGGCGAGGCGGGGTGTTCAGCGCGCGGGGCGTGGGCGCGTGTGTGGTGGCGGATGCCGGCGCTGGCGGCCCGTAGGTACGGGTACGCGTCGCCGACGGGGGTGGCAGAGGTCAAAGGGGAAGAGTTCCTTCCTGCCGTGGTGGCAGGACGTCGGCGGGTGGCCGGGCGGGGGCTACAGGGACGTGCGGGCGAGCGGCAGGGCGCCGAGGGTGAAGGCATCGGGCTGCTGGAAGTTCAAGCGCCGCAGGTCGACCTGGGCGGTGACGGCAGCGGTCTCGATCTGCGCGCAGGCGGCGTCGAGCAGGGCGTCGGTCTCGGCGGAGACGGTGAGCAGCCCGGTCAGGGCCACATCGGCGTGTCCGGCGATCAGCTGGCGTTCGCGGGTCTTGACGTCCGCGTACTCCACGCTGTCAGCCTCGGAGTCGACCTGTCCGCGCCGCGACCTTTCGTTCGCGTCCGCGACGATGGCGGCCTTCTTGCGCTGGACGTCGCGCATCGCGGACTCGAGCCCTTGGGGCACGTATATAAGGGAGAGGGTGCGCCGGACTCCGGCGGTGAACATCAGGCCGTGCAGGAAGCCGGCGCTCGTTTCGGTGCGGGGCCAGTCCTCGACCCAGTAGGTGGCGTGCCGGGCGGAGTCGGTGGCGAGCCGGTCGTACTCCTCGACCTGGACCACGGGCCCGGCGGCGGCCGGGTCGGCTTCTGCCCGTCCGGACTCCGACCACTGCTGCAGTGCGGACAGTGCCTTGGGGTCGTAGGCGGTGCGGATGACGGCGGCGATCTCGCGCGCAGAGAGCCAGCCGGTCACCATGAGTCCGGCGCTGCGCGCGGCCTGAGCGATGGAGCTGGTGGTCTGTTCCAGCACGGTGAAGGCGCCGGGTAGCCCGCCGCCGGCCTGGCTGATGAGTCGCTTGGCGGCCTTGAGGTCGAGGGAGATCGCCACGTACGCCTCGTGCGGGGCGGCGGCGGGCCCTGCGGAGGCAACCAGTTCGCTGTAGACCTGTCCGGCGACCGGCGTTTCGGGGTGGCCCTGTTGGCTCCAGTGGCGGGAGAGGGTGTCGCCGCTGTCGGGCACGGTGCGCTCCAGGACCTGCACGGTGGCGACGTGTCCGGTACGGGCGATGCCCGCGAGCGATCGTCCCCACCCCGCGACGTTGTGGTTCTGCGTCGCCGGATCCAGGAGTGCGAAGGCCCTGCTGGAGATCCGGGCGACGGCGGTCAGGGTTTGGTGGTGCGGGTCGTGGACGGCAGCGGCACCGTTGGCGGAGTCGCCCGGGGTGACCACGCGCAGCGAGGCGGCGGTGCCGGGCAGATGCAGGACACCGTCCTGGCGGGGCCGGGTGACTGGTCGGGCGAGCCACAGGGTCTGGCCGGTGCAGCGCCGCTGGGCGAAACGCAGGACGATCGGCGCCCAGTCGATCAGCGAGCGGCCATGTCGACGGATGGCGACCAAGGCGGCGACCACGGCCCACAGCGGTGCCAGGGCGATGGCGCCGAGCAGGCCGGTGGAGACCACGGTGGCCAGCAGAAGCGCCAACGTGCAGGAAACCAAGACGAGTTGGGGCAGTGACAGGCCGAGCAGGATGCCGCGCTTCGACCGGTGGGGGAATTTGACGGTGAGCGGTGTGACGGTGAGATCAGACAAGGGCCGTTCCGAGGGTGGGCGGGAGGTGGCCGGGGCGGCACGCGGCGGCATGTGCGCGGCGCGTGCCGCCCCGGAGTCGGGCAGGGGCTACAGGCCGGCGGGCGGGGGCGGCGGCGCGCCGGCCCCGCTGGAGGTACTGCCTGAGTCCGGTGCCGGTGGAGCGCCCTGGGGCGGGGGCGAGGACGCTCCGGCGCCGGGCTGCGACATGAAGCCACTGCTTCCCCCGGAGGGCGATCCGGAACCGCCGCCCCCTCCGGGGGCACCGCCTACCTGACCGCTTGTGTCGTCGCTGGGACTGGTCGGGGGCGGCTGGACGGCCTTCTCCAGGCCGTTCTTGAGCCCTTCGGCCCCGGAAGAACCCTGCGAGCCTTGGCCTTCCTTGCCGCTGTCGCCTCCGGTGGGGTTGGCGGCGATATCGCCCGGGAACCCGCCGCCTCCGGCGGCATCCGGGCCCTGCGGGGCGCCGCCCGCTCCCGCTCCTGCTGCCGCGCCGCCCGTTCCGGCGGTGGCCGCAGCGGCAGCGGCCTTGCGGCCGGCCTTCTCGGCGTGCTGCCGGG
This sequence comes from Streptomyces sp. NPDC048211, assembly GCF_043202315.1. Taxonomy (NCBI): domain Bacteria; kingdom Bacillati; phylum Actinomycetota; class Actinomycetes; order Kitasatosporales; family Streptomycetaceae; genus Streptomyces; species Streptomyces sp. NPDC048211. The sequence continues at coordinate 666,100 of NZ_JBIDAD010000002.1, forward strand.
CGAGCTGCGCGCCGGCGCCACCAGCGCGGTGAATCGATTCTCCGTCCGTGCCCTCGGCCGCCCAGTGCACAAATTTGAACGTGGCGTACGGGCAGAGGAGGACCAGAACCATGATCACGATGCCCGCCATGACGTCGGCGAGCGCTCCGAGGCCGTCCTTGGCTTCGGTCTTGCCCATGGCGGCGATGCCGAGCACGAAGATGATGGTCATCAGCAGTTTGCTGACGACGAGGGTGGCCGTGGCTTCGATCCAGCCGCGGCGCCACCGGCGGGCGACTTCCCAGCCGCCACCCGCGCCGGCGAAGACTGCGAGCGTGACCATGACCAGAATGCCCACTTTTCTGACCATCATGACGCACCAGTAGAGGAAGGCTCCGCAGGCGGCGCCGAGTCCGGCGAACGTCGGGACCAGCCAGCCCAGGCCGGACAGGGCTCCGATCTGGGACACCTTCACGATGCGGCGGACGGCTGTTTCGATGTTCAGGTGCGATGAGGCGAACAGGCCGTCGGACAGGGCGTCGACGACTTCGATGGCGACCGTGGTCAGGGCGATGGCGCAGAAGGCGAACAGGACGCCGGACATGGTGCCGGTGAATGCCTGGGCAAGGGCCTGTCCGTCGCGTTTGACGGCGGCCCGGATGAGCTGCGCGCAGAATGTCCCGACCAGGATGATCAGGCCGATCGGCAGCAGCATCTCGTAGTTGTCGACGAACCATCCGGCCCGCAGGTCGACCTTGGTAGTGCGGTTGACGGCCTCGGCTGCCAGGTCGGCTGCCGCGGCGGCGAGTTCGCCGACGCTCTTGGCCATCCAGTCGCCGACAGCTTTGATGGGATCGCTCGCGAAGTCGACGGCTTCGCCGACGGCGCACAGTTTGTCCGCGAGAGGGAAGTCGCAGAAACCCAAAAGAAGTTGGCCTCCTTACTTATCGGCGGGGTGGGTCACTGCGTGACGCTGGGGGCGATGGCGGCCAGGCGGCAGTCGTGGCTGGGCCGGCACTGCACGGCGAGGGTCACGGCGCGCTCCTCGGCTCCGCCGCCGCCCTTCTTCCACTCGATCTGCTGCCGCCCGTTGACGGTGACCACGTAGATGTACGCCTCAGTGATCGCGGAGGGGTCCTCTGCGAGTGCCTGCTTGAACGCGCCGGGGTAGTGGCCTTCGGTGACCGTGCCGGTGGCGTGCTGGTTCTGGTCGGCCATGCGTGACCACAGCAGCGGGTCGGGCACCTGGCCGGAGACCGACGCCCAGTCGGCGTACTTGGCCTCCTTGGTCATCCACGCGCCCATGCCCGCGAGCTGCTGGTCACGGTCGGTGTCGCGGGTGTCGTACGACCAGAGCATCGCCGCTGCCGCCTTGGCGAAGGCGACCGGTTCGCTGATCTGCGGTGGCTTGGGAACCGAACCCGACCCGGCCGCGGGCTTCGGGGCGGCCTCGGAGGGTGAGGAACTGCTCGACGGGGACGGTGCGCCGGTGCTCTGGTCGTGCTCGCCGCGGCCGGTGAACCAGGCGGTGGTGGCGGCGATGATGAGCAGCGCGGTGATGACCAGGGCGACGATCGCGACGCGCTTGTTGGCCGACCAGGTCACGCCGTACCCGGACAGGGAGGGGAATCGTTTCTGCATCAGTGGACCTGCGACCCCAGGCTGGAGAAGAAGGCCACGATGCCGTTAGCGGCGCCGAGGCCGAGCGCGGCGCCCGCGGCTACGACGGCGCCCTTTTTGCCGTTGGCTTCGGCCTGGTGGCCGCCAGTGTGGTGGCCCCAGGCCCATACGCCGAGGGACACGGCCAACGCGCCCACGACGGCGATGATCCCGAACATGTTGATGCTGTTGACGACGTTCTTCAGCACGGCCAGGCCGGGCAGGCCGCCGCCCTTGGGGGAGATGCCTGGGTCGTAGGCGAGGAAGACGACGGCGCGGTCTGCAAGAGGTATGGGCATGGGTGTGGCAGGGCTCCTTGCGTACGCGGGCCGGGCAGGGGCCGGCGAGAGAGATGAGCGAAGGGGGGAGTGGCGCGCGGGGCGCGAGAGGTAGGCCCGGCGGGGCCGCCCGGGTGGTGTCCGGGCGGCGTGCGGCGTCAGAGGACGCGGCGCGCGGCGAGGATGTCCCAGTCCTTGATCGGAGCGATCCGGGTGGGCTTTGATGTGCGTGGTGCCTCGATGACGAGGCCCTCGCCCATGTACATCCCGACATGCTCAGGCCGGGCGGCGGTGCCGCGGCTGAAGATCAGGTCTCCGGGCTTGAGGTTCTTTGCCGAGACGGCTTTGCCCTCGTTGACCTGCGTGTACGTGGTGCGGGTGAGCTTCACGTCGGCGTGCGCGTACGCCTGCTGCATCAGCGAGCTGCAGTCGCAGCGCTTCATCGGGTCAGGGCCGTGGGAGTCGGTGCACGACCCGCCCCACTGGTAGAGCGTGCCGAGCTGGTGCATGGCCCACTCGATGGCTGCGCGTGCCTTGGGATCGGCGTCCTTGGGGATCTTGTATCCCTTCGGGACTTTGCCCTCGGGGATCCGTCCGAAGGACGTGCCGTCCTTGTCGGGTTTGCAGGTGTCGGTGCTGGACGCGGACTCCTTGTCCTTGCCCTTGACGGGCTCGTCCTTGCCGGCGTTGGGGAACGTGGTGGCGATGGCCTTCTGCAACGCGGTGGCGAGGTCCTCCCACTGCGCGTACGCGTCCGGGTAACCGGACCGCTGCACGGCCTGCGCGGCCTGGGTGACCTTCATCTGCTGCCAGCCGTCGACCTTGAGCAGATGCTTGTAGAACTGCTCGGACGCGTACACCGGGTCACGGATCTGCTGCGCGGTGCCCCACCCCTGGCTGGGGCGCTGCTGGAAGAGGCCGAGGCTGTCCCGGTCTCCGGAGTTGAGGTTGCGCAGCCGCGACTCCTGCATCGCGGTGGCGATGGCGACGATCTGGCCCTTCTTGGGCACGTCGAGGCTCAGACCGGTGGCCACGATGGTCTGTGCGTTGGGGATCTGCTCGGCCGGAAGGTCCAGGCCCTGGATGTGGATGTCCTTACCGGAGGCACCGTCGAGGAGTTTGGTGACCTCCTTGGTCACCTCGGCGGTGTCGAGGCCGGTCAGGCATCCGCTGAACGAAGCGGTGGTCGCGGCTTCGCTGGAGGACGCCATCACCATGGCGGTGCCAGAGAGCAGAAGCGGGGTGAGGACGACGACGCCGAGGCCGGCGGCTATGCCCTTCAATCCGGCCTGCCTCCCGGCAGACGGTCACGGGGAGCGGGCAGGGGAGGGTAGAGCGATGTCACAAGCGAGTTCCTTGGTGAAGTCCCGGCGGCGCGTGCGTCGTTGAGGAAAGGGCGCGACGGCCGGGGTGGTGGGTAGATCGGGGCCCGGGTGCACGGGTGCGAGTTGCCGCTCGCACCGGCACGGGGCGTCGGGTCAGGTGTGCCAGGACATGGGAAATCTCCGTGAAGGCAGGGACGGGGATGTGCCATCGACGGTGTTCGTCGGGCAGTTCCAAAACAGTAAGGGCGGATCCCCGGTTGCCGAAATCGCCTCTGATCGAGGCCCTGTCTCGGGGTTTTCGGCGTCGATAGCCCTCAACCGGGGATCGTGCCCTACAGTTTTGGCTCCTCCCCTCGCCTCCCCGCTGCGCGGACCGCGGAGCCTTCCTGCCCGCATTCAGTTCAACGGGTCTCATCCAGGCGAGCCGGAGCGTCTATCCCCCCACCCGAACCGAATTGGGGTATCTCTTTGCCTTTTTCCCTGCACCAGGGCGACGCACTCGGCGTCCTCGCCGAGCTGCCGGACAACTGCGTCGACTCCGTGATCACCGACCCGCCGTACAACAGCGGCGGGCGGACGGCGAAGGAGAGGACCTCCCGGTCCGCGAAGCAGAAGTACACCTCCGCCGACGCCGGGCACGAGCTGCCGGACTTCACAGGCGAGAACATGGACCAGAGGAGCTACGGCTTCTGGCTGACCCAGATCATGACCGAGGCGCACCGGCTCACCAAGGTCGGCGGCACGGCGCTGCTGTTCACCGACTGGCGGCAGCTGCCCATCACCACGGATGCCATCCAGGCCGCCGGATGGCTCTGGCGCGGCGTGCTCGCCTGGCACAAGCCGCAGGCCAGGCCGCAGAAGGGACGCTTCACCCAGAACTGCGAATTCATCATCTGGGCCAGCAACGGGCAGATCGACGCAGCCCGCAACCCCGTCTACCTGCCTGGCCTCTACAGTGCCTCGCAGCCCAGCGGTAAGGCTCGGCAGCACATCACACAGAAGCCCGTCTCCGTCATGCGTGAGCTGGTGCAAATCGCTCCGCCGGGAGGCACGGTGCTCGACTTCACCTGCGGATCCGGCTCGACCGGCGTCGCGGCCCTGCTGGAGGGCCGCGATTTCATCGGTGTCGAGAAGAGCAAGACCTATGCCGAGATCGCTGCCGACCGGCTCACCGAGGCGCAGCAAAAGACCCTTACCCAGGACGACTTGACTCTCACGGTCTGAGGCGTCTTCTGCTCGGGCGGCGCAGCTCGGAGCGCGCTCTGCATGTGCCCGCTCGTGCCGCGCGCAGAGTTATAGCAGCCAAGTCCCGGTTACCGAAACCGGGGATTCTCCGGATGGTAGGAGCCGTAATTCACGCCCTATGGCTGCGGCTCAAGGAGGCCCTTTTTCGTGCCTGAATCCATAAACCCCCCGGACGACGGGGAGATGGAACCGGTCCGGCTTCCGGACTCCGACCTGGAAAGCATCGAGGCGAGCGTCCGCAAACTGCTGGACCAGTCCGCGGAGCAGGCCCGCCAGCTCGACAGCCTCGCCTCCGCGCCACCGCCTGCGGACTCGCCGTTCGGCGCCTTCGGGATGCCGGGCATGTCGGGGTTCGCGGGCCTGCCGTCTCCGGCAGCCCCGCCCGAGCCCCGCCCGATCCTTGAGCTGGAGGGCGAGGAGTACGAAGACGAACTGGACTCCTTGTCCGACTGGGTGGATGACTTCCTCGTCCGGGTCTACGGGGCGGAGGTCACGACCGCCGCCCCGTGGTGCGAGCAGTGGCAGGAACACGCCGATGTCGTCGCCTGGCTCCACGCACTATGGCTCGCTTACCAGCAGCACAAGGACCCGGAGGCGGGGCCAGCCGGTCTGTTCGTCTGGCACCGGGACTTCCTCACCCACGCCATGGCCACCGTGCGGGCGGCCGGCGGTCCGCTGTCCGCGTGCATGACCGACCCGGACCGGCCCGCGCACCGCCTGCTGCCCGGCCCGCCGCCTTCGAACCGGACCACCAACACGACCGAGGAGCCCGAGGAGCCCGAGGAGAACAGCGAACTCGGCCAGGCCGACGGATGACGGGCCGCGAGGACCGGCCGGCCTTCGGCCTCTCCTTCGACCCCCGCGCCCTGACCGACCTGCTCCAAGCCCCCAGCGACATCCGGGACCTGGCCCTCGCCCAGCTCCAGGACGTGGTCGACGCACGCCTCTTCGGCACCAAGCTCACTCGCGATCTCGTCGGATGCCGCAAGGTCTACGTCGATCACCGCAACGCCTGGCGCATCGTCTACGCCCAGCGGCCGGCGCCCGCGAATTCCACGCACACCACCGAGATCCACGTCGTGGCCGTACGTCCGCGCGAGGCCCACGACGTGTACGACACCGCCCGTGCCCGCCTGGGCATCAGGCGGCGCCCGCTCGGAGAGCGCCCCCATGCCGCTCGCACCCGCTCACCGCAGCTGACCACGCGGCAGCCCGTACCCAAGCCCGGTCCACCGCCCTATGCGGTGCCCGGCCTTCCCCGACCCGCCTCCCCACCCCTGAAGGGCCCTGTTCGTTGACGCAGTTCCCCACCCTGATCGACCAGATCGCCGCCGCCGTACTGGCGCCGGCCGAGGTCACCGAGAACCCGCAGCACCGCGCCATCCTCAACGTGTTCGTCGAGATCCAGGAACTCGACCGGCAGCTCGCCGAGCTGGCCGCCGCCGACCTGCCCGGGGTCAGCGCCGGCGAGCAGCTGGACACGCTGACCGACCTGCTCGTCGAGCGCATGGCAGCGGGGGCCGAGCTGAGCGCACTGCTGTCCACCTCCTGCTGCTGCGCCGCCGCGTTCGAGCCCGACCCGCCGGGCGAGTACGACCCGGCGGAGGACGACGAGCCCGACTTCGACCCGGACTTCGAGGGCTTCGACGACTTCGAGGACCTGGAGGGCATGGACGAATTCGACGACCTCCACGAGGAGGCGGTCGAGGACTTCCTGTCCTGTCCCAGCCGCCCGCAGACCATCGTCCACGCCTGCCTCGATGTCTTCGACGCCCACGGCTCCCCGGAGTACGTCAGCTCCGCGGAGCTGGTCGAGCGCCTGCGTGAACTGCCCGGCCACGCCGATACGCGCTGGCGCTACGCCGACCTCAACGCGTTGCGGCTGTCCTTGATCCTGCGGCGCACCTACGGAGTCCAGTCCCACAGGCCGCGGGCGGCCGACGGCAGTCGCTACCGGGCGTTCCGGCGCGCGGACCTGCTGGCCGCCCTCGCGGACTGACCCTGCTGACGCCCCCCGCCCTTGCGCAGACCCGCCTGGTGACGGCGGCGGACTGGGACCTGGTCGCCGCCTTCCACGCGCAGTGCTCCGAGGCGAACCTGCTGCGCCGCTGGGGCCGAACTCGCCTCCTGCCTCGTGACCTGACACGACTACTCGACCAGGCCAGATGCTGGATCGGGCTCGGCGCCGACGGGCGGCCACTGGCCCTCGTCTGCGTCGGGCCCGTCAGCCGGGAGCCAGGCGTCGCCGACCTGGGACTGCAAGTCGCCGACGACCGGCACCGTCAGGGCATCGGCACGGCCCTTGCCTGGCAGGCATCGGCCGACGCCCGCGCGAGCGGAGCGCACACCCTCGCCGCGTTCACGCAGGCGTCCAACACAGCGATGCTCCGCCTCATGGACAGGCTGGGCCCGGCCCGGCACACCCGCGACGGCGCGTACGTCGAGGTCCGCGTCGCTCTGGACGCGTCTGCTCCGGATCCAGAAATCCCTCCGCCATGACCTCATCCCCTCCCGACCGGCCCGCCCGCACCGCTCTCGATCACCGGATCGAGACCGCAGTGGGCCGGAGCGTCGAGGAGCTGCGGCAGCACCGCGACGACGGTCTCCTCGACGCACCGCATGCCGCCTTGGCAGATGCTCACCGCGACCTCGTGGCGGCCGAGCGGGACGTCGGCTTCTACCGCGTCCGGATCGCCCGCCTTGCCTCCAGCGATTTGCCCGTGGACCAGGCACTGTTCGCCCGGATCGACCGCACCCTCGACCAGCTGGCCCAGGCCGCCCGCCTGCGAGATGCGAAGCAGACCACGGCAGCCGCGGCGCTGGAGCCGATCGAGGCCGGCGCTCCCCGGCAGGTGCCCCGACAGATCCCGACCAAGGACGTCGCGGCCCTGCTGGCCATCGCCCAGGGCGCCAAGCTCCACGAACACCTCGTCACCCACCGGCTGGCCGTGGCGACGCCCACGCGCACCCGAATTTCCTACGCCCAGCTGCAGCGCCTGGAGGCGAACGGCCTCGTGCAGCGCGACAGCTCGCAACCGATGCAGGCCGGACAGCCCGTCACCCTCACCGACGCCGGCCGAGCCGCCCTGACCGCTCCCCGCCGCGCCGGCCCACCCAGTGCCGCGCCCTCTCCGCCACCGGCCCTTCCAGCTGTTTCCCGTCCCCGCCGCTGAACGGCGCCGTGCACGCCACGCGCACGGCGCCCAGGCGTCATCGAACGAAAGCCGCGATGCCCAGCTACGAACCCGACTTCCGTCTCGACGGATACGAAGCCGTCAACAACAACGTCGCCGAACAGTTCTGGGGGAGCATCGGCATCGAGCAGGACGACATGACCGTGCTCGCCGAGCAACACAGCGCGGACGGAGAGCACAGCTTCTTCGTCATGCACAACCGGGCCGTCACCTGGGGTATCCCGGGGGAACCCCAGATCGCCGCCCTGCACCTCAAGCGAGACCCGGTGACCCGCACCTTCCGTTTCGCCAGCGAGATGCTGCCGCTGCCGTCCATGGCACAGTCCTGGCTCGTCGCCCGCGGCTGCCCCGAGGAGGAGATCCTCCTGCCCGACGGTATGGGCACCGCCCCCGCGAACGACGCCACCCGCGCGCTGGAGAAGCGCCTGCGCAGTGACGGCGACCACTTCGCGCTGCTCACCAGCTACACGTACGACAGCGAACCGATCGAGACCACCGTGCTGCTGCGGGCCCTCGACGAGAAGGCGGCGCTGCCCTTCCGCGTGCTGCTCGAAGAGGTCGACAGCGACGCATGGACACACACGCTGCGCGAAGGCGGCTTCCAGACGTTCGAGGCCGCCACCCAGTGGTGGGAAGCGCACTGGAGGGGCGACAAGCCGCCGCTGCCCGCAGCCTCACCTGCGGCCCGGCACACCACTGTTGCGGCTACCGGCGTGCGGGCCCGCCCCGCGCCGCCGCGCGGACCGAGCCGCTGAACTCCCCTCAGCACACCCGCCTTTCTCTCTTCGAAACCGACGGAATGCCGCACGGTGCGTGTGAGGCGGCGCGGAACATAGCACGCAATCCCCGGTTACCGAAACCGGGGATTCTGCGGACTCTTGTTATCAGCCCGTGCGGCATCCGCCTGGGGCTATTTCCTCATTCCCTCTCCATCGCCAGTTAGGACAAACTCCGTGCGCATTACTCGCGTTGCCGCTGCCACAGCGGTCTGTGCGGCACTCGCGCTGCCCGCCGTTACCGCTACGGCCGCCAACGCCGCAGCTCCGGGCGCCGTCGCTGCCTCCGCCTCGTGCCACAAGGCAGACCCGTACAAGGTGCACGGGACCAGCGCGGTCACCATCCGCTCGAAGGCGTCGTCGAAGTCGACCGCCGTCGGAGTCCTCTACCGGACCCACAAGTTCACCGTCCACAAGAAGACCAAGACCTGCTCGTGGGTCTACATCACGGACAAGAAGACCGGCGTCACGGGCTGGGTGTCCGGCACGTACGTCTACCAGACCGTCTACATGTGCCTGGACTAATCAGCCGCGGCCCAATTTCCCATTCCTGCACCGGAATCCTCGAAATGAAGGGAGCCACGCTGTGCCCGACACCAGCGAAGACGTGATGAGCGTCCTCACCGAGCGCATCGAGGACCGATTCCAGATGCCGCTCGCCGACCTGCGCCGGGCGGTTGAGAAGGCACCGCAGGCCAACCCCGAGGCCACCACCCTCGTGCACTGGCACGGCCTGCTCGCCGAAACGCAGCAGGCACTCGACACCGCGGAAGACGCGCTCGTCGAGGCGCTGGGCACCCAGCCGGCCGACGTACTCGACGATCCCGTCATGGAGCTGGCCCACCAGGTCAACTCCGCTGTCGCCTCCCGCGACGGCCGCGCCATGGTCGTGAACTACCTCCTCGACCCCAACGCACCCGGCAAGCGAGGCCCCGGTACGTGGCGCGGCGCGTCCCCCGCAGTCCGCCCTGCACCGGCCTTGCCCACCTCCCCGCCCACGCTGCCCAGCGCGCGGAACACGACAGCGCGAGGGGCAGCACGGTGAGCGTCATCGACAAATCGACCAGCCGCGATGCGGCACTGCAGGAAGCGTTCGGCGCCGAAGTGGACGCGCTGTACGCGCAGTCAGCCTGCGGTGAGGCGAATGCCGCACTCCAGTGCGCACTGGAGCTGCGGAGCTTCCTAGCCGTCGCCGAGAAGCACCTGGAACGGGTGCACAACATCGCCGAGTCCGACTGCCAGATGGGCGAGCTGTCCAGCGACGACTTGCACCGTCACGACCAGTGGATTGAGGCCGCTGAGACCAATTGCGACCTCTACGGATCCGCCCTCGACGAGCTGCTCCTCACCATGCCGCCGCCGAGCCACCCGAACGTTCCGCGCGCCCGGCCGCGACCCAAGGTCACCGCCACAGCGCTACCCGCCCCGGCCGGACCCCGAGCCGGGGCGGTGCAGGCCCGCCGCCTCTGAAAGCCACACCGATTGCCCCAGCCAGACGACCCCGCCCACGCCGATTCCCAGATCATCGCCCAGCGCATCGAGGCGCTGTACGGACAGCCGCTCGCTGAACTCGAAGCCCTCACCGACGCCCCCGAGAGCACCCTGCTCGCAGCCCTGACCGGCAACCACAGCGCCCTGGCCTTCGCCGAACGCAACATCGCGTTCCAGCTGGAACGCCTGCGCGAACTCACCTCCCCCGACAGGGAGATCGGCCAGTTCGACGCCGGCCACATCCTCGACTGCGCCCGCCGCATCGCGGAGTCCGTCGCCACCCGCGACGCCTACGCCAAGAGCACCGGCGCCGTCCTGGGCGGCCTGCGCCGCGCCACGGCCCCGGACACCCAACCCCCGGCTCCGCCCGTGCCCGCGGCCCCGACAGCCGCCGCCTCCCGCACCCGCTGATCCACTCGTCCCGCTTGAGGAGCCCCTTCCTTGGCCACCACCGCGCCGCCCCCCTCCGCATCGCACGACCTCTCCGGCGTCACCAAGACCCTGGATCTCCTCGCTCCGCGCTGGAGCGTGTGGGTGCTGATGACCCTCTCCTCGCAGACACTGCGCTACGCCGAGATCAAGCCCCGGCTCCCGTGGCTCGCGGACGGCCAGCTCCACCCCCGGCTGCGCCACCTCACCAGCGCCGGCGTGGTCGAGCGCACGGAGTACGCCCCGCGCCACGTCACCTACGGCCTCACCAGCCGCGGTGCTGCGCTGATGCCTGTCCTAGCCACGATCGCGTCCTGGGGCGACACGTATCTGGAGAAGAACCTGGTCTCCAACAAGACCACCGGTGAGATGGAGCCCGAGCGGATCCCGCCGGCCCAGAACATCGACGACGCGCTCGCCCTGATCGCGCCGCGGCACGCCACCCCGATCCTGTGGTCCCTGCAGGTCAGGGGCAGCGCGACCGCCAAGACCCTGGCCACCGAAGCCATGCCCGGCTACGGACTGACCGCCGTCTACAAGCCGCTGGAGCGCCTGGCCGCCGACGGCCTCATCACGGCCGGCGGCTCCGGCTACTACCAGCTGTCCGCCAGCGGTCGGGCACTTTCCCCCGTCTTCCAGGCGATCTCCGCCTGGGCCGCCGGCCCGCCCGCCGAGACCGATGCCCGTCGGCCTCGCGGGCAGGGCCCGGCCCCGTCGCAGAACCGTTCCGGCCCCTGGGCGACCACCCCGTCGCGGCGTACGACACCCGCAGCTACCGCAGTACGGTCCGCCGGCCCCGCCCTGACCACCACGGCCCCGGACAGCCCGGCGTGGAAGACAGGCGACCTCTTCTCCCACCAGATACCCGCCCGTCCGGTCTCCCCGACAGGAGGCCCGCGCCGATGACCCGCGCCCTGCCCGACAGCCTCCTGCACGAACGCCGCGCCATTCGGACGCTCACCCTGCCGGGCCTGATACGCCTGATCACCGAGATCGACGACAACGGGCCCATCAGCCACCGGCGCGGCAGCCTGCAAGGTGCCTTCGGCGACCTCACTCCCGGGCAACTGCGGCACGCCATCGACACCGCCCGCGCCCTCCACCTGGTCTACTCCGACGAAACGACCCCCGACCGCTACCGGCTCACCGAAAGCGGCGAGGCCCTCGCCGAGGTCTACGACACCGCGGCCCGCTGGGCCCGCGCCCGCCATTTCCCCGCCGCCACCGTCGACTTCGTCACGCGGGTTCAGCACACACTCCAATGGCACAGCCGTGACCCGCACCCGAGCGGGTCGGCGACGGAGCCGTCGGCGCCGCGGAAAGCCCTGACCGACTGGTTGCAGTCCAACCCCCGCGCCCTGGACCACGTCGACGCCCGCTCCTCCCAGGAGCGGGCGGAAGGCGGGCGCGCTGCGTGAGAATCCGTATCGGACCGCGACACGCCTGCCGCCCGGTCCCCACCCTGCTGCGCGGCATCTACCTGCCCCGCAGCATGGATGCCGGTGCGCTGGCCATGACCACGTATGGCATCCCTCTGCTGGTGCTCGCGACCACGAACTCCGCTGCGCTGACCGGCCTTGCGTTCGCGCTGGAGTGGATCCCGCGCCTCGGCGCTTTCGCCCTCGCCGGGGCGATGACCGACCGTTACGGCACCACCCGAGTCTTCCGTCTCGCCTCGGCGACGCGAGCAGTCGTCGTCCTGGCCGCCTCGCTTGCCCTGCCCGAGCTGCAGGGCGGTCTCAGCACCACGATCACCGTCATGGCGCTCGCTGCCTTGACCGGCGTGCTCACTGAGTTCTCCTACATTGCCGCCGAGACCGCGGGCGGTGTGGCCAGCCGGGCGGCCGGCGAGCGTGCCCACCGCGTGCAGTCCGTACTGCTCGGAATCGACCAGGTCGGCACCTTGGCCGGCCCCGCACTCGCCGGGCTGCTCCTGGAGCGGGCCGGGGCATCCGGAATGCTGACCACGATCGCCGCCTTCTCCCTCCTCGCCTGCGCGTTCGCCCCCCGGCAGTACGCGCGGCAGCGGACTGCCGCTCCGGAGCCCATTCTCAAGGGGCTGCACACCGGCTGGATCACGCTGAAGTCCCTTCCCGCGCTGGCCTGGCTGATCACCGGGCTGACTTTGTCGAACCTGGCTGCGGGCCTGCTCCAGGCCGCGGCCCCGGTGATCGTGGTCAAACAGCTCGGACACTCCAGCGCGGACGTGGGGGTGATCTGGTCCGTCGCCGCCGCAGCAACACTGGTAGCGGTCGCCGTCTGCCGTCGCGCCATCGACCGGTGGGGTTTGTGGCCGGTCGGCGCTCTCTGCGCCGCAATCGCCGCCAGCGCCTGCGTGGCCGTCTCGCTGACCCACACCTACACGGCGTACCTCGTGCTGATCGCGGTGCTCATGGCCAGCGAGGGTGGCATGACCGTCGTGCTGCGCACCCTGCGCTCCCACCTCATCCCGGCCGAGGTATTCGGCAGCACCCTCTCTGTGACGATCCTCGTCCTCCTGCTGCCCTTTCCGGTGGCCGGAGTCCTTACTGCCGCTGTGCCGCCCACCCTGCTCGGCCACGTGATCACCGGCTGCGCCGTTCTGCAGGCCCTCGGCCTCTTCATCGCCTTCGCGCGTCTGCGCACCCTCCCCGGCTTGCGCACCTCCCTCGCCTGACCTGCCGGCCGCCCCACCGTTCACCTTGGAGATCCATCCGATGCCCACGACCGACGCCACGGCGACCCAGGCCGCACTGCCGGTGTTTCGCCCCTCGTTCCGCGCCGGCTCCCGGCCCACGCTCACCGACCAGTTCCTGGCCTACGACTCCGAGCACCCCTACGTCTACCGGGCCTTGGAGCGGCTGACTGCCGAGCGGATAGCAGCCGGGGTCACCCGTATCGGGCTCAAGGGCCTCTTCGAAGAACTGCGGTGGCGGCTGCCCCAGGGCGTGCGCGGCCTCAACAACAACTACACCGCTTTGTACGCGCGCAAGTTGATCGAGGACCACCCCCACTGGGCCCCCGCCTTCGAGCTGCGCCGCCGCCGCACCCCCTGAACTCCCGCGCGCCATCTCACAACTACGTCTCAACCAGACCACCTTGGAGTTCTCTTGCCCTCTCGCACCATCCTCGTCGTGACGACCTCCGGTCCGGAGGCGCAGGCATACCGCGGCTACTGTCTCGAAAGCGTCGCTGACTCCTACAACATCGTGCTGATCACCCCCGGCGAGCCCACGTGGGAAAGGGAATTCATCAGTGACTTCGAGATCGCCGACCCCAACGACGCCGAGGCGCTCGCCCAGGCCGGTCTGGCCCTGGCCGACCGCCACCAGTTGACCGGCGTGGCGACGTGGACCGAGTGGTACCTCACCCAGACCGCCCGCCTCGCACGCCGGCTCGGCCTGCCCACAAACAGCCCGGAGGTGATGGAGACGGCACGCAACAAGGCCACCGCCCGCACCTTGTTCGCCCGCCACGGAGTCCCCTCCGCCTCCTCCATGACCGCACGCACACTGCTGGAAGCGGCGCTTGCCGCCGAGACCATCGGCTATCCCATCGTCCTCAAGCCCGCTGCCCGCGCCGCCAGCATCGGCGTCATCCGTGTGAACCGCGCGGAGGAACTGCCCGCCGGCTTCGAGTTCGCCTCGGCGGGAGCGCGCGAGGGCATCGAAAGCACCCACGTCCTGGTGGAGGAGTACCTCGACGGCCCGGAAGTGAGCGTCGAGTGCGTCACGCACCGCGGCCACACCACCGCGGTCGCCGTGACCCGCAAGACCCTCGGCGACCCCCCGTTCTTCGAAGAGGTCGCCCACTGCGTCGACGCGGCCGACCCACTGCTCGCCCAGGTCGCCCCCGTCGCCGCGGCAGCCGTCAAGGCGCTCGGCATCACCGACGGCGTCCAGCACGTCGAGATGCGCCTGGTGGACGGACGCCCGCGCCTGGTCGAGGTCAACGCACGTATCGGCGGCGACATGATCGGCCACCTCGTGAGCCTGGCCACCGGCGTTGACCTGCCCCGCGCCGCCGCCGACGTCGCCTGCGGACTGACTCCCGACCTCACTCCGACATGCAGTCGGGCAGCGGCGATCCGGCTGATCTACCCCGCCTACTCCGGCACCCTTACCGAACGCCGCCTCGACTACGACTTCCCCTGGGTCGAGCGCGTCAGCTTCCAGCGCGAAGTCGGCGACCGCCTCGTCCTGCCACAGGACGGCGGCGACATGTTCACCGCACGCCTCGGCTACCTGATCACCACCGGAGCCAGCGCCGCAGACGCGCAAGCCCGCTCCACCGAGGCGTACCGGCACCTGGCCGTCCAGGTTACCCCCGCCTAGAGCCGCGCCGAGCGCCCGCCCCGACCTCCCGGATGTCCAATTGACCGATCCTGACCTCGGCATCGACGGCGATGTCTACGTCTTCCCCCACTACCTGGCCGCCACCACCGGCATCGGCGACCCCGCCCTTGAGCCCTTGATGCAGCTCGGCTGGGAGCTGACCCACGACGACCTCGGCAACGCCTACCTCAACGCCCCCGACCACAAGGTCCGTCTCGGCTTCGCCCAGTTCGTGCCCGTCACACCGCCGCCGCCCCAGGTGCCCACACCCCTCGACGTCCACCGCACCGCGCCGAGACGGCGTCCCGCGCTGACCACGCGCAGTGTCCCGCGCTGGAGCACCACGACGCCTCCTTCGGCGGTCTTGCCCGCGGGTCCCTCCAGCCCACGCCGCTGACCTGCCAGATCCCCCCTTTGCCTGTGAGGTCATGTGCCCCTTCACGCACAGCAGTTCTTCGATGACGTCCTCGAAATGCCCTTCAAGCAGTACGCCATCGTCGGCGACGCCCTGTACGCAGCCCCGCAGCCGAACTCGGTGCTGCGGCTACGGATCGACTTCGCCCCGACCATCCGCCACGGCGAGTACGACGGACTGCGCCTGCGTGTCGTCCACCCCGAGCAGGGTGTCCTCGACACCGCGATCCTTCGCTTCGCCGACCATGGCACCTTTGAACGCCGCGACCCCGCCCGCGGGCTCGTGGCCGGCCGCGACGGCTACGCCGTCATCCGGGACTGGCACGCAAACAGCAGCCAGCCGCCGTGGCACGGCGCGGACGGCACGGGGCTGCGCACCGCGATTGAGCAGTACGCCCACGTCTGGTTTCCGGAGCCTGCCTTGTCCCGACCGCCGGCCCGGCCGGTCACCCAGCCCACACCCGCCACCGCGTCTTCGCCCCGCAGCCGCTGACCACCCACCTCGCCACGGAGTTCCGGATGTCCCCGCCCCGATGGTTCCCCTCGCACCGACAGCCACCGCCGCCGACCGCTGCGGTCTCGGGCCCGCCACCGCCGTCGGGCCCGAACGGCTTCTGGATCACCGACCCTGCGTTCCGTGACCGGCTGCACAGCGCGACGCTGACCCTCCTCGACATCGTCGAGGACTGTCTGAACGATGACGACGTCCCGCTTACCGAAGTCCTCGGCGGTGCCCGCGACCACGCCGAGCACATGCTCGGCGTCCCCAGCACCTACGGCATCCTGGTCGAAGCCGAGGCCGCAGCGCAGATCGTGCAGGCCGCCGGCCTCGACGCCGGCTCCCCCTTCGGTCTAGCCATCGCGCAGGGCCTGTCCGGCATCGAGCAGCTGCCCGTACAGCAGCAACAGCAGCTCGTCCGTGCCGCAGCCCGCAGATACGCGATCACCGCACCTTCCCGTTCGCCGGCCGCCCCGGCGACAGCACCTCCGCGTCCGGCGCCTGGCCGCTCCCGCTGAATCACCACCCCGCTCCACAAACCGCACATGCTCCCTTGGAGAGTCCTTTCTTGCGCATCCGCTCCGTTCGCACCCTTCCAGCTGCTGTGGCCGTCGCCGCCACGGTGACCGGCAGCCTTTCCTGGGCGCCGACTGCCTCGGCCCAGAGCCCCGATTCCACCCTGTCCACTTCCGCGTCCTCGGCTCCGAAGAGCGCCGGCGAGACGGAGTCCGGCGGTGTGGCCATCCTGAAGAAGGACCCCGGTGGCGACGTCCTCGCCGGGGCGGCCTTCACTCTCTTTGACTCCGCGGGGAAGGAGGCCGCCAGCGGCAAGACCAACGCCCAGGGACAGCTCGCCCTGCAGGACCTCGCTCCCGGGGTCTACCGTCTCAAGGAGACCTCCAGCGGCAGCCCGTTGCACGACACTGTCGACGACCAGGACGTGATCATCACTCCCGGCGCCGACACGCCCCTGACGATCGTGGATCCGTTCAAGGACGCCTTGCTCCTGCTGAAGGCCAAGGACGACAAGACCGGCAAGCTGCTGGCCGGGTCCACGGTCAACATCGGCAGCGGCGACAAGACCCTCCTGACGCTGACCACCGGCTCCGACGGCACGGCAAGCGGCAAGCTGCCCCTCAATTCCCGTACCAGCAGCGACTTCTGGGTCAAGCAAGTCAAGGCGCCCGACGGCTACGAGATCTACAAGCCGTCGAAGGCGTTCAAGGCCAAGCCGGGCGATCCCGTGACGGTGACCGTCACCAACGTCAAGACCGCCACCACCCCGCTGCCCACGGAGAAGCCCACCGACAAGCCCACCGACAAGCCGAGCGACGAGCCCAGCGACCGGCCCACCCCGGACAAGCCCGGCAAGGACGAGGACATCCCGACTCCGTCGGCCTCGGCCACGGACACCCCGACCACCGACGAGATCGCGTCGAGCACCGCTGCCCCCGCCCCCGCGGGCTCGCTCGCGCACACCGGCGCGGACGCCACCCCGTGGATGATCGGCGGCGCCGGAGTACTGATCTGCGCCGGCGGAGGCGCACTCTACGCGGCCCGCCGACGTCGTACGGACGACTCCACCGACGAAAACTAACCTGCCCGCCAACATCGCTGAAGGCCCCCGGATTCCATGATTCCGGGGGCTTTTGCGTGGGCGCGTGCGGTGGACAGCCCGATCGAGTCGGTTCCCGTAGCCGGACGCTGCTGAGATGCCGCGCACGGCTGGCGCGGATGCGACATCTCCCTGTTGCTCAGGTCAGCACGAGGAGACAGACATGTGGACCAGGTGAAGGAGTTCGCGGACCAGCCCGCCAGCCAACGTGGCGGTAGCGGCGTAGAGCGCTGCTTGCCCAAGGCCCATGACAAGACGGTGGCGGGCGCGTCGCCGCTTCGGGGCGGGGCGGTGCGTACGGTGGGACATGACGGTCTCCGTTCAGGGGATGTGTCGGCTGGCCCCGCACCGCGTGTTCCTGGCAGGGATACGGTGCGGGGCGCAGTTTCTGCTGGACCCAAGCCTTACGGGTGACGTGTGCTGAACGCAGCTTTCAGGGTTCGAATCTCGATGTAAGTTCGGCCCCATGAAAGGCGATCAGACCACCACGTGGACCGAGGGAACGTCGGCCGACCTGGTCGCCGACGCGCTCGCGATGGGTGTGAAAGCCAGTCCCAGAATGGTGACCTCCTGGGTCGAGGACGGCATGCTCGCCAACCCCGAACCGCGCAAGACCAGCGCGCACGGCAGCGATCCGCGGATCTTCCCGCCCGAGCAACGCGAGCTGTTCACCAGACTTCTTGAGGCCCGGGAGCGCTCCCCCTTGGGGCGCATCCCGCAGCGCGCTCTGATCCGCGTCGTGTTGTTCCTGTGGCTGATCGACGACGCGATCGTGCCCACCCCGCAGGCGCGCCGAGCCTGGCGTACCCATGCACGCGCCGCCGGGCAGACGACCGCCGTCCGACGAGGCCAGAACGTTCGTACCCTGGTCGAGCAACTTGCCCACCCCTCAGCCACCCATAAGCAACGGCGCGCCGCCCAGCTCGTCATCGAGGAGGGCGAGCGGACCGGGCGGATCGACGTCAACAGACTGACCTCGGTCCTCACGGAGCTGAACTCGCCCTGGTCGACTCAGCCGGGTATGCCGAGGATCGAACGAGCGCTTCCTGGCCCATTCGGGCCGATATCTGTCCAGCACTACATCGCCACGTGGAAGGCCCGCCAGCAAACCTTCCGCAGCCTCCGGCATGAGGAGATCGACGAAGCCGAACTCGACCGAGTACGCACCGTATGCAGGCCGAGTTGGGCCGACTACCAGGCCAGCCGGCCCGCCATGGCAACCATCGGCGCAGGAGAGTTCGCGGCGTACTTCGCAGAGCCCGACACGATGGAAGGTCACGCGATCGAGGCGGTCGATGCCTTCGTGGGAACTCTCGCCGGAGAACTCGGACTGATCGAAGCCGCCTCCCATGCCACAGAATCGGCACGTCTCAGGCTGGCGCACTGACGGTCCCCGAGGCCGCGCTCCACCGCAATCGCCGTCGCCCGGCTGTCCTACGCCCCCCACCTGGGCGTCTCGGCGACCGTTGATAGAGCACGACCGGAGCATAGGAGGGATGGTCTCGTTGACAGATTCCCGGGCTGTTGGGCAGGGGCTTCATGGTGCCTTCGGGTGGAAGTTGTCGGAATCGGCTTGGTGGACGGTGGGCGGTGCCTTCAGGTCCCCGGCCCGCCCTGCTGCCCCGCATCCCCGCCCACGAGGGGCGGCCGTTCGTCCATATGAATAGACACGCGGCACCGAACATGCGAGCCCACCAGTCCCAGGGCCGTACTAAGAGCGCCCTGGTGACCATAGAAGCGATGGCACGCTGAGGGCCCAACTTGCTGAAATCCCGGGAGACCACCTTATGAACGCCACCCGCACCGCCGACGCCCAGCGATCCGAACCAGCCGAGGTACGCACCGGCGGCTGCTTGTGCGGCCGCATCCGCTTCAGCACCGAAGGTCCCACAACGTTCCCTCACACATGTGCATGCAGGCATTGCCAGAAACTCGGCGGCACCCCCGTGATGTGGTGGGTGGGCTTCAAGACGATCACCTGGATCGGCGAGGGTGGCGAGCCGACCTGGTACGAGACCTTCCCCGGTGAGGCGAAGCGCGGCTTCTGCCCGACCTGCGGCAGCCGCCTCGCGGCGATCGATAGCGATATCCCGGAGATTGGCATCAACGTCACCGCTCTCGACGACACCTGCGGCCCAGACCTCGTGCCGGTCCACGTATCCTTCCGAGATAACGCTGTTCACTGGCTGCCCCCGGTGCCGCAGACCGAGCACAGCACGGCCGGTTGACCAACCGTTCACCGGTCGGCAGCGTCATCTGCTCCGGCTGCGGCGTTCAGGCCGTGGGGGCGAGGAACTGGTGCGCACCACGCAGTGTGGTGCGCAGCTTGCGCTGTGTCGAGCGGCTGTCGAGGCGGATGTCGAGGGGCCCGGGAAGGGCGCTGTCGGCCCGTAGGCCGGTGGGCAGTCGCGATGCGTCGAGGCCGTCGCGTCGGGCGATGAGCACGCCCAGCTCGTGTCGGCTGAGAGCCCGGCTCCCACCA
The DNA here is from genome assembly GCF_043202315.1 of Streptomyces sp. NPDC048211. NCBI lineage: Bacteria > Bacillati > Actinomycetota > Actinomycetes > Kitasatosporales > Streptomycetaceae > Streptomyces > Streptomyces sp. NPDC048211. The sequence continues at coordinate 685,799 of NZ_JBIDAD010000002.1, forward strand.
AGGTGGTGGACGCCGGTCGTGTCGCCCAATGCGAGTTCGAGAAGCGCTGCGGCCAGATCGCTCGCGTGGACCGGGCATCGGACGTCGTCTGTGAAGAGGACACCTTCGCGGGTGCCGGCGGCCAGGGCATGGACGGTGCGTTCGTGCTCGGACTGTCCGTCGCCGATGATCAGCGAGGTGCGGGCCACGGCGGCGTCCGGATGGAGCAGAAGCACCGTCTCCGCGGCAGCCTTCGCCGCTCCGTACGGGGTGATGGGGTCGGGCCTGCAGTGTTCGTCGTAGGGAACATGGCTCTTGCCGGAGAAGACGGCGTCGCTGGATACGTGGATCATTCTGCATCCGGCCTTCGCCGCGGCGATCGCGAGGCGGACGGGTCCCTCGGCTGTGACTGCCCAGTCGGCCCCGCCACTCGATGCATTAACGATGACGCGGGGGTTCACCTCGGCCACGACGGCTTCCGCGCTTCCTGGATCTCGCAGGTCGAGGGAGCGCCAAGTAACCCCCGGAGCGCTGCCGGGCCTGGTCGTATAGGTCGCGGCCGTCGGGTGCCCCGCCGATACAGCTTGCCGGACGAGCTCGGTGCCCAGGAATCCGGATCCACCCACGATCAGCAGCGTCATGAGGCGACACCCTAGACGCGTCTCCAACGCGACGGTGGTGGTATAGATCCCCAACCCGACGTGTTCATGGGGCAGCAGCCTGGCACCGAGGTAGGCGCTCACCGGGAGCAGCCGGGAGTCCGGACTGTCGAACGACTGTCCAGAGGAGGTCTGCGCCACCTCGCCCTCATCCCCCAGAGCGCACAGAGCGGCCAGAAAGCCTCAGATCCGTGACCAATCGGCCATGGGTGGGCATCGGCCGCGGAATTTGGGCACGCCTCCGAGATCCCACAGGTGACAGCGGACAAGTTCTGTCCGTTGTCATCGAATCGAGGCGTTCGACAGCGAACCCAGTCGTACGGGGTGAGCGCACTGCGGATGCGGTACGGACGTACCAGCAGGAGCAACCGGGGCATGCCATGCATCGAGGTGCCGGGAGGGCCGTACGCGAGCGTCGGCGACGTCCCCTGCTGGACTGCGCGACGTCCAACTTCGAGGACGCGGTTCCTGTAGGAATCCTTCCGTGGTCGAGGGGTGCGCGCTGCTTGCAGGGCATCGGGCGATACCGCGCGGCGGCGCCCCGGCAGCGCACTGGTCCGTCCGCGCTCGCGGGCTGTCGATTCGTCGGAGGGCGGGGGAGGGAACCGGGCCTCAAGAGGGCATCTCCGCCGTAGCATGGTGCCGCCCGTTTGGCAGGTCGCCGAGGCGTGGGCTGAGCGTCACTGCCAGGACGTTTTTCGCCGATGAACCAGGAGAACGATGCAGCTTCGTCGCCTTCGTATCCGGAGTTTCCGTAACTTTAAGGACCTGGTCATAGATCCGTTCCCAACGCCGGCCGTGATCGTCGGCGAGAACGGTGCAGGCAAGAGCAACTTGCTGCACGCCCTGCGACTGGTTCTTGATCCAGATCTGCCAGACCGGCGCCGGCATCTGCTACCGGAGGACCTCCACGACGGCTCTCCCACCTTGGCGGAGGGGGCGGAGGTCACTGTGGAAATCGAACTCTGCGGCTTTGAGGATGATCCCGATGCGCGGAGCGAACTCGACGGGGCCATCGTGAGCGTGGATCCGCTTGCCGCCCGGCTCACATACCTGTTTCGACCCAAGCAATCGGCGGCACTCCTGTTGGGCGAGGAGGAGGCCGAACTGCTGACACCGAACGACTACGAATGGACCATCTTCGGCGGCACGGATCCGAGCAACAGCATGCTCGGCGCGAAGAAGTATGCCGCGCTGTCGGTTCTGCCAGCACTGCGGGATGCCGAGAGCGACTTCGTGCGCCCAGAGCGCAGTCCTCTTACGAGACTGCTGCGCGAGCTTCCCCCATCACAGAGCAGTATCGACAAGACGCTGGAGGCGATGCGCAACGCACGAGAGGATCTCGGCCGCGATGCCAACGTCCAGCGTGTCGCCGACCTGATTCGGGCGCGCGTCACCACCATGGCCGGGCCCCGGCTGAATCTCGATCCGTCACTGGCTTTCATCGGGCGCGATGAAGATCTGCTGCGCAGCATCCGGTTGTTCATCGACTCATCCGCCACTAGGGGCGTTGATCGGACCTCGACGGGCACCGCCAACGTGCTCTACCTGGGGCTCCTGCTGGAGTGGCTGGGCCTACGCCGGGGCGCCGCAAATGGCGAGGACACCCTGCTGGCGGTCGAGGAACCAGAAGCCCATCTCCACCCCACCTTGCAGCGGCACCTGTTTGCCCACCTCCTCGCCCAGCCCAACCGCCTGCTGCTGACTACCCACAGCCCGCATATCGCCGCCGTAACCCCGCTGCCCAGCCTGGTGCTCTTGTTGGATGGCGTTGCTGGGTCCGAGGCGCGCGTCATGTCCCCCGACCTACTCACGGCGCCCGAGCGAGCGGACCTGCAGCGGTACCTCAACGTCAACCGGGCAGAACTGCTCTTCGCACAAGGCGTCGTTCTCGTTGAAGGGATCGCTGAGACCTACGTCTTGCCTGCACTTGCCCGATCCGCCGGGTTCAACCTTGACGCTCACGGCATCGTCGTCGCCAGCATTGACGGAACGGATTTTGCTCCCTACGCAAAACTTCTGGGCCCCTCCGGATTCAACCGCCCCTTCAGCGTCCTGACCGACGGCGACGCCGTCGACACCGAGGACAAGGAGAAGTATCGACGCGAACTGGGCCTGAAGCGTGCCCTCGGCCTGTTGAAAGTCCTCACCGATGCAGCCACGGCAGATCTGTATGAGGAGGCGTTGGGCGTTCTACAGGAACAGAACCTTCCGGACACCGGAGGTTCGCGGACGGGGCGCTGGGATCTCGTCACCGCCGCCGCGGGCTTCGGCGTCTTCGTCGGCCCGGACACCCTGGAGACCGACCTTGCACCGCTGTTGGGCAAGGAGATGAAAGCCACCTTCAATGAACTCGCTAACGGGCGGATACGCCGCGAGAACTTCGCCAAAGCCGTGGACCAGATCTCCGCTGGGCCTTCTACCGCCATCCAGCGTGACGCCCTCGTCTCCCGTGTCGAGCGCGATCCTGTCAGCAAGGGCCGCTTCGCCCAGCGGCTTGCAGCCCACGTCGAGCAACTCGATCTACCCACTCGGATCAGGGAATTGCTCAATGTCTCCCCCGAGCAACCCGTGAGCCAGGCAGACCTGCTGGGTCTGCCTGGCTGCGGACCTCTGCTGGCGCTCCTGGACGATCTGCGCCGCCGCTACGAGAACCTGCCACTGGCCCCCACCCTTGAAGAGACCAGTGGAGCATCTCCCGGCAAACAGGGGACGAGTACATGACCTCTGCCCCGCCCGTCCGTGAGTCTGCAGCAGACCGATCTACTCCGCCGCCGGAACACACCGTGCAGCTGATGCCGGACCCGGCGTCACTCCGGCTGCCTCCGGCCTTGGCCCAGGAGATCGCCGACTTGCATCCGCGACAACGTCAGGCTGTACATCATCAAGGCAACCTGGTTCTCGTGGCTGGTCCGGGAGCGGGAAAGACACGCACCCTCGTGGCCCGCGTCGGCCAACTCCTGGCGACTACCAGCCCTCACCGCGGAATCGCCGCGATCACCTACACCGATGCAGCAGCCGCCGAAGTCGCCACTCGACTGCGAATCCTGGGCATGCGCCCCGGCCGACGGCTGGCCAGCCGCACCGTGCACGCCTTCTGCCTACACCACATTCTGCGGCCGTACGCACGATTCACTACCGTGCCGTACGCCGACGACCTGCCTGTCCTCAGCGACACCGAAGCCAACAAACTCTGGGCCCAGGCCACCTACACGGCTGGCCTGCCGGTGAAGGACAAGCCAGAAGCTCTGTTGACCAAGATCCGGCGTCTCATGGCCGCAGGACACAACCTGCAGGGCTACCAGCACCAATACGTGAATGCCGTCCGCCTCTACGAGCAATCTCTGATCGACCGTGGCTGCTGGGATTTCGACGCCATGCCAGGCCGAGCGCTGGCTGTACTCCGGGCCAGCGAGCCCGCCCGCGACATGCTCTCAGCCCGCTTTCCCCACCTCGTCGTCGACGAATACCAAGATCTCAATCCCGTGCTGCACTCCGTGGTCACCGAACTCCTCATGGCCGGAGTCCAGGTGACCGCTGTCGGCGACCCCGACCAGACCATGTACGCGTTTCAGGGCGCTGACATCCGGTTCTTCAAGGAACTCCACGAGCGAGACGACTTCACCACTATCCAGCTACTGGTGAACTTCCGTAGCGGCAGTGATCTGGTGGCCGCAGGCCGCGGCGTGCTGGGCAGAGACCCCGGCTACAGAGCCAATCCGGATCAGGAAGCACCCGGAACCGTCACCCTCGAAGAATTCCCTGCTGAAGACGAAAGCGATCTCGTCGACCACGCGCAACGCACCGTCGACGTCATCCGTCAGCGAATCGCAGCAGGCGCCTTGCCCGAAGATATTGCCGTGCTCTATCCGGGCAACAAGAACCTCCTAAAGCACATCACCCAAGCCCTTCAAACTGCCGACCTGCCCTGCGACATGGAGCGCACCCGCAAGATCCCCAGCGGACCTCTCGCCGACTTCGTCTCCGCCTGCACCGCTCGCCGACTGGCCGGCCCTGTACCCGGTCATGAGGACCTGCTGCCGCATGCTCCCGATGGTGAGGTTGGAGGTACCACGGGTTCACCGTCGGTGCCCGCACGGCGCCGGGCGTCGGCACAACAGGCCAAAACTGTCCGAGAACTAGCTTCCACATGGCATCACCGCCGACAGGCCGCGGGTATCACCCTGGAGGAGGAATCACCCCGCAGCCTCGCCCGGGATCTCCTGAAACTGCTCGACGCCCCCGACCGCGAAGCCCCAGAGGATGACACGACGGCCTTCCTCGACCTCCTGCTCGCACGCCTCAGCGTCGACCAGCTAGCCAGCCTCACTCCCGATCTTCGAGACCAGCAAGCACCAAGCGCTCTCCGAACTGCGGCAGCAAGTGGCCTGACAATGGCGGAGCTTGCCGGCGAACGCGCCCCCGGCCGCATTGTGCTGACTACTTACCACAGCGCCAAGGGGCGTGAATTCTCGGTCGTGATCCTTCCCGGCCTGGTCGACGGCCTCATACCCTTCTACTTCGCGAATCAGAACCTGACGACAAGAGCCCACATGGAGCAACGCCGCAACTTCTATGTCGCAGTCACCCGGGCCAAGGATGAAGTCGTACTCATTGCCGGTGACCGCTTCACCGACCCGTACCACGGTCCACGAACCGAAGGACGATCCGGGTTCGTCGACGACATCCTCAGCCAGGCATCGGCTTCGGCCTGAACTCCATGCTCGGCCAGGCAGCCGCCAGGTCAGTCTGATGCAGACGCCTAGGCACTGCGCGGGCTGGAACCAGCGGGCGGTCAAGATAGACATCCGTGGCGCCAGTGACTCGTCGCGTGGGTGCTGATGACGGACGTGGCCCCGCCCCCGTCCAGCCTTGAGCCGGCTCGACTCACTTGCAGATGACTATGTTCGCTGTCAATCGCCTTGATGGGATGACAAAGGACAAGTTCGCCCGTGGCAGACGAGGAAGATCACCCAAAAGACTGGTGGACGCCGCTCCGGCATGTCAACCTAAACGACCTTCCCGTAAAACCCCAGGTCAGAGAGGTGATGCTGTGGCATTGAACGCGGCGCAACCTGAATTCGCCACGACGGTCGGTGCCCTGCGGCTCCGCTCCTGGAAGTTGGGCGCCGGCCAGCCGACGGACGTGATCGACCAGTTCACGGACACCGACTTCACTCACATCGTGGATGACCGGGCCGACGTGCACGTCAGCTCGCGCGACGGCCGGTTCTATCTCGGCTACTTCCCCGACGGCCGGCCCGGCGGCGCCGACGAGGACTGGGTGACGGGCGAGGGCTGGGTGATTGCCGTCACCGGTACCGCGGATGTGCCGGGGTACCGGATGGCCTTCCGTACGGACACGCCGGCGGAGATCGTCGCCGCTGTCGTGGCCCGGATCATGGCCACCTCCCGGCCCCTGTGACCTGCCCCCTTCCCTCCGTACGTGACGCGTACGCTGCCTCTGCTCTCGCGGCCCTGTCCGCCACCGCTAGGAGAACGCCTTGGACCCGCACTCGCCCGAGATGACCGTCGGCGACATCCTCGATCTGCTGTCCGCCTGCGACCGTGACACGCCTGTCCGGCTCGCCATCAACCCTTTCTTCCCCATGGCCCACCGCCTGGGCGCTGTGCACAACACGGTCGACGAGCGCGGCCGGCCGATGGTCTACATCGCCGAGTCCGAGGAGGCCGAGCAGTTCGGCCCCCTGCCGCCTGCGGTGGCTGTGGCTCTGACCTGGCAGGAGCCGGTCGAGGCACCCCGGCGCCGCCGACGCGGCGCGACCGGGCCGAACACCGGCCAGTGATTCATCCCCGAACTTACGGAGGCGCCCCTGCACCCGCACCACCCCATCGAGCCCTCCCACCCCGATTCGCCGGACCCGCTGTACTGGGTCACCCCGCGCCACCTGGCCGGCGATGACGGAGCCCTTGCCGAGCGGATCGGCGACACCCTGACCGCCCTTGGCTGGCGCATGTGGCCGACCTCCCGCAACACCCTGCTCTACGTGAGCCCGGACGGACTGCGCGGCGCCGAGTGGATCCTCGCCGCCTACCCGTTCGAGCTGGGCGGCCTCCCGGTGGCCTGGCAGCTGTCGGCCCGTCCCCACGCCGCCTCGGCGATGACCGAGTGGAACGCCTACTTCACTGCCGGCGTCCCGCACGAGACCCTCGCCGACCTCCTGCTCGCACTCGACGCCTGCGCCACACCCGATACCGGGTTCGAGGGCGCCGAGTCGGTGCTCACCGCGCTCAGCGCGCGGGGCTGGCTGCGAGACATGGACCGCCCCCGCACGACCGCGACGGACCCCGGCTTCTCCGCCAGCGTCTCGCTTGAGATGCTTCCGCCGCTGATCCACGACGCCGACCCCCGGGACGACCTTCTGGGGTGGCAGGCATGGGCGGAACCCGTATTGGGAGCTCCGTACCTGTGGTGTGCGAGCTTCAGCGCGAGCGCCCCGCACGAGCTGGTCGCCGCCTTCGCCTCCTCGCTCGCGGCACCCGGCCCGGTGCCGCGCCGGCGGCTGCCCGAAGGCGCGGAGGACCGCCTCACGGTCGTCCACCGCAGTTGACGACGGTCGCGGGCGGTCGAAGAACGGGAAACATGGGGTGATGCCCGCCCCTCCAGGCCCAGTGGTTCCACTCTCCCCTCGGGGGGTGGAACCGCCGGGCCTTCGCCGTACCCGTGTCGGGGAGGCGGCGCCGTGAATCCAGGATCCGGGCCCTGAATAGGATCGCTCCCGTGGCAGTCAAACTGATAGGCAAAGGACCACTGCGCGGCTACCTCCTGGAGGAGGTGCTGGCCTGGTTGCTGCGATCCAGCGGCTTCGAAGTGCTCACGGCCAACGACGATAAGGACAAAGAGCCTTGGAAGGTCCTTAAAGAGGACAAGAATGGCTTGCTGGTCCGTGGGCGCGGGGCGTGGCATCAGGTCGACGCGCTCGGGCAGTTCAGGTACGTCCCGCCGTTCTCGCTGCCCGTCCGCCTGTTCGTCGAGGCGAAATACCTGACCACAGTGCCAGTTGGTCTGCCGACCGTGCGCAACGGTCACGGCGTGATTCACGACGTGAACGAAGGCGAGACCACGACGCTCACCGCTGCGGGTGCGGGCCGGCCGAGGACGCGGTACCGCTACAACTACGCGATCTTCTCCACTTCGGGCTTCAGCAAGGAAGCCCAGGACTACGCGCTGGCCCATCAGATATCCCTGATCGACCTCTCCGCTCCGGACTCCGCCGTACTGCGGAACCTTGTCCGGATCGCGGCCGACACGATTCACGCAGCGCTCGAAGCCGCGCCCGCGGGCGAGCGGCCGAAGGTGCACCAGCTACGCGCGTACCTTCGTGGCCCACTGCTGGATATATACGCCGAGGACGCATACCTGCCCGATCAATTCCGCGAGCCGCTCGATGAACTCGCCCAGGCGCTGCACAGCCGGTCCACGTTGGGTCTTGTGCTGGCCTTTCCCGCAGCACCGTTCGTTCTGGGGCTGGCGTCGAATGACCTGTACGGGTTCGTGAATTACGCGAGAGAACACCCCACGCACGCCGTGCGCGTGCGGCGACTGCCTCAGTCGGCTTCGCATCCCGTCTGGGAACTGCGCTCGGCCGAGCACCCGGACGTATACGCGTTGAGGTTCAGCCTGCCGGAACGGGTGGAATCCTGGATCGTCGAACAGGACGAAGGAATGCCCTCACGAACCCGGTATGTGAAAAGAAGCATGCTCTCGACCATGACCCTGTACTGGATGGACGGGGAGCACGCGCAGACATTCCAACTGCGCTACGAGCCCGGCGAACTGCGCCTGGCGGGCTGATCGGCTCATAAGCCGAAACCCCGGTGTCCGGGCCTGTCGGACGGACAGGCCCGGACACCGGGGTTTCGGACGGTGGAGCGGGTCAGCGTGCGGTGCGGGCCTTGGCGAGGGCCTGGTCCAGGTGGGCGTCCACGAGGCCCGGCGAGCCGGAGACGATCACCAGGACGTTGCCGGAGCGGATCGCCGTCTGCTTGACGACGCTGCGCTGCCCGCCGGCGGAGTAGGTGAGCAGCTGGCTCCACTGCTCGTCGCCGAGGTCCGGCGCGGCCGTCTTCTGCGTGCCCATGTCGATGACGGTGCTGCCCGACGCCACCTGGTAGGACGGGCAGGAGACCATCGCGTTGAAGACCTTCCCGATCCCGTTGGACAGCTTCGTCGCGCTGTCGCTGTACAGCTCCTCGCTCACCTCGGAGTTGGTGCTGCCAGCGTAGGTGAAGGATGCCTTCGCCGTGCGGGTGAAGTCGAGGGTGGCCGCGTCGCTGCCGAGCTTGTCCAGCGCCGGGCAGCCGATGACGGTGACGTCGTCGTGCTGGTCAGCGGCCTGGGGCTTGCGGGTGTAGCCCTCGCCCAGGTCGCTCTCGTTCAGCAGCCGCTCGTTCAGCTTGGCCGACGAGAGCGGCGCGGACGCGGTGGCGCTGTTGCCGCCCCGGTGTGCGGGGGCGGAGGACGCGGCCGAGGTGTCGGCTGGCTCGGCACTGCGCGAGCAGCCCGTCAGGGCGAGGACGGTGAGGGCGCTCAGAGCGAGGGCGGTCGTGGTGGAACGGCGCATGCGAAAACCCCTTGTGATGCGAGATAGATGGTCTGACCAGGTCGGCCCTCCGGGGGCCGACGAACGCAGGGGTGGGGGAAGGGGGTTCGCGACTTCAGCGGCCGAGGTGGCGCAGGCCCTCGTCGAGGGTGAGGTGGAAGTGGTCGACCGGACCGGAGTTGCGGTTGTACCAGGCGGTGTCCAGGCGGGACTCCTTGGCCTCGTGGCCGGCCTCGCAGCGCAGCCACACCGAGTCGTCACGCATGTTGAAGACGATCCAGTTCCGGTACGCGTCGCAGTGGCACTGGTGGACTTCGCCGTCGATGACGAGCGGCAGGTCCCAGCGCATCATGAACCCCGAGACGTCCTGGCGGGACGGTGCCCGGAAGTCCGCCGGCAGGAAGTCGGGCACCACCGTGGACTCCGGCGTGGCATGGGCCGGCGCTGCGTCGGGGCCGGGGAAGTCCGGCAGCGGCAGCTCGGTGTGCATCCCAAGCACTGCCTGGCCGGCCCGCTGGGCTTCACGGAATTCTCGGTCCGCACGGTTGCGTCGGAACATGCCGTCTCCATCTCTCTCGTCTCGCCTGCACGAGGAGAGTGCCGCAATCCCCTGACCTGCTGCAACTCTAGAAATGTTGAATGCGGACGACTTGCCGGAGGACTTCGGCACGGCACCTGCGGGCGAGGCGTGGGCCCCTGTCTTCATTCCGGATCGGTTGCGGCACGTGCCGTATTGGGTGGATGGGCGTTGCCCCGAGCATGCGAGGCACAGGTTCTTCAACGTTCCCGAAGCAGCTGAGCGGCGCGTACTGGCTGGAGTCGCTGGTGATGGAGCACGCGACCGGCTGCCGGTGCTCCGGCACCCGCGATCCGCAGCCTGAACTGCGGGATCGCCGGGTGCCGGAGGCACGCACCATCATGCTGTGTATCGCAGGCACCACCGTGGTCATCGCGGTGTGCGCCTCGGTGCTGTAAGCGCGGCGCTCAGCGCCGGGGTTCTCTCGTACCGCTCCGCTTGGCCGAGGCGTTCTGCGACGGCGGCGTCGACTTCTTCCGGGTCTGCCCCTTCGATGCGGCCTTTGCCGTACCGCTCTCCGGCCCAGTCGAGGCGTCCGCGGGCAGATCCGCCATCCGCCGCAGCCGCCATACCAGCACGTCACTGATCGATTCTGCGGTCTCCAGCTCGCGTCGCTCCACGGCTTCCGCCAGGAGCGCGGCGGGGTCGTGGCCGGCGTTCTCGACGTCGACGAGGGTGGCGGCCAGGGCATACCAGCCGGGCTCGGCGAGGACCTGCCCGGCCAGCTCCGGCACCGCCTGTCGGAGATAGGCGGCCTGCTTGCGCTGGAGGGGCTGGGACAGGCGGCGACCGCGCTGGTGCATCACGCCGAGGTGCAGCGGCGCGGCGGCCTGGTAGGCGGCACGCAGGTGGTCGGCGGCCTGGCGGGCAGCAGCGGCCTGCTGGGCGTGCTCCTTCTTCCCGTGCCAGTGGGCGGCAGCCGTGACCAGGAAGAACGCCATGTCGATGAGCATGGCGGTGGTGGCACCGTCCTCCCCGCGGCCGAGGGCGGGACCGCCGTAGACGAGATCGCGAGCAGCCTGACGAAGGGCACGGTCGTGGCCTCGCTCGGCCTGGACGTGGGAGCGGGTCGCCCGCTCGAACGCCCAGGCGGCATCCCGCAGTTCAGGGCGGGTGTGCGCGGCCGAGGTCTTGGCGAGCGCGTCGAGGACCTCGCCGGCTGCAGCGAGGTGCGCGGCGATCTGCCCGTCGTCGCCCTGGTCGAGGATCAGCACGGCCTGCCAGACCGCTGTCGTCGCCTGCCGCCGAGCGGCCGACGGGCTGATATGGGGCGAGCCGGAGGAGCGGTCCGTGGTGGCGTCGCTGCGGTGACCGGAGGCGTCGGCAGCCCACCGCTTGCGGATACGGGGAAGGGAGAGGTCGGGCGCGAGGGTGGAGCCGGAATAGTAGATCGGCTCCTGGTCCTCGTTGCGGTCGTCCGGCAATGCGACCTTGTAGCCGAGCAGGTCGCCGGAGGGTGCGGTGCGCTGGCGGATCAGGAGGCCGGCGGCGGCCAGGCGGTCGAAGAACTCCTCCTCGCTGGCGACTCCGGCTGCGGCGCGGCGCACGGTCTCGCGCAGCTCCTCGCGTGGGGTGCGTTCCTTGCCCTGGCGGTTTGCCTTGTGGCGTTCGGCGCTGGTGGGGTGCTTGGCGGCGGTTCCGTCGCCGACGTTCAACCGGCGTAGCCCGTAGTCGATTTCGACCTTTCGGGCTTCGGTCTGGGAGCGGGCGCCGTCCTGGCGGATGCGGGCCTGGCGGCCGTCCTCGCGTACGACGGTGGCGACGATGTGGATGTGATCGGCGGCGTGACGGACGGCTGCCCAGCGGCAGGCGGCGTCGTCGCCTGTGTGGGCGATGCCGGTGGCGGCGACCATACGGCGGGCGATGTCGGCCCACTGCTCGTCGGTGAGGATCGGATCCTCGGGCGCGGCGCGTACGGACAGATGCCATACGTACTCCGCGGGCCTGGCGCTCTCGGGCAGCGCCATGACGGGCTGGTCGAGCAGGCGCTGCAGGTCGCCGTACGTGGACTTCGGATCGCGGCCGGGGTCGGGGGCCTGGCTGTCCCACGCGGCGACGAGGTGCGGGTCGATGTGCTCCTCGGCCCTGCCGGGACCGTACAGGTAGGCCACCAGGCCACGGGTGTCATCGCCCATGTCGTGAACTTTGGGAATCATGCAGCCGGGCGCTCGCTGTCCAGGTAGTGCTGGGTGAAGGTGTCCACGCGTCGAGCGGCACGGTTTACGGCGGAGAGGACCGCTTCGGCGTGCGGGGCGTCACCGCCCGAATTGAGCGTTTTGGCAACCTGGTTGACGTTGTTGCCGATCTGCCCGAGGTGGCGCCGGAGGCTGAACAGCTCGGCGAGCATTTCGCGTTCGCCGGCGATCTCGGCTGCAGTGCGCGTCAGATCGCGCGCGGCGCTGAGGGCTGCGCGGGCGAGGAAGCCGGACGGCGTCATGGCGCACGCGGCTGCGGCGTCGAGGACGGACTGCCTCTCGTCGTCGTTGAAGCGGCTGGTGATCAGGTGCTTGCGCTTGCTCGACTTGGTCTTCGGCGTGCGGTTGCGCGCGGGCGGCTGGCTCGACGGCGCGCTCGCGTGGTACGTGCAGTGCGGGTTGTGGCACGGGTGGATGGCTGTCTGCTCCTCCTGGGGATGCCGGCCGCCCTCGGTCGCATCCCCTTGGTCCGGCGCTCCCCGGCGCTGGACTGCCTCCGCCGCCCCCGGGGCGGAGGACGCGAGAGTAGTACTCCCAACGGGAGTACTACTCTCGCACCAACTTGCTCGCGGTGAGGTCGAGTTACTGTCCGGCTCACCGTGCGCGTGAGTGGGGGGTGTCGTCGGGTTCGTCATCGGGTGCGGTTCCTCGTGGTGCGGATGCGGTGCTGGATCTCGGCGGCGAGTTCGACCATGGCGGCCGGGCCGTCGAGAACGCGGACTGGGGACTCGGGGCGGTCCTGGGCGAGCCACTGGCCGTTGGGGGCCAGCACGGCTGCGTGCAGGAGCTGGTGCCGTACGAGCACTTCCGCCCAGGCGCCGGCCTCGGCGGTCGACGGGGTGCGCGTACACGGATTGCGGGCAGGAATGGCGGTCCCTCCATCACAGGGGGCGGGTGGCCCGACCGAGGCCGGACCACCCGACGGAATACGGAGGCAGGCACGTGACCCGCTCCTTTGCAGGTGTCAGCCGCACTCGGGACAGCGGTCGAGGTGCCGGTTCAAGGCCCGCGCCATGTTCCGCTTCACCGAGAGGGCGTTCTTCGCGCTCGTCTTCGCCGACGTCGACCCCTGGTGACGCTCGGAGTGACCGCGCAGGAACCGTATGTCCTGCTCAAAGCCGGACTTGATGGTGGCGAACCGATGGCAGGTCTTCATCGGGCCGTGCTCCTTGTCGTGGTGGTGGCCGCCTCGTCGCGCAGCCGCTGCAGGACCGGTGTCAGACGGTCGTTCCGGCCGCCCTGGATGTTCTGGGCGCGGAGGATCTCCCGCAGCTGGGGACGGTTGACCGACGCGTTGCCGTCCCGCTCCAGCAGCGCGGGCACGTGCGGACGAACCCGCTCGACCATCTGCTCGACGGTCAGCCGGGGCCCGTTCCGCGGACGCTTGGCCTTCCCGGCGCCCGGACGGTTTCGGGAGCCCTTCTGCGGCTGCTTGCGCCGCAGGGGGACGGTGTGGGGACGGTCCCCGTCGGGCTCGGTCCCCGTTTCGGCGACGGTGTGCTCCCGGCCCTCGTCGTCATTGGGGACGGCCGCCGGGGACGGGCCACCGCCCGTCTGCGCTGCGACTTCGTGGATGTTGCCGCCCGCGCCATCGTCACTCTCACCGGTCCCCGGGACCATGACGTGGCCCTCCGTCCTCGCCTCTTCGCCTTGGCTGGACAGACGGGAGTCGCGCTCACCGATGCGGTCCCCGTTGTCGTTGGGGACGGTGTGGGGACGGTCCCCGTCGGGCTCGGTCCCCGTTTCGGCGTCGGGGTGTTCCCGGTCCCCGGTATCGTTGGGGACGGCGTAGGGACGGTCCTCGACGGGCTCGGCCGCCGTCCCCGCCTCGGCCGCGTCCCCGACAGTGCGGTCCCCGATCGAGGCCGTGATTCGGTGACCGGCCTCGGGGACCGTCCCCGTCGGGCTCACGTGTTCCTCGGGGGTCATCCGAGTCCCCGGGGCCGCAGCGCGAGGGGACTGGTCCCCACGGTGGTCGTCCTGCTCCCACGAGGGCTGAGCCCAAGGGGACGGCAGGGCGACAGAGGCGAGGGCCGCTGCGTGCCGGCGTGCGGCCAACTGCTCCAGAAGCGCACGACGCTGATCAGGATCGGTACCGACCCCGGATCGTGAAAGGGCCGTCTCGAGCCGCCGTTCGATCCGGCGCCCGTGACGATTCGTGCGATCCTTCTCCGGCATCTTGGCCAGTCGGGACGCGAGGGCCCCCGCCCGCTCAGTGGCGCGCTCCCTGGTGATCTGGGCGGCATCGCGGTTCCGCGCGGCGACACCCAGGCGGGAGAGGAGACGTTCCCGCACTTCGCGCCCGAGCGTCGCCAGCAGCCCCTGCGAGGAGGCGTCCGGCTTGTGCAGCCGCAGCTCGATACCCATGGCCAGATGCCAGAGCATGGCTGCCATGACCGGACCGACGATCGCTCGCACCGTGCCGCCGATCGGCCCTGATTCGGCGTACGCCGGGATGATCTGCACCCCGGTTAGTACCCAGACCAGGATGCCCGGAACGCCGGGTGCGCCTTGATTGCGCAGGTTCTGGCGGGCCAGCAGAGCGTTCGCGAACAGCGCCAGCTCGGCCGTGGAGAAGAAGGCAGCCCGTTGCACCGTGTCGGTCATGCCGAGGTAGTCAGCGGCGAAGAACCAGCTGGTCTCCGCGCTGTAGGCCGTGCAGCCCAGCGCCGCGAGGGCCGCGACCCAGACCGTGGGGGTGCCGGCGCGCGGGGCGCCTGCCCGTGTCCGGTTGCGTCGGATCGACCATCCGGCCCGCACCAGGGCGAGCACCCCGACAGCTGCGACCGCGTAGACGAGATCAATGCCGAGGGGCATGGCGATGGGGTGAGTCATGCGGCCTTTCGAAGAGCGGCGATCAGGGAGTGAGTCTGAACCTGGCGGGGCACCTGCACCGGCGAGGTGGCGTCCTCGTCCTCGGCCGTTTCGTCGTCGGCCGGCTCGGTCTCGTCGTCCTGGTCCCAGTAGCGGTCGCGGTCGGCGACATCGTGGGCGGCGTTGCGCATCAGGTCACGCGCCCAGTCGAGGTCTAGCCGCAGCGCGTACGCGAGGCGTTCAGGGCTCCAGCCGCGCGTGTAGGCGTGGCGGGTGACAGCGTCGCGTTCGGCGTCGCTGAGATGGATGTCGCGGCCCTCGAAGGCGGCCTTCACGCGGCTGTAGTCCAGGCGCTTGTTGACCCTGGCGTGCCAGGGGCGGCGCTCGTCCTGGGTGAGTCCGCCCCACATGCCGTGGCGGATCTCGTTGTCGAGGGCGTAGTTGAAACACGCCTTCTTCACCGGGCAGAGACCGCAGACCGTCTTGGCCTCGGCGATGGCCGCGCGGTTGCGAGCCGCGTGGAAGAACAGCTCGTCGATGTCCTTGGCCGGCAGGCGGTGGCACAAGCCCCGTTCCTGCCAACTGTGGTCGGCGATGCCCCGCAAGGTGGGGGCGAGGGTGTCGTTGGCGGTGATGTGGCGCAAGGGACTCTCCGGAGGTCGCCTCGTCGAGTAGGTCGCGCGGTACCAGCGACGGGCTGGGGGCGGCAGAGCGCGTCTTCGAGGCGGGCAGAGGTACGGCGAACGGGCCGCACCGGAGGCGGATCGGTTGCGAGAGGGACGGCTCAGAGGTCCGTAGGCAGCGGGCGCATCGCCGTGCGCCCCGGGGCTTCAGGGCAGAGCCGAATCAGCTGGGCCGGGTAGGGGCGGGTAGTCACGCCGCTACCTGGTGGCTGTGTGTGGCCACGGCGAGGTCGACGCGGCCCGGGTGGGGTTTGGCACGCGGGGCATTGCCCCGGGCGTTCCCGTCGAGTCCGATGCGTCGGCTGCGGCAGGGCTCTCCCTTGCTGGCGTGGCACCACGCGCATCGCACGCTGAGTACGTCGGGGCCTCCGGCGGCGATGGCCGCCTCGCGGGCGGCTTGGGCAGGCCGGTATTCGGCCAGCTCGGCGCGCACTGCGGGCGGTATGCACGAGCCGATGGCGGCCAGGCGCTCCTCGATGTCGGGGTGCGGGCCACCGCTGGCCAGCGGACGGTGGGTGGCGGGGGCGGTGGCCCCTGCGGCGACCGCGCGCCGAGTGCCGAGCAGCTCGGCTCGCCAAGCGGCGGTGTCGTCCGGGTTGGCGGCCGGGGTGGGGTCGGTGTGCCGGGCCAGGCGGTCGCGGCGGTAGGTGCGCCACTGGCGGGCGACGTCGACGGGCAGGATCGGGTACGGGGAGGCGAGCACGTGGGCCTTGATTGACTCGCGGACGTCCCAGCCGTGCTCCGTGGTGAAGGGCACGTCGCCGAGCAGCTCGTGCCACTGGGCTATCTGGTCACGGGCCTCGCCCGTGTCGGTGCGCATCGTGCGCGGGTCGAGGCGGCCGAGGTAAGCGAGGACGGCAGCAACTTCACGTGGGTTCAAGTCAGTTACTCCGTTCCAGTCGGCTCGTCAAGGGCGGCGAGCAGGGCGGCGGTGTGCGCCTCGGCTCGGGTCATGCCGGCCTTGGCAGCAGGGGCGCCGCCGGGCAGGGCATAAAGGTTCGGGTGTCCGGGTGTGGGGTTGTGTTCGCGGGCGATCCAGGTGCGCCAGTCGGCTGCCCACGCGGCGGCGGAGCGCGGGCTCCAGGCCGTCCGGTGGGTGCGCCATTTCGCGTCGGCGGCCTGCAGACCCTGCTCGCCGAGGCGCGTCAGGTGGCCCTGTTCCTGGGCCCAGGAGTGGCTCGCTTCGTCGACCTCCCAGTCCGCGGCAGAGGCGAGGGCGGCAGCACCGCTGCTGCTGTACCTACGGTTCACCTTCGGTTCACTACGGTTCTGGGGGTCAGGTTCTGACCCGGTGGGGGGTCGGATTCTGACCCGGGGCGGGGTCAGGTTCTGACCAGCGGGGTCGGATTCTGACCCGGTCAGGTTCTGACGACGGGGGTCGGATTCAGACCGTGCCCGGGGCCGGATTCCGTGCTTGCGCAGCCGTTCGATGTTCAGTTCCGGAACCGGGTCGTCGTTTGCCAGTGGCTCGACGTACGCGTCGGGGTCTTCCTGGCGGGCTGCCGCGACCTTTGCGAGCCAGGCGGCAGCGCGAGACAGTCGGTAGACCGTGCTGTGCTGCGGGCCGTCGAGGTCGTTGAGCATCTCCAGCTCGCCGCTCTCGGCCAGCGCGACCAAGGCACCGCGTATGGCGTTGCGGCTGGCGTTCGTGCGCTTCATCAGCGAGGTGAGGGACGCCCAGGCGACGCACTGCTCGTCGGGGACCCGGTCGGCGATCGATAGCAGGACGAGGCGGGCGTTTCCGCGGCTGGTGCTGTACTCCCAGGCCCACTCGCGGGTCTCTATGCTCATCGGGTCACCGCCGCATTGCGGCGAGCGCCGAGGGCTGGTTGCGGCGCGAAGGTGCCGAGCAGCTGTCGCGTGGATGGGACGCCGGGCGGGAAGCCGAGGACCGCTACCACGTGGGCTGGGGGCGCCGACCTTTTGCGCAGGGCAGGCGGCATGTAAGACTCTCCTCCGTAGCGAAGCCCGCGCCGGTGTGCCCGTGGAAAGGGCCGGTGCGGTGAAGGTGGGTAAATCTCTGCCCTTGCCGGGGCAGGAGTGCCATTTGGCGTTCGGCGTCCGGGAGTTACCGCTCCCTGGCGCCGTCGCTGTTTTCTGGGGGTTATGTCATCGGGATGGGCCTTGCGTTTCGCACATGGCTCCTCGTGTCATCTGCGGCCGGGGCGGTTCGCTCCGGGCGGGACGACGAACATATGCAGCCCTTGCGTCAAGATCCAGACCTTGCTAAAGGACTCTCTACAAGTGGCGAGGGGGGTAGCTGCGCCTGTGGGCGGAGGCGGTGGGCGACACGTGATCGCTCCGGCGTAATCGGAGATGATGTTCACGGTGCCTCCTCGGGTCTCGCGCGGCCACGGTTGGTTGAACCGGATGGTCGCAGCGATGCTCCCGTCGTGGCCAGCGCGCCTCCCTGGCTGGGGGAGGCATCGCGGTGCCCTACCCGGTGGGGAGAAATCGTGTGGATAGGCGGAAGGGTTGCCTCCACCTGCTTCACGAGAAGCTACGTGATGTAACGTCTTGAAGCAAGACCGCATCCGACGATCCTCACCACCACTGACCAGTGATTTCGGGAGTGCCGACCTTGCCCCCACGCAGCTTTAAGGGCCCCACGCTCCGAGCCGCACGCCGGGCCGCTGACTTGCTCCAAGTTCAGCTGGCGAACGGCCTGGGGCTGACGTCGCACGTGCCCGTGGCGCAGTGGGAGCGGGAAAAACGCTTTCCGCCGGCCGAGAAGCTGGTCGCCATCGCTGCCCTCGTCAACGTAGACGTCGATGTCCTGTTTCCCCGCGAGGGGCCGTGCGACCTCGCCGACCTGCGATGCGACGCGGGATATACGCAGGCCGCTGCTGCCGAGAAGATCGATGGCCTCACCCGATTCACCCTGGGGGCCGCTGAGGGAGGGCGGCGGCGTCTGAATGACGGATGGGTCGACCCCTTGGCGCACCTGTACGGAGTCAGCCCCGAAGACCTGATGGCAGCGCAGGGCCAGAGCTTCGGCGAGCCGGCGTCATCGGCTAAGTACGAACGTCCCACTAACACCGCGGAGAGACTCCGTGGTCTAGCGAAGGAGGCGTTTCAGGACGCCGATCCGTCGCCGGAGGCAATTGCGGCCGCCATTAACGCGAAGGCCGGTGCCAGTATCGTCGGCGCCGGGCAAGTTGCGGCTCTTCTGGCTGGGGAGCCAGCGGCTGTCGTGTTCAAGGGCGGAGCGCAGGCAGTGGCGGTGGCCGCAATGGCCAGCTTCTTCGGCGTATCGGAATTGGTGTTGTGCGACGACACCACCGCGCGGCACCGTGTCCTGGCCGACCTCCAGTTCCTTGCTGCCCAGCACAACATCGCCTTGGCTGCGCGCGGAGGGGAGGGGGGAGTGTCGGGGGAGATGCTCACCGTTCTCAACGACCTGATCGCGGAAAGCCAGGCACCCTACCCTGGGGCTCCGCCGGCGTGATTCAGACTCCAGTCGGGACAGTGCGCCCAGTCGTGGGGCATAGTTCCGGTTCGGACTCGACCACATCTGGCCGGCCTGCCCGTTCGTGCAGGATGCGCACGATCTCCGGGGTGATGCGTACGTATACGTCGACGACCGAGGCCAACCAGTACGCCTCGGCGTGGCTGCTGGTCAGCGGCTTCTTCGGGAGCATTCCAGCCGGCGCGGGGGATCGGCGCCCAGCCTCCGCACTCGTCAGCGCGCTCTTGATCCAGTACGCTTCCGCAGCTGGTTCAGGGTCTTCGTGGTTCTCGGCCAGGTACTGGGCGCATGGCAAAAGATCGGGTGTGGCGTAGTGGCGCAGTTGCTCTACCGCGTCAGCAATCTCCTGTGTCCGCCTGTCCAAGCGCATGTTCAGAGGTAGCCAAAGGCGGACCACCTCCGTGATCCGCGATCCTGCAGGCTGGAACGCGAGATGCGGGAACTGCTGGAGGAGGTCCGACCACAGAGGGTGGAGCTTCCGTAGCGTCCTCCAGGTGGCCCAGCGTTCGAAGAGGACGGCCGTCGAGGGGATGGCGGCGCCGGTGGCCCACAGAAGGGCCACCGTGAGGGTTACGGAGTCGGCGATAGTCCGCATGGTGACCACGCTCGCACCCGTGGGTGCCCACACCGTGATGATGCGCATCGCCGGGTAAACGGTGTAGATCAAGGTAGCTGCCGACATGAGGGTGAGTCCGACACGAAGCGATCGGTGATCGGCCCTCCGGCTTGCCCTGGCCCACTGGAAGCAGGCGGTCCCCGCAGCGGCACCGAGATAGACATACGCAATGGTCAGGAAGAGCCCGGCACCCCACTGCCCTGCATGATCCGCGGCAAAGTCAGCACTTGGTTCAGTCCGATCCACCGCCGTGAAGAAAAGAACGACCAGGAGCACCAGCCACGCGAACGCGAAGCCGTGGGCGATGCGGCTCACCCAGCGGCTGACGGCCACATGCTTGGACTGCCCCGCTTTGCTCGGCGGCCCCTCATAGACGCCGACGATGTACTTCAGGCCCGCCAGGATCGCAGCCAGGGACGCCACGTACTTCAGCAGCGCCGACAGATCAGTAACCGGCGAATGGTCCAGCGCGAACTTCACCTGCGGAACACGACACCAAAGGGCAGCAGCGAAGCCGGCGCAGCACATCCACAGCGCCCGTTGCAGCGGATCTCCGTGCCAGAGAGAGGGAAGCCGCCACAACGTGGTTGCGGTCATCGCGACCGGCACAGCCCAGAGAAGATCATTCAGCATGACTAGTGCTCACCGGTCCCGGAACGGCCGACGCCGCTGTAGCCCGAGAGGACGCGACAGGCTGGACTCCAGTCGGCTGACAAGATCCGTCCCCGCCGCCGCGGTCTGCGCGCGATGCTTGATCAGATAGGCCGAGAGCTCCGCCTCGCGCTCGTCACTGCTCTCGTAACGGGACCGCGCCTGTACGACCTGACGCCCAAATCTGTCAATACCGATGGTCCGCCGCAACGACTCAGGCAGGCCCACCGCAACCGAGTCCATCGACTTCCCTACCCCATGATCCAGCCACTCGTGGGCAAGCTCGTGCAAGATCGTGTGCTCGGTCTGATGCGGCGTGGGCCTGGGGCGGTAGAGGACGTACGTGACGGTGCTGACCCTCATGCGCAACCCGCACGCAGCTCGCAGGTCGCCATCGAGGTCATCCACCGGCACCAACTGAATGCTCCGGTCTTGGGCTGCCTCTAGTGAAGTCACCAAGGCTTGAATGCTGAATGGCTCGGGCAGAGAAAGGCTGGCGATCCTCGCGTCGCACTCCTTCAGGAGTCCACGTATTTCGCCCCCTCTCCGGAGGGTCGATATTCGCAGTCTCATCTTCCGTACCCACGTTCAGTCAGCGTTAGCATCGATCTCGGACCCATGGAGTTCCTGCACGAAACCAAGAGGTAACCAAGGCGGGTGAGAATCGTGTCTGGTGACGATATGTGTATCGTCCCATGGCCATCTCATCGGGGGCGCTCTCATTCCGCTTCGTCTGATTTGACCGAAGGGTGATAGGGCGCTTGCGCCGCCGACTGCATGCAGTGAATCCCACTCGCTGGGCAGTGTGATTCGTGAGCCTCGGATGTGTTCTTGGGATTCGTGAAGGTCCTGGGGGCAGTGCAGCGTCTTGTTCTGTGCGTGCGTGTGGGCCTAGTCCATCGCGGCTTCGAGGTCGTTAGAGGTGGCGTTCGATCGACCTCAGCGTCGAGGAAAGGGGTCGGCGGCAATGCCTGAACCCGGGACGTCCAGAATCCCGCCTTCGGCTCCAAGGCTGGCCCGGATCAGTCGAAGCTCGCTGGGCGCGCGGACGCCGCGGGCCCGCAGCTCAGCGACAACGAGTTGAGCGGCGGCGGCAGCGCCGGCCGGAGTGCGGTCGAAGCGGGCGTCCCACCAACAAAGCCCGGGCGTGAATGAGTGCCACCCCCTGGCGGTCATCGCATAGCGGTGATCGACGTCCCGGTCTGTTCCGTCCCGACGGTCCGCGAAAACGGAAACATCATCGCGGGGGCTGACCATTATGGCGAGCTGGCCGTCGCCGTGATCGATGTTGAACCCAGCGTCGTCCTCGCCGACGAGGGCTTCCAGATACTGGCTCCAGGCACGTAGAAGCGTCCCCAAGGCGTCCTGTAGTTGTGTCCAGTCGCGCGCAACAGGGTTCACCGGAGAGGGCTGGGCCGAGGCGCATCGCTGATGGCGCCAGAGATAGGGAAGATCCCCGCCGCCTCCTGGTCCGCGGCCAGCGCGCATCAAGAATCGCTCGGAGTCAGAGTCCTCAAGAGCAATGGTCCTGCGCACGGAGAGTAGCAACCCGCCGTCACGCTGCGCGTTCAATATCACTGTATGTGACGGGGTGCGCCATCGTACGTCTGGTCCGTGGGCGCCGCCCCCGTACTGCGATGGCGCACCCAGTCGCTCGACAAGGTCGTCCAGCACCTCCCGCACCGGGCCATTCTGGGGGGTCTCCGACGAGACCGTGCCCCAGCGTCGGCCCACTTGGATGGGTGCCCTCCGAAAATCCTCCCCCGTCGGTCCGTGCAGTAGGCGGTGAGCCAGATCCGAAACTGATGGCTCAGTCGTCGCGACTGTGTTCATGGTGCAACCATGCCGCAAATGCGTGCGCGGATAAATACCGTGTGACGTAGAACGCAATGGTGACCATTCAGCCTCTCGGTGCGCTGCATGCTGATTTGACTCTCTAGGTGAAGTTGGCTTAAGGCGGTTGTGACGGTGCCGGCGGCAGCTTTCGTCCTCGCCGGCATGGCGAGTATTGCGCATCGAATGCTGTGGCGCCGTTGGTGAGGTGCGGGTGTGGCTCGCCTGCTGTCAGGGTACGAAATGCAGTCACCATCTGGCGGTGGAGGTTGCCGATGGGTTGTGCATCTAGCATTGCGCCCTGGCGAACTGACGGGCTGTAGGTAGACGGCCCAAATTATGGATTCAGTAACGCTGCTACATGGTGCGTAGCTGGTCGTAGGGCGCCTGGCGGACCTCAGTCGCCCGTGTCTTTGCTTAGCGATGCGCGCGATAGTCCTGTCAAATTCCCCCCGTGCGTGCAAGGTTGCCGGGGGATCGGCGATTCGAGAATCGGTGGTGGAGCAGCCGGGTTCGGGTGTGCACCAGAGGTTCGGTGATGAGTGCCAGCCCCTATGTCCTTGTCACACATGCGTGGGGAGGTCGTACAGCAGACGGCAGCGCTGGCCGGGAAGACGGGCATCGTGATATCGGCGGGCAGTGAGCTGGTGGGCCTGCGGAAGAGCCGCTTGGCTGCTGGTTCGTCACATGCAGGGGCCGCCGTCGGCATCGCCTGTGTACTGCGGGATGCCGTGCGCGGAGCGTGGTTCGTTGAAGTGCCCCATCAAGCATGCGGAGAACACGTACGCCGAGGTGGCAAGCAAGATGGCCGCCTGCAACCGGAGATGGGGCATTCGAGTCGTATCTTTTCGGCGGCCAGCTGCTCAACAGGCTGGCCGCCGAGAGGATCATGTCGAGCTGATTCCTCGCCGGTTGGTGCTCCAGACGGAACTGAACGACAAGCCCAGGGAGGGGCGTCGGAGCAGGAGCGCCGCGAGCTTCGCGAGCGACCCCGGAGCGGCCCAGATGCCGGGATTGCGGCGTGCACGGAGGATTCCCCTTACGGCGCCTTGGCTGTTCATGGCCCCGCGAGTTAGCCCGTCATCACACGAAGTTCGGCCCGCCATCGCCGACGCTGTAGTCCGCTACCCGGGTGCAGTTGATGAAGATCAAGGAAAGCAGCTGGAGCGCATGCGTCACAGCATCCCCGCACCCTCGAATGCTGCGGCTTCACCGTCGCCGCCCTCGACGGGCTACCGCACTCCCCGCTCCGGGTAACCCTCCCCGCCCCTCGGCACAGGCCCCCACCCGCGACCGCCGCGGCCACTGCACCGCCTGTGGCAGAGGTACGCCAGTGGAGCCGCGACCGGGGTATGGACGTGCCTGCGCGAGGCCGACTCCGCAGCGAGGTCTGGGGCGCCTGGCACGCAGCCCGCACTCTGCTGGAGTCGAGCCGCTGAACCGGCCCTTTGGCGCGGTGCCGGCCTACGCCCCGCGGTGACAGGTCCGGGCCCAGGGGCTGGCTCAGCCTCCGAGAGGGATTTCAGCGATCGGCTCCCAGGACATGCGCCAGCCGCCGTGATCAGCCGCGATGTCGTAACGGACGTTGAGCAGGTGGAGGGTGTCGACGTGCAGGGGCGCCCGGCGTGGAGTGAGGGCGCGCAACGCACCGTTGAGCCGGTCGGAGTTCGCCGTGTCGTAGCTGTAGCCCAGTGAACAGTGGATCCTGCCGCCATTGTGCTGCAGTGCGGCATCCCCCCGAGTTGTGTGGATCGCGGCCTGTACACGCTTTTGCAGGGCGACGGCCTGGTCCTCGGGCCATACGTCGAGCACGCCTCCGGCGATGTTGCCGATGGGGGGCCCGACCTCGGTCACGAACGGGGCCGTATCCGCCAGCTCCTTGTGGAGTGCGTTGACCAGGTCGGTACGCTCGCTGCCGCTGATTTCGGCGGTGGGGGCATCGGCGACCATTTCGATGGTCAGGTGTAGCGTTCCGGGATCGCCCGCCGCGGGTGGGCAGGCCAGGTCGATCGGGTAATCGAGCAGTGCGGGTCGGCAGGCGTGGGCAAGAGCGATCAGCTCGTCGTCGACCCCGGCTCGGGGCAACACGTATGCGTGGGTGACTTCCATTCCGTCAACCCAAGGCCGCCCTTGGAATTTCGGAGTGAATCTCTCCACCTGTGGTACCTCCTTGATGCGTGACGTTCCGGTCCGCCGGTGACGTAATCCGGCCCTGATAGTGCGCACGGAGTGGAGCGCAGTCAGGGCCGCACATGCCGACCATAGTCATCATGCATGCTGTTGAACCGGGAATGAGTTTCTGTGACGAGACCTCCTGTTTGATGGGTTTCTACAAGAATTCGACAGATCAGGTCCGTGCTGGGCATCGCGGCCTACGCGTGCCGGACGACGTCTATGGGTTCCGGTGCTGCGGGTACGCCGAACATGTGCCGGCACTCGTCGAAGCCTTCGACCAGGGTGGGCTGTCGGGCCTGCCCGCGCCACCGTTCGGCGGTAAGGGTGGCGTCGTGGGCTTCAACGAGGTGCTGGTCAACAGCCAGGCGCCGCACCCCATTGGACTCGTATCCGAACTTCTCTGAGACACGGCGGGATGCGGTGTTGTCCGCGAAGGCGGTGGAGATGACCCGCTCGGCGCCGAGGCTAGCGAAGGCGAGGTGGAGTGCGGCGGCGCGCATCTGGGTGCCGAACCCGTGGCCTTGGAGGCGGCGGCCGAGCCAAAAGCCGGTGCGGGCCTCGTGGGTGACGCGGAAGTCGTGGGCGGAGAGGTTCTGCTGCCCGATGACCTGGCCGTCGTGGAGGACGACCAGGAGGAGGCGCCAGTTGTCCTCGTGCCAGTCGCCGCGGGCCCACCAATGGTTCTGGACGACGTTGCGGGCGGCCTGCTCGGCGGTGCCCGAGGCCCAGGGCTGCGGGAAGTACACGGCGCCGGGCGGAACAATGCCGTTGGCCGCCACCTGCGCGAGCTCGTCGATCTGGCTGTCGTCAGGGACGCGCAGGACCAGGTCGGGGGTGGTGAGCGTGAGCTGGGTGAGCGGCCAGTGGCGCATGGGTGCCTTCCGTGGGAGTCAGAACCCGTCGATGCCAATCACGTTGCCGAACGGGTCGGTGAGCTGTGCGATCTTGCGGCCTGCGCCGTCGCCGACGTCGAGTGGGCCGCGATGGTGGGTGCAGCCGGCGTCCAGGAGGCGCTGGCGCACGGCGGCGACGTCGTCGACGGCCCAGTACGGCACGGGGCTGCCGCCGCGCCGGTTGCGATTCTCGTCCAGGGGGTGGAAGCCGAACTCGACGCCGGCGACGTTGAGCCATGCGTAGACGGCGTCGCCATCGATGTCGAGGTGGACCTCGGCCTGAAGGACGCCGCCCCACCAACGAGCGGACTTCTCTGGGCTCTCGGCGAAGATCATGATGGCGCGAATGCCGTTGAACACTGGTGCCTCCGATGGTCACTGGGCGACGCCGTGAAGCGAGGTGAGGCCGGTGGCCGTGGCGAATGCGGTCAGCGCACGCACAAGGCCGTCGTCGCTCCACTGGGCGCCGAGATCGTTGTTGTGACGACGGTATGCCTGGCGGACCCAGCGCGGGCGCAGAGCGCGCCCTTCCACTTGTCCGAGGTAGGCGAGGGTTATCAGGTCGGGTAGTCCGGTCAGGTCCGGGCGCAAGGTCTCGGCATCGATGAGCGCAAAGCGTCCGTCGGAGCGGCGTCTGCAGTGGTCGGCCTTGAGGTCGAGATGGCCGAGAGGAACGTGGTCATCACCGTGCGCGTCGGCAGTCAGCCGTAGCAGCTCGCGCCATGCGACGGGATCCCGGACCCACGCTGGCGCAGGCGCGTCGGACGTGGTGGCCAGGCGCCACGGGCTCATGGTTTCGGTGACGTGCTGGGGCCACCGGGCGGACGCGGTGTGGATGGCCGCGACGGCGGCGATCAGTTCCTCAAATCCGTCCTCGTGCTCGATGGCCGCAGGCTCGTGAAGGAAATCGACCATCAGGGTGCGGCTGATGTCGCTGGCACTGTGCAGCTCCGGCAGGACCCGTTCGCCCTCCAGAAGCTGGTAGGCGAGGACCTCGCCGAGGTAGGCGGCCTCGTCGCCGTGCCGCTTGAGGAGCCGCCGGGGCGGGGCGCCGAGCGTGAAGGTGGCAGTGCGGTAGCGGGTGGTCAGGCAGCGCACCGGTCCGGGCGCGACCGGGTGGTGACGATGAACCAGGGAGCGGGCCTGGGCCTCCGCCTGGGACGGGTCAGTGGTGAGCGGGGTGGCGAGCCACCCGTCGGGCCGCACACGGGTGGCGCCAACGAGTGGCCCGGCCAGGGTGGTGCTCATGCCGCGATGCCCTGGGTGTAGCCGAGTGCGGTGAGGCTGTGCTCGTAGCAACGGGCGGCCAGGTCGGGACGCTGGTGCTCGCCGTAGACCGCGAACAGGGCGTAGACCGGGGAGTCGAGCGGTTCGCCGATGTGCCAGCCCTGGTACGAGCCGCCGACGACGTCCCAGATCTGAGCGCGCCCCTCGAAGACCGCGATCAGGTCCTGGTAGTAGATCTCGACACCGAACGGGTAGGCCGCCATCGCCTCTTCACGGCTGGTCGCCTCAACCAGCTCCCAGGCGGGCCCGGTGATGTTCCAGGCGTAGGACTCGATGCTGCCCTCGGCGCCGGGCGGGTCGAGCAGCCGCAGCACGGCGCGACGGGAGCCGACCGGGCCGTGAAGGTAGTCATGGATGCCGGAGGCCAGGGCGCCCATCCGGGTCGCGATCAACTCGCGGGCCATCCGCGGCAATTCCTCGGAGAGCAGGGCCCGCGCCGGCTCCCATTGCTCCTGCGGCAGAGGCGCGGTGATCGGGGTGGGCTCCACCTCCTTCGGGTTAGCGAGGAAGGCGCGCTGCTCCTCCAGGGCGCGGGCCTCAGCGGTCTCGTCGAGGTGTACCCACGGGGCGCGGGAAGCGGTGACGGGGCCCGTGCCGTGCGGAACGGTGAGCCGGTCGCCCGGGCGCGGGCCGTGCACGCGGAAAAGGTGCTGGAGGGCGTTGGAGGTTTCGGCGAGCGCGGCGTGGTTGGCGTAGAGAAAGGGGCCGTGCGGGCTGCGGGGGGCGGTGAACCCGTTGCCGCACAGTGCGACGTCCGTTGCGCCGTCGAACGGCTTGCAGTAGTCGATCAGCAGGCCGTTCAAAATCTCGATGCCGCTCTTGCGGGTGCGAGGGCCGTCCATGCCGGGCAGCAGGTTGTTGTCCGCGCCGAGCGCCCCGTACGGGACGGTCTGTGCGTTGTTGGACACCACTGCCAGTCGCGGCGGCGCCAGCGCGCCGTCGGCGAGCTGCTCGATGTAGAGGTCGGAGACGTCGGCGTCGACACCGATGAACACGTCGTTGCCGGTAGTGCCGGCGAGTCGGATCAGCGGCTGGGCGACGCGCTGTTCCCAGAACAAGGTTCGGGCACCGGCCGGGTAGAGGATGATCTCGATTTCGCCGATGACCAGGGGCGTGGTGTGGTCGAGGCGGTGCACGGTGAAGCCGAGGACCTCAATGGCGTCGGTGACGGCGGCCGGGGTGGTCATGCCGGTATAGACCGGGACTGCCTTCGGCAGCATGTTCAGCGAGGGCAGATGGAAGTGGTCCAGGTGCTCGTGGCTGAGGATCACCGCGCCCGGCAGCGACATCGTCGCGACGTCGATGTGTCGCGGCGGCCATATCGGGAACTCAAGGCCCCCGGCGCCGAAGGCTTCCGTGAGGATCGGATCGAGCAGTACCGTGGACAGACCATCGGTGATGTGCCAGGTCTGGTGGCCTAGGAACGTCAGTTCCAGCCCGGTGGAAGTGGCCATGTCGGTTCTCCTCTGCAAGGTCGTGGAACGGGCGGGCAGGCCGCGGCTGGGGACGATTTCGGCGCCCCCAGCTGCGGTCTTCTCATCAGCTGTGGCGCGTCACCGGTGGTACGTGGTCGGCGCGTGGCTGGTGGCGCCGGTCGCGGCAAACGCCGTCACTCGGCGCTGCAGGGTCCGCACCGCCTCGGCGGTCACCTTCGGCGTCGCGCTCTTCTTCGACTCGCTCATCGCGCACCTCCTCTCCCTGGTCTTGGCCCCGCCCCGGCAGCGGGGATCTACTGCGAGTACAGCTCAACTGTTCGACTCTGGACAGGAGTTGGGTGTAGTTCTGGTGTAGTCCCGGGCCACGCGCAGTACGCTTCCAGTCACGCAGGATGATGGGATGGCTCCGTGGACGACCTGATCCGCCACCCGCTCGCCCACGCTCGGATCGAGCGCGGATGGACCCAGCCTGAACTCGCCCGCCGGGTACGGCGGGCCGCCTTGCGGCGTGGGCTTCGGTCCGGAGTGGACCGGCAACGGATCTGGAACTGGGAAAACAACCGGGCCACCCCCGACGCCGACTCCCAGATGCTCCTCGCCGACGTGTTCGAGATCGACCATTACCTCGTTGCCGCCCTCAGCTGGCCGCACTGGCTGCCTGGCCGTGACAGCTCCATACCTCTCGGGCCCGACAGCACCGTTCCCGCTCTTCGAGAGGCTCTGCAATCCTCTATGGACCGCCGCACATTCCTGACCTACGGCTCAGCCGCCCTCGTCGGCCTCGCTCACCAGTGGGCCGCCACCGAGCCGCAGGCGCTGGCCGCCGCCCTGGACGGTAAACCAGTTGATGCCGAAATCGTCGACTTGCTGGAAACCACGGGGCAAAAGCTCACCAGCTTCGTCACCGAGCAACGCCAGCACACGAGCACGCTCCTCGACGCCCACCTGACGACCGTCACAGACCTGATCGAGAACGCCAACTACACCCAGCATGTCGGCCGGCGCCTGCACGCCCTGGCCGCACGCATGTCCTCCACCGTCGGATGGCACCGCTTCGACCAGGGCAAGCACGCCGCGGCCGGCCGATTTTGGCACGGAGCCCTGCACAGCGCCCACGCCTCCGGCGACCGTGACCTCGGCGCCGGCATCATGTCGGATCTCGCCTACCAGGCCACCTGGCTGAAGGATCCGAAGACAGCGACGCAGATCCTCGATAGCGCAGTCCTGCGGACTGAACACCCCACCGCCCGCTCGCTGCTGTACCTGCGCCTAGCACGTGCCCAGGCTGCGCTCGGTGAGGCATATACTTGTCGCCGCTCACTGGCCACCGCCGAACAGGAACTGGCGAGAACTACGGGCGCCCCGCCGGAATGGTGCTCGTGGATGTCTCCCGCCGATCTGTTGGTGGACTCTGGGCAATGCCTGCTTGACCTCGGCGAACGGGAGCGCGCCCAAGGGTTGCTCGAGGAGGGCACGGCTCTGCTTCCCGGTGCCCGTGACAAAACGCGGGCGGTGTTCCTCAGCTACGAGGCGGGCAGCTTCCTTCGGGCAGGCGAAGCCGACCAGGCCGCAGCTGCCGCGATGCAGTCACTTACCTTGGCCACGAAGATCGGCGCCCCGCGGTGCGTAGCCCTCGTGCGCGACCTTGCGCCCGGATTCAAAAAGCACGCCGGAGCCGACGGCGTCAACGACCTTCTGGAACACATCCGCGCAAGCTGAGCCAGCATTCCTCTCGCCTGAACCCGCACTCCGCCCCGCGCGCAGCACAGCTCCGGCGGTGCCGCACCGGGCATTTCGGGAACCGTCGGTGGCGAGCTTGCGCAGCATGAGCGCGTCACCGGCGCAAAACAGCTCCAAGCAGCCGTAGCCGGCCACGCCCCGTGGCCTCGAAGCCCGTACATCTCGAAATCCCTCGTGTTTGAAGGAGACCTCGTGCCACCCTCACCACCGCGCGGCGCGCCGACGCTCTACGAGTCGTGGGAGGCGCTCGCCGATGGCCTGCACACTCAGCGCCTCGCCCTGCACCTGCCGCAGCTGCGCGATCAGATCAGCACGACTGCCGCCATGACAGGCGTGGCGGGCGGCATGACGGCCAGCGCGCTGACCGCGCGCCCGGCCGAACTTCACGATGCTCAGGCTCAGGCACTGATCCACGGTGCGGGCCTGAACGGCTGGGTGCGCCTGCCCGTTGAGCACGGCATTGACGACTCCAGGGTCAGCCCTCTGGCCGACGCCGCCGAGGGCATCGAGTCCCTGCTTCTCGACGGCACGGCGGACGGTGCGCTACGCGCAGCGGTGTGGGCGGTCGGTGCCGCCTCGGCGTGGTGGGTGGGCGCCTTCGCCGCGATCCGGCATCTCGGCGTGCATCACGCCCGTCTCACTCCGATCGACGACACGGTCACCCTGGACACGCTGCGCGAGGCCGTCCGCGTCGTCAGCCTCGGCACTGCCCAGCGGATCCTGGCTCACCACCTGCGCCACGACTCCACCGATGAGGCGGTCTGTGTCGCGTACTGCCGGGCCGTCACCGAGAGCATCGTGGTCGAGCCAACGCTGCCGGCGCTCCTGGAGGAGCTGGGCGAGCTGCGGCTCGTGGACTTGGTGGCCACGTCGATCCCGTGGCGCGGACGGTTCATGAAGTACGCCGGAGGCACCGGCGCCGGGCAGGTGGAGTAAGCCGATGGGCCAATACCCCTTCATCGTCGTCGAGGGCCTGGATGGCACTGGGAAGACCACCCTGCGCAAGGGTCTCTTCCGGCTCTTTGAGGGCCTGCACGGCGTCACCCCGCTCGCGGCACTGACCACCAACTTCCTCGACGCGACCGTCGCGGGCGACCTGGTCGAGGGCAAGTACCAGCCCACCGACGACAACCAGCGCCGCTACCTGGCCGCGCTTGCTGCGGACAAGCAGGCCACCGCCAGCCGCCTGATCGCCCCGTCATTGCCGGCACGGCCGGTGATCGCCGATCGGTGGCTGCTGTCCGAGCTCGCCTTCTTCGCGGTCAAGCACGACCGGACACCGAAGGAAACGCTCGCCGTACTGACCGAGAGCCTGCGTGTCGTCCCCGACCTCACCCTGGTACTCGACATCACTCCCGAGACCGCGATGGGGCGGGCCGCCGCCCGCTCCGGCGACGCCACCCGTGCCGACTGGGACGTCCTCGACATCCAGGCCCGCGTACGCGAGGTGTACCAAGCGGTTGCCGAGGAGCCCGGCGCTTTTGCGGCCTTGGGGCCGGTGGTCCGCATCAACGCTGCCCAGGATCGCGCCGCAGTCCTGCACACCGCCTGGCAGGCCCTCGACCAGCACGGCCTGCTGCGACACAGCGACGGTTGATTCCTGCGCCGAAGTGACGCCCGCGTCCCGCTCACCGACAGCGCCACCGGATGACAAAAGGTGGACGCGGTCGATCGTGATGTCCAGCCGCGGGGCCGCAGCGCGCAGTGCCTAAGGGCTGTCCCGCAATTCCTGGCGGGCGCGCGACGACAGCTACGGCACCTCGCGGCGTTGTCGGAACGCCCGAATACATCCAGTATTCGGGCGTCCCTCCGCCTTGCGATGCACCGCATCTGACGCCGCGCGCTGATCCACCAGGAATTGCGGGACAGCCCTTAGTTGCGGCACAGGGCGTGAAAGTCCTGACGCATTGTGCAGTCAGGTATCGGAACTCCCGATTACTTCGAAACCCAGGCAGATGCTGTTCCTTTCCTCTAACGAGCGGTGTGGCGGGAGCTGACTGGGAAGCCCCGATACACACGCCGCCCGGCACGCGATGGGGTGATCTCCAAGTTGGTGAGCACCTTGTCGTCCCATTCCCTGCCAAGTTCAGGGTGTTGCACTGAGGTGCTTCCAGCCGGGCCATTCGACGACGCGCCATCGGGTTCAAGGAGGTTGACGGAGCCCGTAGGCGGCGGCATGATGACGGACTGCGTGGCCTACGCCGAACCTCCCGCGACCGTCCCCAGCACGGTCTCCCATCGGAGGCAAAGGGACTAGCGTCTCAGGTTGCTGTCACAGCCCGATCGCCTCGGGCGAGGTTGCTGGGGAGCCGTCGCCCAAGGCGTGGAAGGCCGCGATGACAGCACACAGGAACTTCAAGCGCCAGGTGCGCGCCCGCGCCGCCAAGACCGGAGAGTCCTACACATCTGCCCTCCGGCACTTCCGTCCGACTCCATCTGGAGAAGTCATGTCGGAAGCAAGGAACTCCAAGAGCGTGCGGCTAGCCGTCGCGCAGACCCCCGTTCGCGAGGACCCCCGAGATGTTGACGCGCTGCACGAAAGCGGTCGCCAGGTCCGTGCTCTGATGCGCGAGGCGAGTGCTCGGGGCGCGAGGATCGTGCACTTCCCGGAAGGTGCGATCTGCTTTCCCCACAAGCTCGTCATGTCCGTCGACGGCCCGGACGCGGTCGGCCCGGCGGACTGGGATCGGTGCCAGTGGTCGGTTTTGCAAGCAGAGTTGGCTGCGATCCTCAAATTGGCACGGGAGTTGCAGCTCTGGACGGTGATCGCTTCGGTGCACCGCTTGACCGAGCCGAACCGCCCGCACAACAGCCTCTATGTCGTCTCCGATCGCGGCGAGGTTGTCACGCGCTACGACGAGCGTCTGCTGTCGAGTACGAAGGTGTCGTACATGTACTCACCGGGCATCTCGTCGGTGACCTTCGACGTCGACGGTGTGCGCTTCGGCTGCCTCCTCGGAATCGAGATCCACTACCCGGAGTTGTTCGCCGAGTACGAGAAGCTGGACGTCGACTGCGTCCTGTTCTCTACGACCGGCGTCTCCCCAGGAAACGCCGCCGCCCAAGCTCAAGGCCACGCCGCGGCCAACAGCTACTGGGTCAGCTTCTCGGTGCCGACGCAGCACAGCGCCACCGCGTCGTCCGGAGTCATCGCCCCCAACGGCGACTGGCTTGAGCGGTGTCCTACGGACGGATCCCCGTCGGTGGCGGTAGTAGACCTCGACAACGATTCCGAGGCCGCCGCCGAATCATTGACCTACGCACGTCCCTGGCGTCGCGAAGCGCGCTCGGGCGTCTACACCGGATACCACGTGACCGATCCACGAAGCGAAGACCGAACTGCAACCATCTAGCGGAGAAACAGAATCCGAGGGGTTCGCGGGTACGGGTTGGCCCCCACGCCGCGAACACCTTGGATTCCGAGTCGTTGGGGCAGTCGGATCATCGTCGGTGGCCGCGACCGCGGAGGGCGTCGCCCGGTGGCCAAGAACATCGTGAAGCAGGGATGCGACACCGTGCGCCGGTAACGCTCCGTCACGGGTAGCGGGACCCTCGACGGGTGCGCGACGACCTCGTACGGATTGTGTCCCCGCACCTAGAGGCGGTGCGGGTGGAGCGAGTGTGAGTGGCCGCGTTTTCGACGAGGTGAAAGTCTCAATTGTCCGGCGCCCTACTGCCTAACCGTCCATCCTGGACGCATGACTTCCACCGATCCAGCCAGAGCGAACGAGCCGCCGACAATCACGGCGGTGACGCGACGTGACATCTTCACGTACCTGCGCGGGATATCCCGCCCCTGGTGGGGGGAAATGGACGAGGTCACGTTCCTGGAGGGCCTCTACGACCTGGACCGGCCTCCAGTCGACAACAGCCAGCTTCCGACTGTCCGCGCCGATATCCAGCAGCACCGGTTCAACAACCAAGACCTGCCCGACGACTGGGTCTTCGAGGACTCCCGCTTGGAGCTCTCCCACGGACCGGATGAGGTACTGCTCACCTTTCTGGCACGGATGGTCCATCCTGAAGTGGCGGCTGACGTCGAGGCGGCTATACAGCACGTCGAGGAACTGAACTTGCTTCTGGCGCCGGACGGATGGGGTCTGCGTCCGTACGAGTTCCTCTCGGGCCGCCCCCTGTACGAGCCGGTACGAGTTGCGCCTAGTGGCCCGTTGGTCCCGCTGCCGCTGGAGGACGAGGACACGGGCAAGCTCGACCTGGTCCTCGGCCAAACCTTCAGCCTCCTGGACTGCGCTGGCGAGGAGAGCGCACGCGACCTGCTCCGCACTGCGGTCCTGACCCTCCGCCGTGACGGCGGCTTCTTCCATCCCACACCTGGCGACAACTGGACGGATGCCACCTACGAGGCGGTCCTGACCGTGGAGCGCGAGCTACTGCCCACCTGCACCCCGGAGGCGAACGAGGTGGTCTGGCGGACGCTGCAGTCCGTGCTCATCCAGCTCGGGCGCTTCGACGTCCAGGACCTCGTGGTCGAAGGCGACACCCGGCCGCTGCCCAACATCCCACCGGACTGGCGGACCCAAGCCGCAGCGCCCGCTACCCCCATCGTTCGAGGCTTCCGACTCCCCTTGTCCACCACCGACTTCGATGTCACCCGCAGGGACTTCACCGACCTAGAGATCCGCGGTTCGCAGGACAGCAGCGGTTTTCACTACCTCTATGACACCCGCGCCCGCCGGATGATCACCGACTTCGTCCTCGACGACCGGCCGCAGGTGGCGACCTTGTGCAGCGTCACCATCATTAAGAAGGGCGACACCTTCACGCCGAGGGTCAAGCTCTGGAAGAAGGACAAGAAGAGGGCTGGGGAAATCTCCGCCACGCAGACAGTGTCTGAGACCGGGACCACTCGGGCCGTCAAGGCGCTCGTCGACACCGGGGACGTCCACGAGAACTTCTGGAAAGTCATCCACTTCCTCCAGGGCTGCACCGGCCTGAGCACGCCCGGCAGTTCCCTCCAGCTCGTGGCCGGCGACGAGGCCCAACTGGCCCAGTTGCTGACCGGCCAGGACCGGATGACGGTTCTCGGTGCGGTCAGGACAGCCATCGGTGGCGGGCTCACAGAGGAGGACATCCGGCTGATCAGCAACCGCAAGGAACAGCTCCAGAGGTTCGAGCGACTGCTGACCGATCCGGAGTACTTCCGGCAGGAGGAGAGCCTGGCAACGACACGCGGGGCGGAGGCGGTCTGGCAGGCTTTCTTCGAGGCGAATCAGTGGATATTCGGGTATGGCCTCAACCTGATTGCCTGCGAATCCATCAACGACGGCAAACTGGAACGCATCACCACCGGCGCCAACATCTTCGGCGGAGCCGGGAAACGCATCGACGCCATCATGCGGTCCAAGGGCCTGATCAGCAGCATGCTCTTCTGCGAGATCAAGACCCACGACACCGAACTACTCTCCAAGACCCCGTACCGTGCGGGCGTCTACCAGGCGTCCAAGGAACTCGGCGGCGGTGTGGCGCAGGTGCAAAAGACGGCCAGCAAGGCCCAACAGCTCATCTCCAGCCGGTTCCTCACCCGGATCTACGAGGAAGACGGCACCCCGACAGACACCGAACTGTCCACCACCCGCCCGCGACAGGTCGTGGTGATCGGGAGCCTGCGCGAGTTCACCCACAACGGCGCCGTGAACCCGGAGAAGATGAGCTCCTTCGAGCTGTACCGGACATCCATCCAGGACGTCGAGGTAATCACGTTCGACGAACTCTACGAGCGGACCTGCTTCATCGTCGAGGATCACTGAGGCGGACCGCTGACAGGGCGCTCGCCGACACTGCCGCTACCCGTGAGGAAGTGTTTCCGGCGCACGGGGGCACATCCCGGCTGCACGGAAACCGTCGGGGCAAGCCCATCTGCCGCGTAGGCCGCCCGGTGCAGAACAGGTGACAGCGCGCTGTCGACGGGGACCCGAGTAGGGCGAGCCGTGTCACAGCGCTTGGTGGAGCATCGCGGCCACTCCTTCGTCGCTGTGCTCGTAGGCGATACCCCGCAGTACGGCGACGGGGGCGCCGCGGCCTCGTTGTCCGAGGATTAGGCCGGCCGCCGCGGCCACCAGGTCAGTCAGGGCCTCCTCCTGCCGCTTCGTCTTCCCGCCGGGCTCGGCGTGCTCGGTCACACGCAGCGGTGCGATGCCTGCGGCCCCGATGCTGATGACGGTGGCGCCCCGCCGGTCTGCGCGTCCGTCGGAGTCTGCGATCACCACGGCGACGGTGGCGCCGCTGTACGCGGTGATTGCGTCGCGCAGCGCGCGGGCAGATGCGTCGGGGTCCTTGGGCAGCAGCCACGCACCGTCGGGCCCGGCGCGGTCGATGCCGGCCGACGTCAGCTGATATCCGAGGTGGTGTCGGGCGATGATCGGGCCGCGCTCGCCGACCACGAAGTGGTCGCTAGATTCTCCGAGGATCAGTTCCACGATCTCGGCCGGTTTGCCGGAGCGCGCGGACAGGTCGAGGGCAGCCGGGCTGGGCGTCACACCCGCGAGATCGACAAACCGCCCCTCGGCGATCGAGACGGCCTTCGAGGCGACAACGATCACATCGCCGTCCTGTAAATCCGTGACCTGAGCGGACAGGACATCCGTAATCACGCCAGACAGATCATCGCCGCAGGTGATGGCGGGGAAAGGCTCCAGGGCGAACGCGCGGAAGGCGCCGGTGGCGGTGCTCATGAGATGCGGCTCCGGGTGGGTGGGCGGTCAGGACACCGAACAGCCGGGTGTGGGCGGCGGCGAGTTGCGCCGCCTTTTCATTTGGTGGTGCTGCGCGAGATGGCGGCCGTCAGGTTCTGATCCACGTTGCGAGCCACCACTCGCGGCTGCGCGCGAGCTTCGCCACCAGGAGTTCGTGGGCGGCTCGGTAGGCGTCTGCCTCGTGGCCGCCGTCGGCCCAATTGGGCATGTCGTTGACGACGTCGACCGGGGTGGTGTCCCACATCGGGGCGGTGTTGAAGTGGCCGACCAGCGCGACCGGGTGTCCGGTTAGGCGTCTCACCTCGTCGACGAAGGCATCCTTGGCACCCTCGCAGTTGGTCAGTACGACCGCGGCGGCCCCCAGGACGCCGTCGGCCAGTTCGCGCAGGTCCAGGAACGGTTGATCGGCATGCGGCCCGAGCCACGCTCCATCTCCGGTCGCTGAACCGTGGAGATCGATGATGATCATCTCGCCGGGCTCGGAGTCCTTGAGCGCGGCAGCGATGTCGTCCTTGGTGCGGATCGGTCGGTCGTACACGGTGGAGATCTACTCGGCTTCCTTGGCGCAGTCCAGCTTGTCCTTCATCACGCTCAGGTACCGGGGGAACCGGGGGTCAGGCTCGATCACGCTGTAGAGGCGGCGGACCACCCACGGTTCCCACTGCGGCACAGTTTTCTCCCCCACGTCACGGTCTCGTTGCCTGCCTGACCATCGTGGCACCGCGCGGGTGCTGGCGTGGCCAGTCGACGGGACTGGCCGGATCGTGCGGTCTGCGTAATCGGCTCACCAGCAAGCTCTTGCCCCTACGCGGAAAGGAGGTCGTTGGCGGTCTTGGCCAGCATCTCGGCGGATGTACGGCTGTCGTGGTTGAGGACGAGGGCGCGGCGCGGTAGTTGCGCGAGCCGGTCGGCCAGGTCGGTGGGAGGGGCGGCCTTCGTGGGGGCGAGACTAAAAATGTCGGGGTAGCGGTCCTCGGTCTTGCCGGTGAAGAAGTCCTCCTCGCCCAAGACGCGGGGCGTGTCGAGAACGCGCGGTTCGGCGTCCTTGTCGACCTGAGGGAAGAGAAGGGCCGCGGCATGCGCCTGGGGGGCGAGCGTCATGCCCAGCAGGGAGGAGAGTTGGTCGGGGAAGAACTGGGGCTTGAGTTCCTTGCCCTTGGCGTTCCAGATCGGCTCGGTGCTGCCGGCGTGCAGGGCATCGGTGACGCGCTGGTCCTGGGTGGGGTGCATCTGCTCGCCCTCCAGGATGCGGGCGCGCAGCGGTTCGTACAGACCGGTCGACTTGAGCAGGCCGAAGCCGATCGCGGCGGCCGACGGCCAGGGCAGGATCCGCAGTCCGCCGCCCTCGGGGCGGATGAAGACGCGGTCGTTGGCCAAGAGCTCGAAGCCCTCGCGGGCCAGTAGCAGTGCGGTCGTGGTCTTGCCCGCTCCCTTGGGGCCGAAGGTGAGGAGCGAGCCTCCGTTACGGACGACGCAGGAGGCGTGCAGGATGTGGAATCCCGCACGCAGCAGCTGGCCGCGGATGAGCTCGCGAGCCAGTCGGGAGGCGGCGACCGCGACTGACTGCGCGTGGGCGCCGGCGATGACGAGACGGTTAGTGGCCGGGTCGTAGTGGTAGGCGAGCCGCTCAGCGGGCTGAGTTGCGTAGACCGCGCCGTCCTCGTGCCGGGCCACGAGGGTGCGAGCGTTCGCGTACTCGATCTCGTTGTGGTCGTAGTCACCGACGAGGGTCTCGATTCCGGCGAGACGAGTGTCGTCGACGTCGGCCAGCAGCAGGGCGCCGCCCTCGGCGAGGCTGTCGCTGTGGTCGGCTGGGACGGGCACGGTGGTGGCGTTCCACCAGCCGCCGAAGTAGCGCAGGGCCCAGTCGGTGATGTCCTTGGTGTCGCTGACGACCGTGACGGTCGCGGCATCGGCGTGAATGCGGGTGGCGCTCAGCACGCGTGTTCTCCTTTAAGGATTTGTTGGATGGCGGAGTCGAGCTTGGAGCGGGAGGCGGCGAGGCGCCGTCAGGGGCGAGGTCGGGCCGGCAAACGGTGGCGCGGCCGGCCGAGAACCGCAACGGGAATCCGAGCCAGACGCCGTCGTGGTTGACGGACAGCACCTCGGTTCCGTCGTTGATGCCGAGGGTCTTGCGTAGCGCGCCGAGGACGGCGCCACCGGGCCCCACTGGGTAGGGCTGATCCCGGCGTTGATCTGCCGGGGGCGGTCGGCCAATTGAAGGCGTACGTACGTCAGCGGGACATCGGCACGGCGGCCGTTGACGGTGGTGGTCGAGGTGCAGATCCCGGCGCCGTCGCCGTGCTCCCCGATCACCCATCCGTGTACGACGCTGGGCGGAACCCGGTGGTGGGAGGCCAGGACGATGCGGTAGCGCGCGGAGTCGGTGCTCGAGCCGGTGCCGTAGACCTGAGCGGCCTCGCCTGCGGTGGTGGCGAACGGGCGGGCCAGGACGTCGACGGGGTTGATGACCACAAGACCATCACGGATGGAAGACGGGGCTAAGGCCAGGGGCCAGATGGTGGCCGGGGCTGGTCCGCGCGTGGCGTGTCGGCTTCAGATGAGCCCTTCACGCATCGCGTACGCCACGGCATGGGTTCGGTTGCGCAGCTGCAGCCGGGTTCTGACGTTTAAGATGATGTTCTTGATTGTGCGGTCGGACCAGCCCAGCTTCGTTGCTATTTCGGCTGTGTCGAGTCCCTCGGCGAGTAGCCGCAGCACGTCTACTTCTCGTTTCTGCAGCCCTGCGAATGCCAGACCTCTCCCCGGGGCATTGGCCTCCACCCGGCCGATCGTGGACAGGAAGGTGCCGAGGAGTGTGGGGGGCAGGTGCCCTCCCTGATGGGCGACCACGTTGATCACGCTCTCCAGGTGGTCGGGAGTTGCCTGCTCGCGCAGGATGACGCCGACGGCTCCGGCTGCGAGGGCGCGAATCAGGGCCTGCTCGGTGATCGAGGCTACGACGAGGATGCTTTGGGCGCTGGTAGTGCGTTGGATGCGTCGCAGGACGCGCAGGTGTTGTTCGTCGATGGCCGGCGCGACGACGAGGGCCACTTGCGGGGCGGGTGTGTCCGGCTCGCAGTCGAACTTGGCGACCTTGAGCGATGGGCACTTGGTCAGCTGCCCGACGAGGCCCGTGTGGGAGATGGGGTCTCTGCCTGCTTCCACGGCCACCAGAATGCGATCGCTGATCTGCCCACCTTGCGTCTTCAACGGATGACCTGGCCGACGTGGCCGTGGGTGGGCGGAAAGAAGACCGTGGAGAGAGGTGTTCGCGTTGATCGAGCGTCACGGCAACGCTGTTGCAGTCGGTGCCACTGTGGGGAGGTCATTGGGCGGGGCTGTGCCATTTCGAGTGTGCGCTCTCGATTCTCGGGTGCTGGTGCAGGCTCATTCATGCCGGTTGATCTTCGGGTACCTCACGGATCGGTCTGAGAGATACCGCGTTGAACGTTTCCTTGCTCATAAGGGGGCGGGCGAAGCGGGCGGACCACTGCGGGCGGGCGCCATCAATGACGCTCTCTCCGAGTCGTAGCAGTTGCAGGTCGTCCGGGCCGGCGGGCGCAGCGATGTGCTGTATGTCGCGGGCCAGACGCGCGAGGGGGAAATCGGCGCGGACTGCGTATCCACCGAAGAGGTCGGAGGCGGTCTGGGCAGCGGTGACGGCCGACTGGTTGGCCGTGAGCTTTGCGTTGACCAGGCTCGGGTCACACGGTTCGCCCAGGTCGAGCTGGGTAGCGGCGTGGAGTGCCACCAGCTCGGCGGTCATCAGCCCGGACTGAATGTGGGCGAGGCGGTGCTGAACGACGGGGAGGTCGATGAGGCGTCCGTCCTTGCGTGGGCGACCATGCAGGAAGGTCGTGGTTGCGTCCAGGACCCGGCGATGCAGTCCCAGAGCAACGGCCGCGAGGTTGAGGCGTCCACACACGAACGATGCGCCATACGCGGCGGCGAGGCCGTCTCCTTCCTGGCCGAGGAGGTTGGCGGCCGGCACGCGTACGTTGGAGAGGCGGAGGTCACCGGTGGTGAAGCCGTGCATGCCGGTGAACGGCGGCTGCGTTACGGAGACGCCTCGGCGGCCGGCTTCCACGAGGAAGGCTGACAGGCTCCTGGAGCTGCGGCTGCCGGGCTCTCCGGTGCGCGCGATGACCACATGGAGGCGGGCGATACCTGAGTTCCCAATGAAGGTCTTGTGGGCGTTGAGCGTGTAGGAGCCATCGGTATTGCGGTGTGCGGTTGCAGTCATGCCCAGGACGTCGCTGCCGTGATCCGGTTCGGTGACCGCGATGGTGGTCCAGAGGCCCTTCGCGATCTGAGGCAGCCACAGATTCTGCTGCTCGGGACTGCCCAGGTGCTGGATGGCAAAGGTGGGGATCAGTGAAGCCTGCAGAATGCCGCCTGCGGCTCCACTGGCGTACGAAAGCTCGGTGAGGAGGATCGTTTTGGCCACGTGCCCGGCTTCCATTCCGCCGAATTCAGTGGGGATCAGGATGCCGGCCCAGCCCCTGGCGGCCATCTGTTGGGGGAGCTTTCGGTCGGCGTGCGTCCCACTGGCTTCCATACGCTTGATCCGGGGGATGACGGTGTCGCGGGTGAACTCGCGCACCTCTTCGCGCAGGCTGCGGTGCTGTTCTGGCAGATCCGATTCGGCGGCTGTCATCGGTCCGTTCCTCCCTGGGGCAGCGTCGGCGGCGAGCGTGATCGAGGTGGCCTACTGCTGAGTGAGGCGTGACAGTTCGTCGATGAAGTCGCCGGCCCGCTCGGCGTAGCTCTTGACCAGCTCGACGCCCTTGAGACCCCACTGGGTCTCTTCCCTGCCGACGACGCAGACGGTTCCCAGCGTGATGCCGGTCCCTTTGTGGACGAGGGGAGCACCCAGGTACGACTCGACCCCCAGCTTGTTGATGGCGGGGTTTCCTGCCCACCTCGGGTAGTCGAGAACGTTGGGCAGCGGCAGAGCTTTGCGGCGGTCGAGGGTGTACACGCACCAGCCCTCGTTCAGCGGCATCGACCGGCTGTCCGCGGAGGCGGGGGGAGCGCTGGTCTGGCTCTGGCCGCGTGTGGGGGAGGGGACGTGCAGGCCGACGAAGTGCTGATCCCGCGTGATGATGTTGACCATGGAGAAGTAGCCATCGGCGCCGTCGGGATGTCCGGTCAGCCGGCCGGAGTCCTCGGCAAGGCTGTCTGCCAGCGCGTCGAGCCCTGGGATCGGGCGTTTCAGATCCAGACCAAGCCGGTGCAACAGCTCAAGCCGGGCGTCGAGCTCGTGGTCGACGAGGGGGTCGTGGCGGCCGGATTCGGCATTGAAGGTGGGCATGCGGAGCTCCTGAGAGTGGGCCGGGAGGCTGGTTCAGGCGGGTCGTGGGGTGGCGTGGTCGAGGGCGTGCTCGACGAGGGCGATGAGGACCTGGCGGGCCGAGGCGTCGGTTCGGGCATCGCATGAGATCACCGGGACATGCGGGCTGAGGCGAAGAGCGGCGCGTACCTCCTGCTCGGTGTGGTGGTGGGCGCGGTCGAAGCGGTTGATGGCGACGACGAAGGGCTTCGCGCGCTGTTCGTAGAATTCGACGGCGGCGAAGCAGTCCTCCAGCCGTCGTGTGTCGGCGAGGACGATCGCACCGACGGCGCCCTTGGCGAGGTCGTCCCACATAAACCAGAAGCGTTCCTGTCCGGGTGTGCCGAACATCTGTAACTGCACGCGGTGACCGGCGACGGGAATGTCGAGGGTGATGCGGCCGAAGTCCATAGCGACCGTGGTGGTGGTCTTCCGCTCGATGCCGACCAGGTGGTCGGTTCCTATGCCTGCGGCGGTCAGGGTCTCCTCCGTGCGCAGCGGACGGATCTCGCTTACGGCGCCCACAAAAGTGGTCTTCCCGACGCCGAAGCCGCCGGAAATGACGATCTTCAGTGGGATGACGGCGTCAGAGGTTGCGTAGGCCCGCAAGGACACCCCTCAGGAGCGATTCATCGGTGGCCGCGTCGGTGAACGCGGCGGGTGTGGGGCTCACCACGTATCCGTCGTCGATGAGGTCGGACAGGATGATCTTGATGACCTGGACGGGGC
The DNA here is from genome assembly GCF_043202315.1 of Streptomyces sp. NPDC048211. Classification (NCBI taxonomy): domain Bacteria; kingdom Bacillati; phylum Actinomycetota; class Actinomycetes; order Kitasatosporales; family Streptomycetaceae; genus Streptomyces; species Streptomyces sp. NPDC048211. The sequence continues at coordinate 728,147 of NZ_JBIDAD010000002.1, forward strand.
TGTCGATGGTGCCGGCGATCTCTGCGACCGAGCGCGGTCCCGCACTGCACACCTTGAGGACCTGGGCATGGTGCGGTTGCAGAGCAGCGGCCGGCGGGTTGGCGCTGGCCAGGAGCAGGCAGCTCCGATCGAGGTCGCGTGAGGGTCTGACACGGCCGTGAACGAGGACGTAAGGCCGCACGGTGCCGAGCCCTTCCGTTTGCCAGTCCGTGTCATGGCCGGCCATCTCACGTGACCGGTCCGCTGGTGGCGCCCGTTGGGGTGCGTGGCGCCACCGACAGGATCGCGGGGATACGTTTGACCAGCAGGCTGGCCTCGTAGGCGACTTGCTCGGTGTCGGCATGCTCGTCGGTCAGCAGGGTGAAGAGTGCGCCCGTTCCAGCCGCCATGGCGACCAGCTGCCCCTTGTCCATCATGATCATGATGTACTGCACGCCGCCTGCGCGGCTGAGCAGGCTGTTTGCTCCGGTGCTCAGCGAGTACAGACCGCTGGTGACGGCGCTCAGGGTGTGCGGCGCGTCCGGGTCGATGTGATCGATGTGGTGGGCGATGAGCATGCCGTCGGTGCTGGTCACGAGTGCGCCGATGGCACCGGAGGTGTTCTTGACGAAGCCGGCCAGCAGTTGGGTCAGCTCGTCAGGTGCACGGGTCGCGGTCATACCGGGTCTCCAAGGAGTGGGGCCAGTGGATCAGTTCGGGGGTGCGCTGTCGGGGCGTGTCTGCGCCTGGGTCTCGGCACGGCGTACGCCGGCCGAGAATTGCCCCAGACCAGTGAGGTCGGGTCCGCTGGAGATCGGGCCGGGTTGGGCATGGCCGGTGTCACCGCGGAGTTGTGGCGCGAGGTAGGAGCGGGTGCTGTCGCGCACCGGCAAAGGAGGGCCCTGCCCCGCGTCTGTCCCGCCGGGGACTGCCATGGCGGCGGGGTGCGGAGCGTGGCTGGCCCCGCGTTGTGGCAGTCGTTCTTTGCCATGCCGGGCCGGAGTCAGCTCTGAAGGAGTTGGCTCGGATGCGGGAGCCGGGGTACTGACGGCGCCATGAGCAAGCGGATGCGGTCCCCTGGGTACCGGGCGGTCGCCGGGACCTGTCCGCTGTGGTGCGGGCGGCTCCTCTTGGTGGAACAGGGTCGCGGGCACGATGACGACGGCCTGGTTTGACCCGTAGATGTTGCTCTTGAGCCGCACGGTCAGGCCAAGGCGTCGAGCGTATTCAGCGACCACCCACATGCCCAGGCGGCCGTCCCTCAGGTACTCGCCGAGGCGGTGCTCGTCGGGCTCGGCGAGCAGTCGGTTCAGCCGGTCCATCAATTCCGGCGGCATGAGGCTGCCGCGGTCGTCGATCTCGATGGACACGCCGGCGTTCACGGGAGTGACCCGCACCTCGACCTGCGTGGTGGGAGACGAATAGTTCGCCGCATTCTCGATGAGCTCGGCGAGCAGATGGGCCAAGCCCGCGACTGACTCTCCCCGGAGGACACCGGACACGGCCGACGTCCGCTGCACCCGCCTGTACTGCTCGACTTCCGCGACGGCATGAGTAAGCACTTCCACGAGCGGCGTCGGCGGCGTCGCGCGCCGTGGGGCAGCCCCGCCCACCAGTGCGAAGGACTCTGCGAGTCGACGGGCGCGCGTCACAAGATGGTCCAGGCGGAACACGGGCTCCAGCACATCGGGGTCCTCTGTGTCGCGTTCCAGAGCGTCGAACTCCCGAAGGGACTGATTGAGCAGGCTCAGCATGCGGCGGCCGATAGTCAGCAGCGCGGTCCTCTCCTGCTGGGCCGAGCCTGCAGCGACCGTCGACTGTACGAAGCACACAAACTCATGCAGCGACCGCTCCAGGGCAGCGAGCGGGTGGTGGGCACCGGGATCCACGTACGGAGGCGACGGCTCGCGCACACGTTCGCCCCGTTGCGCCTGTTCGACCGCGCTCATGACACCACCGGCGCCTTCGGTGAGCAGTGTCTGAAGGCGCTCAATCCACGCTTTGACGGCCGTTCGCTCGTCAGACTGCTGCTGCTCAGCTGCGCCCCGCTCAGCCTCCCGCTGCTGGTGCACCACGCGGGCCGTCCAACCTCCCAGCACCCAGGCGACAGCACCAGCAGCTCCCGAAATAACGACCATCCAGAGCAGACTTAGCCACGCGGACCAGTTGGGCTGGTCACGCAGCAGGTACGCGCAGCCGAGCAGGGTGGGGAGTACGACGACCGAGGGCGCGAGGGCGATCAGCCGCAGATGGGTGCGCAGCCCGCGGGCAGTACCCAGTCGGTGTGCCCGCGACTTGATCTGTCGGCGGCGTGCAGCACGCGGAACAGGCTGAGTGACAGACATGGAGATTCCTCGAAGAGGGCACTGCCGACGAAGAACGACGCCGAGTGCGGGCACAGGGACAAGGAGGACAGAAAAGGGTCACCGGGGCGGGCTGCTCGCCACGGGGGAGAGACGTACAGACCAGCCCCGGTGACCGGCTCAGGGGAAGGCGCTGGGAGGCCGGCGGCGAGGCGCACAGCGCTCCGAGCGCCCGGGCCGCACCGCGAACCGGGCGTCGGGGAGCCCAGGAACCCGCCGGTTCACACTTGCCTCCGGGGCTGCGCGCCGAGTCGGGCAAGAGCCTCGTCCAACACCGGCAGTGCTTCCAGCAGCTGCCGCACCGCTGCGGAGCGCAGCTCCCACGCCTCCAGTACGGCGGTAGGCAGCGGCGCGCACAACAGCTCCAGCAGCGCGATGCGGGGGCACGCGGATATCTCCCGCAGTGGCAGATCAGGATGGGTGGAATGGTAGGCAGCCAGCAGGCTGACCGCGCATTCTTGCCATCCATCACCCTGGGCCACCGTACGCACGTCAAAAGCTGCGCGCGCCGTCTCCCAGGCCAGATAGCCGTAGCGGGCACGAAATCCGGTGACCACGGGCCGGGCAGAACTCGACCGGATGTACGGCGGAATGAACGCGCCGTGAATCGCGTACGCAGTCAGGGTGCCGCGATCCGGGGTCGCCTCGCGCAATTCTCCGAGGTGTTCGGTCAGGCACTGGCGGATCCACTGCAACTGCCCGGAGATGTGCGCATCGCGAACACCACGGGTGACCGCGGCCAAGGCCGCCGCCTCGTGCGAAGTGACTGCATCCTCTACAGAAAGCACAGCCCAGGCAGATTCATCGTGCCGCGGTTCCGCGGACGGCAGGGGGTAGGAGGCCAGAGCACGGTGCATGCGCCCGAGACCCACCCCCAGATGCTGGGCCTGGTCGCGGGTGTACGGGCGGAGGAACGGTGCCCCTCCAGGGACGTCCGTGACCGAGCACACCCCGCTCGTGGCCCCATCGGACAGCAGCCAGCCAGCCTTGTCGGCATGAACGCGAGGTACCGAGAGCCCGGCGGCACGGCAGTATTCGGACATGTCCAGGGCGTGCGCCGCATCCTGCAGTCCCTGCCAGTCCAAGTACTGCGTCACCCGCACGTCAGGAGCGTCCTCGCACGCAACGTGCCAGCTCATGACCGTGCCCGCTGCGCTCTGCTGCGGATCAGCATGGACGGCATCCAGCCCGTACCGAACCTCAAGGGCTTCGAACAGCTCCTCATCCGTCCACACAGCTCCGAGCAAAACAGGACACCTCCCTCGATTCAAACGGCGCGATGACGGCCGAAATTCAGAGTGGCAGGCTCCATCGTCCTGGCCCATTCCCGCCGGGATATTCAAAAGGGAATAAGGTAAGTCACCTCTCTGGCCTGCGAGTTCAGGAGTTAGATAGTGGCGAGGAACCGGTGCGCCGAGTGCCGGACAGAGCTCAGCAGATACAGCACCGGTTCCCTCTGCGGAAGCTGCCGCCAGAAGGGATGGCTGCCCAGCCATATCTGGGACGATCCCCGTACTCGTCAGGCCATCACCGCGCTCGATTTCAGTGCTGCCTTCAAAGCCGTACGTGGCCTGTCCGGCGCCTCACAGACCGACATAGCCGCGCACACAGGGCTCAGTCAGGGTGAGGTATCGAAGATCGAAGCGGGCCGTCCCTTGACCAATATTGTCAAGATCATCAGCGTTCTCGGCGGTCTCGGCGTCCCGGCAGAGCTTTCGCCGATCAGGACCCCAGGTGACTCGGTGCTGGCCTTCGTCCCGGAAGAGACCCCATGGGACGACCCGGTCGATGTCGCCGCCGCTGTGGACGACCTCCTTGCGTCCAACACCGCAGCCGCCGCCATTCCGGTCGCCGAGACCGCTCTGCTGCACATAGTCGACGCGTACGAGTCAGACGGCCCCACCGGTTCAGAGCGACTTGCCGCCCGAACCCGGAAGCTGCGAGACCACCTTCACCAACTGCTCCGAGGACAGCAGCCCGCCTCCCACCGGACCGCGCTGTTCCGAGTGGCGTCCCGGACCTCCGCCGTCCTGGGATACATGGCCGTCAACGCCGGCCGCCACATCCTCGCCGAGTCCTACAGCGCCGAAGCCATCGCCCTGGCCACGGACATCGGCGATCTGGAGACCGTGATGTGGGCCCACGGAACACGCTCGCTGTCCGCGTACTACCAAGGTGCCTACACCGAAGCAGCCACCTGGGCCGCAGACGGCATCGCTCTCGCTCCGGAACATCCACAGGCAATCCGCCTGTACGTCAACGGCCTCGCGCGTGCCCTCTCCCGCCAGAACGACACCGATGGCACCATCCGGGCCATCGGCGCAGCCGAGGATCTGACCGAGCGCCACCCTGTCCCTGCCGGCCTGACGCCGTGCATCTCGCTGGGGTCATACGGAGTTACCCGGACCCTGGCCAACGCCATCACCGGATACGTCGCCCTCAAAGACACCGCCGCCGTCCTGCGCTACGAGAATGAGATCAGCGGCCACGTAGCCGCATCCGCCTCGGACTGGACTCGCTCCCTCGTGCGACTCGACGTTGCCACGGCGCTCGTCAGCGGACAACGCCCCGACATCGAGCACGCCATGCTGCTCGGCCAACAGGTCCTGAGAGATGCCGCAGGAGGCCCACTCATCCTCTCCGTTGTCCAGCGCGCCCACGACCTGCGACGCAGTGCAGCGAAGTGGGAGGACACCACGGCCGTCCGCGAGTATCGCGACGCACTCGCCGACTGGTCCACCACCCCCCGCGTACGGCAACTGAGAAGTCGCTCTGCCACCATGCCAGCGTCCCCTCAACCCTCGGGAAGGACGCCGCCAAGCGATGGCACGACCGACGACGTACCCCGACACGTTCCCGCCCGACCCGCCCCGAGACCTTGACGAGCAGGCAGCCATTACGGACGCGGACTGGACAGCTTTCGACTCACTCACCGAAATCACCAATCACTGGAAACGTCCAGGATGGTCACCCACCACACGCGCCTACTACTGGCTACTCAGTATCACTGACCCCTGCTTCGTCGAGCAGGCAGTCCGCTGTCAAGCGGCAGTACTTGACCACGTTGGCATCAGCGCCTTTGACTTCGTCGCGCCCGACGCCTTCCATCTCACGCTCGGACGTGTCGGACTCGTCGACGCCTGTTCCGACCAGGACCTCGAACGTCTCACCGCAACTGTTCAGGCCAGCGCTCCATCGGCCTTCGAACTCACAGCGCTCCCACTCGCCGGATCACGCGGCGCCCTGCGCTACAGCGTCGCTCCGTGGGCACCGGTCATAGCTCTCCATCAGGTCCTGGCGGCCTCATCAGCCGCGTGCGGCCTCGCACCCATGAAGTCCAGCAGTGGACTCAGGCCACACATCGGAATCGGCTACTGCCACCAGACCCTTCCGATGGAACGCGTCCAACCGGTGGTGCACTCCCTGCGAGCCCTCCCGCCGGTTCCTACGGTGTGTGATCGAGTCGACCTGGTCGCCATGCGCCGCGAAGGCCAGTCGTATCGGTGGGACAGCACCCACTCAGTCCGGCTTCGCCACTGAGGCGGCAGACCTACCCACGAACCGCCTGCCGACCAGGCGGGGCCAGTCGGTGAGAACCGGTGAGCTTGGCTGAGATGCTGATCACGCTGGGGCGTTGTGGGTGAGTGTGCGCAGTGAACGGACTGGGGTGCCTGCGAGACGTAGGGCGGGCAGAATCAGGAGGACCGTGCCGATGGCAAGCGTGGGGCGCAGCCCCAGTACGGTTCCAGAGGCGCCAGCTAGGAGTGTGGCGACGGGGCGCAGTCCGAAGGCGGTGAACTGGCCGGTCGCCTGCATGCGGCCTTGCATCTCGGGGATACATGCTTCCTGGCGCACAGTGCGCTGTGTGAGGCCGTGGGTGACCGCTCCGAACAGCTGGACGAACAGGCCCGCACCGATCACGACGTAGCCTGCGCGGCCTGGCCCGGCGAGAAGGAGCGGGAGCTGGCTCACCGGGGCGAGGCCCAGGGCACCGATCATCACGGGGCCCGGGCCGAACGCCTTGGCCAAGCGCCGCGCCATCAGGGACGCGATGAATCCTCCGGTGGCGCCCACGCTCATCACCAACGCGAACACCTGTGGGGGCCAGCGCAGCTCGTGGACGAGGAAGACGACCCAGATCGCCGAAGTTCCGGCCAGGACGAAGGAAGTGATCGCATTGGTGGTCACCAGTGGACCGATGACCGGATGCCTCCAGGTGTAGGCCAAGCCCTCGCGGATCTCCGAGCGCAGGGAACTGCCCGGCTTACGGGCGGCTGGATCCGGCTCCGCTGCCCGGATACGCAGAGTCCACACAGCGCTGAGGAAGAACGTGAGAGCGTCGAGAGCAACCGCACGAGCCGCACCCATGAAGCCGATCAGGATCCCTGCCAGTGCGGGGCCACCGATGTCGGCGAGCGTGTTGGCGCCGGCCAACTTTGCATTGCCCTGCATCAATTGGTCGCGACGCAACAGGACTGGGATGTACGAAAGGCTCGCCGCTGATCCGATCACCTGCGACGATCCGACGACGAAGGCCACCGCATATAGATGAAGCAGGGTGAGGGTGCCAAGAGCCGCGGCTGCGGGCACGGTGGCCATGGCCAGGCCGCTGACGATGTCGGTCGCCACCATCAAAGGACGCTTGCGGCGACGGTCGCACCAGGCGCCAGCATGCAGTGAGAAGAGCAATGGTGGCAGTTTCTGAACCGTGGCCAGTACCCCTGCCTCCCACGTAGTGGCGTGCAGGGTCACCACGGCGACAAGGGGAACGGCCACCGAGCTCAGAGACGATCCGCATACGTTGGCGGCCTGCCCCAACCAGTAGCGGCGGAAGTCGATGTGGCGCCAGAGGCTGTCGGCGGCAGGGGCGGAGTTCACCGCTCACCACCGAACGCCCATACGTCCGGGCCTGTGGCCGCGTGGGCTGCCTGACAGCCCGCGATGAGGACGCGGGCTGTCAGTGGCTCTCGCTGACCGTCGATCACGGCAGCTCGATCGGTCCGTAGGGCGCCGCTTCCCTGTCGGTTTCCAGGGCCCAGTATCTGTCGCCGTAACTCCAGTGCCAGAACTCGGTCGGGTAGTTCACGAGCCCGGCCTCGGAGAGGACATGGACGAGGACTTCTCGGTTCGTCCGGGCTCGGGCGCTGATCGAATCCGCTGCGGTGTAACACGCGCCATTGCTCTCCTCCGGGTTTGCGTTGACCCGGGTGCCCATGTCCAGTTCCACGCCGTCGGGACCGACGAGCGTGAGGTCAACGGCGGCTCCTGCGCTGTGCGGGGCGATTTCGGGCGGCGACACGAACCTGCTGGTGTCAGCCCGGATCTGTACCGCGGTCGCTGCCGGACTGAGTGCGCGGAGCTTTGCCGCGTACGCCTCGAAGTACTGCGCCTGCAGGGCCGGCGGCCGGTAGCCCTCGACGAACAGCAGTCGCAGGCCGTCCGGCAGGAGAGACGAGGCCAGGAGCAAGCGGTCGAGCACCCCCTGTCGGAGGTGGGCGAAGGCGCCGGCCGCATCCCGTCGGCGGTCGTCGACGAGCAGGATCCCGCTTGCGCGGACATCGGCCAAGGGCTCCCCGCACTCGTCAACCGGAATCGCGGCCACGCGAGGGTCGGACATCAGGATGATCGTCATCAGTTTTCCCAGTCCCAGGATTCGAAGTGTGCCGTTGAACCTGTCCGACGGGCCTCCACCACCGCGTCCAGTCGGGCGAAGTCTCGTTGCGGCATGAGCGGTCGCCACTGCGACATGGGCAGGACGCGGGCTTCGTCGTGTTCGGTGGGATCCAAGGTGAGGGACTTGATCTCGTCGCCGGTGAGCCGGCCTCCCTCGAAGACGAAGCCGATCGTTGCGTAGGGCCACTCCGCCCCTGGCTGGCCGAAGATCGACGCCAAGAGCCTGGCTTGACCCCGGAAGGCGATTCCGGTCTCCTCCTGGCATTCCCTCACTGCCGTTTCCCATGGCCGCTCGCCCGGATCCATCGTTCCGCCGACGAACTGCCATGGATGCGTCTGTGAGTAGACCGCCCTCAACTGCAGTGGATTGTCATGCTCGTCGGTGAAGAACAGACAGGCGAACGCCGTCGCCTTCAACACCGTCTCGGCATACTGCTCCGGAGGCAGCCACGCCGGGCCCATAGCCGGTACGCCAAACCCCACGCGGGGCCGCTGCTCATGAGTCGGAGGATTGGTCAACGGACTCTGTTCCTTCTGGGCCATGAAGGCTCCCTGTGAGGTCGACGGGAATGCTGCGTGTGCCTGACTGCCCGTGGGCGGCATCCTCCGCACGCCGGCCCGGGAGGTTCGAGCCCGTCTTCCCCCGGCCCTGGACGTGTTGGAGCCGGTCTGCCGTTCTGTCATACGGGATCGGGTCGCCGGGCTCTTGGAAGTGGATGCCGAGCCCTGTTCCGGCCAGGTAGGCGTCGAGACCGGCGCGGCAGTAAGCCACCATCGGCGTGGCCAAGGCGGCGAGCGGGTACCAGCTCATGGCATCGCACACAGTCGGCTCAAGAACCCGGGGCGTCCCGCGCCAGCGGCGAACCTCGAAGAAGACCCCAAGCCGGGCAATGCCGCCTGGACTGCGATGGTGCACCGTGGCGGCGAAGTGGGCGTTGACAGGGTCGATGACCACGCCGGTCTCCTCCTTGGCCTCGCGGACAAGCGCAGCCACTACGTCCTCGTGCGGACCGTCCAGGTGCCCCGACGGGAGGTGCCAGAGGCCGGCCGCATAGACCGCGCCGGCTCGTCGGGACAGGAGGACTTCCGGACCATGAACGCCCTCGCGGCGCAGGATCAGGTGGACGTCGAGTGGCTCGGTATGGCGCTGTGGACTCATCTATCGCTCCCCGAGCGGTGTGCGGACGTGACGTGGGTGCGGTGGCGCGCATGGAACAAGCGGTACGACACGTGGTTGTCGCTGTCAGGGGAGTCGAGGACGTCGATGCCCTCGACGCGCAGTCCGTACTCGACGAGCAGGTCCTCCCAGAGCTCCGGGGTGAGGACCCACATGTGCACGGTGAGGTTTCCACCGTCGGCCAGAGGTAGAACCTCGGGCCGGGCAGCCATGGACGTGCTGGGACCGGCACCGCGGCTGTTCGTGTGCAGGGTGGTGAAGCACAGGCGGCCACCGGGCTTGAGTGCCGTCGCCAGGAACGGAAGGAGCCGGTGGGGGTCGATGTAAGGGATTCCGCCGATGGAGTAGATCACGTCGTACGGTTCCGTAGCCCGTAGGTGATCAACGGCGTCGCCCAGAAGCAGTTGCAGCCCGTCCAAGTCGCCGTACCGTTCGCATGCGCGCCGGTGCTGACCCGGTGAGGAGTCGATGGCGTCCACCACTGCTCCGTGCGCGGTGACGAGGTGTGCGGCGTGCTTTCCGATGCCGGAGCCGAGGTCGAGGACGCGTCGGCCGCGCAGGTTGCCGAGGACCTCTGCTCCTGGGCCGCCTGGCCAGGAGGCCCAGGAGATGCGGTCGACTTCGGGGATCTGGGTTGCTCGCGCGATGTGGTGGGTGCCGTACGTACTCCATGCCTGGAGGTTGTTCTGCTCACTGTCCAAGTCGCCTTTTCCAATGCGTTGTTGGCGGAGGGCTGCGGTTCTGTCGTGACGGGGGCCTCGCAGGACTACGAAGGACACGCCCTCGGTGTCGTGGCGTAGCGCAGCGGACCAGCCGGCCTGCAAGTGGTCGAGTTCGTCCTCGTCGAGCGCGATGCCGCGTCGTTCCGTCGGGGTGTCGGCGGCGAGTGGAGTGATGAGTACGAGGGAGCCGCCGGGGCGGAGGCGCCGGCCGAGGGAGACCAGCGTCTGGTCGCGAGTGTTCAGAAACGGATAGACGAACCGAAGGGTGATCAGGTCGTAGCCGTTGGCAGAGTGCGGCGCGGGGTCGGTGCTCTCGATATCGCCCCGCAGCCAGTGCACGTCCTCCCCGTTCCGGGCGGCCGCCTCGGTGAGAGCGGTCTCGGACCAGTCGACGGCGTCGACGCAATAGCCGATCGAGTGTAGGTGGGCTGCGAGTTCACCGGTTCCGCATCCCACGTCGAGGGCCCTGCCGTGGGCCGGGGCCGGCACATGGGTGGCCAGCAGAGACCGTTCGTCGTCGCGGAGCGGGCGATAGCGGCGGCCATCGGCGTACCCACGTTCCCATTGCGGCTGTGTGGTGAACATGCGCGGGGCACGTCCTTCCTGTAGCGGAGGGTTCCAGGCGGCAGGGCAGGGGGCTATGCCGCCGCATGGAACGGCATGAGTTCTGTCCTGTGTGAAGGGTCAGGTCCAGCCCATCGCGGTGTAGGGCGTGCCGTGGGAAATGGCGGCCAGAGCGGTGCGGGTGTAGTCCACCGTCGGGTCTGGCAGTGCGGTCAGCGGCCACCAGGCCCACTCGGTGCAGCGGTCCGGTTCGAGGACTGCCGGTTCGCCGCTCCACCGGGATGTGGTGAAGAAGAGCTGGATGCGTGGGGTCGGGCTGCCAGGGTCGAGGAGGTCGAGCGTGTGGACGAGCGAAAGATCGGCCTCGTCGATGGCGAGTCCGGTCTCCTCCTTCGTCTCCCGGATCATGCAGGAAATGGCGGCCTCGTTCGCTTCGCGGTGGCCGGCGGGAAGGTGCCAGGCCGAGGGCGCGAAGGCGCTGCTCGCGTGGCGTCTGCCGAGCAGAACCTTGCCGTCGCGGATGAGGACGAGGTGGGCGCCGACGATGCTGCGGCTGCGTTGATCACCGGGCTCGCGAACCTGCACGGTGGGAAGCGGGGTGCCGTCGGCGGGGTCCGGGCGTGGGCGGGTCTGATGCGCTTGGAGGACGGCCGCGGCGCCGGGGTCCATGGTCATCTCCGCTGTCTCTTCCAGGCGGGTCCAGCGCAGCTGGATGCCCTCGCACAGCTCGATTTCGTGCGCGGGCCGGTTGAGTGTGCCGTGGTAGACACGGACGCGGCTCATGAAGGCCCCGTGGGCGTCGAGCGTGTCGAGTGTGACGAAGGCGGTGAGGTCCGGGATGGTGAGGCCGATTTCCTCGTCGAGCTCCCGGACGATGGCCTCATCGCATCGCTCGCCCTTCTCTGTGTTGCCGCCGAGCAGAGCCCAGTGCCCGGGGCGCCAGATGGGCTTGTTCGCGGAGCGGAGATGGAGCAGGTAGTGGCCGTGGTCGTCGGTCAGCAAGGCCGCGGTGCCGGGAATCACCGGCCAGTCGATCGTGATCACCGTGTGCTTCTTGCGGAAGACGTGTGGGCCGACCTCTTCGTTGGAGGCCGCGGTCGGCGGCCGGACGGTGACTCGCGGGCATGGGGCGGCGCGGTGGTTGCGCTGCCAGTGCTGGACCTGTTCGGCCATCTCGGCGGCAGCGAAGCCGCCTGCCGCGCCGTAGGCATGGACGACGAACTCGTACCGGCCGCCGCCGTCGTCACCGTCCCCGATCCGCTCGGTGGCCAGGCGGGCGAGCGAGGTGCCGCGCACGATCGCGGCACCGGGCCAGTGCGGGGGCGGTGGGCTGATGACGCTGTCGCCGCTCTCGGGATCGACGGACAGGCGGCAGAAGCCAGGTAGCGCTCCGGCCAGGTACAGGGCGAGGGAGTCGAAGGGCTCCTGGCCGCCGACGGTGACGTGCGTACGGAGGGTTGTGGGCGGCGTGTCGAAGGCCGGAGCGAGCTGATCGACGGGCCGCGGGGTGCCGTCCTCGAAGGCGAGATGGATACCGCGGCCGGGGATGGTGCGGCGTTGGCTGTTCCAGGCGCCGGCGCCCTGCATGGGAACGAATCCGCATACCGTGAGCGGCTCGTCGCTGGTCAGTACGGCGCCTTGTCTGGTGAAGCCGATGGACCACACGTACTGGTGCAGGCGCAGGGGGGCGACGAGGCGTCCGCCCTCGACGAGCATATGGATCCAGGGCAGGTCCCAGGTGTCGACGGTGACGATCACGGCGTCGAAGCCTCCGTCGGGGACAGCAGCGGCAGGGAGCCGTTCGGCGTCCGCGGTGATGACACGCACGCGGTCGTATCCGGTGTCGGTGAGGAATCGAGTGGTGCGCTCGGTGACGGCGGCGTCGATGTCGACGGTCGTGACACTTCCCGATGGGCCGACGAGTTCGGCAACCAGAGCAGCGTTGAAGCCGCCCGAACCGATCTCCAGCACATGGTGGCCGGCACGGATGTGGGCGGCTTCGAGCATGTGGGCCTGCAGCCATGGCGCGGAGATGGAGCTGCTGACACGGCCGTCGGCTGTGTGCCGGGTCGGGATGATGTCGTTCGCGTAGGCGTCCGCCATCGGGACTTCGGGGACGAAGGCGTGCCGCGGCACGGTGCGGAAGGCGGCCTCTACGGCGGCGGTGCGGAGGTGGCCGGACATCAGGAGCTGGTCGGCGAGGCGGTTGCGCAAAGTGCTGGGGTCGAGTTGTTCGGTCGTTGGGGGAGTAGCCGACATGGTGTGCCTTCCGGACAGTGGTGTCATGCGGAGTCCGTGACGGTGGGGGAAGTGGGGTGCGGGATGCTGCCGGTGGGGGCGTACTGGGCGGCTTGTGCATCGAACATGGCGGCGTAGCGGCCCCGGGCGGCCATGAGTTCGTCGTGGCTGCCCTCCTCGGCCAGGCGTCCGCGGTGCAGGACGTAGATGCGGTCGGCGTGGCGGACGCCGGACATGCGGTGGGTGACGAGGACGACAGCCCGGTGCGGGGCGGCGAGGCGGCGGATACGGTCGAACGCCTCGATCTCGGCCTCGGGGTCGAGTGCGGAGGTGGGTTCGTCCACGATGAGGACGCTGTCCGCCTGCGAGGTCGAGCTGCGCCAGTGGGTGCGGGCCAGCCCCACCTTCTGCCATTCACCGCCGGACAGTTCGATGGCTCCGCGGAACATGCGGGCCAGCAGGCTCTGCAGGCCGTCGGGGAGCTTGGCCACGATGGGACCGGCGCCGGCGTAGTCGACGGACGGCTGCAATTCCTCCAGTGAGGCGATGTGGGCGGGGCGGCCGATCCGGATGTTCATTGCGGCGGTCACCGGCCAGCGTTGGAAGTCCTGGGTGAGCAGCGCGACGCGCTCGAAGACCTGGGCGCGGTCGAGACCGGCGATGTCCGCATCGCCCCATCGCAGGGTCCCGCCCTGGGGCAGGAGTAGACCCGAGAGGACCTTCATCAGCGTGCTCTTGCCGGAGCCGTTCTCACCGACCACTGCCGTGACCGAACCCATGGGCAGCGTGAGCGACACACCGTCCAGTGCGGGGCTCTCGCGGTCGGGATAGGAGTAGGTGACCTGGTCGAGGACGATGTGCTCGACCCGGTCGGGGACGGTCGTGCCGCCCAGGGGGATGGCACGCTGGGCAGCCTGGGTAAGGAAGCGGGAGTGGTCCCGGACGTACAGGGATTCCTCGTGCAGCTGGTTCACGTTCATCACCAGTGCGCCGAGGCTGGCCGAACCGGAGCGGACGGCGATGACCGCGGTGCCGGCCACGGCGAGGCTCATGCGCCCGCTCGTGATCAGCCAGAACATGGTTCCGTACGTCGCCGCCATTGCCAGACCGGACAGGGCGGCGGCGAACCACTCGGTGAGGGCCTTGCTGGAGGCCAGCCGCTCCTGCTCGGCCTCGGCAGATTCAGCCATGCGCCGGTATCGGTTGAGGAGGAAGCCGCCGACGGCGTGGATGCGCACTTCCTGGGCCGCGGTGCGTTCGGTCAGCAGGTTGCCGATGAGACGGCTTGCCCGTACGTGCTCGATCCAGCTCATCACCGACACGTAGCGCTCCTGCGCCACGCGCATGGCCCCCCAGCCGCGGGGTGCCGCGATCAGAATCAGCAGGGGAAGCAGGGCCGGGTGCAGAACGGTGAGCACGCCGGCCGTGGCCATCAGGGAGATGCTGCTGTTCAGCGCCGACACGCAGACGCCGATCATGCGGCGTGCGGAAGCCGGGCCGTACTGGGCGATGTCGACGAGCCTGCGGAAATCCGGGTCGTCGATCGCTTCCAGCTCAACGGAGACTGCTGCTGCCAGGTACTGGGTGGTGGCGATCCGCTCGACGACCGGTTCTAGCCGGCCCGCCCTGGCGGTGGACCACCCGGCCAGGGCGGAGTTGACGACAGCGATGGCTGCGGCGGCGAGGAGGCCGGGCAGAAGGGCATGCAACCGCTCGGTGGCGTTACCGGTCCCGCCGAGCAGGGCATGCATGACGGAGTTGATGGCGAGCAGGCCGACGGCCGCGGCGACGCCCTGTCCGATCTCACTGACCGCCACGGCGATGAGCGCCCGGCGGTCGGCGTTCCACGCCATGCGCAGCGCCGCGCCGACCAGCGCCGGCATGGCACGCAACGCAGACAGCATGGTCAAGTCCAGGGTGGCGTGCTCGTGTTGGGACCATCCCATGTCGTAGCGCAGCGGTCCGCCGAAGAGTTCCTGTTCGGCGTCCGAGACCTGTGGCTCTGCCATCTTCACGGGGCCGAAGAACCTTTTCACAGAGTGCCTCCTGAGCTCGGCCAGTCCAGTGCCCTGTACGAGGGGCCTTCGGTGAGCAGCTGGAAGATCGTGGCGGTGTGGGGGTGACAGTCAGGCGGGGGCTTTTCCATCGATACCCAGAAGAGCCGTTCGTCCTCGTCCGGCTCAGTGTTGTGCGGTTCACCGGTCCAGGACTGGGCCACGAACACGGCGGTGATCCGGTCGTGCCCCCTGGGAGCGTGCTGGTGGACGAGGCCGCAGAATTCCTGATGGGCGGAGCTGATGCTCACGCCTGCTTCCTCCTCCACCTTCCGCCGTGCGGCATGGTCCAGCGGTTCGTCGGCCTGGACGTGTCCTCCGATGACCGTGAGCTGTCCGGGTGTGAGCGCCGCATCGGGCTGCCTGCGCACGCACAGGGCGGATCCGTTGGTGCGCAGCAGGACTTGGGCGACATGCGCGATCAGCAGGTGATGCTCGTCGGTCATCGCTACCTTCCCTCCTGAGCCAGGCGCTCGACGGTTCGTCGGCCGCGGGCAGTCACATGCGCGTCGCCGTGGAGGGGGCCGTAAGCGAGCGCGCTGGCCGCGTCAGCCGCAGCGAAGGACACCAGTGCCCGCTGCTCGACAGCGGAGAGCGAGCGCCCGTATCCGGCGAACAGTGCCGTGCCGAGCTCTGGACGGTCCAGCCAAACGGTGGTGGCGAGCTTCACGAAGTCGGCGACGAGCGGTCCCGGGGTGCTGCGCTCGTAGTCGATCAGGGCGCAACGCCGGCCGTTCCAGAGGATGTTGCGTTCCCAGAAGTCCCCGTGGCGAAGTCCGCAGGGCAGAGGGCCGATTGAGGGTAGGGCGCTGACGGCGCGGCGGAGCATGTCGGCCTCGGTGGCGGACAGATGGTTGCCAGCAGCGGCAATGTGCCTTTCGAGGCCGGTGACTGTCGCTTCGATGACCGCTTCGGCCTCGGACTGTCCCTTATGGCTCGGGAGTGCATCGTGGAAGCGACGCAGGAGTCGGCCGGCCTGCCTGTGGGCGTCACGGCGCCGGGCAGGCGATGTCTCGTACTTGAGGGGCTCTCCGTCCACGGCGGTGAGGATTAGGGCGAGCAGCTCAGCGCTACTGTCTCTCATCGTAGGGGCGCTGCTGTGGCCGAGTTGTGGAACGGCTTCGCGGTAGGCGCGGGTCTCGCGGGTGTAGAGAATCGGATCGGGTGCCACCTTCACGAAGTGGCGGCCGGCTCGACTGGCCACGTCCCACACCTGTGAGTTCGTCCGCGAATGAGAGGCATCGCGAACAACCTGGATCGGTCCCAGAACCGATTCCACCCACCGGGCCAGTGCCCCTGAAAGGCAGGCGGCTCCGGTCATGCCAGGTACCTCGTATCCGGTCGGGACCCGGTGGTGAGGAATCCGGCGCAGCCGCCAGCGCGGCGCGCGCACGCATCCGAGGAAGGAGCGGAGCCTTCGAACGCAGGATGAACAAGTGCGGGACGGTGCAAGCGATGCATGAGTGCTCCTCGGGCGTGATGCGGACAGGTGATCGGGTAACTGGGTCTTTCCTGTCGCCGTCACGGGTGCACAGGAGCGAAATCTAGAACATGATTTCGAATAGTCGGGCGACCCTTGATGTGGCTAAGGGCGCGGTGCCGTGATCCTGCGTTCGACCACTCCTGTGGGTGTGGGTACCCCTTTTGGGGGATTGCGTAGAACGGCCGGCCAACGCGGCTGTCGAGGACGTCGAGTTCACCCGGGATCCGGCTGAGGTGACAGGGGAGCCGCTTCCAGCCTGCAGATGGCTCCGGCTTCGAGGTGAGCGACCAAGCCCGTACTCAGGCATCCGAGGCCGATCAGGGCCCTGTGGCCGGCCTGCTCCGGGAGCTTGGAGACAGCTCGTGCCCTGGGCACTGACAGCAGGAGGGCACGCGGGTCGCGGTAGGAGAGGGACGCGGCATCGTCGTTAGCGAGCGGGAGCGTGGCTACGATGTGCGTGATGACCCTTCGGCGACGAGTCTGCACTTGATCCACGGCGACCCTGCGGAGGATGGTGAAGCCGGTCGGTGCACCGACCAGTACCCGCTGAGCAGCCTGTTCCGGTGTCTCTCCGGCTTCCATCGAACCGGTCGGGAGCATGAGATCGCCGTGCCCGGTGGTGTCGGCGAGTAGAAGTTCGTTCATGCCCACCGGGACCAGTAACGACACGCCGACCACGGGAGGGCGCCAGTTCTCGTATGGCGCGTGGAACCGCGGTGTGCGCTCGGCCCCGACAAGCTCTGCCGTATTGGCTGCCATCAGGGCCATCCGCCGGATGCGACTGCGCTCACGATCTCTTCGAGGTGCAGCGGCTGAGTCGTGCTGGGGATCGGGGCCACGTTGTTGCCGAGCTGGAGTAACCAGTGCAGGGAGTCGCGCACTCCTTGGCCCTGGGTGAGAGCGCCGGCGTTGAGTGGCCGGTAGGGGACGTACGGGATGCTGAGCTCCCGACAGAGCTCGAATGCGGGGTCGTAGCGGTCGGTCGTATTGAGGACGTTCTGGACCGCGGAGATGGTGATCTCCTTGCCGGCTCGGCGGATGTCCTCGACGGTGACCTTCGAAAGGCCGATGTGGCCGATCTTTCCTTCGCTCCGGAGGGCCTGAAGTGTGCCGAGCTGGTCAGCGAGTGCCACCTCCGGATCGATGCGGTGGAGGTAGCAGAGCTCCAGCCGCTCCGTGCCGAGGCGGCGGAGGCTCGCTTCAACGCAGGACCGCAAGTACACGGGGTGCCCATGCGGCGCCCACAGGTTGGGGGCCGGCCTCACCATGCCGACCTTCGTCGCGATCAGCAGGTCCTCGCCGTAGGGGTAGAGAGCATCCCTGATCAAGTGCTCGACAGTGTGAGGGCCGTACGCGTCTGCAGTGTCGATGTGCGTGATGCCGTGGGTATGGACTGCCTGGCGCAGAACACTGATTGCTAGGTCTCGGTCGACGGGGTCGCCCCAGGTGCCGGGCCCGGTCAGGCGCATCGTGCCGAACCCGAGCCGGGAGACGGTCTTGCCCGCGAGCTGGATGGGGCCAGCCGGCCACGCGGCACTCATACGGCAGCCTCGGCCAGGCAGGTCTCCAGCGCCTTCGCGACAGCGTTCGCCTGGCTCTCGGGACCGCTGGTGACGCGCAGGTGGGTGATGGTCTCGCTGCCGAGCAGCTTGTGGGTGTGCTTGTCGACCAACATCCGATACCGGCTGTCGTAGTCGTGCCTCGGCTCTACCGGCATGGTGGGGTCGAGCACCGTGGCCAGGAGCAAGTCGTACTTCGGCAGCTGTGTTGCGGCCAGCAGTAGCAGCCGCTCCCGCTCCAGACGGTGGAGCTGCTCGCCTCGGTATTCCAGAGCGGCATTGAGATAGGCAAGCGCGTCATGCGGAGCACGGTCCGCAAGGATGACGTCCGCGCCCTGCGCAGCCGCCGCGATCTCGTCGGCAATGCTCTGCGCGATGATCCACTCGGTGGACGCGGCGGTGTGCTTTTCCATCTTGGGTAGTCCGTTGAGGGCGGCACGCTTTCCGATGCGGCCCGTTCGGACAGGGTTTGCGCCGTTGGCGCGCAGTTCCATTTCGATGCGCCTGAGCAACATCGTCTTGCCGGTGGAGTGGGCGCCGAGTACGCCGATGCGGATGGGGGGAGTCGTTGTCACCACAGCGTGGGTTCCTCTTCTGGTTCGGGGGCACCGGGCAGGCCGGGCGGTACTGCCGCGGCGACGAGCTGGTCCCAGGTGCCGTAGTGGGCAGCCATGGCGATCAGGAGTTGCGCCGTGGCGTATGCGTCGAACGTGGCGCGGTGCCGCTGTGCGGGGGCCGCGCTCAGGTCTGGCTGGACGTGCTCGATCAGGGCGTCGAGTGAGTACTTCGGCAGGCCGGAGTATGTGTTCTTCGCCAGCCGGAGCGTGTCGAGCACTCCTGCCGGCTGCCATCGTGGAAGGTGCGCAGACAGCGCTTTGTAGTCCACGTGTGCGTTGTGCGCGCAGATCCACGAGCCGTCCAGCAGTGTGTGAACCTGGTCGGAGATCTCCTCCCAGCCCGGTTCGCCCTCCAGCCGCTGATTGGTGAGGCCATGGATTCGAGCGGCGAACGGTGTCACAGGGCGCTTCGGCTTGGTCAGCCACGCCCCTGCCGTGCTCGTGTCCGGCTGCCCGTCACGTACGGGAAGGACGGCGACCTCGACGAGGTCCGGGGGGTTGGTTCCGTTCCCCTCGACATCGACGACGAGGAGCGAGGGCCAGGAGGAGAAGTTCATGCGGTTCGGGTTCCGTTCCCCGCCTTCCAGCCGATCGGGGCTCGGCCGTGCTGGCGGTGGTGGTGGGGCTTTGCTCGGTCGTGGCACTGGTAGCCGAAGCCGTGCTGGAGGGAGTAGCGCGGGGGTTCGTCCAGTCCTTCCACGACGATGGCACGGTCGTTGATCTCGACCTTGCCGGTCGCGCCGAGGGCGCGGGCCTCTTGTATGACGGTCGCGAGATCCGGCTTCACCCATGCGGCCTCGCACCGTGCGATCTGGTCTTCGGGGCAGATGTCGCACAGCTCACGGACCCCGTAGTGCCCGTTGTAGTCGGCCTCTCCGTGCGCGTACGCGACACCGCAGCTCGTCTTGCGGAACAGAGCTCCCCAGGAGCCCTCTTGGAAGGCGGCGAGTATCCGCTCCTCGGCTGCCTCCGGCATGATCTTTCGCCGCGCTGTCTCCGCGTACGGCATCGGCAGCCCGTGTGCCTCGTAGTAGGAGGCGATCTCCTCGCGGAAGAAGAGGCCCGTGAAGACCGTGGCGTGTGCGTGCAGGGACAGTTCGCGGGCGCGTTCGATGTCGGAGCCGGAGTCGTTCAAGCCGGGCACGATCGGTCGCCAGTACAGGACGGTGCGGTACCGCTCGGCGTGTTCGTACAGGGTGCGCAGGCTCTCCGCGGCAATGTTCGAGTCGATGGGCTCGATGTCGGGATTGGCGATGTTGGAGTGTGTGACCAGCACGGTGAGGCGCAGGTGCCTGAAGGAGTTGAGGACGGCGCAGTCCTCGGGGTCTACCCGCCACCGCGTGATGATCAGGACGTGGTTGGTGAAGCCCTGCTCATCCAGCAGTCTCAGCACGTTGAACACGTGCGGTTTGACGATGGGGAGCATGGGGTCGGTGGCTCGGTTCAGGAGCTGGATGGGCGTCTTGCCTGCGCGGAAGAAGGGGTGGCCCACGAGGCGGGCAACGGCGTCTTCATCGCTCATCAGACGCCGGGGGACCTTCATCTCGAAGTTGTCGAAGAGGTGCCGGACGCAGTAGCCGCACTCCAGCGGGCAGCCGACGATCCAGTTCAGTGACAGGCCCGACTTGCGGTACTCGATCACGTCCGCGAGTTCCGGCTTCAGCCCGCCGATCTTCTCTGTGGCCAGGATCGGCAGAGCACGGCGTCGCGGTGCTATGGGGGCGGTCATGGGTTCCTCCGTGGACTGGGCAAGAGGCAGGCGTCGGAAGGGGTGCTCTGGGGCGGAATAGACGGGTCGAGGAGGGCGCGGCGGCCGGCCCCGAACCAGGTTCCGAAGTCGCGACGAGCGGCGGCCGGGTCGTCCGAGGTGTGTACGAGGTTCCGCACGAGACGCTTGTCCCTGAGCGCGGCGTCAAGACTGTCGTCGCCGAGGTCCCCGCGGATCGTGCCGGACGCTGCGCACGTTGGATCGAAGTGTCCGAGGAGCTGTCGCAGCCGGCCGTGGAACTCGGGCTCGCCGTGTGCGAGGGCGACGACGACGGGCTGGCCGACGTACATCGCATTCAGGCACGCCGGAATGTCCCGGCCGGGGAAGTGATCGGCATCCACGAGCAGGTCCCAGTAGTGGACGTGGGCCTGCCACGCCTGCGCGATAAGTTCGCGGCGCCCCGTGATGGTGATCCCAGCGGCGGCGATCCGGGCCAGTACATCGTCCACTTGCCCGAGGGACACGGCATCGGGCTTGCACAGGACCACTGACCAGCGGTCGAAGTTGATCCCCTCCACGACGGTGCCGCTCGGCGGCTTCCGACTCATCGCCCGGCCTCGGCAGTTGAGCAGGCCGTCCACTTGTGTCCGACCAGCCAGCGCAGGCCGGGGTGCAGCGCGTCGAGAATGTCGCGGCGCACCGTGTATGCATGGTCGTGTTCGATCTGCCGGTAGAGCTCGAACAACAGCAGGGCCTGCTGCCAGTACGGGTCCACGTCGAGGTCGG
The DNA here is from genome assembly GCF_043202315.1 of Streptomyces sp. NPDC048211. Lineage (NCBI taxonomy): Bacteria > Bacillati > Actinomycetota > Actinomycetes > Kitasatosporales > Streptomycetaceae > Streptomyces > Streptomyces sp. NPDC048211. Next base: position 749,070 of record NZ_JBIDAD010000002.1, read on the forward strand.
CGATGTCGTCCGCGCTGTAGCGGACCTTGTTGGTCCGCAGCGCTTCTTCGTGGACGAGGACTCTCGTCAGAGTGACCGGGCTGGTCGTCCGCGGCATGTCGGGGAAGGGGAAGTTCTGGGGATGGTGTCGAACGTTCGCCTCGAACAGCACTTTCTTGACGCGGTCGGCGTTGTGGTCGTTGACGTGTGCCGAGCCGATGAAGTGGCTGTAGGTGCCCAGCTCCAGGCCGAGCTGCACGGCTGCGTACTCCTGGATCATTGTGAAGCTGAAGACGTCGGACAGCAGGCCACAGTCCAGGTCGTTGGCCCGCATGTTGACCACCATGTGCAGGCGTCCGCCTCGAACGAGCAGGTGCATTCCGGCGAGGCACGCCATGTCGGGGTTGTCGGCAAGCGCTAATTCGGAGGCAGAGAAAATAGGGAGGTAGCCGCGCTTGCTGTCGGTCTCCGTGCGCAGCAAGTCCAGGACCCGATCGAAGGGGGACGTGGTGTCGCCCTCTGCGGGATTGAAGAGTGTGTAGCCGTATGCGGACCCGCCGAGGTCAATCCCGTCGCGTGAGCTGGGACGCATGGAGGGCGCGTAGTAGCCGATCATCTCCAGGTCACGGCGGCCGGCCAGGTACCAGAGGGCTTCGGCGAACTGAAAGACCGGGTTTGCCTTGCGCGTGGCCAGATAGGGAAGTCTCTGGCGGGGATCGGGTAGCCGGAAACCCACACCGATTACCTCGCGGGCATCGTTACCCCGTGCGGCAATGTGATGCTCGAAGTTGTTTGAAGCCAGTTCGAGTAGGGCCAGATATGCGCCCTCGATGCTGCGGTAGGTCGGAGCGGTGAGCATGGAGCCTCCATGTCGATGTGCGGATGAGGAGCGGGGCTGTGTCCGGACTGGTCAGCGCTCCGTTCGCATTCGCTGCCGGAATATCGGGCGAAGCGTCGGTTGGCCGAGTTGGGGCCGAGCTGCTAGGGGCGAAATGGGAGCCCGGCGAATGGTCACCGACGCCCCGTCTCCGCGGCGAGAACGAACATTTCGATCGCAGTCCCGAAGCTGACTGCCTGCCACACCCTGCGGGAGAGCAGCCACCGTGGAAGCCGGCGGATTTGGTGTGGTGTTGAGGCCCTCTTCGGTGGCCGACGGGGGAAACGGGGGTGTCGAGGCCACCGAAGAGGGAGTCAGGGGGAACGCCGGGCGGCAGACCGTTCAGCCGACGGCGCCCTCGCGGAGGACACGGCTTCTCGATGCCGAGTCACTTCCGGGCGTGGGCGAACCTGTGCTTCGCCGATGTGGTCGGCCACACGGCTCAGGGCTTGGACGAGGCGGGCGAGGTTCTGAGCACGGTGCGCGGCAGAGCGGGGGGCGACGGTGAGGCCCAGCGGCTTCAGGGTGAGGCGCCTGCTGGCCTCATCGAGCGTTGCCTGCGCGCGACGGCCAACGGGCGAGTCAGAGGGAATGCCGGCGATGACGATGCTTAGGTCGTCGGCGACGATTCGGCCGTAAGTGGTGAACCCCTTCGCCAGTTCGAGGGCCTCCTCAACGGTCGGGAAATCGGCACTGGCGGGGCCCCAGGACAGCGCCCTCCCGACGAGCGCCAGGACATCGACTCTTTCAGGGACGACCGAGTCCAGGATGGGAGGCTCGTGTGCTTCGTGCGGCACCATGGCATTCCCTGGGGCTTCACTTCCAGGCGAGGTCACGCCCATGACAGGGCCTCCGGATGAGCGGTGGGTCGGGAGACGGGTGGCAGAGCCGGCATGAATCCGTGGGGCAGGACGAAGTGCGGGTCTCCCAGCCCACGCAAGTGCACGCGATTTCCATCGAACCCGGTGCGGGCGTGCAGCCATCGCTCGTTGTCGAGGAGGTACGCCTGGCCCGGTACCAGGCGGACAGGTTGTTGATGACGGAGAGTCGCTGCCTGGAGTTCGAACAGGTGCGGTAGGACGAGAGGGCTCCACCTGGCGAGCGCGTCCAGCCGCAGCCGGAGGGAGACGCGCCCGTCGAGATGAGGAGTGAAGACCTGAGTCGGATGTCCGTCGCCGGCGCCGAAGTAGGCCGTACGCGGCCGGGCGAGGACGTCCGCGGCCTCACCGGCCTGGTGCTCCAGCAAGTCCGCGTGCACGCGGAGCCCGTCGCTGAGCAGGCATTCCCCTCCGCTCTCGGCGGGCTGGGAGCAGACCAACAGCATCAGGCGTGGGGGATGGGGAAGTCCGGAGCGTTCTGTGTGCGGGGCGAGTTCGCCGTTTCCGAGTCCGGCATATCCGGGCCGGCCTGCGTGGCGTGGGATGCAGCGGATCGTGGTCAGTCCGTCGGAGTCGCTGTCGCGGTGTGCGGACATCGTCATGATTCGGGAGGAGAACGCCAGCACGTCGTTACGGGTAGCGAGCTGGTCGAGGGTGACGAGACCGTCCTCGCGCAGCTGCTCGGCGATCTGGGCCGAAGCGCCCGGGGCTCTGTGATCGAGGAAGTGCGCAGCGAAAAGATCACCGGGGCGCATCGTCGGGCTCCTTCGTCGGCAGTCAGTGGTTCCACTGTTGAGAGCGGCGGCCCGGCGGGTAAAGCGACAGATTGTCGACTCGGGCAAATCGCCTGAGAACGCGAAGCGTTGTTCGCCTCGTGCTACGGTCCGAAATCGCTGGCCCCGTCCTGCAATACGAGGAACCGCATGACCTACACGCCTCCCACCTGGCCCGTATCCGTAAAAGGTGTCGCCCTGGACAGGCGCGACAGGGTGCTGCTGCTGAAGAACGAACGCGGGGAGTGGGAGCTGCCCGGCGGACGGCTGGAGGCGGACGATGCCAGCCCCGAGCACACCGTTGAACGCGAACTGCACGAAGAGTCGGGCTGGCGCGTCAAGGCCGGGCCACTCCTGGACACGTGGATCTACCAGCCACTGCCGCAGACCCGCCCCGAGCGCCGCGTCGTGATCATCACCTACGGGTGCACCGTGCTCACACCGGAGGCGGAACCGGTGGTCAGCCACGAACACCAGCAGATCGGATTGTTCACTGCCGCGGAGGTCCCCGGGCTCACCATGCCAGACGGCTACAAGCAGTCCATCGCAGCGTGGTACGGACGGATGTAGCCGGCCATGGCCCTGTCCGAAACCCGCCCTTCGGCCCAGCACGTTGTGTGGCATTGGGCCACACCACAGGCCCGCACGGTGCTGGACAGCGGCGACCTCGGCGCGATCCTGCGCTTTCACCGGACCGTTCACGGGCTCAACCAGACCGAGTTGGGCACCCTTCTGGGCTACGACAAGACATACATCTCGGCCCTCGAACTCAGGAAGAAGACGCTGGGCGACGTCGGCTCGCTGCGCCGCGTCGCCGAACAATTGCGCCTGCCGCCGCACGTTCTGGGCGTCACCGACCCGGCCGATACCGACCACAGGGCCATGCTTCAGTTCGGCCAGTCCACGGTCCGTCTCGCCGAGATCGCCCGCCAGAGCGGCCACGCCTCCGAAGCCGTCGCCGAATTGTGGCCCCTGGTCGCCCGGCTCGAAGCACGCCTGGAAGACGGGCACTCCGAGAGGGAAGTCCTTCGACTGCTCGCGCATGCCCGGGTGGGGCTCGGTGTCGCGCTCGGTAACGTCTTGCCCGAGGACCGGCTGGCCACCGCAGCCCACTGGACCGCAAAGAGTCTTGGTATCGCCGCCCACTTCGACGACCCAGCCTTCCGTAGCTACACCCTGCGGATGCACGGAAATGAACTGCGCAAGGCCCGCATTATCGGGGCCGCTGTAGATCGACTGCGCCACGCCGCTGCACTGGCACCGAACCCGGAGGCTCGTGCGGCGGTGTTGCCGCTGTACGCGCGTGCCGCAGGCGAACTCGGCGACACGCGTCTCTTCGACAGCGTGATGAGGGAGACAGACGACCTTCTCCAAAGCGTCGCCCATACCTCGCTCTTCAATCCCTATGCCCTGCACGAGATCCGGCTGCGTGGTCTCGTCAGCACGGGGCGAGCAGCCCTCGCCATACGGCTGGTCGATCAAGGGCCAGGCTCGACGACCACGGTCGCACCGCAATGGCGAGTGATCGAACTGGTCACGGTTGCCCACGTGCGACTTCTCGCCGATGATTTGGGCGGGGCTGTTGAGTCCCTGAACACCGCAATGGCCGAGGCTGTGGTGCAGCGTCTGCCGCACCAGCTGCAACGGATCGTGCGGACTGCCGGCCACCGGCTTCCCACAGTGCGGGGCACGGCGGTGCAAGCGCTCGACCGCATGCGGCAGGAGATGGCGGCCTAGCCCCGGGATCACCGCGGCTTTGTGGCCCCTTGCTCTACGGTCAGGACTTGGTGTTCCGAGGTCGTCTCGGCTGGGTGTTGCGGCGTCGTTTGCGACTGCTGCGATGGGTAATGGTGCAGAGCTCCTGCACATTAGGGCGGTCACCAGGTCCTCCCCGAGGCAAGGCGGAATTCGCACCATGTGGTCCGGCCGCCGTCGCTGACTCCCCAGTCCTGGGCGAGCACAGCGACGAGAAAGAGGCCGCGGCCCGAAAGGTCGTCGTCGCCCGCTGTGGTGAGCTGGGCAGGGCTCGGATTGCCGTCCGTCACCTCGACCCGTAGTACGCCGTCGGAGCAGATCGCCGTCAGCGCTATCGCACCGTGCCCGTGCTGGATGCCGTTGGTCACCAGTTCCGACACCGCGATGACGACGTTGTCCACGGTCGTCTCCGGCACCCGCCACCGCCGCAGGTGAGCCGCGGTGATCTTGCGCATCTGCGCGACTTGGTACTCGTCGGGAGCGAAAGCGACTGAAAATCCAGGGCCGATGTCCGACTGCGTCTCGCACGCCGTAGCGACGACCGGTGATGGTGCGCGGCTCATTGTGCTCCTCCCGGAAGAGGGCTGTGGGAGAGGCTAGATTGCGCGGCGCCGTTGAGTCGCGCACTACGCATCTCTCCGTCGGCAACTTCGTACGCGACCTCGGGTGCGTCCACTGGCCGGGTCGCTCGGCGTTTTGCCGTCACGCTCTCCGACGTCACGAGGGCTACGAAGCCGCCGTAGTGAGCCATCAGGTCGAGCTGAAGTTCGTACTCGTCCAGGTGCGGGCTGATGTCCGTCTGCGCCGCAGCCACGACGCCATCGACGAGCCCGGCGTGTACCAGGTGCAGCGCCCAGCGCCAGCCGGGACGGTGCATCGGGTCCGTCTTACGGAGTCGGTCCGCGATGCAATGGTCGGCGGCGATCCGCCACCCCTCGCCGGCCGCGTATGCGCGGGGCCCAGCGAACGTGAGTGCCGGCCGCTTCCGTAGCGGATTCAAGGAGTACAGGGCGACGCGGGGTGTCCGCCCGTGAGCATTGAGGTGCGTGAGACGGTGGGCAAGGACTTCGCGTCGCGCGATCCCGAGCCTCACGATCGGATCGGGCGTGATGCGAACTTCGTTCGTGCGCCACCGCTCAGAAGCTCGGCGCTCGGCTTCCATCCATGCCGGTGTCCTGCGCGGCCGGGCCGGCTCTGGGCTCCAGGGTTCCAACGGGGGGTACAACGGCCACTGGTAGACGTATGCGGCTCTGTCCAGGTACTCGGTCAGCTTGTGGGCAAGGGCGAGGGGCATTACGGCCTCCCCAGCAGGACGTGGTTCCGAGGCAGGTCGACGCTGGCCAGGCGTTCGGCGCCCATGGCGTCGAATGTGCCAGTGGAGGCGTTCATGTGGAGTGCTCCCGCTCGTCGAGTAGCTGGCCTACAAGAGAGAACCGCCAATCCGCGGTGCGCGGAATGGGGTCAAGGGCTTGGGGGTGGTCAAGGTGGTCAAAGATCACTAACGGCCACCTGTCGGTACGGCACGGCGCCGAGGTGCCCGCGATGCCGAGGTGCGGCGTGACCGCTGATACTGAGTCAACGACGCTCGGTGAGCGGGTGACAGGAAGAGTCCTGGGTTCGCGCATCCCTGTAGACCGGAAGACTTTGCGTTCCCATTGCCTTGATTCTGGGCAGTCCAGTAGTGGCGGTACTACTTTCAGGGCATGGGAGCGAATGTCATCCTGCAGAGTCGGATGGATGAACTGAGCTTGACTCAGGATGAGTTGGCTGATCTTTGCAATCAGGCGCTACTGGAGATCACCGGCAGACCTGGGGACATGTCCTCACGCACGATCCGGAACCTGCTCAACGGGACAACCCGTCGGCCAATCGGCCGTACTTGCGCTGCACTTGAGCGTGTGTTCGGCTGCCCTGCGGCGGACCTGGGGTTCAACACCCCCAGAACCATGCAACATCCTCCGGAGGGCCCCGTGCGGCGTCGTGACTTCATCGTTGCCACCACAGGTACGGCGGCGGGCGCTGTACCTCTCGGGAAACAGCGTCGCTCGGTAGGCATGACGGACGTGGATCGGGCATCCGCCGGTATGAACAGGCTCGTCGAAGCTGACGACCGACAGGGCGGGAACCGATCCCTCGCTGCCGCAGCCATTGATGGGCGAGCCAAGATCCTGGAACTCCAGCAGCGAAACGCCAGCGAGAGCGTGCGTCGCGCTTTGTACGCCCTCGCCGCCGAGTACACGACTATCGCGGCCTGGGCGTGCATCGACCTGCGGGAGCTGGACACGGCGCAGGCGCACCTTCACGAGTCCACGACCTTCGCGGGGCTGTCTCAGGACTCCGCGACCGGAATGAGGGTGTGGATCAACGTCGCGATGCTCGCCTACCAGCGGAAGAACTGGCCCGAGCAACTAGCGGCCGCACAGGCGGCCAACGCCTCGAAGGCAGCTCGCAGAGACCCCTTCTTCAGCTCCATGGGCCGGGGGCGCCTTGCCCTGGCGCACTCATCGCTGGGTGATCCGAGAGGGGCCAAACGGGCGCTTGGATCAGCGCAAGAATTCCTGCGGAAGGCAGAGGTATACGAGCGGCCTCGCTGGACTGCGTTCTACGGGCCGGCGGAACTCAACCATCTTGCGGCCGTCATCCTGAACCGCAACGGTGAACCGGCCCACGCCGAGGCCATGGCCCATCGCGCCCTCGCCAAGATCCCGTTGGAGTTCCAGCGCAATCGTGCCCTGGCCACATGCCAGCTCGCCCTCGCGCAGCTCCGACAGGACGAGCCCGAGCGGGCAACAGAGACCGCGGCTACTGTTTTCCAGATCATGGACGGCGCTCCTCTCCCAGGGCGGATGCGCACGCTGATCGGGGATTTCCATCGAGACCTTTTCCGGCTTGCGCCATCCACGGCGTATGCGCGCGACTGGGCCGACCGTATGCGAGAAGAATGGAGTCGAGCGTGACCAGGCTGACCGACCTGCGCCACTACCACCACGGAAGCCTCCCCGAGGGCTTCAAGCAGATGCTGATCGACGTGCATGCTGATTCCTATGCCGAAGCGATGGACAACGAGTTCAACCAACGGTTCCCGTGGTTTGTCGATCATTGGTCCAGCATGGACGGGTTCACCTGCGTCGTCGCTTTTGAGGAGGAGGAGCCTACTGGGTTCGCGTATGGCGCCCCACTGCAAGCCGGTCGTGAGTGGTGGCGATCGACCGCGTTTGAACCGAACAGCGGCTACACCGAGACCTACGCAGTCTCGGAGGTCATGGTGCGGCCGAAGTGGCGTAAGCAGGGAGTCGCAGACCGGCTGCATGAGGCGCTGCTGAGTAGGCGCAGAGAAGACCTGGCCGTGCTCCTGGTCGACGTGACTCACCCCAAGGTGCAGGCGCTCTACGAGCGATGGTGTTACCGCAAGACCGGCGAGCAGCAGCCGTTCGCCGACTCTCCGGTCTACGCAGTGATGGTCCGGGACCTCCGCGATGATCCTCGCTCCACATGACCTCGGCACCCGCTATCGAACTCCTTTCGTTCACCGACCTGGACGCCGCGCGCGGCGACTTGCTCGATGTCTACGCTGAAGCGCGCGCCCCGCTGTTGCACCTCGCGAACTACGCGATCTCCTCGTTCGGCGAGCGACTGGACCGGCACGGCTCTGAAGCCGGATTTCAGGCCGTACTCGCCTACGAAGGCGAGCACCCCGTGGGCTATGCCTACGGGAACAGGATCGAAGACGGAGACCGGTATTGGCAGCGCACCAGCCCGGCGCCCAGCGAGCAGTACACGGCGCAGCCAGCTTTGGCGTTGAAGGAGATCGGTGTGAGTCCCCACTGGCGGGGGATGGGCGTAGCGCGACGGATCCACGACACGCTTCTTGCGGCCCGCGACGAGCGGTACGTGACCCTCATGGTCAATGAGGCTGCCGGCGACGGAAAAGTGCAGGCCCTCTACCAAACGTGGGGGTACATGACCATCGGTTACAGCCAGCCCTCGCCTGCCTCGCCCCGCCTCGCAGTGATGATCCGCCCGACTGGCTGACTGCGATCCGTGGCGTCGGAGTGACTACGCTGAGCATGGGATATTGCGACACCTTCCCTGCGCCGAGCGTCAGTTGGGTACTACGTTGATTGCCTGACCGTCCGTTGGTATCTCGCCGAGGCAGGTCGGTCAACGTGGTCAAAGATCGTTTTCTGGTCCGGGGGCACAGAATGGCGCGCGAGAGAAATGAGCGACTGGCCTCGCTCCTCTTGGAAGCTGGCTGGTCACGAGCTCAGGCCACCGCCGCGTATAACCGTGTCGCCGCCGAAACGCTGAACGGCGAAGTGCTGGAGAACTCCAGGATCGGACGCTCCCACGTCAGTATGTGGGTGGGCGGCGTTCAGCCATCAGGGATCGCTCCCGCTATCTTGTGCCAGGCGCTGTCCCGTCGATTGAAGCGTGAGATCACGCCACGAGAGACCGGGTTCGCAGCTGCCACCTCGCCAGCGCAGGAGGCGCTGGACTGGCGCGTCGATCCTCTGATCGCGCTGAGCGACTTGGGGAATGGCGTGAACACGGACCGGCGTCGACTGCTGGCAGGCGGCGTGTACTCTGCGGCGGCTCTGATCTTGCCGGACGCCACATGGTGGGAGGCCATGGCCGAACCGCCGGCCGAGGAACCTGCGGCCCGGAAGCGGGTCGGTCGAGGGGACGTCGAGACTGTACGGGAGCTGACCCTGGCGTTCTCGCGCATGGATCAACGACGCGGGGGCGGGCATGGCAGGCGGGCCGTCGACGAATACCTGAAGCATGAAGCTCACGGATTCCTCCGGGGACGCTTCGCAGACGAAGAGACCCGCCGCGCCATGTTCGCGGCGTCCGCCGAGCTCGCCTACGTCTCGGGCTGGATGGCCTTCGATAACAGCGAGCACGCCGTCGCGCTCCAGCGATTCAATATCGCAGTGAAACTGGCCGCCCGATCCGGCGACGCGCCCCTGAGCGGGCACATCCTTCGAGCCATGGCCCACCAGGCACTCGATATGGGATTTCGCCATGAAGCACTCCAAATCGCACAGGCTTCGGTGCACGGGGAGCGGTACGCAGCCGCTACCCCCCGGGAGCGAGCTCTCCTGGGCGTCGTGCACGCGCGGGCCCTCGCTGCGAATCGCCACAACGACCAGGCCGCCAAAGCCCTGCTGCGAGCTGAGGACGATCTATCCAAGGCACATGACGGGGTTAAGGAACCCGACCGGACGTTCTTCTTCGGAGAGGCATCGCTAGCTCACGAAACTGCCTGCACGTTGCGGGACTTGGGCGATCGTCAGCGCGCAGTGAAGGAGTTCCGCCGTTCCGTCCGCACACGCGGTGCCGCGTTCCGTCGCACGCACGCAGTTACCCTCGGATACATGGGCGCGACGCAGATCTCCCAGGGCGGCGTGGAAGAGGCGTGCGCGACGTGGACCAGCGTCCTGGACGCGATGGAGAACGGGATCTACTCCGGACGGGCGCGGCAGAGCGTCGTTGACATGCGGCACCTGCTGTCGCCGTTCCGTAAGCGCGGCATCCCTGCGGTGGGTGAGCTCGACGCCCGCGCGGCTTCCTACCTGGCCCAAGTAGATTGATCACTGGCGTCCTTACAATCGATTCGAGGGGTTGAGCCCATGGCCTTGGAGATCAAGCCGATCGGGGAAGTCGTCGCAGGGCGCACTGAGGTAGCCGATGACTACTGGGGCGGCGTTGAGTCTGTGATCCAGCTCGACGAGGCCGAGTTCCCCATCGACTCCGTTCAGGGCCTGGAAGAGTTCTCCCACCTGGTAGTCGTCTGGCACTTCGACCAGGCATCACCTGATGACGTCGAGTACCACGCGCGCAGTCCTCGCGGAAATCCGGATTGGCCGGCCACAGGCACGTTCGCCCATCGCAACCACCGGCGCCCCAACCAGTTGGCGCAGAGCTTTCCACGGCTGCTGAGGATCGACGGGCTAACGCTCTATGTGCGTGACCTGGACGCTGTGGTGGGCACGAAGATCTACGATCTTTCGCCGTACTTCACGGAGATGGGTCCGCGTGGAAATCTTCACGAACCTGCTTGGCCAGGGCAGATGCTGACTGACTACTGGGCCCCCACGCTTCGCGGGTAAGCCTGCCCCGGCTGGTGCGCAGCCCTCACACCACTGACACTGCCCGGCTCGATGCATGGGAACTGTCGAAGCGGCTGAACCAGTGGGTCGATTCGCTCAACGACTCCCCCCGCATTACCCGGGGAGAGCTCGACCGTCTCCTGATCAGTGCGCTGGGTTCATAGACCGATGGCCGACTTGGGACCCATGTACGAACCGGCTCCTGGAAACCCTTCCCGACACAACTTCACAAACAGGTCACTGAAGCCCAGGGCGGGCAGCTCACCGAGCTCGACGAACTCCACACCCCGAATCGGCCGGGTGTCCGCCCCTTCCGTGACGTTCCCGATCACCCCGCCGGTCCGGCGGGCCTCGAAGGTGATGTGAATGACATGCGCCTTGACGTTGTCGCACAGGTACAACAGTCGGCCAACCTCGACGTCGACCCCGGTCTCCTCTCGCACCTCACGGATTAGCGCCTCGCCGAGGGCCTCTCCGTCTTCGACCTTGCCCCCTGGCAGGGAGTATGACCTGGGCTCATCAGTGTCCTGGTCCAGCATCAGAACCTTGCCGTCCTCGATGATGACGGCTGTCACGCGTGTATGCATGGACCGAAGCTACCGCCCTCACTCACCGCCTGGGGAGCATCAAGGACGCCGCCCGTGCTGCTCTCGATCAGCTGGTCGCTGCCCTTTGCCGGCGCAGTGAGGCGGAGCGGGCTTCTGTTCAGCTTGCCCTCCGCGCCCTTCGCCCTTCCGCTGGCTGCGGATGATTACCGTCAGTGCCTTGAGTACGCGGAAGCCAGGCCGGATCATGCGGTGCGCATCAACAAGCGCGACAGCGGGACTGTCGCGGAGCAGACGCTGTCTCCGGTAGAGGCACCCGATTCCTACGAGCTGGCGTTCAAGCTCTCCCGGAGCACATCGAGCGGTGGATCAGCGACATCGATGGGAAGGAGCGCCGACGCACCATGGAGATCAAGGAGCAGTTCTTGTCCGCGATCACCATCTACTGGATGAATGGCGAGGGCCTGTGTGCCTACCAACTGCGCTACGAGGCGTGCTCCTTGTCCCGCTTCCCATTCCGGTGTGAAACTCCGGGCCCTGGCGGCGACGCCTTGGTCAGAGCCTGACCGGCAGGTATGGGCTGGGCTTGTTGTGCCAGCTGATGCTCAGGGCGTCACGGGCGCGGGTGGTGGCGACGAAGAGCAGCGAGCGGGCCTTACGTTGCTCGCGCTCGTAGCGTGGCGGGTCTTCGGTGCGGTAGCGCTCGATTCTGCTGGTCTGGGGAATGATGCCGTCGCTTGCGCCGACGATGGCGAGGCGCTGGTACTCGAGTCCCTTGAAGCGGTGCATGGTGCCGACGTGTACTTCTCCGTCGCCCTTGGGGCCGTCCTTGGTGAGCTCGGCGCAGGTGATGCCGGCTTTGGTGACCAGGTAGTACATGGCCTGGCTGACCATGTCGCGGTCGGCGACGCAGACGGCGATGCGGCCACTGGGGTCGCTGGGGGCGCCTTTCTCGTTGGTGGACAGTTCGTCGCGCCAGGTGGTCAGGGTGGTGGCGAGGCCCGCGAGTTCGTCGTCCCAGGTGCGATACGGGATGAAGGTGGGGGCGGGGCCGTGGAGGACGGAGCGGTAGCCGGCGAGGTTGTCGGTGCCATCGTCGAGGTTGTCGTACGTGGTTTTCTTGTCGTCGACGACGCGCATGGCTTGGACGAGGATTTCCTTGGTGGTGCGATAGCTCAGGGTCAGGCGGGAGGAGCGGCCGCGGATGTTGATGCCGAGGGCGCCGAGGGTGACCTGGTGGTCGTAGATGCGCTGGTGGGTGTCGCCCGCGATGAACATGTCGTTGGCGAGATCGGGGTCCGCCATGGCGCGCAGCATCTTCCAGTGCGCGGGGCGAAGGTCCTGGGCCTCGTCGACCACGATGTGTTGGAAGCGGTGGCCCAGGTAGCGCATGCCGGAGCTGTTGTCGCGATGGATAAGGTCTCTGCCGCCGATCTCTTCCTTGTACGCACGACGGGACTCGATCTTCGCGGCGCGTTCGATCTCGAAGCGGGCGGCGCGCTCGGAGGCTTGGCCCCAGGTTTCTACGCCGAGCTTGTCGAGGCGGGCGGTGAACTGCTCGATGAGCTTCCAGATGTGGTTGCGCTCGGGACGGGTCAGTGCCCGCCCTCGGCCGGCGCGACGGGCTTGGAAATAGGCGGATCGGGTGGGGACAGACTGGCCGAGGATGACCTGTTCCCACTCCTCCAGCAAGAACTCCGGCTCCCAGCGGCGGTCGTCCAGTTCAGCCAGTAGCTGTCGCATCTCGTTCAGCGCCACGTGGTCGTAGACGCGCTGCTTGCCGCGGCCGGGGGCGGTGTTCTCGCCCAAGACACGGGCGGCGAGCTGGTCGATGTGGGCGATCTCGACTCGGGCGAGGAGTTCGGGTTCGACGAGGGAGGCCAGTCGCAGGCGGAGGTCGGTGGTGAGGTTCTTGGTGAAAGTGGTCAGCAGGATCGGTTTGTTGTGGCCCGGGGGCAGCTGCTGGGCGAGGTGCTTGACCCGGTGGAGCGCGACGATGGTCTTGCCGGTGCCGGGGCCGCCGGATACGCGGGCGGGGCCGTTGTAATGGCGGTGGACGATGCGTTCTTGGGCGGGGTGCAGGAAAACCTTCCAGGCGCGGAAGTCGCCTTCGTCGATGGCCGCCTGGACGTCGTCGTCGACAGCGGTGACCTTGGTACGGGTCGCGGCGGCGGCGAAGTCGTCGAGGTCGGGCTGCTGGCCGAGCTCGACCGGCTTGGTGATCTCCTTGCGGACCTCGTCGATGTCCATCCCGGAAGCAAGGCCGTACAGGACGTCCTTGGACAGCAGCGGGGCACCCTGGAGGAGCTGGTCGAGCTCGGTGCTCTCGGTGACAGCGAGGGCGAGCTCGATCAGCTGGTCGGCGACACCGAGGTCGCGCAGCTGGTCGGCGTCGTAGGCGGCGAGCAGCGCAGGTGCGGCGTCGGGTTCGGCGACGTGCTGAACCGGTTCCGGGGCGGGCTTGGGTGCCTCGGCCGGAGAATCGGGCTCCGAGGGGGTGAGGGTGATTCCGGCGCGGCGCAGCGCACTGTCGCCGACGACGGCGAGGTCGACGAACTCGATCTCGCCGGTGACCCGGTTGACAGCGACTTGGAGTTCTTCGTAGACGTCTCGCCGGTGACGTACGGCGATGACCAGCCAGTTCTCCGTACCGTCTGCGTCGACCCCGGTGGGTGTGAGCAGAGCGCGGTAGGACTGGTTGACCCGGGCGGACCAGATCCGGGAGTCGCCCTTGAGCTTGTGCTTCTTCAGCCCTGGCTGGTCGGGGTTGCCCCGGAAGATGTGGCAGAAGTCGTAGAACTGGGCCTTGACCGAGCGGTCGAGCTTATACAGCTCCTGTTCGGCCTTGCGGTACAGGCTGAGCCGGGCGGTCATCGGGTGGTGCCTTCCGTGTCGGGGATCTGGTCGAGCAACTCGTCCAGATGGGCCAGCCATTCGCCGGCGGTGCGGACCTGCCAGCCGTCGTCGGTGTAGGCGGCGTCGCGTCGCTGGGCCTCGTGGTCGTCCTCGCTCTGGTGGGCGGTCATGACGGCGATCTTGAGTCCGGGGGACTGCCAGGCGAATTCGGCTTGCCAGCGGCTTGTGCCGAGTTCGAAGCCGAAGACGGGAGCCTGCTTGCCTCGGTCGGCGAGGGTTTCGGCAAGGCGCAGGAGGTCAGGGGCCTCGGTGGGTTCCTCGCGCAGTATTTCCAGGATGTCCTCGTCCCAGACGGCGTCCCGAAGCATCTGGACGATGGCGGCTTCGGCGGCCGAGTCATGGTCCGGGTTCGGATCGACCGGTTTGGTGCCTGCTGCTGGCGCGGGGACCGGTACAGGGGCGCCCATGAGGGAGTCGAGTTCGCCGAGCCCTCCGCAGACCGCGAGGACTTCGACCTCGAAGTTGGCGGCGCGGCTGGCGGCGAGCTGGACGCCGTCACCTCCGGCCAGGGACAGGAACTGGGTGAGGTTGCTCCAGTACAGCCACGACCGCCAGCGCAGCTTGTGCTCGTCGCTCTCCAGGACGGAATCGGTGTCGTCCAGGACGGTGAGTGCGCTCCACCGCGGGGCTTCGGGGTCGGCAGCATCCAGGGTGACGAGGATCGGTAGTCCGTTCTCGTCCTGGGTCCGGAACACGTGCACGGGCCCGATCCCGGCGGCATCCGGTACAACCGGCTTGTCGTGGCGCGCACTACTGCTGAAAGTGGCCAGCTCACTGCGCAGCGCCGCCACCAGCTCGCTGCGGCGCCCGGTCGCGGCTACGGGAGTGGTTCCCGCAGTGCTCAACAGGCCGGTGACCAGCGCGCGGGAGCGGCGGGCCCAGCGGTCGGCGTCAGGATCGCGCAGGTAGGAGATCAACGTGTCGATCGGGTTGGCGAAGACGGCGTTCGCGAAGTGGGCGCGCTGTCCGCCGTACTGCTCGTAGGCGGCCTTGGCCTGTTCTTGGGCCGTGCCGCGATAGGGCGGCCAGACGGGTTTGGTCCGCGTGGGGCGCTTCTCGAACAGGTCGATGTCCGCCCAGGTCACCTGGAAGACGATCTCTCCCTCGGCACGCAGCTTCGTGCGCTGAGCCGCGTCATGGGCGATGCGGTTGTGTTCCCGGCTGGCGTGGAAACGGAACCCTTCGAGATAGACCTTGACGCTCTGTTTCGGGCCGTCGACCCGGGTGAAGGTGAAGTCAGTCCGGGTGCCCTGAAGTTGCTGCTGGGCCGTCAGCCGCCAGTGGGTGACGTCGGAACCGGCGGTGAAGCGCAGATGTCCGCTGGCGTGGCCGTCCTCATCCAGGGCTGCGTCATCGGTGACCTTTACCCAGTCGCGCAGGGCGGCCAGGAAGCGCGCCTCCAGGTCGGATTCGACCTGGGCGTCCAGACCGACCAGCCCGGTGTGATCAACGTCAGCGATGTCCCAGCCGTCCGCCCCCTCTGCTGTGAAGAGCAGCGACTCCAGCATGTTCAGCGCTGACTGGCGCGAGACGATGTCCTGGAAACGCTCGGGGGTATAGCGGTGCAGGCACCGGTGGCAGGCCCGGCGCTGTTCCTCGGCGCACGGGCACTCCTTCAACATCTCGTACGCCGCCGCGAGGGTGTCGCGGAAGGCGACGCGATCGGTGAGCCGGTCCAGATAGCCGGTGCCGCCGGGCAGGGAATCGAAGAGCACCAGGAACCAACGGCGCTCCCCGCTCTCGGCATCCGGCATGGAAGCCACGGTGGTGTCCAGGTGCTGCGGATCGCCGCCGAAATGCAGGTCCACACCGAGCCGCAGCGCGGCACGGAAGGAGTGAACCTTGGCGTCCACGTCCGCCGTGGCGGCCGGGATCAACACCCGCAGAGCCTCGGTCTTGAGCGTGTGGGCCAGCAGCACCGGCTCCTGGGTGGCCCCGTCGCGCTTGCCGCGGCGCAGCGGACACCAAGGGCGGTGGTGCTTGAGCTGCGGGCTACGGGCCGCTGCGGAGTCGAGAGCGTCGGTGTCGTAGTCGAAGACCGGCTTGCCGTCCGCGCTGGCCGCCCCGCAGGCGGTGCATACATGGAATGGGTTGAGCCGCACCAGATGCCCGGCGAAGTCGTCGCGGGCCGGGGAGTCGTAACGGACCGGCCCCACATTGATCCGGCGGATCATGGCAGTGCGGCAATAGTCGACGCCGAACGTCTGCTTCGTGTGACGCCACGAGCCGGGCTCGATGTCGCCCACCGGGATGTCCACCGCGTCTACGACGGAGTAATTGCGGCGGTCGCGGTCGTCCTTGTCGTCGCGGATCCGGGCGTCCTCGCGCTTGTCACGCGAGGTCACGGTGGACGGCTCCACGATCTGGAACAGGCAGGAACCGTCGTCGGCGATGTGGGCGCTCTTGCAGCGGGGGCACGGCGAGCGGTCCTCGGCAGCGTCCTCGGTACGTACGAATCCGCAGCCTGGACACACCCGCCAGGTGCGCCACTCCTGTCGGCCGCCGGTGGAGATCTCCAGGCCGGTGATCTCGTGCCGGTAGCCGTTGACGTAGAAGGAGTTGCCCGGGGCCAGTTCCGAGAGCGCGTAGCGGCGCGGCCGGTCGTAGGAGTCGGTGGTGGAGGTGAACTTCGCCTTCCCCGTCTTCGGGTCGATCCCATCCTCGCCGTACAGCGTCGCGGACAGCGTGGTGACCGAGTCGATCAACGCATAGTTCGGCAGCAGCCCCAGGTCGCACAGTGCGCTCTGGGCGGCTGTATCGCCCAGATTGAGCAGGCGTCGGCCCACTCCGCGCCGCTCGGCATCCAGTTCGGCCTTCTGCCGCGCCTGCTCCGGGTCGGAGTCATGCAGCTCGTCGTGGGCCTCGTCGATCTGGGCCAGCCGGGCGCGCAGTGCCTGCTCTCGGCGGCGCCACTCCCGCTCGGCCTCTTCCACCGCGCCGCGCAGCTCGTGCGTCGCGTATTCGCGCAGGTCGTCTTTGGCCCGGTTGTTGACGCCGGTGGGGAACATCTCCAGGAAGCCCTTAGCGAGCTCTTCCCCCTGGGCGATGGCCACTTCCACCAGGTCAATCAGGTAGCCGGATGGACCGAACAGGGCGGGTGCCTTGGTCGGCAGGGCGCGCAGCACGATGCCGTCGCCGCGGACGAGGCAGCCGGCAGCAGCGAGGTCCAGCAGGTGCGCAAGGTACTGGCGGCGAAGGATCTCCACCGCTGACAGATGGCATCCCGGGGGCACGATCGTTCCGGCGATCAGGTCCTTGGGGCGCTCCAGGAAATACAGGTCGCGCCGTCGACGGTCGGGGATCGTCAGCAAGAATGCGTTGCCGGTCCGGCGTCCGGCCCGCCCGACCTGCTGGGCGTAACTGGCCGGCCTGCGAGGCAGGGCTGCCAGCACCACCGCGGACAGGTCACCGATGTCGATGCCCATCTCCAGCGTCGGCGTGCAGGAGAGCACGTTGGGGTCCTTGAAGCCCGTACGCCGCTTGAACGCCTCCTCCACCTTCTCGCGCTGCGGGCGAGTGAGCATGCCGGTGTGCTCGGCGGTGACCACCTGGTACGTCCCGGCCTTCCGGTACAGGTGCCGGTAGTAGTCGAGGGTGTAGTCACGGTCGCGGTGGTGCACTCCCAGCCGCTCGGGTCGGTCTCCGGCCACCAGGCGGCCTCTGCGGCAGCGGTAGGAGGGGCAGGGCTGGTCGTGCCACTGATCGAGGAGGGAGGGGTGGACCGTCTGTTCCCAGAAGCACACCGGGCAGCGCACATACGCGTGGCGGACCTGTTCGTCGTCCAGGAGCAGCGCTTCGATGTTGCCCGGCTTGAGCCCGTAGACCCTTACCGAGGTGTCGTTCGGCGTACGGGATGACAGCTGCCCAACGGCTGCCAGTTCCGGCAGGAGGCGGCTCCAGAACTCCGGTGCCGCCTCACGCGACAGCCCCAGGCAGCGGCCGGCCCATCGCTCGTACCAGGACAGCCGTCCCGTCGCGAAGTCGAACTCGCTGTCGTTCTTGGGTGTGCTGAGCAGGAACACCGGCGCCGCGACCCGCTTGGGGAACGCGCGCATGCCGGGCGCGCGCTTGCCCCAGATGAAGTAGCGACTGGTGCCCGCCTCGTCGACGTACTTGTCCAGCCACTGGTGTGAGATGGCGCCGCGCGTACGCAGGCGCTCCAAGAACACCCGCACGAACGCCAGATAGCGTGCGTCGTCCTGCGGCTGAAGGGGCAGATCGGCGCGTTCGAACTCCTCGTGGATCCGCTTGACCAGGGCCACCACGGCCGCAGGGTCCGCTATGCGCACCTGCGCGGCTGCGGTCCGGGTCAGCTCCATGGTGCGCCCGTTGCGGGAGCGGAACCCGAACTCCATCAGTGCTTCGAACGCCAGGCGCTGACCGATCAGTCGCCAGGTCGGCAGATCCCCGCCGCGTCCTTGCCCGGACAGCAGCCGGTCCACGCCCTTGAAACCATGCAGATCCGGCGGCACCACTGCGGCCAGGGTGTCCTTGTCGGTCGTGGCCTCGACCACGTTGGCGATCAGATCGTTTAGCGCCGTGGGCACGTCGCTGCGCAGGTGCTTCGCCAAGAGGGCGCGCAACGAGAAGGTGTACGAACGGTTCGCGACGAACCCGGCCCGGTGCGCGGCATCCTGCACCGAGTCGTTGAACATCAGCGTCTTGTCTTCGTGCCGCTCTTTGTCGAGCTCCCCGCCCGTGAACAACTGGGTGATCGACGCCGCAGTCATGGCAGCCGCTCCGGTACCCAGATAGCGGATCGCGTTGCGCTCTCCGCACGCCGGGCACCAGTCCTCCTTGGCCGCGGTATTTGCCGTATCGCCGAAGTTGACCAGGACGAATGCGGAGTCGCGGGCGGTCAGCCGCGGCTCCTTGGACTCCTTGTCGTAGTCGTTGAGTGGATCGGGCAGCCGCAGCCGCTTGCGGGCACCGTCCAGCACCATCAGCAGACCGCCCGCACTCTGCAGGGCCGTGGTCCCCTTGCCGCCCCGACCGCTGGCCGGCAGCACCGCCGCCCCAGAACCCTCGCGCGCCTCGCGCTCGGTCGCCGAGACCAAGTTCCGCACCCGGGCCTTGTCCTGCCCCAACGAGGCACGACGGATCTTGTACGTGTCGAACTGGACCTCGTGGTCGTCGCTCTCCGGTGAGAACACCGCCCAGCCCGACCGCCCGCAGTCCCGGCAGTAGACCGCCGGCAGAAACAGATTCGCGCTCTGCCCCGATGTGGCTGTCGTCACCGGCGCCGATCGGTCCCCGGTTCCCGCACTGGCATCGGCCGCACCGGCCACATCCCAGCGGAACTCCGCCTTGGGCCACGGGAGTACGCCGCGCAGCAGCCGCGAGACCGACCGGGCCCACTGGTGCACCTCGACATGCACGAACGGTCGCGGCGGCTCTCCCATCAGCGACTTCGGGTCACGGGCGTACGACAACAGCGCCACGAACCGGGCAAGCGCCTCGGCGGCCTTCTCCGGCTGCCGGGCCACTGCTTCCGCCCAACCGGCCGCACCCGCACGCCACATGACGTCCAGCACCTCGGCGCCGGTCTTCACCGCGCCGTCCAGCGCCTGCATCACCGCCCGGGTGAACAGGTGTCGCTTCAGGTTTTCGCCCAATACGAGGGGGTCGTCGTTGCGTACCCCGGTCACCGACTCGATGAGGTCCAGCATCGCCTCATCGCTCGTCGCGGGATCTGGCAGGGCCAGCAGCTCGTCCGGTGTGGGCAGCCCCTGCATCTGTACGTCCGCCAGCGGGATGAACTCCTCCACCGACAGCCGGTTCTCCCCGACGATGGACTCGGCCGTGAACTCCGTACCGAAAACCTGCGTTGCTACCTCGAGCAGCTGGGCCACTCCGTCGGCATCCGTCCCCGACGCGAGCGTCGCCGACGTCGCCACCGGACAGATCGAACCCAGCGGACGCCCCTCCTCGGACGCCCCCACGGCAGCCGCGAGCCGCCGCAGCAGCATCGCCACGTCGGTGCCCTGCGCACCGTCGTAGGTGTGGAACTCATCCACCACCACATACCGGATGTCCGAGCCACGCCACAGCGGTGCGTCATCCGCACGCTGCAGCAGCAGATCCATCATCTTGTAGTTCGTGATCAAGATGTCCGGCGGTGAGAGCTGCATATCCGAGCGGCGCGTACGAACGTGGTCGTACTTGATGGCCGCCTTGTCGCCGATGTACAGCCCGGCCGACAACTTCTTCAGCGCATCGTTCTCCGTGATCAGCTCGTTGATGCGCTGCGCCTGATCGGTCGCGAGGGCGTTCATCGGGTACAGGAACACCGCCTTGATGCCGGCCTTCCCCGCTTCCCGCTCGCGGAGACAGTGATCCAGTACCGGGTACAGGAACGCCTCCGTCTTACCCGAGCCCGTCCCCGTCGTCACAAGAGTCGGCTGCGGCACATGCCCGTTCGCCGACGTCAGCCGCCCGAAGGCAACGGCCTGGTGTGCGTACGGAGTGAACCCCTCCCGCTGCCACGCCAGATGCTGCCGCCACTCCTCGCCGGCCACAGTGAACGGCGTCCGGATCCGCAGATACGGGCCCCGGAACATCCCCGACGTCTCATCACCCAGGAACCGATGCAGCGCCTCACGCGCACCCTCATCCGTCAACGCGTACGTCGTCGACAGGTACTGCAGCAGGCTCTCCTTGAGCCCCCGCGCCTCCAGCGTCGGCCTCACAGCTTCGGCACCTCCTGCTTGATCGGATCCCACTTGCCGTTGGCGATCGCATCGTCGAGCCGCTTCTGGAAGTACGCGTGCGCCTCACGCATCTCCGCCTCGCGGTTCGCCTTGTAGAAGGGGGCGGTGTAGCCGTCGGGTACGGGGGCAGTCTTGGGATCGGCCTTGTCGGCCAGGTATGTCTGGAGCTGAGTGAAGTGCTCCTTCTCCTGGCCATGGCCGTAGGTGTAACGGTCACCAGCGATCTTGCGCTCGTCGGCATCGAACCAGGTGACCCCGTCAAAGTCCTGCATGATCGGGAAACGGGCTCGGTAAATGGTGACGAGCGTGTCCGCGTCGATACCGAGCCAGACGGCTACCAGGGCGTCGATCTCCACGAGCGCGGCCCGGCGGGCGTACTCCGTACGGAGTGGAGTATCGCGCCCCCAAGTGGGGGGCACCGCGTGGAGTTCCGTGTTCATGCCGGACCACTTGCGCGCCCAGGGCTCGTACACCTGCCAGGCGTGGTCGTAGAGGTCCTGCCAGAGGCTGGCGTAGGCAGTGGTGAGGCAGTTGAGGCGGAGGGTGCGGAGAAGGAGGGCGGGGGCGAGAGGATGGGCGATCTGTGGTGCTGGCATTGCGTGGGCAGCCGCTACCTGAAGGTCACCACGCCCAGTGGTGCGCAAGAAGTAATCCAGGGGGAGAGCGGCCCAGAAGCCAGCCACCAGAGCGGTCACACGGCGGCTCGACAAAAAAGCGCTGTGGACCATATGGACATGCGCAAGTCCAGGCGGAACCAGAGCGGCAAACAGCGCCCTCTCCGTGTCAGGTGCAATTTGCCGTCGCCATGCCAGCCGGTAGAACTCGGTGTACGGCCTAGTTGCCTTCGCGATCAGCCGACGGTCCACCTCCGCGTCCGATACCTCACCCGGAGACCGCCCGCAGGACAGCGCGATCTCGGAGCGCGCGAGGAAGAGGGCTACGGCATCCGCACGCAGCTCTGCGAGCAGTTCGTGATCAAGCCACCTAGCCTGCTCACCCCGGTACGTCGCGTCATCCGCGACCTGCCGGTACTCCGACTCCGGCACCGCGTCCGACGGGATCTCCAAGTGGTTCAGCCCGCGGATTTCGCCGCCTCCCTGGCTGGGCTGCTTGAAGAGTGGATTGGCGACGCCCAGTTGGGGCCCCTTAAGGATGACCTCGTCCCAGGAGTCAGCCAGGTAGTCCTCGCGCCTCTCCTGGTTCTTGTTGTAGTCGATGAGGGGCTTGTCTCTGCCAGGGCCGTTCATGGACTTCCTGGCATTGGTCTCGTTGAAGCCCTCGGAGATCTGCGGAGCTAGAGCTCCCACCCGGAGTGGGTACGCGGCCAGAAGGTCGATGGCCGGGTCCTCTGCCGTGCTCACTGGTGTGAGTAGCCGTGCCTGCTCGACGGGGACATCCTGTTCTCCCGAGAGTCGCTGCCACCGTTTGAGCGTGTGGCGTGTCACGCGCACGACCCGCTTCTGGTGCGGGCGCTCGTCCCAGCCGCCCTGGAACTTCACACCGGGTGCGTCACCATTGCCGCCGTGCGTACTCGAATGCCGTAGGGCATCGACGGAGAACAGCCAGGACAGATGCTCGAAGTCGATCTCTCCGCACTCGCCGTAGATGTGTACCCCGAAGTGGCTGGACCGGCCGACCGGCGGCGGGAAGAAGCGGTTGCCCGAGTTCACGAAGTCCCCGTGCACCCGCAACCGCCGGTAAGCAGCTTCGCGAAGGGCCGCTTCATTGTCACCGCTGAAGTGGGTGTCCGGATGGACGAGTCCGACGGTGCCGCCCGCTGCGGTGTGGTCCCAGGTCTGGCACATGAACGCGCGATAGAGATCCGGACGACTGCCCGCAATGAGTGGATACACCTGCGGTGATGCCAGATAGTCGGCCGTGGTAGCCGTGGCGGTCAACTCTCCGAGAACATAGTTACGTACCTCGGACTTGGCCAGCTCGGCTGAGCGTCGTCGGTTCTTCTCCGCTGCCGGAGGCTTCTCCGTGAGCATGAACCACGGCTCGTACTCCGCTAGGACGGAGTTCTCCTTCCACTCCGGCCTTACCCACGGCGGATTACCTACCTGAAGGTCGAATCCTCCGCTCCGCGCGAAGACGAGCCCGAACTCCAACTCCCAGTGCAGGAAGCCTTGTTCCCGTGCGATTTCCTTGGCTGCCCGCAGCCACGGGTAGCGATCTTCAGGGTTGGCAGTGTCCATGCCCATGAAGCCCGGGAGGGTCTCCTCGAACTCCTTGAGAGCATCCAAGGAGTCAAAGCTGTCCAGGAGCGTGCCCTCGGGGAGGTCGGCGGTTCCGAGCATGGATTCCAGGAAGTCCAGCCAGTCATCCAGGTCCTTGAGCGGGATCATCTGCCGTCGCACTACGACCGTGGGCTTCGGTGCGGCCTTCTTCCTGGACTTCGGTCGATTCTCCTTCGGCTCGGCAGCCTGCTCCGCTTCCTCGGCGAGGTCGTCGAAGGATGTCTGCTCAGCGCCCAGCGAGAACAGTGCCGTCGCTGTAGCTTCGACGAAACGCGGCTGTGCCGTGGACGCGGGGACCTTCTGCGACGCGCGCGGTTCGACGTGCGCCTCGTCCGTGGGCTCTCCACCGACGAGCGGTACTCCCCCGAGTTCGCTAAGGGCGTCGGCGCCGTCGATCACTTTCCGCGCCGTGTATTCACCGTCCGTACCGTCCAGCAGTCCGGCCTTGTCTGCGGGCCAGAACCACAGGGCACACCATGCGTCCATGATCGTCTTCAGCCGCCAGTACGGGGTGTCGATGGCGTTGAAGAGGTCTTCAAAGACCTTCTCCTTCGGTACGGCCTGCTCAGGGCGTCGGAGGAAGGCGTACTCGGGGTCATTCGGATCGGCCTGCCAGACGTCGATGCGCCGTGCGATCGCCTGCTCGGAGAGTTCCATGCGCTTGGTGACGGCCGACCAGAGGAATTCTGCTCTTCGGGCGGCATCCCTAAGCCGCGTGAACTGCGAAGTCGCTTCCGGCTTCAGCCTTCCGCCCGGAAGCCGGGTGTGGCTGCCGTCCTTGTTGAGATGGGCGGTACTGCGCTTCGGACGCTTGAGGATTCCCTTCTTCCAGGAAGCGAGTTGTTCGACGCCGTCCTTGGCGAGTTCTTTGGCCTCCTTCGAGCCCGTGACCGCAGCCCAGCCTGGGCTCGGCAGCAGGAATTGGTGTACCGCGTCCTGAGGCAACGGCTGTGGCTCGCCGTCCTTGAGGAACGGGAGCGGAGTAGGCGCCAGGGTGCCCTTCGCCTTCAGCCACGCCTTCTCCTTGCCGGAGACGTCGTCGCCCGCGTAGACCGCGCGCCGCCCGCCGATGAGCGAGTTACCTCGGCGCAGGTGCAGGCCGAACCAGGGAGCGCGCATGCCTGGGTGCATGGTGTTCAACCACAGGGATACCTCGGCGAGTTCGACTCCGGTGGCGTTGAGGTCGACGCCGTAGGCGTTGTGCAGGGCGATGTAGGCCCTGGCCTTCTGCTTCTCGGTGAGTGCGTCGGTGGTGGGGATGGGGGTGCCGAGTTCGTCCTGGCGGCGGCGCAGGTATTCGTCGGCGACCTGGTTGATGGCCTCGTTGAGGAAGGCGCCGGAGCCGAGTGCCGGCTCGCAGATCTTGTACTTGAGGAGTTCGGAGGCACGCGTCTTGACGATGTTGCCGTCGGCGTCGCGTTCCTGGTCGAGACGGTTCTTCAGGGTGAGTTCGACAGTGACCTGGGTGAGTGACTCGGGGGTGTAGTACGAGGCGGAGGTCTCACGGTCGCGGCCGGCGAGGCGGTAGACGAAAGAGCCCTTCTCGTACTTTTTGACCCCGCGCAGCCCCTTGCGGGCGTCGTCCTCGCTGTAGTGGATGAGGGTTTTGTCGGGGTACTGGTCCTGCTTGTGCGAGGGGATGAGCCAGGAGCCCTTTTCAGGGTCTCCACCCTTGGCGACCTCGCACAGCTCCTCTTTGGCGATGATGCCGGTGTAGGACATCAACCCCTCGTATACGGCGCCGAGTTGATTGATGCCGAGGTTGCGGTAGGAGATGAAGCCGCCGCGTTCGCCGCGCTTGCCCTTCTTCATGGTGAGCAGGCGTAGGACTTCGTGGAGGGCGGAGTTGCGCAGGCGCAGGTCGAGCCAGCGCGGGTCGTTGTCCTCGTCGCTGGTCGGGTCCAGGACGCGGGTGCCGATGAGGCGGATGGCGGTGGGTTCGAAGAGTTCGCTGCGCAGGGGCTCGAAGCGGAGACCGCGGTCTTCGCTGCGGCGTGCTGCCTTGGCCTCTCGAGTCTCTTCGTCGTCGCCGGGCTGGTCGTCGTCGGGCTCGGAGCCGTAGGCGCGATGGCCAAAGTTGACCTTGTTGAACAGGACGTCGAGGGACTGGAAGAGGTGGAAGCCGTTCTTGGCTTCCTCGTCGACGAGTTCCTCGTCGCGCTCGACGAGTTCGCGCAGGCGGGCCATCGAGTAGCCGGCCTCGTAGCTTCCATCGTCGGCGGGAAGGATGCCGAGTTCAGGGCGAGCTTCGGCATACAGCAGGAAGAGGATCCGGTACAGGTAGCGCAGGGACTCACGGGTCAGTTCCCGGGCGAAGCGAATCTTCGGGCATTCGATGTCGGCCGGGGTGACGTGGTTCCTCGGCTCGGCCATCCGGCTGAGGACTTCGTTCGCGATGACCTCGACCGAGCGCTGGAGCCCGTAGCGAAGTTCGTTGGAAACGCCGACCGCGTTGGTACTCGACGACTTGAGCAGGCCGTCGATCGCCCGGGTCTGGTCGTTGTCGCCGGGGCGGAGCATGTCCAGGCTGAAAAGTGCAGCAATGGTGGAGAGTTCACCCTGCTGAGCACGGTCGTTGCGTTCCAGGGCCGCATCGAGGCTCACCGCGAGATAGCGGCCCTCGCGCCAAGACTGGCGGTCGGCAAGCAGGATCACGCCGCCGATGAGGAGCAAGACGAAACGGGGATGAGCGCCGCCGGGCTCACCGAGCTCACTCTCGAAGAGCCAGGAGGCCAGATCTGCACCCGTCTCGTAACTCTCACTCGCGCTGACGCGTAGCGGAGCCAAAAGGCGTCCGGAGCCATCGGCATCCAGAGCAGTGTCGTAGGCGGAGGTCCAGCCGCAGTCGAGCGCGATGATGCCGTGACCGTGGTAGGCGACAGGCAGGGCGTGCTCGCGTCCGGCACGGTGCACGGTGAGTTCGCTGGGGGCCGCGTTGTACCCGAGGGCGCGCAGCACGGTCTGGTGCCACTCGGTGAGCCGCTTGGCCCACTCAGGGTTGTTGTGCGTAAGGAGTCGCGCATCGTCACCAGCACCGCGCTGGGCGGCGTCGGCGAAGTAGGCGCGCACGTCCTCAGCAAGGTAGACGGAGCGCAGAGCGCGGAGCTGCTCACGAGGGGTCTTACGCGGGTCGTTCTCGTCGCCCTCACGAAGCGTCCAGGTGGCGAACAGCCCCTTCTTAAGGTCGGCGCCGAGCTGCTCGGCGAAGTAATACGCGGACAGGTACTCGCCGCGGTTGATGAAGGAGTCGAAGTCGGTGCTCATCGTGCAGTGCCCCCTTCAACGGTGTGCGGTTCCAGGACAGCCAGGAGCCGCAGCATCGGCTCGCCCTTCGTTTCCAGGGACTTGACCAGGCGCATCCGGTCACTCGCGGCTTGGCCGACTCCCCGCTTGTCCGGGCGCAGACCGGCGGAGAGGGCGTCCTGTTTCCAGTGGGTGACGCGCTTGCGGTAGGGGGCGAGGGTCTTCTCGATGCGCTGGCGGTAGTGCTCCTCAAGCGTGCCGAGGTGCCTCTTGGCTTCATCGATCGCATCGGGGACCAGAGAGGTCAGACCAGGCAGATCCCGGGGAGTGGCGCGGCCGGGCATGCTCGGGCCGACTCCGTAACGCTCCAGTACCTCTTCGGTCAGCTCCACCGTGGTCGGCTCCCCGGGCAACCCGGAGACTGCCATCCACTCCACGATGGTCGGTCGGCCCTGACCATTGGAGTAGATGCCCTGCACCAGGAAGGTGGGACGGTCAACGGCAGCGGCGAGTACCGGGGCCTGGTGGCGGCCGATCTCGACGAGGACCTTGTCGGTCAGCCAGTCCAGGACCGGGTGGACGTCCGATACGTAAGAGACGTTGGGCCACTGGGACTTGGAGGTCTCCCGGGCCGCTTTCAGACGCGCGTCAGCGAGGTCCTTGGAGAACGTGACGCGCAGCCGGCCCGGTTCGGTCTTACGGGGCATGATCCGCTGCTCGTCCAGGTACGACTTGGGCAGAGCCTTGAGCCGGTAGAGCAAGTCGCGCGGGGGCTCGAAGGCGATGGTGCCGTCATCATCACGCCGCAGGGACAGCTGGTCCTCGGGGTTGGGGTGGCAGACCTGGCGCAGTGCCTCGTCGAAGTAGTCGGCGGTGGAGCGGAAGAGCGTCGGTACCACCGCGCGCGGTACTTCGGGGTGTTCGGGGACCGCACCGACCTGACCGAGCAGCCCGGCCAGGAAGGCGGCACCGCCCTGCTGGGACTGCTTGATCGACTCCTCGACGGTACGGCCGGCGATCAGGTCCTGGGTGAGACGGTTCTCCTCCTCCTTGGCCCGGTACAGACCGGTGACGGCCTCGGCCGATCCCTCAATCTTGTGGGCTTCTTCTTCGCGCCCCAGGAGCTTCTCGCCCACCAGCCGGTCATCGAGGGTGCGCGGCTGCCCGCTGGTCTCATCCGTGCGCCATGGGATGTCGCTGGTGAGAACCAGTGCCCGGAACTGTGGAGGGTACGCCTGGCCGTAACGGTCGATACGGCCGTTGCGCTGTTCGATACGGATCAGGGACCAGGGCAGGTCATAGTGCACGAGCAGGTGGCACTGCTGGTGCAGGTTGACGCCCTCGGAGGCAACGTCGCCGGTAAACAGGATGCGCACCGGATCGTCGCGCAGCCCGAACTTCTCGACGATGTCCCGCTGCTCTTCGTCGCTGCTGGCCTCGCCGTGCATGACCTGCACCGCACCGCCGAAGCCCAGCCACGGCTTGCTCTCATCCGGGCTGGTCCCGCTCGGAAAGCCGAGCGCAGCCGGTACGGTCTCGGCCAGCCACTTCAGGGTGGGGATGCGCTCCGAGAACACCACGACCCGGGTGTCCGAGCCAGGCCCGACACCCATCTCGCGCAGCTCAGCCAGGAGCGCGGTGAGTTTCGCCGAGTCGGAGTCCTGGATCTGCTCGTTCAGCTGCTGCAACTCCACCAGAGCTGCACGCTCCCGCTTGACCTCCGCCTCGCGGACCTTCGGATCAACCGGCCGGGTCTGCTTCTTCTTGTCGGCCGACTTTTCGACAGGTGGCTTGTCCAGCGTCGCGATCCGCGTCTTGATCGTCGCCCGTAGGGCCCGGTGCGAGGACAGAAACGACTTCAGCAGCTGATACGGCACGAGTTGGTGCCGGCTGACCGAAGGCTGGTCGGGGTCAGCAGGAATCCAGCGCGTGGCCAGTTCGCGGAAGACGGCGAGCTCCTTCTCACCGGCCGGCGCTCGTAGCGGCTGGGAGGGGCCTCTGTCCGCCCAGGCACCCTTGAGGGACTCGCGTACCTCCGCCGTGGTCTTCGTACGCCGGATGTAGAGGTGTTCGAGGTCCTTGACCTCGTACCGGTTCGGGTTGGCGATCGCCGCCTCGTCCAGCATCTTGACCAGCTCAGCGAATGAAGAGGCATCGCCGTTGTGCGGCGTGGCCGAGGCCAGCACCAGCGCATCGGTCTTCCTCGCCAGCAGCCGAGCGAGCGCGTTGTTCTTCGTCCCCTGGTTGACGAGGTTGTGAGATTCGTCGATGACGACGGCGTCCCACTCGGTGTGCTCCAGGTGGTGGGCGTACACGTCGCTCTTCAACGTGTCCACGGAGATGATCGCCCGCTTGAAATACGCGAACGGGTTGCGGCCTGCGGGGATGTCCTGCTGCACCCGCTGGATCCCCGTCGAGTCCAGCCGCACCAGTGGGATCGCGAACCGGGTCCACAACTCACGCTGGAACTGCTCCAGAACATGCTGCGGCGTCACGACCAAGATCTTCTCGCCGCGACCGCGCCGGATGAGCTCGGCAAGGAGCACCCCGATCTCCAGGGTCTTGCCCAGACCCACCACGTCCGCGATGAGGATCCGCGGTCGTGGGTTCTTCATCGACAGCGCGAGTTCGGCCGGCCGCAGCTGGTGGACCTGCTGGTCCATGAGGAAATTGTCCGCCAGCGCCAGCCCATGCTCGGTCTGAGGCAGGAACGTCTTCCGCATGATCGCCTCAAGGAACAGGCGGGCTCTCCGATGGTTGGCAGAGTCGTCCGCGACCAGTTGCGTCTCGTGGGGGTCGAGCACGCTCACAAGATCGAGCTTGTCGTAGAAGACGGCCTCGACCCCACGGACGAACGAGGAGATGCCGGTGACCTCGACCATCCACCCGTCGCGGGCCGTGGACCGGCACTTGCGGACCAGCCACAGCTCGTCGCGGATCTCCACCTGCGCTCCGGCGGCGTAACCGGACGTGGCGGGAGACTGTTGCTCGGGCGAGGGCTCGTCGGGCTCCCAGGCACCCCACACCGCATCGCTCTGGCCGCCCGCGGCTCCCGCCTCGACGCTCAACGTCCGCTCCGATCCTTCACCAGCGGCACTCACGCCGCTCAACTTCTAACGGGCCTGCCGCCAGCAGATCAGCCGGCCACTCGAACCCGTTCCAGCAAGTCTCCCACCAGGCAATAGCGGCCTCGGGCCGTCAAAGGGTGGAATTCACCGCGTACTGCTCCCGCAGTTCGCCCGCCACCCGCTGCGACGCCACCGGCCGCTCCCGCTGAGTGCGAGCTTTTGGCCTCACAGGTGGCGTGGGCAGCTCAGGTACCAGTTCTTCGTCGGCTTCCGGCTCCTCAGGCGCAGGCCGAATGTCGAGTGGGCTGACGAGGTTGTGCGGGTCCACGATCGCGGCCTGCTCATCAATCAGCTTCTCGATCGATGCAGAGGACGGTTCCGGCGTCGGAGTGTTCCCGCCAGCTGCTGTCGTGCGGTCGATGAGGGCGAGCCGCGCGTCGGCGGGCGTCCTGCCCGCTGCCTTCATGAGATCCGCGCAGGCGTCCGCCACCTTGGCCAGAGTGGGCCGGCCTTCCGGCGTGTGAGCGAGCATCGCTGCGAGCAGCTCTTTGAAGCCTTCCGGCACACCGCTCAGGTCCGGGCCGATCTCCGGGTTCGAGACCTGCATGGCGACGGCTTCCCACTGGTGTCCGTCGTACGGATAGTGCCGGGCCGCGGCGTATAGGAGGACCGTGCCCAGTGCGTACACATCCGCCGCCGGCGTCACCTGCGGATGCCCGCTCGCCTGCTCCGGGGGCATGCAGCGCACGGTCCCGATGATCATTCCGCTATGTGACAGCGTGTCCTTGGCAGCGTCCATGAACGCACTGAGTCCGAAGTCGATGATTATCGGGCCTTCGCTGCCCAGCATGACGTTCTGAGGCTTCAGGTCTCGGTGCAGCAGCCCCGCATCGTGCACGGCACTCAGCCCTTCGGCGAGGAGCGCGCCGAGGCTGGCCACCAACGGCAGTGGGAGCGTGCCGTCACTATCCACGCAGTCCAACAGGGTCCGGCCGGCCACATACTCCATCGCCAGCCACGGACGATCCGCGAACGGATCAGCATCCAGGAAGCGCGCCACCCGGTTGGTGCCGATCACTGTGCGAGCAATCAGAGCTTCCTTCTCGAAGCGCGCTCGCGTGACCGGGTCCAGCTTGTCGGTGCGAATGACCTTCACAGCTACGGGAGAGCCCGCGGGGGAGTACGCGAGATATACCTCGCCCATGCCGCCGGAGCCGAGCTCCCGAGCCACCGTATAGCGGCCAATCTGAGTGGGGCTCCCGGTCATGAGCTCAGTCCACGCCTTTCCACGTCAGCATCTGCTTGGGTCACTTACGCCGCTAGTTTGCCTGGTCTCCGGGCACTCTCGGCAACCAGTCCCGTCCCGGTGACCATGAGAAGAAGAGAGATGGCCATGATCCAGGCTCTGAGGGACTGTGTGACCCCGAGCGCCGGACGTTGGCTTGAAAACGGCGTTTTGCATGCCCATGTCCAGAAGTGAGATCGCCTTCACGGCTCAGGCCCGCTGGCAGCGGCTCTGAGTCAGGCAGGTGGTACGGCACACGCCGGTACTTCCCGCCGATGCCTCCTGTCGCCACAGGCGCCGATTTGTAATCGTCGAACACCGTGTTGGCGACTCGGTCGCTGTCAGCTCCTGGAGCTCAGCCACGCCCCCGCCGTCCAGCGCCCGCTGCGCATCGAGCTGGGCGTTCTCAGGGCGCTGGGAGGCGACTGCCACACCGCGTGCGCTGTGTGCGCCGTGTACGACCACGCCGGACGTCATCGCCTCCGCGTTCGCCCCGAGGGCGGCACGGCAGTGACGTCAAATTCGCTCCGCCGGCCGGAGGCGACCAGGCCGTGGTCGACGAGGTCGCGCAGAGCCTTCGTGTGTCGGTGGTGCCGGCATGCTCCTTCCGCCTGGATAGGTCCGGGGCGGCGCACGCCTCACGCGGGGCGTCGGCAGGGCATTCGCCCACGGCAGACGAGAAAGAGCCCCAAGGGACTGGAACCACCCAGGGGACCATGTCAACGTACAAGCTCCCCGGAAAACACCAGGTCAGAGACATCGAGGGTGGTGAGGATGCCGACCGCCCCGGAACCCGGTACCCGCCCCGTGTCTCCGTGTCACGTTCCCTACCAAGGAGGCTCACCTGTCGAAATCCGCACTTCGCTCGGCCCGCTTCACCGCTCCGATCCTCCTCGCGCTCGGCGCTGTGAACGCCTGGACTGCCCAGGCGAGAGCCGACTATGCCGCCCTCTCTACGGCCTTGTGCCTCTGCGTCTGTGCCGCCGGGCTTTTCGGTGAGGATCTGGTGCAACGCGGGTATCGCCAAGACCTGATGGTGCTCGCATACGTCGCGGCCCACCCAGGTGCTGAGACCCGTGGCATCGCCCAAGCCGTCGGTGCCCCCGAACGCGTCGTGACCCGTAACCTCAGCCGACTCACCGAGGACGGGCTCGTGGCCCTGGTCGAAGACGACGTGCACCCCGCGCTCAGGTCCTACCGATTGACGTCGTAGCCCCCGGATGCGGGGCGAAATATAGGCCACGATCCCCGGTTACCGAAACCGGGGATCGTGCAGACCATTGAGGGAGTTCGCACGCGGCTGTGCTTGGCGGTGGAGCCGTAGCGGATGGGGCCATCAATTCGCCTAGTGGCGTTGTGAAGAAGCGTCCGCCTGTCCGAGGAGAGTGAGTGTTCTGCCCGATCCCATCAAGAGACTTCCGCCGAACTCGAAGGGGAAGGCTAGATACCGATTTGTTGTCGACGTAGGAATCGACCCCGAAACTGGGAAGCGGAAGCAGTTGAGGCGCACCTTCGACTCCTTGAAGGAAGCTAAGGCTGAGTACGCCAACATAACTAATCGGCGGCATGAAGGGTCGCTTGTGCCGCCCAACAAGATCACCGTGAATGAGTGGCTCGATCGATGGCTGGCCATGAAGGCGGAAGACCTCGAAGAAACCACCATCTACAACTACAGGACTACCCTTGACCGAGTTCGTGGGAGGCTCGGCAATATCCGCCTCCAGGACCTTACTGAAGAGCACGTGGAAGAGTGGCGGGACTGGGCGCTGGCGCATGGCCGTGTGCGTGGCAAAAGGGCCGGAACGTCGCTCAGTGTCACCAGTGTGGATATGAGCCTCGCTCGACTGAAGGAAGCGCTGGGGAGAGCCGTTACCCGGCGATTGTTGTACGTCAATGTCGCTGCCCATGTGGTAATTCCTCGGAGGGCGCGCAAGGAGGAGCGGAAGAGGAAAGAGGAGGTGCCGCCCTGGAACGTCCAGGAGGTTCAAAAGTTCATCCATGGCATTAGGGATGAGCGTCTCTATGCTGCGCTCCTTCTTTCGCTGATGGGGCTTCGTCCAGCAGAAGTCTGCGGCCTCCGGTGGGAAGATGTTGACTTGGAGAATGCCACGATCGTTATCGCCAACACGCGCACGATGATGGGTAACGGGTACGTGGTGGAGAAGGACACCAAGTCTCTTGCGGGTGAGCGGGATCTGCCGCTGCCGGCCCTGGTGCTGGGCGCCCTCAAAGCATTCCGGGCTCTCCAAGCCGATGAGAGGCTCGCTCTGGGGGAGGCGTACACGGTTTCCGGCTACGTGCTGGTGCACGAGGCGGGCGATGCCTTTACGATCAAGCAACTTCGCCGACGCGCGTACCGGCTTATGGAACTTCTCGGGCTCCGCCGCGTCAGGATCTACGACGCACGCTCGTCGTGCTTCACCTTCTTGGCCAACAACGGTGTCCCGGATCACATCCTCGCCCGATGGGCCGGGCATACAAATATCAAGACGACCAAGCGGTGGTACGTCAAGCCGGATGTGGAGGATCTTCGTGGAGCCGCCACCACTTGGGATGGCCTGCACGGGGTTGCGGCGGAGGGGCAAGCGTGAGCGATGCGGACTGCCAGCCGTGCGACTTGCCGAGCCGCATGGCCAGCAGAATCGAGGTTGGTTCGGAGTCCGGCTGCTGGTTGCGGACCACTCTCGGCGGCAGGCTTGGCAGCGCCGGAACGGGGCAAGGCCCGACTAGGTCCACCCCGGCGATGTGACATCTCGTGACAGATGAGAGGGTCGGGCGGGTGAGCGAGACACCCCCGAACACCCTGCAATACCGCTTTGACGGGCCCGAAGACGCACCAGTCCTGGTGATCGGCCCCTCCCTCGGTACCACCTGGCACATGTGGGACCGCCAGATACCCGAGCTCACCCAGCACTGGAGAGTCTTCCGCTACGACCTCCCGGGACACGGCGGCGCGCCCGCGCACCCCGCCACCTCCGTCAGTGAGCTCGCCGACCGGCTGGTGGCCACGCTCGACAGCCTCGGTGTGCAGCGTTTCGGCTACGCGGGCTGCTCGCTCGGCGGCGCGATCGGCGCCGACCTCGCGCTGCGCCACCCGCAGAGGGTGGCCTCGCTGGCGTTGGTCGCGTCCTCGCCCCGGTTCGGCAGCGCCGACGAATTCCGCCAGCGCGGGGTGATCGTCCGCACCAACGGACTGGAGCCGATGGCCCGCACCGCGCCGGAGCGCTGGTTCACCGCGGGCTTCGCCGCCGCCCAGCCCGCCATCGTCGAGTGGGCCGTCCAGATGGTGCGTACCACCGACCCCGGCTGCTACATCGCCGCCTGCGAGGCACTCGCCGCCTTCGACATCCGGACCGATCTCGGCAGGATCGGTGCTCCCACGCTCGTCCTGGTCGGCGCCGAGGACCAGGTCACCGGTCCCGGCGACGCCCGGACCCTGGTCGCGGGCATACCGGACGCACGGCTCGCTCTCGTCCCGGGCGCCTCCCACTTGGCCCCGGTCGAGCAGCCGGCAGCCGTCACCGACCTCCTGCTCACTCACTTCTCCACGGCCTGGCAGGACACCCTGGCCGCCATTCCCGTCCCCTCGTTCGTGCCGAGGCTCTCCGCCCCCGTGCTGCCCGTCGCGGAGCTCACCACCGGCACCGTGCAGCCCGAGGCGGAGACCGGCGGGCGCCCCGATCCGTACGGGCCGGGCATGAAGATTCGCCGTGAGGTGCTCGGTGACGCCCATGTGG
Organism: Streptomyces sp. NPDC048211; assembly: GCF_043202315.1. Classification (NCBI taxonomy): domain Bacteria; kingdom Bacillati; phylum Actinomycetota; class Actinomycetes; order Kitasatosporales; family Streptomycetaceae; genus Streptomyces; species Streptomyces sp. NPDC048211. Next base: position 783,189 of record NZ_JBIDAD010000002.1, read on the forward strand.
ACGGCGTCATGGCCGCCTCCGACGATTTCACCGGCGACTTCCAGGAGCTCGTCACCCGCTACGCCTGGGGCGAGGTCTGGCGCCGGGAGGGTCTCGACCGGCGCACCCGCAGCAGCGTCACGCTCACCGCTCTGGTCGCCTCCGGACATCTGGAGGGCCTGGCGGCCCACGTCAGCGCCGCTCTGCGCAACGGCCTCACCCCGGCCGAGATCAGGGAAGTGCTGCTGCAGACGGCCGTGTACTGCGGGATTCCCGCCGCGAGTGCCGCTTTCACGATCGCCCAGTCCGTGATTCAGGCGGAAACGACGCCGCCCGCGTAGCAGGATGGGCTGTATGAACGCCCAGAACCCCGAGCCGCTCGCGCTCACCCTGACCAAGCAGTCCCACTCCTGCATCCGACTGGAGAAGGGCGGGCGCACGCTCGTCATCGACCCGGGCGGGTTCTCCGAGGGGGACGCCGCGATCGGCGCCGAGGCGATCCTGGTGACGCACGAGCACCCCGACCACTTCAACGAGGAGCGGCTGCGGGCCGGACTGGAGGCCGACCCGGCCGCCGAGATCTGGACGCTGCGCAGCGTGGCGGGGCAGCTCGCCGCGGCGTTCCCGGGGCGCGTCCACACCGTCGGCCACGGCGACACCTTCTCGGCGGCCGGATTCGACATCCAGGTGCACGGTGAGCTCCATGCCGTGATCCACCCGGATCTCCCGCGGGTCACGAACATCGGCTTCCTGGTGGACGGTTCCGTCTTCCACCCGGGGGACGCCCTCACCGTGCCCGAGCGGCCGGTCGACACGCTGATGGTCCCGGTGATGGCCCCCTGGAACAAGATCTCCGAGGTCATCGACTACGTGCGCGAGGTCAAGCCGCGCCGTGCCATCGACATCCACGACGCGCTGCTCACGGATCTGGCCCGCCCGATCTACGACACCCACATCGGCAACCTGGGCGGCGCCGACCATGCCCGGCTGGCCCCGGGGGAGTCGACCGGCGTGTGACGGGCGCCGCCCCGGCGACTGTCAGTGGGAGCCGCTAGGTTTACCTACATGCGCATCGCCACCTGGAACGTCAATTCGATCACCGCCCGCCTGCCGAGGCTGCTGGCCTGGCTGGAGAGCACCGGCACGGACGTGCTGTGCATCCAGGAGACCAAGTGCACGGCCGAGCAGTTCCCGGCCGAAGCGCTCCGCGAGCTCGGATACGAGTCCGCGGTCAACGCCACGGGCCGGTGGAACGGGGTGGCGCTGGTCTCCCGCGTCGGTCTGGCCGACGTCGTGACGGGGCTGCCCGGCGGCCCCGACTACGACGGCGTGCAGGAACCCCGGGCGATCAGCGCGACCGTCGGCCCGGTCCGCCTCTGGTCGGTCTACGTCCCCAACGGCCGCGAGGTCGAGCACGAGCACTACGCCTACAAGCTGCGCTGGTTCGAGGCGCTGCAGAAGGCGGTGGCGGCGGATGCCGCGGGGGCGCTGCCCTTCGCCGTCCTCGGTGACTTCAATGTGGCCCCGACCGACGAGGACGTGTGGGACCCGGCCCTCTTCGAGGGCGCGACCCATGTCACTCCCGCCGAGCGGGCCGCCCTCGCCACCCTGCGCGAGGAGGGCCTCGCCGACGTGATGCCCCGGCCGCTGAAGTACGACCGCCCGTACACCTTCTGGGACTACCGCGAGCTGCGCTTCCCGAAGAACAAGGGCATGCGTATCGACCTCGTCTACGGCAACGCCCCCTTCACCGCCGCCGTCAAGGACAGCTACGTGGACCGCGAGGAGCGCAAGGGCAAGGGCGCCTCCGACCACGCGCCGGTGGTCGTCGACCTCGACCTCTGAGCGGCGGCGCCAGGGCTCAGGCGTCCACGCTTGGCACCTGAGCCCGTACGGTCGCGAGGGCGGCGGCCGCCGCGGTCCCGACCGCCAGGACCATGAGCAGCGCGCTCACCCACAGCGGCGAGCGGAAGCCGAAGCCCGCGCCGATCGCCAGTCCGCCCAGCCAGGGCCCGACCGCCGCGCCCACGTTGAACGCCGCCGTGGCGAACGAACCGGCCAGGGTCGGCGCACCGCCCGCCAGCCGGAATACGTGCGAGATCATCGCGGTTCCGGTGCCGAAGGCGAGCATGCCCTGGACGAGGACGAGCGCGACCACCGCCACGGGGCTGCCGGCGCCGGACGCGAACAGGGCCCAGCCGACGGCCAGAGCGGCCAGGCCGGCCGCGGTCAGGGAGACGGGGCGGGAGTCGATGATCCGGCCGCAGACGGCGACCCCGATGAACGAGCCCACACCGAACAGCGCGAGCAGTACGGGCACCCACGCGGCACCGAGTCCGGTGACGTGCCGGGCGACCGGTTCGAGGTAGGAGAACGCGCAGAAGGTCGCTCCCTGGACGAGCGCGCTCGTCAGCAGGGCCAGCAGCAGCGGCGACCCGGCCAGCGTCCGCAGTTCGGCGTACGCGCTCGGCAGGGAGGCCGTGGGCCGCCCCGCAGGGATCGTCGCCGCGATCACGGCGCCGGCCGGCAGCGCGACGAGGGCCACGGCCCAGAACGCCGCACGCCACCCCCACTGCTCGCCCAGCCATGCTCCGGCGGGCACTCCCGCCACACAGGCGACGGTGACACCGCCGACCACCACGGATGTGGCCCGCGCCCTCGCCGCGGGTCCGGCGAGGGCGACCGCGGTGACCAGGGCGACGGCCCAGAAGCCGGCATTGGCCATCGCAGCGACGACGCGTGTCGCCAGCAGCACCCCGTAACTCGAAGTGACCGCACCGATGACGTGGACGGCGGCGAAGACGCCGAGGAAGGACAACAGGGCGCGGCGGCGCGGCCAGTTGCGGCCCAGGAGCGCCATCGCGGGCGCCCCGAGGACCATGCCCACGGCGAACGCCGAGGTGAGCAGGCCCGCGGCGGGAATGGACACGCGCAGGTCCGCGGAGATGCCCGACAGCAGACCGGACAGCATGAACTCGGAAGTGCCCTGGGCGAAGACGGCGAGCCCGAGAGCGTAGACGGAAAACGGCATGAAGAACCCCATGGACGGCTGGTGGACAGGAACCGGTCGGGGATGCGGGCCGCGCCCGCCCGTGACGACGAGCGGCAACGTGGCGGATCAGCTCAGCGGTCGATCAGCACAACGACCGGGCAGTACAACGGTCGATCAGCACCACGATCGCTCGGAGCGACGGTCGCGATCAGCGCCATGGCCACAGCGCTCACGGTCAAGCGCGCGTCGCGTCCCGGAGCGGCAGGAGCAGGACCCCGGGCCTCGGAGCCCGGCTCCGAGCGGGGACTCCGGGGTGTGGAGTGCTGGGAGAGCTGCGCCCGTGCGCCGGGCCCGGCGTGACCCGCATCGCATGGGTCCGGGCGGAGGCAGCGCGGCAGCCCTGACGCGGGAAGTCGGTCAGGCTCGGACGCGGGAAGCCACCGGGGGACCGGTGGCTAGCGTCTGTCGGACTCGGGGCTGCTCATGAGGCAGAAGCTACCAGCCCGACGCCCGGCTCCTCCACCCCGCTTCTCATCCGCTCTCTCCAGCCGCAACGCTCGCGGGCCCCACCCGCGCCGCATACGCGGACGACCGCATCGCTCGCTCGTCCGGCCGCGCCGCGTACACGCCCGGCCCGTGTGTTCGCCGGGCGGGAGCGTGTCCGGGTGAACGCGGGGCGTACGCGTGGTGGTCAGCACTCGAACGACAGGCCGCGCGCCCTGTGGTGCGGATGCGGGCCGGGATGGGACCCTGACTGGTATGAACATCCCTTTCTTGGACAACTGGCTTAAGCGACACGACGGAACACGGGGGACGGGGCTCGCGGCCGCCGTCGAGGCCGATCCGGAAGGCGTGGCCGAGATGCTCGCCGAATGTGAGCTGCTGCGTGTCCGGGTGGGGGAGAGAGGCCTCGAACTCGATGACAGCCCGGCCTCGTTGGCGGCGCTCGACCAGTTGCCGCCCCGCTGGCGCGACGATCCGGAGGAGTTGCCCTGGCTGGGCAACGACGCGGGGCTCTACCTGGGCACGGTCCTGGTGCGCAACGTCACCGGGGCGCTGTGGCGCATCCGGCCGAGCGGTCAGCCCGTGGTGCGCCTGCCTTCGGGGCGCGAGATCGATGTGGTCGAGGCCGGTCTGGACTGGGCGATGACCGGCAGCCCCGAGCTGTCCCAGGTGTACTCGGAGTCGGCCGAGGGGTGACGCCGGGCCTCGCGCACCGTGCGACGAGATAAAACGCCTTATGCCCTATTTGCGCGTGTCGAGTGTGAAGTCCCTTTCCGGGGTGGATAGTTTGCGCTGACCTCGACATAGCGATAAGTGGGTAGGGCAGCGTATGGCCGTCGATCCGTTGATCGAGCTGCGTGACGTCAATAAGTTCTACGGAAAGTTGCACGTACTGCAGGACATCAATCTCACCGTCGGCCGCGGGGAGGTGGTGGTGGTCATCGGCCCCTCCGGCTCCGGGAAATCAACGCTCTGCCGGACCATCAACCGGCTTGAGACGATCGAGTCGGGTCACATCTCCATCGACGGCAGACCCCTCCCCGAGGAGGGCAAGGGCCTGGCGCAGCTGAGGGCCGAAGTCGGCATGGTCTTCCAGTCGTTCAATCTGTTCGCGCACAAGACCGTGCTGGCCAACGTCTCGCTGGCGCAGCTCAAGGTCCGCAAGCGGAAGAAGGACGAGGCCGACAAGCGGTCCCGGGAACTCCTGGAGCGCGTGGGGCTCGTCGGCCAGGCCGACAAGTTCCCCGCCCAGCTCTCCGGCGGACAGCAGCAGCGTGTGGCCATCGCCCGCGCCCTCGCGATGGACCCCAAGGCGCTCCTGTTCGACGAGCCGACCTCGGCCCTCGACCCGGAGATGATCAACGAGGTGCTGGAGGTGATGCAGCAGCTCGCCCGCGAGGGCATGACCATGGTCGTCGTCACGCACGAGATGGGCTTCGCCCGCTCCGCGGCCAACCGCGTCGTCTTCATGGCCGACGGCCGCATCGTCGAGGACCGCACCCCGGAGGACTTCTTCACCGCTCCGGAGAGCGACCGCGCCAAGGACTTCCTGTCCAAGATCCTCAAGCACTGACGGGAGGCCCTGTGTTGCGTACGAGAAAAGTACTGGCCGCCTGTGCCGGTCTCCTGCTGGCCGTCCTTGCCGCGGGCTGCGGCAAGGACGGCAGCCCGCCGGTGAAGGGGCCGCAGCCCGAGGCGCTGCCGGTCTACAAGGTGGACACGTCCTTCCGGCTGCCGGACTCCAAGACCTGGACCAGCGCGAAGAAGCGCGGATACCTGCGGGTGGGGGCCAAGGAGGACCAGCCCTACCTCGGCGAGAAGGACCCCGCCACCGGGATCTACTCCGGTTTCGACATCGAGATCGCCCGCATGATGGCGGCCTCGCTGGGCTTCGACCCGAAGACGATCAGGTTCAAGACCATCGCCTCGGCCAACCGCGAGACCGCCCTGCAGAACGGGCAGATCGACTACTACGTCGGCACCTACACCATCAACGACATGCGCAAGAAGCTCGTCGGGTTCGCCGGCCCCTACTACATGGCCGGACAGGGGCTGTTGGTCCGCACGGACGAGAACGACATCCACGGACCGCAGGACCTGGCCGGCAAGACGGTCTGTTCGGCGGCCGGGTCGACCCCGTACCAGCGGATCGCCGCCGACTACCCGAAGGCGAAGCTGGTCTCCTACGACACGTACTCGATCTGCGTCGACAACCTGCTGACGTACCAGGTCGACGTCGTGACCACGGACGACGCGATCCTGCTGGGCTTCGCCGCGAAGGCGCCCGACGAGATGAAGGTCGTCGGCAAGCCCTTCTCCGAGGAGCCGTACGGCATCGGCGTCCCGCGCAGCGACAACGCGCTGCGGTTCGCGCTCAACGACGCGCTGGAGACCAACGAGAAGAACGGCAACTGGAAGAAGGCCTTCGAGGCGACGCTCGGGCTCTCCGGGGTGCCCGCGCCGAAACCGCCGCCCATCGACAACTACCCGGCGACCTGAGAGGACGGCCACGACACATGGACGTACTCACCGACAACTTCTCGCTCTACGGCAAGGGGTTCCTCGGGACCGTCGAGCTGACCTTCTACGCCTCGGTCCTGGCCATGGTCCTCGGATTCGTCATGGCGTCCTTCCGGGTGGCGCCCGTCGGCTCGCTCCGGGTGATCGGCACGGTCTGGGTGACCGTGCTGCGCAACACCCCGCTGACCCTGCTCTTCTTCGCCGTACTGCTCGGCCTGCCGCGCTTCGGCCTGGTACTGCCGTTCAACGTCTTCGCCATCCTCGCCCTCGGCTGCTACACCTCCGCGTTCATCTGCGAGGTGCTCCGCTCCGGTATCAACACCGTGCCGACCGGGCAGGGCGAGGCGGCGCGGAGCCTCGGGATGACGTTCGGCCAGACGCTCGGCAACGTGGTGCTGCCGCAGGCCTTCCGCTCGGTGATCCCGCCGATCGGCTCGACGCTCATCGCGCTCGCCAAGAACTCCGCGATCGCCGGGGCGTTCAGCGTCACCGAACTGCTCGGCACCTACAAGACCCTCAACGAACTGGGCTACAACATCATCTGGACCTTCGTCTGGATCGCCGTCGGATACCTGATCATCACTCTGACCATCAGCGCGATCTTCAACGTGCTGGAGAAGCGCTGGGGAGTCGCCCGATGACCGCCCATTCCGCCCCCAGCGCGACCGTCCTCTACGACATCCCGGGGCCGCAGACCCGCAAGCGGCACTTCGTGTACGGGATCATCTCGACGATCCTGATCCTCGCCCTGGTCGGCTGGGTCATCTATCTGCTGTTCGACACCGACCAGTTCACCAGCGCCAAGTGGACGCCCTTCGAGTACAAGGGCATTCAGGAACTGCTGCTGCGCGGGCTCGGCAACACCCTCAAGGCGTTCGCCTACGCCGCGGTGCTCTCGCTGGCACTCGGTGCCGTTCTCGCGGTGGGGAGACTCTCCGACCACAGGCCGGTGCGCTGGGTGGCGACGATCCTCGTCGAGTTCTTCCGCGCCATGCCCGTGCTGGTGATGATCTTCTTCATCTTCGTCGCCCTCAAGGTGCAGCCGCTGCCGGCCCTGGTCGCCGGACTGACGCTCTACAACGGCTCGGTGCTCGCCGAGGTCTTCCGTACCGGCATCAATTCGGTGGAGCGCGGCCAGGGCGAGGCGGCGTTCGCCCTGGGCATGCGCAAGACGCAGGTCACGACCTTCGTCCTGGCCCCGCAGGCGGTGCGCGCGATGCTGCCCACCATCATCAGCCAGCTGGTGGTGGCACTGAAGGACACCTCGCTGGGATACCTGATCACCTACGAGGAATTCCTCCACGCGGGGAAGCTCATCGCGTCCAACCTCGACTACGATCTGCCCTTCATCCCCGTGGTGATGGTGATCTCGCCGATCTACATCGGGATGTGCATGCTGCTCTCCTGGTTCGCCACCTGGGTGGCGAAGCGGCAGCGTCGCAACCCCAAGACGGAAGCGACGGGCGTCGCCCCGGCCCAGCCGGGCACGCTGATGTCGGGAACGCAGTAGCCGGGATCCGCCGAGCGAGGCGGCCCCGGGGAACGGTGCTCGTCCGGCAGCAGCCGGTGATCACTCCTCGCCCGCGGCACGGACGCCTGTGAGGGCCCGTGCCGGGCGGGGAGAAGGTCAGCTGCGTGCCGGGCCCCGCCGTCAGCCGAGAGCGCTCCTGGTCTGCCAGTCGGCCCAGGAGACGTTCCAAGCCCCGTAGCCGTTGCCCTCCGCGACCGTGCCCTTGGTGTCCGCGCCGGTGATCTCGAAGGGGTCGCCGACGCGGGCCTGCCGGTAGAGGGCCGCAGCATTGGCGTCACTCATCCCGACACAGCCCGAACTGTGGTTGGCCACCCCGAAGTACGCGGCGTTCCACGGCGCGGCATGGGCGTACATGCCCGACCAGGTCAGCCGCATCGAGAAGTCGACCATCTTGTCGTACGCGTCCCCCAGGCCCACCGTCTCGGAGTTCATGTTGATCGTGCCCTCCTTCGCCATCAGGACGGCCGTGCCCCGCCAGGACCTCTTGTCACCACCCGGCGTGCCCCCCGACACGGGCACGTCCATGACCGTTCTGCCGTCCCGCTTCAGCGCGAGGCGGTGACGGTCCAGGTCCACCTTGATCACCTGGCTGCTGCCGACGGTGAACGTCGTCGCGTAGTCGCGGACGAACCAGCCGCCCGATGAGCCCGAGTCGACGCCGTTGAGATCGGCGTCGAGCGTGATGCGGGTGCCGGACTTCCAGTACTCCTTGGGACGCCAGTCCACGCGGTCGCGGCCCGAGTAGTCCTGCAGCCACCCCCAGGAGCCCTCGGTGTTGTTCGAGGTGGAGACCTTGAGGGCCTTCTCGACCGCCGCCTTGTTCTTCACCGGGTGGTCGAACACGATGGACAGCGGCTGGGCGATGCCGACCGTGGTGTTCTTGCCCGGAGCGAGCGTCAGCTTGTTCACCTTGTCCGCCGCCGCCGTGGTGAACCCGGCCGAGTCGCTGCCGCCGCCCGCGCCCTTCGCCTCGACACGGTAGGCGGTGCCGGGCGCGGCCGGCCGGTCCGACGTCCAGGTCCTGCCGTCGGGCGACAGCCGACCCGTGAGGGCGTCACCGTCGTCGGCCGAGACCGTGACGGTGCGCAGCTTCCCGGCGGCAGCCGTCACCGTGACCGGTCCGCCCGCGGCGGCCGCGGTACCCCGCAGGTTCACCGAGATACGGGTCTGCGCGGCCTCGGAGGGACCGGCGCTCCGGTCCTTGCCGTCGTGACCGGAGGCCGCGGCGCCGCCGGAGCAGGCCGTCAGTGTGACGCCGAGCACCGCGGTGCCGGCCATCAGGGCGAGCCGGGCCGGGCGTGCCGGGCTCGTGGGTCGGTCGGTGCGCCGGGCGGCGGATATGAAAAGGGCGGGCAGCAACGGAAAAACCTCCTGGGCCTTGCTCTGTCGTCGAAGGAGAGGCATTCACCGGAGCCTAGGTTCCGTAAATCCACGGAAAAGCGGGAATGCGGTGTGTGACAAGAAGCGCAGCGCAACGGTCATCGTCCGGTCACATCCGGCGCGCAGCCCGGTCATGGTCCGCTGTGAGCATCCTGTGCAGCCCCGCAGGACCGCCGCGGGGCCCACGAGGGAGGGCCACGGACATGTCAGCGCTGCTCGCGACCGGAGAACGCAGCCGTGACCAGGAACTGCGCATATGCGGCCTGACCGCCGCCGAGCACCGGACACAGGTGGCCACGCACGCGGACGCGAGCTTTCTCCAGTACCCGTCCTGGGCCGGTGTGAAAGAGCAGTGGACGTCGGAAACGGTCGGCTGGCTCGGCGACCGCGGTGAATTGGCCGGGAGCGCGCTGATTCTCTACCGGCAATTCCCCGGCACCCGGAAATACTTCGCCTATATGCCGGAAGGACCGGTGGCGGACTGGTCCGATCCCGGAATCGACCGCTGGCTCCGGCCCCTCATGGCGCATCTGCGCGGCGCGGGCGCCTTCGCCGTACGCATCGGGCCGTCCCCGGCCTACCGCCGCTGGGACACCGCCCGTCTCAAGGCCGCCACCGGACCCGGCCGCAGCGTCGGCGACGTACTGGCGAGCGAGGTCGACCCGCTCGGGGCTGCCGTGGCCGACCGGCTGCGGGCCCGCGGCTGGCGGCGCTGCGGCGGGGACGGCGACGACGCCGACGCCCAGCCCCGGTACGTCTTCCGGGTGCCGCTCGCCGGACGGACCCCCGACGACCTGTGGGCCGGGCTCAACCAGGAGTGGCGCCGCAACGTCCGCCGCGCCGGAAAGGCGGGGGTGCGCATCGTCACCGGAAGCGCGGCCGAACTCCCCGAGTTCCACCGCCTGCTGCGGATCACCGAAGAACGCGACGGTTTCCGGCTCGGCCGTTCCCTGGCCTACTACCAGCGCCAGTACGCCGTGCTCAACGCCGAACAGCCGGGCAGGATGAAGCTCTGCCTCGCCGTGCACGAGGGCGAGATACTCGCCGCCCACACGATGATCAGCACCGGGCGCCGGGTCTGGTACCAGACGGGCGCGTCCGCCGACCACCGCCGCGAGGTCCGCCCCAGCAACGCCCTCCAGTGGCAGATGATCCTCGACGCACAGGCCCAGGGCGCCGAGGTGTACGACATGCGCGGGGTATCCTCCACGCTCGATCCCGACGACCGTCCCTTCGGGCTGCTGCGCTGGAAGTTCGGCACCGGAGGACAGGTCGTGGAGACCCTCGGAGAGTGGGAGACATCGGTGGGCGGAGCCGCCAACAAGACGCTGTACCGGGCGTTCCAGGCCTACCTGGCACACCGGTGACGGCCGCGGACGCGACCACCGGCACGGTCGCCCCCGAACAGCGCGAGCGGCAGGGCTCCGGCTCGGTGCTGCGCAGCGGCGCCGTCATGGCCGCAGGTTCCGTTGTCTCGCGGGCCACGGGCTTCATACGCTCGGCGGTCGTCGTCGCCGCGCTCGGCACCTCACTGCGGGCCGACGGCTACACGGTCGCCAACACCGTCCCCAACATCCTCTACATGCTGCTGATCGGCGGAGCCCTCAACGCCGTCTTCGTCCCCGAACTCGTCCGGGCCGCCCGGGAGCACAGCGACGGAGGCGCCGCCTACACCGACCGCCTCCTCACCCTCTGTACGGCCGGGCTGCTCGCCCTCACCGCGCTCGCCGTCGTCGGCGCCCCGCTGATCATCTCGGTGTACGCCCCGACCTACGACGGTGAGCAGGCCGAACTCACCATCGCCCTGGCCCGCTACTGCCTGCCTCAGATCCTCTTCTACGGGCTCTTCACACTGCTCGGGCAAGTGCTCAACGCCCGCAACCGGTTCGGCGCCATGATGTGGACCCCCGTCCTCAACAACCTCGTGATCATCGCGGTGTTCGGGCTCTACCTCTGGACGGCCGCGCGCGCGGACGGCGAACTGACCCCGGCCCAGGCACAGTGGCTCGGCTGGGGGACCACGGCCGGAATCGCCGTGCAGACCCTCGCGCTGGTGCCCGCCCTGCGCGCCGCGAGGTTCCGCTGGCGGCCTCGGTTCGACTGGCGCGGCAGCGGACTCACCCGGCCGCTGCGGGCCGCCGGCTGGCTCGTCATGCTCGTGCTCACCAACCAGGCCGCCTACTGGGTGGTGACCAGGCTCTCCACCGCCACCGGCCAGCACGCGGCGGACCAGCACCTGGCGGGCGGCGCGGGCTACACCGCGTACAGCTACGCCTATCAGCTGTGGGTGGTGCCGCAAGGCATCGTGACCGTCAGCCTCGTCACCGCGCTGATGCCGCGGATGAGCCGGTCCGCCGCCGACGGGGATCTGGCCGGGGTGCGGCGGGACGTCTCGTACGCGCTGCGGACCTCCGCCGCCGTCGTGGTCCCGGCCGCGGCCGCACTGCTCGCGCTCGCCCCCTGGGTGATGGGATCCGTCTTCGGGTACGGACAGACCGGCCCGGCCGACGTCACCGTGATGGCGGGCATGATGGCCGCCTTCGCGCCCGGACTCATCGCCTTCTCCGGGCAGTACGTGCTCTCGCGCGGCTTCTACGCGATGGGCGACACCCGCACGCCCTTCCTCCTCAACCTGGTCATCGCCGCGTTCAACGCCGGGCTCTCGGTCGCCGCCTATCTGCTGCTGCCCGCGCGCTGGGCGGTGACGGGGATGGCCGGGGCGTACTCCGTGGCCCTGTTCGCCGGGTTCGCCGTCACCGCGTACGTACTGCACCGCAGGGTCTCCGCGGCCGGCACGGAACGGCCCTCGCTGCTGCGCTCGCCGGGGGTGTGGGCACATGCCCGGCTGGTGGCCGCGTGCGTTCCCGCGGGGCTGCTCGCGTACGGGGCGGCCCGTGCCGTCGACACGGACGGACCGGGAATCGGGGACTTCGCCGCGGCCGGGACCGGCGTGCTGGTCCTCTTCCTGGTGGTGGCCCTGCTGGCCCGGCCGCTGCGGCTGACCGAGGTCGAGGCCGCGCTGAGCGCGGTCCGCGGGCGGCTGCGGCGCACCTGAGACAGCGCGCCCCTGCCTCTCACCCTTTTCGAATCCACTCCTTGACCGCTGGGATACTGACGCCATGCCTCGCGTGCTGCTGATCGAAGACGACCCCTCCGTACGGGAAGGGGTCGAGCTGGGGCTGCGTCGGCGCGGGCACGAGATGCGGACCGTCGGGACGGGCGAGGCGGGACTGGCCGCGCTGGCGGAGTTCAGGCCCGAACTCGTCCTGCTCGACCTCATGCTGCCGGGGATGAACGGCGTCCAGGTGTGCCGCCGCATCCGCGAGACCAGCCAGCTGCCGATCATCATGCTCACCGCGCGCGGCGACGACTTCGACGTGGTCGTGGGACTGGAGGCGGGCGCCGACGACTACATCGTCAAGCCCGCCCGTACCGAGGTCATAGAGGCCAGGATTCGCGCGGTGCTGCGGCGGCTCGCCGAACCCGCGGGGCGCGGCGGCGTCGAGACCCACGGCGCCCTGACCGTCGACCGGGTCGGCCTCGCCGTCGCCAAGGCGGGGGAGCGCCTGCTGCTCGCCCCTTCCGAACTGAAGCTGCTGCTCCACCTGTCGGCCTCGCCCGAGCAGGTCTTCAGCCGCCAGCAGCTCCTCGAATACGTGTGGGAGCACAGCTACCACGGTGACGCCCGGCTGGTCGACGCCTGTGTACGCAGGCTGCGGCAGAAGATCGAGGACGTGGCGGGCAGCCCCCGCTACATCCAGACCGTCCGTGGTTTCGGCTACCGCTTCGGACCCGTCGGATGAAGCTGCTCTCGGCCCGGTTCGGCCTGCGTACCCGGCTCATAGCCGCGTTCCTGTTCGTCGCCGCCCTCAGCGCCGCGACGACCGCCACCCTGACCTACCGCGAGGCCCGCTCCGCGATCATGCAACAGGCGCAGGACACCGCCGTCGCCCAGTTCCGCGACCGGATCAGCGCGCGGGGCATCGACCTCCCGCCCGACCCGGTCGGCCTGCGGGACCTGTGCCTCTCCCTGGCCCGTGACGGCAAGTCGCACACCTGGACCGTCTTCGCCGAGTACGGGAACCTGCGGGTCTCCTCCTCGGACCGGCCGACCTCCACCGTGATCACGGCGGCGCTGCGGACGGCGGCCAGGAACAACGGCCACGGCTCGTTCCAACGGGTGGTCAAGGACGGAAAACCCTGGCTGACCGTCGGCATGCCGACCCTCTTCAACCGCGGCGACGGCCGCCAGCCCACCGGTCTCGTCCTCTACGCCGTGATGCCGCTCGCCACCGAGGAGGCGAATGTCGACGCCATGGTCACCGCCGCCCGCGACGGTGCCCTGCCCGGCCTGCTCATCGCCCTGGTCCCCGCCCTTCTCGCCGCGCGCAGCGTCCTGCGTCCGGTACGCGAACTGCGCCGCGCCGCCGCCGGCATCGGCCGGGGCGAACTCCACACCCGGATCGCGGTCCGCGGCTCCGACGAAATCGCCGAACTGGCCTGGACGTTCAACGAGTCGTCGACCAAGCTCCAGGAGTCCGTCGACGAACTCCGCCAGGCCGAGGAACGGGCCCGGCGCTTCGCCTCGGACGTCTCGCACGAACTGCGCACCCCGCTCGCGGGCATGCTGGCCGTCACCGAGGTGCTCGACGAGGACGCAGCCGGGCTGCGGCCCGACACCGCGGCGGCCGTCCGGCTGATCAGTACGGAGACCGGCAAACTCGCCACGCTCGTCGAGGACCTGATGGAGATCTCCCGATTCGACGCCGGAGCCGTCGACCTCCACAGCGACGAGGTCGACGTGGCCGAGACCATCCGCAAGACCCTCCAGGCCCGCCACTGGGACGACCGCGTCCGTACCGAACTCCCCGACGGGGTACGAGCGGTGCTCGACCCGCGGCGTTTCGACGTGGTCGTCGCCAACCTGGTCGGCAACGCACTGCGGCACGGCGCCGAGCCCGTCACCGTACGCCTGCGGACCGGGCAGCGGGACGGCGTGGCCCGGCTGGTGGCGGAGGTCGAGGACAGCGGACCGGGAATCGACGCCGCCGTACTCCCGCACATCTTCGACCGCTTCTACAAGGCCGACGCCGCCCGTACACGGTCGACGGGGAGCGGGCTGGGCCTCGCGATCACCCGGGAGAACGTCCGGTTGCACGGCGGCACGGTCCAGGCCGCGAACGGACCGGCCGGTGGCGCGGTGTTCACCGTCGAACTGCCCTTGGAGGGGCGGTGAGGAGCGGGCGCGCGCTCGGCGCGCTGCTGCCCGTGGTGCTGCTGGCCGCCGGATGCGGCATCCGGGCGACGGACGTCGTCGAGGCCGGCGAACCGGCGATCGTGCAGGTCGCACCGGCCGGACAGCTCGGCACGGTCCTGTACTTCGTGTCCTCGTCCACGGCGTCCCGGCTGATGCCGGTGGTGCGCTACGCCGATTGGCAGGGGAGCGGGTCGGGAGCGGGGTCGGGGTCGGGCGGGGAGATGCCGCCCGCCGGAGCCAGCAAGGCCCTCAGCCTGCTCTTCGCAGGTCCTACCCGGGCGGAGCGCGACGCGGGCCTGCGCTCCGAACTGCCGGGTGACCGGATCAAGATCGGTGTCGAGCTGAGCGCGCAGGGGGTACGCGTCACCCTGGACACCCGGGTCACCGGGCTTTCGGAATCCGCACGCCAGCAGCTCTTCTGCACCGCGGCGCAGGCCCGTACCGCCGACCGCGGTGAGGCGGTGACGGTCACCGGCACCGACGGCGTCATCGGACCGGCCCACTGCTCCGTCTGACCGCGCCCCGGCCGCGGCGAGAGGTGAGACAGGTCCGTCAACAGCCCCTCCCGCCGGCGTCCTTACGACATGTCCACAACCCGCCACACCTGGCCCCTGCCCTCGGTCCGGCTCCGTCCCATAGACCTTCCGGGACGCAACCGACCGAAAGAGGGACCGTCCACCTCCCGAAGGCGACGGCTCACCGCCGTCGCCCTCACGGCTGCCCTGGCCGGCTCGCTGCTGAGCCTGTCCGGCCCGCCCGCCCAGGCCGCGCAACCCGCCCCGGCCGCGGAGATCCCGCACCCGCTCGGGGCCCGCAAGGCCGACGTACCGAAGGACACCCGGCACGACAAGCTGGGCCCCCACGACCGCACCCTGCTGCAGAAGGCGCGGTCCGGCAAGGAGAAGACGGTCACCGTCCTGCTCGCCGCGCCGAAGGGCCGCACCGCGCAGCTCCGTGCCGACCTCGCCGGGCTGGGCGCACACGTCGCCACGTCGGACGACCGGCTGGGGTACGTACGGGCCACCGTGCCGACGGAGAAGGCCGAGAAGCTCGCGGCGCTCGGCACCGTCGCCGCGATGGACCTCGGCGAGACCTTCGACCTGCCGGACCCGTCTCCCGTCACGGCGGCCGACCGGAAGGCCCCCGCCGCCGGCAAGCCTGTACCCGCGCCGGGCAAGGGGACGCCCGCCGCCAATCCCTACCTGCCGACGGCCGACACCGGCGCCGTCGACTTCGTCGGGGACCACCCGGACTGGGACGGCCGCGGTGTCACCATTGGCATCCTCGACACCGGCGTGGACGCGAGCCACCCGGCGCTGCGGACCACCACGACCGGCGCACCGAAGATCGCCGACTGGGTCACCGCTACCGACCCCGTGACGGACCAGGACCCGACCTGGCTGGAGATGCGCACCAAGGTCACCGGCCCGTCCTTCTCCAGCGCCGGTGCCACCTGGAGCGCTCCCGAAGGCGAGTTCCAGTTCCAGGTGTTCAAGGAGAGCGGCACCTGGGGCAGTGAGCTCGGCGGAGACGTCAACCGCGACGGTGACTACAAGGACAGCTTCGGCGTCCTGTACCGCAAGGCCGATCACACCATCTGGGTCGACACCGATCTCGACCACTCCTTCGAGGCGGACGAGACCGTGCGGCCGTACGCCGAGAGCGGCACCATGGCCCGCTTCGGCACCGACGATCCCGCCACCCCCGTCGCCGAGTCGCTGCCGTTCACCGTCGAGTACCGCGACGACGTCGACCTCTCCCGCGCGGCGGCACCAGCACCGGCAAGACCGCCGACTTCGTCAGTATCGGCATCGTCTCCGGCGCCCACGGTACGCACGCCGCCGGCATCACCGCCGGGCACGGACTGTTCGGCGGGAAGATGAACGGCGCTGCCCCCCGGCGCGCGCATCGTGTCCGAACGTGGCTGTCTGTTCGCCTCCGGCTGCACCTCCTACGCCCTGGTCGAGGGCATGATCGACGCCGTCGCGAACAAGCACGTCGACGTCGTCAACCTGTCCGTCGGCGGCCTGCCCGCCCTCAATGACGGCCAGAACGTCCGTGCGGTCCTGTACGACCGGCTCATCGACGAGTACGGCGTGCAGATCTTCGTCTCCGCCGGCAACGACGGTCCCGGCGTGAACACGGTCGGGGACCCGTCCGTGGCCGGACGCGTCGTCAGCGTCGGTGCCTCGGTCAGCCGGGAGACCTGGTGGGCCGACTACGGTTCGCGGGTCACGGCACGACAGGCCCTCTTCCCGTTCTCGGCCCGAGGACCGCGCGAGGACGGCGGGATGAAGCCGACGCTGCTCGCGCCCGGCGCCGCCGTCTCCTCCATCCCGACCTGGCTGCCCGGTTCGCCCGTCCCGCAGGCCGGCTACGAACTGCCCCGGGCTACGGCATGTTCAACGGCACGTCGATGGCCTCCCCGATGGCCGCGGGAGACGCCGCCCTCCTGCTCTCCGCCGCCGCCGGAACCGGCCGCAAGCACGTCAGCCCGGCCGCCCTGCGCGCCGCACTGACCGGCTCCGCGCGCTTCCTCGACGAGGAGCCCGCGTACGCCCAGGGCGCCGGCCTCATCTCGGTGCCCGCCGCCTGGAAGACCCTGGCGAAGCACACGTCCCACGGCGAGCGGACCGAACCCACGGCGTACGACGTCAAGGCCCCGGTCTGCGGTGCGCTGTCCCGGATGCTCGCCACCCCGGACAGCGGCGAGGGCGTCTACAACCGCTGCGCGCCCCAGGACGGCGGCCAGGTCGCCGGTACGACGCGCACCTACGGCGTCGAGATCACCCGCACCGGATCGGGGAGCAGCCTCACCGAACTGTCCTGGCTCGGCAACGACGGCACGTTCGACGCGCCCGAGCGCGTCACGCTGAAGCAGGGGGACACCACGACCGTGGCCGTCCGCGCACGGGCCAGGACCACGGGCGCGCACTCCGCCGTGCTGCGCGTCGACGACCCGGCCACCCCCGGTGTCGACCGCATGGTGCTGGTGACCGTCGTCGTCGCGGAACTGCCCGGCAGTCCCGCGTACCGCGTCGCGGCGTCGGGCGACGCCGTTCGCAACCGGACCCGGTCGATGTTCGTCACCGTTCCGAAGGGTGCCTCCGCCGTCCGGGTGGACCTGTCCCGCATCGCCGAGGGCTCCCAGACCCGCTTCCTGGCCGTCGACCCCCAGGGCATGCCGGCCGACGACACCGGTGCGGGCCGCTGCTACACCCACTACTCCGACGAGAAGGAGTGCGACCTCACGACCCGGGTGTACGAGCATCCGATGCCCGGTGTCTGGGAGTTCGAGGTGGAGAGCCGACGTACGTCGCCGCTGTCGGAGAACCCCTACCGGCTGACCGCGACCATCCAGGGCGCCACCCTCGACCCGCCGTCCTCGGTGGTCGACGAGGCGGCCCTGCACGCCCCGCTGGAGCGGAATTTCACCGCCGTCAACGCGTTCGCGCCCGTCCGGGCCCACGCGGCCGGCGGCGCCCTGGGCGCCCTGGCCGAGGCTCATCCCACGGTCGGCGACCAGGAGATGACCGGCAAGCAGATCATCGTGCCCCGCGACGCCTCACGCTTCGAGGTGTCGATGGGCAACGCAGCCGACCCCGAGGCCGACCTCGACCTGTTCCTGGTCGCCCAGAGCGGCGCCCTGATCGGTTCCTCCACCAACGGAGGCTCCGAGGAGACGATCGCCGTCGACAAGCCGGCTCCCGGGTACTACGAGCTCTACATCGCCGGGGTGAGCGTGCCCTCGGGCAGCACCGACTTCGACATCCAGGACACGATGTTCGCCGACTCCCTCGGTTCCGCGACCGTGGAGGACGGCACCCCCGTCGATCTCGCCTCCGGCGGGTCGCTCGGTGTGCGCGGCCGTCTGGTCGCCGACACCCGCCCCCCGGCGGGCCGCCGCCTGGTGGGGCGCTTCTCCCTGGTCACCGACGAGGACACCGTCATCGGCAGCTCCGACGTCCTGATCGGCACGGTCACCCAGCCGAAGGCGGAGGTCACCGCGGAATTCGGCCCCGCCATCGCCTTCGCCCTTGACGACCGGGGCCGCGTCGTCGGCTCCCGGCTGGCAGCCGGCCGCTCCCAGCCTATGCGCTGGGACGCGGCGAGCGGTGTCACTCTGCTCGACAACGCCGGTGCCCGCGAGGGCCACGTGCTCGGAGCGAGTGAGGAAGCGGGCTACGCCGCAGGCCAGTTGACGCTGGCCGAGGGTACGCGCGGCGGTGTGTGGGCACCGGACGGCACGCTCACCACCCTGCCGCTGCCCGCGTACGAGGCATACACCTACGACCGCGCCTTCGCGGTCAACGACTCCGGGGCAGTCGTCGGCAACGCCTCCGGCCTGATCGACGATCCGGCCACCGGCCACAAGCTCACGGTCAACGAAGGCTTCCGCTGGACGAAGGACGGTGGGTTCACCAGGCTGGCGAACCTGACGTCGGAGAGGGACCTCACCGAACCCCTCGCCGTAAACAACGCGGGGGTCGTCGTCGGCCACGCCCGCAAGGAGGGCAAGCGCCGGGCCGTCGAGTGGGCCCCGGACGGAACGGTCACCGACCTCGGGACGCTGCCGGGGATGCCGGACAGCATCGCCCGGGACGTGAACGACACGGGCACCGTCGTCGGCACCAGCGGTCACGACGCGTTCGTCCTGAAGCCGGGCGGCACCATGACCCGGCTGCCCGACTTCGGTTTCGACGCGGACGCCGAGGCGGTCGACGAGGCCGGCTGGATCGTCGGCACCGCCGAGTTGCAGCCCGACGCCTCCACCGCCGTGGTGTGGGACCCGCAGGGCCGGATGTACGACCTCGGAGCGATGGTGGACACGGCGCACTGGGTGCCGACCGAGGGCATCGGGGTGAACAACCGTGGTGAGGTCGCCTTCTACGCCACGGACAAGACGGACGGAGGGGCGACGAAGGTCGTCGTGGCCGGACTCCCCGACTGACACGGAGGACGGGACCGGCGGATCCCCGGCTCATGGGGTCCGCCGGTACGTCGGCTCTCCGGTTCGACGGGCAGGTGCGGGGTGGGCCGGTCGCGTAGCCGCACCGGCACCGCCTCGGAGGGGACCGCGCGGGCGAGAGGCGGTCCGCAGCCCCGGCCCCGCCTCATTTTGCCGCACCCTTATGGACATCAGGCGAGAGGGCGTGGTCTCCTTCGTGCCGAACAGGGGATTTCCAACGTTGAAATCGACTGGGAAAGCGGCGAGGTGGCAGCGATGTGCCATCAGCCGGCGTGCAGGAGAACGGAGTTGTGTGTGATACCCGCATCGATGAGCTGTGGCTGGATGCCACGAGGCGTGCGTCGGAGAGTGGGCGTGGCCGCCGTACTCGCCGTGGCCGCCTCGACGAGCCTGACCGTCGCCGGAGCCGCCTCGGCCGGAGGGAGTCACAGCCACCGGATTCCGGCCGTCACCTCCGGGGACGCCCGCTTCGAGATCCTCTCGCCGACCCTGATCCGTACCGAGTACGCGGGCGACGGCGCGTTCACCGACGATCCGACGTTCAATGCGATCGGGCGCGAAGGGTTCACTCCGACCGCCTACACGGCACGGACGAAGGACGGGTGGCTGACCGTCTCGACGAGTGCGATGACCCTGCGATACCGAGTCGGTTCCGGGCCCTTCGACGCACACAATCTCTCCCTCAGCCTCGAAGCGGGAGCGAATCCGGTAGCCGCCGCCCCCTGGCAGCGGATCGTCTGCACACCGGGAGCCCTGTGCGAGGCGGAGGACCTGCGGCTCGACGGGCTCGGCACCGCCGCCGACCACCGGGGCCACACCGGGGCCGCCTTCGCCGCGGGCTTCGAGGCCACCGGCAGTTCGGTGTCGGCTGACATCGATGTCAGTGCTGCGGGGACCTACCGGTTCGCCCTGAAGTACGCCAACGCCACCGGCGGGGACGGCAAGACGGAGACACGGACCCTGTCCCTCTCGGTGGACGGCGGTGCCCCGCAGAAGGTGAACCTGCCGGCCACGGCGGACTGGGACACCTGGGCGAAGGCCACGGCGGAGGTGGAGCTCGGCAAGGGGCCGCACACGCTCGCACTGACCCGGACCGCCTCGGACTCGGGATCGGTCAACGTCGACAGCCTCGCCCTGCTCCGGTCCGATGGCCAGGAGTACCCGTCCGTCTCCGACACCGCCGTCAAGGACTGTCTCTTCGGGACGAGTTGCGAGGCGGAGTCGGCGCGCATCGGCGGCACGGCCACCGGAGCCCTGGACCACCCGGGATACGCGGGCAACGGCTTCGTCGCCGAACTCGACAAGGGGTCGAGCCTGACGGCCCATGTGGTCGGCGTCCCTGCCGACGGCACGTACACACTCCGGCTGCGATACGCCAACGGGCAGGGCGGCGACGGCCTGCACCGGACGCGCGCCGCCACCGTGACGACCGCGCCCACTGGGCCGGCCACGAAGCTGGAGCTCCCCGCCACGAAGGACTGGGACGACTGGCGGACGGCCTCCGTCCCCGTCGCCCTGAAGGCGGGAGACAACGATGTCACCCTCGGCTGCCCCGACCCGGACAGCTGTCACGTCAACGCGGACACCCTCTCCCTCGCCGCCCCGGACGCCGCCGAACCCCAGCCCCACATCGCGCTCGGCGGATACCGTCGCGGCCTGGACGGCGTGACCGGCGAGAGCGCGGCCCCCGTCACCACGCCGGGCCTGCTCAACCAGGACGGCTGGTACCTCCTCGACGACTCCCCGTCGGCCCTGTACGACACCGCGTCGAAGAAGGTGCGCCCCCGCCCCGAGCGGGGCGGCGCGCCCTATCAGGACGGCTACGTGTTCGGCTACGGGCACGACTACAAGCAGGGCCTGGGGGACCTCGCGACGCTCACCGGGCCACCCGCACTCCTGCCCGCCTGGGCGTACGGCGTCTGGTACTCCGAGTACATCGACCGGACCGCCGCCGACTACCAGGACAAGATCCTGCCCGCCTTCCGCGCGGAGGGGGTGCCCCTCGACGTCCTGGTGACCGACACCGACTTCAAGGCCGGTGACACCTGGCGTGGCTGGGAGATCGACCCGGCCAAGTTCCCCGACCCGCAGGCCTTCTTCGACTGGTCACAGGCCCAGGGGCTGCACAACACGCTCAACGTGCACCCGAGCATCCGGGCCTCTGACCCCCAGTTCGCCCAGGCGCAGTCCACCGCCAAGGGCAAGCTGGTCAAGGGCGGTTGCGGAGACGACTGCTACGTCTTCGACTTCGGCGACCCGGACCAGCTCAAGGCCTATATGGACCTGCACCGGACCATGGACCGGCAGGGCAACGACTTCTGGTGGCTGGACTGGTGCTGCGACTCCTCCCAGTCCTCGCTGAAGGGCGTGACCCCCGACGCCTGGATCAACCAGAGCTACGCCGACACATCCGCCGAGGCCATCGGCCGGGGATTCGTCCTCTCCCGCGCCTACGGCTCGCTCCAGGCCGGCGGGTACAGCGGCCAGCAGGCCCTGCCGACCGGCCCCTGGGCGGACAAGCGCAGCACCGTCCACTTCACCGGCGACACCGCCTCCACCTGGGGCACCCTCCGTCTGGAGGTCGGCTATACCCCGGGTGAGTCCGCGGCGACCGGAATGGCCTCCATCACCCACGACATCGGCGGCCACAACGACACGACGGGCATCGCCGGTTCGGAGGAGGGGACGCACAAGCTTCCCGACGACCTGTACGCCCGGTGGGTCCAGTTCGGCACCTTCCAGCCGGTCGACCGACTGCACAGCAATCACAGCGACCGGCTCCCGTGGCAGTACGGCCCGGCGGCGCGCAAGTCGGCCGACGCCTTCCTCAACCTCCGCGAGAACCTGGTGCCCTACACCTACACCCTCGCCGAGGAGGCGAACCGCACCGGAGTGCCGATCGTCCGCCCGGCCTACCTGGAGTACCCCGAAGAGCCGGCGGCGTACGCGACGGCCGGCAGCGAGTACTTCTACGGCTCCGACGTCCTGGTCGCCCCGGTGACCACGCCCGGCGAGTCCGCCACCACCTCGGTGTGGTTCCCGCCGGGGCAGTGGACCGACTACTTCACCGGCAAGACCTACCAGGGCGGCACCACACAGTCCGTCACCACCACGCTCGACACGATGCCCGTCTTCATCAAGGCCGGCGGCATCATGCCCACCCGCACCGGCAACGTCACCGACAACGACCGCAATCCCCTGGCCGACGTCAGTCTTTCCATCGCCACCGGCGCGTCGGGCTCGTACCGCCTGTACGAGGACGACGGCGCCACGACGCAGAAGGACCGGAGCGCCACGACGGCCGTGACGTACCGGGAGAAGGGCTCGTACCGGACCGTGTCGATCGGCGCGGCCAAGGGCTCCTTCCACGGCCAGGTGAAGAACCGCCGGTGGACGTTGTCCCTCCTGGGCACCACCCACGCGCCCGCGTCGGTCACCGTGCGCGGGAAGCGGCTCGGCCGGGACGCATACCACTGGGACGCCGGCACCGGAGTCCTCACCGTCACCCTCCCGAGCCAGTCGGTGCACACGCCGGCCACGGTGACCGTGCGGTAGCGGCGGCCCCGGGGGCCGGCCGGATGATCCGGCGGCCTCGCGTGGCCCCGGGCGACGAGCGCCGACACGCTCGCCGCCCGGGGCCGGAAGAGGCTCCGCAGTGCCGTGGGAACAGGCACTTCCGGGCCTGCTCACCTCGCCCGGGGCCGGGAGAGGCCGCCGTGCCGCGGGACCAGGCACAGGCACTTCCGGGCCTGCTCACCGTCGAGGCACGCCCGCCCGTGATGTCAGCGGCGGATGCCCGCGGACACCGAAGGGGACGTCCCCGCCTCAGCCCCTGCCGCTCCGCCCACGGCCGATACCCGGCCTGCCCGGTCGGTCGTGGCGCTGTACAGGTATCCGGCACCCGGCGGCTCCTCGGAACGCGTCAGTGCCTTCCCGTACCTCGGCGTGGGGCTCAACGGGCATGTCCGACCGTGCGAGCTGGCGTTGCAGCCGTGGCAGCGCGAGTGCGGTCTCCTCCAGGAGTCGCACGTGCCGGTCAGCCTGGAACCCGGCGTCGGTCGTCGAGACGTTGCGCAGAAACGCCGTGTGGTTCTGAGCTCCCACCATCGTCTGGTACGCGCGGCCCGTGTGCACCGTGCTGTCGCTGGCTCCGGCCGGGTTCCGGCAGCCGGGAGCGGGCCGGAAGCAGGGATGGATACGCAGGTTCACCTCGTACGGCTGGACGGGCCACTGAGAGTCGCCCGCGTACACAATCCCACTACCACGGCACACGCCCGGAGCTGTAAGGGTCTGTCCTGGGACAGTGAACCTTGACCGATCGCCACTGAACTTTGACCGCCTGGAGGCGCTCTACCTGCGGACCGCCGAGATCAGTCCTCCGGGACGCTCCTCGTGCGGCGGTGGGGTGCTGATCGGGCGGCCGTAGGCGGCGGCGCGTTCGCGCAGGGTGTAACTGTGGGCCTCCCAGCCGTGCCCGGCCAGCCAGCCCACCGGGTCGTCGGGCATCTCCGAGACCCACATGGACGCTGCCGATCCCGGCACGGCGTCCGCGCCGAAGCGCTCGATCACGCCGCGGGAGCCCAACGTCAGCCCTATCCGACTGCCTGCCGCCGACTGTGCGCTGATCCGGGCCAGCAGCAGCTCCACCGCCTCCTCGGGCAGATAGATCAGCAGCCCTTCGGCGATCCACACCGTCGGCAGCGCCGGGTTGTGCCCTGCGGCGGTCAATGTGGCCGGCCAGTCCTCGCGCAGATCCACCGCGCCGGTGATCCGCTCGCAGCGTGCGACGGCCCGCTCCTGGCGCAGCACCGAAGCCTTGAAGTCCAGTGGCGCGGCGGTGTCGATTTCGAACAGCCGGGTGCCGTCGGGCCAGTTCATCCGGAAGGCCCGGCTGTCCATGCCCGCGCCGAGCAGCACGACCTGCCTGATCCCGGACGCGGAGGCCTGCTGCAGCAGGTCGTCGAGGAACTTCGTCCTGATGACGATGGAGAACGACACGGCCAGCCTGCGGCGGCGCGCGGCCTCGTCACCGGGCAGCGGCGGCGAGTGGGGCCATAGGCCGCCGGCGGTGGCGAAGGCCTGAGCCAGCGGATCGCGGAACAGCGCGTCCTCCCGCTCGTTCTCCAGCGCCCGCACCCGGGCCACCCCCACCGCCGTGGCCCAGACTCCCGACGGCTGCACCCGCTCCTGCTCATCAGTCACCGCCACAGCCTAGGACTTCGACCGTGACTGCTGTTCACGGAACTGGCCGGGTGCGGAAACCGCGTAGCTGCCGAGTTCGCGGTGCCGGCATTGTCCGGTCTCCCGACTTGCCATACCGGCGGCATACGTTCAGAGAGCGATACGGATGACCAGCCAGCCAGCAACGACGGTCTTGTGGCGCCCTACTGGCCCCAAGGAGCTGGATCTGGTTCGGGAGCCGGCCTGGTGTGCCTGGCCGCCACGGCTGCCCGAGCAGTCGATTTTCTACCCCGTCCTCAACGAGGACTACGCGGTCAGGATTGCGCGGGACTGGAACGTCAGACACGATGGCGCCGGCTTCGTCACTCGTTTTGAGGTCGAGTCGGAGTTCTTGGGCCGGTATCCCATCCAACAGGCCGGCGGGCAGACGATCCTCAAGCTCTGGGTTCCCGCCGAGGAGCTGGACGACTTCAACGCCCACATGGTCGGCGATTTCCAGGTGGTCCACGAGTTCCGCTGAAACGGAGGCTTGTTGACGGGGCGGGCTGGCCCGGTGCGATGACCTTGTTGTGGCGGGTGTGATCACGGCGCCGGAGCCGTCCTGGACAGCCCCGTTCACCGGTTTGAGCCTGCGGCAGTTCGGGAAGCTCGTGACAGTCCTGCGGCGCCAGGGAACTGATGCGGACGGCCGGCGTTTCGCGCCAGTTGCGAAGCGGTAGTTGCGCGAGGAGCGCCGACCTTCCGGTCCGGACCGGGACCAGGGCGCCGTCGACTATCCACCGGAGGCCCCGACGCGCCGGTGCTCGGAGACTGTGCGGCGTCGGGTCAGCGCCGGCCCCGGCCAACGCCGCTCAGTTCGCGTCGGCGACGTTCACCGCGACAGGAGTTCCGGCCTCCACCGTGCGGCTGACAGTGCATAGCTTGTCGTGGGAGGTCTTCACGGCGCGTGGCAGGATCGTGCGGGCCCGGTCGCCGGCTTCGCCTTCGGGGAATGCGACGGTGAAGGTGACCTTCAGGTCCGTCATGCGGTTGCCTCCGTCTTCCTCGATCTTGTGGCCCTCGACGGAGAGGGAGAACGTGGTGGGTTCGGTGTGCCGGGCGGTGGCGACGTCCACGTCGGCAGCGGAGCATCCGCCGATCGCGGCGAGGAAGAGCTCGACGGGGGTGAAGCCGCCGTCGGAGCCGGTGCCGAAGGCGATGGTGTCACCGCGGGAGTTGGCCGCGGTGAAGCGGCCGGGGCCGATCCGTGCGACGGAAACAGTGCGTAGGGAATCAGCGGTCATGGCACAGACCGTAGCCTCCGGCCCGGGCTGTGGTCCCGCCACCGCGCCCGACGGGCCCGCGCGAGCTCCGCACATGCACCGAAGGGCCGGACGCCCGTCCGGGTAGGTGCAGGTCAAAGCGGCGGCAGGCCGTGCAGCACGCTCGTCGGTCTGCGGACGTGGGTGGGCGGTCGGAGGCGGGGGTCTCAGGGGGTGGAGGTTCCCGGGGGCTGTCAGGTGCCCGCCGTCCGCGCTCCCAGTACCGGCAGCAGCCGCAGCTTCTCGTCGTCCGCCGAACCCGGGGTGGCGGTGTACACCAGCAGCGTCTGGTTCTGCTCCGGGTCCAGCAGAACCTGGCACTGGAGGGTGAGAACGCCCAGCTCGGGGTGGCGTACCAGCTTGGGGTCCACCCGCGGTACGTCGATCTCGTGGGCGCTCCACAGAGCGGCGAACTCCGCGCTGCGCTTCAGGAGGAGATCGCGCAGGTGCTCGGCGCGGCCGCCCGCGCCCTGCCGTGAGTAGGCGGCGCGCAGGCCGGAGGTGAAGAAGCGGCTGTGCAGCGGGTGGTCTTCCTCCGGGTACAGCAGCCGGGCGCCGGGATCGGTGAACCAGCGATAGGTGAGGCTGCGTGCAGGTCCGGTGAATTGTGTCTGGTCGCCGAGGAGCGCGGTGGCCGCCGGTGTCTGGGCGAGGGTCTCCGCCAGATCGCTGACGACCTGTGCAGGGGTGTCGTCCAGCCGCCCGAGGATGCGCATCAGGCCAGGCGTGATGTGGTCGGAGCGCAGGTTGCCGGGGCGGGAGGGGGTGTTGTGTCCGGCGATACGGAACAGGTGGTCGCGCTCGGCGAGGGAGAGGCGCAGTCCGCGGGCGATGGCGGCGAGCATCGGCTCCGAGGGCTGCGGCCCGCGCTGCTGCTCCAGCCGGCTGTAGTAGTCGGTCGACATGCCGCTCAGCGCCGCCGCCTCCTCCCGGCGCAGGCCGCGGGTGCGGCGACGCGGCCCGCGGGGGAGTCCCACGTCTTCCGGTTGCAGGGCTTCACGCCTGGTGCGCAGGAAGTCCGCGAGTTGAGCTCGGTCCACGGTTGCAGTCTCCCTCGTGTGCAGTCTCCCTCGTGGCCCGGAGCCTGACGTCCGGGGCGCGGTGGTGCGGGTGTGCGGGCCCGCCCGGCGGGCCGAGTCCTTCAGAGCAGCATGCCGCCCGACGCCTCGATGCGCTGGCCGGTGATCCAAGAGGTGCCCTCGGTGAGCAGGGCGGCAGCGGCGGCGCCGATGTCGTCGGGCTCGCCGGGGCGGCCCATCGCGGTGACACCGCTCAGCATGGAGCGCACACCCTCGTCGTCGCGGACCCCGCCGCCGCCGAAGTCGGTGCCGGTGGCACCCGGTGCGAGGGCGTTGACCGCGATGCCGCGAGGCCCCAGCTCCTTGGCGAGATAGCGGGTGAGGACCTCCACGGCACCCTTGGCCGCAGCGTATGCGGCGGTCGGTGCGGCGATGAAGCGGGTCAGGCCGGTGGAGACGTTGAGTATGCGGCCACCGTCCTTGATCAGGGGCAGCAGGGCCTGCGTGAGGAAGAAGACGCCCTTGACGTGGACGTCCATCAGCCCGTCGAACTGCTCCTCGGTGGTCTCCTCGAACGGCGCGTGTACTCCGTGTCCGGCGTTGTTGACGAGGATATCGAAGTCGTCGCGGTTCCACTCCTGGGCCAGGGCCTGACGTATCTGTGCGGTGAAGGCGGGGATCTGGGCGGTGTCCCCGGTGTCCAGCCGCAGGGCGATCGCCGCGCGGCCCAGCTTCCTGGCCGCCTCCACGACGGACTCGGCCTCGTCGGCGTGCGAGCGGTAGGTGAGGATCAGGTCGGTACCGGCCTCGGCGAGGTGCAGGGCGATGCTGCGGCCGAGGCCCCGGTTGGCGCCGGTGATCAGGGCGATGCGGGGCATGGTGGCTCCGTTCGGGTGGGGGTGCGGGCGGACCGGCCGGTCCGTCGCCGCCTGCCCCTCAATGATCGCGCGGTCCGAAGGGCCGGATGAAGGCCGCGGTTATCCAGGGATCGCGGATCCCTCCTTCAGTACCCGCCCCCTCCACGGGAGGCCACCTCCGGGGGCCCGCACCGGTCCCACGTCGAACTGACCATGGA
Source organism: Streptomyces sp. NPDC048211 (assembly GCF_043202315.1). Taxonomy (NCBI): domain Bacteria; kingdom Bacillati; phylum Actinomycetota; class Actinomycetes; order Kitasatosporales; family Streptomycetaceae; genus Streptomyces; species Streptomyces sp. NPDC048211. The sequence continues at coordinate 810,897 of NZ_JBIDAD010000002.1, forward strand.
ATTCACCCGTCGCCGCGCGGCCCACCCCGTACCCGGCGGACAGCCGGTAGCCACCAGCACGGCGGGGACCCACAGGCCCCGGCGGCTCTGCCCGTCTCGCCGCATCGTGCTGCCCCGTTCTTACCGGACCCCCGAGCCCGTCGGCGACGTCGTCACCCACGCCGGCGAACGAGCAGGGATCGAGCTCCCCTTCACCGGCCACGGCCTGGCCACCTACTCCCGCCTCAAGGGCCACGACCAGATCGACATCGCCAGGCAGGGCACGCCCCGGCGGTGCGGCAAGACGGGCCTGAGCTGCTGTCCACGGCTGTCAGCCCCCGCCCCACCAGGCGGCAGTCTCCCGGCATGGACTTTTTCGAGAGCGTCGCCTCGGGGCGGCTCCGGCGCTCGTCCTGGGCCTGGCCCGACGGGGCCGGCTCGTCGACACCGCCCCGCCAACCGACCACCGTCAGGAGATGCCGATGGGCCGCCCCGGCCGGTTCCGCCGTCCGCGGTTGAGCCCCCACAGGGGCTCCTCGACCTGCTGTACGACCTGCACCGGCAGACGGGCAGACCGGCGGACCGGCGGACGGCGTTCCGTGGCCTCACCGGCTAATCCGAAGTCACGTCACCGAGAACCCCCGCACCATGGTCAACAACACCGGCCGGTGTCGCCCGGTGCGGTGGTCGTGGCCTTGTGCGGGCATCATGACCACCTACTCATCTGGGAGGCGACATGGCCACGAGCGACATCAAGGGCGTGCAGGGAACGATTGCGTTCGACGGCGAATGGATCACCATCACGAAGCCACAGGCCCGGCAGGGTGAGCGTGAATTCCGTATCCGTGCCGCAGACATCACCGGCATCCGAGTCAAGCCCGCCACCCGGCTGTTCTACGGCTACGTGCACATCATCCTTCCCGGCAGCGCGGCCGCTGCGGAGTCGACGAGCCTGTCCGCCGGCGGCCGGCCGCGGCACTCCGACCCGCACAGCCTGACAATCCCCCGTCGTGCCAACGACGCCGCGGTGAGACTGGTCGCAGCCGTCGAGCAGACGCGTCCCACCTCCTGAACGGCCGCCGCTGACTTGGAAACTCCGAACAGCGGGGCCATCCCGAACACAGCCGGTTCGCGACCAAGAACGAGCCGGTCCGCACCATGGTCCTGCGAGCGCAGGCCGGCGCCCTGCCCGTCACCTGGGTAGCGGCCGATGCCGCATACGGACAGGACTCCCGCTTCCGACGCTTCCAGGAAGACGTCGGCCCTCGACCGCGTACCGCAGGTGAGGCTGTCGGTGTACCGGAGCGTGTGTGCGTGCTCGATGGCGGATTCGAGGACCTCGCGGTAATAGCGGCCGGCGTCCTGCCACGGCCACCGATGCCCGATCGCCTCATACGGAGGCGGAGTGTCGCTCCTGTACGGGAGGACGGTGGTGGGGCAGTCGTGATCGAACGCGAGACAGTCCGCGAAAACCGAGTCTGTGCCAGGGAAGCATGTTCGGTGTTCGGTTCGCACTGGCCCTCCGCCGACAAGGGGATGAGCATGAACAGGTGCTCGTGGGGTCTTCGACGATGGCCCGCCGGTCGTCTGCCGTGAAACCTTCACCCACGCTCAGGCCCACAGCGCGTATACCGAATGGGGCACGTTCCAGTTGATCACGCACCGATCGTAGGCCCGGCCCGCCGGACAGAAGGGCAGCTTCCGATGATCTAAAGGAAGCGGCTGCTCCCGGCCTGGCCGGAGGCCCTTCGTCGTGTCGTCGAACCGGCGTGTTCGGCCACGCGCCCGCCTCGCCCGCCTCGCGCCCGGGCCGCTCAGCCGGAAGCGCGGTGCGAGGTGCGGGGCGCGGGGGCCGGGGTCTGGGCGGCCCGGGTCACATCGGCCACCAGCTCGACCACATCGGGGCCGTACGCCTGCGAGTTGACCACCTTCAGGAGGAGGCAGAAGGTGTTGTTGCCGTGCTTGCGGGCCAGACGCTCGTGGTTGCGGGCCAGATAGCGGGAGGCCGCCTGGTTGGTGATGGCCCGCTGCCCGCAGAACAGGAAGACCGGCCGCGCCTCCTGGCCCACCGTCAGCCGGGCCAGGAGTACGTACTCGGCGACACCGTTCTCCACCCGATAGTGCTCGGTCCCGATCCGGAAGGCGGCGCGGTCGGGCACGGGCTCGGAGTCGACGTTCACCTTGACGCCGGGCAGCAGCGAATGAAGATGTGCGGCCATCCGGCGGTTGGAGCCCGGTCCGCCGACGCAGAACTCGGTCCGTTCCCCGAACCCCTGTTGGGCGACGTCGTGGGACAGGATCTGCGCGTGTGCAGCGCAGTCCTTGATCAGCGCGGAGAGTTCGAGCAGGGCGAACACGTCGTGCCGGTGAACGGCCCCGGTGCCGCCCGCGTCGCGGTTGACGACGAGCAGGCACTCCGAGTTCCCCGGCAGCCCGAAGAACGCCTGCTTGCGGCGGAGCTTGCGACGCCAGAGGTAGCTGCGCGCGAGCCAGCCGAGGGCGGCGCTGATGCCGGCGGCTATCACGCCCAGCACGATGTTGCGTACGTCGTCAGTCATGGGCGGGCATGTTAGCGGGCATTCGGCCTCAAGTTCGAGGCGGTCCTGACGGGGCGGCCGGAGCGGCGTTACCCTGCGCGGACAATCCTTCACTGGAGGTGCGCATGAGGCGTTCCGTCGCGCGGAATGTGTCGTTGTTAGGTGTTCTCGCCGCCGTGGTGTCGGTCGGGGCAGCCGCCCCGTCCTCGTCCGCCCCACCGCCCAAATCCCCTGTCGCGGTGGGATACGGGGGAGCGGTCTCCAGTGTCGACGCCGACGCGACGGCCGCCGGGATCGAGGTGCTCCGCAAGGGCGGCAACGCGGTCGACGCGGCCGTTGCGACAGCGGCGGCCCTCGGGGTGACCGAACCCTACTCGGCAGGACTGGGCGGCGGTGGCTACTTCGTGCACTACGACGCCCGCACCCGCACGGTGGAGACGATCGACGGCCGCGAGACCGCACCGCGCAGCGCCGACTCCTCGCTCTTCCTGGAGAACGGGAAGCCCCTGACTTTCGCGGACGCCGTCACCAGCGGCCTCGGTGTCGGCACGCCGGGCACGCCCGCCACCTGGGACGCCGCCCTGGACGCCTGGGGCAGCAAGTCGCTGCGGCAGGTACTGAAACCGGCCGAGCGCCTGGCCCGCGACGGCTTCGTCGTCGACGCCACCTTCCGCTCGCAGACCGAGGGCAACCAGGCCAGGTTCGCGGACTTCCCCGCCACCCGGAAGCTCTTCCTGCCGGGCGGTGGGCTCCCGGTGGTCGGCTCGGTCTTCAAGAACCCGGACCTCGCAAGTACGTACGAGGAGGTCGGCAGCCAGGGAGTCGACGCGCTCTACCGGGGCAAGCTGGCCGACGACATCGTGCGGACCGTACGCAATCCGCCCGTCGACCCGGCGTCGACCCGGGTGGTGCGGCCGGGCGATCTCACCACGAAGGACCTGCGTTCCTACCGGGCGCTGCGGCAGAAACCCACGAAGGCCGGCTACCGCGGACTCGACGTGTACGGCATGGCGCCGTCCTCGTCCGGTGGTACGTCGGTGGGCGAGGCCCTCAACATCCTTGAGTCCACCGACCTTTCGAAGGCGAGCCAGGCGCGGTATCTGCACCGCTACATCGAGGCGAGCCGCATCGCCTTCGCGGACCGGGGGCGCTGGGTCGGTGACCCGGCGTTCGAGGACGTGCCGACCAAGGAACTCCTCAGCCAACGGTTCGCCGACTCGCGGGAGTGCCTGATCAAGGACGACGCGGTGCTCGCCAGCCCGCTCGCCCCGGGCGACCCGCGCCACCCCGGTGACTGCGCCGCCGGTGGAAGGGGTGCCCCGACGACGTACGAGGGCGAGAACACCACGCACCTCACGACCGCCGACAAGTGGGGCAACGTCGTCGCCTACACCCTCACGATCGAGCAGACCGGCGGCAGCGGCATCACGGTGCCGGGACGCGGCTTCCTGCTCAACAACGAGCTGACGGACTTCTCCTTCGCGCCGGCCGACCCGGCCGTCCACGACCCGAACCTGCCGGGCCCGGGGAAGCGGCCGCGGTCGTCGATCTCCCCGACCATCGTGCTGAAGCACGGGAAGCCGGTGCTGGCCCTGGGCTCGCCGGGCGGCGCCACGATCATCACGACCGTGCTCCAGTCCCTGCTGGGCGTGGTCGACCGGGGCCTGCCGCTGGTGGACGCCATCGCGGCGCCCCGTGCCAGCCAGCGCAACGCGGCGGCGACGGAGCTCGAACCGGGGCTGTGGAACAGCCCGGTTCGAGCACAACTGGAGTCCCTGGGGCACGTCTTCAAGCTCAACCCGGAGATCGGGGCGGCGACGGGGGTGCAACGGCTGCCGGACGGACGGTGGCTCGCGGCCGCCGAGACGGAACGGCGGGGCGGCGGTTCGGCCATGGTGGTGAGGCCGGCGAAGTGAGCTGATTGCTTGTCAGTAGCGGTACGGGTGGGGCCGGTTCGCACGCGGTGAGATGCGTGGGGTCGGCCCCGCTGCCTCGACGGGGGCATGCCGGGGGGCGTCTTGGCTGATGTCAGCAAGGGAAAGACTCCTCACGGAAGGGCACCCCCACGGTGCGTATGCGAACGCTTGCCCTCGCCACGGTTTCCGGCGCCGCACTGCTGGCGTCCGGATTCCTGACGCCCGCCGCCCGGGGCGGAACGGTTCTTCGGTCCGACGCGCTCACGCCGGTACGGAAGGCGTATCCGGTTCCGGTCCGGCTCACGCCCGCCTCCTATGCCCGCCCGGCCTCCGACGAGGGCCCGTCCGGGGCGGCCTCGCCCACCCCCGCCCCGGCCGATGTCAGGGAGGGCCCCGTCGGTGCGGCCGAGCTGCTGGCCAAGGTGTCGGCATGCAAGCGGATCTCGGACGGCTCCTACCGTACGGACGAGGGGGCTTCGCCCTCCGTGCCGGTGTGCGGCATGAACGGAGCCGTGTTCTGGAAGGCGGACCTGGACATCGACTGCGACGGCCGGGTGACCGAGGCATGCAACGCCGACACCGATCCTTCGTTCCAGGGCGACACCGCGTTCCACACCTCCGACGGCCGTCCGCTCGACGCGGAGGAACTCCCGTACGTCGTGGTGCCGGCCCGCAGTTCGCTCTGGGACTTCAGCGGCGCCGGGATCAAGGGCGGCAGTGTCGCCGCCGTCATTCACGCGGGCAAGGTGGAGTACGCCGTCGTCGGTGACACCGGACCCGCCGGAATCATCGGTGAGGCCTCGTACGCCACCGCCGAGGCGCTCGGGATCGACCCGGACCCGAAGACGGGCGGGGCCGGATCCGGCGTCACGTACATCCTGTTCAAGGACTCCGTCGTTTCGCCGATCGAGAGCCATGGCGCGGCGGTGACCGCCGGGGACGCCCTCGCGAAGGAGTTCCTGCGGACCAACTGACGGGGACCGCGGGGGCGCTCCCGGCCGCAGGCCCTCAGAGGGCGGTCAGGATGCGGGGGCCGTCGTCCGTGATGGCCACCGTGTGCTCGGCGTGTGCGGCCCGGCTGCCGTCGTCCGTACGCAGGGTCCAGCCGTCCCGGTCCGGATGGAACCCGTCCCGGCCGCCGCCGATCAGCATCGGCTCGATGGCCAGCACCATGCCGTGTCGCAGCGGCATGCCGCGACCGGGCCGTCCCTCGTTGGGGACCCCCGGGTCCTCGTGCATGGAACGGCCGATGCCGTGACCGCCGAATCCGTCCGGGATGCCGTAGCCGGCCTTGCGGCAGACCGTGCCGATGGCGTGCGCGATGTCGCCGATGCGGTTGCCGACGACGGCCGCCGCGATGCCCGCCTCCAGCGCCTCGAAGGCCGTTTCGACGAGGCGGGTGTCCTCGGGCCGGGCCCGGCCGACGATGAAACTGATCGCCGAGTCCCCGCACCAGCCGTCGAGCGTCGCGCCCGCGTCGATGCTCACCAGATCGCCGTCACGCAGTCGCAGATCGTTCGGAATGCCGTGCACGATCGCGTCGTTCACGGAGGCGCAGATCACGCCGGGAAAGGGGGTCGGCGCGAAATGCGGCCGGTAGTTCAGGAACGGCGATCCCGCGCCGGCCTCGCGCAGGACCCCGTGGGCCACTTGGTCGAGCTCGCGGAGCGAGACGCCGACGGCCGCCGCCTCGCGCGCGGCCGTCAGCAGTTGCGCCACGACCCGGCCGGCTTCGCGCATGGCTTCGATGGATGTGTCTGTCTTGAGCTGCACCATGCCAATTACTATACCGGTCCGGGCGGTATTAGAATGACGGCATGGTTCGAACTCCTCTCACCCCTGAAGAGCGCCTGCGCGGCGAACGGCTCGGCCGGCTGCTGCGCGAGGCGCGCGGCCGCCGCAGCATGGCCGACATCGCGGGATGCGCCGGGATCTCGGCGGAGACGCTCCGCAAGATCGAGACCGGCCGCGCACCGACCCCGGCCTTCTTCACCGTCGCGGCACTCGCCGGGGCGCTCGGCCTCTCCATGGATGAGCTGCTGCCCCGGTGTGCCCCGGAACCGGACACCGTCCCGCTCGCCGGGTAGCGGAGGGCTCACCGGGCGGCGGGGATGCGGTGCGTGGCGGGGGACCCGCCGGGTGGCGGAGGGGTCGGTGGCGGCCCCTGCGTAGGGTTGGGCCATGAGCCTCCAGGACTTCGCCCGCAGCGAGTACGTCAGCCTCACCACGTACCGGAAGGACGGCACGCCCGTCGCCACGCCGGTGTGGGCCGCGGCCGACGGGGACGAGCTGTTCGTATGGACCAAGAGCGACTCGTGGAAGGTCAAGCGGCTCCGCAACGACAGCCGTGTCCGCGTGACCGTCTGCGATGTGCGCGGGCGGATCGCGGAGGGGGCCCCGAGCGCCGAGGGGACCGGCCGGCTGCTCGATGAGCGGGGTACCGCCGCTGTGCGCCGGGTGATCGGCCGCAAGTACACCTGGAAGTACTGGCTGCTCGATTACCCGGCGATGATCGTCCGGCTCGGCAAGAGGCCGCACACGGGGATCGCCATCACCTTCTGAGCCCCGGGCCGGATGCCGCGGGGGCGCTCGCGGTCGCACGCGTGCGCCTCCCGGACCCGGGTCGAAAAGAGCACGTAGTCGTCCCGTAACACGGCTGCGGTCGAATGCCTGCGGACTGGACGGTTCCAGACGACGGCGGCCGAGGGCGACGATGACGGTGCATCAGCATGCGGTGTCCATAGGTGAGTTCGCACGCTATCTGCGGGATGTGACGGCGCTTCTCGATCCCGGGCGGGGGTGGTACGGGGTCTTCTGCCGGCGGGATCCGGACGGGATGGGGGCCTGTCTGGCAGGTGCCGAGATACCGCCCTGGGACGTCATGGAGTCGCTCTTCACGGACCTGGCGTCCGTGCGGGGCGCCGCGTTCGCGGAGCGTGAGTCGGTGCGTGCGGCCGAGCTGTACGGGGCCTGCGCGGTCGCACACGACCGACGCCCGGGCGGGCGGCAGCAGTTGCTGGAGCGGCTGGAGCTGATGCTGCGGGAACAGGCGAACGCCGCCCGGCGGCTGAGCGCCCTCCGGGCGGACGCCGAGGCGGGCGCGACGGACGCGGAGGGGGCGGCCGCCTGGGCCCAGGACGACCATGCCCGCGCGTCGGCGCGCTGCGCGGAGCTGCGCGGGAGGCTGGCCGCGGTCGCGGTACCGAACGGCCGGCCACGCACGGAAGACGAACCCGGGCCGGCACCGGGGCCGAGGGGTACGCCCGCACCGGCAGGTAGGACGGCACCGGGGCCCGCATGGGCAGCCGCACCGGCAGGTAGGCCGGCGCCTGGCCCCACTCCGGCGCCTGGGCCCACTCCGGCGCATGGGCGTGCCCCGGAGCATGGGGCCGCGCCGTCCGGGGCCGCCGCACAGGAGCGCGCCGCCGAGCCGGAGCAGCCCGAAGCCGCGTGGCGCTCCGCCGCACGGGAGCGCGCCGCCACACCGGAGACCGCCATCGTGCCGGAGTACCCCGCCGTGCAGGAGCCCGCAGCCGCGAGGCACCCCGCCGCACCGGCCCCGGCGGCGTATCAGCCCCCCGACCCGGCCCCGGCGCCCGCCCCCGCCCGCAAGCCTCCTCGCTCCAAGCCACGAGGTGCGCGCTTCGCCGGGCTGGAGGCCGAGGACGAGACCGCGGTGGCCGCCGCACCCGCCTTGCCCATGGCGGCCGTACTGCCCCGCGGTGCCCGTTTCGGCGGCGCCCCGGGCGTGGGCGACGGCTCGCCCGGGGCCCGCGCGGCGGCTCCGGACCCGGTCGCGCTCCATGCCGCGCGGGCGATCGTCGCGACCCTGGTCCGGCTCCGGGCGGAGGGCCGCAGCGGTGAGGCGCACGGCGTGCTCTGCGAGGCCGCGGGGCGGCCCGCGGAGCTGCTGCCGGTCCTTGCCGTCGAACTCCACCGGGCGGGTCTCGGTGCCGACTGGTCGACCCTGCTGTGGGAGGTGTCCTCGCTGTCCCCGGGCGAGCTCGCGGGTGCGGCGGACGCGCTGGCCGCGGCGGGGCGCCCGGAGGACTGCGAGCAGTTGCTGCGGCAGGGAGTGGCGCGGCCGGCTGCCGAGATCGCCGACGCGGTGGTCGCTCTGGACCGGGCCGGCCGCGGGCCCCAGGCGCTGGCGCTGCTCGGCGCCTTCGTCCGGGTGAGGACCCCGCAGGACGCGGCCAGGATCGCGGAGGGCGACCCGCACCACCTCGTACCGCAGCTGCTGGCGGCGGCCCGGACGGTGTCCGAGGCACGGGAGCGCGACGTCGAGCACGCCCTGCGTGTCGCGGGCATCGGCTGAGGGCCGGCCCGCAGTCCTCGCGCTGCGCGGCACCGGACATGCACCCCGGTCCGCTGCGCGGCACCGGACCCGCACCCCGGTCCAGTCCAGTCCGCTCCCCTCCGCTCCAGTCCGGCCCGGTCCGATGCCTACGTGAGGTCCTCAGGGCCATACGGCCCACCCCGGGCAATGGACCGCACGGGTGTGAAACATGATCGACTCCACTGGTTCACGGCGATGGTCTTGCCCCGCTGTGTGACGGGGCTTACGTTCTCCTCTACGTCCGTGTCTACGGGCGTAGAAACGCGAAGAGGCTCTCTGACGCCGCGTCGAAGGAGCAGCTCATGTCCCACGTCGTACGCGCCGCACTCGTCCAGGCGACCTGGACCGGCGACACCGAATCCATGATCGCCAAACACGAGGAACACGCTCGTGAGGCCGCCCGGCAGGGGGCGAAGATCATCGGGTTCCAGGAGGTGTTCAACGCCCCCTACTTCTGCCAGGTGCAGGAGCCCGAGCACTACCGCTGGGCGGAGGCCGTTCCCGACGGGCCGACCGTGCAGCGGATGCGGGAGCTGGCCCGCGAGACCGGCATGGTGATCGTCGTCCCGGTCTTCGAGGTCGAGCAGTCCGGCTTCTACTACAACACCGCCGCGGTCATCGACGCCGACGGCTCGTATCTCGGCAAGTACCGCAAGCACCACATCCCGCAGGTCAAGGGGTTCTGGGAGAAGTACTACTTCAAGCCCGGCAACGTCGGCTGGCCGGTCTTCGACACAGCGGTCGGCAAGGTCGGCGTCTATATCTGCTACGACCGGCACTTCCCCGAGGGCTGGCGTCAACTCGGTCTCAACGGTGCCCAGTTGGTGTACAACCCGTCCGCGACCTCGCGCGGGCTCTCCGGCTACCTCTGGCAGCTGGAACAGCCCGCCTCCGCCGTCGCCAACGAGTACTTCATCGCCGCGATCAACCGGGTCGGCCAGGAGGAGTACGGCGACAACGACTTCTACGGAACCAGCTACTTCGTCGACCCGCGCGGTCAGTTCGTCGGTGAGGTCGCCAGCGACAAGGCCGAGGAACTCCTCGTCCGCGACCTGGACTTCGGACTCATCGAAGAGGTCCGGCAGCAGTGGGCCTTCTACCGGGACCGCCGTCCGGACGCCTACGAGGGACTGGTGGAGCCGTGAGCAGTCTGCACCGTCGCCATCTCGCCGTCAGTCCCGAGTGGCTGGCGCTCTACTACCGGCACCCGCTGGAGATCACCCACGGCGAGGGCCGTCATGTCTGGGACGCGGAGGGCAACCGCTACCTCGACTTCTTCGGCGGCATCCTCACCACGATGACGGCCCACGCGCTGCCCGAGGTCACCAAGGCGGTCAGTGAGCAGGCCGGGCGGATCATCCACTCCTCCACGCTCTATCTGAACCGGCCCATGGTCGAACTCGCCGAGCGGATCGCCACGCTCTCCGGCATCCCGGAGGCCCGGGTCTTCTTCACCACCTCCGGCACCGAGGCCAACGACACGGCCCTGCTGCTGGCCACCACGTACCGCAGGTCCAACCAGATCCTCGCGATGCGCAACAGCTACCACGGCCGGTCCTTCTCCGCGGTCTCCATCACCGGCAACAACGCCTGGTCGCCCACCAGCCTGTCGCCGCTCCAGACGCTGTACGTGCACGGGGGAGTCCGCACCCGCGGACCGTACGCGCACCTGGGCGACGGGGAGTTCATCGCCGCCTGTGTGGCGGACCTGGAGGACCTGCTCGGACACACCCGGACCCCCGCCGCACTGATCGCCGAACCCATTCAGGGCGTGGGCGGGTTCACCTCACCGCCCGACGGTCTGTACGCGGCGTTCCGTGAGGTCCTGGACCGGCACGGCATCCTGTGGATCTCCGACGAGGTGCAGACCGGCTGGGGGCGCTCCGGTGAGCACTTCTGGGGCTGGCAGGCGCACGGGCAGAACGGCCCGCCGGACATCGTCACCTTCGCCAAGGGCATCGGCAACGGCATGTCGGTCGGTGGCGTCATCGCCCGTGCGGAGGTCATGAACTGCCTGGACGCCAACTCCATTTCGACGTTCGGCGGCTCCCCGGTCACGATGGCGGCCGGCCTCGCCAACCTCTCGTACCTCCTCGAACACGACCTCCAGGGCAACGCCCGCCGGGTCGGTGGTCTGCTCATCGAACGGCTGCGCGCGATCGGCGCGGCCTCGGAGTACGTACGGGAGGTGCGCGGGCGCGGCCTGATGATCGGCATCGAGCTGGTGAAGCCCGGAACGGACGAGGCGAACCCCGAAGCGGCCGCCGCCGTACTCGAAGCGGCCCGCGAGGGCGGGCTGCTCCTCGGCAAGGGCGGTGGCCACGACACCAGTGTGCTGCGCATCGCGCCGCCGCTCTCGCTGTCCATCCCGGAGGCGGAGGAGGGCGCGGGGATCCTCGCCGAGGCGCTGCGGTCGCTGGGGTGAGGAGGCGGGTGCGGTGGTTCGCGGGCCACCGCACCCGGACACCCGACGGGCCGTCCCGGGGGCCGGGACGGCTACCGCCCGACGCGCGCGAACATCACCGAACCGCCGGAGTTCTCGTCGTCGGTGCCCCAGAGGCCCAGCCCTCCGGGCAGGACGGCGACGGCCTCGATCTTCCGGTTGTCCTGCCGGCTGAAGCGGCTCAGCGGAACGAGGGCCCGTACCGGCTTCAGACGCAGTACCGCGTCATGTGCCTGGTTCACGGAGAGCCGGCCGGCGTCGTAGACCGCGGAGGCGAACGGGCCGTCGTCCACGTTGGGGTCCGAGGCCGCCGACACCAGTACGGTGCCGTCGTCGAGCACCTTCAGGTCACTGATGTGGCGCACCTCGTCCTCGTCGGGGAAAGGCACGGCGAACTCCTGCCGTGCCGAGACCATGCCGAATTCCGGGCCGTTCGCGCCGATGCGCACCGAAGCGGCGCGGACGACGGCCTTCTCCTCACCGCTGCCCCGCGTCGCCCATACGGCGAAGGTCCTCCCCGAGCGGTCCCGGTGCAGCGCGAAGCTCTCGTAGTTGTCGCCGTCGCGTCGGCCCGGCAGGGCGGCGGGTTCGTCCACCGCCGTCGCCCTGCCGTCCGCGACGACGACGTGGTACGCGTCGCCGCGACTGGCCACGGCGACGTAGTGGCGGGGACGGCCGGGCACCGCGTCGAGGGCCTCCAGGTCGGCGGGGAGTGTGCCGAGCCAGGGGAGCTCCTCGACGACGGGTTCCTGGCCGGGCCGCAGACGTACCGTCGCCAGCCTGCTGTCGCGGTCGCCCTTGTTGTCCCGGACGAGGACGGCGTCGGCCAGCCCCTCGCCCGCGGGCGCACCCTCGACGAGCGCCATGCCGCTCACGCCGCCCCGGATCCCGGAGCCGACCCGCTGCCACCCGTCCGACGCGGCGGTGGCGCTCAGGGGGGTGGCGGCGAGGGAGGCGCAGAGGACCACCGACGCGAAGATTCCGTTTCTGATCATGGAAGGAAACTAGGACGGTCCATCCGGCCTGCGGCGAACTGGCGCTCCCCGTCCACCACGTTCCCCCGCAAGGGCCCGCGCCACTCGCCCGTCCGGACTCGTCCGCCCGCCTGCCGGGGCGTCATCCGTGCCGTCCGGGCTTCGCGGCCCCTCGCGTATACGACACGCGTGGCCGGCCGGCCCGGCCGGCGGAACCGTGCCGCGCACTGGGCCGGTTGGGTGCCGGACGGGTGAAACAGAAACGTCTTCAGCGGTTAGCCGCAGCGGTATTGCCACAGTGGGTAACCCACTTCTACGTTCTTCATCACGCACCTTGTCTACGTGCGTAGACCCATTCCGCCACAGTGAGGAGGGGTACATGAGCCGCACCGTCATCCACGGCGGCCTCGTCGTCACCGCGTCCGACGAGATCCACGCCGACGTACTCGTCGAAGGCGGCCGCATCGCGGCGCTCGCCGCGCACGGCACGGAGGCCGCAGCGGGCTGGACCGCCGACCGGACCATCGACGCCACCGGGAAGTACGTCATCCCGGGCGGTGTCGACGCGCACACCCACATGGAGATGCCGTTCGGCGGGACGTACGCCGCGGACACCTTCGAGACCGGCACCCGGGCCGCGGCCTGGGGCGGCACGACCACGATCGTGGACTTCGCCATCCAGTCCGTGGGGCGCTCCCTGCGCGAGGGGCTCGACGCCTGGTACGCCAAGGCGGACGGCAACTGCGCCATCGACTACGCGTTCCACATGATCCTCGCCGACGTGAACGAGTCGTCGCTCAAGGAGATGGACCTGCTGGTCGCGGAGGGTGTCACCTCCTTCAAGCTGTTCATGGCCTACCCCGGTGTCTTCTACAGCGACGACGGGCAGATCCTGCGCGCCATGCAGCGGGCCGAGTCCAACGGCGGCCTGATGATGATGCACGCGGAGAACGGCATCGCCATCGACGTCCTGGTCGAGCAGGCCCTCGCCGCCGGCCGTACCGATCCCCGCTACCACGGGGACGTACGGAAGGTGGCCCTGGAGGCCGAGGCCACGCACCGGGCCATCCAGCTCGCCCGCGTCGCCGGTGCTCCGCTCTACGTCGTCCACGTCTCCGCCGACGAGGCCGTCGCCGAGATCGCCGCCGCCCGGCACAAGGGGCTGCCCGTCTTCGGCGAGACGTGCCCGCAGTACCTCTTCCTCTCCACGGACAACCTCGCCGAGCCGGACTTCGAAGGCGCCAAGTACGTCTGCTCCACGCCGCTGCGGCCGAAGGAGCACCAGGAAGCGCTGTGGCGGGGGCTGCGGAACAACGAGCTCCAGGTCGTCTCCACCGACCACTGCCCCTTCTGCTTCTCCGGCCAGAAGGACATGGGCCGGGGGGACTTCTCCAAGATCCCCAACGGCATGCCGGGCGTCGAGAACCGGATGGACCTCCTGCACCAGGCGGTCGTCGACGGCCACATCTCGCGCCGCCGCTGGATCGAGATCGCGTGCGCCTCCCCGGCCCGGATGTTCGGCCTCTATCCGAAGAAGGGCACCATCGCGCCCGGGGCCGACGCCGACATCGTCATCTACGACCCGGCGGCCGAACAGACCATCTCCGCCGAGACCCACCACATGAACGTCGACTACTCGGCGTACGAGGGCAAGAGGCTCACCGGCCAGGTGGAGACCGTGCTCTCGCGCGGCGAGGTCGTCATCGACCGCCGTACGTACACCGGCCGCGTCGGCCATGGCATGTACACCCCCCGCGCCACCTGTCAGTACCTCAGCTAGGAGCACCCGGCATGGACTTCGGACTCGTCCTGCAGACGGACCCGCCCGCCTCGGCCGTCGTCGGCCTGATGCGCCGGGCCGAACGCAACGGCTTCCGCTACGGCTGGACCTTCGACTCGGCGGTGCTCTGGCAGGAGCCCTTCGTCATCTACAGCCGCATCCTCGAACACACCGAACGCCTCGTGGTCGGCCCCATGGTGACCAATCCGGGCACCCGTACCTGGGAGGTGACCGCCTCCACCTTCGCCACGCTCAACGACATGTACGGCAACCGCACCGTCTGCGGCATCGGCCGCGGCGACTCCGCGATGCGCGTCGCCGGGCGCAGCCCCAACACCCTGGCCAGGCTGGGCGAGGCCATCGACGTCATCCGTGACCTCGCCGAGGGGCGCGAGGCGGTCGTCGACGGCCAGCCGATCCAGATCCCCTGGGTCAAGGACGGCCGGCTGCCCGTCTGGATGGGCGCGTACGGGCCCAAGGCGCTGGCCCTCGCAGGGCAGAAGGCGGACGGTTTCATCCTCCAGCTCGCCGATCCCTTCCTCACCGAGTGGATGATCAAGGCGGTACGGGACGCGGCGGCCGAGGCCGGACGCGATCCGGACTCCGTGACCATCTGCGTCGCCGCGCCCGCCTACGTGGGTGACGACCTCGACCACGCCCGCGAGCAGTGCCGCTGGTTCGGCGGCATGGTCGGCAACCACGTCGCCGACCTGGTCTCCCGCTACGGCGAGCACTCGGGTCTCGTACCCGAGGCCCTGACCGCGTACATCGCCGGGCGCTCCGGTTACGACTACAGCCACCACGGGCGCGCGGGGAACCCCGACACCACTTTCGTCCCCGACGAGATCGTCGACCGGTTCTGCCTGCTGGGCCCGGCCGAGGCGCACATCGAGAAGCTCCGGACGCTGCGTGACCTCGGCGTCGACCAGTTCGCCGTCTACAACATGCACGACGCCCGCGAGGCGACCATCGACGCCTACGGATCCGAGATCATCCCCGCCCTGTCCGACTGACCGCCGCGTTCCTCCGGTCGTACGCACCCCCCCGCACCCCGCACGGCACCGTCCCCGAGCGAAGGGTCCAGCCGCCATGACATCGACCGCACCGCCGCCACCACCGCAGGACCGGATAGCCGAGGCCCCGGACCGCGTCGAACTCCCCACCGGCGCCGCCCCCGACGACAGCCGGTTCGTCAACGAGGACCTGCTGCCCGTCCCCCTGGAGCGGCGCGACTGGACCACGTACAACTTCGCCGCCCTCTGGGTCGGCATGGCCCACAACATCCCGTCCTGGCTCCTCGCCTCCGGCCTCGTCGCCCTCGGCATGGACTGGAAGCAGGCGGTCTTCACCATCGCGCTCGCCAACCTGATCGTGCTCGGGCCCATGCTGCTCACCGGGCACGCCGGACCCAAGTACGGCATCCCCTTCCCGGTACTGGCCCGCGCCTCCTTCGGGCTGCGCGGCGCCAATCTGCCCGCCCTGATCCGGGCCGCGGTGGCGTGTGCCTGGTTCGGCATCCAGACCTGGATCGGCGGCGTCGGCATCTTCACCCTGCTCGGAAAGATCTTCGGCGGCTGGGCGAACGCCGACGAGATCGGCGGGCAGCCGTGGACGCTCTGGCTCTGCTTCATCCTGTTCTGGGCCCTCGAACTCGCCATCATCTACCGGGGGATGGACACCCTGCGCCGGTTCGAGAACTGGGCGGCGCCGTTCGTCATCGTCGGCGCCCTGGTGCTGCTCGTCTGGGTCGCCGTCAAGGCGGGCGGTCTCGGCCCGCTGCTCGACCAGCCCTCGAAGCTCGGCTGGGGCAAGGACTTCTGGCCCGTCTTCTTCCCCTCCCTGATGGGCATGATCGCCTTCTGGGCGACGCTCTCCCTGAACATCCCCGACTTCACCCGCTTCGGCGCCGGCCAACGCGCCCAGATCCGCGGCCAGTCGCTCGGCCTGCCCACCACGATGACGCTCTTCGCGCTGCTCTCCGTCCTGGTGACCTCCGGTTCGCAGGCCGTGTACGGCGAGGCGATCTGGGACCCGGTGCAACTCGTCGCCCGCACGGACAACGTCTTCGGGCTCCTTTACGCCCTGGTGACCGTGCTGGTCGCGACGGTCTCCGTGAACATCGCGGCGAACGTGGTCTCACCCGCGTACGACCTGGCGAACCTCGCGCCCAAGCTGATCAACTTCCGTACGGGCGCGCTGATCACGGGCGTCGTGGGCGTCGTGATCATGCCGTGGAAGCTCACGGAGACGCCCGAGCTGTACATCTTCACGTGGCTCGGCCTCGTCGGCGGGCTGCTCGGTACGGTGGCCGGCATCCTCATCGCCGACTACTGGATCGTCCGGCGGACCGTACTCGACCTCGCCGACCTCTACCGGCCCGGCGGCCGCTACTGGTACACGAACGGCTGGAACCCGCGGGCCGTCGCCGCCTTCGCCGTCGGCGGAGTCCTGGCGATCGGAGGCTCGCACTCGGAACCCGGGAAGGGGCCGTTCCCGGCGGACGGGCTGGTCCCGTTCCTGAAGCCGCTCGCCGACTACGGCTGGGCGGTCGGCCTGGCCTCCTCGCTGGTGCTGTACGTGCTGCTCACCGGCCGGGAGAGCGTCACACCGGGCTCGTCGAGCGGCCCAGCAGCGCGCTGACGTCGAAGGTCTCGTCCGGCGGGGGCGTGGTCCTGGGCACCGGCCTGTCGAAGGCGGAGAAGCCCACGACCGCGTCGGCGCCGTCGCCCTTGATGGTGAGCCGCAGCGGATAGGGCTTGCCGGTGGCCGCCACGTCGAGCGTCAGGGTGGTGTTGTCGCGCATCCTCGTCAGCGGGATGACGGACGTCTTGCCGAGGGTGGTCTTCGCGCCCTTGTTGAGCGTTCCGGTGTGGTTGTTCGCGTTGTCGCTGACCAGCTTCTGGAAGGTGTTGAGGTCACAGGTTCTGGTGACGGCACTCAGCCGGGGGTCGTCGGCCGACCCCTTCATGTAGCGGCCGCCCAGGATCGCGGCGAAGGTGGATCCGCCGTTGGGGACCTGGTTCTTCCAGAAGTCCGCGTCCGGCTTGATCCAGATGTCGTCGCCGCGCTTCACGATCAGCGCCGAGCCCTGGCTGTTGCCGAGGTCCACCGAGCCGTTGCAGTTGCCGGCACGGTCCAGGGTCAGTTCCAGGGACATGGGGGTGCTGCCCCTGCCGAGGTCCCCCCGGGTGCTCAGGTGCACGGACTCCGCGCCGAGCAGCGCGTCACGGGAGCGGTCGGCGATCTGCTGGGCGGTGAGATGGTCGATGTCCTCCGCGTGTGCCACGCCGCTGCCGATGAGGCCGCTGCCGGTGACGGAGAGTACGAGCGCCGCAGTCCATGCGGCCGGGCGTGTGCCGAGGTGTGGACCGGTCACGTCGCCTCCTCGAAGGGTCGTGGCGGGGCTGTCCGGGCCTGCGGTCCGATCTTCCGAGCGTACGCCGGGGGAGGGACGGCCGCCCGGTGGAACAGTGCCCCCGGGTGCGTACACAGCGTGACGTTCGGTGGCGTTTCCGGTTAGAGGGGACGGGCTCGGCCGCTACGGCGCCGAGTGCGTCACCACCGAGACGCGAACCACCGGATCCACCGAGTACGACCGAGAGGGAATCATGAAGAAGTCCATGGGGAGTCTGTCCGGGGCCGTACTGCGGGGTACCGCCGTCGCCGGACTGACCGCGGCGCTCGCCGTGTCCACCGGCCTCGCGACGGCGGCCTCGGCCGCCGCACCGACGGCGACGCCGCCGGGACTGTCCTGCGAGACGGGCAAGCACGCCATCGACGACTACACGGGCTACGCGCTGTGCCGGAACAACGGCTCCGCGACCCAGACCTTCTGGGTGCACCTGGTCTGCGGCTGGTCCCCGGACGTGGACGGTGAGCACGTCACACTGAACCCGGGCCAGTCCGGCCAGTCGACCGCGCACTGTGCCGGGCTCGGCACCGGAATCGGTGAGATCACGGTCCAGCCGTAGGCCCGGGGCGCCCGCGCGGTGCCGCTCCCGGCGGGAGCGGCACCGTCCGGGCGCTGCGGACGGCGATGCGACGACACGGCGGCGGCCTGACCCGCCGAACGGTTGAGTGAGCGCGCCCCACTCGTTACCCTCCAGTAAGTTCGTTCGGGCGGACAGGTGTACGCACCTGACGGTACGAGGGAGGCGGGCAGTCCATGTCCTCAGCACAATCCACCGGAACGGACGTCGAGGCCCCGGCCGGACTGGCCGACAGCGCACGCGCCCTCGCGGACGGCCGCACCACGGCCACCCGGCTCGTCACCGAGGCCCTCGCCCGGATCGAGGCGAGCCAGGGCACCCTCAACGCCTTCCGGCACCTGCGCGCGGCCGCCGCACTCGCCGAGGCGGCCGAGGCCGACCGCCGGCTCGCCGCGGGGGAGCGGCTGCCGTTGCTCGGGGTACCGGTCGCGGTCAAGGACGACACCGACGTCGCTGGGCTGCCCACCCATTTCGGCTGCGCGGGGGAGCTGCCTGCCGCGACGGCCGACAGCGAGTCCGTACGCCGGCTGCGCGCCGCCGGGGCCGTGATCGTGGGGAAGACCAACTCCTGCGAACTGGGGCAGTGGCCGTTCACCGAGGGATCCGCCTTCGGCGCCACCCGCAATCCTTGGAACACCGAGCACACCCCGGGCGGCTCCTCCGGCGGTTCGGCCGCCGCCGTGGCCGCCGGACTCGTGCCCGCGGCGCTCGGCTCCGACGGGGCCGGGTCCGTCCGCATCCCCGCCGCCTGGACCCACCTCGTCGGCATCAAACCGCAGCGCGGCCGGATCTCCGTGCACCCCCACAGCGACGCCTTCCAGGGGCTCACCGTCAACGGCCCGCTGGCCAGGACCGTCGCCGACGCCGCCCTCCTGCTCGACGCCGTCGCGGGCGCGCACCCCGACGACCCGCACCGCCCGCCGCCCGTCGACGCCTCCGCCGCAGCCCGCCGCGACCCGGGCCCACTGCGCATCGCCCTCGCCTGGCGTCCCCCGCTCACCCTCACCGGCACCGCTCCCCACCCGGACATCCGCCGCGCCGTGACCGAACTCGCCGAGGCACTCGCCCGGCTCGGCCACCACGTCGAGGAGGCCCGGCCCCGCTACGGGCTGATCGGTCTCGGATTCCTCCCCCGCGCCACCGCCGGGATCGCCGAACTCGCCGCACGGCACCCCGAACCCGCGCTCCTGGACCCCCGCACCCGCAGCGCCTTGCGCACCGGCACCCGGCTCGGCGGCCGGGTGGTACGGGCCGCAAGAGAGCGGGAGGTGCGCCAGCACCGGCGGATCGGCGCCCTGTTCCACCCCTCCCGGGGCAGAGCCGGATCGGGATTCGACGTGCTGCTCACCCCGACGACGGCCCTGCCGCCGCCCCGTATCGGCAGGTTCGACGGACTGAGCGCCTGGCGCACCGACGTGGCGATGACCGAGGCGTGCCCGTACGCCTGGCCGTGGAACGTCCTGGGCTGGCCCGGCATCAACGTTCCCGCGGGCTTCACCCCCGACGGCCTCCCCGTCGGGGCCCAACTGCTCGGCCCCTCCCGCAGCGAGGAGCGGCTCATCTCGCTGGCCGCCCAGCTGGAGGCCGACCGGCGGTGGTACGAGCACCGCCCGCCGGCCGGCCCTTAGGGAGTGCGCGCGGTCACCACCCACACACCCGCGCGCAGCATCACCCCGCGCGGCGACTCATGGGGCAGCAGGGCTTCGGTCATCGCGGCCCGCGTGGCGTCGGAGACGGACAGGCCGGGGGTGCGGGAGACGAAGAAGTCGACCGCGTCCGCGGCGTCCTTCCCCCAGCAGGTGTCGGCGCTCACGCCCGTCACCTCGATCGCCGTGAAGCCCGCCGCGCCCAGGACCGCGTGGATGCGCCCGGGCTCCGAGAGCGAGGCCATCGCCGTGGCCACCGCGTTCTCCGTGGTGTGGTCCCGCCCCAGCAGCGAGGCCAGCAGGCCCAGCGCCTTGCGCTCCTCGCCGTCCGGCTGTGCGGGCTGCGGGCACAGGAAGGCCAGCCGGCCGCCCGGCCGCAGCGCTCCCGCGATGTTGGCGAACGCGGCGACGGGGTCGGCGAAGAACATCACCCCGCCCCGGCTGACGGCCAGATCGTAGCCGCCGGGCTCGAACGCACAGGTCTGCGCGTCGGCCAACCGGTAGGTCACCTGCGGGAACCGCGCTCCGTCGGTGAGCGCGCGGGCCCGTCCGACCAGGGGCTCCGAGAGGTCGACCCCGGTGACCCGCCCGCCCGGCGCCCGCTGAGCGGCCATGCGCGTCGTCAGCCCGCTGCCGCAGCCGATGTCGACCACCCGGTCCCCGGGGCCGATCGCCGCCGCGGCGAACAGGGCGCCGTCGAACCCGTCCAGCATCGCGTCGTAGCGGTCCGGGTGGTCGGCCCAGTGCTGCCCGAGCGGTCCGTTCCAGGCCTCGGCGACCGTCATGCGTGCTCCTTCGTCCCCAGGGTGAGCGTGGCCTCGACGCGCCCCATGGCGCAGATCGCCCCGAAGGCGATCAGATGGACCAGGCAGTGGTCGGTGAACGGCGGTACGAGCCAGGCAGCCACGTCCTCGTCCGTGATCCGGTACGGGGCGCGCGCCGCGAGCAGGGCCAGCCTGGCGCCCGGCCGCTTGGCCCGGTCCGGCAGACCGGCTCCGTGCAGCGGAAGCGGGGTGACACCGTCCCAGGCCGCCACCGACTCCCGTACGAGCGCCGCGTCCTCGTCGCTCAGCAGCCCGGCACCCAGCTCCGCCGCCGTGCGCAGCGCACCGTAGGCGGTGCCGACGGCGGTGCCGGCCGCCCAGGCGGGCGCCTCGCCCGCCGTTTCGAGCAGCGGGAGGCTCAGTCCCGTCACCAGCTCGCGGCGAACGGTCCGGGCCAGGGAGCGGCCCGCCACGCTCCGTACGCAGCGCAGGCGCTGGAGACCGCCGGGCAGCATGCTCTCGGTCAGCAGCGAGGACACGATGCGGTTGATGAAGTGGAAGGCCAGCGCGGTACCGATGTGCTCGGGTGCGGCGGCCGGCGGAAACGGCCGCGGCGTGCTCAGGTCCTTCCCCCAGGCCAGCAGGGCGCGATGGCCCGGGTCCGCCGGCTGTTCGCCGCGGGCGATCGTCTCCGCCAGCCGGTGGTCGCCGGTGGCGTGCAGCAGCACGGTGTGCGCGTCCACGCAGAACGGACAGCGGTTGGCGAGCGACACCCCGGCCGCCACCACCTCCTTGTCCGTACGGGACACCTGTCCGGCCAGCAGCGCCTCGCGCAGCAGGGCCCAGGCCGCGGTGAGCAGGGGCGGTGACGGGGACAGGACGACGAAGGTCGGTGCGCGCTCGATCCCGAAGTCGGTGGACATCTGCGCGTAGACGTCGGCGACCGCTCCGGTCGCCGACTTGGGAGGTACGGGTGAGGTGTAGCGGAAAGGTCCGGTCATGGCGACGATGCTCGCCCGCGCACCGGGGCCGGGTCGTCGTACCGGCGAAGGCGATCGGCGCTGATCCCGTCCGGCGGGGGACGGCCGGGCACTACTGCCCGGGGAGTAGTGCCCGGCCGGTCCCCAGGGCTGATGCCCCGGGTGCCGCACGGGAGTTAAGGTGCGGCACATGACGGGGGAAACGGGGGACATCGGCCGCCGCACCCGGTTGCTGGACGCGGTACTCGCGTGCGTGACCGGTGCGGCGGTCACCGTCGCGGCCTGTGCGGCCTCCGCACCCGGCGTACTCGACCTGGTGCTCGTCGCGACGGGTTCGCTGGTGCTGGCCGAGCACCGACGGGCGCCCCGCACGGTGCTCGTCGTCACCACGCTCGCCATGTCCGGGTACGTGCTCCACGCCCACCCGGGCACCTGGGCGGCGTTCCCCGTCCTGGCCGCCGTGCACGCCGCCGCCCGCAGCGGGCACCGCGCCTGGGGCGTCGCGGCCGGCGCCCTCTTCCTCGCCGGCTACTTCACCGTCCTGATCACCGCCTCACCGGCAGCCGAGAGCGTGGTGGAGCGGACCCTGCTGCTGGTCGGCTGGTTCCTCTGCGCCGGGGTCACCGGACTCATCGACAAGAACTGGCAGGCCTATCTGCGCCAGACCGAGCAGCGGGCGCTCGACGCCGAGCGGACCCGGGACGAGGCGGCGCTGCGCCGGGCGGGGGAGGAGCGGCTGCGGATCGCACGCGAACTCCACGACTCGCTCACCCACTCCATCTCGATCGTCAAGCTCCAGGCGGGAGTTGCCGTCCACCTCGCCCGCAAGCGCGGCACGGAGGTGGAGCCCGCGCTGCTCGCCATCCAGGAGGCGAGCGGCGAGGCGATGCGTGAACTGCGCGCCACGCTGGAGGTGTTGCGCACCGACGTGGTCGAACCCGGCACCGGGCTCGACCGGATCGGTGAACTCGCCGAACGGGCCCGGAGCGCCGGCATCGCGCTCGCGGTCACCGTCAGCGGCGAGGAACGGCCCCTCCCCGTGTCCGTGGACCATGCCGCGTACCGCATCGTGCAGGAAGCCCTCACCAATGTGGCCCGGCACGCCGACCGGGCCCCGACCACCGTCCGGCTCGCCTACGGGCCGAGCGCGCTGACGGTGCACGTCGACGATCACGGCCCGTGCGGCCCCGGCGACACCGTCACCGCGGGGACCGGTCTCACGGGCATGCGGGAGCGCGTGACGGCGCTCGGCGGCACCCTGGCCGCCGCGCCACGCAGGGCCGGCGGTTTCTCCGTACACGCCGAACTGCCGCTGCACACCAAGGGATCCACCGCATGAGCGAGGAGGTCGCAGCCCCGATCCGTGTGCTCATCGTCGATGACCAGGCGCTCATGCGGGCCGGTTTCCGGGCGCTGCTCGACGCGGAGGACGGCATCGAGGTGGTCGGCGAGGCCGCCGACGGCCGCGAGGGGCTGGAGCTGGCCCGGCTGCACACCCCCGACATCGCCCTCGTCGACGTACAGATGCCCGTGATGACGGGCATCGAGGCCACCCGGGCGATCGCCGCCGACCCGCTGCTGGGCGGGGTCCACGTGGTGATCCTGACCAACTACGGCCTGGACGAATACGTGTTCGACGCCCTGCGCGCGGGGGCGGCGGGCTTCCTGCTCAAGGACACCGAACCCGCCGAACTGCTCCAGGCCGTCCGCGTCGCGGCCCGCGGCGACGCCCTGCTGTCGCCCGCCATCACCCGCAGGCTGATCGGCGAGTTCGTCGCCCGGCCCCCGGACCGGACGACCGCGCCGGGCTTCGAGACCCTGACCCGCCGGGAGCGGGAGGTCAGCGCGCTGGCGGCCCGGGGGCTCACGAACGAGGAGATCGCCGCCCACATGGTCATCAGCCCGTTCACCGCCAAGACACACATCAGCCGCGCCATGACCAAGCTCGGTGCCCGCGACCGCGCCCAACTCGTCGTCTTCGCCTACGAGTCGGGGCTCGTCACCCCGCGTGAGCGCTGAGGGGCCGCTGACCGCAAGCCGACGGGCCGAGGGCGGCCGCCCGTGCGGCGGCACGGCCCCGAAGCGGCCTACGGCACCCGCGCGGTCCACTCCGCGGTGGAGAACTTCGTACGGACGAGCTCCTCGGCGCGGGCCAGCTCCTCCGGGGTCACCGCGCCCCGGGTGAGGCCATGACGCCCGCGGAACGACTCGATCATCCGCTCGATGACCGTCTCGCGAGGCAGGCCCGTCTGCCGGCGCAAGGGGTCGACGCGCTTCTTGGCGCTCTTCGTGCCCTTGTCGGACATCTTCTCCTTGCCGATCCGCAGGACGTCGAGCATCTTGTCGGCATCGATGTCGTACGACATCGTCACGTGGTGCAGCACCGCGCCGGGCCCGCCGTCCGGCCCCACCACACGCTTCTGTGCCGCTCCCGCGATCTTCCCCACCTCGGTCGCGATGTCGTTGAGCGGCTGGTACCAGGCCTTGATCCCCATGTCGCCGAGCGCTTCGAGCACCCAGTCGTCCAGATAGGCGTAACTGTCGGCGAAGGAGAGGCCGGAGACGAGGGACTGGGGCACGGCGAGCGAGTAGGTGATGGTGCTGCTCGGCTCCGCGAACATCGCCCCGCCCCCGGAGACGCGCCGGACCACCGTGACGCCGTGACGGTCCACACCCGCCGGGTCGACCTCGTTGCGCAGGGACTGGAAGCTGCCGATGATCACCGCGGGGGCGTCCCACTCCCACACCCGGAGCGTCGGCGGCCGCCGGCCCGCGGCGACCTCGGCCGTGATGACCTCGTCGAGAGCCATGTGGAGCGCGGGCGACTGCGGGGCGTCGTGGATGAGCTGCCAGTCGAAGTCGCTCCACTCCGCGGCGTGCGCCAGCGCCCGGCGCACGGCGACGGCGACACCCTCCGACGTGAGCCCCAGCATCACCGTCGACTCCGGGAGGGCCGCGTCGATGCGGGCGGCCAGGCCCGCCGTGTCGGTGGTGGCCGGGGCTCCCTCCAGCGCCGCGTCGATCGTCAGGATCGCCTCGTCCGGCTCCAGGAAGAAGTCACCCGCCACCCGCACATCGCGCAGCGCCCCGCCCCGGACGTCCAGGTCCACCACGACGAGCTTGCCGCCGGGGACCTTGTACTCACCGTGCACAGCCATGCCTCCAGATCCGCCGGTTCTCCTTACGAATCGGCTCCGACCAGGCATAACGCCGCAACCGCGACGTTTAATCCGTGACCGGCGCAGCGCGGGGCACGCACTTTGGACGAAGGGCGATCCCTGCATAAAACATGATCTGTCGGGACTGTTTGCTACGGCGGCATTTCGACGTCGTGGCGGGACGGGCCAAGCTCTGGTGGCGCCGCCGGGCCGCGGACCACACTGGCGCCCGCACGTCTGTGCTCACGTTCCGTCCCCCCAGAAAGCTCCACCGCGCATGCATACGCCCCCCAGATCCGGCGCCCCCACGGCGCACCTCCCGCGCGCGGTGAGGAGGTGCCGACCGTGCTGCGCTATGTGACGCGCAAGGGGGCGGGCTGGCTCCTGATGATCGTGGTGTCGACCAACGCCACCTATTTCCTTGCCAGTTGGTTCCTCGATCCGCGGTCGAACTTCAAGGAACTGCGGCCCGTCCGCAGCGAGGCGCAGATCGGCCGGGCGCTGGCGCCCTACAACCTGGACCCCCAGGTACCGGTGGCGCAGCGCTGGTGGGACTGGTTCACCTCCGTCGTCGTCCACTTCGACTGGGGGAAGTCACCCACGGGCGTCTCCGTCAACGGGGAGATCGGCTACCGCTCGCTCGTCAGCGCCGAACTGGTCGTCATCGCGACGATCCTCTCCGTCGTGCTCGGCGTCGCGCTGGGTGTGTACACGGCCTCGCGACAGTACGGCTGGTCCGACCGGGTCTCGCAGGCCGTCTCCATCGCGGTGTTCAACGTTCCGACGTCCGTCGCCGCACTCGGCGTGGTCTTCGTCGCCATCTGGCTCAACCAGCACGCCGGTCTGCACTTCCTCTACGTGGCCGGGGAGAACTCGCCCAACGTCGAAGGGCTCCTCCCGACCATCGGCGACCGCATCCTGCACCTGATCCTGCCGACCCTGACACTGACCCTGATGGGCTACGTCGGCTACCACCTGACGCAGCGTTCGCTCCTGCTCGACACCATCAACGCCGACTTCGTGCGCACCGCACGGGCCACCGGACTCACCCGGGCCCAGGCCATCCGCAGGCACGCCCTGCGGACCGCGCTCATCCCGACGGCGACGTCCGTGGCGTTCAGCGTCCCGGCCATCTTCACCGGGGCCATCATCACCGAGACGATCTTCGGCTGGAACGGCATGGGCCGCTACTTCATCCAGACCATCAGCAAGAACGACGTGCACGGCACGGTCGCGACCGCGGCCTTCGCCGCCGCACTGACCGCGATCGGCGCGATTCTCGCGGACATCGCCACGGTCTTCCTCGACCCGCGCGTGAGGGCGAGCTGACATGGCCACCGACCTGACCACGCCCCCCGGCCGGCTGCCGGACGTGACGCGCGGCGCCCCCGCGGACGGGCACCGGCCCGGCCTCGCGCGGCTCTACCTGAGGCGCTTCCTGCGCAACCGGCTCGCCGTCGTCGGCGTGCTGATCTTCGTGGCCCTGGTGCTGTTCAGCGCGTTCGGCGGTCTGTTCACCTCGTACGCCTACTCCGACGCCGACTTCGCCGCACTCACCCGGCCGCCGAGCGCCGCGCACTGGTTCGGCACCAACCAGGGCGGCAACGACATCTACGCCTCCGCCGTGCACGGACTGAGGCGTTCCCTGGCGATCGCCGTGAGCGTGTCCGTCCTGACGGTCGCCGTCGCCGCCGTCATCGGATCAGGCGCCGCCTACTTCGGCGGCCGGGTGGAGCGAACCACGCTCGCCGTCATCCACTTCCTGCTGATCGTCCCCTCGTTCCTCATCCTCGCTCTGGTCTCCAACCGCCTGGCCGGTGACTGGCGGATCCTCATCGTCGTACTGACGCTGTTCGGCTGGATGTCCACCGCGCGGGTGATCTGGTCCGTCTCGACCTCCCTGCGCGAGCGGGACTACGTGACGGCTGCCGAGTTCATGGGGGTGGGCCCGCTGCGCATCATCCTGCGCCACATCATCCCCAACCTCGGCTCGCTGCTGATCGTCAACCTGACGCTCGGCGTCGTCGCGACCGTGCTCAGCGAAACCGCCCTGTCCTTCCTCGGGTTCGGTGTCCAGACCCCGGACGTCTCCCTAGGCACGATGCTCGCGGACGGTGCGAGCACCGTCACGAGTGCCCCCTGGCTGTTCGCCTTCCCCGCAGGTCTGGTCGTCCTGCTCACCGTGTCGATGACCTTCGTCGGCGACGGCCTGCGCGACGCCCTGGACCCCACATCCGTGACCGGTGCGGCAGGAGGCCGACGATGACCCTCGCGACGACCACGTCCACGGCGCCCCCGGCCGGGGACGCCACCGCCCCCGTGCTCTCGGTGCGGGACCTGCGGGTCTCCTTCCCCTCCGAGGACGGCCCCGTCGAGGCGGTGCGCGGTGTCGGCTTCGATCTCCTGCCGGGCCGCACGCTCGGCATCGTCGGCGAGTCCGGCTCGGGCAAGTCGGCCACCGCCATGGGCATCATGGGCCTGCTGCCACCCTCGGCCGACCTGCGGGGCCAGGTGCTGCTCGGCGGCCAGGACCTGATCGGCCTCGGTGACAAGGCCCTTTCCCGGGTGCGGGGCAAGACCATCGGCATGGTCTTCCAGGACCCGCTGTCCGCCCTCACCCCGATCTTCACCGTGGGCCGGCTGCTCTCCGACACCCTCCGGATCCACCAGGACCTGACGAAGCGGGCCGCCTGGGAGCAAGCCGTCGAGCTGCTTGACCTCGTCGGCATCCCCGACCCGCGCGGCCGGGCCACGTCCTTCCCCCACGAGTTCTCCGGCGGGATGCGCCAGCGTGTCGTCATCGCGATGGCGATCGCCAACCAGCCCTCCGTGCTCGTCGCCGACGAGCCCACCACCGCCCTCGACGTCACCGTGCAGGCCCAGATCCTCGACGTACTGAAGCTGGCGCAGAAGGAGACCGGCGCCGGACTCGTCCTCATCACGCACGACCTCGGAGTGGTCGCCGGCCACGCGGACGACATCGCCGTGATGTACGCGGGCCGGATCGTCGAGCGGGCGGGCGCTGGGGAACTCTTCGCCCGGCCGGTCATGCCGTACACCGCGCGACTGCTCGCCGCCGTGCCGACCGTGGACAGTGGCGTCCACCGCCCGCTGGTCCCGATCGGCGGGGAACCGCCGGCGCTCGTGGGCCTCCCGGCAGGCTGCCCCTTCGCGCGCCGCTGCGCCGTCGCCCTCGACGCGTGCCGCACCGACGAACCCGCGCTGCGCGAAGTCACCGGGCACGGGGACGTGGCCTGCCTGCGCGCGGACGAGATCGCCGGCGGGACGCTGGACCCGGCGGGCCCGGTCGAGCCGGTCGAGTCCCTCCCCGAGGAAGCCCGCGCCGCCGGTGACGTGGTGCTGCGCGTCGAGGACCTGGTCAAGACCTTCCCCGTCACCAGGGGCGCCGTCCTCAAGCGCCGGGTCGGCACGCTTCGGGCCGTCAACCGGGTCAGTTTCGAGCTGCGGGCAGGCGAGACCCTCGGCCTGGTCGGCGAGTCGGGCAGCGGCAAGACCACGACGCTGCTGGAGATTCTCCGGCTGAGGCAACCCGAGGGCGGGCGGATCGAGATCGCCGGCACGGAGGTCGGCTCGGCGGGATCCGCCGCACGCGTAAGGGAGTTGCGGCGCGAGGTCCAGATCGTGATGCAGGATCCGCTGGGGGCTCTCGACCCGCGACTGCCGGTGTTCCAGCTGCTCGCCGAACCCCTGCAGGCCATGGGGCGGGACCGCGAGGCGATCCGCACCCGCGTCGACGAGCTCCTCGCGCTGGTCGGCCTGGACGCCTCGACGATCACCCGTTTCCCCGCGGCGCTCTCCGGCGGTCAGCGTCAGCGCATCGCCGTCGCCCGAGCCCTGGCGACCGAGCCGAGACTGCTGGTGCTCGACGAGCCGCTCTCTGCCCTGGACGTGTCGGTGCAGGCCGGAGTGATCAACCTGCTCGCCCGGCTGAAGCGTGAACTCGGCCTGGCCTACCTGGTGGTGGCGCACGACCTGGCCGTGGTCCGGTACATCTCCGACCGTATCGCGGTGATGTACCTGGGCCACATCGTCGAGACCGGCGACACCGAGGCGATCTTCTCCGATCCGAAGCACCCGTACACCCGGGCGCTGCTGTCGGCGATCCCGGTCCCCGACCCGCGGCGGGAACGCACCCGCGAGCGTGTCGTGCTGGAGGGCGAACAGCCCAGCGCCGCCCGGCTGCCGGCGGGCTGTGTCTTCGTCGACCGCTGCCCCCTTCACCGCGTCGCCGACGAGGCGGTGCGCGAGCGCTGTCGTACGGAACGCCCCGCGCAGGCCTCCGTGGCCGGCCGGCCCGGTCACCAGTACGCCTGTCACGCCGTCTGAGGCCGTCCCGTCCGGGGCCCCGACCCGCCGGTCCGTGCCCCGGGCCGTTCACCCCGCCCGTCACCGGGCTCTCCCGTACACCCGTCGAATCAGAAGGAAGCCATCCGTCATGCGCGCAAGACTGGCCCTGCCCGTCGCCCTGATCGCCGCCGTCTCCGTCGCCGCCACCGCGTGCCAGTCCTCCTCCGGCCAGGACGGGGCGGGCGCCGACCGCAAGGGCGTCCCCAAGACCGCGTCGGCCGCGGTCGACTACAACCCCCAGCCGTACGAGAACGTCAAGGACGGCGGGACGTACACGACGGTCGGCACCTTCGACGACCAGGGCAACCCGTTCAACGTCAATGCCACGCTGACCGCGGCCCGGGTCTGGGGCTGGTACAACGCCGACGCGATCACCTATACGCCCACCGGCGAGGTGCGCTACAACCCCGACTACTACAGCGACGTGAGGTCGCCGTCGAGGGCGGCCATCAGAAGGTCACGCTGACGATCAACCCGAAGGCCACGTTCAACGACGGCACCCCGATCGACTGGACGGCGATCGAGGCCACCTGGAAGGCCAACAACGGCTCGGACAAGGAGTTCGCGGCGTCGTCCACGGACGGCTACGACCGCATCACCTCGGTCGTGAAGGGCAAGGACGCCAAACAGGCCGTCATCACCTTCAAGGGCGCCAACGCCGCGTGGTCGACCCTGTTCACCACCTTCCTGCACCCCGAGGCCGCCACCGTCGACAACTTCAACAAGGCGTACGTCAAGAAGGCCCACCCGGAGTGGGGTGCGGGCCCCTACACGGTCGGCACGTGGGACTCGCACTCGGGCAACATCACCTTCGTCCGCAACCCGAAGTGGTGGGGCAAGAAGGGCAGGCTCGACAAGCGCGTCTACGTCAACCTGGAGTCCACCGCGGCGGTCAACGCCTTCAAGAACGGCCAGATCGACTACGTCTCCGCGGTCGACGCGGAGAGCCTCAAGCAGGTCAAGGGGCTCAAGGGCACGGAGATCCGGAGCGGCGGCAGCCCCTTCGAGTACTCCCTCTACTTCAACACGAAGTCGGCGGTCCTCTCGGACAAGGCCGTCCGCAAGGCCATCCAGGAGGCCGTCGACCGGACGCAGATCGCGAAGATCCAGTTCCAGGGCCTCGACTACACGGAGCCGCTGCCCGGCTCGGCAGTGCTCTACAGCTTCCAGAAGGGTTACGAGGACAACGTCTCGGCCGCTCTGAAGTACGCACCGGACGAGGCGAAGAAGACGCTGGACGCGGCGGGCTGGAAGGCCGGGGACGACGGCATCCGCGTCAATAACGGCAAGAAGCTCGAAGTCGGTTACACGCTGCTGGGCGACGACCCGCTGGGCAAGGCCACCGCGGGCGCCTTCGCCGCGATGCTGAAGCCGGTCGGCGTCCGTCTCGTCATCAAGAAGGGGGACGACGCGGACTTCTCCAAGATCCTCAGCGACCGCAGGTTCGACCTGTTCCTGTCGGGGAACCGCTCCATGGATCCGTTCGGCGCCCGCTACCTGTGCGACTTCTACTGCTCGGACCGCGACTCCAACCTCACCGGCGCGGGCACCCCGGCACTCGACAGCAAGATCCGCGCCACCACCCGGATCGCCGACCTGGCCGAGCAGGCAGCGGCGGTCAACAAGGCCGAGAAGGAGGCGCTCCAGCAGTACGCGTTCCTGCCGCTGTTCAGCGGCCCTTCGACCTACGGAGTGAAGAAGGGCCTGGCCAACGTCGGCGCGACCATCTTCCTCACCCCGCTTCCGGAGACGGTCGGCTGGCAGAAGTGATGCCCGGCTGACGGGTGGCACAGGGCCCGGTGACAGCGCCGGCCCGCGGACATTCAGTGAATGTCTGCGGGCCGGCGCTGTCGTTTCCGGTGCCGTCGCTTCGACTCTTGGCCGGTGAGTCCGCCGGCCGGTGGGCGGCGGGCGCGGGGACGGGGGCGTTTTCGCACTCCGGAGGCGCATCTCGGAGGGATCGGTCAGTGGTATGTACCAAGGTCTTGACACCTGCTTAGTTCACTTCTTAAATCACGTAGTGAACAAAGCGGCCTCGTCGCCGCACCCCGCACGCGGTACTTCACACGGCACCTCCGCACCGGTCGGCGCAGCTCTCGCACGTCCTTTGCGCCCTGTATCTGTCATGTGCATGCCTGTCATATGCATGACAGATTCCCCTTCCTCCCCCTCATGCACCGGAAGGGAGAGTCATGGACTCCCCACGCCGTACGCGGCGCCTGCTGCACTCCGTACTCTCGGTTCTCACTCTCGCCCTGGTCACCACGGCCCTCTCGGGCAGCGGTGGGTCCGCGACCGCCGCCCCGATGGCGGACACCGCGGCGGCCGCCGCGGTCACGACGTTCTCCGACGAGTTCGACGGCGCCGCCGGTTCGGCGGTGAACGGCTCCAAGTGGCAGATCGAGACCGGCGACAACGTCAACAACCACGAGCGGCAGTACTACACGTCCGGCAACAAGAACGCCGCGCTGGACGGCCAGGGGCATCTGGTCATCACCGCCCGCAAGGAGAACCCGTCGAACTACCAGTGCTGGTACGGCACCTGCCAGTACACCTCGGCCCGGCTGAACACCTCGGGGAAGTTCACCTCCACGTACGGTCATGTCGAGGCGCGGATGAAGATCCCGCGTGGCCAGGGCATGTGGCCCGCCTTCTGGATGCTCGGTGACGACATCGGACAGGTCGGCTGGCCGAACTCCGGCGAGATCGACATCATGGAGAACGTCGGCTTCGAGCCTTCCACCGTGCACGGCACCCTGCACGGCCCCGGCTACTCCGGATCCGCCGGTATCGGCGCCGGGTACACCCTTCCGAACGGTCAGGCCTTCGCCGACGCCTTCCACACCTTCGCCATCGACTGGGCCCCGAACTCGGTGACCTGGTCCGTCGACGGCAACGTCTACCAGCACCGCACGCCCGCCGACACCGGCGGCAACACCTGGGCCTTCAACAAGCCCTTCTTCCTCATCCTCAACCTCGCGGTCGGCGGCTACTGGCCGGGCGACCCCGACGGCAACACCGCCTTCCCGCAGCAGCTCGTCGTCGACCACGTGCGCGTCACCACCAGTGACACCCAGCAGCCCGGAACGGGCGGCCGGATCACCGGCCTGGCCGGCAAGTGCGTGGACGTCGCCGCGGCGAACAGCGCCAACGGCACCCCGGTCCAGCTCTACGACTGCAACGGCAGCAACGCCCAGCAGTGGAGCGTGAACGCGGACGGCACCATCCGGGCGCTCGGCAAATGCCTCGACGTGGCCTCGGGCGGCACGGCCGACGGCACCGTCGTCCAGCTGTGGGACTGCAACGGTTCCGCGGCCCAGCGCTGGGCGGTCAGCGGGGCGCGCGACATCGTCAACCCGCAGGCGAACAAGTGCCTGGACGTCACGGGCAACAGTTCGGCCAACGGTTCCCGGCTGCAGATCTGGACGTGCACCGGCGCCGCCAACCAGAAGTGGACGGTGAACGGCTGATGAGTTCTCCTCTCGTACGCAGACACGCCCCCGCCCTCCGCGGCGTGCTCGGTGCCGGGGCGGCCGCGGCGCTTCTGGCCGGCCTGACCGGATCGCCCGCCCTGGGCGCCACCGCGGCGACCGGGCAGATCACGGGGATCGCCGGCAAGTGCGTGGACGTCGCCGGGGCGAGCAGCGCCAACGGCACCCCGGTCCAGCTCTACGACTGCAACGGCAGCAACGCCCAGAAGTGGGACGTCGGTTCGGACGGGAGCATCAAGGCGCTGGGCAAGTGTCTGGACGTGACCTCGGCCGGCACGGCCAACGGCACCACCGTCCAGCTGTGGGACTGCAACGGCTCCACGGCCCAGCGCTGGACCGTCACCGCGGCGCACGACATCGTCAATCCACAGGCGGACAAGTGCCTGGACGCCACCGGGAACAGTTCGGCCAACGGCACCCGGCTGCAGATCTGGACGTGCACGGGCGCCGCCAACCAGAAGTGGACCGCGCCCACCGGCGGGGGAGACCCGACGACTCCGCCCGCCGGGGCGATGGCCGTCGCCCCGTACCTCTACAACGGCTGGGGCAGCCCGCCCAGTCCGACCACCGTCATGAACGCCACCGGCGTCAAGTGGTTCACCCTCGCCTTCGTCCTCAGTAACGGATACTGCAACCCGCAGTGGGACGGCGGCAGGCCGCTGACGGGCGGGGTCGACCAGCAGACCATCAACACCGTCCGGGGCGCGGGCGGGGACGTCATCCCGTCCTTCGGCGGCTGGAGCGGAAACAAGCTGGAGAGCTCCTGCTCCAGCGCGGGTGAGCTGGCCGCGGCGTACCAGAAGGTCATCAACGCCTACGGGCTCAAGGCGATCGACATCGACATCGAGGCCGAGGCGTACGACAGCGCCACCGTCCAGCAGCGCACGGTCGACGCACTGAAGACGGTCAAGGCCAACAATCCCGGGATCAAGGTCTACGTCACCTTCGGCACCGGACAGAACGGCCCCGACGACAGCCTGATCCGCAAGGCCTCCGCGTCCGGGCTGACCGTGGACAGCTGGACGATCATGCCGTTCAACTTCGGCGGGGCGGGCCAGAACATGGGCAACCTCACCGTCAGCGCGGCCGAGGGGCTGAAGAACACGGTCAAGAGTGCCTACGGCTACTCCGACGACCAGGCGTACCGCCACACCGGGATCTCCTCGATGAACGGCATCACGGACAACAGCGAGACCATCACGGTCGCGGATTTCCGCACCATCCTCGCTTACGCGCAGCAGCGGCATCTGGCCCGGCTGACCTTCTGGTCGGTCAACCGCGACCGCCCGTGCACCGGCGGTGGCGCCGACACCTGCTCGGGCGTCGCCCAGCAGCCCTGGGACTTCACCAAGGTGTTCGCCCAGTACGCCGGCTGACCGTCCGTCACACCCCCCCACCGAGCCGTCTGACCCGCACAGGAGAATCCGTGCTCAGATCCGTCCGAAGAAGACCCAACGGGGGCCGGTCCGGCTCCTCGCCGAGCCGCCGACGGCGGGCGCTGACCGCGGTGTTCGCGGCCGGCGCCCTCGCCGGGCCGGTCCTGGCCGCCACCCCGGCCCCGGCCGCCACCCCGGCTCAGGCCGCCCCGCGCGCCGCCGTGGCGGCCGCCGCCCTGCCGGCCGGCTGGGCGACCGTCGTCAACAGCGGCAGCGGCAAGTGCCTGGACGCCCGGGCCGCCGCCACAGTCAACGGCACCGCCGTGCAGCAGTACACCTGCAACAGCTCCACCGCCCAGCAGTGGAGCCTGACCGCGACCAGCGGCGGCTACGTCCGCATCAACAACCGCAACGACGCGGGCCAGGTCGTGGACGTGAGCGACGTGTCCACCGCCGACAACGCCGCCGTGCACCTGTGGGCGTACGGCGACGGTACCAACCAGCAGTGGCAGGCCGTCGACGAGGGCGGCGGCGCCTTTCACTTCGTCAACCGCAACAGCGGCAAGTGCCTGGACGTGCCCGCCGCCTCCACCGCGGACAGCACCCAGCTCGTCCAGTACACCTGCAACAACTCCGCCGCCCAGCGTTTCCAGGTCACCCCGGTGAGCACCGCGCCGGGCGATGTCGACCTCGGTCCGAACGTGGTCGTCTTCGACCCGTCGATGCCGTCGGCCACCATCCAGAGCCGACTGGACTCGATCTTCCGGCAGCAGGAGACGAATCAGTTCGGCAGCCAGCGGTACGCGGTGATGTTCAAGCCGGGCACGTACAGCAACGACGTCAACGTGGGCTTCTACACCCAGGTCCTCGGGCTCGGCCAGTCGCCCGACTCGGTGACGATCAACGGCGCCGTGCACGCCGAGGCGGACTGGTTCCCGCCGCAGAACGCCACCCAGAACTTCTGGCGCGGCGCCGAGAACCTCTCGGTGAACCCGACCGGCGGCACCGACCGCTGGGCCGTCTCCCAGGCGGCCCCGTACCGCCGCATGCACGTGCGCGGCAATCTGGCCCTGGACGACGGCGGCTGGGCCAGCGGCGGCTTCATGGCCGACACCAAGATCGACGGCCAGGTCCGCTCCGGTACGCAGCAGCAGTGGATCACCCGCAACTCGACCCTCGGCAGCTGGACCGGTTCCAACTGGAACATGGTCTTCGTCGGCAGCCAGGGCGTACCCGCCACCAGCTTCCCCAACCCGCCCTACACCACGGTGAACCAGGCCCCCGTGGTCCGCGAGAAGCCCTTCCTGTACGTGGACGGCGCCGGCGCCTACCAGGTGTTCGTGCCGTCCGTCCGCGGCAACGCCGCGGGCACCACCTGGGCGGGCGGCAGTGCCGCGGGCACCTCGATCGGCATGGACAGGTTCTTCGTCGTGAAGGCGGGAGCCACCGCCGCGCAGATCAACGCCGCACTCGCCGAGGGCAAGAACCTCCTGGTCACCCCGGGGGTCTACCACCTCGACCAGACCCTCAGAGTGACCCGGCCGGACACCGTGGTCCTGGGCCTCGGCCTCGCCACGTTCGTCCCGGACAACGGGGTCACCGCCATGACGGTGGCCGACGTCGACGGGGTCAAGGTCGCGGGCATCCTCTTCGACGCGGGTACGACGAACTCGCCGACCCTGATGGAGGTCGGTCCGGCCGGATCCTCGGCCTCGCACGCGGCGAACCCGACCTCGCTGCACGACGTCTTCTTCCGGGTCGGCGGCGCCGCGGTGGGACGGGCGACCACCAGCCTGGTGGTCAACAGCGACCACGTCATCGGCGACCACATGTGGATCTGGCGCGGCGACCACGGCAGCGGTATCGGCTGGAACAGCAACCGGGCCGACACCGGTCTCGTCGTCAACGGCGACGACGTGACGATGTACGGGCTGTTCGTCGAGCACTACCAGAAGCACCAGACGATCTGGAACGGCAACGGCGGGCGCACGTACTTCTACCAGAACGAGATGCCCTACGACGTCCCCGACCAGGCGTCCTGGATGAACGGCTCCACCCAGGGCTACGCCGCCTACAAGGTCGCGGACTCGGTCACCAGCCACCAGGCGTACGGCCTCGGCAGCTACTGCTTCTTCAGCTCCAACCCGGGCGTGAGCGCCGAGCACGCCTTCGAGGTCCCGGACAACCCGAACGTGCGGTTCCAGAGCATGGTGACCGTCTCGCTCGGCGGCACCGGAACCATCCGCCACGTCATCAACGGACGGGGCGGCCCCTCCAACTCCTCCTCCAACGTCGCCAACCTCGTCAGCTACCCCTGACCGGCGCGGCCTCACCGGAACACACCGGGCCGGATCCGACACCCGTCGGGTCCGGCCCGTCCCCCACCCGGTCCGGAAAGGACGGTTCCGTATGAACACCATCAGGGCCACCTCGGCCCTCCGAGGAGGCATCGGCCGGCTGTGCCGATGGCTGCTCCTGCTGCCGGCGTTACTGCTCGGGCTCTCCACCGCCCCCGCGCACGCCGCAGCCCAGACGCCCGCCTTCAAGGTGATCGCCTTCTACAACGGCACCTGGGACGCGGCGCACATCAGCTTCGTCCAGGAGGCCAACCGGTGGTTCCCCGCCACCGCGGCCGCCCACAACTTCTCCTACACCTCCACCAACGACTGGGAGCGGCTGAGCAGCATCACCCCGGACCAGTACCAGGTGGTGCTGTTCCTCGACGACGCCCCGCAGACCGCCTCCCAGCGCTCCGGCTTCGAGCGGTACATGCGCTCCGGCGGTGCCTGGATGGGATTCCACGTCTCCGCCTTCACCACCGAGGCCCAGCGATGGCCGTGGTTCTACGACCAGTTCCTCGGCAGCGGAAACTTCAGGTCGAACACCTGGGGACCGACCACCGCGGTGCTGCGCACCGAGGACCGGACGCACCCCGCGACCGTCTCGCTGCCCGCCACCTTCACCTCGTCGGTCAGTGAGTGGTACGCGTGGGAGAACAACCTCCGCGACAACCCGGACATCAAGGTCCTTGCCTCCGTGGACCCGGTGAGCTTCCCGCTGGGGACGGACCCGAACCAGTCCTGGTACAGCGGCGACTACCCGGTCCTGTGGACCAACACCCACTACCGGATGCTGTACGCGAACTTCGGCCACAACGCCATGGACTACGGATCGGGAACGACCCTGTCCTCGACGTTCGCCAGTGAGACCCAGAACCGGTTCGTGGTGGACGGGCTGAAGTGGCTGGGCGGTGGCGGGGGAGACCCGGCGCCCGGCGACCCGGTCGACGGGACGTCGGCGTTCGCGGTGGTCTCCGGGGCCAACGGGAACTGCGTGGACGCGCGCGCGGCGGCGACCGGCAACGGCACGGTGATCCAGCAGTACACGTGCAACGGCACGGCCGCGCAGCGGTACAGGTTCCCGGCCACGGACAGCGGCTATGTACGGATCGCCGCCGACAGCGACGGCCGGCAGGTGGTCGACGTGGCGAACGTGTCCGTGGCCGAGCAGGCTCCGCTCCAGCTGTGGGCGTACGGGGGCGGCGCGAACCAGCAGTGGAAGCCCGTCCGGGAGCCCTCGGGCCGCTACCACTTCATCGCCCGGCACAGCGGAAAGTGCCTGAGCGTGCCGTCGTCCGGCGCCGCCGGTGTCCAGCTGGTCCAGCGCGGCTGTGACGGATCGGCTGCACAGAGTTTTGGCCTCGTCACCCAGAGCTGAGCTCCGGGGGTGCGGACAGGCGTCTTCACGCCTTCTGCACCCCCGTTATCCGATCGTCAGTAAAAACCGTCCGCTATGTGGGCACCCCTCTTGCCTGCGGACTGTATGCGAAATACGGTCTGCGATATCCCTTGATCACCCCCTGGCGGGAGGTAGGCCCTCGTGCGCCGAAAAGCGGTTGCCCTGGTGGCGGTTGCATTGGTGTCCTTCACCTCGGGCTGCGCGTCGCTGCAGTCCTCGGCGACCGAAGTCGGCGGTGTACGCAAAACCGACGACCGGTCCGTACGCGACGGCGGGACACTCACCGTCGCCCTCAACTCGGACCCGGACAAACTCGACCCGACGCTCGCCCAGACCCTCGTCGGCCGCACGGTCTTCGCGGGCATGTGCGAGAAGCTCTACGACATCGACGAGGACGGGGTCGTCGTGCCGCAGCTCGCTGCCGCACTGCCCACCACCTCGGCCGACGGCCGCACCGTCACCCTGAAGGTGCGCCCCGGCCTGAAGTTCAGCGACGGCACCCGGCTCGACGCCGCGGCCGTCGTCACCTCACTCCTGCGCCACCGTGACCTGCCCGGATCCGCCCGCGGCACCGAGCTCGCCCCGGTCACCTCCATCGAGGCAACCGGCCCCGACACGGTACGGATGCGGCTCGACCAGCCCTACGTACCGCTCACCGGCGTCCTCGCGGACCGGGCCGGGATGGTGATGTCACCGACCGCGCTGAAGAAGTACGGGAAGAACTTCACCAACCACCCCTCCTGCGTCGGACCCTTCCGGTTCGTCGAGCGGGTCGGCGGCGACCGGATCGTGCTGAAGAAGGACCCGAACTACTACGACGCGGACAAGGTCCACCTCGACGGCGTCGTCTACAAGCCCATCCCCGACGGCAACGTGCGGCTCGCCAACCTGCGCTCCGGCGACCTCCAGGTCGGCGACCAGATGGGCCCCGTCGACGTACAGAGCGCCCTCACCGAGCCGAAGCTCCAGCTCTTCAACTCGCCCTCCCTCGGCTACCAGGGCATCGGCCTCAACGTCGGCAACGTGAAGGGCCTCGGGCAGAAGCCGGGCAAGCTCGACACCCCGATCGCCCGGGACGTCCGGGTCCGCGAGGCGTTCGAGCTCGCGATCGACCGCGACACCCTCAACGAGGTCGTCTTCCAGGGCATGTACGAACCGGCCTGCGGCCCCATCTCGCCGCAGTCCGCCATCGCCCCCGGAGTGAAACCCGAGGACTGCCCGAAGCGCGACATCGCCAAGGCGAAGAAGCTGCTGAAGGAAGCGGGGGTGAAGACCCCGCTGAAGATCGAGCTGAAGACCTCCACCACCCCCGAGCAGGGACGGGTCGGACAGGTCCTCCAGGCCATGGTCAAGGAGGCCGGCTTCGACCTCTCGCTGCGGCCCACCGAGTACGCCACCATGCTCTCCGAGACCGACGCCGGGAACTACGACGTCTTCACCAGCGGCTGGTCCGGCCGGCTCGACCCGGACGGCAACGTCTCCAACTTCCTCAAGACCGCCGGCGCCATGAACGCCTACGGCCTCGGCGACCCCGCGATCGACAAGCTCATCGCCGAGGGCCGCACCGTCGCCGACCCGGCCCGGCGCACCGAGATCTACGACGAGCTCACCCACCGCGTGCAGGACGCCCACACGATGATCTACCTCTACCGGCAGAAGAACTACGTCGTCGCCACCAAGGACGTCGCGGGCATCCGCGTCTACGGCGACGGACTGGTCCGGGTCACGACTGCGGGGTACACCCGATGACGAAATACCTTCTGACGCGCCTGCGCCAGTCCCTCATCACGCTCTTCCTGGTCTCCGTCGTCGTGTTCGCCGGCATCCGGGCGCTGCCCGGCGACCCGGCGCTCGCCCTGGCCGGTGAGGAGCGCAGCCCCGAGGCGCTCGCCGCGATCCGTGAGGCGTACGGCCTGAACGACAACATCGTCGTGCAGTACGCCCGCTTCATCGGCCACGCCCTCACCGGTGACCTCGGCAACTCCTCCCGGACCGGGCTGCCGGTCGCCGACGCCATCGGGCAGGCTCTCCCCGTCACGCTGGAACTGGCCGCGCTCTCCCTGCTGCTCGCCGTGGTCCTCGGCATCGGCGCCGGAGTCGTCGCCGCCGTGCGGCGCGGGAAGCCCGAGGAGTGGATCGCCAACGTCATCGCCCTC
The DNA here is from genome assembly GCF_043202315.1 of Streptomyces sp. NPDC048211. Lineage (NCBI taxonomy): Bacteria > Bacillati > Actinomycetota > Actinomycetes > Kitasatosporales > Streptomycetaceae > Streptomyces > Streptomyces sp. NPDC048211. The sequence continues at coordinate 850,531 of NZ_JBIDAD010000002.1, forward strand.
ATCGGGCTCTCCATCCCGACGTTCTGGCTCGGCATCGTGCTGGTACTCGGCTTCGCCATCGCCCTTCCCGTGTTCGCCGCCTCCGGCTACGTCCCCTTCGGTACCGACCCGGTCGACAACCTGCGCCGCATGGTGCTGCCGGCCATCGTGCTCGGCTCCGGTCTCGCCGCCGTCGTGATGCGGCAGACCCGGGCCGCGATGCTCGACTCGCTCTCCGCCGACTACGTACGCACCGCCCGGGCCAAGGGGCTGTCGAAGCGCGCCGTCGTCGGCGGGCACGCCCTGCGCAACTCGCTCGTCACCGTCGTCACGGTCCTCGGACTCCAGCTCGGGCACCTGATCTCCGGCGCCGTCGTCACCGAGCAGATCTTCGTCCTGCCCGGCTTCGGCAAGCTCACCATCGACGCCGTCTTCACCCGTGACTACGCGACACTCCAGGCCGTGGTGCTCTGCACCTCCGCCGCGTACATCCTCATCAATCTGCTGGTCGACGTGGTCTATTCGGTCATCGACCCGCGCATCCGGCTCGGAGGTGCCCGGTGACCACAGCGACCCCAGCGCTCCCCACCGTCCCGCGGACCGCGAAGAAGCGGACCGGCAACGGACGGCTGCGCGCCCTGCGCAGGAACCGACTGGCCATGACCGGCGGCATCATCGCCGCCGTCTTCATCCTGGTCGCCCTCTTCGCCCCGCTGATCGCCCCGTACGACCCGTCCCAGCCGGACTTCGGGAACGTCCTCGCCGCACCCGGCGGGGCGCACTGGCTCGGCACCGACGACCTGGGACGCGACCAGCTGTCCCGCATCGTGTTCGGGGCCCGCGCCTCCATGCAGGTCGGCCTCGTCGCCGTCGTGCTGGCGTTCGTGATCGGCGTACCGCTCGGCCTGGTCGGCGGCTACTACGGGAAGTTCGCCGACGGTGCGATCTCCCGGCTCACCGACACCATGCTGGCGTTCCCCTTCCTGGTGCTCGCCGTCGGACTCGCCGCGATCCTCGGCCCCTCGCTGACCAACGCGACCATCGCCATCGGCATCTCGCAGATCCCCGCCGTCATCCGCATCACCCGGGCCGAGACCCTGCGGCTCAAGCACGTCGACTACGTCGGTGCGGCGATCGCCAACGGCGGCGGCGACGGGACCGTGCTCTTCCGGCACATCCTGCCCAACGCCACCTCCGCGCTGATCGTCCAGGCGACCGTCGGCATCCCCGCCGCCATCATCGGCGAGGCGCTGCTCAGCTTCCTCGGCCTCGGCGTCCAGCCGCCCGACCCGTCGCTCGGCGTGATGCTCTCCGGCGCCCAGTCCTTCCTGGCCCCCGCGCCCTGGCTCGCCGTCTTCCCCGGCCTGGCGATCGTCGCGGCGACCCTGGCCTTCAACCTGCTCGGCGACGGACTGCGGGACGTCCTCGACCCCCGTGGAGGGACCCGATGACCGAGACCGTTCTCGAATCCGTACGGGGACCGGTGCGCGAACCCGTCCTGAGCGTCCGCGACCTGTCGGTGTCCTTCCGCTCCGACACCCGGACCGTGCACGCCGTCGACGGCGTCTCCTACGATCTGCACCCCGGCGAGGTCCTCGCCGTCGTGGGGGAGTCGGGGTGCGGCAAGTCCGTCACCTCGATGGCCGTCATGGGGCTGCTCCCGCCCACGGCACGGATCGGCGGCTCCATCAGCCTCGGCGGCCGGGAACTGGTCGGCGCGCCCGAGAAGGAACTGCAGAAGATCCGCGGCAAGGACATCGCGATGATCTTCCAGGAGCCGATGACCTCGCTGAACCCGGTCCTCACCATCGGCCGGCAGATCGGCGAAGTGCTCCGCAGGCACCAGGGGCTGAACCGCAAGGAGGCCAGGGAACGGTCCGTGGACCTCCTCGACCTGGTCGGCATCCCCGCCCCGCGCAGCCGCATCGACGAGTACCCGCACCAGCTCTCCGGCGGCATGCGCCAGCGCGTCATGATCGCGATCGCCGTCGCCTGCGACCCCTCGGTCCTCATCGCCGACGAACCGACCACCGCACTCGACGTGACCGTGCAGGCGGGCATCCTGGAAGTCCTCCAGTCGCTGCGCGAACGGCTCGGCACCGCGATCGTCCTGGTCACCCACGACCTCGGCGTCGTCGCCGACGCGGCAGACCGGGTCCTGGTGATGTATGCCGGACGCTCCGTCGAACAGGCCCCCGTCCACGACCTGTTCGGCACCGCCCGGCACCCCTACACCCGGGGCCTGCTCGGCGCCGTCCTGCGGCCCGGCGGCGAGGGCAAGCGCCGGCTGCCCGAGATCCCCGGACTGGTGCCCAGCCTCGACAGCCAGCCCGACGCCTGCACCTTCGCCCCGCGGTGCAGCCGCGCCGACGACAGCTGCACGGGCAGGCGTCCTGGTTTCATGTCCGTCGACCCGCGTACGGGCACGGACGCCGTCCACCGGGCGGCGTGCTGGCACCCGTACGCCGCCGACGAGGCGTCCGACACCCTCACGGCCGCCCCCGCCACCGAGCCCGCGCGAACCGACCAGGAGGCCGGAAAGTGACCGCACCACAGACCGTCCCCGCCCCGCGCGAAAGCGCCGAGGGCGCCGCGGACCAGCCGTACCCCGTGCTCCGGATCGATGCTATGGAACGGCACTTCGCCGCCTCGGGCGGCGGCACCGTCCGTGCCGTCGACGGGGTCTCGATCACCGTCGGCCGGGGTGAGGTCGTCGGCCTGGTCGGGGAGTCCGGCAGCGGGAAGTCGACCGTCGGCCGTTGCGCCGTACGCCTCGACGAACCCACGGGCGGCACCGTCCGGATGAACGGCACCGACATCACCCACCTGTCCCGCCGCGCGGTGCGCCCGCTGCGCAAGGACTTCCACCTGGTCTTCCAGGACCCCTCGTCCTCGCTCGACCCGCGCATGACCATCGGTCAGATCATCGCCGAGCCGATCAAGCTGCACCGCCGGGCCCGCGGCGCCGCCGTCCGCGCGCGCGTCGAGGAACTGCTCGCCCAGGTCGGACTGCGCCCCGAACACGCCGACCGGCACCCGCACGAGCTCTCCGGCGGTCAGCGCCAGCGCATCTCCATCGCCCGCGCGCTCTCCTGCGACCCCGATCTCGTCGTCGCGGACGAACCGACCTCGGCGCTCGACGTCTCGGTGCAGGCGTCCGTCCTCAACCTGCTCGCCGACCTCCAGCGCGACCGCGGATTCGGCTGCCTGTTCATCACCCACGACCTGGCCGCCGTCGAGTTCCTCGCCGACCGGATCGCCGTGATGTACCTCGGCCAGATCGTCGAACAGGCCCCCACCGCCGAACTGTTCGCGGCCCCCAAGCACCCCTACACCCAGGCGCTGCTCTCGGCGGCGCCCGTGCCCGACCCGGAGCTCCAGCGCTCCCGCGAGCGCATCGTGCTCCACGGCGAGCTGCCCAGCCCCCTGGACCCGCCGCCCGGCTGCCGCTTCCACACCCGCTGCCCGCTCGCCACCGAACGGTGCCGCACCGAGGTCCCCGTCCTGCGCGAACTGCCCGGCGGCCATCAGGTCTCCTGCCACCTCGTCGACGACGACGGAACCGCCCCGGACGCGGCCGCCTGACCCGGTACGGGAGGCCGCCCCCGTTCCCGGGGCCGGCCTCCCGTACGTACGATCCGCAACGAACCACAGAACGTCGCAGCAAGGAGCCGCACCCGTGTTCACCACCCGGCCCACCCTCCAGGGCACCTTCGGCATGGTGTCGTCCACCCACTGGCTCGCCTCGCAGTCCGCGATGGCGGTCCTGGAGGACGGCGGCAACGCCTACGACGCCGCCGTCGCCGCCGGATTCGTCCTGCACGTCGTAGAACCGCACCTCAACGGCCCGGCCGGCGAGGTGCCGATGATCCTTGCTCCCCGGGACGGCGAGGTCCAGGTGCTGTGCGGCCAGGGCCCGGCCCCCGCCGGCGCGACGGTCGCCCACTACCGCGGGCTCGGTCTCGACCTGGTCCCCGGCACCGGACCGCTCGCCGCCGCCGTACCGGGCGCCTTCGACGCCTGGATGCTGCTGCTGCGCGACCACGGCACCATGACCGTCGCCCGGGTGCTGCGGTACGCCATCGGCTACGCCGAGGACGGCCACGCCCCCGTCGAGCGCGTCGGCCAGACCGTCGAGACCGTCCGCGAGCTCTTCGAGACCCACTGGCAGACCTCCGCCGACGTCTACCTGCCCGGCGGGAAGTCCCCGAAGCCGGGCGAGCTGTTCCGCAACCCCGCCCTCGCCGCGACCTGGCGCCGCCTGATCGCCGAGGCCGAGGAGACCGGAGGGGACGATCGCGTCGCGCAGATCGAAGCCGCCCGCGCGGTCTGGCGCGAGGGCTTCATCGCCGAGGCCCTGGTCCGCCAGGCAGCCGTCCCCACGATGGACACCAGCGGCACCCGTCACACCGGAACCCTCACCGCCGCCGACCTGGCCGGCTGGTCCGCGTCGTACGAGGCCCCCGCCACGTACGACTGGAACGGCTGGACGCTGGCCAAGGCCGGCGGCTGGAGCCAGGGCCCCGCCTTCCTCCAGCAGCTCGCCCTGCTCCCCGCCGAACTGCCGGCCTACGGCTCCGCCGACTACGTCCACCTGCTCATCGAGGGCTGCAAGCTCGCCATGGCGGACCGGGAGGCCTGGTACGGAGACGCCGCCGAGGTCCCGCTCGGCACCCTGCTCTCCGAGCCGTACAACGCCGCCCGCCGGGCGCTGGTCACCGACGAGGCCTCGCACGAGCTCCGTCCGGGCAGCCCCGACGGCCGCACCCCCGTCCTCAGCGAGCACGCACACGCCGTCGCCGCCGGTGAGTCCGGCTTCGACGCCATGGGCATACCGGCCGCCGGCGTCGGCGAGCCGACCGTCGCGAAGGAGGGCGCCGGCGAGCCGACCGTCACCGCGGACCGCGCCGGCGAGCCGGCCGTCGCCAAGGACGGGGCGACCCGCGGCGACACCTGCCACGTCGACGTCGTCGACCGCTGGGGCAACATGGTCTCCGCGACCCCCAGCGGCGGCTGGCTCCAGTCCAACCCCGTCGTGCCCGAGCTCGGCTTCCCGCTCGGTACGCGCCTCCAGATGGCCTGGCTGGACGAGGGCCTGCCGAACTCCCTCACCCCCGGCCGCCGCCCCCGCACCACCCTCACCCCGTCCCTCGCCCTGCGCGACGGCGTTCCGGTCATGGCGTTCGGGACGCCGGGCGGCGACCAGCAGGACCAGTGGCAGCTGCACTTCTTCCTCGCGGTCGCCCTGCGCGCCGAAGTGCGCGGCGGCCTCGACCTCCAGGGCGCCATCGACGCCCCTAACTGGCACAACGACAGCTTCCCCGGCTCCTTCTTCCCGCGCGGGATGCGCCCCGGCAGCGTCACCGTCGAGGAGGGTATGGACCCGGAGGTCGTCGCGGAACTGCGCCGGCGCGGTCACGACGTCACGGTCGGCGACCCCTGGTCCGAGGGGCGGATGTGCGCGGTGGCGCGTGATCCGGAGACCGGGGTGCTGTCCGCGGCGGCGAACCCGCGTGGCATGCAGGGGTACGCGGTCGGGCGCTGACCGGCCACCGGCCGGCCACGTCCCCGTCATGACCAGGTCGTCGGCGCCCGGACGGCGCGTGCTTAGCTGGGGGGCATGATCGATGACTTCCTTGCCGGGGACCTGACCGAGGTCGAGGCGGCGGTCCGCGCAGCGGCCGCCGCCGAGATCATGCCGCGCCACCGGCAGCTCGCCGCACACGAGATCGTCGAGAAGAACGGTCCGCACGACCTCGTGACCACCGCGGACCGGCTCGCCGAGGAACACCTCACGCGGTCCCTGAGCCGGCTCCTGCCCGGCTCCGTGGTCGTCGGCGAGGAGGCGGTCCACGCCGACCCGAAGGTGTACGAGGCGCTGGGCGGCGACGCCCCCGTATGGATCGTCGACCCCGTCGACGGCACCCGCCAGTTCGTCCGCGGCGAAACAGGGTTCTGCACCCTGGTCGCCCTGGCCCACCACGGCGAGCTGCTGGCCTCCTGGACGTACGCCGCCGCCCTGGACGAGATGGCCGTCGCCGTCCGCGGCCGCGGAGTCACGCTCAACGGCGCTCCGATACGCTCCGGCTCGCCCGCGCCCGGCGCCGTACTGCGGGTGGCCATGTCCCACCCCGACTACACCACCGACGCACAGAAGCAGGCCCTGCTCGGCCTGCGCACCGAAGGCATCGACGCCCGCCCCTGCGGTTCGGCCGGCCTCGAATACCTGGCCGTCGCCCGCGGTGACCTGGACGCCCTGGCCTTCAACTGGGAGTACGCCTGGGACCACGCGGCGGGGCTCCTCCTGGTCGCGGAGGCGGGCGGCGCCCAGGCCACGCTCTCCGGCGTGCCCTTCCGTATCACCGGCGGCAACGACCTGCCCTTCACGGCAGCCCGGGACCGCGAAACGGCCGAACGCATCCTGGCCGCACTGCGCGCCGGAGCCTGACGGGTTTGGCGCTTCAGGCCAGCAGGGCGCCGGTCAGCGCGGCGAGACGCTCGCGCGCCCGGGGGTCGTACGCCTGCTCATGGGCGGTCGTCTCCGTGAACCGGTCGAAGTAGCGCCCGCTGACCTCCGCCAGGGCGGGGTCGGTGATCAGCCGCACCGTCGGCCGGACGCCCTCCGATACGGGGACCGCCGGAGTCAGTCCGTACGCCCGTACCCCCTCGGTGTCCATCAGATGGGCCGGGTGCAGGGCGTTGAAGGTGACCCCGCTGCCGGGCGTCCGCGCGGCCGCCAGGTCGAACGTCGACATGATCAGCGCGAGCTTGCTCCGGCAGTAGGCCTCAAGGCCCTCGTAGCCGCGCTCCATCATGACGTCGTCGAAGTCGACGGGCGACTGTCCCACCGAGGCCACCTGGACCACGCGCGCCGGGGCCGACGCGGTCAGCAGCGGAAGCAGTTCCCGGATCAGCAGGCAGGGCGCCAGATAGTTGACGGCGAACCGGAGTTCATGGCCCTGCGCGCTCACATCGCGGCGCAGCGGCTCGGTGCCCCCGCCGGCCACCGCGTTGTTGACCAGCACGTCGAGCCGGGGTTCGGCCGCCCGGACGGCCGCGGCCAGGGAACGGACCTGGTCCAGGTCGGAGAGATCGGCGAGATAGGTGCGGACCTCCGCGCGGCCCGCCGAGACCGCACGGACCTCGGCGGCGGCCCGGTCCAGGCGTTCCCGGTTCCGGCCGTGCAGAAGCAGGGTCGCGCCGCGGCCGGCCAGGTCGCGGGCGAGGTGGAGGCCGAGTCCCTGGGTGGCGCCGGTGACGAGGACGGTCCGGTCGAAAGTGGCGGGCGCGGGGCTGTGCGTGTCCTGAGTATCCATGTGTTGAGTTATATCAAGACCTTGATTAAACTTCCACGCTTGCCATACGTTCGACTCCTGTCGTCTGCCCATGGCTGTACGCTCGCGAGCATGGGAATGACCGCCGGCGACCGCCTCGGCGCGGACATCAAGCGTGCAGAGCAAGCCCTCATGGCAGCCAAGAGCGCCGCGCTGAAGGGCGCCGACCTGACCGTCGCGCAGTACGCCGCGCTGTTCGCCCTCGCCGACAACCCCGGGATGTCCGGGGCAGCGCTGGCGAGGGCCTGCCTGGTGACACCGCAGGCGATGGCGGCGGTGCTCAAGCACCTGGAGGAACGCGGGCTGATCGTCAGGTCCGTGCACCCATGGCACCAGAAGATGCTGGAGACCCGGCTGACCGAGGCAGGGACCCAGGTGCTGGGGCAGGCCGACGAGCAGGCGGTACGGATCGAACGCCGGATCGCCGACGAGTTCACCCCGCAGGAGCGTGAGGCGCTGCGCGGTCTGCTCGCCCGCTGCGTGACGGCCATTCAGCGGGACTGAGGACGCGCGGCGGTGGGACCGGTCTCCTTCAGGAGGGGCCCGCGCCGTGCTTGACCAGGCAGAACGGATGTCCGGCCGGATCCGCGTAGACGCGCCACGGGCGGTCGGTCCCGGCCCCGTCGTCCAGCACGGTCGCACCGGCCGCCACCACCTCCGGCTCGGCGGCGGCCAGGTCGGGCACGCCGAAGTCCAGATGGAACTGCTGGGGGCGCTCCGGATCCGGCCACCGCGGCGGCCGGTGGTCCGCCACGCGCTGGAACGCGAGCACGCTCCCGGCCGCGGTGTGCAGGGTGGCCCAGTCGTCGTCGACCGCCCACCGGCGGTCCACCTGGTTCACGCGCCCGCCGAGCAGCGAGCGGTAGAACTCGGCGAGACGCAACGGATCGGGACAGTCGAGCACCACGCACTGCAGTTCGGCGATCATGGCGAGATTCTAAGGTTGCCGGTCCCGCGTCCGGATCAGACCGCGCACAGGACTTCGCGTACGTCCCGCACGACCCCCGCGGCCGTCTCCACCGCCGCGGCGTCGAGCCCCTGCAACGCCTCGCCCACCCGCTCCGCGAAGTCCCGGGGCGTGTCCGGCAGAGCCGCCGCGGCGGCCAGCGCGCCCTTCTCGTTGAGGCACCAGGTGCGGTGGTGGGCGTGCAGGGACTGGGCGAGGACGCCGAACGCCCGGGACAGGCAGAGCGAGACATGGAGCCGGTCACCGGACGGTGCCGACTTGCGGGCCGCCACGACCGAGAACTCCGCCTCCCAGGCCGCGGCGGCAAGCGCCGCGCGCAACGGCTCCGGATAGCCGGACGTCTCCTGCCGAAGTGCCGTCAGTTCTCCGTGCGGATCGGCGAGTACGCGCCCGAGGGCGACCTCGCCCGGATACGCGGGCGACCAGAAGCCGAGCGGATGGCCCGGCTGCACCCCCACCTCGTAGCGGCCCTGCCGGCAGTCGGACCAGACGGCCTCGACCCGGTCCAGATCGCGCAGGATCCAGTCGACCGGCGCGCCGTCCACCCGCAGCCAGGCCCCGCCGTTCACCCACGGCCCCCAGCCGCCCGGCCCGGCGACCTCCACCGGGGACCCCTGGAAGGCGGACGCCAGCGCGGTGAGCGCCGCCAGGTCCGGTGCGCCCCGGTAGTAGAGCCCCAGGTCCCAGTCGGAGTCCGGCCTGTGGGTGCCCCGGGCCCGGCTCCCGCCGAGGACGACGGCGCGGACTCCGGGCACCGCGGTCAGCCGCTCCGCCATCGCGCCGATCCTCCGGCGAAGCGCTGGCTCCGCCGCTTCGGGGGCGGTGGGAGGGAGCGGTTCCGGGTGCGGTGGTCGCGTGTGGTCCGGGGTATTCACGGATGGGCACCCTACCCGCGCCCGGACTGTCGGTGCCTGCGAATATCCTGGGTGTTCAGACCGTCGGCTGACAAAGGAGTCCGAAGGTGCCGTCGATGCTCGATGCCGTCGTCGTGGGGGCGGGGCCCAACGGACTGACCGCCGCGGCCGAACTGGCCCGCCGTGGCTTCGCCGTGGAGGTCTTCGAGGCCGGACCGGCCGTCGGCGGCGGGGCCCGCACCGAAGAGCTCACGCTGCCGGGCTTCCGGCACGATCCCTGCTCGGCGGTCCACCCGCTGGGCATCGGCTCGCCCGCTTTCGACGGGATGCCGCTCGCCCGGCACGGCCTGGAGTGGCTGCAGCCGTCGCTCGCCCTGGCCCACCCCTTCCCCGACGGCACCGCCGCCGTGCTGGCCGCGTCGGTGGGGGAGACGGCCATGGCGCTCGGGCCCCAGGACGCGGGGGCGTACCGAAGACTCGTCGCACCGTTCCTCGGCCACTGGGACACCCTCGCCCAGGACTTTCTGCGTACACCGTGGGACGGACTGCCTCATGATCCGTACCGCTGGGTGCGGTTCGGGCTCGACGCGATCCAGCCCGCCACGCTCCTGTCCCGCCGCTTCCGGAGCGAGAAGGCCCGCGGCCTCTTCGCCGGGCTGGCCGCTCACGCCATAGCTCCGACCAACGGCCTCGCCACCGGCGGCATCGCCCTGCTCTTCGCGCTCGCCGCACACGAGAAGGGCTGGCCGGTGCCGCGCGGCGGCTCGCAGGCCATCTCCGACGCCCTTGCCTCGTTTCTGCGGGAACAGGGCGGTGTCATCCGTACCGGTACGGAGGTCAAGCGCCTGGACGAGCTGCCGCCCGCCCGCGCCTACGTCTTCGACACCTCGCCGACCGCGCTGGCCCGGATCGCGGGACTGGGCAACGCCTACCGGGGCTACCGCTACGGCGCGTCCTGCTTCAAGATCGACTACGCCCTGTCGGGGCCCGTCCCGTGGACCGCGCAGGAGGCCCGCCGGGCCGGCACGGTCCACATCGGCCCCACGGCCGGCGAGATCGACTCCGCCCTGCGCGCCGCGGTGACCGGACGCGACCCGAGCGTGCCCTTCCTGATCACCGCCCAGCCCAGCCTCACCGACCCGTCCCGCGCCCCCGAGGGCAAGCAGGTCTTCTGGGTGTACGGACACGTCCCGGCGGGCTGGGAGGGTGACGCCACCGACGTCATCGAACGCCAACTGGAGCGCTTCGCCCCCGGTTTCCGAGACCTCGTGCTCGCCCGCGCGGTGACGGGCCCGCCCGGGCTCGCCGTGCGCAACGCGAACTACGTCGACGGCGACATCGCCTGCGGTGCCTTCTCCGGGCTCCAGACCGTGATCCGCCCCCGGCTCGCCCGGGTGCCGTACGCGACCGCGCACCCGTCGGTCTACATCTGCTCGTCGGCGACCCCGCCCGGGCCCGGGGTGCACGGCATGTCCGGACACCACGCGGCGAAGGCGGTGTGGCGACGGCTGCGGGCGTCGGGACCCACCGGCGGGCGGTGACGACCCGGTGCGCCCCCACGGGCGGACGGCGGGCGGCGGCCGTGCGGGGGAAAGCCCCGCACAGCCGTCACCACCGTGTGCGGACTACTTGTTGACCGTGAAGCCCTGATCGGTGCCGTACTTGATGCTGGACTGCTGCCAGTCGTCCAGGCTCTGCGACAGGGGCTTCGAGGAGACGTACGACTTGCCCACGGTGTCGTTGAACACGGAGTTCGCGTACACCTGGTACGGCAGGTACGACCAGCCGGTCCCCACGTTGCGGGCCGAGTCGGCGAATATCTTGTTGGCCTGCTGGCCGCCGAAGTAGGGGAACGCGGTCTCCCGGAACGCCTTCGAATCGAGGTCCGCCCGGGTGGCGGGGAACGCGCCTTCGGCGACGCGGGCCGAGGCGCCGGCGCCCGTGGTGGCGTACTCGGTGAAGGCGTAGGCCAGCTCCTTGTTCTTGGCGGCCTTCGGTACGGCGAGGGAGCTGCCGCCGTTCTCGGCGCTCACCGTCTCGCCCTTGGTCCACTGCGGGAGTGGGGCCACCCGCCAGTCACCGGAGGCGGAGGCGACGCCCGAGGTGAAGTTGGCGGGCATCCAGGCGCCGATGGACAGCGTGGCGATGCTCCCGTCGGCCAGCCCCTTGTACCACTCGTCGCTCCAGGAGGTGATGGGCGCGACCAGGTGCTCGTCCAGCAGCTTCTGCCAGGTCCTGGTGTACGTCGTGGTCCCGGCGTCCTTGAAGTCGATGGTGACGTCGGTGCCCTCGGCCTTGTACGGACGGCCCCCCGCCTGCCAGATGAGGCTGGTGGTGGCGCCCGCGTCACCGGTGTCGTTGGTGATGAAGATCTTGGGGTCGGCCTTGTGCAGGGTGCGTGCGGCCTCGACGTACTCGTCCCAGGTGGTGGGGACCTCGATGTGGTGCTTGTCGAAGACCTTCTTGTTGTAGAACAGCGCCATCGGGCCGGAGTCCATGGGCAGCGCGTAGACGGCCTTGTCGTACTTCACCGCGTTCCACGGGCCGGTGGTGAAGGTCTTGTCCTGTCCGGCCGCACCGTAACCGGCCAGGTCCTCCACGGACTTGGCGATCGCGAACTGGCCGAGGGCGTAGTACTCGATCTGCGCCACGTCCGGGGCGCCCGAGCCGGCGGCGATGGCGTTCTGCAGAGCGGTGTACTGCTTGTCCCCGGTGCCCGCGTTGACGAGTTCGACGTCGACCTTGGGATACTTCTTCTCGAAGTCGGCGGCCACCTTCTTGAGCGTGGGCTCCCAGGCCCACACCGTGATCTTGCCGCCCTTCGCCAGCGCGGACTCGACGTCCTTCGCGCTGCCGCCGCTGTCGTCCGCCGGGTCGGAGGAGCCGCACGCGGTCGCGGCCAGGGTGATGGCGCAGACCGCGGTGACGGCGGCGAGCAGCCGACGAGTGGTGTGTGTCCTCATGCGTGGAACTCCTGGTTCGGTCTTCGGGGAAGGGGAGGGCGCGAGTGGGGGCGGAGTCACTCCTTGACGCTGCCCGCGGCCAGGCCGGACTGCCAGTACCGCTGGAGCAGGAGGAAGATCACGACGATCGGCACGATCGTGAGCAGGGAGCCGGTGATGATGAGGTCGAAGACGGCCTCGCCGCCTGCCGTCTGGGCCTGGGCGTTCCAGGCGTTGAGGCCGAGGGTGAGCGGGTACCAGTCCGGGTCCTTGATCATGATCAGCGGCAGGAAGTAGTTGTTCCAGGTCGCGACCATGGAGAAGAGCAGCACGGTGACCGTGCCCGGCATCAGCAGCGGCAGCGCGATGCGGAAGAAGGTGCGCAGTTCGCCGGAGCCGTCGACACGGGCCGCTTCGAGGAGTTCGGCGGGCACCGCCTCGGTGGCGAACACCCACATCAGGTAGAGCCCGAACGGGGAGATGAGCGAGGGGATGATGACGGCCCACGGGGTGTTCGTCAGCCCCATGTTGCTGAACATCAGGAACGTCGGCACCGCGAGGGCCGTGCCCGGCACGGCCACGGCTCCGATGACGACCGCGAACACGGCCCGGCGACCCGGGAAGTGGTACTTGGCCAGTGCGTAACCGCCCAGCACCGCGAGTACGGTGGCGCCGCCCGCTCCCACGGCGACGTACAGCAGGGTGTTCAGCAGCCAGCGGACGAAGACGCCGTCGTCGTAGGTCAGCGTGCGGGTGATGTTGTCCCAGAGGCTGAAGTCGTCGCCGAACCACAGGCCGGCGGAGTTGAGCAGACCCTTCTGGTCCTTGGTCGAGTTGATGACCAGCCAGGCGAGCGGCAGCAGCGTGTATACGAGGACCAGTCCGGTCAGCAGGGTGAGCGGGATGCTGCGGCGGGGGTTGAGCGGGGTGTGGGGGCGGCGGCGGAGCCGGGGGACCGGCCGGCCGGTGCCGCCGGAGGTGCCCGCGGGCCGGGCCGGACCGGTGGGCTCCGCGTCGCTGGAGGTGACGCCGGCGAGGTTCGTGGTCATGGCTCAGGCCTTCCGCATTCCGCGCAGCTGGACGGTGTAGGCGATGATCGCGGTGATGACGCCCATCACGATCGCCACCGTGGCCGCGTAGTTGTGCTGCTGGCCGGAGAAGGACAGCGAGTAGGTGTAGAGGTTGGGGGTGAAGTCGCTCGTGATCGCGTTCGGCGCGAGCTTCTGCAGGATGCTCGGCTCGTTGAAGAGCTGGAAGCTGCCGATGACCGAGAAGATCGTCGCGATGACCAGGGCGCTGCGGATGGCCGGAAGTTTGATCGCGGTCACCACCCGCCACTCCCCGGCGCCGTCGATCGCGGCGGCTTCGTAGAGCGAGCGCGGTACGACCTTCAGCGCGGAGTAGAAGATCAGCATGTTGTACCCGACGAATTCCCAGGTCACGATGTTGCCGATGGAGGCGAGCACCAGCGAGGGGGACAGCGGGTCGGGAAGGGTGACGCCGAAGGCGTCGTTGACGTTGCCGACCAGGCCGAACCGGGTGCCGTAGATGAAGCCCCACATGAGGCTGGCGACGACGGCGGGGACGGCGTAGGGCAGGAAGATCGAGATGCGGAAGAAGGACGTGCCGTACAGGCGCCCGCTGTCGATGGCCAGCGCGACCAGCAGCGCGATGCCCAGCATGATCGGCACCTGCACGGCCAGGAACAGCCCGACCCTGGCCAGTCCCTCCCAGAACTGCGGATCGGCCAGCGCCTGGCGGTAGTTGTCCGTGCCGACGAAGGAGTTCCCGCCGACGAGCCGGTCGCGGAAGAGGCTGAGGTAGAGCGCGTAGCCGATCGGAGCCAGGAAGACGAGGCCGAAGACCGCGACGAACGGCCCGGCGAATCCCCACCCGACGAGGGCCTGCTTGCGGAGGCGCGAGCGCGCTCGCAGACGGGGTGGGGGTGGTGCCTTCGCCGAAGTCGGCAGGAGCGTCATGGCTGGTTCCTTGTGTCGGTGACCGACCGGTCCGTGCGGGGGATACGAGGGCCTTCGGGCCGGAAGCGGCCGGATCAGGCGGTGTCCGATGGGAAATGTTTACGTAATCATCGGTAGCGTGATGGTGACACTCCCGGTGGGGGTCGTCAAGCATGGAGCGAGAGTCGATGGAAGGAAGAACGGTGACGGAGAAGGATGCGGCCGCACGCGCGAAGACGGCTGACGGCGCGGGCCGGCGTGCGGTGAGAGGCAGGCAGCCCCGTGTGTCGATGGCCGACGTCGCCCGGGTCGCGGGGGTCTCGTCGCAGACGGTCTCCCGGGTCTCCAACGGGGACCCGGCCGTCATCGAGCGGACCCGGCAGAAGGTGCGGGACGCCATGAAGGAGCTCGGCTACCGGCCCAACAGTGCCGCCCGCGCGCTCAAGCGCGGCGAGTTCCGGACCATCGGCGTCATCACCATGAGCCTCTCCACCACGGGCAACGTGCGGACGCTCGAGGCCATCGCCAAGTTCGCCTCGCGGGCGGGGTACGCGGTCACGCTGATCCCCATCGACGCTCCGACGCAGGACAACGTCAGAGGTGCGTTCACGCGGCTCGACGAGCTGGCCGTCGACGCGGTGGTGCTGATCATGGAAGTGCACCTGCTCGACACGGCGTTGCTGACTCTGCCGCCGCATGTGACGGTCGTCGTCGTGGACTCCGACGCCGGTGACCGGTTCCATGTGGTGGACACCGACCAGCATCAGGGGGCCCGTACGGCGGTGCGCCACCTGCTCGGGCTCGGGCATCGCACGGTCTGGCACCTGGCCGGTCCGAAGGAGTCGTTCGCGGCGGGCCGCCGGGCGGCCGCCTGGGAGGCGGAGCTGCGCGAGGAGGGGCGGGAGGTGCCCCCTCTGCTGCGGGGCGACTGGGCTCCGGAGTCCGGCTACGAGGCGGGCCTCCGGCTGGCGGACGAGCCCGGGTGCACGGCGGTGTTCGTGGCGAACGACCAGATGGCACTGGGTGTACTCAGGGCGTTCCATGAGCGCGGACGGCGCGTGCCCGAGGACGTCAGCGTCGTGGGCTTCGACGACATCGCCGAGAGCGCCTCCTTCATTCCGCCGCTGACCACGGTCCACCAGGACTTCGCCCGGGTGGGGGAGCTGTGTGTCGACGCCATCCTGAGAGAGCTGGGCGGCGAGGCCGTCGAGGGCGGCACGACGCTCGTGCCGACCCGCCTCGTCGAGCGGGCGAGCACAGCGCCGCGTCGCGATGCCTGAGCGCCTCCTCGCCGAGGAGGCCGTGCCGACGGGCGGTCCGGGTGCCCGGTGCGCGTGCCCGGTTGGCGGCCGCTCGGGAGGCGGCCCGAGGGGGCGGACCGGCCGAGGCTGCTGACGGCCGGACCGTCAGGAGTTCGTGCCGGAAGCCTTGACAGTCGCGGGGGGTGCTCCCACACTCTCTCCACAGCACACATGTTTACGCAAACATGTGTGAGTGATGCGGCAGCTCGACGCCGTCCCCACCCGGCCGACAGTAAGAGGTACGTGATGACGCGACACAGGAACCCCGGCACGGCCAAGGTCTTAGCGGCCGTCCTGTCCGCCCTCCTCCTGACACTCCTCGGAGGCGTCGGCACCGCCCGGGCCGCCCCGGTCACCGTGGCCAACGCGACGCAGTTCGCCGACCCGGACGGCAACCCCGTGCACGCGCACGGCGGCGGGGTCGTCAAGGTGGGCCAGTACTACTACTGGTTCGGTGAGGACCGGAACGCCGACAACAGCTTCCGGTACGTCTCCGTCTACCGCTCCACCGACCTGAAGACGTGGGAGTTCCGCAACCACGTCCTGACCCAGGCCGCCGATCCGGAGCTCCGGTCGGCCAACATCGAGCGGCCCAAGGTCATGTTCAACAGCGCCACCGGCCAGTTCGTGATGTGGATGCACAAGGAGGGCGCCACCGACTACGGCGAGGCCAGGGCCGCGGTCGCGGTCTCCTCCACCGTCGACGGCGACTACAGCTGGCGCGGCAGCTTCCGCCCGCTCGGGGAGATGTCGCGCGACATCACCACCTTCGTCGACACCGACGGAACCGGCTACATGATCTCGGCCGCCAACGAGAACGCCGACCTGCACGTGTACCGACTGACAGCGGACTACACCGCGGTGGAGTCCCAGGTGCAGAACCTCTGGGCGGGCCGGTCGCGGGAGGCGCCGGCCATGTTCAAGCGGGACGGCGTCTACTTCCTGCTGACCTCCGCCGCCACCGGATGGTCCCCGAACCAGCAGAAGTACGGGACGGCCACCAGCATCACGGGCAGCTGGAGCGGCCTGACGAACGTGGGGGACTCGACCGCCTACCGCAGTCAGACCGCCTATGTGCTGCCGGTCCAGGGCACCGAGGGCACGAGCTACCTCTACCTGGGCGACCGCTGGGGCAACTCCATGGGCGGTGCGGTCAACGACTCCCTGTACGTCTGGCTGCCGCTGAAGTTCCCCTCCCGTACGACCATGACGATGGACTACTCCCCGGACATCACCGTGGACACCGTCGCCGGGACCGTCGACGGCATGAACGTGACCTGGGAGACGCTCACGGCCCGCAACAGCGGCAAGTGCGCCGATGTGGCCGACTTCCGCATGGGCGATGCCGCGCAGGTGATCCAGTGGGGCTGCGGAGGCGGCGTCAACCAGCACTTCTGGATCGAGGATCTCGGCACGGGATATGTGCGGATCATGGCCAGGCACAGTGGCAAGTGCCTGGAGGTGAGCGGTGCTTCGATTCAGGACGGGGCGCTCGTCGTGCAGAACTCCTGTAACGGCCAGGCATCCCAGCAGTGGAGAGTCCAGGCGACGGACATCTCCGGCCAGGTGCGGATCGTCGCCCGCCACAGCGGCAAGTGCCTCGACGTCATGAACCAGTCGACCGCCGACGGCACCGCCCTGGGGCAGTGGACCTGCAACTCCGGTGACAACCAGAAGTGGCACCGCGCGGCGGCCTGACCGGCACGGGGTCCACCGTCTGACCGGTGCAGCGCCCTGCCTCCCCCCGCGCCCGATGCCGTCGCGGGCCCCGTGACCTGCGGCGGACGACACCGGGCGGCGGTCGGCGACCCTGAGGTCGGCGCCCGCCGCCCGGCGTGGGTGCGTGCCCCGCCGCCGGCCCGGATGCCTACTCCTCCGTGGGGCCGAGGTCGTGGGTGTCCCGGAAATCGACGGTTCGGGCGCGGTGGGACGCGTGCAGTTCGAGCACCACGATCTCGTTGCTGCCCTGACGGAGGACCGGCGCGGGTACGTACAAGGACCGCTGGGGTCCGCGGGACCAGTAGCGGCCCAGCGCGAAGCCGTTGATCCACGCGTTGCCCTTGGTCCAGCCGTCGAGATGGAGGAAGGTGTCCGCCGTCCCGGTGAGTTCGAACGTGCCCCGGTGGAAGGCCGGGCCGGTCGGAACGGACGTGGTGGTGGCGAAGTCCAGCCCGTCGAGGGATTCCAGCGGCAGTGGCCGGCTGGTCCAGCCGACGAGGTCCGTGCTGTTGAGCGTGACCTCGCCGAGAAGCCCCTTGCGGTCGTGGATGCCGGGCCCGTAGTTGACCCGCCCCTGGTTCTCGACGAGCAGACTGAGGACGCAGTCCGCGCGGGGCACGGTGAAGGCGAGTGCGTGCTCGTGGTTCTCCCGCTCCAGGACCCCGACGGGCTGGCCGTCGAGGAAGACCTGGGCACGGTCGCGGACCTGCTCCAGTTCGAGCAGAGCGGGACCGGCGGCCGGCAGGACCGTCTCGTAGAGGACGAACCCGAAGTCCTGGCGCAGCTGTTCCATCGTCAGCGGGTGCGGGGAGCCGGTGGCGTCGCCGAGCAGCGGAGCGCTCGTCAGCAGGCCGGCGCTCTCGGGCAGCGTGACTGCGGCCAACGAGAGTTTGCCGGTGCGCGGAGGGACGGGCTCGGCGGGAACCTCCGCGTACTTGGCGATGACGTCGCGGAAGGCGGTGAACTTCTCGGTGGGGTCCCCGGCTTCGTCGAGGGGTGCGTCGTAGTCGTAGGAGGTGACGGTCGGCCGGTAGGTGTGCTTGTCGTTCGCGCCGTTGGTGAAGCCGAAGTTCGTCCCGCCATGGAACATGTAGAGGTTGACCGAGGCCCCCGCCGCCAGTGCGTCGTCCAGTTCCTGCGCCGCCCGGTCCGGCTCGCGGACCACGTGGTGGCCGCCCCAGCGGTCGAACCAGCCGATCCAGAACTCCGTGGACAGCAGCGGGCCGGTCGGCCGGTGTGTGCGCAGGGCCGCGAGGTTCTGCGTGGAGCGGCTGCCGAAGTTGGCCGTTGCGAGGACCCCGGGCAGCCCGCCGCGCTCCAGATCGGCGGGCTGGTCGCAGGTGAACAGCGGTACGTCGACCCCGCACCGGCGGAGCGAGCCGGCGAGGTGCTCCAGGTACGCGGCATCGTCGCCGTACGCCCCGTACTCGTTCTCCACCTGCACGGCGAGGACCGGCCCGCCGCGCGTGGAGAGGTAGGGCAGGAGCGGGGTGAGGAGCCGGGTGAAGTAGTCGTCGACCGCCGAGAGATAGCGGGGGTCGCGGGTGCGCAGCCGGATGCCGGGCTCGGCCAGGAGCCAGGACGGCAGCCCCCCGCCCTCCCATTCGGCACAGATGTAGGGCCCGGGACGCAGCAGGACGTGGAGGCCCTCGGCGGCGGCGAGGTCGAGGAAGGCGGGCAGGTCGAGTCCTCCGTCCATGCGGAACCGGTCCGGCCGCGGCTGATGGAGGTTCCACGGGACGTAGGTCTCGACGGTGTTGAGCCCCATGAGGCGCGCCTTGTGGAGTCGGTCGGCCCACTGCGCGGGATGGACCCGGAAGTAGTGCAGCCCGCCGGACAGGAGCCGGAAGGGTTCGCCGTCGAGTCGGAATCCGTCGTCGTCGATCTGAAGAACGGACATGTGCGGTGGCTCCTGTGCTCAGGGGGTGCGCGGGTGGCCCGGCGCGCGTGGGCGCGAATGCCTGTCTGTATGTTTGCGTAAACATGAGAGGGATGGCAAGCCCTCCTCGGCAGCGATGGGGCGAAGGCGGCCGGCCGGGGTTCCGCCACGGCCCGGCCACCGGCCCGGCCCATGCGCGGTGAACTGCACGCGCATGGGCCGGTACCGGCATGATGTCCGCATGCGCACACCTTCCGCCGTCAGCGTCACCCTCGTCCGGGGCGACATCACCCGGCAGTCCGTCGACGTCATCGTCAACGCCGCGAACTCCTCGCTGCTCGGCGGCGGCGGGGTCGACGGCGCGATCCACCGGCGCGGCGGCCCCGAAATCCTGGCCGCCTGCAGGGAGTTGCGTGCCTCGAAGTACGGCAAGGGACTGCGCACCGGGCAGGCCGTCGCCACCACCGCCGGGAAGCTGGACGCCCGCTGGGTCGTGCACACGGTCGGCCCGGTCTGGAGCAGCGCCGAGGACCGCTCGGGACTTCTGGAGTCCTGCTACCGCGAAGCCCTGCGCGTCGCAGCGGAGTTGGGGGCGCGGACCGTCGCGTTCCCGGCGATCTCCACCGGCATCTACGGCTGGCCGATGGACGACGGCGCCCGCATCGCCGTCCGCACCGTGCTGGCTGAGGCCGGCGCACCCGTCGAGGACGTGCGGTTCGTGCTCTTCGACGCCCACGCGTACGTGGAGTTCGAGGAGGCGCTGGCGGCGGCGCAGGACTGAGGGCGGGGCCGTGCGGCCCCGGCCGGGCGGGGCGCTCCCGCACGGCCAAGTAGGCTTGGCGCAACGGGCGTTCCCGCTCGGGGGCGGGTTCGCGGACACCTCGAACGACTCCCGCCGCCGGGCGGGTTCTATGCTGTGGCCGGTCCACGGCCGACGTCCCGGTCGGCGCGACTCCCGGCGATCGACGGGGGCCGCACCCGTCTTCGTACCGGTCCAGGATCCTGCGACCGGCCGGGGGGAGCAGATCATGATCGCTACCGTCCTCGCCGTCACCGGGACGCTCCTCGGGGCGATCGTCACCGGTACGTTCCAGCACCTGGCGGCCGGCCGTGCCGAGCGCGCGGCTGCTGCCGCGCAGCTTCGCCGCGACCGGCTCGACGCGGTGACGACCCTCGCCTCGGCGGGCTCCGACCACCGACGGGCCCTGTGGATGCGCGGGGAGGCCGTCCTGCGCGGCGCCGATGAGGCCGAACGGGAGGAACTGCGGGCCCGGTCCCACGTCACCAGATCCGCCATCACCCGTCCCCTGGTCGCCCTCCGCCTCCTCGTCCCCGCCCCGGCCGTCCACACCGCCGCACAGGCCATGGTCGTCGCCACCTACGACATGGTCGATGCCGCCACGAGCAGGGAGGAGCTTGCCGCGGCACAGGACACCGCGCGCGCCGCACACGACCGCTTCGTCGACGCCGCCGCCGCGTACTTCGCCGCCACCACGTGACGCTCCCTGCTCGGGTGCGGGTGCGGGTGTGGGGCCGGGTCCGGGAGCCGGCCACCGCGGCCCACGGTGCCGGTGCGGGTCGGGGCCACCGAAACCCACGGCGCGGCGGGTGTCCTGCGCGGGGCACGGGCCCGCACCGGTGGTGCGAGGCTGATGTCGGATTCTCGCCAGCCGCAAGCCCGGACCGTGCCCCATGCTTGAACCATGCACACCGACACCGATCGCTGCGTGCGGGCCGTCCAGTCCAAGGACTCCCGGTTCGACGGCTGGTTCTTCACAGCGGTCCTGACCACCCGGATCTACTGCCGTCCGAGCTGCCCCGTCGTGCCCCCCAAGGTCGAGAACATGACGTTCTACCCGAGCGCCGCCGCCTGCCAGCAGGCCGGGTTCCGTGCCTGCAAGCGGTGCCGGCCCGACACGAGCCCCGGCTCGCCCGAGTGGAACGCGCGCGCCGACTCCGTGGCCCGCGCGATGCGGCTCATCCGGGACGGGGTCGTCGACCGGGAGGGTGTGCCGGGACTGGCCACCCGGCTCGGGTACTCGGCCCGCCAGATCGAACGGCAGCTGCTCGCCGAGCTGGGCGCCGGGCCCCTGGCGCTGGCCCGGGCGCAGCGGGCGCAGACCGCACGGGTGCTCATCGAGACGACCGGGCTGCCCATGGCCGAGGTCGCCTTCGCGGCCGGGTTCGCCTCGGTCCGCACCTTCAACGACACCGTCCGTGAGGTCTTCGCCCTCGCGCCGGGGGAGCTGCGCAGCCGCGCCGCCCGGTCGGCGCGGCCGCCGGCCACGCCCGGGGTGATAGCGCTACGGCTTCCGTACCGCGCCCCGCTCAACCCCAGCAACCTCTTCGGGCACCTCGCCGCGACCGCCGTCCCGGGCGTCGAGGAATGGCGCGACGGGGCCTACCGCCGCACGCTCGACCTGCCCCACGGGCACGGCATCGTCGCCCTCACCCCGCACCCCGATCACATCGCCTGCCGGCTCTCGCTCACCGACCCGCGCGATCTCACCCTGGCCATCAGCCGGTGCCGCTGGCTGCTGGACCTGGATGCCGACCCGGTCGCCGTCGACGAGCAACTGCGCTCCGATCCCCTGCTGGCCCCCCTCGTGGACGAGGCGCCGGGCCGACGGGTGCCGAGGACCGTCGACGGTCCGGAGTTCGCGGTCCGGGCCGTGCTCGGCCAGCAGGTGTCGACCGCCGCCGCCCGGACCCACGCGGCCCGGCTGGTCACCGCCCACGGCACCCCCGTCGAGGACGCCGAGGGAGGCCTCACCCATCTCTTCCCGGCGCCGGAGGCGCTGGCCGGACTCGATCCCGAGCAGCTCGCGCTGCCCCGCAGCCGCCGCCGCACCCTCACCACGCTGGTCGGTGCGCTGGCGGACGGCTCGCTGCGTCTGGGCACCGACACCGACTGGGAGAAGGCGCGGGCCGAGCTGGACGCGCTGCCCGGATTCGGCCCCTGGACCGTCGAGGTCATCGCCATGCGGGCGCTCGGCGACCCGGACGCCTTCCTGCCGACGGACCTCGGTATCCGGCGGTCCGCCCAGCAGCTCGGCCTGCCCTCGACACCGGCCGCGCTCACCGCACGCGCGGCGGGCTGGCGGCCCTGGCGGGCCTACGCCGTCCAGTACCTGTGGACCGTCGACGACCACCCCATCAACCACCTTCCCGCGCAAGGAAGTTCCTCGTGACCACGACAGGCAGGGCCATGGCCGCCCGCGGGGCCGCCGCGCCCCGGCAGCACACAGTGATCGACAGTCCCTACGGCCCGCTGACCCTCGTCGCCACGGACCGGGTCCTCGCCGGTCTCTACATGACCGGTCAGCGCCACCGGCCGCCCGAGGAGACCTTCGGCGAGGCCGACCCCGGTCGCTTCGACGAGGCCGTCGAGCAGCTGGACGCCTACTTCGCCGGTGAGCTGAGGGAGTTCGACCTTCCGCTGCACCTCGCCGGTACCCCGTTCCAGCGCTCCGTCTGGGCCGAGCTCCAGCGGATTCCGTACGTACGGCGAGACCCGTACGTACGGAGAACTGGCGGAGAACCTCGGCAAGCCCGGCGCGTCCCGCGCCGTGGGGCTGGCCAACGGGAAGAACCCGGTCGGCATCATCGTGCCCTGCCACCGGGTGATCGGAGCCTCGGGGAGTCTCACCGGATACGGCGGCGGTCTCGACCGCAAGCAGCGCCTGCTGGCCTTCGAGAACGGGACGCAGGACAGCGCTCCGGCGCTCTTCTAGGCGGGCGAAGAGGAAGGGCTCCGCACATGTGTGCGGAGCCCTTCCTCGTACCTGCGGCGGGCGGGTCAGCCGGTGAAGATCTCGATGACCGTCCAGATCGCCAGCCCCAGCATGCACACCCCGCCGATGCGCTGCACGGTCTTCAGGGGTACGCGCTTGGCGATGAACCGGCCCGCGAGCAGCGCCAGCGCCGATACGGACATCAGGGCCGCGGCGGATCCGATCGCGGTGGACCAGGCGCCGTTGCTCGCGGCCAGGTTGGCCGTCGTGATCTGGGTGAGGTCGCCCCATTCGCTGATGAACACCGCCATGAAGGCGGTGGAGTACACGGGCCAGAACCCGGTCACCGTCTTCGGGCCGCCCTCCTCGTCGTCCTCGCCCGCGTCGGCCCGGAGCAGCATGAACGCGCCGAAGGCGAAGAGGGCGGCGGAGACGAGCTTGACGATCCAGTCGGGCAGCAGGCCGAGCAGGCCACCCGCTCCGACCGCGATGGCGACATGGACGATGAACGCGGACGACGTGCCGAACCAGACGTAGAGCGGGCGCATGCGCGTGCCCATGGCCAGCGACGCGAACATCGTCTTGTCGGGGAGTTCCGCAAGGAAGATCAGCCCGAAAGCGGTGATGATCGCCAGGGGGTCGAGATGCATTCCGGGTGGCTTTCTGTAGGAGCCGGGCCCCGGATCTCCGCGAAGTGCCGCTCGGGCTTTTCGGAGGACCACTCGGCCCGGCATGACGGCGCCGCCCACAGGGCGTGGGCGTGTCATACCTGACCGAAGGTCTCGCCCGCCCGCAATGATCCACGAGCCCGGCCACCGGGAACCCGGAGGTTCCAGTGTGTCGACGACCGGTTTGCAGGGCTACTCCCCTTCGCAGCCGTCAACGTTACCGCATGTGGCCGGGCGAGGTCACGGCCGGCCGGCTGCCCAGGTGCGGTCCAGGAAGCCGGCGATCAGGGGCGCGATCTGCGGGAGGTGGTCCTCCAGGGCGAAGTGCCCGGTGTCGAAGAGGTGCAGTCCGGCGTCCGGGAGATCGCGCAGATAGGCGCGGGCGCCGGGCTCGGGGAAGAACATGTCCCTGCTGCCCCAGACGACGAGCGCCGGCGGGGTGTGCGTGCGCAGCCAGTCCTGCCACTGCGGGTAGAGCGCCACATTGGAGTGGTAGTCGAAGGCCAGGTCCAGCTGCGGCCGGGTGCGGCCCGGCAGGTCGAGGAAGTGCTGGTCCAGCGTCCAGCCGTCGGGGGCCACCAGTTCCGGGTCGGCGGTGCCGCCCTCGTACTGGCCGCGGGTCGCGGGCAGGGTCAGCAGTGACCGCACGGTGTCGGCGGCTCCGGGGGCCTCCGGGCGGAGGGCGATGAAGTCGCGGGCCTGCTGCGACAGCCCCTCCTCGTACGCGTTGCCGTTCTGGATCACCAGCCCGGCGATCCACTCCGGGTGGCGGGCGGCGAGCCGGAAGCCGACGGGAGCACCGAAGTCGAACACGTACATCACGAAGCGTGACAGTCCGAGCTGCTGCACGAAGCCTTCGGTGATGTCGGCGAGCCGGTCGAAGGTGTACGTGAACGGGCCGCCCTCGGTCGAGGAAGCCGGGGCGTCGCTGTGGCCGAAGCCCGGGTAGTCCGGAGCGATGAGGCGGTAGTGGGCGCCGAGCGCGTCCATCAGCCGGCGGAACTGGTGCGAGGCCGACGGGAAACCGTGCAGCAGCAACATGACCGGGGCGTCGTCCGGTGCGCCGGCGGGGAGCGACTCGCGGTAGAAGACACGGACGCCGTCGACCTCGATGTGCCGGTGACGGATGTGCGGAACAGCCTGAATCGCCATGTTCACATGCCTCCTTGGTGGCCCGATGCATTAGTTCTACGGGGTGGGCCTCTAATGCGTCAAGTGAGTGAGTTAGCATTAGGCGTATGAATGGTCTTGAGCCACTGACCGGCGAGCTGCTTGCCCTGGACCTGCTCAACACGCTGCCGTACACTGCGCAGGGACCTCCGGCCGATCAGCTGGCGGACGCGGCCGGCCTGCTGACCTGGCTGGCTCTGGAGGCGGAGCGGCTGCCGGGAGCCGCGGAGGCCCGCGAAGTGACCCCGGCCGATCTGGCGGCCGTGCATGCGGTCCGGGAGCACGCGGCGCTCGCCGTCGCGGCGGCTCGCCGTGGCACGCGCCCGCCAGAGGCCGCCCTGCGAGGGATCAACGAGGCTCAGCTCGCCGCCCCCGCCGTCCGGCACGCGCAGTGGAACGGCGACGCCGTCGTGGTGACGGCCCGCCGCTCCGGCCCGCTCGGTGTGCGGGTGGCCGCCGCGCTGGCCGAGGCGGTGGCGGAACTGCTGGCGGACCCGGCGCTCGCGCGGATCCGGGAGTGCGAGGCGCAGGACTGCACGATGCTGTTCGTGCCCGCCCACCCCCGCCGCCGCTGGTGCTCGGCCGAGCGCTGCGGCAACCGTGCGCGGGTGGCCCGCTACTACCGGCGCCACAAGGGGGAGGCGCCGGACGGCCAGGGGTAGGGTCTTTCGTTCGGATCGGGCCGGATTCCGAGAGCCCTGCGTGATCAGAACGAGAGGCCCCGGGCCGGCGGCGAACTTCCTGAGGGCTGTCCCGTAATCCCTGGTGGATCAGCGCGCGGCGTCAGATGCGGTGCATCGCAAGGCGGAGGGGCGTCCGCATACTGGATGTATTCGGACGTTCCGACAACGGAGGGGGTCCCCCCGTGCCGTTGAGGCTACGGGGGAGAGGTGCCGTAGCTGTCGTCGTGCGCCCGCCAGGGATTACGGGACAGCCCTTAGGCGGACTTCCGCGCGAGCAGGAACGCCTGCGGGGTGGCCTCCCACCGGTCGGCCGCCCGGACCAGCCTGGCCGTGACCTCGAACCCGGTCCGCGCGAGCAGCTCGGCGAACCGCTCGGGGGAGAACCGGTACACGTCGAGGTCCACGGGATGCCCGTACGCGTGCTCCAGCCGGACCCGCTCGTCGCCCACCTTGAAGGCCAGCAGCAGATGGCCGCCCGGGGCCAGCACGCGGTGGAACTCCGCCACGTACGCGTCCAGTTCCTCCGGCGGCGTATGGACGAGCGAGTACCAGGCGAGAGCCCCGCGCAGCGAGCCGGCCGCCAGGTCCAGGGCGCTCATCGTCCCTACGTCGAACCGCAGGTCCGGGTGGCGCCGACGGGCCTCCGCCACCATGCCGGGGGACAGGTCGACGCCGAACGCCCGCAGCCCGATGTCCCGCAGATACGCCGTCACCCGGCCCGGCCCGCAGCCGAGATCGGCGACCGGCCCGCCGCCGTCGGCCGTCACCTGCTCGGCGAAGGCGCCGAGCATCGCACGGTCCAGCGGTTTGGCCGCCAGCTCGTCGGCGAGCAGGGAGGCGTAGTCGACGGCGACGGTGTCGTACGAGGCCCGCGTGGCGCTGAGCGAGGAAGCGGCAGTCATGCACCGGACCGTACCGGCGCCCACCGACATCAGGTCCCGGCACCCGCCTCCGCGCCCGCACCCGCCTCGTGCGTCAGCCGCTCCAGCAGGGCGGGCAGCGCCGTGCCGATCGGCTCCCGGATCGTCTCCTGCGCCAGCGCGTCGTACGGCGTCGGCTCCGCGTTCATCACGATCAGCCGCGCCCCGTGCTCCGCCGCGATTTCGGCCAGTGAGGCGGCGGGCTGGACCTGGAGGGTCGTGCCCACCGCGATGAACACCTCGCAGCCCTTGGCCACCGCCATCGCGTCGCCCAGCACCACCGGGTCCAGGCGTTCACCGAACATGACCGTGGCCGCCTTGAGGATGCCGCCGCACGTGACGCACGGCGGATCGGGCTCACCGGCCTCGACCCGGGCCAGGGCCTCGGCCATCGTCGAGCGGGCGTGACAGCGCGTGCACACCACCTGGTGTGCGGTGCCGTGCAGTTCGAACACCTTGCGCGCGGGGAGACCGGCCGCCTGGTGCAGCCCGTCGACGTTCTGCGTGATCACCCGGACGGGGACCCCCGACCGCTCCAGGTCCGCCACCGCGCGGTGGGCCGCGTTCGGCCCGGCGTTCCACGCCGCGGTGGTGCGCCGCATCTGCCAGGAGCGGCGGCGGATGTCCGGATCGGCCATGTACAGGTCGTACCGTACGAGCTTCTCGGCCTCCGGGTCCTTGCGCCAGAGGCCGTTCGGGCCGCGGTAGTCGGGGATGCCGGAGTCCGTGGAGATACCGGCGCCGCTGAGGATCGCCACGAGTGTCATGCGGCGAGCGTACGCACCGTCCGGCGCACCTCGCGAGGCGTTATCGGGCGCCGCGCGCGAGGAGACGGGATCGGGCGGCGGTCAGCCGAAGGGGCTGACCGGCGGCCCGCGGCAGGCCCGTCAGCCGACGGGGCTGCCGTCCTCCAATTCCACGGTGCCCGCACCGGACGCCAGCGCGTCCAACGCCGCCCGCACGCGCCCGCGGAGCCCGCCGAGGAGGTAGTCGTCGATCTCCGCGGGCTCGACGAGCTTCCAGGACAGCAGCTCCTCCTCCTGGAGCCGGACCGCCTTCAGCTGTTCCTCGTCGAGCACCCCGCCGTCGTACACATAGGCCACGATCGGCGGCCTCGCGCTGCCGCGGGCCCAGTCGACGGCGAGCAGCCGGCCCGGCTCCAGGTCGAGGCCGATCTCCTCGGCCGACTCGCGCCGCGCCCCCTGGCGCGGGGTCTCGCCCTGCGCCGACTCGATGGTGCCACCGGGCAGCGTCCAGCCCTCGCGGTAGTTCGGTTCGACGAGCAGGACCCGTCCCCGGGCGTCACGGAAGATGCAGGCCGCACCGGCCAGGACCTTCGGGAGACCGGCGATGTACACGGCGTAGTCGTTGGTGGTCACGTCAGAAGCGTAGTGGTGGGGCGCAATACCGGGTCCAGGGCCCGGACACCCATGGTGAGGGAGGGGGTGCTGCGGTTAGGGTCGGGGCGGCGCGACTGCCTGTTCGAAAGCAAAGGGAATCAAGGTGACGGACGGAGCAGTGATGGAGACCGCACGCGTGCTCGTCGCGGCGGACAAGTTCAAGGGCTCGCTCACGGCCGTGCAGGTCGCGGAGCGGGTGACGGCCGGGCTGCGGCGCGTAGCCCCCGGGGTACGGGTCGAGACCCTGCCCGTGGCGGACGGGGGCGACGGCACGGTGGCGGCCGCGGTGGCCGCCGGATTCGAGCGCCGCGAGGCGCGGGTGACCGGGCCGCTCGGCGACCCCGTGACCGCGGCCTACGCGGTGCGCGACACCACCGCGGTGGTCGAGATGGCCGAGGCCTCCGGCCTCCAGCATCTGCCGGCGGGCGTGTTCGCCCCGCTCACGGCCACCACGTACGGCTCCGGTGAGCTGCTGCTCGCCGCCCTCGAAGCGGGCGCGCGGACCATCGTGTTCGGCGTCGGGGGCAGCGCGACCACGGACGGCGGGGCGGGCATGCTGGCCGCGCTCGGCGCACGCTTCCTGGACGCGGACGGCAAGCCCGTCGGCCCCGGCGGTGGTGGGCTCGCCGATCTCGCGACGGCCGACCTGTCCGGGCTCGACGCCCGCCTGGGCGAGGTCGACCTCATCCTCGCGAGCGACGTCGACAACCCGCTCACCGGGCCCAAGGGCGCGCCGGAGGTGTACGGCCGCCAGAAGGGCGCGACCGACGACGACATCGCGGTGCTCGACGCGGCACTCGCCCACTACGCCTCCGTGCTGGGGCCGGACCATGCCCGGCTGCCGGGGGCCGGTGCGGCGGGGGGAATCGGGTACGGGGCCCTCGTCGCGCTCGGTGCGCGGTTCCGGCCCGGGATCGAGGTGATGCTCGACGTCCTCGGCTTCGCGCCGGCGCTGGCCCGGGCGACGCTGGTCGTCACCGGCGAGGGTTCACTGGACGAGCAGACCCTGCACGGCAAGGCCCCGGCGGGCGTCGCAGCGGCGGCCCGCGCGGCGGGCATCGAAGTCGTCGCGGTCTGCGGCCGTCTGGCGCTGACCCCGGAGGCGCTCGGGCGTGCGGGCATCCGCCGCGCGTACGCGCTCACGGAACTGGAGCCGGACCCCGCGGTGTGCATGGCCGAGGCGGGGCCGCTGCTGGAGCGCGCCGCGGAGTCGATCGCACGGGACTTCCTGCGCTGAGATGACGGAGGGCGGGGCCCCCTCCGGGGGGGCTCCGTTCCCGGGCCTTACTCCGGCGCTCCGTTCCCGGACCTCGTTCCCCTACCCAGCTCGGGCTCTCCCTTCCCGGACCGGCGTCCGGACCCGGCTCCCCGACCCGCCCCTCAGTCGGCGGAGGGGCGGAACCCCAGTCGTACCGCGTCCAGCGCCAGCATCAGCTCCACCAGCTCGCGCGGCCGCGACAGCGAGCGTGAGGTCAGCTCCTCCAGTCGCCGCAGACGGTTCAGCACCGTGTTCCGGTGGCAGCACAGCCGTACGGCCGTCCGCCCCACCGAGCCCCCGCACTCCAGCCACGCGTCCAGCGTCGACACCAGCAGGGCCCGGTCGGCCGGGTCGCGGGCCAGGAGCGGGCCGAAGACGTCCGTGGCCAGATGGGCCGCGAGGGCGGGCGCCCCCGCCACCAGCGCCGCGGGGACCCGGCCGTCCAGGCACACGACCCCACCCTCATCGAGGGCGCACGTCCGCAGCGCCGCATCGGCCAGTCTGCGCGCCGTGCCCAGGGCGGACAGCGCGTCCACCACAGGGCTGACCCCTCCCGGGCCGGGGCCCCCGTCCGACAACAGTGCGGCGACGGCCGCCGGATCCGCGTCGCCCAGCGCCACCACCGCGATCTCCCGGTCCGGCCGCGACCGCCAGAGGAACCGCATCCCGCGCGCGTCGCCGGGACGGTTCCCGGCGCACCCGCGCGCCGGAACCACCGCCACCGCGTACCGGCCACGCTCCGGGAGCCCGAGCACCGCCCCGGTGAGCGCCGCGAGGCCCGGCCCCGTCTCGTCCTCCAGCAGCGCGTCGAGCAGCGCCCACCCCCGCTCGTCCCCGCGCTGCCGCATGCCCGCTCCGTCCTCCGCACGCCCCCGGGGGGCCGCTTCCACGCCTCGGTCCTCACCGGACCGCCGACGTGAGGATGGCACCGGTCCCGGCCGGGGGCGACAGCGCACACCCCGCCTCTGTGCGCGTGCACAACCGGGGGTCTTCCGCACGGGGCACCCGCAGCGTTTCGGCCGGTGACCGTGGACGCGCGGCCCGCCCGCTGCTGATCTGTGGCCCCAGGAAGGCACAGGGCAGGCACAGGCAGCACAGGCGGACACCGCCGGTCACGGCCCGGCCTGAGCCCTGCGCACCACGAATCGACGCGTCGATTCCAAGACAAGGCGGAAGGAGGAGGACGCATGGCAACGCTCGAGATCCGTGCACTGTCCGTGGGCTACGGCCCGGTACGGTCCCTGCGCGACGTCTCCCTCGATGTGCCGGCCGGCGTGATCACCGCCGTACTCGGCGGCAACGGGGCCGGAAAGACCACGCTGTTGCGGGCCATCTCGCGGACCCTCGGCTTCCACCGCGGGACGGCCACGGGCACCGTCCACTTCGACGGCCGCCCCCTGGACGGGCTGCGCCCCGCCCAGGTGGTGGCCGCCGGAGTGGTTCAGGTGCCCGAAGGACGACAGGTGTTCGCCCGGATGACGGTGGCCGACAATCTGCGGGCGGGCGCCCTCGGGGCACCCGGCGGCCGCAAGGCCTCGGCGGGCGCGCTGACCCGCGTACACGAGCTGTTCCCGGTACTGGCCCAGCGCGCGCACCAGCGCGCCGGGCTGCTGTCGGGCGGCGAGCAGCAGATGCTCGCGATGGGCCGGGCCCTGATGGCCCGGCCGCGGCTGCTGCTGCTCGACGAACCCTCGCTCGGGCTCGCCCCGTTGATGGCGCAGCGCATCGCCGAGACGGTGCAGGAGATCAACGCGTCGGGCACCTCCGTCCTGCTCGTCGAGCAGAACGCCGCGATCGCCCTGCGGCTCGCCGCCACGGCCTACGTACTGGAGGTCGGCGAAGTCACCCTTCAGGGGCCGGCCGACGAACTCGCCGCCTCCGACGAGGTGCGCCGCCGCTACCTGGGCGTCGTCGACGAGACGGCCGCCGAGGACGCGGACCGGGCAGCCGGTTCCGTACGCAGCCTGAGCAGGTGGTCCGCATGACGACGGCCCAGGAGATCACTCCGGTCACGACCGCCCCGGCCGCACTCGCCGTCCGCGACGTCACCGTCCGCTTCGCCGGACTCACCGCACTCGACGGCATCTCCTTCACCGTGGAGCCGGGCAGCGTGCACGCCGTCATCGGCCCCAACGGGGCGGGGAAGTCAACCACCTTCAACGTGCTGTCCGGGGTGTACCGGGCGACGTCCGGCACCGTCCACCTCGGTACGACGGAACTCACCGGACTCGCCCCCCACCGGATCGCCCGGCTCGGGGTCGCCCGTACCTTCCAGAACCTCGCCCTGCCCCCGCACGCCACCGTCACCGACAGCCTCCTCCTCGGCCGCCACCGGCTCACCCGCGCCGGGTTCCTCGCCAGCGGACTGCGCCTGCCGTCCGCCACGCGCGAGGCACGCCGCCATCTGGAACGGGTCCGCGAGATCGCCGAATTCATCGGTCTGGAGAAGGAACTGGACCGGCCCGCCGGTGCGCTCCCGTACGGACAGCAGAAGCTCGTCGAGCTCGGCCGCGCGCTGTGCATGGAGCCGCAGGTCCTCCTCCTGGACGAACCCGTCGCCGGGATGACCGCCGACGAACGGCGGCGCACCGCGGCGGTCGTGGCCGGAGTCCGCCGGAGCCTCGGCATCTCGATCGTGCTCGTCGAGCACGACATGGGCGTGGTGATGAAGCTCGCGGACGCCGTGACCGTACTCGACTTCGGACGCAGGATCGCGGGCGGCACCCCGGCCGAGGTCCAGAACGATCCGGCCGTCGTCCAGGCCTACTTGGGGGCACAGGAATGACCACCTTCATCGAACTCCTCCTCGGCGGCCTCTCCATCGGCTCGGTCTACGCACTCATCGCGCTCGGCTTCGTCGTCATCTTCAAGGCCACCGAGGTCGTCAACTTCGCCCACGCCTCCCTGCTTCTCGCGGGCGGCTACGTGACCGCCGTGCTCCACGACGACATCGGCTTCTGGCCCGCGCTCGCCGTCGGCATCGCGGGAGCCGCCGTCGTCGGAGCGGCCGTCGAGTTCCTGGTGATGCGCCGCTACCGGGGCAGTGACCACAGCGTTCTGGCGATCGTCACCATCGGGGTCGACATCCTCCTGACCACCGAACTCACCCGGCGCATGGGCACGGACGTGCTCGCCCTCGGCGACCCGTGGGGCGACGGCGTCGTCACCATCGGCGGCGTCACCCTCGCCGAGACCCGGATCGCCGCGTTCCTCGCCGCCGGCCTGCTCATCACCGTGTTCCTGCTCGCCTTCCGTTTCACCTCCTGGGGCGTGTCGATGCGGGCCGCCGCCGAGAACCCGCAGACCGCCGCCCTGATGGGGATCAGACTCGGCCGGGTCTCACTCGCCGCCTGGGCGGTGGCCGGAGCGCTTGCCGCGGTCGCCGCGCTGTTCCTCACCGTCTTCCCCACACCCGGCCTGGAACGGGCCACCTCACTGGCCGCGCTCAAGGCCTTCCCCGCCGCCATCCTCGGCGGACTCGACTCGACGACCGGGGCCCTCGCCGGGGGACTGATCGTCGGCGTCACCGAATCGCTCGCCACCGGCTACCAGAGCGACCTCTCCTTCCTGGGCCGCGGCATCGGCGACCTCGCCCCCTACCTGGTGATGGTGCTCGTGCTGCTCCTGCGGCCCGCGGGACTCTTCGGTACGAAGGAGCTCGCCCGTGTCTGACACCACGACCACCGAGACCGCCGCGGGTGCCCGGCCCACCGCTCCGGGCACCCTCCTCGCCGCCCGGCTGCGCCACCCGCGTACCTACCTCTGGGCCATCGGCTCGGTCCTGCTGCTCGTGTTCCCGTTCTACCTGGACCGCTTCTGGCTGCAGGCCGGACTCTTCGCGATGGCCGCGGCCATCGGCGCCATCGGGCTCAACCTCCTCACCGGCGCCACCGGGCAGCTCTCCATGGGCCACGCCTTCTTCCTCGCGGTGGGCGCGTACGGCTACTGCGTACTCGCGGGGGAGAGCAGCACGGAGAACGGGCACGAGCTGTCCGGACTCGGCCTGCCCAGCTGGCTCGCCGCCGTGCTCGCCGTCCTCCTCGCGGGAGCCGCCGGCGGACTGTTCAGCCCCATCGCCAGCCGGCTTCGCGGGGCCTACCTGGGCATCGCGACCCTGGCGCTGATCTTCATCGGCCAGCATGTGCTGTTCAACGCGGGCTCCCTCACCGGCGGCTTCAATGGCCGTGCCGTACCGCCCCTCTCGCTCTTCGGCTTCGACTTCGACGACACCGAGGTCATGGTGGCCGCGGTGCCGTTCCAGTCCTCGGAGAAGCTCTGGTACGCGGCGCTGCTCGCCCTGCTCCTGAGCGGCCTCTTCGCCCGCGGAGTACTGCGCGGCCGGCCGGGGCGGGCGCTCAACGCCATCCGTGACCACCGCATCGCGGCCGGTGTGATGGGCGTGCCCGTGGCCCGCTACCGGGCGGGAGTCTTCGTCCTGTCCTCGATGTACGCCGGCCTGGCCGGAGTGCTGCTCGCGCTGGTCTTCCAGCGGACCGT
Source organism: Streptomyces sp. NPDC048211 (assembly GCF_043202315.1). Taxonomy (NCBI): domain Bacteria; kingdom Bacillati; phylum Actinomycetota; class Actinomycetes; order Kitasatosporales; family Streptomycetaceae; genus Streptomyces; species Streptomyces sp. NPDC048211. The sequence continues at coordinate 883,794 of NZ_JBIDAD010000002.1, forward strand.
TCCCGAGTACTTCGGCATGGTCCTGTCCCTCGAATACCTCGCCATGATCGTCATCGGCGGGCTCGGCACCGTGGCGGGAGCGGTCGTCGGGGCCGCGTTCGTCTCGCTGCTGCCGCAGCTGCTCACCCACTACAGCGATTCCCTGCCCCTGGTCTCCGCCCCCGGCACGGGCGGTCTCGCTCCGGGCGAGGCGTCGCGCTATCTGTACGGCGCCGCGGTGGTCGCGGCTGTTCTGTTCCTGCCCGGCGGCCTGACACGTCTGACGAAGAACTCGGGAGAGAAGAAATGAAACTGCGTGTGCTCGGGGCCGTGTGCGCGGCCCTCACCCTCACCCTCGTGGGCTGCAGCGAGAAGGCCAAGTCCTCCGACGAGGGAGCCCAGGACAAGAGCGGTGTGAAGACCGGCGAGGGCGTCACGGACTCGACGATCTCGCTGGGTGCGCTCACCGACATGACCGGGGTCTACGCCTCGCTCGGCAAGAGTGTCACCCAGGCCCAGCAGCTCTGGGTCAAGCAGACCAACGCCGCGGGCGGCATCTGCGAGCGCAAGGTCGAACTGACCGTGCGCGACCACGGCTACGACCCGCAGAAGGCCATCGCCGGATACACCGAGCTGGAGCCGAAGGTGCTGGGCTTCGTCCAGTTCATCGGTTCGCCGTTCGTGGCGGCGGTCGAGCAGCGCATCGACGGCCAGGACAAGGGACTCGTCCTGCCGCAGGCCTGGTCGGCGAATCTGCTCGGCAGCAAGTACGTCCGGGTCATCGGAGCCACGTACGACGTCGAGACGATCAACGCGATCGACTACCTGCTCGCCGAGAAGCGCATCGCCAAGGGCGACAAGATCGGCCATGTCTACTTCGAGGGCGACTACGGCGAGAACGCCCTGGCCGGCTCGAAGTACGCGGCGAAGGAGGCGGGACTCACCGTCGTCGAGCAGAAGATCAAGCCCACCGACAACGACATGACCGCCCAGGTCGCCGCACTCAAGCAGGCCGGCGTCAAGGCCGTCGTCGTCAGCGCGGGCCCCCGTCAGGCGGCCTCGCTGGTCGGTGTCGCCGCCGCCACCGGCTTCAAGGTCCCGGTCGTCGGCAACAACTCGGCGTTCGCGCCCCAGCTGCTGAAGACCCAGGCGGGGCCGGCCCTGGCGAAGGACTACTACGTCGCCGCGTCCACCCTGCCGATCGGCGACGCCGGCGCCGGTCCGGCGAAGCTCGCCAAGGCGTACGGCGCCGCGTACCCGAAGGACGGCCTCGACAACGGCGTCATCGCGGGATACAACGCGGCGAGCCTGTTCGGCGAGGCGCTGAAGAAGGCCTGCGCCTCCAAGGACCTCACCCGTGAGGGCATTGACAAGGCCCTGCTGACCATCAAGGACTTCGGCAGCGACTTCGGGATGCCGCACGACTTCTCCGACCCGGCGGCACCCTCCACCCGGGAGAGCGTGATCATGAAGCCGGATGCCGCCACCCCCGGCGGCCTCAAGGTCGTCAGGCCCGCGCAGGCGGCCCCGGCGGCGAAGTCCTACACGCTGAAGTAGCACGGGTCCCACGACGGCGGCCGCCGTACGGCACGCGTGATGCGTGCCGTACGGCGGCCGTGTGCGTGACGCGGTCAGCTGGTGTAGGCCTCCAGTTCGGAGAGCTGTGCGGCGGGCCAGCCGGTGTTGCCGGTGAACGTCAGCCGCAGATATCGGGCCGATGTGCCGGGCAGGGTGACGGTCGCCTGGTTGCCGCTCGATGGGTTGAAGGTGTAACCCGCCGATGCCTTGAGCGAGTTGAACGTGTTGTTGTCGTTGCTGCCCGACACGCTCAGCGTCTGCGTGCGGGTGGACCAGGCTGCCGCCGGCGGCAGCTTCAGGACCAGGCGCTTGACGGCCTTGGCCGCGCCGAGGTCCACGGTGATGGTCTGGGGGAAGGCGTGGTTGGTGCTCTCCCAGTAGGTGTTCGCGTTGCCGTCCACGGCGTTGGACGCGCCGTACACGTCCGCGTGGCCGGATTCGGCGACCGGGTGGCCCTGGGCGAGATTGCCCGTCTCGGCGGGCGGATCCGTGGGCGGGTCGGTCGGGTCGGTCGGCGGGTCGGTGGGCGGGTCAGTCGGACCGGTGCCGCCGCCCGGCACTCCTCCGTTGGTCCACACCGGGTCCGGCCAGTTGCCGGTGCAGGCCGGCGGATCGGCGTACCAGCCAGAGTTCCCGCTGCCCCGGGTGATCTGGAAGCCGCTGCCCACGCAGTTGTGGATGGGGTTGGACTGCGCGATGTGCGTGGCCACGACGTTGGTGAAGGTGGCCGTGCCCGGCGACTGGATCTGGAGGGCGTAGGTGCCGGCGCCGTCGATCTTGATGTTGTTGAAGTGCAGCCCGTTCGACGCGCCCTCGATGAGGTGGATCGCGGCGTAGGAGCTGTCCAGCACCTCGGTGTCGGAGATGTTGACGGTGGCGTTGATCGGTTCGTTGAGTCCGCTGAACCAGATCGCGCCGACGCCGAAGCGCCAGTTGTAGTCGTTGTTGCCGGTACGGATGAGCGTGTTGCGCGCTGCCGTGATCGTGCCGGAAACGGCTGTGCCCTGGCCGGAGTTGACTCCGGGATAGCGGTTGGCGATGTGCAGCCCGCCGCCGTTGGTGATGGTGTCCGACATGACGTTGTCGGAGATGGTGATGTCCTTGCCGCCGTACGTGACGATGTTGTTGGCCAGGATCGGCAGGATCACGGTGTTGAACGTGAACTTGTTCTTCACGTTCGGGACGTTCTCCGCCCACATCGCCAGACCGTCGTCACCGGAGTTGCGGACGAAGGTGTTGGTGACCGTGGAGTTGGTGACGCCGTAGTGGAAGTTCACGCCGTCGGCGGTCTGGTCCAGGATGCGGCTGTTCTTGATGGTGAAGTTGTCCATCGGACCGTCCATCCAGGCACCGCACTTGGTGTGCTGCATCCAGACGTTGTCGACGGTCGAGTTCGACAGGGCGCCGCCGATGGCGTTGACCTGGTCGTTGTCCTCGCGCTCCCGGATGTCGCCGATGATCGCGAAGTCCTTGAGCGTGACGTTGCTGCTGCCGCCCTGCGCGGCGTACTTCCCGTAGACGCCGACGGCCTTGCTCCGGTTCGACGGGTCACGGCCGGTCAGCACCGAGTACCAGGGCCCTGCTCCGCGCAGCGTCACCTTGTCCACGACGATGTGGTCGCGGACCTGGAAGGTGCCCTGCGGGATGTACACCTCCTTGCCCTGCGCCTTGCCCGCGTCGACGGCCGCCTGGATCTTGGCGGTCGAGTCGGCGGCCCCGGTCGGGTCGGCACCGAAGTCGGCGACGACGTCGAGGGCGCCCGAGGGCTTGGCGGTCGGCGCGGCCACCTGCTCGAAGTCCGCCAGGTCGATGGTGAACGACGGTGAGGCGGCGGTGGACGAGACCTGCAGCCGGACCTTCGTACCGGCCGCGAGGGTCGACCCGAACATGGTCCGGGCCTCGTCGTAGAAGTGGTGCGGGTTGGTGTCGCCCGGGTTGTTGTTGAACGGGTAACCGCCGTAGTACCAGCCGTACTTGGAGGTGACGGGCACCGCCTTCGGCGAGGCGCCGTTCACCCGCACGTCGATCGAGGCGTCCCGGCCCGATCCCGCGGCGTTGTCCGGCAGCGAGTAGCGGAAGGACATGGCGTTCGCGGGCGACGTGAGGGTGAACTCCACGTACTCGCCGACGGAGTCCAGCGTCACGGCCTGCCGGCCGGACGCCTCCGAGGGCAGCGTGCCGTAGAGGCGGTTGGGGCCGATCAGCGCGCCGTTGGTGGCGGCGTACTCGGCTTCCTGCTCCTTGAACGGGACGGTCGCACCGCGACCGGGGACCGCCAGGGGGGAGGGGGCGGGGACCCCCGCCGCCTGGGCGGGCGGAGCGCTGGACAGGACCGCGGCGGCGGTGACGCCGAACGCGGCGAGTGCCAGCGAGAGAGAGGCGGACAGGGATCGTCTGAGCAATGGGCGTCGGGATGGTGGGGTCACGTGACAGTCGTCCTTGCGGCTCGTGGGGGCTCTGCGGACGCCCACAGGCTAGGAGCAGCGACGCAAGGAAGTCCACGCTGGTGCGCAAAATTCTGCTTCAACTACTCAAAAATGAGACTCAAACCTGTGAGGAATGAGTGCTCTGAGGGGATTGGCTACGCTTGGTCGCCCAGCGGTGAGGCCGGGGGCGCGCCCACGGCGATGCCTCGACGGGGCTGTGGGGCGGCTGCTGATTCCGTGAGACGTGCGGTGGAGTGCTCCGCCGAGCCCTCGTTCGGTGCGCAAAATATTCGCACCCGATCGGAAGAACACGGCGTGGAGGGGTGCCCTTGCGGCGGTGCGGTGCGGAAGCCCGTTCAGGTGGTTTCGCTTCTCATTCCCTACGCCGCTTGGCGAGTCAGTGCTTTTCTTGGGTCCGGCGCACTGGAATCGGTGCTTCATCGGTTCGCGGAGTGGGGTTTCGCATGTCCAGCGGTCTTATTATGTTCGCGGTCCCCGAGCGCAAGGAAGGGGAAAGCGCCAGAGCCGGACAACTGCGCCGGATCGAGCGTGTGCTCGTGGACCGCGGATTCGAGGTGCGCAGAGCGTTGACCGCGCGCGACGCCCTGGCGGTACTGCGGACCGAAGCCGGAATGGTCGCGGCCGTCGTGGACTGGGGCCTTCCGAAGACGGATACGGACGGCGCCGAGTGCGGAGGCGCCGATGTCCTGCACCAGGCCGATGGGCGCTTTCGGAATCTTCCGGTCTTCCTCGTCACGGACGGCGACGACCTCCAGCATCTGCCGCTGTGGGTGGCCGAGTCCGTCGTCGGCTATATCTGGCCTTTGGAGGATACCGCCCCCTTCATCGCGGGACGGATCGTAGCCGCGTCCCGTGCTTATCAGGAGGGCCTTCTGCCGCCCTTCTTCAAGGCGCTGCGCCGATTCGACGACGCCCACGAATATTCCTGGCACACCCCGGCTCACGCGGGGGGAGTCGGCTTTCTCAAGTCACCGGTGGGCCGGGCCTTCCACGACTATTTCGGGGAACGGATTCTGCGCAGTGATCTGTCGATCTCGGTGGAGGAACTCGGCTCGCTCTTCGAACACACCGGCGCGGTCGGCGATGCGGAGGCGAATGCCGCCCGGATCTTCGGCGCCGACCGCACGTATTTCGTTCTGCACGGCGATTCGACCTGTGACCGCATGGTCGGGCATTTCAGCGTCACCCGTGACGAGATCGCTCTGGTGGACCGCAACTGCCACAAGTCGGTCCTGCACGGTCTCGTCCTCTCGGGCGCGCGGCCGGTGTACTTGATCCCCACCCGGAACGGATACGGACTCGCGGGGCCGCTGCCGCCGGCCGGGATCGAGGCGACGGCGATCGCCTCCACCATCGCCGCGAACCCGCTGACCCGGGGCGCGGTCTCCGCCGAGGCACAGTACGCGGTGCTCACCAACTCCACGTACGACGGACTGTGCTACCAGTCGGTCCAGGTCGCGCGGGCCCTCGCACCCAGCACCCCGCGGCTCCACTTCGACGAAGCATGGTTCGCCTACGCCCGCTTCCACCCCCTCTACGCGGGGCGCTACGGCATGGCGGTGGACGCGGAGAGCTTTCCGGAGCCGGAGCGGCCGACCGTCTTCGCCACCCAGTCGACGCACAAGCTGCTCTCGGCCATGTCGCAGAGCGCCATGGTGCACGTCAGGTCGGCCCCGCGGGCCCCGGTCGAGCACGAGCGGTTCAACGAGGCGTTCATGATGCACGGCACCACCTCGCCGCTGTACCCGATGATCGCCTCACTCGACGTGGCCGCCGCGATGATGGACGGGCCACAGGGCACGTGGCTGATCGACGAAGCGGTGACGGAGGCCGTCCGCTTCCGCCAGACGATGGTGCGCACGGCACAGCGGATCGCGCAGGCCGGTGACCGGCCCGAATGGTTCTTCGGCGTCTGGCAGCCCGAGACTGTCACCGATCCCGTCACCGGCGAGCGGGTGCCCTTCGCCGACGCCCCGCCGGCCCTGCTCGGCACGCACCCGTCGTGCTGGGAGCTGGAGCCGGGCGCCGACTGGCACGGCTTCGACGGCCTCTCCCGGGGGTACTGTCTGCTCGACCCGGTCAAGGTGACCCTGACCTGCCCCGGTATCGACGCGAGAGGGCGCATGGCGGAGTGGGGTGTCCCCGCTCGCGTACTCACCGCCTATCTGGCCACCAGGAACATCGTGGTGGAGAAGACGGACAGCTACACCACGCTGATCCTCTTCTCGATGGGGATCACCAAGGGCAAGTGGGGCACCCTCATGGACGCCCTGATGGATTTCAAGACGCTCTACGACCAGAACGTCCCACTGGCGGACCTGCTGCCCGCACTGGTGGCGGAGCACCCGGGCCGCTACGCGGGCAGCAGCCTGCGGGACCTGTGCCGGCAGATGCACGACCATCTGCGGCAGGGGCGTCTGGTGGAGTTGCTCGACACCGCGTTCCAGAAGCTCCCCGTGCCCGTCGTACCGCCCCAGCACTGCTACGAACGACTCATCCGCAGGGGCACCGAGCGGGTGCCCCTGCGGGAGGCCGCCGACCGTGTGGCCGCGGCCATGGTCACCGTGACGCCGCCGGGCATTCCCGTCCTCATGCCCGGTGAGAGCACCGGCGGTCCGGACGGACCGCTGCTGGGCTACCTGACCGCGCTCGAATCGTTCGACCGTTCGTTCCCCGGATTCCGTAGCGAGACGCACGGCGTCACACGCGACCCGGAGACCGGCGACTACCTGATCGAATGCGTCCGGACCGACAGCCCTCAGGCGCGGTCGCACGAGTGAGACGCCGCCGCGCCGCCCGGCTCCGAGACGTACGGGGTCCCTCTCCGGCCCGGACGCCCCCCATGCAAGAGGGCCCGGATGCTGGGGAGCATCCGGGCCCTCTCGCATGACGTGCGGACTACGGCAGCTGAGCCGCCCGTGCCTCGCGCCGGTTGTCGCGGAAGGTGTTCACCCGGCGAGCGGTCGCGAAGAGCGGGATGACCGCTCCCAGGACCACCTGGAGCGCGCAGCCGGTCTGCAGCAGCAGCTGCCCACCGGGAGCGTCGAACGCCCATGCGGCGAGGAGCCCCATGGCGGCCACGATCCAGCCGAGCATCGCCACCGCGAGGACACCTCGCGGCTTCGGGTACTCGACCCGGCTCACCATCAGCCACGCCACTCCGACGATCGCGAGCAGCGTCGGCACGAAGGGCAGCTCCAGGAGCACGATCGAAATGACCGTGAGCGCTCCGAAGGGGCTCGGCATGCCCTGGAACATGCCGTCCTTCAAGGTCACGCAGGAGAATCTCGCCAGCCTGAGCACCACCGCCAGCAGCACCACGATCGCCGCGAGCGCCGAGACCCGCTGGTGCGCGTCGTCCGCGACCATGCCGTACACGAGGACGAAGTACGCCGGGGCGAGCCCGAAGCTGACCAGGTCCGACAGGTTGTCCAGCTCCGCACCCATCGGCGACGAACGCAGCTTGCGGGCCACGAGTCCGTCGAACAGGTCGAAGATGGCGGCCATGAGCATGAGGATCACGGCGGTGGCCGCGGAGTGCCGCGCCATGCCGCTCTCGTCGCTGCCCGTGAGGTGCGGGATGAGGATCCCGGTGGTGGTGAAGTACACCGCCATGAATCCGCACGTGGCGTTACCGAGAGTGAGGGTGTCCGCTATCGACAGCCGCATGGAGAGCGGCATGTCCTCGGCGTCGTCCTCGGCCTCGGCCTCCGGCACCCAGCCGGCCTGTGTATCAGGATCAATCACGGTCAATTCGAGTCACCCCCGCGGTGGTGGCCTGGCCGACCTCGACCGCGACATCGATACCTTCCGGAAGGTAGATGTCGACCCGGGAGCCGAAGCGGATCAGGCCGATGCGCTCGCCCTGCTCCACCTTCGTGCCCTGCGGGATGTAGGGGACGATGCGGCGGGCGACCGCACCCGCGATCTGCACCATCTCGATGTCGCCGAGCTCGGTGTCGAAGTGCCAGACAACGCGCTCGTTGTTCTCGCTCTCCTTGTTGAACGCGGGGACGAACCCACCGGGGATGTGCTCGACCGACGTCACCGTGCCGGCCAGCGGCGCGCGGTTGACGTGGACGTTCAGCGGGCTCATGAAGATCGCGACGCGGGTACGTCCGTCCTTCCACGGCATGATGCTCTGCACCACGCCGTCGGCCGGTGAGATGACGCGACCCTGGGTGATCTCGCGCTCCGGGTCGCGGAAGAACCACAGCATGCCCGCCGCGAGCGCGGTGGTGGGCACGGCCACGGCCGCCCAGCGACCGGACCTGCGGGCCCGGGTCAGGCTGAGTGCGGCGGTGGCGACGGTCGGCAGGAGCCACGGCGAAGCTCCGCGTGCAAGGCGGACCCCGCCGCGTGGTGCGGAGGTATGGCTGTCGGGCATGGATGACCTTCGTAGCGGATGAGGCCGCGCTGGCAACGGGGGACGGCGGCTTTCCGGCGATGTTATCGGTTGCGGACCGCAACTGGGCAAGCCAGCAGCCGAGTCGGACGTCTGGAAGGCACCGGATGAGGATGACAGGGTGTGATCTTCTTCGCGGTTAAATCACCGCGAATGGGACAATCAACCCTGGAAACGATACTCCTCGAGGAGTCGGCGCCCGATGATCATTTTCTGGATCTCGGCGGTACCTTCACCGATCAGCAGCATCGGGGCCTCACGGTAGAGGCGCTCGATCTCGTACTCCTTGGAGAAGCCGTAACCGCCGTGGATACGGAAGGCGTCCTCGACGACTTCCTTGCAGTACTCGGAGGCGAGGTACTTCGCCATCCCTGCCTCCAGGTCGTTTCGCTCCCCGGAGTCCTTTTTGCGCGCTGCATTTACCATCATCGCATGCGCGGCCTCGACCTTGGTGGCCATTTCGGCCAGCTTGAACTGGATCGCCTGGTGCTGGGCGATCGGTTTTCCGAAGGTGTGGCGCTGTTGCGCGTAGGAAACGCCCAGTTCGAATGCACGCTGTGCGACACCGCAGCCACGCGCAGCCACGTTGACGCGACCGACCTCCACGCCGTCCATCATTTGGTAAAACCCTCGGCCGGTGGTGCCGCCCAGCACACGATTGGCTGGAATGCGCAGTCCGTCCATGATGAGCTCGGTGGTGTCGACGCCCTTGTAGCCCATCTTGTCGATCTTTCCCGGGATGGTGAGACCGGGCCGGACCTCGCCGAATCCGGGCTCCTTCTCCACCAGGAAGGTCGTCATCGACTTGTGGGGCGGGGTGCCCTCGGGGTGGCCTTCGTCACTCCGGCACAGGACGGCGACGAGCGAGGACGTGCCGCCGTTCGTCAGCCACATCTTCTGGCCGTTGAGGACGTACTCCTCGCCGTCCTTGACGCCCTTGGAGCTGATCGCCGAGACGTCGGAGCCCAGCGCCGGCTCGGACATCGAGAACGCGCCCCGGACCTCGCCCAGCGCCATCCGGGGCAGGAAGGTGTCCTTCTGCTCCTGTGTGCCGTGCTGCTTGAGCATGTACGCCACGATGAAGTGCGTGTTGATGATTCCCGACACGCTCATCCAGCCGCGGGCGATTTCCTCCACGCACAGCGCGTATGTGAGAAGCGACTCACCCAGCCCCCCGTACTCCTCGGGAATCATCAGCCCGAACAGGCCGAGTTCCTTGAGCCCCTCGACGATCTCGGTCGGGTACTCGTCGCGGTGCTCCAGCTGGGTCGCGACCGGAATGATCTCCTTGTCGACGAAATCCCGGACCGTGGAGAGGATTTCCTGCTGGACGTCGTTGAGACCGGCCGTCTGGGCGAGTCGCGTCATGGCTACTTCTCCACGTTCTTCTGCGAAGGCTGCTTCAGCTCCGGGCGGCCGGGCTGTTCGCCGCCCCGCTCCTTGATGTACGTCTCGGTGGGGACCATGACCTTGCGGCGGAACACGCAGACGAGGGTGCCGTCCTGCTTGTAGCCCTTGGTCTCCACGTAAACGATTCCGCGGTCGCTCTTGGACCTCGACGGGGTCTTGTCCAGAACGGTGGTCTCGCCGTAGACCGTGTCGCCGTGGAAGGTCGGCGCCACGTGCTTCAGCGACTCGACCTCCAGGTTGGCGATGGCCTTTCCGGAGACGTCCGGGACCGACATGCCCAGCAGCAGCGAGTAGATGTAGTTGCCGACGACAACGTTCTTGCCGAAGTCGGTCGTCTTCTCGGCATAGTTGCTGTCCATGTGCAGTGGGTGGTGATTCATGGTCAGCAGGCAGAAGAGGTGGTCGTCGTATTCGGTGACGGTCTTTCCGGGCCAGTGCTTGTAGACCGCACCGACCTCGAATTCCTCGTATGTGCGTCCGAACTGCATGGTCAGGCCTCCGGAGCTTCGAACTTGGAGGTGCGCTGCATGCCGGCCGCGCGGCCCTTGCCCGCGATGACCAGGGCCATCTTGCGGCTGGCCTCGTCGATCATCTCGTCGCCGAGCATCGCGGAGCCCTTCTTGCCGCCCTCCTCGGAGGTGCACCAGTCGTAGGCGTCGAGGATGAGCTCGGCGTGGTCGTAGTCCTCCTGCGAGGGCGAGAACACCTCGTTGGCCGCGTCGACCTGACCGGGGTGCAGCACCCACTTGCCGTCGAAGCCGAGGGCTGCGGCACGGCCGGCGACCTCGCGGTAGGCGTCCACGTCGCGGATCTGGAGGAAGGGGCCGTCGATCGCCTGGAGGTCGTGCGTACGGGCCGCCATCAGGATGCGCATCAGGATGTAGTGGTACGCGTCCGCGCCGTAGCCGGGCGGCTGCTGGCCGACGACCAGGGTCTTCATGTTGATCGACGCCATGAAGTCGGCCGGGCCGAAGATCAGGGTCTCCAGGCGGGGCGAGGCGGCCGCGATGTCGTCGATATTGACGAGGCCCTTGGCGTTCTCGATCTGCGCCTCGATGCCGATCTTCCCGACCTCGAAGCCCATCGTCTTCTCGATCTGGGTGAGCAGCAGGTCCAGCGCGACGACCTGCTGGGCGTCCTGGACCTTGGGCAGCATGATGCAGTCGAGGTTGGGTCCCGCGCCCTCGACGACCGTGATGACGTCGCGGTACGTCCAGTGCGTCGTCCAGTCGTTGACCCGTACCACCCGGGTCTTGCCCGTCCAGTCGCCGTTGTTCAGCGCGTCGACGATGTGGTGCCGGGCGCCTTCCTTGGCGAGCGGCGCGCAGGCGTCCTCCAGGTCGAGGAAGACCTGGTCGGCCGGGAGGCCCTGGGCCTTCTCCAGGAACCGCGGGTTGCTTCCCGGTACCGCCAGACACGAGCGGCGGGGGCGCAGCCGGTTCAAGGGCTGTGCGGCGGAGCCGCCCGATTGCGGGGTGGTGGCGGGCGACGGGGCAGGCGTGGTCATGCGGGGACCTCCAGAGGGTCGAGCTTGTTCGCTTTCCGGATCTCGTCGACGATACGGCCGATGATCTCCGTGATACCGAAGTCCTTCGGGGTGAATACGGCGGCGACACCGGCCTTGATCAGGGCCTCGGCGTCAGCCGGGGGAATGATCCCGCCCGCGATCACCGGGATGTCGCCGGCGCCGGTGCGGCGCAGCCGGTTCAGTACGTCCGGCACCAGCTCGGCGTGCGAGCCGGACAGGATCGACAGACCGACACAGTGCACGTCCTCGGCGACCGCCGCCGACACGATCTGTTCGGGCGTCAGGCGGATGCCCTGGTAGACGACCTCGAAACCGGCGTCGCGGGCGCGCACGGCGATCTGCTCGGCGCCGTTGGAGTGCCCGTCCAGACCGGGCTTGCCGACGAGCAGCCGCAGCCGGCCCGCACCCAGGTCCTGTGCGGTCCGGGCGACCTTCTCGCGTACGAGCGCGAGCGGGGTGCCCGCCTCCGCGGTCACGGCGACCGGGGCGGACGACACACCGGTCGGCGCACGGAACTCGCCGAAGACGTCGCGCAGGGCCCAGGACCACTCACCGGTGGTGACGCCCGCACGGGCGCACTCGACGGTGGCCTCCATCATGTTCTCGGTCCCCGCCGCGGCCTTCTTCAGCGCGGCGAGCGCCTCGGTGGCGCGGGGCTCGTCACGGTTGTCGCGCCACTCGTGGAGCGCGGCGACGACCTTGGCCTCGTTGGCCGGGTCGACCGTCATGATCGCGCCGTCGAGGTCGGCCGTGAGCGGGTTGGGCTCGGTCGTCCCGTAGATGTTGACGCCGACGATCTTCTCCTCGCCGCCCTCGATCCGGGCGCGCCGGGCGGCGTGCGAGGAGACCAGCTCGGACTTGAGGTAGCCGGACTCGACGGCCGCCATGGCGCCGCCCATCTGCTCGATCCGGTCCATCTCGGCGAGCGAGTCGGCGACCAGCTCGTCGACCTTGGCCTCGATGACGTGCGACCCGGCGAAGATGTCCTCGTACTCCAGCAGATCGCTCTCGTGGGCGAGTACCTGCTGGATGCGCAGCGACCACTGCTGGTCCCAGGGCCGGGGGAGCCCCAGGGCCTCGTTCCAGGCGGGCAGCTGCACGGCGCGGGCGCGGGCGTCCTTGGAGAGGGTGACGGCCAGCATCTCCAGGACGATGCGCTGGACGTTGTTCTCCGGCTGCGCCTCGGTCAGCCCGAGCGAGTTGACCTGGACGCCGTAGCGGAAGCGGCGCTGCTTGGCGTCGGTGATGCCGTAGCGCTCGCGGGTGACGCGGTCCCAGATGCGCCCGAAGGCGCGCATCTTGCACATCTCCTCGATGAAGCGGACGCCCGCGTTCACGAAGAAGGAGATCCGGGCGACCACGTCGCCGAACTTCTCCTCGGGCACCTGCCCGGAGTCGCGGACCGCGTCGAGTACGGCGATCGCCGTCGACATGGCGTACGCGATCTCCTGGACGGGGGTGGCCCCGGCCTCCTGCAGGTGGTAGCTGCAGATGTTGATCGGGTTCCACTTGGGGATGCGGTTGACCGTGTACGTGATCATGTCGGTGGTCAGCCGCAGCGAGGGCCCCGGCGGGAAGACGTGCGTCCCGCGCGAGAGGTACTCCTTGACGATGTCGTTCTGCGTGGTGCCCTGGAGCCTGCCCGCGTCCGCGCCCTGCTCCTCGGCGACGACCTGGTAGAGCGCCAGCAGCCACATGGCGGTGGCGTTGATCGTCATCGAGGTGTTCATCTGCTCCAGGGGGATGTCCTGGAACAGCCGGCGCATGTCGCCGAGGTGTGAGACGGGCACGCCGACCCGGCCGACCTCGCCGCGGGCGAGGATGTGGTCGGGGTCGTAACCGGTCTGCGTCGGCAGGTCGAAGGCGACCGACAGGCCCGTCTGGCCCTTGGCGAGGTTGCGCCGGTAGAGCTCGTTGGACGCCTCGGCGGTCGAGTGACCGGCGTACGTCCGCATGAGCCAGGGGCGGTCCTTCTGGCGGCCGGTCATGTCAGACGTTCCGGAATCGGTTGATGGCGTCGATGTGCCGCTCGCGCAGTTCCTCGTCGCGCACGCCCATGCCCTCGCGCGGTGCGAGCGCCAGGACACCGACCTTGCCCTGGTGGAGGTTGCGGTGCACGTCGTACGCGGCCTGGCCGGTGTCCTCCAGGGAGTAGACCTTCGACAGCGTCGGGTGGATCTTCCCCTTGGCGACCAGGCGGTTGGCCTCCCACGCCTCGCGGTAGTTGGCGAAGTGCGAGCCGACGATCTTCTTGAGCGACATCCACAGGTAGCGGTTGTCGTACTCGTGGTTGTAGCCCGAGGTCGAGGCGCAGGTGACGATCGTGCCGCCCTTGCGCGTCACGTAGACGCTGGCGCCGAAGGTCTCGCGGCCGGGGTGCTCGAAGACGATGTCCACGTCCTCGCCGCCGGTCAGTTCGCGGATGCGCTTGCCGAACCGCTTCCACTCGCGCGGGTCCTGGTTGTGCTCGTCCTTCCAGAACCGGTAGCCCTCGGCGTTGCGGTCGATGATCGCCTCGGCGCCCATCTTGCGGCAGATCTCCGCCTTCTGGTCGCTGGAGACGACACAGATCGGGTTGGCGCCGCCGGCCAGGGCGAACTGCGTGGCGTAGGAGCCGAGTCCGCCGCTCGCGCCCCAGATGAGGACGTTGTCGCCCTGCTTCATGCCGGCGCCGTTACGGGAGACGAGCTGGCGGTACGCGGTGGAGTTGACGAGCCCGGGAGCCGCCGCCTCCTCCCAGCTGAGGTGGTCCGGCTTCGGCATCAGCTGGTTGGACTTGACGAGGGCGATCTCCGCCAGGCCGCCGAAGTTGGTCTCGAAGCCCCAGATGCGCTGCTCGGGGTCGAGCATCGTGTCGTTGTGGCCGTCCGAGGACTCCAGTTCGACCGAGAGGCAGTGTGCGACGACCTCGTCACCGGGCTTCCAGGCGTTGACGCCCGGGCCGGTGCGCAGGACGACGCCCGCCAGGTCGGAGCCGATGACGTGGTACGGCAGGTCGTGGCGCTTGCTGAGGTCGCTGAGCTTGCCGTAGCGCTCCAGGAAGCCGAAGGTCGAGACGGGCTCGAAGATCGACGTCCACACGGAGTTGTAGTTGACCGAGCTGGCCATGACCGCGACCAGGGCCTCGCCCGGACCGAGCTCGGGCACCGCGACGTCCTCGACGTGCAGGGACTTGCGCGGGTCCTTGTCGCGGCTGGCGACGCCGGCGAACATCTCGGCCTCGTCCTTGTGCACGGTCACCGCGCGGTACGACTCGGGAATGGGCAGGGCCGCGATGTCTGCGGCGGTGCTGTCCTCGGACTGGATCGCGTCCAGGATTTCCTTCACGGTGTGCCTCCGGCGGTGCGGCGTTTGAGGGAACGCTTGAGGGTCCTGCGAAGCAGGGGGAGCGGTGTTGCGTGGAGGTGTGCCGTCGGTTCGGCGGATGGTGCTTCGGCTGCTTGCTCGGTGGAGCAGAAGGGTTTGCCTGTGACGCAGGCGTCCGGGCGCGCAGGCACGTGGCTTGCGGGGACAGCCGGCGTACGTGAGGTCTCAGCACGCCGGCCGCCCGGACGACTTCAACGTATGGCACTCCGTGACAGCTGGCAAGGCACTGGGTGCCAGCAATTTCCCTCAATTGTCATCCGGGTGCCACGCATGAGCAACACGGCGGGCGATTTGCCGTCATGTGCCCCGCTGTGGGGGTCAGGAGGCGGGGCGGTAGACGTACGGCGTCGTCGTGCTCAGGGCCGCGAAACCGAGGCGCTGGAGGATCGGCCGACTGTCCTCGGTGGCGTCGACCTGGAGGTACCGGTAGCCGCGCTCGGCGGCGATGCCCGCCCGGAAGGCGACCAGCGCCCGGTAGACGCCCCTGCCGCGCCACGCCTCGACCGTGCCGCCTCCCCACAGCCCGGCGAAGCCCGATCCCGGGTACAGCTCCATCCGGGCCGAGCTCACCGGCTCGTCGCCCGCCATGGCCAGCACGCCCACGAAGTGGTCCGGGTCGTCCCTCAGCCGGGCCAGCACCTGAGGACGCAGCCGGGACCAGTCCGAGCCGAACGCCTGCTCATGGGCCCGCGCCATCAGGTCCACATCGGCCTCGTCGCGCACCGTGCGCAGATGGACGCCGTCCGGGAGCCGGACGGTCGTGGGCTGGTCCGCCACCGGAGCCACGAGCAGGGTCTCCGGCTCCTCCGGCTCGAAACCGGCCGCCAGCAGCCGTGCCCCCAGGTCGGCCGGCCGGTCGTGCGCGTACAGCTTCCACTCGAACTCGTCGTACCCGAGCTCGGTCCAGTGGGCCACCTGCGCGGCGATCGCCGCGTCCGCCCCGGCGGCGTCCAGGTCCGGCGACGACCAGACGACCCCGTTCCAGTCGTGGGCCGCGCCCACCTGCCGTACGAGTCCGCCGGTGCGCTCGACGCGGACGCCGGGGCCGTCGGCGCGGGCGTGCTCGCGCATCTCGCGGTCGAAAACGGCCAGTAGCTCTGCGTGGCGGGGATCCAGTTGATCGTTCATCCGCACACCACAGCACCGGGCCGATGCCCCGGCAACCGCATTTCGCGGCCGTTGGATCCGCCGGACCCGGGCAGACGGCAGACATGGATGATCTTGGAAGACTCATATCGGTGCGAGCGGGACGAGCGGGGCGGTGCGGATGACGGCACCGGCACGGGAATGCGGTAACGCAGGGCCCCGGAAGGCGTTCAGTGTGCGCAGGACGGCCTTCGGGTTCGGCGCCACGGCCCTGCTGCTCTGCGGTGGATGGCTGACGCTGCGCACCGTCTGGGAGGGCGTGTGCAGGCATCCGGCCGCCGTCGTGCCGGCCGCGGCGCTCGGCGCGGCCGGCGTCCTGCTCCTGCATCTCCGCGGGCCGCGCCGCAGGCGGCGTGGGAGGCCCGGACCGTTCTCCGAGGCCGTGCGCGAACTCTTCGACCCGTCCCGGGAGCCCTCCGCCCCGGCCCGTGAGCCGCTCGGACACCCCCACGACGACCTCGCCCCCACGGCCGTCCTGACAGAGCCGGAACCGGCGGAACCGGAGGAACCGGAGGGCGAGGCCGCGGACTACGCGGCCCTGGACGCCGACGGATTCGAGGACGCGGTCGCCGCGCTCTGCGAGCGGGACGGCTGCCGCGACGTGCAGGTCGTGGGCGGAGCGGGCGATCTGGGGGCGGACGTGATCGCTACGGCCCCCGACGGACGGCGCCTGGTCGTCCAGTGCAAGTGCTACGGCCCCGCCACCAAGGTCGGCTCCCAGGACCTTCAGCGCTTCGGCGGGACCTGCTACGCCGTGCACGAGGCGGACATCGCCGTCTGCGTCACGACCAGCGCGTACACGGGACCGGCCCTGGACTACGCCGAGCAGTGCGCGATCCTGTGCCTGGACGGCGACGAGCTCACGGCGTGGAGCGAGGGCTCCGCGCCGCCGCCGTGGCAGACCGACGAGGGTGTGTGAAGGCCCGGCGGACGGGGCCGGACGGCCGGGAGCGGCAGGGCCCCGCTCAGCGCTCCTTGAGCGCCTGCTGGATCGTGCGCATCACTTCGTCCAGCGGCGCGTCCGTCCGCGCCACGGCCACCAGGACCTCGCCCTCCGTGCTCACCGACGCGGCCGACGGCTTCGCCGGATCGGTGCCGGCGGTCCGGCCCGCGCCGATCCCCGTCCCGAACGTGTCGCGGACGATGGCGAACGCCTGGTCCAGCTGCGCCTCCACGTCGCCCTGGCCGTCCGCGCGCAGCCAGCGGCGCAGCACGTGGTTGTGCGCGGTGACCACGGCCGACGCCGCGACCTCCGCCAGCAGCGGATCGTCATTGCCCGCAAGGTGGTCGCGCTCGTCGAAGTGGCCCAGCAGATAGCGCGTGAACAGCCGTTCGTAGCGGGCCACCGAGGCGATCTCGGCCTGCCGCAGGGTGGGCACTTCGCGGGTCAGCTTGTACCGGGCCACGGAGACCGCGGGCTTCGCCGCGTACATCCGCATGACCTCCTTGATGCCCCGGCAGACCGTGTCGAGCGGGTGCTCGTGCGCGGGGGCGGCGTTGAGGACCGCCTCGGCCCGCACGAGGGTGTCGTCGTGGTCCGGGAAGATCGCCTCGTCCTTGGACCGGAAGTGCCGGAAGAAGGTCCGCCGGGCGACACCCGCGGCGCCCGCGATCTCGTCGACGGTCGTCGCCTCGTACCCCTTGGTGGCGAAGAGCTCCATCGCCGCGGCGGCCAGTTCACGGCGCATTTTGAGCCGTTGGGCGGCGGCGCGGGTGCCCGCGGCACTTTCCGGGACGTCGGGCGTGGCGGACACACGGGGGGACCTGGCGGGCTGGGACATGGTGTGAACGTACTGCATCGGTGCAGGAGAGTGCGCCTGTGGGGGCGGGCTGCCCGAAGGGCCGAGCAGCCCGCCCCAGTCGGCTCCCGGCCCGGAAGGCCCCGCGTCGGGCCTTCCGGACCGGGCCCTCTCAGCGGCGGGCATATTCGCGGAAGCCGCGTCCCGTCTTGCGGCCGAGGCAGCCCGCGGCCACCAGGTGCTCCAGGAGCGGTGCCGGCGCGAGGCCCGGGTCGCGGAACTCGCCGTGCAGCACCTTCTCGATGGCGAGCGAGACGTCGAGGCCGACGACGTCCAGGAGCTCGAAGGGCCCCATCGGGTAGCCGCCGCCCAGCTTCATCGCGGCGTCGATGTCGTCGAGGGTCGCGTAGTGCTCCTCGACCATCTTGATCGCGTTGTTGAGGTACGGGAACAGCAGCGCGTTCACGATGAAACCGGCCCGGTCCCCGCAGTCCACCGGGTGCTTGCGCACCTTTGCGCAGACCTCGCGGACCGTGGCGTGCACATCGTCGGCGGTGAGCACCGTACGGACGACCTCGACCAGCTTCATCGCCGGCGCCGGGTTGAAGAAGTGCATCCCGATGACGTCCTCGGGCCGCGACGTGGCCCGGGCGATCGACACGACGGGCAGCGACGAGGTGGTGGTGGCGAGCACCGCACCCGGCCTGCAGACCTTGTCCAGCGTGGCGAACAGCTGCTGCTTGACCAGCAGGTCCTCGGCGACCGCCTCCACGGCCAGGTCCACCTCGGCGAACGAGTCCAGCGAGCCGGCCGCGGTGATCCGGGCGAGGGTCTCGTCCCGGGCCCCGGCCGTCAGCCGCCCCTTGGTGACCGATCGCTCCAGCGACTTGGCGATCCGGCCCTTGGCGACGTCCGCCTTCTCCTGGCTGCGGGCGGCGAGCACGACGTCGTAACCGGCCTTCGCGAAGACCTCCGCGATCCCCGAAGCCATCGTCCCGGAGCCCGCGACCCCGACCGAACGCACCGTGCGGCCCGCGCCCGCCCCGGCGTCCTGCGACGGGGTCAGCGCGTCCGGAACCACGGTCTGGCTGCCCGGCTCCGCGTAGGTGTAGAAGCCGCGGCCCGACTTGCGCCCGGTCAGCCCGGCGGCGGCGAGCTGGCCGAGGACGGGGGCCGGAGCGTGCAGCCGGTCGTGCGAGGCGGAGTACATCGCCTCCAGGACGGTGCGGGCGGTGTCGATCCCGATCAGGTCCAGCAGCGCGAGCGGCCCCATCGGCAGACCGCAGCCCAGCTTCATGGCCGCGTCGATGTCCTCGCGGGAGGCGTAGTTCGCCTCGTACATGGCTGCGGCCTGGTTGAGGTAGCCGAACAACAGGCCGTCGGCGACGAACCCCGGCCGGTCGCCGACCGCGACCGGCTCCTTGCCCAGCTGCCGGGCGAGCGCGGTGACCGCCTCGACGGCCGGCGGCGCGGTCAGCACGGAGGAGACCACCTCGACCAGTTTCATGGCCGGCGCCGGGTTGAAGAAGTGCAGGCCGAGCACGCGCTCGGGGTGCTGCGACTCGGCGGCGAGCCGGGTCACCGACAGGGCGTTGGTGCCCGTGGCCAGGACCGCGGTGGGCGAGACGACGGCGTCGAGCTCCCGGAAGACCTGCTGCTTGATCTCGTACGTCTCCGGCACGACCTCGATGACGAGCTCGGCGTCCGCGGCGGCCTGGAGATCGGAGAAGGTGCGGAACCGGGCGAGGATGTCGCGCCGCTCCTCCTCGGTGATCCGCTCGCGCCGCACGGCGCGGGCGGTGGAGGCCTCCAGCGAGGCGACGGCCTGGCGGGCGGCCGCGTCACTGATGTCGATACCGATGACCTCGCGCCCGGCACGGGCCAGGACCTCGGCGATACCGGTGCCCATGGTGCCGAGGCCGACGACGGCGATGCTGCTGAAATGGGTGTCCATCACGGGACTCCAGGGATGAGTGACGACTGAGGGACGCACGGAGCGCGCGGCCGATGAGAGAGGCCGAAGGGCCCGACCGGCGTACGGCGTGCGGGAATTGCCTGTCGTGGTGCTCGGGTCCCGGGCGCGAAGGGCACGCCGGGACCGGGAAGGGGTGACGGACTCTGTCCCGGAGTCACGTCTCGCGAAGCCGCCGAACCGACAAACACTCCAGGTGGCTGCGTCACCAGGCCACCGGAGCCTGCGGGGGAGTGTCCCGCTCACATGAGGTTAACCGACGGGTAATGAGCGCGCCAGCCCCCGATTGTTGTGGCCCCCCTCACATCCCTCACCCCCGCCGCCACGCTGTGTGTCCACCGATACGCTGAACGTCATGGATGAGGAGTACCGGTCGCTGACGCACCGGCTGGCGGACGAGGCGGGGGAGTCGGCGGCCTACCGCGAGCTGCTCGCCACCGAGGACGACGAGGAACTGGCCCGGGTGCTCGTCGAGCGCGAACGCCCGCTCTGGGCACGCGAGATCGCCGCGTACCGGCTCGGCTGCGGCGGTGACCGCCGCGCCTTCGAGCCCTTGGTGCTGCTGCTCAACCACCGGGACCCGGAGCGCTGCGTCGCGGCCGCCCACGCCCTGGCCCGCCTCGGTGACCCCCGCACGCCCCGCGCCGCCGCGGCGCTCGCCACCAACGGCCTGCGCACCGCCTACGCCCTCCATCCGGTCCGCCTGCTCACCGAACTGCGGGCCCCCGAGTCCGTACCCGCGCTGATGAGCACCCTGTCCCGGCTGCTGGGGCCGGACGAGCCGCACTGGCGGGTGGCGCTGGCCTGCGTCGAGGGCCTGGGGCAGCTCGGCGACGCGCAGGCCCGCCCGGTCCTGGAGGCGGCCCTGCCGCACCCCCGGCTCGGCCGGGCGGCCGAGGAGGCGCTCAGCCGGCTGCCGGCGGGCCGAGGGGGCCGCTGAGGGCGCGTACGTAACGCACCTCGGGCACCGCGACCCCGTCGACGTCGAAGGGCTCCTCGGCGCCGTCGGCTCGGAAGCCCGCGCGTTCGTAGAAGCGTCGGGCCGGTGTGTTGTCCTTCAGTACCCAGAGCGCCAGGTCGCGGTGACCGGCCTCGGCGGCGCCCGTGAGCACCTGTGCCATCAGGGCCCGGCCCACCCCGGTCCCGGTCTGCTCCGGCAGGACGTAGATCGCGTACAGCTCGCCGCGCGCGAGCCGCCCGCCGCCCTCGCGGTAGGGCCCGTACGCGGCCCAGCCGACGACGCCGAGGCCCGCCCGCTCGGCCACCACGTCGACGACGGCACCGGCCTCCGTGAAGAACCCGCGGCGGCGCTCAGCGTCCGCGGCGATGTCCATCGCGTCCAGGTGCGCCTGCGGCATCAAGCCGGCGTAGGCGCTCTGCCAGCCACGGACCCGGACCCGCGCGACGGCCTCGCAGTCGTCGATGGTCATGTCCCGGATCAGCGGTCGGGGGGCGTGCGCGGTCGGCCGAGAAGTCATCCGGCCATCCTCGCGTACGCCCCCGGACCGCGGCCATGTCTTTCCGTCAGCCCCGGAACCCGAGCAGCCCGTGGAGCGTGCTGCCCCGGCCGTCCGCCTCCGTGCGCGACGCCGGTCGCGCGGTCTTGGCCGCCGCCGGCTTCGGGTCGGGCGTCTTCGCGCAGACCGCGTCCACGTCGCCGCCCTTCCCCCGCGGCACGGTGCCCTTGGCGAGATAGTCCGCCAGGTACCGGTCCAGACAGGCGTTGCCGCTCAGTGTGACGCCGTGGTTGCCGCCGCCCTCCTCGACGACCAGGCTCGAACCCTTGAGCTTGCGGTGCAGGGTGACGCCGCCCTCGTACGGAGTGGCCGCGTCGTCCGTCGCCTGGAAGAGCAGCACCGGAGGCAGCGCGCGGTTGGAGACCCGTACCGGATTCAGCGGCTCCACCGGCCAGTCGGCGCACGGGGCGTTGTACCAGGTGTTGCTCCAGGTCATGAACGGCGCCTTGGCGTGGACCCGCTGGCTGTCGCTGCGCCAGACGTTCCAGTCGCCCGGCCACTGCGCGTCGCGGCACTGCACGGCCGAGTACACCGAGTACCCGTTGTCGCCCTCGGCGTCGACCGCGCCGAAGCGCTCGTACGCCTTGACCAGGGCCTTGTCGTCCTTTTCGTTCACATAGGACGCGAACGCCCCGGCCAGCGTCGGCCAGTAGCCGTTGTAGTACCCGCCCGGCAGGAACGTGTCGTCCAGCTCGCCCGCGCCCACCTTCCCGCCCGCGGGACGCTTCTTGACCGCGTCCCGCATCCGGTTCCAGGCCGCCTCGACCTTAGCCGGGTCGGTGCCCAGCCGGTACGTGCTGTCGTACTTCGCCACCCAGGCCGCGAACGCCTTGTGGCGGGTGTCGAACGCGTAGTCCTGGGCGATGTTGTCGTCGTACCAGACCCCGTCCGGGTCCACGTTCGAGTCGAGGACCAGGCGCCGGACGCGGTCCGGGAACAGCTTCGCGTACACCGAGCCCAGGTAGGTGCCGTAGGAGTAGCCCAGGTAGTTGAGCTGCCGCGATCCGGTGGCGGCCCGGATCACGTCGAGGTCCTTGGCCGCGCTCACCGTGTCCATGTACGGGAGCAGGTCCGGGTACTTCTCGCCGCAGGCGGCCGCGAAGTCGCGGGCGCGGTTCCGGTTGGTCCGCTCGTCCTGGACGGAGTGCGGCACCGGGTCGGGCCGTACCGGATCGAAGTACTTCGGGACGCAGTCCAGGGCCGGCCGGCTCCTGCCCACGCCGCGCGGGTCGAACCCGATCACGTCGTACTGGGCGGCCACCGACTTCGGCAGTGAGCCGGCGACGAAGCCGGCCATCGACAGACCGCTGCCGCCGGGACCGCCCGGATTGACCAGCAGCGGGCCCTGGAACGTCTTCGCCGTGTGCGGGATCCGCGACAGGGCGAGCGTGACCTGCCGGCCCGACGGGTCGTCATGGTCGAGTGGGGCGCGCACCGATGCGCACTGGAGCGTCGGGTACGACGGGGTGGAGCAGCCGGTCCACTTGACCGGCGCGGCACGCATCGCGCCGCCGTCGGCGCTCGCCGGGGACGGTGCGGCGGTCACCAGACCGGCGACCGTCGCTCCGACGGCGAACAGCATTCCTGAACGGTTCGTCATATGGCCTCCCGTGGTGGGGGAACACGGCTGCGCGTGGCGCAGCCCCCGCCGCATGCTCCCCGTATTCGGAGCCGGGAGGACCTGTTCCGGTGAGAGATGACCCGTTTGCCCCCCGGGTCACTCCGCCCGGTCAGAGCAGGGTCAGCTGGGTGGGCTCGGGACCGGGCGGCGGGGACCGCGGCTCGGCGCGCCCGGGGAAGCCGCGGGGCGTCCCGCGGTGGGAGGGGCCGATGCCGTACTCCGTCGCCAGCTCGTGCACGTACCGGGTGATGCGGCGCTGGTACCAGGTGGGAGCGTAGGCGCCGTCCGCGTACAGCCGCTCGTACCGCCGCACCAGATGCGGATGGTGCCGGCCGAGCCACTCCATGAACCACTCCCGGGCGCCGGGGCGCAGATGGAGGACGAGCGGGGTCACCGAGGTCGCGCCGGCGGCGGCGATCGCGCGGACCGTCGCCCGCAGCTGGTCCCGGCGGTCGCCGAGGTACGGGATGACGGGTGCCATCAGCACTCCGCAGCCGATGCCGTGCTCGCTGAGGGCGCGGACGACGTCGAGGCGCCGCTCGGGGGAGGGGGTGCCGGGCTCCACGGTCCGCCACAGTTCGGGATCGGTGAAGCCCACGGACACCGAGACCCCGACCTCGGTGACCTCGGCGGCCTGCCGCAGCAGTTCCAGGTCGCGCAGGATCAGCGTGCCCTTGGTGAGGATGGAGAAGGGGTTCGCGTGGTCGCGCAGGGCTGTGAGAATGCCGGGCATCAGCCGGTAGCGGCCCTCCGCCCGCTGGTAGCAGTCGACGTTGGTGCCCATGGCGATGTGCTCGCCGTGCCAGCGCGGCGCGGCGAGCTCGCGGCGCACCAGCTCGGGGGCGTTGGTCTTGACCACGATCTGCGAGTCGAAGCCGAGACCGGTGTCGAGGTCCAGATAGCTGTGGGTCTTGCGCGCGAAGCAGTAGACGCAGGCATGTGAACACCCCCGGTACGGATTGACGGTCCACTCGAACGGCATCCGGGACGCGCCGGGCACCCGGTTCACGATGGAGCGGGCCCGGATCTCGTGGAAGGTGATGCCTCGGAATTCCGGGGTGTCGAACGTGCGCGTCGTCACCGCGTCCGCGGCGAAGAGCGCGCCGGTACCGGTCTTGGTGGGTTCTGTGGGGTTATCGGCAAGATTGTCCCAGCGCATGGACGCCTCCTCGGTAGCACTGGCCCGAGAATAGAACATTTGTTCCCTTGATCGTTTTCTCCCCTTCGTCCCGGGCCGGATTTTGAGCCGGACTGCCGAGGTGGTTGGCTCAGCACACCCCCGAACAACCGAGTGCTGGAGGAACAGCCATGGCGCAGGTCGAGGCCACGACAGAGCGGATCATCGCGGCGGACGCGGAGACGGTGTTCGACGCGCTGGCCGATTACAAGGACGTCCGCGGCAAGGTGCTGCCCGGTCACTTCAGCGAGTACGAGATCCGCGAGGGCGGTGACGGCGAGGGCACCCTCGTCCACTGGAAGCTCCAGGCCACCAGCAAGCGGGTGCGCGACTGCCTGCTGGAGGTCACCGAGCCCACCGACGGACAGCTCGTGGAGAAGGACCGCAACTCCTCGATGGTCACGACCTGGACCGTCACCCCGGCCGGTGAGGGCAAGTCCAAGGCGGTCGTCTCCACGGTGTGGAAGGGGGCCGGCGGCATCGGCGGATTCTTCGAGAAGACCTTTGCGCCCAAGGGACTTGGGCGTATCTATGACGAGCTGCTGCAGAACCTCGCCGCCGAGGTGGAGAAGTAGCCTGCGGCCGGATCGGCCTCACCGGTTCGGGTGGTCTTTCCGGCCGGTCGGTTGTGCGCCGTAGTGGCTCCCACCGGGGGATACGCCCCCTGAGTGCGCCGTCAGCGCCCCCTCGTCGCGTTTGCCCTCACTTATCGCGCAATGCGAGAAATGGGCGGCGGCAGTGCGACGAGGGGAGCGGCACGTGGTGGGTGGCATCACTCTGGTGAAGGACGAGCCGGACGGTACGGGCGACACCGAGACGGTGCCCGTGGTCGTCCCGCCCCCATCGCCGCCCGCCACGACGCAATCCGTCGTCCCGGCCGGTGACGGGGTCACGGATCCCCGCCGTATCCGGCTCGTCTTCGTCGGGCTGATGCTCACGCTCCTGCTCGCGGCGCTCGACCAGATGATCGTCGCCACCGCGCTCCCGAAGATCGTCGGCGAGCTGCACGGGCTGGAGAAGATGTCCTGGGCGGTCACCGCCTACCTTCTCGCCTCGACCATCGGTCTCCCGATCTACGGCAAGCTCGGCGACCTCTTCGGCCGCAAGAGCGTCTTCCAGTTCGCGATCGTCGTCTTCGTCGTCGGCTCCGCCCTGGCCGGCTGGTCGCGCACCATGGACGAACTGATCGCCTTCCGCGCCCTCCAGGGCGTCGGCGGCGGCGGGCTGATGATCGGCGTCCAGGCGATCATCGCCGACGTCGTCCCGCCACGCGAGCGCGGCCGGTTCATGGGGCTCATCGGCGCGGCCTTCGGACTCGCCTCCGTCGCGGGCCCGTTGCTCGGCGGCTTCTTCACCGACCACGCCTCCTGGCGCTGGTGCTTCTACATCAACGTGCCGTTCGGCCTGGTGACGCTCGCCGTCATCACCGTCGTACTGAAACTTCCCAAGCCCACGGTCCGGCCCCGGCTCGACGTCCTCGGCGCCGCCCTGCTGGCTACGGCCTCCACCTGCCTGGTGCTGCTGACCAGTTGGGGCGGTACGGAGTACGCCTGGGGGTCGGGCACCATTCTGGGGCTGGCCGCCGGAGCTGCCGGAACGACCCTGCTGTTCCTCGCCGTCGAGCACCGCGCGCCCGAACCGATCATCCCGCTGCGGCTGTTCCGTGACTCGATCTTCAACGTCACCGCCCTGGTCGGCGCGGTCGTCGGGGTCGCGCTGTTCGGCGCCGCCAGCTATCTGCCGACCTTCCTGCAGATGGTCGACGGGGCCACCGCCACCGAGTCCGGGCTGCTCATGCTCCCGATGATGGGCGGCATCGTGGGTGCCTCCGTCGTCTCGGGCCAGCTCATCTCCCGTACCGGGCGCTACCGCGTCTACCCGATCGCGGGCAGCGCGATCTCGGCGGTGGGCATGTGGCTGCTGTCCCGGCTCGAAACGGACACACCGCGGTGGGAGTACAGCATCGCGCAGGCGGTCCTCGGCCTCGGGATCGGGCTGATCATGCCGGTGCTCGTCCTGGCCGTGCAGAACTCCGTACGCCCCGCCGACCTCGGCACCGCGACCAGTGCCAACAACTACTTCCGGCAGATCGGCGGCAGCGTGGGCGCCGCCGTCTTCGGCACCCTCTTCGCCGGACGGCTGGCCGACGCGCTCGCCGTGCGGCTGCCCGCCGGAGCCGGTCTGCCCGATCCCGAGTCGATCACGCCGCAACTGGTCCACGCGATGGAGCCCGCGCTGCGCGACGCCTACATCCAGGCCTACGCCGACGCGATGCCCCGGATCTTCCTCTACCTCGTGCCGGTCCTCGTGCTCGGCCTGTTCTTCGCCTTCTTCCTCAAGGAGAAACCGCTGGTGTCCCACCACAGCCCCGAAACCGCAGCCGAGCCCGCGTCGATCCCCTCCGCCCGCATCGACCCCGGTCCCCCTTCCGGCGGATACCTCTCCGGGGTGCCGGTCTGCGGCATTGTCCAGCACTCCGACGGTACGAAGGTGCCCCGCGCCGCCCTCACCCTCATCGACGTCCAGGGACAGCAGGTAGGCAGGGGCGCCAGCGGGGACGAGGGGCGGTACGCGCTGAGCGTGCCCGGGGCCGGTTCGTACGTCCTCATCGCCGCCGCGGGGGGCCACCAGCCGCAGGCCGTCAGCGTCACCGTGGGCGAACGGCCGGTGGAGCTGGACGTGGTGCTCGGCGGTGCCGGACGGCTGGCCGGGACCGTCGTGACGGCGGACGGGGTCCCGGTACGGGACGCGGCCGTCACCCTGACCGACGTGCGCGGCGAAGTCGTCGCCTCCACGCGCAGCGGGCGCGAGGGCGGGTACGTGATCGCGGAGCTGGTCGCGGGCGAGTACACCCTCGCCGCCTCCGCCCCCGCCTTCCGGCCCGCCGCGCTGCCGGTCAGCGTGCAGGCGGCCAGGGAGACGCGGCAGGACATCGAACTGGCCGGCGGCGCCGTACTGCGCGGGATCGTCCGGGCGAGTGGCGGGCGGCCCGTCGAGGACGCCCGGGTGACGCTCCTCGACGCGGCGGGCAACGTGGTCGACACGCTCACCACCGGGCCCGACGGCTCCTTCCGGTTCGTCGACCTGTCCACGGGGGAGTACACCGTGATCGCCGCCGGCTATCCGCCGGTCGCCACGGTGCTCCAGGTCGCGGGCGGCGGGCGCACCGAACGGGACCTTCAACTGGGCCACGAGGACTGAGGGTTCGGCCCGGCTGCCGGGCCGACCGGTCCTCCGGTTCGCCGCCCGGCCCGGCGGCGCGGGCCCGCCGCGCCCGGCCGGGCGCGGCACCCCACCCCCTTCGGGGGCGATTGTTCCGATGACCCGCGACACCGGACGCGGGGCCGTACCGTGGACACACGCATCGCAGAACCTTGCGGTGAGGAAGGAGCCTTCCGCCCATGGACCCCGGTGTGCCGCCGCAGAGGACACCACAGCCGCGCGACGCCGCGGCGGGCCGCGTGCGGCTCGCCGTGGTCGTCGTCGACGCGGACGGACTCGTCTCCCACTGGTCAACCGGTGCGAGGAGGCTCTTCGGGGTCTCCCGGGAGGACGCCGTCGGCTGCCAGGCAGGTGAACTCCTGCCGGTATCAGGGGCGTTACGCCGGCACGGCGATCCCCTGCCGGACGGGGTGTACGAGGAGTTGGGCCCCGAACTCGACAGCTCCCTGAGCGGTGCCGTCGCCTACCCGGCGGCGGGCCGGGCCCGCGTGGACGACGCCCGCCGCGGCCGCGTCGACGTGCTGTGGTGGGCCTATCCGCTCGTCGGTCCCGGCCCCGAACGGCTGCTCATGCTCGCCGCGGACTCCGAACCCCTGCGGGGGGACCGGGCCGGCGCGGACACCGAGACGATCTCCCCCGGATTCGCCCTGCACACGGACTTCCCCGGCTACCGGGATCTCTCCTCGCGGCTGCCCGAGATCCTGCCCAGCATGAGCGTCCAGGAAGCCACCAGGATCGTCGCCCAGATCCTCGAACTCGGCTACCCCGTGCTTGAGTTCAGCCATCACGACCGGATCCCGGTGACTCCGGACTGGGGTGTGCCGCGGCGCCCGGGACACCTCGCCGCCGACGGCCCGCTCCACACCGCCGTGGGTTCCCCCGTGCCGCTCGCCGTGCCCCGCCCCGAGCTGGACCTCGAATACGCGGCCGTCCGTGAACGGCTGGAATTCCTCAACGAGGTCAGCGGCCGCATCGGCACCTCCCTCGACCTGGAACGCACCATCCGCGAGGTCACCAGCGCCGCCGTGCCCCGCTTCACCGACTTCGCCGGTACGCATCTGCGCGCCGCGGTCCTGGCCGGCGAGGGCTTCCCGGACGGGCCGCCCGACGTCACGACGATCTGGCACCGCGTGTGGGTCGAGCACAACGACGAACCGGGCCGGTGGGACGACACCGTGCCCGTCGGCGAATCCATCGCCTTCCCCGAGCACACCCCGTTCTTCCAGTGCATGGTCACCGGCGAACCCGTCATCGTCCCCTATGTCAGCGAGGAGTTGAGCAACCGGATCTCGGGCGAGTTCGAGAAGCGTGACCTGCGCCCCCTGATCACGCACCGCTCCCTGCTCATCGTGCCCCTCAAGGCTCGCGACGTGGTGCTCGGCTTCATGGTGCTGATGCGCCGCCCCGGCCGCGAACCCTTCGACGACATCGACCGCACCACGGGCGCCGAACTGGCCGCCAGGGCCGGGCTCGTCCTCGACAACGCCCGTATGTACACCTACCAGGAGAACGTCGCCGAGACGCTCCAGGACAGCATGCTGCCGCAGATCGAACCGCGCATGGCGGGCTGTGACATCGCCACCCGCTATCTGCCCGGCGCCCGGCTCGGCCGGGTCGGCGGCGACTGGTTCGACTCGGTGAAACTCCCCGGCTCCCGGACCGCTCTCGTCGTCGGCGACGTGATGGGGCACGGGCTCAACTCAGCCGCGATGATGGGACAGTTGCGCACGGCCGTCCTGACCATGGCCACGATGGAGATGCCGCCCGCCCAATTGCTGCGCAATCTCGACGATCTGGCCCGGCGACTCGGTGAGCAGTACCTCGCGACATGCCTCTACGCGGTCTACGACCCCATCCGCTCCGAGCTCCAGATCGCCAACGCCGGTCACATCCCGCCCGTGCTGGTCCGGGCCGAGGACGGCCGGGCCGAGCTGCTCGACCTGCCGACCGGTGCGCCGGTCGGCGTCGGCGGAGTCGCCTTCGAGGCCGTCACCGTCCGGGTGCGGCCGGGCGACCGGCTGGTGCTCTGCACCGACGGCCTGGTCGAGGTGAGGGGGCAGGACATCGGGGCAGGCCTGGCCGCGCTGTGTGCGTCGGCCGCCCATCCCGCCGCGTCGATGGACGCCGCCTGCGACACGATCATCCGGGCCCTGAACCCCAGCGGCGGCCGCAAGGACGATGTGGCCCTGCTGATGGCCCGGCTCAACGGCATCCCGGACGGCGACGTCGCCGAATGGCAACTGGCGCTGGACCCGCGCGAGGTGGCCCGGGCCCGTCGGCTGGTGCGCGGCAGGCTCCTCGACTGGGATCTGCCGGACGCGGTGGAGGCCGCCGAGCTGATGGTCAGCGAGCTTGTCACCAATGCCGTGAAGCACGGCCGCACCCACCACATCGGGCTCCGGCTCGTCCGCACCGGCGCCCTGCTGTGCGAAGTCAGCGACGACGAGCCTGCCCCCGCCACGCTGTTGGGCGCCACCGCACACGACGAGTTCGGCCGCGGACTGGTCCTGGTGAGCAGACTCGCGAGCGAATGGGGCACCAGTGCCACGGCGCGCGGCAAGACCGTCTGGTTCGAGCTGGCGCTGTCCCGTGTCCCGCGCCCCCGGCCGATCGCCTGGTGAAAGGTTGCCCTCAACTCTGTGCGCACCCTTGCCCGGAACAGGGGAAGGCGATAGTCCGGTTCTGAGCGGAAAGCCGCGGAACGGCCGGACTGGGGAGTGCGCATGGATGTGTCGCAGCGATACCGCGAGGCGTGGGAAGGCTTCTGGTCGGCCACCTCGGACACACCCGGCGAGGCGATCTGGGACGCCGACCCCTCGCTGAGCGCCGTACCGCACAGTGAACTGTTCCTGCCGTACGCCGATATCTCGCTGCCCGTCGCGGACCTCGGCTGCGGCAACGGCACCCAGACCCGGTATCTCGCCACCCGGTTCTCCCGCGCGGTCGGCGTGGACCTCTCGCACGCCGCGATCGGCCACGCCCGCCGGGCGGACTCCGAAGGCGTCGCCGAGTTCGTCCAGCTGGACCTGGTCGACGCAGACGCGGTGCGCGCCCTGCACGAGCGGATCGGCGACGCGAACGTCTACATGCGGGCGGTCATCCACCAGAGCGACCCCGAGGCCAGGCCGGCGGTCGCGGCGGCCGTGGCGACGCTGCTGGGGAAACACGGCCGGGCGTTCGTCGCCGAGCTGACCCCGGCCTCCAAGGCGGTGCTGGAGCAGGCGGCCCAGGGGCCGGACGGGCCGCCCGAGAAGCTGCGGCGGGTGTTCGAGCACGGGCTGAAACCGGCGAGCGCCAGCGAGGAGGAGCTGCCCCGGGTGCTGCGGGCGGCCGGGCTGACCACCCTGGACAGCGGTGACACGGCGCTGCCGCAGACCGAGCACCTGCCCGATGGGACCCGGATCGACCTGCCGGCGCGGTGGTTCGTCCTGGCCGCCCGCTGATCCGGGCGCGCACCGGCCCCGGGCGAGGAGTTGGTCCGGGGCCGGACGCGTCGTTCAGGGCAGCAGCCGCGGTCTCCGTTTCGCCGCCACGTCCTCGACCCAGCCGAAGAGCAGCACGGCCGCGGCGATGAGGACCCAGGCGGCCCCGAACTGGAGCCAGGTGCTGCCGAGCGGCAGATGCCGTTCGAACGCGGGCACGTTCCACATCAGGTCGATCAGGGGCACGCTCGCCATCAGCGCGACCTCGTGCCACAGGTAGACGGTCACCGCGCGGGCGTTGAACACCTTCACCACCCGCGCCGCCACGGGGCGGCGGCCGAGCCATGCGCAGCCGGGCCGGAACCGCAGGAGCAGCAGGACGAATCCCGCGGACCACAGGGCCTGGGCGAGGGGGATGTCGTCGAGGTCGTACGACCCGTCGACCCGGTGGTGCAGCGCCCACCAGCATCCGGCCGCCAGCAGGACCGGAGCCACGGCGACGGCCCGGCCGGGGCGCATCCGGTCGAGCACCCCGTCGCGGTGGGCGAAACCGAGCAGCCAGCAGAACAGGAAGACCGACCCGTCGCTCAGCGCACTCCCCAGCCGCCCGTCCGGCCCCCCGCCCAGCCCGGTCAGCACCACGACGGGGACGAGAGACAGGGCCAGTGCCGGGAGTGGCGCGAGCCGGAAGAGCCGCAGCAGGACGGGTGACAGGAGGACGAACCAGAGGTACGTCCGCAGGTACCACAGCACCGCCCAGGCCTGCTCGCCCCACGCGTCGCCCGGCGGGTCACCGACCGGCAGCACCCAGTACAGGACATCGGCGCCGGGCACCCAGCCGTGCAGCAGCATCGCCGTGCCGAGGAGCAGGCCGAACGCCCACAGCGGGATCAGCAGCCTCCGCAGACGCCCCCGGATCACCTGCCCGGCCGGCCGCTCCAGGGAGCGCGACATGAGTGAACCGGCGAGGGCGAACATCACCCCCATGGACGGGAACACGAGCCCCAGCCAGGGCCATGCGAAGGTGTGGTAGGTGACGACGCGGACCAGGGCGAAGGCCCGCAGTACGTCGAACCAGCGGTCGCGTCCGCCGTCGGGCGCAGGCCTTGCCGGGGCGGCCGCCAGGGGTGCACCGCGCCGGTGCGCACCCCCCATCAGCGGCTCTCCGTACCGGACACGGGAGCCCCGACCGCGCCCGTCCGCTTCAGCTTCTGCCAGCGGAGCCGGCCGCCGGTCGCCGCGGTGACGCAGGAGTGGATGAGCACCAGGTACATCAGCTGGCGGTACGCGAGCTGCTGGAGCGGCATCATGAGCAGATACCGGTACTTCTCCCGGTCGAGGCGGAACGCGTAGGCCGCGCAGGCCAGTTGCACCAGCAGGATCGCCAGCCAGGCCAGCAGGGACGCCCTGAGGTCCACGAACAGCATCGCGTAGAGCGTGAACACGTCGATCAGCGGGGCGAACAGCGGCGTGACGATCTGGAAGAGGACCACCAGGGGCATGCCCACCCGGCCGAAGCGGCCCGAGGGGCCGCGGTCGGTGACGGACCTCCGGTGCTTCCACAGCGCCTGCATGGTGCCGTAGCTCCAGCGGTAGCGCTGTCGCCACAACTGCCCCAGGGAGGCCGGGGCCTCCGTCCACGCGCGGGCGTGCTCGGCGTAGACGACGCGCCAGCCGGCCCGGTGCAGGGCGATCGTGATGTCGGTGTCCTCGGCGAGCGTGTCCTCGCTCATGCCGCCGACGTCCAGCACCGCTGTGCGGCGGAACGCGCCGATCGCCCCGGGGATCGTCGGCATGCAGCGCAGCAGGTCGTACATCCGGCGGTCGAGGTTGAAGCCCATCACGTACTCGATGTGCTGCCAGGCCCCGATGACCGTGTTGCGGTTGCCGACCTTGGCGTTGCCCGCGACCGCGCCGACCTCGGGGTCGCCGAAGGGCTGTACGAGCCGGTGCACGGTGTCGGGTTCGAAGACGGTGTCGCCGTCCATCATCACGACGATGTCGTGACGCGCCTGCCGTACACCGTTGTTGAGGGCGGCCGACTTGCCCGCGTTCGCCTGGCGGACGACCCGGACGTTGGGCAGGCCCAAGGACTCGGCGATCTCCGCCGTCCCGTCGGTGGACCCGTCGTCGACGACGACGATCTCGATCGGATGGGTGCTGGACGCCAGCGAGTTGAGCGTGTGGGCGATGCACTCCTTCTCGTTGTACGCGGGCACGATCACGCTCACCGGGCCGGTGACCTCGGGCCCCCAGACGAACCGGCGTCTGTTGCGCTGCCGGTGGTGGCGGCGGGCCAGGAGGAGCATCAGCCCGAACCGTCCCAGCACGGCGACTCCGACGACGGTCAGTGCCGCGGCGAGTCCGGGCACCGTCCATTCGGCGACCGCGACGGCGGCGAGGAGCGCCCGGCCCTCCCACAGGGTGGTGGTGCCGGCCTTGCGGTGCGCTGCCTGCCCGGGGTCGGAGCCGGCCGCCGAGGCGGCGGCCGGCGGACCGGCGGCCTCACCCGTCTGCGCCTGGCCGTTCTGAGTGGACTGAGCGGACTGTGCCTGGTCGGCCTGCTGCTGGGCGCCGCTGACCGTGGTGAAGGTGTAGCCCTTCGCCTTCATCTGCTTGATGTACCGGGGCAGGGCCGCAAGGGTCTGCGCACGGTTGCCGCCCGCGTCGTGGAAGAGCACCGAGGCGCCCTTGCCGCCCTTCGGCGTCGCCAGGTCGATGATCCTGTCGGCTCCGGGCTGCTGCCAGTCCTCGCTGTCGGTGTCGATGAACACGCTGGTGTACCCCAGCGCGCCGAGCTTCTGGTAGACGGGCCAGCTGTAGTCGTCGATGGCGTCGTTCGTCGACGAGTACGGGGCGCGGAACAGTGTCGTGGTGATGCCGGCGGCCCCGGCCAGGGCCAGTTGTGTCTGGGCGATCTCACGCGTGATGCGGGAGGCGCTCTGGTAGGAGAGGTCGACGTGGGTGAAGGTGTGGACGCCCACCTCGTTGCCGTGGTCGACCACCTTGCGCACGATGCCCGGATAGCGCGAGACCATGGAGCCCACCAGGAAGAACGTGCCCGGCACGTCGTTGTCGTCCAGGATGTCGAGGACCTTGCCGGTCCACTCGGGATCGGGCCCGTCGTCGAAGGTCAGCACGATCGTCTTGTCGGGCACCGACTGCGTGCGGGCCGTGCCGCCCCGGAAGCTGAGCAGGGGACCGCCGTCCAGGACGCTCTCCGGCACCTTGTCCGCACTCGCGCCGGAGCGGACCCGCTGGTCGTTGCCGACCTCGGCCCGCAGATAGCCGTCGAGCAGCATCACGGAGGCGAGGCCCAGGAGCAGCAGAAGGGCGATGACCACCCGGGGCCCCGGTATCGCCTGGCGGCGGTCGCGTCCGGTGCGGCTCATCGGGCCGTCCCGGCGCTCGGCGGGGCATACGCGGCGCCGCCGCCGGGCGGCGCGCCTCCGGGGCCGCCCCGGGCGTCGGACGTGCCGTCGAAGGGGAGCAGGGTCGAGGGCGACAGGGAGATCCCGCCCATGAAGGCGAGGGCCAGCACGGCGACGTACCCGACGCAGGCGACACCCAGCGCGGCACCGGCCCGGCGCAGCAGCCGGGCGCGGCGGCCGGACGTGTCCACGAAGACCGGTCCGTCCTGCACCGCGGGCAGGGAGGTGCGCGCGTGTTTGCGGCGACGGCCACGTGCGGCCGGATCTGTCTCGACAGGGGTATCGGAATGCATTTGCGTATGTTGACCAACGGCCATGTGCGAAATCTGGGGCTTTACTGGCCGGACGCTGTGGATCCGGGCGTCACCTGTCGATGGGCTGAGAGAACGAGGGCGGTGTGAGGCGGCCCGTAGTGCTCGATGGATGGCCAACCAGGCCTCCAACGCGGGGGTTTGACGTAAGGGGTGCGGCGTGGGGCGCTGTCCGGCCATGAATGCGCTGTGAGGGTGGCGGCTGGCAGGTGTGAGAGGTTTTGGGTGTTCCAGTCCCTCTGTGTCGCGTTTTCGGGGCACTCTTTGCCGAAAGCAGGTGCAAACACCATGCGTGTGTCAGTGTTCCGGGGGGCCGCGGCCGGCGTCGGCCTCGCCGCACTTCTTCTCACCTGCTCCGCCTGCGCGACCGGCACGGCCGCCGACCAGGGAGCCGCGTCGGCCCCTCGTCCGACCGCCACCGGGGCGGCCCCTGCGGCCACCGCGTACACCCCGTACGTCAGTGCCACGACCGCCGCCGACACGGACGCGGCGGGTTCCCCCGACACGTACAACCTCGCCTTCGTGGTCGCCGACGGCGACGCGTGCACCCCGCTCTGGGGCGGGACCGCGGCGGCCGACGACTCTGCGGTCGTCGCGCGCGTCGCGGCGCTCACCGCCTCCGGAGCGGACGTCCGGGTCTCCTTCGGCGGCGCTGCGGGCACCGAGGCGGCGCTCGCCTGTGACAGCGCGCGGGAACTCGCCGACGCGTACGGCGACGTGCTCGACGCGGTCGGCGCGACCAAGGCGGACTTCGACATCGAGGGCGACGCGCTCACCGACACCGCGTCCGTCGCCCGCCGCAACGAGGCCCTGCACCTGCTCCAGCAGGAGCGGGACCTGGACGTCACGTACACCCTGCCGGTCATGCCCGACGGGCTGGAGGCGAGCGGGAGGGCCGTCCTCGACGACGCGGTCACCCGGGACGTCGAGGTCTCGGCGGTGAACATCATGGCGATGAACTACAGCTCGTCCCACGACGGCGACATGAGCGACTACGCGGAACAGGCTGCCTCGGCGGCGCACGACCAGGTCGCGGACGTCTTCGGACTGCCGGACGACGAGGCCTGGCGGGCCCTGCACATCACCGTGATGATCGGGGTCAACGACGTGGCGGGGGAGACCTTCACACGGGCCGACGCGGCGTCCCTGCGCTCCTTCGCCCGGCGTGAGGGCGTCGGCGCCCTCTCCCTGTGGGCCGCTTTCCGCGACCGGCAGTGCACCGGCGAGGACACCACGAAGGCCGGCGACACGTGCAGCGGCGTCGAGCAGGAGGACGGAGCGTTCGCCGAGGCGCTGGGCGGCTGACCGCTGCGGGTCAGTGCCCGGTCCCCTCCCGGACGAGCGCCATCAGCGCCCGCGCGCCGGGGCTCATCGCCTGCGCGGCGGGAAGCACCACGACGCTCTCGTAGTACGGCTGGTCCTTCCCGTCGAGTGGGACCGCCACCAGGCCCCGGGCCTCGGGCTTGCGGGAGAAGTGGTGCGGCACCACCGCGATCCCGAGCCCCTCGTGCACCAGCTCCAGCAGGCTGTGCACGTCGTTCACCTCCAGCGCCACCGTGCGGCGCACCCCCGCGGCGGCGAAGGCCTCGTCGGCCGCACGGCGCGGGCCGAAGTCCGGATGGAAGTCGATGAACGCCTCACCCGGCAGCTCGTCCCAGCCGACCCGGTCCGCCGGGGCCAGCCGGTGCCCGGGCGCGCACAGCAGGACCATGGGCTCACGGGCCAGCGGGACCAGCTCGCCACGCCACTCCACGGGGGAGACCGTGGCGGCGAAGGCGATGTCGAGACGCCCGCCCGCCACCCCGTCCACCAGGTTCGTCGTCCCCTCCTGGCGGAGCCGGATCTCCATGTGCGGGTGCTCGCGGTGGAAGGCGGCGAGCAGCCGCGGCAGGCTCACCCCGGCCACGCACTGCTCCACGCCCACCGACAGGGTGCCGCGCAGCAGTCCCCGTACCGCGTCGACGGCGTCCTTCGCCGCCCGCGCGCCCGCCAGGGTGCGTTCGGCCTCCACCAGCAGGGCGCGGCCGGCCTCGGTCAGCCGCACACTGCGGGTCGTCCGGCTGAACAGCGGGGTCCGCAGTTCCTGCTCCAGGGCCCGCACGGAGGCGGAGAGGCCCGACTGCGACACGGCCACGCGTTCGGCGGCCCGGGTGAAATGCTGCTCCTGGGCGACGGCGACGAAATGTTCCAGCTGACGCAACTCCATGATTGAGAAATATAGGCGCTGAATCCCAGCGGAATCTCCTGTTGGACTGCTGGATCGTTGTGCGCGAGCCTGGACCCCGCACGCCGAACCCCGTCATGAACCGGAACGATCTCTCCCGTGGAGCCCCGTATGTACATCCCGTCCGCCGACCGCTACCAGGACATGCCGTACCGGCGCACCGGGCGCAGCGGTCTCAAGCTGCCCGCCCTCTCGCTCGGTCTGTGGCACAACTTCGGCGGTGACAGGACACCGGAGTCCCAGGGGCAGATCCTGCGCCGGGCGTTCGACCTCGGGATCACCCACTTCGACCTGGCGAACAACTACGGGCCGCCGCCCGGCTCCGCCGAGGAGGCGATGGGCCGCGCGCTGGGGACGGACTTCGCCCGGCACCGGGACGAGATCATCGTCTCCACCAAGGCCGGCTACCTGATGTGGGACGGTCCGTACGGGGAGTGGGGCTCGCGCAAGAACCTGCTGTCCTCGCTGGACCAGAGCCTCGGCCGCCTCGGCCTCGACTACGTGGACATCTTCTACTCCCACCGGCCCGACCCCGAGACCCCGCTCGAAGAGACGATGGGCGCTCTCCACTCGGCGGTGCAGCAGGGCAAGGCGCTCTACGTGGGTATCTCCAACTACTCGGCCGAGCAGACGAGGGAGGCCGCCCGGATCCTGAAGGACCTCGGCACTCCGCTGCTCATCCACCAGCCCCGGTACTCGATGCTGGACCGGTGGGTCGAGGACGGGCTGCTCACGGCCCTGGACGAGCTGGGCATCGGCTCCATCGCGTACTCGCCGCTGGAGCAGGGCATCCTCTCCGACCGCTATCTCCGCGGCATCCCGGAGGGCTCGCGGGCGGCCGGCAGCAGCCCGTTCCTGTCGGCCGACTCGGTCACCCCCGACCTGGTCGGGCGGCTCCGCGAGCTCGACCAACTGGCCTCCGAGCGTGGTCAGTCGCTGGCCCAGATGGCGCTGGCCTGGGTGCTGCGCGGTGGCCGGGTCACCTCCGCGGTGGTCGGTGCGAGCAGCGTCGCTCAGCTGGAGAACAGCGTCGAGGCGATCCGCAACCTGGACTTCGGCGACAAGGAACTCGACAGGATCGAGAAGCTGCTGAAGGGCGCCAAGCGCCGCTGAACGACGGAAAGGCCGGCGCCCCGCGATCGCGGGGCGCCGGCCTTTCCGCCGTTCAGCGGCGGTTCTGCCGGAAGTCCCGCCTCAGACGTCGTCGGCGCGCAGCAGCAGGTGCAGCAGACCCGGGAAGCGGGCCTCGAACTCCTCGCGGCGCAGGCGGTTGACCCGTTTGGGGCCCAGGTCGCGCTGTTCCACCAGGCCCGCCCCGCGCAGCACCGAGAAGTGATGGCTGAGGGCGGCCTTGCCGACGGGTACGTCGAAGCTGCCGCAGGTGCGCGTCCAGTCCTCGGAGCCCGCCAGGTCGCGGACCAGTTGGAGGCGCACCGGGTCGGCCAGCGCGGAGAGGGCCGTCAGTACGGGGACCTCGGCCGGGTCGGTGTGTACGGGGGCGGCGCGATGTCCGCTGCCCGCAGTCTGGTTGGGCATGGTGCGCTCCTCGTGTCCGTGACCCCTTGCGGAGTGTTCGATGAAAATCTTACACTCCAAGTGTTCGCTTTTCGTTGAACACAACTCTCTGGGGGCGGTCTGTCATGCGTACGGTCGAGTTCAAGGAGTACGGCGGGCCCGAGGTGCTGAAGGTCGTCGAGACGGCCGCCCCGGAGCCCGGCCCCGGCCAGGTCACGATCGACGTGGCCTACGCGGGCGTCAACTTCGCCGACCTCAAGGCCAGGTCCGTGGGATACCGGGTGTCCGGACTGCCCTTCGTGCCCGGTCTGGAGGTCTCGGGCCGGGTGCGGGCCGTCGGCGACGGGGTCGAGGGGCTGAGTCCGGGTCAGGAGGCAGCCGCCTTCCTCGACGGCGGCGGATACGCGGACGTGGTGACGGCGCCGGCCGACACGGTCTTCCCGCTCCCGGCCGGAGTGGATCTGCGCACGGGTGCCACCCTGCCCACCGTGCTGCCGACCGCGCACGCCCTGCTGCACGAGGTCGGACGGCTGCGGGCGGGCGAGAGCGTGCTGGTGCAGGGCGCGGCCGGGGGAGTCGGTACCGTGGCCGGACAACTGGCCCGGGCCGCGGGCGCCGGAGCCGTGTACGGCGTGGTGTCCTCCGCCGCGAAGGCCGACTACGCCCTGGCCCACGGCTACGACGAGGTGTTCGTCGGCGACACCTTCCCGGACGAGGTCCGCCGCGCCACCGGCGGCCGGGGCGTCGACCTGGTGCTCGACTCCGTCGGCGGGGACACCCTGCGCCGCGGCATCGACGCGCTCGCCGTGTTCGGGCGCCTGGTCTCCTTCGGCAACGCGAGCGGCGCACAGCCCTGGAGCGCCGGGCAGAGCGAGCTCTACCCGGGCAGCAGGTCGGTGGCCGGCTTCTCGATCCTGGAACTGGCCGCCAATGATCCCGCCACCCTGCGTGCCGTCGCGGAGCGCGCCTTCCGTACCGTGACCGACGGACACGTCGACCTTCCGGTGACGGCCGAATTCGCGCTGGCGGACGCGGCCGACGCGCACCTGCTGATGGAGGGGCGCACGTCGACCGGCAAGCTCGTTCTGCGTATCGGCGGCTGAGCGGTTACGCCCCTCACCCCGAACCCCTGGTCACGGAACCCGGAAGGTGCACGTACATGAAGATTCTGGTCGTAGGAGCAGGAGCCACCGGCGGCTACTTCGGCGCGCGGCTCGCGCAGGCGGGCAAGGACGTCACCTTCCTGGTCCGTCCGCGCCGCGCAGCCGCCCTCCGCGAGCGGGGCCTGCGCATCACCGGCCTGGGGGAGGAGGAGACGCTCACGCCCCGGCTCGTCACCGCGGACCGCCTCACCGGCTCCTACGACCTGGTGCTCCTCTCGGTGAAGTCCACCGCCCTGGACGGGGCCCTCGACGACATCGCACCGGCCGTCGGACCGGGCACCGCGATCGTGCCCCTGCTCAACGGCATGGCGCACCTGGCACGGCTCAACGACCGGTTCGGTGAGAAGGCGGTGCTCGGCGGCGTCGCCCGGGTCATCACCACGCTGAACGGCGAAGGCGACATCGTGCGCCTCGCCCCGGTCGCGTCCCTGACGATCGGCGAGCAGCAGGGCGGCACGTCCCAGCGGGTGGAGGCGATCGCCGCCGTCCTCGCCGACGCCGGCATCGACACGTACCCGTCCAAGGCCGTCCTCGCGGCGATGTGGAGCAAGTGGGTGTTCATCAGCACCCTGGCGGGGCTCACCTGCCTGATGCGCGGCACCGTCGGTGACGTCAGCGCCGTACCGGGGGGACCGGGCTTCGTCACCGCCCTGCTGGCCGAGTGCGCGGCCGTCGCGGCCGCCGCCGGACACCCCGTGCGCGAGAAGGAACTCGACGCCGTGGCCGGGATGCTCACCGCGGAGGGCTCCTCCCTCACCGCCTCGCTGTACCGCGATGTGGCGCAGGGCGCGCCGACCGAGGCCGAGCACGTCTTCGGGGACCTGACGGACCGGGCCCGGCAGCTGTCCGTCGACACGCCGCTGCTCGACCTCGTCACGCTGAACCTGCGCGTCCACGAACACCGCACGGCCCTTGCCGTCTGAATATGTCCCGCACCCGCACGGCAGGACCCGCGGCCTTCAGTGGAATGGACCTCTGGAGGTCCCGGCAGCTCTGGCCTGCGCGTTCTGTGGCGCGTACCGTGTGGCCGCATGAAGATCCTCGTCAGCGCCGACATGGAAGGCGCCACCGGCGTGACCTGGCCGGCCGATGTGCTGCCCGGCACACCCCAGTGGGAGCGGTGCCGCTCCCTGTTCACCTCCGACGTCAACGCGGCCGCCCTCGGCTTCTACGACGGGGGCGCCGACGAGGTGCTCGTCAACGAGGCCCACTGGACCATGCGCAACCTGCTGCTGGAGCAGCTCGACGACCGGGTCCAGATGCTCACCGGCAAGCACAAGTCGCTCAGCATGGTGGAGGGCATCCAGCACGGCGACGTCGACGCCGTCGCCTTCGTCGGTTACCACACCGGTGCCGGTACGGAGGGCGTCCTGGCCCACACCTATCTGGCGAACTCCATCACCGGGGTGTGGCTGAACGGGGTCAGGGCCAGCGAGGGGCTGCTCAACGCCCATGTGGCCGCCGAGTACGGTGTCCCCGTCGTCCTCGTCACCGGCGACGACCTGACCTGCGTGGACGCCCAGGGATACGCCCCCGAGGCGCGGACGGTCGCCGTCAAGGACTACGTGTCGCGCTATGCCGCGGTCTGCCGCACCCCTGCCCGTACCGCCGCCGACATCCGTGCGGCGGCCAAGGAGGCGGCCGCCCTGGCCGGGCGGTACACACCGGTCGACGGCGGCCCGTTCACCGTTGAGCTGGAGTTCGATGCCGAACACCTGGCCGCGGCGGCCACGGTCGTTCCCGGTGTGGCCCCTTCCGGGGAGAGGCGTGTCGCCTACACGAGCGCGACGATGTACGAAGGTATCCGCACGTTCAAGGCGGTGACGACCATCGTGTCGTCCGCCGTGGAGGAACAGTATGGCTGAGGCGAGCACCCCCAACGACAGCGTCGACGAGCTCGCGCTCGACGAATCGGTGACGTTCACCTCCGAACTGATCC
This sequence comes from Streptomyces sp. NPDC048211, assembly GCF_043202315.1. NCBI lineage: Bacteria > Bacillati > Actinomycetota > Actinomycetes > Kitasatosporales > Streptomycetaceae > Streptomyces > Streptomyces sp. NPDC048211. Next base: position 924,906 of record NZ_JBIDAD010000002.1, read on the forward strand.
GTATCGACACCACCAACCGGGGCGGCGGCGACTGCCGTGAACGCCCCGCCGCCGAGTACGTCGCCGAGCGGCTGGCCGCCGCCGGGCTCGAACCGGCGATGCTGGAGCGCACCGTCGGCCGTACCAACGTGGTCGCCCGGATCCCGGGCACCGACCCCACGGCGGACGCGCTCCTGGTCCACGGTCACCTGGACGTGGTGCCCGCCGAGGCCGACGACTGGACCGTGCACCCCTTCTCCGGCGATGTGCGCGACGGAGTCGTCTGGGGCCGCGGCGCCATCGACATGAAGAACATGGACGCGATGGTCCTCGCCGTCGTCCGGTTCTGGGCCAGGGCCGGCATCCGCCCCCGCCGCGACATCGTCATCGCGTACACCGCCGACGAGGAGGCCAGCGCCGACGACGGCTCCGGCTTCCTCGCCGACCAGCACGCCGCCCTCTTCGAAGGGTGTACGGAAGGCATCAGCGAGTCGGGCGCCTTCACCTTCCACGCCGGGCCCAACATGCCGCTCTACCCCATCGCGGCGGGTGAACGGGGCACCGGATGGCTCAAGCTCACCGCCCACGGCAAGGCGGGCCACGGCTCCAAGGTCAACCACGCGAACGCGGTCAGCGCGCTGGCCGCGGCCGTCGCCCGGATCGGCGACCACGAATGGCCGGTGCGCCTCACCCCGACCGTCCGCGCCGCACTCACCGAGATCGCCGCGCTGCACGGCATCCACCCCGACCTCGACGCCCCCGGCTTCGACGTGGACGAACTCCTCGGCAAGATCGGACCGGCCGCCGACCTCGTCGCCCCGACCGTCCGCAACAGCTCCAACCCGACGATGCTGGAAGCCGGTTACAAGGTCAACGTGATCCCCGGTCACGCCACCGCCTACATCGACGGCCGGATGGTCCCCGGCGGCGAGGACGAGTTCCGCGCCACCCTCGACCGGCTCACCGGACCCTCGGTCGACTGGGAGTTCCACCACCGCGAGGTGCCGCTCCAGGCGCCCGTCGACTCACCCACCTTCGCCAGACTGCGCGCCGCCGTCGAGCGGTTCGACCCGGAGGGGCACGTCGTCCCGTACAGCATGTCCGGCGGCACCGACGCCAAGCAGTTCTCGCGGCTCGGCATCACCGGCTACGGCTTCTCGCCGCTGAAGCTGCCCTTCGGCTTCGACTACCAGGCCCTCTTCCACGGCGTGGACGAACGTGTCCCCGTCGACGCCCTGCACTTCGGGGTCCGGGTACTGGACCACTATCTGCGCACCGCCTGAACCGCTGGGGGGAATGGGAACATGGTATCCACAGGGGCCTACGGAACCTGGCCGTCGCCGATCGACGCCGCACTGGCCGCCTCCCGCGACGGCCGCCCCGAGTACGTCGGAGCGGTCGGCGAAGAGCTGTGGTGGACGGAGCCCCGGCCGGCCCAGGCCGGCCGGCGCGCCCTGGTCCGGCGACTGCCGGACGGCACCACGGCGGAGCTGCCCGCACCGTGGAACGCCCGCAGTCGCGTCATCGAGTACGGCGGACGGCCCTGGGCGGGCACCGAGCGTGCCCAGGGCGGCCCGCTGATCGTCTTCGTGCACTTCGACGACCAGCGGCTGTACGCCTACGAGCCCGACGGACCCCGTGAACCGTGGCCGCTCACCCCCGTCTCCGCAGTCGGCGGCGGACTGCGCTGGGCCGATCCGCGGCTGCACCCGGACCGGGGTGCCCGAGGCGAGGTCTGGTGCGTCCTGGAGGAGTTCACCGGCGAGGGCCCGACCGACCTGCGCCGCGTCATCGCCGCCGTGCCGCTCGACGGATCGGCGGCCGGTGACCGGACCGCGGTACGCGAACTCTCCGACGACCGGCACCGGTTCGTCACCGGCCCCGAGGTCTCGCCCGACGGCCGCAGCGCGGCCTGGATCGCCTGGGACCACCCGCGGATGCCGTGGGACGGCACCGAGGTGATGCTCGCGGACATCGCCGAGGACGGCACGTTCCACGAGGCCCGGAGCTTCGCCGGCGGCCCGGAGGAATCCGTACCGCAGATCCGGTGGGCCGCGGACGGGCGGCTGGTGTTCGCCAGTGACCGCAGCGGGTGGTGGAACCTCTACCGCGCCGACCCGCACGGGGAGGCGGTCGAACTCTGCCCCCGTGACGAGGAGTTCGCCGGACCGCTGTGGAAGATCGGGCTCAACTGGTTCCGCCCGCTGGACAACGGGCTGATCGCCGCGATTCACGGCAAGGGGTCCACCACCCTCGGCATCCTCGATCCGGAGACGGGCGACCTCGTCGACATCGCCGGGCCCTGGACCGAATGGGCCGAGACCCTCGCCGTGCAGGGCAGCCGCGTCATCGGTATCGCGGCGAGTCCGCACAGCGCGTACGAGATCGTGGAGCTGGACACCTCGACCGGGCGCACCCGCATCATCGGCGCACCGCACGCGGACGCGGTCGACCCGGCGTACTACCCCGAGCCCGTCGTCCGCACCTTCACCGGACCCGGCGGCCGCGGGATCCACGCCCAGGTCTACCCGCCGCACAGCCCCGACCACACCGGCCCGGACGGCGAGCTGCCGCCCTATGTGGTGTGGGCACACGGCGGTCCGACCGGCCATGCCGCACTCGTCCTGGACCTGGAGATCGCCTACTTCACCTCGCGCGGCATCGGCGTCGCCGAGGTCAACTACGGCGGCTCCACCGGCTACGGCCGCTCCTACCGCAACCGGCTGCGTGAACAGTGGGGCGTCGTCGACGTGGAGGACTGCGCCGCAGTCGCCGGGGCCCTGGCCGCCGAGGGCACCGCCGACCCCGGCAGGCTCGCGGTCCGCGGCGGCAGCGCCGGGGGATGGACCGCCGCCGCCTCGCTGACCGGGACCGACGTCTACGCCTGCGGCACGATCATCTACCCCATCCTCGACCTCACGGGCTGGGGCACCGACGAGACCCACGACTTCGAGTCGCAGTACCTGGAATCGCTGGTCGGCCCCCTCGCCGAGGTCCCCGAGCGCTACCGCGCCAGGTCACCGATCAACGGCACCGCCGGACTCACCACCCCCTTCCTGCTGCTCCAGGGGGAGGACGACCCGATCTGCCCACCGGTGCAGTGCGAACGCTTCCTGGCCGCGGTCGAGGGGCGCGGCATCCCGCACGCCTATCTCACCTACCCGGGCGAGGGCCACGGATTCCGGCGCGCCGAGACCATGATCAGCGCACTGGAATCCGAACTTTCCCTGTACGCCCAGACCTTCGGGATCGAGCGGACCGACGTGCCGCGGCTGGAGCTGAAGAAGTGACAACGGACGCACCGAGGACCGGCGGGGCGGCGACCGGAGCGGCCCTCGCGCCACTGACCCGTCCCGCCCGGCTGCGCGCGGGTGCCAGGGTCGCCGTCGTCTCCCCGAGCGGACCGGTGCCCGCCGACCGGCTGGAGCCCGGCCTCGACCTCCTGCGCGGCTGGGGCCTCGTTCCGGTGGTGATGCCGCATGTGCTGGACGTGCACCGGGAGCTGGACTTCCTGGCGGGTGCGGACGAGGCGCGGGCCCGGGACCTCCAGGACGCCTGGTGCGATCCCTCCGTCGACGCGGTGATCTGCGCCCGGGGCGGATACGGGGCACACCGCATGGTCGACCTGGTGGACTGGGCGGCGATGCGGGCCGCCGGGCCCAAGGTGTTCGTCGGCTACAGCGACATCACCGTGCTCCACGAAGCGTTCGCCCTGCGGACGGGGCTTGCCACGCTGCACGGCCCCATGGTGGGTACGGAGACGTTCCTGAAGGACCCGAGGACCCAGGAGTCCCTGCGTGCCACCCTCTTCGAGCCCGAGACGGTGATGACGCTGGGGCTCGACGACGCGAGGGCGCTGGTGCCGGGGCGGGCCCGGGGCGTCACGTACGGCGGCTGTGTGAGCCTGCTCGCCGCCGACCTCGCCACCCCGCACGCCCGCGCGTCGGCCCGTGGCGGCCTGCTCGTCATCGAGGACACCACGGAGGACCCGTACGGCATCGACCGGATCCTCACCCAGCTGCTGCGGGCCGGGGCGCTCGACGGCGTCGCCGGGGTGGCCTGTGGTTCCTGGGCGGGCTGCGGGCCGTACGAGCGGGTGCGCGCCGTTCTCGCCGACCGGCTCGGCCCGCTGGGCGTCCCCGTCGTCGAGGAGCTCGGCTTCGGGCACGGCCCCACCGGGCTGACGATTCCGCTCGGGGTGCCGGCGGTGCTGGACGCGCCGGCCGACGGCGGTCCCGCCACGCTCACCGTCGAGGTGCCGGCCCTGGTGTGAGCGCGCGGACAGGGCGCGAGAGCGGGGTGCCGGCCCGGGGCGCAGGCCCGAACGGGGCGGTGACGCGGAGAAGCTGAACAACCTTCAGGAATCACCGTCCTGGGCGTTGACACCACCATGACCTGTGTCACAGCATGAGCGCGGCCCAGTACTTACCGGTCGGTAAGGTGTCCTCGGTGTGGAGGTCCTCGTGTCGCGTGCTGTCTCCGGTTCCCGCTCCCGGTCGAAGGCGTCGAAGGCGCTGTCCCGCAGACCGCTCGCCCTCCTCGCGGGTGCCGCGCTCGCCGCGCCCCTCGCGTTCGCCGGCACCGCACAGGCGGGAACGGAGGCCGAGGCGTCCGCGTACACCGTCACCGCACTGAAGTTCACCGTGTCCGCGGGGGGCCGGTCCTGCACCGTGGACGCCGACCTCTACCGCCCCGCCGGGGCCGACGCCCGGCACCCGGTGCCCGCGGTCCTCGCCACCAACGGCTTCGGCGGCAGCAAGTCGGACGGCTCGACCGACGGCATCGGCAAGGCGTTCGCCTCGCGCGGCTACGCCGGACTCGTCTACTCCGGCCTGGGGTTCGGCAAGTCCGGCTGCCTCATCACGCTCGACGACCCGGAGACCGACGGCAGGGCGGCGGCCGCCCTCGTCGACTTCCTCGGCGGAACCCGTGCCGCGGACGACGGCACCGAGGCCGACTTCGTCACCCAGGACGGCCCCGGAGACCCCGTGGTCGGCATGATCGGCGGCTCGTACGGCGGAGCCATCCAGATGGCCACCGCGGCGGTCGACCCCCGCGTCGACGCCCTCGTCCCGCTCATCACCTGGAACGATCTCGGCTACGCGCTGGCTCCCAACAACACCGGTGCGGCGGCGGGCGTCTCCTCCGACACCGCGGGCGTCTTCAAATGGCAGTGGACCAACGGCTTCTACCTGATGGGGGAGGGGCAGACGATTCTCAGCCCCAGCCTCGACCCGTCCCGCTTCGGCAGCCTGGACTGCCTCCACTTCGCCGCGCGGGCCTGCGACACCATCCGGCTGCTCAACTCCGGCCGCTACCCGGCGGACAGGACCGCCGCCATGCTCGCCTACGCCCGCAGTGTCTCGCCCGTCTCGTACCTGAACCGCGTCAAGGCGCCCACCCTTCTGATCCAGGGGCAGGCCGACAGTCTGTTCAACCTCAACGAGGCCACCGCCACGTACCGGACGCTCAAGGCGCAGGGCACCACCGCCAAGATGATCTGGCAGGCATGGGGCCACAGCGGCGGTCAGGCGGAGGGCGAACTCGACCTGGGCCAGGGCAATCTGGAGACCAGCTACGTCGGCGGGCGCATCCTCGCCTGGTTCGACCGCTACCTCCGCCACGAGACGACCACGGACACCGGGCCGGAGTTCGCCTACTACCGTGACTGGCAGAGCGGCTACGGCACCGCGGACGCCGTCCCGGGCCTGACCCGGAAGATGTACCTGTCCGGCGACGGCACGCTCGTCGGCAACCGCTCCGACGTCGCACGCGGCAGCCGCCGGTACACGAACTGGCTCGTGCCGACCAGCCACTCGGAGAGCTCACTCGCCGGTCTCATCGGACTGCCCGACCCGAAGCCGTACGACACCGTGGGCAACTACCTCGGCTGGACCAGTGCCCCGCTCGACTCGGCGGTCGATGTCGTCGGGGCCCCGAAGGCCACGCTGAAGGTCGTCTCGCCGACGACGGAGCGGGTGCAGAACAGCGGAGACGCCGCCGACAAGCTCGTCCTGTTCGCCAAGGTGTACGACGTGGCACCGGACGGCACCAAGACGCTGGTGAAGCGCCTCGTCTCGCCGGTCCGGGTGCCCGACGTGACCCGGTCCTTCACCGTCCAGCTGCCCGGCATCGTCCACCGGTACGAGGCGGGTCACCGGCTGGAATTCGCGATCGCGGCCAGCGACAGCGCGTACTTCGGCAACCGCGGCATCAAGCCCGTCACGGTCGTCAGCGCGCCCGGGGACACCGGCATCCTGGAGCTTCCGGTGGTCGGTGCCGCGGCGAGGTGACGCGACAGGGCCGGTCCGGCCCTGATCCGCCGCACGCTCCCGGCCCAGGCGTACGGCCGTCACCCGAACGGCCGTACAGCACCGCCCCCCGGCACCCGAACGGAGTCATCCTGGTGCTCCGGGGGACGGTGGCGCACCAGAACCAGGGAAGGGGCCGCCTCATGAGCCCGAAGGACGTGTCGAGCGGCAGCAAGGGCAGCGCGGGTGCGTTCACACCGGCCCGCATCCTTGTCATCATCATCGCGGTCCTGTCGATCGTGTTCATCGCGGAGAACACCGAAGACGTCGAGGTCCGCCTCATCGTTCCGCTGGTGACCATGCCGCTGTACGTGTGGCTGATCGTGATGTTCCTGGCCGGCATGGCCTGCGGAGCGTACGTCTTCCGCCGGCGGACCAAGTAGCGGTCCTCGTCGCCGCCCGGCCCCGATGGGCCGGGCGGCGACGATCTACGCTGGGCCGATGTCCGACAGCACCTACCTGGCCCAGGGGCCGCGCACAGCGATCCGCCCTTTCACGTACGCCGATGCGGACGAGTTCACCGCCCGGGCCCGGGAGAGCCGGGAGCTGCACCGCCCCTGGCTGTTCCCGCCCGCCGACCCCGACGCGTACGCCGCCTACGCGGGCACACTCATCGAGGACCCGTCGAAGGCGGGATTCCTCGTGTGCGAACGGCACGGGGCGGCCGGAGGCCGGGCAGACGGGGCGATCGCCGGGTTCATCAACATCAACAACATCGTCATCGGCGGTTTCCGCTGCGGCGCGCTCGGCTACGGAGCCTTCGCCCACGCGAGCGGACACGGCCTGATGAGCGAGGGGCTCGACCTCGTCATCGGACACGCCTTCGGTCCGCTCGGCCTGCACCGCCTCGAAGCGAACATCCAGCCGGGCAACGCGGGCTCGGTCGCACTGGTGCGCAGGGCAGGATTCCGGCTGGAGGGATTCTCACCGGACTTCCTGTTCATCGACGGGGCCTGGCGCGACCACGAACGATGGGCGATCACGGCGGAGATGCGCTGAAGCCGCCCGGGGGAGGGGGCGTGCGGCCCTGGGTGTGACGGGGCCGATCGCCATGGCCCGGCGAGCGGTCGGCGGGGACCGAACGGTGCTCAGCCCGCCGCCGCGGCGGTCTGCGCGGCCAGCGCCGCGAACAGCCAGTCGTGCGCGGTCCCGGGGGTCGGCTGCTGCGGGCCGCCGGGTGCGGTGATCACGTCGGCCACCAGCTCCCAGTACCGGTCGATGCGCGGGTCGGCGGCCAGCTGTCCCGCGAGCAGGCTGCGGAAGGCAGGCGTGTCCCGGCTGCCGTAGGCGCTCGCGTACGCGTCCACGAAACAGTCCAACTCCGCTCCCTCGAACGGTTCGTGGCCCTGGAGCATGTGGGCGCCGGCCAGTTCGTACGCCTGGGCGAGACCCGCGTACAGTACGGCCGGCCCGCGGGCCCCCGCGGCCTTGTGTGCCTCGGGCTGGGGCTGCTCGGCGCCCGGGCAGGGGCGGGTCACGAGCGCGTTCAGCCGGGCGAAGGCGAGTACCTGGACCGGATCCGGGTCATCGGGCGGCTGAGGCACCGCCACCTCCAGGAACGCGGCCGTCGCCCGGGTCGGCATCCGCGGCGGCAGCCAGGCCCGCCAGAACCGGGCCAGCGGGGCCGTGTTCGGCGGGGCGGTCACCGCACCGATCAGGCGCAGCCGGTCGGCCCGCTCCCCGGGCGGGCACTCCAGCACCAGGCGCATCCCCGCCTCCCGCCAGCGCAGGGCCGTGAGTTGCGAGCCCAGTTCGCGCAACTGCCCCGCGACGACGTCCTCCAGCACGCTGTCCGCCCCGTCCTCCTCCTCGTCGAGGACGCGGCGCACCTCGCGCACCGGCAGGCCGAGCGCGCGCAGGGAGCGGAGCATCCGGAGCCGGCCGAGTGCGTCGGGGCCGTACCGGCGATGGCCACCGGCGCTGCGGGACGCCTCCGGCAGCAGGCCGTTGTCGGAGTAGAAGCGGACGGCCTTCACCGTGACGCCCGCGCGCTCGGCGAGCTCGCCGATGCTGCACAGGCCGTCGTCGTGCGGCATGAACACTTGAACCTCCCTCAGGGGGAGCTTCTACGGTACCGGCGAGGGGGCCGGGCGAGCGTGGACGGCCCGCCGACAACAGATCGCGGAGGAGAGGACCATGACCGAATTCATCCTGGTGCCGGGCATGTTCACCGGCGCACACGTATGGGACGACACCGCTGCGGCCTTGGCCGAGTCGGGTGCCGGGGTGCACACGGCTGAGCTCACCGGCCTCGGCGGGTCCCGCGAAGCCGCGACGGGCGACACCGACCTGGAGACGCACATCGAGGACGTGCTCGCGCTGATCGACTCGGTGAGCGCCGGCGCCGGCCGGGACCGGCAGATCGTGCTGGTCGGGCACGACTACGGCGTCCACCCGGTGCTCGGTGCCGCCGACCGCCGCGCGGAGCGCATCGGCCGGATCGTCTGCCTCGACGCGGGCCCCGGCCAGGACGGAGTGCCCGCGCTGGCCGCCGTCGCGGACCCGTCCGCGCGCGAGAGAGTGGCCGGGCACTCCGGTACGGCGGGGGCGGGCCGGGGCCTGGAGGCCCCGGCCCGGGACGAGTGGCAGCGCTGGGGCAGCACCGCGGGCATCCCCGGAGCGGCACTGGACCGGCTCACCGCCCTGGCCTCCCCGCAGCCGCTGCGCACGCTGCTCCAGCCGCTGCGGCTGACCGGCGAGGTGGCCTCGGTGCCCGTCACCGGAGTGCTCTGCAACGCGAACGGGTCGAGCATCGAGATGGTCCAGCGGCGGGTGGATCTCGGCGATCCCGTCTTCCTGGCCCTGGCCGACCCCCAGGTGTCCTTCTTCGAACTCCCCACCGGACACTGGCCGATGCTGTCCCTCCCGGACGAGCTGGCCGAGGTCCTGCTGCGGGCCGCCGCAGGCGAGGGGCACCGCATGGTCCCGCCCGGTGCGGGGGAGCCGCCCGCGCACCTGCGGCCGTTCCTGCTGGACGTGCCGGAGCTGCCGCACGAGCGGACCGGCAACGTCGATCTGTATCTGCCCGAGGCGGCGGGGCCCCGGCCGGCGGTGGTGTTCGTGCACGGCGGACCGGTGCCCGCCGGGGCCCGGCCGACCCCGCGGGACTGGCCGGCCCTCAGGGGATACGCCCGCTACGCGGCCGCTGAGGGGGCGGTCGGTGTGACCCTCGATCACCGCCTGCACGACATGGCCGACTACCCGCGCGCCGCCGCGGACGTGGCGGCCGCGGTGGAGCTGGTCCGGGCCGACCCGCGGGTGGACGCGGACCGGATCGCGCTGTGGTTCCTCTCGGGAGGCGGCCTCATCGCGGCGGACTGGCTGAGGAGGCCGCCGGCCTGGCTGCGCTGCCTGGCCGCCTCCTATCCGATCCTGGTTCCGGTCCCCGGCTGGGGGCCCGTCGACGGCCGGTTCCACCCGGTGGAAGCGCTGCCGGGTGCGGGCGCCCTGCCCTTCGTCCTCATCCGGGCAGGCCGTGAGTCGCCCGAAATCGCCGCCACCGTCGAGGAGTTCCTGGCCGCGTCCGAGAGGTGCGGGGCGAACGTCGAGGTGGTCGACGTACCGAACGGCCGCCACGCCTTCGAGACACTCGACCCGACGGAGGAGTCACGCCAGGCCGTGCGCCGTGCGATGCGCTCGGTACTGGGACACGTGTCGGCCTGAGCGCCGTACGGGGGCGTACGGAACCACTCGTGAACCCGGTGATCCGCTTGCCGCGCGCGATCCTCGTGCGGGACGACGCGCGTCTCGCCCCCTCCCGCCGAAACTGCTGCCCGTACCGGTCGAACCGGCACGGGCAGCAGGCGGTCCGGCCGTTCAGTCGAGACAGAACTCGTTGCCCTCGATGTCCTGCATGTTGAGGCAGGACTCGTTCTCGTCGTCGGCGAGCAGCAGTTGCCCGCGTACCGCGCCGAGCGGGAGCAGCCGGGCGCACTCGGCCTCGAGTGCGGCGAGGCGCTCCTCACCCACGAGCCCGGTGCCGACGCGCACGTCGAGGTGCACCCGGTTCTTGACGACCTTGCCCTCGGGGACACGCTGGAAGTACATGCGCGGGCCCACCCCCGTGGGATCGGCGCAGGCGAACCCTGAAAGCGGCTGCTCGGAGGAGAGAGAGGTCTTGTAGGCCTCCCACGTGTCGAACCCCTCCGGCGGCGGGGACACGACATACCCCAGCACCTCGCACCAGAAACGGGCAACGCGCTCAGGGTCCTCGCAGTCGAAGGTGACTTGAAACTGCTTGATCGACGTCATCGGCTCACCATAGCGGCGACGCTTTCGCCGTCTCCACAGCCCTCACAACCCGCCCTCCGGAGCCGGGGGCCCCGCACGCCGCGACTCGGTGCGTGATGTGCCTCACGCGCCAGGCGCACCGGCCCGGGCATACGTGATCATGACCGCATGGAGACTCGATTCCTCGGCATCGCCGACCTGCCCGAAGTCCCGTCCGTGGCGGTCGTGGTGGACGTCATGAGGGCGTTCACCGTGGCTGCCTGGGCCTTTGCCCGAGGCGCGGAGCGAATCGTTCTCGCCGCATCGCTCGACGAGGCCAGGGCACTCAAGGAGCGCCACCCGGACTGGGTGGCCCTCAAGGACGGTCCGCCCGCCCCGGGTTTCGACGCGGTCAACTCACCGGGCCTGCTGCGGACCATGGACCTCGGCGGCCGGACCGTCGTGCAGAAGACCACGGCAGGGACCGTCGGCGCCCTCGCGGTCAAGGACGCGCACCTGGTGCTGTGCGCGAGTTTCGTGGTCGCGGAGGCGACGGCCCGGCTCCTGAGGCAACGCGCAGGCGACAGTGCCACGTTCGTCGTCACGGGCGAGGACGGGCGGGCCGATGAGGACCTGGCATGCGCTCAGTACATCGCCGGGAGAGCCGACGGGACCGTGACCGATGCTGCCGGCTTCCTCCGTCGCGCCGCCACCTCGCGCGCCGCGGCCGAGCTGGCGGAGGGGGTGCGTCAAGGGGTCCATCCCGATGACGTGGCACTGTGCGTCGAGCTCGACCGGTTCCCCTTCGCCATGGTGGCGGCCGTGGAAGGCCCGCTCATGGTCCTGCGTCCGCACACGGAGTCCTCGGCGCCCGCATAGGCGCCGCCCGAGAAGTCTCCGGTGGCACGGGCGGTTTGCGTGAGAGCGAACCACCCATGGCGAGGCCGTCGCGTCCCGGGACCCCCACCCGCCCGCACCGTCGCCGAACAGGCCGGCCGTGCGAGGTCAGACCGGGCCGGCTCCCGGTGCGCCGTCCCGCGCCGCTGCCGGCCGGCCCGCCCTCATCCGGGCTGCCGTTCCGCCAGGCGCTTCTGTGCCTCTTCCCGGGCGGCCTGCCATTGCCTGTTGACGGCCTCGGGCCGCTGGTGCCCGCACTCGATGAGACGGCCCGATCCGTCGACGACTTCCGCGTAGCAGTCACCGCTCTCGATCCAGACCGCGATGTTCTCGATCCCTGCCGACCGGTCGTCCTCATCCACCCAGAACGACACCGAGAAGGCCGGCTCGTCGCCGTTGTAGTCGGATCGGATGCGGAACGTCTCGTCCGGCCTCAGCCACCGGTCCTCACCGAGCGGTTCGAGCCACAGGGTGAGCCAGCCGGTGGAATCGTTGCGTACATCCATGACAGCCATGCCCCGCACCCTAAGGGCAGCCGGGCAGCCGCCGATGCCGGTGCAGGCGTGCAGGCGTACGGCCGCGCGGCGGCCGGGAGCGCGGTCCTGGACCCCGCCCGGAGAAGGCGCCGGCGGCCGCCGACGTCGCGTCACGCTGCCCCTGAGCCCCGCCGCCCCTTGAAGTTGATCTTCATGGTGTCCATGTCCGTCGCAGTGGAGCGCAGCTCACCGTGCCCGTAACCGGCCTTCCGCAGTGCCGTCTCCGCGCGGTCCTCGGCGATCGCGGACGCCATCTCCTCGCCGTCCGCCGCGTCCGACACCACCACGTACCGGAAGCTGAAGTGCTTGAGGACGCGGTCGTAGGTCAGCGACCCCTCCTCGCTGAACTGCATCGCGGCCAGGCCGTGTTCCTCCACCTCGGCGAGGAGCCGCTCGCGGGCCCCGTCGCTGAGCCCTTCCCACGTGCCGCGCACGATCACTCGGTACGTGTGCTGCGTGCCCATCGTGTCCCGCCGTCCCTGTCGCATTCCGTAAACCGATTGAGGAGCAAGCCTACGGCGCGGAGGATGGGGCGCATGCGAAATATCTTCGTGCTGGACGCCCCCTCCAACCTGGGACTTCGTCCGCCGGCCCCCGGCACCGTACCCGGCTGCTACAAGCTCGCCGGCGCCCTGCGGGAGCAGCGGATCGTGCAGCGGATCGGCGCGTTCGAGGGCGGGGTCGTCGTGCCGCCCCGCTACGACCGCGGCGCGTGGGAGGAAGGGGACGGCGTCTTCCATGCCCCGGAGATCGCCCGGTACACCCGCACCCTCGCCGACCGCGTCGAGCGGCATGTGCGCGCGGGCGACTTTCCCCTCGTCCTGGGCGGTGACTGCTCCATCCAGCTCGGCGCCTCACTCGCCCTGCGCCGGATCGGCCGGTACGGACTGGTGTCGGTCGACGGGTCCGCCGACTTCCGCCATGCGGGCAACAGCGGCCGGATCGGCGCCGCGGGCGGCGAGGAGCTGGCCATCGCCACCGGCCGGGGGCAGGACGACCTGGCCGGCCTGGAGGGGCTGCGGCCGTATCTCAGGGACGAGGACGTACGGATCCTCGGCATCCGCGACGACGACGAGGACCGCGCCGAACTCGCCGAGCTGAAGATCCCGGTGGCGACCGTCGGTGAGATCCGTGAGCAGGGCGCGGCCGATCTGGCGGGCGGCGTCGTGCGGAGCCTGGAGAGCCCGGCCCTCGACGGCTTCTGGGTCCACCTGGACGCCGACGTGCTCGACCCCTCCGTCATGCCCGCCGTCGACAGCCCCGACGACGGCGGACTGCTCCCCGGCGAACTGGGCCCGCTGCTGCGGACGCTGGTCCGCTCGCCCCGCTGCGTGGGACTCAACGTCACGATCTACGACCCCGATCTCGACCCCGACGGCACCGCGGGCGCGCTGCTCACCGACCTGGTCGTCGCGGCTTTTGCCGAAGTCTGACGGCTGATCCCCTGGTCCGGGCGGCGTCCAGCGTGTTCCATGGTCATCGGGGGGCGCCCGGACCTGCGGCGGCCCGCGCGAGGGAGCGAGGTTGCCTTGGCCACCACCGTACGACGCACCGTACTGACCCTGCCCGCGGCGGCGACGGGACCGGAGAACCCGCTGCCCGCGCTGCGGCCGCTCGACGAGATGCATGTCGTCGACGACCGGGACCGGGCGGGACTGCCCCGCGACATGGCCCGCCAGCTCGGCTACGCGCCCCTGGCCACTGTGCTTCCCGTACGGATCCTCGACGGCTACGGACGCGAGCGCACGCCCATGGACCTCGACGCGATCGTCATCGAGAACGACCGGCTGCGGGCCACCGTGCTCCCCGGGCTGGGCGGCCGTATCCACTCCCTCTTCCACAAGCCGAGCGGCCGCGACCTCGTCTACACCAACCCCGTGCTGCAGCCCGCCGACTTCGCGCTCAACGGCGCCTGGTTCTCCGGCGGCATCGAATGGAACATCGGCGCCACGGGCCACACCACACTGTCCTGCGCCCCGGTGCACGCCGCCCGTGTCCCGGCACCCGACGGCGGCGAGATGGTCCGGCTCTGGGAGTGGGAGCGGCTGCGCGACCTGCCGTTCCAGGTGGATCTGTGGCTGCCGGAGGACTCCGACTTCCTCCATGTCGGCGTACGGATACGCAACCCGCACGAACACCCCGCACCCGTCTACTGGTGGTCCAACATCGCCGTCCCCGAGGGCGAACGGACCCGGGTACTGGCCCCCGCCGACGAGGCCTGGCACTTCGGCTACGAACGGACGCTGACCCGGGTCCCGATGCCCGAGACCGGGGGCGTCGACCGTACGTACCCGCTGCGCAGCGACTTTCCCGCGGACTACTTCTACGAGGTGCCCGACGGCACCCGCCGCTGGATCGCGTCTCTCGACGAGCACGGCCACGGCCTCGTCCAGACCTCCACCGACCTGCTGCGCGGCCGCAAGCTCTTCCTCTGGGGCAGCGGGCCCGGCGGCCGCCGCTGGCAGGAGTGGCTCACCGAGCCCGGCACGACCGGCTACGCCGAGATCCAGGCGGGGCTCGCCCGCACCCAGCTGGAGCATGTGCCGCTGGAGCCCGGCGGCGAGTTCAGCTGGCTGGAGTCGTACGGGCCGCTGGCCGCCGACCCCGCCACGGTGCACGGCGGCGACTGGGCAGCTGCCCGTGCCGAGACGGAGCGCCGGCTCGCCGAGGCGCTGCCGCGCGCCGACGTGGACGCCGCGTACGAGGCGTGGCGCGGCTGCGCCGACACGGAGCCGGGCGAGATCCTGGCCACCGGCTCGGGATGGGGCGCCCTGGAGGTGCGGCGCGGCGGGTACAAGCTGCCCGGCACCCCGTTCGCGGCGTCGACGCTCGGCGAACAGCAGGAGCCCTGGATCGAACTGCTGGAGCAGGGTGCCTTTCCCGAACCCCGCCGCGTCGCCCCGCCCGGGCCCAGTCTCGTCTCCCCGCACTGGCGCGACATGCTGGAGACGGCCTCCGCCGAGCCGCTCACCGAGTACCACCTCGGCGTCGCCCAGTGGCATGCCGACGACCGGGCCCAGGCGGTCCGCAGCTGGGAGCGCGGACTGGCACTCGCCCCGTCCCGCTGGCCGCTGCTCCGCTGCCTGGCCGTCGCCGCCCAGGAGAGCGGCCAGCGGGACCGGGCGGCATCCCACTACGCCGAGGCGTTCGACGACCTGTGCGCGCAGCGCCCCGACGACGGCGAGGCCTGGACCGCGGCCACGGCGGCCCTCGGCCGGGAGGCGATCGAGGCGCTGCTGACGGCGGGCCGCACCGCCGAGGCGCGCGCTGTCTGGGACGGCCTGCTGCCGGGCATCCGCCCCCGGGGCCGTTTCCGCCTGCTGGAGGCGCGCCTCCTGCTCGCGGAGGGCGACCGGGCGGCCGCCCGCGCCCTGTTCGACGCGGGCTTCGAGGTCGCCGATCTGCGCGAGGGCGCGGAGATCCTGGACGAGGTGTGGGCCGAACTCACCGACGAACCGCTGCCGGACGTGTACAACTACCGGATGCGGCCCCGGGGGTGACGGCCGGAGGCGCGGGGGCGGGTCGCTCAGACGGCCCGGTTGCGGTCGACGTACTCGAAGACCGAGCCGTCCGGGTGCACCGCGATCAGATTGCGGCCGACCGGGGTGGGTACCGGGCCCGCGATGACGCGGGCGCCGACCCGGGTCAGGGAGGCGTGGGCCTCGTCGACGTCCTTCACGGCGATCGTCGCCGTCACCTTGCGCAGGATCTCCAGCTCGGACTCGGGGCCGCTCATCAGCAGAAAGCAGCTGATGGCGGCGACGGACACCCCGCCGCGCTCGAAGCGTTGCGCCGGACTCGCCGTCAGGTCCTCGTAGAAGGCCACCGCGGCCTCCAGGTCGTCGACGCAGATACGCAGCGTGGTTCCCAGGATTTCCATGCCGAACAGGGTAGTTGGCCGGTCAGCGGCGTGTGATCGATTCGGCGGAGGGGACAGGGCGGGCGGCCCGGGGCCCGCGACCCGCAGGCCGGGGTGACGGGGACCGAACGGCCGGGGACCGCCGGACGGGCCCGGCGGCCCGGCCGGCCCCGTCCGGTTGGGGCCGGCCCCCGGGGATCAGGCCCGGCAGAGGATCTCGCCGTGCGGGACCATGAACCAGCCGTCGCCCTGTTCGCCCCAGGTGCGCCAGGCCTCGGCGATCGCGGTGAGCTCGCCGGGCGTCGCGTGGCCGCCGTCGACCGCCAGCTTCGCGTAGACCGAGCCGACGGTTCGGTCCGCCCACAGGCCGCTCCACCAGTCCCGGCTCTCCGGCGTGGCGAAACACCAGGAGGCGGCCGTCGGCGTGATGTCGCCGAAGCCCGCCTCGCGCGCCCAGGAGAGGAGCCGGCGGCCCGCGTCCGGCTCGCCCCCGTTGGCCCGCGCCACCCGGCCGTACAACTGCTGCCAGGCGTCCATCACCGGTGACTCGGGGAACCAGCTCATGGCCGCGTAGTCGCTGTCGCGGGCCGCGACGATGCCGCCGGGGCGGCACACCCGCCGCATCTCGCGCAGCGCCTGCACCGGGTCGCCGACGTGCTGGAGCACCTGGTGGGCGTGGACCACGTCGAACGAGTCGTCGGGGAAGTCCAGGGCGTGGACATCGGCCACGGCGAACTCGACGTTTTCCAGGCCTCGTTCGGACGCCGCGTCGGCTGCCTGGCCGAGGATCTCCCGGGTGGTGTCGACGGCCGTCACACGACCCGGAGCGACGAGGGCGGCCAGGTCCGCGGTGATGGTGCCGGGCCCGCAGCCGACGTCCAGCACGCTCATGCCGGGGCGGAGTTCACCGATGAGGTAGGCCGCGGAATTGGCGGCGGTGCGCCAGCGGTGCGAGCGCAGCACCGACTCGTGGTGGCCGTGGGTGTAGACGGCGGTCTCCTTCGGCATGACCGTGCATCCTCTCTCGAACGCGAACCGCGAAACGCGAGCCGCAAAGCTCTGATCGGTACGGCCACCGTATGCCCTGATGCCGAATAATGAGATGGATATCTTGCTATGTGGACAGGCGTCGTGGGGCGCGACCGCACGCGAAAGGCGGCCGACTCGGTGTCGGCCGCCTCTTCGCTCATCCTGGTCCCGCCGGTTTCACGCCGGTCTCGGGCAGTAGACCGTCAGCGCCTCCGGCAGTTTGTCGATCATCAGGTCGCCCTGACTGTGCGCCACTTCACCGTCGTAGGCATAGGGGGTGCCGGGCTTCAGGCCGGAGACGCGGATGCGCCTGCGTCGGACGGCGGCGTGGATGGGGGAGCGGGTCAGCGGGCCGGCGACGGCGGCCGCCAGGAGCCTCAGGGCGGGCGTCCGGCCCCCGTGCACGACGCGTACGTCCAGCAGTCCGTCGGCGAGGTTGTGCCGGCGGCCGGGTGCCGGACCGACCCGCTGGAACAGTCCGTTGCCGACGAACAGCAGCCACAGGGGCCGTCGGCGGCCCTGCAGTTCGGCTTCCAGCGGACGTTCCCCGCGCAGCGCCTCGAAGGCCGCGAGGACACCGGCGGGCCAGCCGCCGATCCGCGGGGCCCAGCGCTCACGGGTCCGCACCAGCTCCGGGTAGACGCCCAGGCTGAAGGCATTGACGAAGTAGCCGTGGGCGCCCCCGGGGCCGTCCGGTCCGGGCCGGAAGCGGCCCAGGTCGGCCCGGACCGCACTTCCCGAGGCGAGCGCGGCGCAGGCGTCGGCCACGGTCTCGATGCCCAGGTCGTACGCGAAGTGGTTCAGCGTCCCGCCGGGGAACACGGCCAGCGGCAGACCGTGCACGGCGGCCACCGCCGCCGCCTGGTTGACCGTGCCGTCGCCCCCGCACACCCCCAGCGCCCGGCCGCGGCCCGCCGCCTTCTCCAGCTCGGCCGAGAGCTCGGCCGGGGGGCACTCCACCACTTCGGCGTTCGGCAGGGCGTCCCGGACCAGCGACGCCGTGGCCGTCGCCGTCCCCGACTCCTGGTTGACGACGACGACCAGGTCCTGGCCGTCCGGCAGGGCGGGCGCGTCGGCGGGCGGCCTGCCCGGCGCGGGCAGCTGCCCCCGGGTCGGCACGATGCCCCGCAGTGCGAATGCCGCCCCTATGCCGAGCGCGGCACCGGCCACCACATCGCTCGGGTAGTGGACTCCGGTGTAGATGCGGGAGGCGGCCACCGACAGGGCGACGGGCGCGACGACCGCCCCCCAGCCCTTCGATTCGAGCGCCACCCCGGTGGCGAACGCGGCAGCCGAAGCGGCGTGCCCCGAAGGGAAGGACGTGGTGACCGGCTGACGCTTGAGCTGCCGTATCACCGGCACGGCGTCCAGTATCGGCCGCTCGCGGCGGACCGCGCCCTTGCCGACCGTGTTGATCGCCGCCGAGGCCACCGCCAGCGAGGCGATCCCGCGCAGCGCGGCCCGGCGGGCCCGGGCGCTGCCGCCGAACGCCGCGATGCCCGCTGCCGCGCCGACCCACAGCAGCCCGTGATTAGCGCTGCGGCTGAGCCGCGGCAGCACGGGCCCGGCCGCGGGCCAGTGCCGCCGGGCCAGGTTCTGGAACACGGCCAGATCGCTGCGGTGCAGGACGCTCCGCAGCCCGTCGGGTCGCGGCAGATGTGAAGAGAAGTTCGGTGAAGACATGGAACAGCGAATACCCTGCCCGTCCCCGCCGAACCGGCAGGCGCGCCCGGACCGTGTCCACAAGCCCGGGCGAAGGGGGCGCAGGGTGGCATCGCCCCCATGTCATTCGCTCGCATACCGGGAGAAAAGGAACGTATCGATTCGGTTGTCGAGTGCCGCACATCACCTCGTCATTGCCCCGCAAGTGCGCCACGCTTAGCCTGTGTTCGTGATGCCGGTCACTGGCCGGAATGTCGAACACGAGAGGGTGGTGCACGACCATGGGGCGACTCGTCCCTGCGGTGACCCGGGCGCTGGACGTACTGGAACTCTTCCTCCACGGCGACGGTACGCTCTCCGCGCCCGAGGTGACCCGCAAGCTCCAGCTGCCGCGCACCACCGTCCATGAGCTGCTGACCACGCTCGCCGCCCGTTCGTACCTCGTGACGATCCCCGACCAGCCCGGCCGCTACCGCCTCGGTGTCCGGACGTACCAGCTCGGCAGCCGGTACGCCGAGCAGCTCGACCTCGCCGCCGAGGGCCAGCAGGTGGCCCGGCAGGTCGCGGAGACCTGCGGGGAGACCGTGCATGTGGCGATCCTGGAGGGGACCGACGTCATCTACATCGCCAAGGTGGACTCCACCCACGCGGTCCGGATGGTGTCGGCGGCCGGCCGGAAACTGCCCGCGCACTGCACGTCGGTCGGCAAGATGCTGCTCGCGGCCCTTCCCGGCCGGGAGCTCGACGCCCGCCTCGACGGCCTCGAACTGACCGGGATGACCCCCGACAGCATCACCGACGAAGGGGAGCTGCGAGCCGCCCTGGCCGTCGTGCGGGAGCGCGGCATCGCGGTGGAGCACCGGGAGTCCAACCCCGACGTGAGCTGCGTCGCGGCGCCCGTACGGGACCGGTCGGGCCGGGTCGTCGCCGCGCTGTCCGTCTCCGTCCCCATGAGCCGCTGGAGCGAGGAGCGCGAGGCGGAGCTGGCCGCCCTCGCGGCCGAAGGCGCCGACGCGCTCTCCGGTCGCCTCGGCCACCACCGGAGGGAGATGTGAGCCGCCCGCGCCTCGACGTCGCCGTACGGGAGCACGCCGCACTCGGGGAGGGCCCGACCTGGGACCCGGCCGCCGGGCGGCTGATCTGGGTCGACATCCTCTCCGCCCGCGTCCACACCTTCGATCCGGCCGACGGCCGGCGGACCGTCATGGCCACCGAGCAGCATGTCGGCGCGGCCAAGCCGCGGGCCGGTGGCGGCCTCGTCGTCAATCTGCGCGACGGCATCGGCCTCTATGACGCGGACGGTGCCTTCAGCTGGCTCGTGCACGACGCCGAGCCGGGCCGGCGCGGCAACGATGCCGCGGTGGCGCCGGACGGTGCGCTGTGGGCGGGCACCATGCGCTACGACGAGTCGGAGGTCGGCGGCAGCCTCGGCCGTATCGCCCCCGACGGCACGGTCACCCGGGTGCTGCCGCTGGTGGCCTGCAGCAACGGCACCGGCTGGAGCCCGGACGGCAGGCTGATGTACTACATCGACACGCCGACCCGCCGGATCGACGTCTTCGACGTGGACGGCGAACAGGTCGCCGGCCGAAGGCCGTTCGCGACCGTCGAGGAGGGCGCGGGCTACCCCGACGGCCTCACGGTCGACGCCGAGGGGGCCGTCTGGGTCGCCCTGTGGGACGGCGCCGCGGTGCGCCGCTACACGGCCGACGGCAGGCTGGACCGCGTCGTCGAGCTGCCGGTACGACGGCCCACGGCCTGCGCCTTCGGGGGCCGGGACCTGCGCGACCTCTACATCTCCACCGCCCGCACCGGCCTCCGGGCGCCGCACCCGCTCTCGGGCTCGCTGCTGGTCCTGCCGGACGCCGGGCTGGGCATGCCCGGTACGGCCTTCGCGGGCTGAGACGGGGAAGGAGCTGGGCGGGACCGGGTCACGGACCCGCCCAGGGGCGGTTCACCGCGCCGGGAAGCGCCGCAGGGGACCCGGCAGCCGGGAGCCCAGCGGCGACATGTTCCCGTCGGCGCCGTGCCGGGCCAGCAGATCCAGGACCAGCCGGCCGCGACGGACCCGCTCACGCGCCGTGTCCAGGGCGGTATCGCGCAGATGGGCGCCGTACGGGTAGATGCCGGGCGCCTTGGACAGGCCGAACTTGAGGTAGAGCGGGGCGCCGCGCCTGATCAGCTCGGCCGCCTCGTACATCCGTACGTACCCGCCGAGGTCGTCCGGGGCCTCGATGTACAGGTCCATCGGAGCGGCCGAAGCGCGCCGGATCTCCGTGAAGTGAGCGAGCGTCAGGTCGGACGGGATGTTGACCGAGTCCGCCCCGAGCTGTTCGTACACCGCGAAGGACGCGGGGTTCACGGGGCCGACCAGGGCGGACACCTTGAACGTCGTATCGGCCGGCAGTACGCCCTGCTCGCGCAGCCGGTGCAGGGTCCAGAGCACTCCCTCGTCCGCCACCAGCAGGCACTTCACGCCGAGCGCGGAGGCGCGCAGGGCATCCTCGACACAGCCCGCCAGGGCGTCGTGGCCACGGGCGCGCAGCCCGGCTCCGCCCGAATCGGTGCGGAACGAGGCCCCGGTGTCCCAGCTGCCGCGCGGACCGGTGAACAGGCAGAGCTCGATGCCGCGTTCTGCGCAGCCCTCGACCATGTCCGTGATCTCGGTGTCGCTGAGCATCCAGACGCCGCTGCCCTGGCTGATCCGGTGCACGGGGACATCGAGCCGTGCGCTCTCCTTCAGTACGACGGACAGTGCCTCGGGGCCCTCCACGGACGGGATCTCGGTCCGCCAGGTGCCGCCGTCGGGAAAGGAGTGCGGGGACGCGTCGGCCGGGTCTGCGGCGGGCGCGCCGAGTCCGAGCGCGGTGAGCGCGGGCTCACCCGGGGGCCGGGGACCGGTACGGGATCCGGACGGGGCGGGGGATGCGGAGGTCATGAGCGACCTTTCGTGTTCGGTGGGTCGGACGAGGTTCGAGCAGAAGGGCGACGGGCGGGGCGGGGCGGCGGGGGCGTCGTGCCGCCCGTGCCGCCTGGGCCGAGGGTGTGTACACACCGCCGGTGCCCGCCAGGGATGACGGGACAGCCCTCAGGGGCGCATCAGCACCTTTCCCGTCCCCGCGTCGCCGCCCCCGACCAGCGCCACGGCATCCGCGAACCGCTCCAGCGGGAACTCGTGCGTGATCAGCGCCGCCGGATCGAGCAGCCCCGTGGTGAACGCCCGCACCGCGTACGACCAGGACGCGGAGGACGCCCCGAACACGCTGCGCACCGTGAGCTGACTCACCGACAGATGCACCGGGTCGATGCCGACGGCCCCCGGCGCGAACATCCCGGTGAGGACGGCCCGCCCGCCGCGCCGCGCGAGCAGGCAGGCGTCGGCCGCGGTGGTCGATGCGCCGGCCGTCTCCACCACCAGGTCGTACCGGCCGTGCACCTCCGCGGCCTCCTTGGGCGCCAGGGCCTCGCTCGCCCCGAAGAGCAGCGCCTGGCGGGCCCGTTCGTCCCTCGGGTCGATCACCGTCAGCTCCCCGGGCGACACCGCGGCCAGCAGCTGGACCGCGAGCAGTCCGAGCGTGCCCGCGCCCACGACCGCGATCCGCTCGCCCGGCTCCGGCGACCCGGCCCGCACCGCCGCCGCGACCACCGCCGCGGGTTCCAGCAGCGCCGCGGCGCGCAGGTCCGCGTCGTCGGCCAGCAGGTGCAACAGCCGTGCGGGCAGCACGACATGGTCGGCGAACGCCCCGGGCCGGGTGAAGCCCGTCTCGTCGTACCCCGAGGTGCACAGCGAGGTATCGCCGCCGCGGCACCGCTCGCAGCTCCCGCAGGAACGGAAGCCCTCGGCGACCGTGCGCCGGCCGGTCAGGGCGGGATCGACGCCCGGGCCCACCGCTTCGACGGTGCCCGACCACTCGTGACCGGGCACCACCGGGTAGCGCACGTAACCCGGGTCGCGACGGCCGTCGTACACCTCCCGGTCGCTCATGCAGATCCCGGCCGCCGCCACCCGCACCCGGACCTCGCCGGGACCGGGCTCCGGGACCGGGCCGGAGGCCAGCCGGTGCTCGCCGGGCCGCTCGATCGTGATCGCCCGCGAGAGGGCGGGTCCGTCGCTCACTTGGGCTGCCTCTTCTCCCAGCCCTCGGCCCACAGGTCGAACCGGGCCTGCTGCTGCGGGAACTCGGCGGCCGCGTCCACATCGAGCTCCACGCCGAGACCGGGGGCGTCGGACAGCTCGAAGCAGCCGGTCTCCGGGTCGACCTGCGGGGCGCCGCGTACGACCTTCTTGATGTCGGCGTCCGCGAAGTCGTTGAAGTGCTCAAGGATCTTGAAGTTGGGCGTGCAGCCCGCGACCTGGAGGCTGGCGGCCGTCAGCACCGAACCGCCGACGTTGTGCGGGGCGATCAGCGTGTAGTGGGTCTCGGCCGTCGCGGCGAGCTTCCGGGTCTCCAGGATGCCGCCGATGTGACCGACGTCCGGCTGGATGATGTCGGCGGCCTGCGACTCGAAGAGTTCGCGGAACTCGATGCGGTCGTGGATGCGCTCACCCGTCGCGATCGGGACGTCGACCTTGCCCGCCACCTTGGCGAGCGCCTTGAGGTTCTCCGGCGGCACCGGCTCCTCCAGCCAGGCCGGCCGGAACGGGGCCATCTCGTGGGCGATCCGTACCGCTGTCGAGGGGCTGAAGCGGCCGTGCATCTCCAGCATCAGCTCGGTGTCCGGGCCGATGGCGTCCCGGACCGCCTCGATGAGCGACACGGAGTACCGGGTCTCCTCCTGGCCCAGCTCGAAGTGGCCCGTCCCGAACGGGTCGATCTTCAGCGCCCGGTAGCCGCGCGCGACGACCGCCGACGCGGCCTTGTGGTACGCCTCCGGGGTCCGCTCGGTCGTGTACCAGCCGTTGGCGTACGCCTTGACCCGGTCGGTCACCTTCCCGCCCAGCAGCTGCCAGACGGGGACGCCGAGCGCCTTGCCCTTGATGTCCCAGCAGGCCATCTCGACGACCGCGATGCCGGACATCACGATCTCGCCGGCCCGCCCGTAGTCGCCGTACTTCATCCGGCGTACCAGGTCCTCGACGGCGAACGGGTCCGAACCGGCGATGTGGTTGGCCTCCGCCTCGCGCAGATAGCCGATGAGCGCATCGGTGCGGCCGAGCATCCGGGTCTCGCCCACTCCGGTGAGACCCTCGTCGGTGTGGACCTGCACATAGGTGAGGTTGCGCCAGGGTGTGCCGACCACATGTGTGCTGATTCCGGTGATACGCACGGCAGTTGCCCCTCGACTTGTTCGATATTTCGTCACTCGTTCGAAATCCTGGCGTGACCGTAATGACGCGGCAGGGCGAGTGTCAATGGGGCTGTCGCCGTGCGATGCGGTTTCCCGTGCCGCCGGGCGTCCTGCCGAGGCCGTGGCAGGACGCCCCGGACGGCTTTGTCCCCAGCGCAGGCGCCCCGCTCGATTCCCTCGTATAAAGGGGCCGGAGAGCCAGTGAGCGAGCGGCGGCGAAGGAGGCCCGGATGGGCCGGGAGCGGACCGGACGTCAGGGGCGCGGCGCGCCCGGGGTCCGGGAGGACCGCGGGCCCGTACGGTACGGACCGCCCGCGCCCGGCCCCGGACTGCCGGTCCTGCCCGAACTGGCCGAGGTGCTGGCGGCCGCCGCGGCCGACGGCGAACCCGAACCGGCCGGCGGCTCGGCGGCCCTGCGCGAGGCCGCCCGCGCCTACTGGGACCGGCGCGGACTGCACGGCGGCCCCGAGCACATCGCCGCCGCCCCGGGCACCTCCCCGCTGGTGCTCGCCCTGATCGCCGCGCACGGCGGCGACGTACTGATGCCCCGCCCCTGCCCCGCATCCTGGATCCCGCAGGCCCGGCTGCTGGGCAGGCCCGCCTACCAGGTCCCGACCCCCGCCGAATGCGGCGGTGTGCCCGACCCGTACGCACTCCTGGAGACCGTGCGCAGGGTGCGCGCCGAGGGAGGCAGGCCGCGGCTGCTGCTCATCTCGGTGGTGGACGACCCCACCGCCACGGTCGCCCCACCGGAACTGGTGCGTGAGGCGTGCGAGGCGGCCGTCGCCGAAGGGCTGCACATCGTCAGCGACGAGACGTGGCGCGACACCCTGCACCGGCCGCACGACACGGTGCTGCTCAGCCCGGCCGAGATGTGCCCCGACGACGTGACGGTCGTCTCCGACCTGGCGGGCGCGCTGACCCCGTCGGCCTGGCCGGTCGCCGTCGCCCGCTTCCCGGACACCGAGCGCTCGGCGGTGCGCCACGCCCGTACGCTCGACATCCTCACCGCGCTCGGCGCGCTCGTCGCGGGCCCGGTCGCGGCGGCGGCCGCCCATGCCCTGCGCGAACCGGACGCCGTCACCGAGCGGGTCCGCCGGGCCGCCGCGATGCAGGCGCGGATCGCCGCCGCGGCCCACCGGACGGTACTCGCCTCCGGCGCCCTGGCCCGCCCCCCTCAGGCGGGCCGTCACCTGTACGCGGACCTCGGCCCGCTCCGCTCCCGGCTCGCCGCCCGCGGGGTCACGGACTCGCTGGAGCTGGAGGAGTACCTGACGGACCGGCTCGGCGCACCGGTCCCCGGCGGCCACCGCTTCGGCGACGAACTGGGCGCGCTGCGGGTGCGGCTGGGCACCGGATCGCTGCTCGGGGCGACCCCGCAGCAGCAGACGGAGTCCCTCACGGCTGCCGAGCCCCTCGAATTGCCGCATGTCGCGGCAGCCCTGAGCATGTTGCGAGCAGCCCTCGACGAACTCCGCTGACGCACCGCGCCGGCGCCCTCCGAGACGGGAGCCCCCCGATGACGGAACGGACAGAGCGCTCCCTCGCCCGGGAGACGCGCCCGGTGTGCCGCGGCGAGGTGATGACCCCGCGGCCCCTCGGAGAGGTGCGTTCCTGGCCGGCCGGCTTCGCGGACCGGCTCACCGCGCCCCTCCCCGGTGTCACCGGCGTGTCCCGGCTGGCCCGTGAGCACGCCATCCGGCCCAACGCCGAGGGACTGCGCGGCATCCACCGGCTGCCGTACGCCCCCGAGCCGCTCCCCGCCGCCCCCGCCGGGACCACCTGCGTCACCTGGGCCGGGCACGCCAGCTGGATCATCCGCACCGGCGGACTGACCGTGCTCGCCGACCCCGTCTGGTCCCGCCGCATCCTCGGCACCCCGGCCCGGATCACCCCCGTCGGCGTCCGCTGGGAGGACCTGCCGGCCGTCGACGCCGTCGTCATCAGCCACAACCACTACGACCACCTCGACGCACCCACCCTGCGCCGGCTGCCCCGGCACACCCCGCTGTTCGTACCGGCCGGACTGGGCCGCTGGTGCCGGCGCCGCGGCTTCGCCTGCGTCACCGAACTCGACTGGTGGGAATCGGCGCAACTGGACGGCGTCCGCTTCGACTTCGTGCCCTCGCACCACTGGTCCAAGCGCACCCTCACCGACACCTGCCGCTCGCTGTGGGGCGGCTGGGTGATCGAGGACACCGCCGGGCCCGGCCGCGGGCAGCGGATCTACTTCGCCGGGGACACCGGATACGGCCACTGGTTCACGGAGATCGGCCGCCGCCACCCCGGCATCGATCTCGCCCTGCTGCCGATCGGCGCGTACGAGCCGCGCTGGTGGCTCGCCGATGTGCACGCCGACCCGGAGGAGGCCGTGCAGGCGTACGAGGATCTCGGCGCCCACGCCATGGCGCCGATGCACTGGGCGACCTTCCTGCTCTCCGCGGAGCCCGTACTCGAACCGCTCACCCGGCTGCGCACCGCCTGGCGGCGGGCCGGCCATCCACGCGAGCGGCTCTGGGACCTGCCGATCGGCGGCTCACGCATCCTCGACACCACGAGCGAACCGCGTACCGTCGGCCCCTGACCCGGACCCCGGTGCTCACTGGCCGGACCGCGAGCGCAGCCGGCGCCACACCGCCGGCGCCCCGCTGATCAGCAGCGTCAGGCCCACCGCCGCCACCACGCCCTGCCACGGCTCCGGGAACAGCGAGCCGCCGAGGATCCCGATCAGCTGATACGTGGCCGCCCACGCCAGACACGCCGGCACATCGCCCCGGGCGAACCGCCTGAGCGGCATCCGGCCCAGCAGACACGCCAGCATCACCGGGATGCGCCCCGCCGGCACCAGCCGGGACAGCACCAGCACCATCGCCCCGTGCTCGTCGAGCTTCTGCTGCGCCTGCGCGAGCCGCTCCGGCGCGGCCCGGTCGCTGATCGCCCGCAGCCACTTGGAACCGTTCTTCGACCGCACCCCGCGCTGCCCCAGCCAGTACAGGCAGATGTCCCCGAGGAACGCCGCGGACGACGCCACCACGAAGACGATCAGCAGCGCGAACGGGGACGACTGATGGAACGCCACCACCGCCGCCGAGCTCACCAGCGCACCCGTCGGCACCACCGGCACGAGGGCACCCAGCGCCACCAGCAGGAACAGGGAGGGATAGCCGACCGCCTGCTGTGTCGACTCCGGTGGCAGCTGCGCGGCCCTTCCGAGAAGGTCGAGTATCACCCGGCGGCTCCCGGCCGCACGTGCCCGCCGTGCTCCAGCCGGTGCACCGCCACCTGCGGCGCCCGCATCGCGGCCTGGCGGACGAACTCGTCACCCGGCGAGTGGAACTCGTGGGGCCGGATCCCGTCCATCCCGATCGGCCAGTACGTGCCGTAGTGCACCGGCACGGCGGCCCGCGGCCCGATCCGGACCAGTGCCTCGGCCGCGCGCGCCGCGTCGAGATGGCTGTGACCCAGATACGGCCCCCAGCCGCCGACCGGCAGCAGGGCCACGTCCACCGGACCCACCGCCTGAGCCATGTCGTCGAAGAGCCCGGTGTCCCCGGCGAAATACGTGCGGGCCTCGCCCTCCACGACGTATCCGAGCGCGGGGGAGCGGTGCGGGCCGACCGGCAGACGCCGCCCGTCGTGCAGCGCCGGCACGGCCCGGATGAGCACCCCGCCGACACGCACCTCGTCGCCCGCGGACACCTCGGTGATCCGCACCCCGCGCACCCTGCGCAGCAGGCGGAGCCCCGGAACCGCCCGGACCGCACCCAGCGGAACGACCAGCCGGGCACCCGGGGCGACACGGGCCAGCGACGGCAGATGCAGATGGTCGGAGTGCAGATGCGAGATCAGCACGACGTCGGCGACCGCGGCCGCCGGACCCGGCAGCTCACCGCGGCGCCGCCGCAGATGCGCGAAGCGCCGTACGAAAAGGGGGTCCGTCAGGACCCGCACCCCGGAGTCCTCGATCGTGCAGGTGGCATGACCCCACCAGGTGATCTCCACCGGCACGTGCCGCCTCCTGCTCGTAGGACCTGCCGAAGAGCCTACGG
Organism: Streptomyces sp. NPDC048211; assembly: GCF_043202315.1. Taxonomy (NCBI): domain Bacteria; kingdom Bacillati; phylum Actinomycetota; class Actinomycetes; order Kitasatosporales; family Streptomycetaceae; genus Streptomyces; species Streptomyces sp. NPDC048211. The sequence goes on from NZ_JBIDAD010000002.1 coordinate 952,726, forward strand.
GGCGGACGGCACCCACCGCGGCCCCCGGCGCACTCCGGGCGCCCCCGAGCGCCCCTTCCCGCCCTGACATGCGCCTTCTTGTCCGCGAATCCGGCCGGTAGGGTCGGGGAACGCCTACACGGGGAGACGGCCATGGGGCACGTACGGGTGGCGGCCATCGCCAGTCTCACGCCGCTCGAGGAACTCGACAGCGACCCCTTCCTCGTGGACACCCGCAGCCAGCACGCCATGTGCGCCCGCTGGGCGGCCGACCAGGGCTACGTCGTCACCCGCCAGCTGCGCCTGTACGGCCTGCGCCCCGACCACCACGCGCTCTGGGCCGACATCGAGGGCGGCGAGGCCGAACTCTTCGTCGCCCCCACCGACCGGGTCCTCGCCCGCGCCATCGCCTCGGTTCCGCAGTTCGCCGCGGAGTGCGAGCGGCGCGGCGTCCGCCTGGAGATCGCCGGTCTCGACGAACCGCAGTACAGCTCCCGTACGAAAGCAGGCGTGCACCGCAGGCTCTCCATGCCGACCGCCGGCTACGACGGCTGCTGAGCGCCGCCCACCGCTCCGCGGCGCGCCGCCGCCATTGTGAAAGGCTGGGGCAGGGCCCGGAACGGCGGGGCCCGGACGTGAGGTGGCAGCGGCGTGGGTGACGGGCGATGGCGAACAGCCGGCAGCGCCCTGATGCGGGTGATCGTGGTGTGGGCGGTATCGACCCTCACCCTGCTGGCGCTCGCCGGGATTCTGCCGGACTTCCAGCTCCAGTCGGACGACGGCGACAGCGTGACCAAGACCGCGTTCACCGCGGCCTGGGGAGCGGGTGCCTTCGGTCTGCTCTCGGCGCTGGTCTGGCCGGTGCTCGTACGGGCCCTGCTCATCGTGCCGGCCCTCGTCCTCGGCATGCTGGTCTTCTTCCTCAACGGCTCGCTGCTCCTGATCGCGCTGCGGCTCATCCCGGACGGGCGCGGCGCCGCGGCCCCGGAGACGGCCGTCGTCGTCGCGGCCGTCATGTCCGCGGTGGCTTCCGCGACCTCCACGGCCCTCGCCGTCCGCGACGACAACGCCTACCGGCGCAGGCTCTCGCGCCTGGCCGAACGGCGCCGCCGCCGCAGCGGCACGGGCGGCGAGGACGGCGAGGGACCGCCGGGCACCGTCTTCATCCAGCTCGACGGGGTCGGCCACGACCTCCTCGTGCAGGCCGCAGCCGCCGGGGTCATGCCGACCGTCGCGCACTGGCTGGCCGACGCCGAGGGCCACCGGCTCACCCCGTGGCGCACCGACTGGTCCAGCCAGACCGGGGCCAGCCAGCTCGGCATCCTGCACGGCAGCAACCACGACATCCCCGCCTTCCGCTGGTACGAGAAGGAGACCGGTGACGTCATGGTCTCCAGCAGACCGGCGAGCGCCCTCGAACTGCAGCGCCGGGCCATCGTGCGCACCCACGACGGCGGACTGCTCACCCTCGACGGCGCCAGCCGCGGCAACCTCTTCAGCGGAGGCGCCGACCAGCTGGCCCTCGTCCTGTCGATGGCCGCCCGGCGGGGCAAGGGCCGACGCTCCAGAGCCGGATACTTCGCCTACTTCTCCGACCCGGCCAACGCCGTCCGCACCGCCCTCTCGTTCGTCGCCGAGGTCGGCCGCGAGATAGGGCAGTCGACCCGTGCCCGGATCCGCAAGGTGACGCCCCGGATCAAGCGCGGCGGGCTCTACCCCTTCATCCGGGCCTTCGCGACCGTCCTCGAACGCGATGTGGTGGTCTCCGCCGTCATAGGGGACATGTTCGCGGGACGGACCGCCGTCTATGCCGACCTGGTGGCGTACGACGAGGTGGCCCACCACTCGGGGCCGCACAGCCGGGACGCCGAGAAGGTCCTCGCCCGGCTGGACCGGTCGATCGCCCTGATCGCCAAGGTGGCCGAGCACACCCCCCGCACCTACCGCATCGTGCTCCTGTCCGACCACGGACAGAGCCCCGGGGAGACCTTCGCCGGGACGTACGGGCTCACGCTCAAGGACCTCGTGCGCGCGGGCAGCGGGCTGCCGGTGCCCCGCAGGGCCCAGCGCACCCGGAGCGGCTCCGAGGCACGCGACGCCGTCCGGATCGCGCTCCACCGGCCGGTCGCCGAGGGTGGGGAGAAGCAGGTGGCGGCAGCCTCCGACCCGGTCGTCCTCGCCTCCGGCAACCTCGGCCTGATCTCCTTCCCCGACATCGAGGGCCGGGCCTCGCAGGAACAGGTGGACCGCCGCCACCCGGCCCTGCTCGGCACGCTCGCCAACCACCCCGGCATCGGCTTCCTGCTCGTCCGCAGCGAGCGCGACGGGTCGGTGGTGCTGGGGCGCGCCGGCGCGCGGGTGCCGGTGACGGAGCTGAAGGACGGCCAGGGACCGCTGGAGCCGTTCGGCCCGGGAGCGGCGGACGCGATCCGGCGCACCGACACGTTTCCGCACGTCGCGGATGTGATGGTCAACTCGATGTACGACCCCGGGACCGGCACCGTGCACGCCTTCGAGGAGCAGATCGGCTCGCACGGCGGTCTGGGCGGCGAGCAGTCCCGGCCGTTCCTGCTCTGGCCGCGCGAAATGACGGACCCGCTGGACGCCGCCGCAGCCGAGAGCGGGGAGCGGCCAGCCGAACTGGTCGGCGCGGAGACGGTGCACCGGGTCCTGAAGCGCTGGCTGCACGAGGTATCGGGGCCGCAGGTGCCGGTGCGGCGGGAGGACGGGCCTGCCGCCCGGACGCGGCGGCGGACCGTACGGGGACGGGGGAGCGGGCCCGGGGAGGGCGGGGAGGCGCTCCTCGGCCGCCCCGCCTCCTCCGACAGCGAGACGGACGCAGGCAGCGGCTCGCGGGGCTGACCGCACCCCGCAAGGCCCCGGTCAGGCGGACTGCCGCCGCACCAGCGTGGGATGGAAGATCACGGACGGCGCCGGCACTCCGGGCGCGCCGATCTGCTTCAGCAGCAGCCGCGCCATCTCCGCGGACATCTCCTCCACCGGCTGCCGGACCGTCGTCAGCGGCGGATCGCAGGCCAGGGCCGCACTGCTGTCGTCGAACCCGACGAGGGCGACATCCCCGGGAACGTCCTTGCCCGCCCGCAGCAGCACCGGAATGGCGCCGAGGGCCATCAGGTCCGACGCGATGAACACCGCGTCCAGGTCCGGACGGTCCGCGAGCAGCCGCCGCATCGCCGCCGCCCCGCCCGCATGGGTGAAGTCGCCCTCGGCGGCGGCCACGTCCCCGATGCCGTGCGCGGCGAGCGCGTCCAGGAAGCCCGCGAGCCGCGCCTGACCGGCCGGCATGTCCTGCGGGCCCGACACGGTGCCGATCCGGTGGCGGCCCAGCGAAGCCAGGTGATCGGCCGCCAGCCGGGCCCCCGCCCGCTGGTCCGCCTCGACATAGGTGATCGGCGTCGGCCTGCGGGGCTGACCGGCGAGCACGGCGGGCAGCCGGGTGTCGTGCAGCAGCCCCGGCAGCGGATCGTCCGCGTGCGACGAGATCAGCACCACCCCGTCCACATGCCCGTGGCGCAGGTACGACACCAACTGGTCGCGGGACTCCTGGTCGTCGGCCAGCATCAGGACCAGCTGGATCCCCGCAGGCCGCAGCACCTCCAGCAGGCCGCCGACCACCCGCCCGAAGTACGGGTCGGAGAACATCCGGCCCACGAAGGGCTCGGACACGGGGCGCCGTTCCCGCTCCGAGACGACGAGCGCGATCGAGTCGGTGCGCCGGGTCACCAGCGAGCGGGCCGCACGGTTGGGCACGTATCCGGTCGCGTCCACCGCCTGCTGGACCATCCGCCGCAGCGCCGGGTCCACGGTGGTCGCCCCGTTGATCACCCGGGACACCGTCGCCCGGGACACCCCGGCCACCCCGGCGACGTCCTCCAACGTGGCGGGACGGGCGGGCAGCGGCGCGTCGGCAGTCATGCAGTCTTTATACCGGGTGGTACCAGGCGGGCCGAAACGGCCGTCGAGGCCGTGGGACTCCGGGGCCGGGGCTTCAGCCGGTGCGTGCCGACAGCCCTGCGAGCCGGTCGAGTTCGGCCCGGCGGGCCGAGACCAGAGCGGCGGCGAGCCGTCGGGCGTCCGGCCGGGTACCGGCCTTCGTCTCGGAGCGCGAGACCTGTGCGGACTGACGCAGATGGTCGCCGATCTGCGCCACGAGGAAGCGGTCGAACGCCCGGCCCTCGACGGTTCGGGCGCGCCGGAGGTCGTGCTCCGTCACCATCCCCGGCATGTCGTGCCCCTCGTGCACATTGGTGTCCGGCAGCCCCATCCGGGCCAGCAGCGGCCGGAGCCGGGCGAGTTCGCCGTTCTGGGCCGTGCGCAGGGTGGCCGCCCAACTCCGTACCCGGGGATCGTCCGCCCGCCGCGCCGCGAGCGAGAGCAGTGCCACGGCCTGTGCGTTCATCGGGGTCATCAGCTGGGCCCAGGCGGCATCCGTGGGATCGGCCGGGGTGGAGAGCGGGGGCGCGGAGACCGGGGAGGCGGATGCGGGCGGGTGCGGTGCGCTCTCCGGGGCCGAGCAGCCGGTCAGCGCGAGCAGCAGGGACAGAGCAGCGGTGGTGCGGGCCGCCTTCGTCACGAGGGCCTCCGGAAGAACGCCCGTCCGGGGCGTACTGCCCCGGACGGGCATCGGACGGGTGGTGGACGGTCAGGGGGTGCCGTCGGCACCGCACTTCACGATGGCGTTGATGCAGTCGCGGACCCGCTGGGCCATCTCGGCCTCGGGCCACACGTTGAAGAAGTCGCCGTGCATCGTGTAGCCACGACCGGACGCCAGCCGGAACCGGGCGGGGTCGCCGTTGACGGGATACCGCAGCACCTGGCGCAGCTTGGGAACCGGCACCGGGTGGGTCGACGGGCACGCACCGCCGACCGGGTAGGCCATGTGGCTCTTGTGGTCGGCGGAGTCGAGGTCCCGGCCGTTCCAGCACTGGGGGAAGTCCAGGTAGGACTCCAGCATCGCGCCCGCCGGGCAGTTCACGAAGTCGTGCGACGGGTTGACCTCGCCGTGGTGCAGACAGGACCAGCGCGAGATCGTGTTGTCGTCCGGACCGGTCGCCTTCGCGTTCCCCGCGACGATCCGCAGACCGCGGGGGAAGGGCTGGATCCGCTGGATGATGTCGTCCCGGACGCCCTCGCCCAGGTAGTAGAAGGTCGTGCCGGTGGGTTCGACCTCCTTGTCGCCGTCGTACAGGGTCGGCACCCAGTACGAGGACAGGTCCGTATCGGGTGCGCAACTGGTCCTGGCCTTCTCCAGCGAGGCGAGGTCGGAGTTGCCGTTCGTCGAGTCGTTGCCGAAGAAGCTGTGCATGTGCGAGGCCCCGGGCAGTCCGGGGAAGACGATCGGGTCGTCGGGTGCCCGGTGGGTGTACGGGCACTCGGCGAGGAACTCGGCGACCCGGACGACGTCCGCGGCGGCCTTGGGGGAAGGTGCGGTCGCGGCCCTCGTGTCCGGCCCGGCGGACGCGCTGCCGGTGGCCACCTGGAGGAAGGACAGGGCGAGCGCGGCGGCGGCGAGCGCCGCCATGCCTCGGCGCCGGGACGGAAGGGTTCTGCGGCGGCTGTCCACGCCGGTAGGTCGATGACGGAAGAAGAGCACGGCACTCCTGTTCGGGGGAAGTGGGGGATTCCTGGACCATGCGAGAGAGCGCTCTCTCGTTGGAACGTAAGAGTGCGTCACGTGCATGTCAATAGACGAAGCTGAGCTGCAAGTTCCTTCTGATTGAACCTAGTTGGAGCGGCGAGGAACGGGAGAGCGCTCTCTCTTGTGAGGTTTCCACGGAAGGTGTCGCATAGGGGGACGGACAGGGCTCCGCGCCGGCTCCGGAGCGTCGCGCGGAGCTCATGACCAGGGCGTTGTCAGTGGGGGACGGCAGGATAGGGGCATGACGAACTCAGCTGTTGTGCTCGCCGATACCGCCGCCTACGCCGCCGCGGTCGAAGAGGCGTCGCAGGCCGCCGCCGCGTACTACGCCACGGGCGAGAGCGTGCTCGACGACGATGCGTACGACCGGCTGGCGCGCGGGATCGCCGCGTACGAGAAGGAGCATCCGCAGGACGTGCTGGCCGAGTCGCCGACCGGCAAGGTGGCCGGCGGCGTGGCGGTCGGCGACGTGCCGCACACGGTCCCGATGCTCTCCCTGGACAACGTCTTCTCGGCCGAGCAGTTCGCGGCCTGGGCGGCCTCGCTGGAGCGCCGGATCGGCCGGCCGGTCACCGCCTGGAGCGTCGAGCCGAAGCTCGACGGCCTCGCGGTCGCGGCCCGTTACCGCGCCGGCCGGCTGGAGCAGCTGATCACCCGTGGCGACGGCACCGCGGGCGAGGACGTGTCGCATGCGATCGGCACCGTCGTCGGACTGCCCCGGCAGCTCGCCGAACCGGTCACGATCGAGATGCGCGGCGAGATCCTGATGACGACGGAGCAGTTCGAGCAGGCCAACACACTCCGCACCGAACACGGCGGGGCCCCCTTCGCCAACGCGCGCAACGGCGCGGCCGGCACCCTGCGCGCCAAGGACCGTCCCTACACGGTGGAGATGACGTTCTTCGCGTACGGCGTCGTGGCGCTGCCCGCCCCGGGGGAGCCCGCCGCCATGCCGGCCGAGCTGCCGCACAGCGAGACCCTCGCCCATGCGGCGGGGCTCGGGGTCCACACGGCGGCGGACACGGCAGTGGCGCCACGCACCGTCACGTCCGTCGAGGAAGCCCAGGCGCGGATCGAGGAAGTCGCTTCGCTGCGCGCCTCGTTGCCCTTCGGGATCGACGGCGTCGTCATCAAGGCGGATCTCGCGGCCGACCAGCGCGACGCCGGTTCCGGCACCCGGGCCCCGCGCTGGGCCATCGCGTACAAGCTGCCGGCCGTCGAGAAGGTCACCCGTCTGCTCGGCGTCGAGTGGAACGTGGGCCGTACCGGCATCATCGCGCCGCGTGCCGTGCTGGAGCCGGTCGAGATCGACGGATCGACCGTCAGCTTCGCCACGCTGCACAACCCGGCCGACATCACCCGGCGCGATCTGCGGATCGGCGACCACGTGATGGTCTACAAGGCGGGCGACATCATCCCTCGCATCGAGGCCCCGGTCGCCCATCTGCGGACCGGTGACGAGCAGCCGGTCGTCTTCCCCGAGGTGTGCCCGCAGTGCGGTTCGGAGATCGACTCCAGTGAGCAGCGCTGGCGCTGCGTCCGGGGCCGCAACTGCCGCCTGGTGGCTTCCGTCTCGTACGCGGCGGGGCGCGACCAGCTCGACATCGAGGGCCTCGGCGCGACGCGGGTGGTCCAGCTCGTCGATGCCGGTCTGGTCGCCGACTTCGCCGATCTGTTCACCCTGGAGCGCGAGCAGTTGCTCGCGCTGGAGCGGATGGGCGAGACCAGTACCGACAATCTGCTGGCCGCGATCGACGCGGCGCGCGCGCAGCCGCTCTCCCGGGTCTTCTGCGCCCTGGGGGTGCGAGGCACCGGGCGCTCCATGTCCCGGCGGATCGCGCGCTACTTCGCCGACATGGACCGGATCAGAGCCGCCGACGTCGAGACGCTCCAGCGGGTCGACGGTATCGGAAAGGAGAAGGCCGCCGGAGTCGTCGCGGAGCTGGTGGAGCTTGCCCCGCTGATCGAGAAGCTCGTGGCCGCCGGGCTCACCATGACCGAGCCGGGCGCGACGCCGCCGCCGGAGCCGGGCGAGGAGGGCGACGCCGCGGCACCCGGCGAGGGGGTGGACGGGCGGCCGCTGGACGGGATGACCGTGGTGGTCACCGGAGCGATGACGGGCGCTCTGGAGAAGCTGTCGCGCAATCAGATGAACGAGCTGATCGAGCGGGCCGGCGGGAAGGCGTCCTCCAGCGTCTCCAAGCGCACCACCCTCCTGGTGGCCGGCGAGAAGGCCGGCTCCAAGCGGACCAAGGCGGAGGACCTGGGTGTGCGGATCGCAGGCCCGCAGGAGTTCGCGGAGCTGATCGCGGACTTCCTGCCCTCCGAGGTGTGACCGTGCGGCCGCCGGACGCGGGGGAGCGTCCGGCGGCCGCACGTCCGTCGGGCGAGGTGTGTGCGGGCGGGCGGGTGTTTGGCGGGTGGGTCGAGGCGTGTCCGGCGGTACGCCCGTCGTTCCAGGTGTGTGCGATGGGCGTGTACTCGTCGCCCTGGGTGTGTGCGGCTGCCGTGTGCGCCGTCGACTGCGGGTGTCCGGGCGCCCGGGCGCCCGGGGATGTCCGTGCGTGCGACCGCCCGACGACGTCGGGCGGTCGCAGGAGCCGCTCGCGCCCGGTGCCGCGGGCCCGGCTGCGTCGCATCCTTCGATGTGATGAGGGAGTGGCTTTCTTTGCCTTCCTATTGCATAGTGAGGGTTCGGCCATGCCTCGCTATCGGTGGGTCAATGGGTGTGTGAACGGCCGTAGTAGCGGCCGGGGGTGAGGGGCGATGCGTTCTTTGCGCGACGGACAGCGACAGGTTCGCTCCGTTCACCGGCAGCACGCGCAGACCCGGCCGCATCCGCAGCATCGCGGGATCACCCGCGGACTGGCGATCGACCTCGGCAGTTCGCGCACGCGGGCCTGGATCCCCGGGCAGGGAGTCGTCGCGGACACCGGAACCGACCCGTCCGGCGCCTACGGACGCGGCGTCCGGCCGGTCCGCCGCGGACGCATCGTCGACACGGAGTCGTGCGGCATGATGCTCGGCCGGATCGCCGACACCGCCCTGGGCGCCGACCGCAGCGACGCGGTGATCGTCCTCAGCCACCCCGTCCTCGCCGGACCGGGACACCGTGCCGCCGCCCGCGACATCCTCACCGCGCTCGGCCCGTCGCGCGCCATCGTCCTGGACAGTGCCAGGGCCGCCGCTGCCTGCGCAGGCCCGCAGGACGGCGGCCCCCTCCTCGTCGTCGACATCGGTGCCGAGCTGACCGAGACGACTCTCCTCGTCGACGGCCGGGTCCGCGACGCGCGCCTGGCCGAAACGGGGACCAGCGACCTGGAGCCCGGTGAGGCACCCACCGCCGTCGTCGGGGCCGTCCTGGACATGGTCATGGCGATGTGGCACCAGGACCGGAACGGAGCACTCCTCGGAGCCCTGCGCAGGGGTCCGTTGCTTGCCGGGGGCGGTGCGCTGCGGCCGGACATCACCCACCGGATCGCGGCCCGCCTCGGCGTCCCCGTCCGGCTGACGGACGATCCGGCGACCGCGGTCGTGCGCGGCGCCGGGCTGATCCTCAGCTCCGTACTCCGCCACGCCACCGTCGCACCGGCCCTTCCCGGCCGATCCGGGTGACCCCCCTCCCGGGGCCGCCCCGGGGGAACGTGCCTCCCGGCGGCCGGCCGGACGACCCGGAGCACCGCGGGCGCGCAACGGTGGCACGGCAGTTCCTCGCCGCCCTCCTTCTGGCGGTCCTCACCGTGGTGGGCGGAGTGCCCGCGGCAGCCGGGGACGGGCACCTCACCGCCGTCCTCGCCGGGCCGGTGCCCTCCGCCGGCGGTCCGGCGGGAACCCGGCCACCCGCGGAGTACACCGACCGCACCTTCCACACCGGCCGCTCCCCACGGGCTGGCCGCACCGTGCCCACGGACAGTTCCCTGCGCATCGAACGGCCCGTGCGCATCGACCGCTCCCTGCGCATCGAACGGCCCGTGCGCACCGACCGCTCCCTGCGCACCGACCGGCCCGTGCGGGCCCGTCCGGCCGACCGGACACTGCCGTTCTGCCGCGACATCCGTCCCGCCAGTACCGCCAGTACCTCCCGTACCGCCCCTCGCCCAACCGGCGTGGTCACCGCTGCCGGTGTCCACGGCTCCGGGCCGGCGACGGCGCCCCAGCCGTGGGCCGCCGCGGAGCACCCCCGTACCCCGCAGTACCTGCCACCGCCCGGTCCGGGTTCCCTGCCGCCGCTCCCGCCCGGGATCCCGCCGTCGCACCCCGTCCCCGGGTCCGCATCCGCCGCGCCCGCCCGGGCCGCCGACCGTTTCCGCGCCGCGCTCCCCGGCGTGCGCGGACCTCCGAGGGCCGCCGTTCACCGGCCCGGGGACCCGTCACAGGTCCCGAACCCCATCACCGGCGTGCCGCTCCCGTCGTCCTAGCCCCCTTCAGGGAGCTGGACCGTGTCCGGCCGCCCCTCGGAGGAATCACGCATGACCCGCGCCACCACGGTGCGGGCGGTTCTGGCTGCGGCCGTACTGCTCGTCTCCGTGCTCATCACGCTGACCATGTCCCCCAGACTCGGCCTCGATCTCCAGGGCGGCACCCGCATGGTGCTGCAGGCCAAGGACTCCGAAACCGCCGAGGCCGACCGCGAGAGCACCGACCGCACGCTGGAGGTACTGCGCAAACGCATCGACTCGCTCGGCGTCACGGAGCCGACCCTGACCCGTTCCGGCGAGGACCGGATCATCGTCGAACTCCCGGACGTCCAGGACCCGCGCAAGGCCTCCGACGTCATCGGCAAGACAGCCCAGCTCACCTTCCACGCCGTACAGGGCCCCGGCACACCGGGCGGCGAAGGGCTGACGCTCCCCGACGAACAGGACCGCAGCCTCGCTCTCGGCCCCGCCGCGCTCTCGGGCTCGGGCGTCAAGGAGGCGTCCGCCGCGTTCGATGCCCAGCAGGGCGCAGGCTGGAGCGTCTCCCTCGACTTCCACAAGGACGCCGGCCGGGAATGGACCCGGCTGACCGGTGAGGCGGCCTGCCATCCTGTCCAGGACGAGCGGCGCCGCGTCGCCATCGTCCTCGACGAACAGGTGATCTCCTCGCCGCAGGTCTCTCCGACCGTCGCCTGCGACACCGGCCTGCCTTCCGGGTCCACCCGCATCACCGGCTCCTTCAGCGCCGACGAGGCCCGTGAGCTCGCTCTGTTGATCCAGGGCGGGGCATTGCCCGTGCCCGTCGAGATCGTCGAACAGCGGACGGTCGGCCCGACGCTCGGCGCCGCCGCCATCGACGCCAGCGCCCGCGCCGCCCTCATCGGCGCCGCGGCCACGGCGCTGTTCATCACCGTCGTCTACCGGCTCTTCGGCGCGCTCGCCGCCGTGGCCCTCGGCGCCTACGGAGTCATCTCGTACGCCGCACTGGTCGCGCTCGGCGTCACGCTCACGCTGCCCGGACTCGCCGGGTTCGTCCTGGCCATCGGGATGGCGGTCGACGCGAACGTGCTGGTCTTCGAACGGGCCAGGGAGGAATACGCACTCCGTCGGGGCACGTCGCTGCGGACGTCGCTCACCGCCGGGTTCCGGCACGCCTGGAGCGCCGTCGCCGACTCCAACGTGACGACGCTCATCGCGGCCGGCCTGCTCTTCTTCCTCGGCTCGGGACCGGTCAAGGGCTTCGGTGTCACGCTCGGCATCGGCGTCCTCGCGTCGATGTTCTCCGCCCTCGTCATCGCCCGCGCCCTCACCGAGACGGCCGCCCGTTCCCGGTTCGTCAGTGACTACCGGGGCGTCAACGGCATCGCGAGCCCCGGTCGCGTACGGACCTGGATCGCCCGCCGCGATCCGCAGCTGATGCGCTCACCCCGGCGCTGGCTGCTGATCTCCACCGTCCTGGTCGCGGTCGCGGTGGCAGGCATCCTGGTGCGCGGCGTCAACCTGGGCGTCGAGTTCACCGGCGGCCGGCTCGTCGAGTACGCCACCAGCCCGCCCGTCGACGTGGAGCGTGCGCGCACCGCGCTGGCCGGGGCGGGCTTCGGCGATGCCGAGGTCACCACGGCCGGTGCGGGCGACATCTCGGTGCGCACCGGGAACCTCGACAACGACGGCGAACACGCACTGCGCGCCGCCCTGGCCGTGGAGGGCGGCGAGACCACCAAGGTCCGCGACGAACTCATCGGCCCCAGCCTGGGCGACGAACTGCGGCGCAACGCCCTGATCGCCCTGGCCATCGCCGTGTTCGTCCAACTGGGATATCTGGCGATCCGGTTCCGCTGGACGTTCGCCGTGGCTTCCGTCGGGGCCCTCGTCCACGACGTGATCATCCTGGTCGGGGCCTTCGCCTGGCTGGGACGCACCGTCGACGGCATCTTCCTGGCGGCACTCCTCACCGTCATCGGGTACTCCGTCAACGACTCGGTGGTGGTCTTCGACCGGGTCCGGGAACTGTGGGCGAAGGCCCGTAAGGAGCCCCTGTCCGACGTGGCGAACCGGGCCGTCCTGCAGACCGTGCCCCGGACCGTCAACACCGGTATGGGCGCGCTGTTCATCCTCGTAGCCCTGGCGGTGCTGGGCGGCGACTCACTCGCGGACTTCGCCCTAGCCTTGCTGATCGGCATCGTCGTGGGTACGTACTCCTCGGTCATGACCGCCGTACCGGCCGCACTTCTCCTGGAGCGCAGCAGCAAGGCCCCGCCGCCCGCCCGTGCCCCGCGCAGGAAGCCCGGGGCGGCCGGACGGCGGGACCCGCTCGACAACGGGGCGCGCGTCTAGCGCACATCCCTCACCGGAACGTCCAGCACATCCGGAACGCCCGGCACATCCAGCACGTCCAGCACGTCGGCGTCGGCATGCCCCTGCGCCGGCGCGCGTCGCCCCTGCGCCGTTCGAGCGGCACAGGGGCGACGCGTTCCGGCCACGGCATCCGGCGGCAGCGGCGACGGCACAATCCTGATCCCGACCCTCGTCGTGATGCGGAGTGTGCCCGTGCCCCTGCCCATGCCCGTACCCGTGGTGCTGCGTGAGGCATGGACCACCCTCGTACCGGACATGAACGACCGGCACGGTCCGCTGCCGCCGCTGATGCTCGCCCTGACCGTCGTCACCGGACTGGTCGACGCCGTCAGCTATCTGGAACTGGGCCGGGTCTTCGTCGCGAACATGACCGGCAACGTGGTCTTCGCCGGCTTCGCGTTCGCCGGATCCCCGGGGTTCTCCCTGGCCGCCTCGTTCATCGCCCTCGGTGGGTTCGTGGCCGGGGCGGTGACCGGAGGGCGGATCATCCACCGGTCCCACGCCCACCGCGGCCGCATGCTGCTGCACGCGGTCTGCGCGCAGACGCTGTGCGTCCTGGCCGCCCTGATCGTCACGCTCTTCTCGGGCAGCCCGTACTCCGGCGGCGTGCGCTTCGCTCTCATCGTGCTGCTCGCCCTGGGCCTCGGCCTGCAGAACGCCGTCGCGCGGGCGCTCGCCGTCCCCGATCTCAAGACGACCGTGCTGACCCTGACCATCACCGGCATCGCCTCCGACGGCCGGCTCGCCGGAGGACCCGGCAGCAAGGCCGGCCGCCGGGTCCTCTCCGCCGCCGCCATGCTGGCCGGAGCCCTCGTCGGGGCCGTGGCCGTCCTGCACGGTCATCCGATCCTGCCGCTCCTGCTGGCCGTGGTGATCCTCGCCTTGGTGTGCCTGGCCGCGCAGGTCCTGGCCCGGGCGGACGCCCCGTGGGCCCTGCCCGTCGTCAACAAGTGAGCGACCGCAGATACGCGGCGGTGGCCGCGTCGGCCGGCAGCAGCGTCTCGATGGCCAGCTCCGCGACCGTCACGTCCATCGGGGTGTTGAACGTCGCGATGGACGCCACGAAGGAGAGCAGCTGCCCGCCGTGCTCGATCACCAGGGGCAGGGCGAAGGGAACCGAGGACGAGGGCGCGGCCCGGTCCGCATCGCTTTCCGCCTCCGCCGGTACGGAGTAGCCCGCCACCTCTTCGTACAGCGCACGCAGCTCCGCCGAACGGACCAGCGCGATCTGACGCTCCATCTGGGCCAGCAGATCGGCCCGCCACTCCCGCAGATTGCGGATCCGAGGGGCCAGCCCCTCAGGGTGGAGGGTCAGCCGCATCGCGTTCAGGGGCGGGACGAGCAGATGCTCCGCCACCCCGTCCAGCATCCGGGTCATGCCCTGGTTGGCCGCCACCACGGTGTACAGACCGTCGACGACGAACGCCGGATACGGGTCGTACCCCTTCAGTAGCCGGTCCATGCCCTCGCGCAACGCGTTCATCGCCGGGTCGTCGAGTGCGGTCTCCGTGTAGCGCGGGGCGTAACCGGCGACCACCAGGAGGGCGTTGCGTTCCCGTACGGGCACGTCCAGGTGACCGGCCAGCCGCAGGACCATCTCCTCACTGGGGCGGGACCGGCCCGTCTCGATGAACGAGATGTGCCGGGCCGAGGAGTCCGCCCGCAGCGCCAGCTCCAGCTGGCTGATCCTGCGACGCTCCCGCCAGCTCCGCAGCAGCGGCCCTACCCCCGTGTCAAGCGCGACAGTTGTCATACCCAGACCGTAACGTCACCGGCATCGTCGACCAGCAAGACCTCGGGAGGGTGCTGAAGATCTCGGCCGGGATCGGATCTTCAGCACCCTGCCGGCGAAAGGAGCCACCGCATGCCCGCCGCACCGCTGCCCCAGGACGAGATCGAGAACCGGCTGCGCGAACTGCCCGGCTGGACGCTGGAAGGGGACCGGATCTCCCGCACCTACAAGCTCCCGTCGCATTTCGCCGCCGCCGGCCTCGCCATGCACGTCGCCCAGATCCAGGACGAGCTGAACCACCACTCCGATCTGACGCTCGGATACAACACCGTCGCCCTGTCCGTGAACTCCCACGACGCGGGAGGAAAGGTCACGGAGAAGGACCTGGCCCTGGCCACCAGGGTGGAGGCCGTCGCCCCGGGCCACGGCGCGCGGTAGCCGAGCACGGTCACCGGCGGACGGTCAGGACGCGGCGCCGAAGCGAGGATGCGCGGCGAGCCAGCGTGTGTAGCTGTCGCTGCGCTCCACCGCCTGGGCGTACGCCGCCCGGGTGTGTCCGCTCACCGCTCCGGCCGCCGCCGAGGCGGCCGCCGAGCGGGGGTGCCAGCCCAGCAGATGGCGCCAGCTGAGCGGCGAGCCGGCCACCGGGCGGGTGACCACGCCGGGCGTCGGCGGGAACGTCGCCCGGCACAGCCCGACCGCCCGCCCCACCTGCACCAGATGGACGACCGACGAGGTGTCCGTCTCGTACACCGACACCGGGCTGAAGCCCGCCCGCGCGCAGGCGGCCACGAAACAGTCCGCGAAACAGCCGTCGCCCGGCACATCCGCCCAGCACTCGTCCGCCAGCGTGGAGAGCTCCAGCTCCGCCTCCCCGGCCAGCGGATGGGTCTCGGGCAGCATCACGAAGACCGGATCGATCCCGATCACCTGCCATTCCAGCCGGTCGGCCACCGGGGGCGGGCTCTCCCCGCAGGCGCCGATGAGGGCGAAGTCGAGCCTTCCGTCCACCAGTTGGGACGCCAGTTCCGCCACCGACCATGAGGTGTACGTGGACACCGGCGCCGTGGGATGCGCCGTCACCAGCCGGTCGACGAGCCCGCCGAGCAGCGGCCCGTGCGTGCCGCCCAGTCGGAACCGCTCCATGGCCCCCCACGCGTTGGCGAACCGTACGGCCTCTTCCTGGAGCTCGCTGACGGCAGGCAGCACCACCCGTGCCCGCTCCAGCACCAGTTCGCCCAGGAGCGTCGGCCGCGCTCCCGTGTGGTCCCGGTCGAACAGGGGGCCGCCCAGCGCCTTCTCGATGCGCCGCAGCTGTGCGCTCAGGGCCGGCTGGGCAAGTCCGAGAGAGGCGGCCGCCTTGGTGAGGCTTCCGGTGTCGGCGATGGCCCGTACGGTTCGCAGATGGCGCAACTCCAGCTCCATACGGGCAAGTTATGGCCCCGTTGGCCTGCTGGCAATTGGTACGGACCGGGGACCGCCACGAGGGTCCCGGAAGAGGCGCGCGGAGCGTGGCCCGGGAGCCGTCGAAAGGGGCGTGCGGTTCCCGACCGCTGCTCAGCGCTTCGAGCGGAGGTCGGCCGACCGGGCCGACCCACGGGGGTGTGCGTCATTCCGCATGCGTCGGCCGCAGGCGCCCCCGCGCTCCGCCACCGCCGCCATCCCCCTGTCCGGCTCCGGTCCGGAAGCTCTATGGCGACTGGTCCTCGGACCCCTCCCGCTCCAGCCGCCCCTTCCCGCCGGCAGACGCCCGACCGGCTGCGAAGCCCGTCCCGCGCCGGCCGCCGCGGACCTGAAGGAGAGCGTGACCCTGAACCGGGTGGACAGACCTGCCGACCGGGCGTCGAAGTCCGAGGCATCGCGCATCGGCCTCCTTCGCGCGCGCTCCGGCAACGGGAGAGGCAAGCGGCCGGCGGGCGGCCCTTCGCCCTGGGCGGCAGATTCGGTCAGGCGTCCAGGCGGCGCTTGGCGAGCCAGCTGACGATCTCGGGGTCGCGGTGGTCGAAGAAGAGCGAGCCGCCGGTGTCGAGCGTGGCGATCCTGGCCATCTGCTCGTCCGTGAGCCGGAAGTCGAAGACGTCGACGTTCTCGGCCATGCGCTCGGCGCGCACGGACTTGGGGATGGCGACGACGCCGCGCTGGGTGAGCCAGCGCAGCACGACCTGGGCGACCGACTTGCCGTGTTCCTCGCCGATCCCGGCCAGGAGCGGATCGGTGAACAGGTCGTTCCTGCCCTCGGCGAAGCCGCCCCAGGACTGGATCTGCACCCCGTGCTCGCGCATGAGGTCCTGGTAGTCGGCGCGTTGGAAGAACGGATGGGTCTCGATCTGGTTGACGGCCGGGGTGATCTCGTTGTTGACGATCAGGTCGATCAGACGGTCGGGGTAGAAGTTGGCCACGCCGATCGCCCTGGCCGCCCCCTCACGGTGCAACGCCTCCATGGCGCGCCACTGGCCGTAGACGTCGCCGAACGGCTGGTGCATCAGGTACAGGTCGAGGTGGTCCAGACCCAGCCTGTGAAGTGACGTCTCGAACGCGCGCCGGGTGTTGTCCTGGGCGGGGGCGTCCTGCACCCACAGCTTGGTGGTGAGGAACAGGTCGTCGCGGGGGATGCCGCTGGACTTGACGGCGCGTCCCACGGCCTCTTCGTTGGCGTACGCGGCGGCGGTGTCCAGGAGCCGGTAGCCGGCCGCGAGGGCCTCGGAGACGGCGCGCTCGGTGTCCTCGGCGGGGATCTGGTAGACGCCGAAGCCGAGAAGCGGCATCTCCACGCCGTTGTTCAGGGTGACGTACTGCATGGGGGCCTTCCTTTCGGAGGGGGCGGGGTCAGGGGGTGACGAGCGCCTTGAGGACCCGGCGGTCGGCCATGGCCCGGTAGGCGTCAGGCGTCCGGTCGAGGGGGAACGTCCGGTCGAAGACGCGGCCGGGGTTGATGGTGCCGTCCAGGACGTCGGGCAGCAGTTGCTCGATGTAGGCCCGGGCCGGGCCGGCGCCGCCGGTCAGGGTGATGTTCCGCATGAACACGGCCGGTCCGATCGGGCCTTCCTCGTACTGCGGCACTCCCAGGCGGCTGATGGTTCCGCCGTCCAGGACCGCGCCGAGCGCGGTGTCGAGGGCCTGGCGGGTGCCGACGGCCTCGATCACCTTGCCGACGCCGTCGGTGAGCTCGCGGATGCGGGCGATGCCTTCCTCGCCGCGTTCGGCGACGACGTCGGTGGCACCGAACGCGCGGCCCAGGCCGGTGCGGGCTCCGTGGCGGCCCGCGAGCACGATCCGCTCGGCGCCGAGCCGCCCGGCGGCGATCACCGCGCACAGTCCGACCGCGCCGTCGCCGACGACCAGCACCACGTCGCCGCGGCCGACGCCGGCGGTGACGGCGCCGTGGTGGCCGGTGGTCATCACGTCCGACAGGGCCAGCAGCGACGGCAGCAGTGCGGAATCGGCGGCCACCGGCAGCTTCACCAGGGTGCCGTCGGCCTGCGGGACACGGACCGCCTCGCCCTGGCCGCCGTCCACGCCGTCGAAGCCGTACCGGCCGCCGTTGCGGCACGAGATGTGCAGGCCCTTGGCGCAGTAGTCGCAGGTGTTGTCGCTGTACGTGAAGGGAGCGACGACCAGGTCGCCCGCCCGCAGGCGGGACACCTCCGGCCCGGTCGCCTCGACGATGCCCAGGAATTCGTGTCCCATGGGACGGCCGGTCCCGGTGGCGGGCATCGACCGGTAGGGCCACAGATCGCTGCCGCACACGCAGGCGGCGACGACGCGGACGACGGCGTCGGTGGGCTTGACGATCCCGGGGTCGGGCCGGTTCTCGACGCGGACGTCGCCGGCTCCGTACATCAGGGTTGCACGCATGAGGGGTATTACTCCGAATGGGGGGGTGTTCAGCGTTCGAGCATCCGTGCCTGGGCCTCGGTGTGGGTGTCACCGGCGGCGGGCGGCAGGCTGGAGAGCTGGTCGAGCTGCTCGGTGGTCAGGGTGACGGCGTCGGCGGCGGTGTTCTCCTCGACCCGGGCGACGCGTTTGGTGCCGGGGATCGGGGCGATGTCGTCGCCCTGGGCGAGGAGCCAGGCCAGCGCCACCTGCGCGGGCGTGGCGCCGACCCGGGCGGCCAGGGCCTGCACCTCGTCGGCGAGGGCGAGGTTGCGCCGGAAGTTCTCCCCTGTGAAGCGCGGGTTGTCGCGGCGGAAGTCGTTCTCGTCGAACTGGTCGGTGGTGCGGACCGTGCCCGTCAGGACGCCGCGTCCGAGCGGGGAGAACGGCACCAGGCCGATGCCCAGCTCCCGCAGGACGGGCAGCACGCGCTCCTCGATGCCGCGGGTGAACAGGGAGTACTCGGACTGCACCGCGGTGACCGGCTGGACGGCGTGCGCGCGCCGGATGGTGTCCGGCCCGGCTTCGGAGAGGCCGAAGGCGCGTACCTTGCCCGCGGCGATCAGCTCGGCCACGGCCCCGGCGGTCTCCTCTATCGGGGTACGCGGGTCCACCCGGTGCTGGTAGTACAGGTCGATGTGGTCGGTACCCAGCCGCCTCAGAGAGCCCTCCACGGCGGTACGGATGTTGGCCGGGCCGGAATCCAGGTTCCAGGCGCCCTCTCCACCGTGGGAGACCAGACCGAACTTGGTGGCCAGCACCACTTGGTCGCGGCGCCCCTTCAGGGCTTTCCCGAGGAGTTCCTCGTTGGTGTAGGGGCCGTAGATCTCGGCCGTGTCGATGAGCGTGACGCCGAGGTCCAGCGCCCGGTGCACGGTCCTGACCGACTCCGCGTCGTCCGTGCCGGAGCCCGTATAGCCGTGGGACATCCCCATCGCTCCCAGACCGATCCGGGAAACCTCCAGGTCACGTAGCTTGATGTACCGCATATTGTCCTCTCCGTATCGTGGCGTCGCCCGTTGGCACCTCACTCGCGCCCGGCCCGGCGGGCCGGGCCCGCTCGGTCGGCCCGGCGGCGGGAACCCTGTGACGGCGTCCTGTCCCTTCAGCTTCGCTCGAACGGCGCGGGTGTGGCAGGGCGAGCTCTTCGGGGGTCATGACAGGGCCCCCCTCGCACCTGCGGACCGGGCCGCGGGGGAGTCAGACTGGAGCCATGGCATTCGAGAGCACGCACGGTGAAGGCGCCGAGCTGGGGCGCTACCTGCGCGCCCGGCGCACCCAGACCAGCCCCGCACACGTCGGCCTCACCGTCGGCGCCGGCATCCGCCGCACCCCCGGCCTGCGCCGCGAGGAGGTGGCCACCCTGGCCGGCATCAGCATCGACTACTACGTGCGCATGGAGCGCGGCAAGGAGACCCGCCCCAGCCCCGCCGTCCTCGACTCCCTCGCCCGTGCCCTGCACATGGACGACCAGGAGCACCAGCACCTGCGCGAGCTCGCCGCCCGTGCCGCCCGCTACGCTCCCGAGCCGCCGCCCGCGCCCAGCCGCACCGTGCGCCCGCACCTCGAGCTGCTGCTGGAATCGCTGCGTCCGAACCCCGCGTACGTGATCAGCCGCAGCATGGACGTGCTCGCCTGGAACCCCGGGGGCCTCGCCCTGTACGTGGGCCTGGACGACTGGCCCGTCAAGCAGCGCAACCTCGCCCGCTACCTGTTCCTGCATCCCGCCGCCCGTGCTCTGTTCGGTGACTGGGACCGGCAGATCACCGCGTGCGTCGCCCGTCTGCGCGCCCTCGCTGGCACCGCCCCCGACGCACCCGACCTCACCCATCTCGTCGGCGAACTGCTTCTGAAGAGCCCCGACTTCGCAGGTCTGTGGGAGCGGTACGAGGTGACCGGGCGCAAGCCCGCCCGTAAGACCTTCCAGCACCCGCAGGTCGGAACGGTCACCCTCACCTCGCAGTCCCTGCACGTGGAGGGGACCCCCGGCCAGCGCATCGGCGTCTACACCGCCGAACCCGGAACCCCCGACTACGACGCCCTGCTCCTGCTCGACATGACCGCGTCGCGGTCGGCGGAACGCCCGTCACCGACCCCGAAGGCCACCGGGCAGCAGTCCTCCCGGGACTGACCGGGCCGGGAGCTCGGTTCAGCGAGTTCGGTGCTGGTGCTGGTGCTGGTGCTGGTGCTGGTGCGGTGCGGGCCTGCCGCCCGGCAGGCCAGGTTCCGGCGGCCCGCGTGCGAGGAAGTGCCCCGCGTTCCGCGGGCCGCCGCGCGTGGGGAAGTGGCGACTTCGGCGGTCTGTACGAGGAGTTGCTGATCTGGATCTAAAGTCGTGCACATGCTGGACTACGACAACGAGGCCGCGACGTATGACGCCACCCGCGGCGGGGTGCCCCGGGCGGAGGCGGCCGCCGCCGCGGTACTCGGCCTCGTCCCGCCGGCCGCGCGCACGCTGCTGGACATCGGCTGCGGTACGGGACTGGTCACCGAGCGGATCGCGGCCGGCCGGCCCGGTCTGCGGGTGTTCGGCTCCGACGCCGCCCACGGCATGGCCCGCGCCGCCCGGCAGCGCGTCGGGGGCGTGGTGCTCGCCGACGCCCGCCGACTGCCCCTGCCCGATGCGGCGGTCGACGCGGTGACGGCGGTCTGGCTGCTCCACCTGCTCCGTGGGGAAGGAGCCGCGCGAGCGGTGGTGGCCCAGGCCGCGCGGGTGCTGAGGACCGGCGGTGTGTTCGTGACCACCGTCGACAAGGACGCGGCGCATGACGTCGGCAGCGACATCGACGAGGCGTTCGCACCGTACCTGGCGCCGAACCCGTCCGACGCGGCGGAGCGGATCATCGAGTACGGCGCCGCACACGGCCTCGATGTGGTGGGCAGCGCCGTCTTCCGCGGCCATGGACAGGGACGGACGCCTCTGGATGCCGCACAGGGCGTGCGGCGCGGCTACTTCGTCTCGCGCCTGGCCCTGCCCGGGACAGCGGCCGAACGGCTCGCCGAGGTCCTGACCGCGCTGCCCGGGCCCGAGCGACGGCGCGCGGATCCGGAGTACCGGCTGCTCGCTTTCCGCCGTCGCTGAGGGCCGTCCCGCCAGGATTTGCCGGACAGCCCATAGATCGTGCTGCCGGGGACACCGGTCCTCCTCTCCCGGAGCCGGAACGACAGCGGCTTGCCGTAACGGCAACAAAGTTTGCTCCATCGGTTCGGTGTGGTGACGCTGTTCCCATGAGCAACCACACCGGGCACGGTCACCACCACGACGGCAACCACACACACGATCACCGGCAGAGCGGCGCGCACGGGCACCACCACGGCCCCGCCGACCCCGACTGGGACGTCATGGGTCCGCTGCTGGAGCAGAACGCCGAACTCAGCAGCGAGCAGTACACGGAGGCGGCCCGCTGGATCGCCGGCCTGCCCGACGCCCCGAAGGTGCGCAGGGTCCTGGACATCGGCAGCGGGCCGGGCGTGATCTCCTGCCTGCTCGCTGAGGCGTTTCCCGAGGCGGAGGTCGTCGCCGTCGACGGCACCCCGGCCCTGCTGGCGCGCACCCGCGACCGCGCCGAACGGCTCGGGCTCGGCGACCGGGTCAGCACTCTGCACGCCGAGCTCCCCGGCGAGCTCGCGGGGCTGGGGCGGGCGGATCTGATCTGGGCGGGCAACACCCTGCACCACATGGGCGACCAGCGCGCCGTGCTGGCGGGCTTCGCCGCGTTGCTGAACCCGGGCGGCACCGTCGCGCTCGTGGAGGGCGGGCTGCAGCCGCGTCAGCTGCCGCGCGACCTCGGCTTCGGCCGGCCCGGACTGGAGGCCCGCATGGAGGCGATCCAGGCCGAGGCGTTCGAAGAGATGCGTGCGGAGCTGCCCGACGCCCGGCGGGAGAACGAGGACTGGGCCGCCCTGTTCAGCGCGGTGGGTCTCGCCCCGCAGGGCACCCGCAGCTTCCTGCTCGACCTGCCCGCACCCCTCGGCGATGTCGCGCGGGACCACGTCATCGCCGAACTCACGCGGCGCCGCGACGGCTTGCGCGACCGGCTCGACACCGACGACATCGCCGTGCTGGACCGGCTGCTCGACCCCGAGGACCCGGCCGGACTGCACCGCCGCCGTGACACGTACCTGCTGCTGGCCCGCACACTCCACCTGGGTCGGCGCGCCTGAGCGGGCCCCTTCCGCTCTGCCGCCGGTCCGGCTGATCAGCCCTCGGCAGGTGCTCCGCCCCCTCCCGGTCCCGGCTCCGAAGCGGGACGGCGCTCGCCGGAAGGGGGTGGGGTGCACAGATCCGTTCCGAGGGAGGAGGATGCGGGGCGGAGGGGATTTGAATGCGTTCAGAAATGCGGGAGCCGGGACAGGGTCAGTCGCGCGTGAGGGACAGGTTCGGCGCGGTACTGATGACTTCGATGTCGGTGCTGTTCGTCGAGGGTGTGATCGGGGTGATCGCGCTCGTCGTGTGGGACATGGCCGAGGAGAGCCCGAGCGGCCCTCCCTACAACGCCTTGGGACTCTTCTACCTGATCGTGCTGATGCCGTTCGTGGCGGCGGTCGGTGCCGTCCTCGGCTACCTGATGTCCGTCGGTGTGGTGATGCCGCTCCTGGTCCTGGCCGGATGGCTCGGTCGCCGGTTCTCCGGGCGGGAGTCGTGGTGGTGGGTCCCGGCGTCGGCGGCCGCCGCGACCGCGCTGCCGTTCCTGGCCGCGGCGGCACTCGGAGAAGTGGGCCCCCTGGCCGCCCTCGGCGGGTGGCTCGCGATGACGGTGGCGCTGGCCGCCTCGGCCCTGGTTGCACGCCGGCTGCTGCTGCCGGACCGCCCGCGGCTGTCCGCCGGCGTGATGTTCGGGCGGGTGGCTTCGTACGGCGCGCTCGCCGTCGCCACTGCCGGTCTCCTCGCCGGCATCGGCCTCTACGCCGGGATCGCCTACGAGCCTCCGTGGCTGATCGATCAAGGGGCCGCCGGGACGTGGTCCGACGGGAAGGGCGGCACGCTCGTCCTCATGGAGGACGGCACGGCCACGGCGAACGGCATCGAGACGTTCGACGACGGTTCGCTCGAACCCGCGGCGCATCTGTGCACCGGCACCGGGAGCTGGAAGTACGACCCTGGTGCCGGACCGTGGTTCCAGCAGGTGGACGTGTCCGTCGCAGGCTGTTCCTTGGACCCCTGGGAGGTGCTCGGGACCTCGGGCCGTCCGAAGCTCTTCGTCTACATCGGCGACGCCGACACCTTGGATCTCTACGTCCTGCAACGCGACGACTGAGCCGGAGAGCGCCTCAGGACGTGCCGGACACCGGTTCCAGCCGCCACCACTGGCCGGGGGAGTCGGTGTCCTCCCACTGCTGGACGGGTGCGCCCTCGGCCGTGCTGCCGTCGGCGACCTCCAGGACCAGTCCGCTCACGAAGCTGACGAGCGTCACGGTGCCCGGCGCCTCCAGATGCCGTTCGATCAGCCACTCCTGCGCACCGAAGTTGTTCGCACGCCACTGCTGGATCACGGCCCCGTTCTCCGTGGAGGCGCCGCGCACGTCCAGCCGCTTGCCGCTGTGGGCGTTGACCACGTGGTGCAGGGCCGCGCCCTCGTGGACGGGGGTGAACTCCCAGTGCTGGGCCGCCGATCCGTCGACGTCGTTCTGCTGCACCGGCGCGCCGCCGCCCTTCGCGGCATCCCGCACCTCCAGCACCAGCCCGCTGCCCACATTGCGCAGCCGGTACAGACCCGCCCCGACGGCGGGCGCGGTGTCCCCGGTCATGTCCCGGTCCCTTCATGGGCTCGTACGGCTCGTGCGGCCGGTACGGCGAAACCGCCGCCCGGCTCCGGGCCGGGCGGCGGTCACAGGTGGTGCGGTGTCGGGCCTTCGGCCCCGTACGGTCCGGTGTCAGGCGCCGACGTTGAACTCGCCCGGGTTCGGGCCGAGCCGCTTGCCCTCGTCCAGCGCGGCGAACGCGGCCAGGTCGTCGGCGTCCAGTTCGAAGCCGAACACGTCGATGTTCTCCTTGATCCGCGACGGCGTCACGGACTTGGGGATCACCACGTTGCCCGTCTGGAGGTGCCAGCGCAGCACGGCCTG
The DNA here is from genome assembly GCF_043202315.1 of Streptomyces sp. NPDC048211. NCBI lineage: Bacteria > Bacillati > Actinomycetota > Actinomycetes > Kitasatosporales > Streptomycetaceae > Streptomyces > Streptomyces sp. NPDC048211. The sequence goes on from NZ_JBIDAD010000002.1 coordinate 976,808, forward strand.
GGCGGGGGTGCGACCGTGCTTCTGCGCGACCGCGACGACCGTCGGGACCTCCAGGAGCCCCTTGCCCGAACCGAGCGGCGACCAGGCCTCCGTGGCGATGCCGTGCTTGGCGTGCAGCGCGCGCGAATCGGCCTGCTGGAGCTGCGGGTGCAGCTCGATCTGGTTGAGCGCCGGCACCACGGAGGTCTCGCCCAGCAGGCGCTCCAGGTGCTCGGGGAGGAAGTTCGAGACGCCGATGGCCTTCGCGCGGCCGTCTGCGTAGATCTTCTCGAACGCCCGGTACGTGTCGACGTACGCGTCCTTGGCCGGCACCGGCCAGTGGATCAGGTACAGGTCGACGTAGTCGAGGCCCAGCTTGTCGAGGGAGGCGTCGAAGGCGCGCAGCGTCGCATCGTAACCCTGCTCCGTGTTCCACAGCTTCGTGGTCACGAAGAGCTCTTCGCGGGCGACACCGGAGGCCGCGATCGCCTTTCCGGTGCCCACCTCGTTCCGGTAGATCGCGGCGGTGTCGATGCTGCGGTACCCGGACTCGATGGCCGTGGCGACCGCTGTCGCCGCCTCGTCGTCCGGCACCTGCCAGACTCCGAAACCGAGCTGCGGCATCTCGACGCCGTTGTTGAGGGTGAGGGAGGGGACCTGGCTCACGAGCGGTCGATCCTAACGTTGTGGGGGTGGGACTCCCAGTGTGAACGATCAAGACGGCCCACACATTCCCGTCCGCGCGCCGTTTTCACCGGAACCGTACTCCCCGCGCGGGGTCCGGGCCGAGCCGCGCGCGGGAGCGGGACGGTGTCCGGGTTCGTTCAGCGGTAGAGCGCGTCCACCTCGGTCGCGTACGCCGTTTCGATCGCCTTGCGCTTCAGTTTCAGCGACGGCGTGAGCAGACCGTGCTCCTCGCTGAACTGGTGGGCCAGGATCCGGAACGTACGGATCGACTCGGCCTGGGAGACCGCCGTGTTCGCGGCCACCACCGCGCGCCGGACCTCCATCTCCAGATCCGGGTCCCGCACCAGTTCCCCCGGGGACATCGCCTGCCGCCCCTGCATCGCGAGCCAGTGCTCCACGGACTCCTGGTCGACGGTGACCAGCGCCGCGATGTACGGCCGGTCGTTGCCGACCACGATGCACTGCGCCACCAGCGGATGCGCCCGCACCCGCTCCTCCAGACCGGCCGGCGAGACACTCTTGCCGCCGGACGTCACCAGGATCTCCTTCTTGCGCCCGGTGATCGTCAGATAGCCGTCCTCGTCCAGCGCCCCCAGGTCGCCGGTGGACAGCCAGCCCTCGTTGAGCACCGCGGCGGTGGCCTTCGGGTCGCCCAGATAGCCGCCGAACACGTTGGCCCCGTACACCCAGATCTCGCCGTCGTCGGCGATGTGCACCGTCGTGCCGGGGATCGGCTGGCCCACCGTGCCGTACCGGGTGCGCTCCGGCGGGTTGGCGGTCGCGGCGGCCGTCGTCTCGGTCAGGCCGTACCCCTCGTACACGGTGACACCGGCGCCCGCGAAGAACAGCCCGAGCTGCCGTTCCATCCCCGAGCCGCCCGACATGGCGTGCCGGATCCGGCCGCCCATCGCCTCGCGCACCTTCTTGTACACGACCTTGTCGAAGAACTGGTGCTGCATCCGCAGCCCTGCGGACGGCCCCGGACCGGTGCCGAAGGCCCGCGCCTCCATCGCCTCCGCGTACTTCACCGCGATGTCGACGGCCTTGTCGAACGGCCCGACCCGGCCCTCCGCCTCGGCCTTGCGCCGGGCCCCGTTGAAGACCTTCTCGAAGATGTACGGCACCGCCAGGATGAACGTGGGACGGAACGTCACGAGGTCCGGCATCAGCGCCTTCGCCGAGAGTTCAGGCTGGTGGCCGAGTTTCACCCGGCCGCGGATCGCCGTGACCTCCACCATCCGCCCGAAGACGTGAGCAAGCGGCAGGAAGAGCAGGGTCGCCGCCTCGTCGCCCGGCTTGGAGTGGAAGACCGACTCCCAGCGGGAGGCCATCGTCTCCGTCTCGAACATGAAGTTGGCGTGGGTGATCACACAGCCCTTCGGGCGGCCCGTCGTCCCCGAGGTGTAGATGACGGTCGCGACCGACTCGGGCGTCACCGCGCGCCGGTGCCGGTGCACGACGTCGTCGTCGATATGGGCGCCGGCCCCGACCAGCTCGGCCACCGCGTCGGCGTCCAGCTGCCACAGCCGCTTCAGCTGCGGCAGCCGGTCGATCACCGACGCGACCGTCATGGCGTGGTCCTCGTGCTCGACCATCACCGCCGACACCTCGGCGTCGTGCAGCATCCACAGGACCTGCTCGGCCGAGGACGTGGGATAAACCGGCACGGACTGCGCGCCGACCGTCCACAGGGCGAAGTCGAACAGGGTCCACTCGTAACGGGTACGCGACATCAGGGCGACCCGGTCGCCGAACCGCACCCCGTGCGCAATCAGCCCCTTGGCCAGGGCCAGCACCTCGTCGCGGAACGTCGCCGATGTGACATCCCGCCAGCGTCCGTCCGCGTCTTTCCGGCCGAAGGCGATCCGGTGCGGATCCTCCTCGGCGTAGTCGAAGACGACATCCGCGAGCCCGCCTACGTGGGGCGCGGCCGCCATGGGTGGGACAGTGAACTCACGCAATGACCTGCTCCTTGTGGCGCTCCGCACAGCGCCGTGACGCTACCCCACCGGACGCCGCCGCGGGAGAGCCCGGAGGGGTCGGGACCAGGTGGTATCTGCACTGGTCAGGTGCTGAAATCCGGCCAGATGGGCAAGGCCCGGGCGCGCTTCTGACCATGGAGTAAGTAGCTCGCGCGGGAATCTCCACCGAATCTGTACGCCGTGATCACCGGGTTATGTGCGGGAACGGGGGATCGGTCCGCGTCTGTCAGGACCTGCCGGGCCCGGGCCGGACCACCCGGGGCCGCCGCGTACCGTCCATTCTCCCCCGCCCCGCAGCCCCTCATGCGCGGTCCCGCGCACTGATCGCACCGATTCCGCGCGAGGGCCGGATCAGCCGGTCGCCGCCCGCCAGGATCGCCGCCGCCAGGGCGTCCGCCGCCTGCTGCGCGCCGCCCCGGTGCCTGCCGTGCAGCAGGACGAAGTCCACGTCGCCCAGCTCCGGCAGCCCCTCCCTGGCCGCCACCGGGGTCAGTCCCGGCGGGACCAGGCCGCGACTGTGCGCCATCACTCCGAGCCCCGCATGGGCGGCCGCGATCAGCCCGCTGAGGCTCCCGCTCGTGCACGCGACCCGCCACGAGCGCCCCTGCTCCTCCAGGACCTCCAGCGCGCGGGCCCGGGTGATGCCCGGCGGCGGGAAGAGGATGAGCGGCACCGGGCGCTCCGGATCGATCCGCAGCCGGGGCGCACCGATCCAGACCAGCGCGTCCTGCCAGACCAGCTCCCCGTGGGTGTCCCCGGTCCGCCGCTTGGCGAGCACCAGATCGAGACGGCCCGCCGCCAGCTGCTGGTGCAGCGTGCCCGACAGTTCCACGGTCAGCTCCAGCTCGACCTCCGGATGGTCGCGGCGGAACGACTGCAGGATCTCCGGCAGCCGGGTCAGCACGAAGTCCTCCGACGCCCCGAAGCGCAGCCGCCCGCGCAGCCGGGTCCCGGTGAAGAAGGCCGAGGCCCGCTCGTGCGCCTCCAGGATCGTCCGCGCGAAGCCGAGCATCGCCTCGCCGTCCACCGTGAGATCGACCCGGTGCGTGTCCCGGGTGAACAGCTGACGCCCGGTGGCGTCCTCCAGCCGCCGCACGTGCTGGCTCACCGTGGACTGCCGCACCCCGAGCCGGCGGGCGGCCGCGGTGAAGCTGAGGGTCTGGGCGACGGCGAGGAAGGTGCGCAGCTGCGCGGGGTCGTACATGGGCAGAGGCTATCGCGATCCGTGATGACAGTAAGAGCGGTATACCGGATTCCCGATGTCGATGATCAGGAGCAGGATGGAGAGGGCACGACGATGAACGAGAGAACACGTGGAGCACATGAGCCGCCGCACCCTGCAGTTGCCGTCCTGGCTGCCGATCGACCCGTACATCCTGGCGTTGATCGGCACCGTCGTACTCGCGGCTCTGCTGCCGGCCTCCGACACCGCCGCCGACGTGGCGGGCGGGGCCTCCACGGGAGCGGTCGCGTTCCTCTTCTTCCTCTACGGCGCACGGCTCTCCACCGCCGAGGCCCTCGACGGGCTCAAGCACTGGCGGCTCCACCTCACCGTCCTGGCCTGTACCTTCGTCGTCTTCCCGCTGCTGGGACTGGCGAGCAAGGGGCTGGTGCCGTACGTGCTGACGCCCCAGCTGCAGAGCGGCTTCCTCTTCCTCTGCCTCGTCCCCTCGACGATCCAGTCGTCGATCGCCTTCACCTCGATCGCCCGGGGCAACGTGCCCGCCGCGATCTGCGCGGGCTCCTTCTCCTCGATCGCCGGCATCTTCGTCACCCCGCTGCTCGCGGCGGCGCTCCTCGGCAACAGCGGTGGCGGCTTCTCCGCGGACGCCCTGCTGAAGATCGGCGTGCAGCTGCTGCTGCCGTTCGTCGCGGGACAGCTGCTGCGCCGCTGGATCGGGGGCTTCATCGCCCGCCACAAGAAGGTCCTCGGCTACGTGGACCGGGGCTCGATCCTGCTCGTCGTCTACACCGCGTTCAGCGAGGGCATGGTCGCGGGCATCTGGCACCAGGTCACGCCGGCCCGGCTCGGCGCGCTGCTCGCCGCCGAGGCGGTGCTGCTCGCGCTGATGCTCGCGGTGAGCTGGTACGGGGCGAAGCGGCTCGGCTTCGGCCGCGAGGACCGCATCGCCATCCAGTTCGCCGGCTCCAAGAAGAGCCTCGCCTCAGGGCTGCCGATGGCCAGCGTCCTGTTCGGCGCGCAGGCGAGCCTCGCCGTGCTGCCGCTGATGCTCTTCCACCAGATGCAGCTCATGGTGTGCGCGGTGATCGCGAAGCGGCGGGCCCGCGACCCGCAGGACCCGCTCACGGACAACGCCTCCGCGCGGGAGCCCGTCACGGTGGGCTGAGGCCGGCCGGCGCAGGGGGCGCTCCCCGCCGGCCGGACCCCTCAGGGGCTGCCGGGTGACCTCCGGCCGGGCGGCCGCGCCCCGGCACGCACCGGAGAGCGTCCGCTTCCCGGCCCGAGGCCACCCGACAGCCCCTCACCCGTGCAGCGGGCGAGGCTCCTCAGCCCTGGACGGCCGTCGCCTCCAGGGCGATGCGGTGCTCGCCCGCGTACACGTTCATGGAAGGCCCCCGCAGGAAGCCGACCAGGGTCAGGCCGGTCTCGGCGGCCAGGTCGACCGCGAGGGACGACGGCGCCGAGACGGCCGCCAGCATCGGGATGCCGGCCATCACCGCCTTCTGCGCCAGCTCGAACGAGGCCCGGCCCGAGACCAGCAGGATCGACCGGGACAGCGGGAGCCGGTCGTCGGTCAGGGCCCTGCCGACCAGCTTGTCGACCGCGTTGTGCCGGCCGACGTCCTCCCGTACGTCGATCAGCTCGCCCGTCTCGGAGAACAGCGCCGCCGCGTGCAGCCCCCCGGTCCGGTCGAAGACCCGCTGCGAGGCACGCAGCCGGTCGGGGAGCGCGGCCAGCAGCTCGGGCCCGACCCGGACCGGGGGATTGTCGGCGACCGGGTGCCGGGTCGTGGTGCGCACCGCGTCCAGGCTGGCCTTGCCGCACAGACCGCAGGAGGACGTGGTGTAGACGTTGCGCTCCAGCGTGATGTCGGGGACCACCACACCGGGCGCGAGCTTCACGTCCACCACGTTGTACGTGTTCACCCCGTCGGCCGTCGCCCCGGCGCAGTACACGATCGACTGGACCTCGGAGCCGTCACCGATCACGCCCTCGCTCACCAGGAAGCCGGCCGCGAGCGCGAAGTCGTCGCCCGGCGTGCGCATCGTGATGGCGAGCGCCTTGCCGTTCAGCCGGATCTCCAGCGGCTCCTCGGCGACGAGGGTGTCCGGGCGGGCGGAGACGGCTCCGTCCCGGATGCGGATGGTGCGGCGGCGCTCGGTGACCCGTCCCATGACAGTCAGACCCGATTCTGTACGTGTTGGAAGCCGAAACGGCCCTTGATGCAGAGGTTGCCGTGGGTCACCGGGTTGTCGTGCGGCGAGGTGACCTTGACGATCTCATTGTCCTGCACATGGAGCGTGACGTTGCAGCCGACTCCGCAGTAGGCGCAGACCGTGGTGGTCTCCGTCTGCGCCGGTTCGTCCCAGGTCCCGGCCGCCCGCATGTCGAACTCGGTCTTGAAGGAGAGTGCCCCGGTCGGGCACACCTCGATGCAGTTGCCGCAGTAGACGCACGCCGAGTCGGTGAGCGGCACCCCGTGCTCGGTCGAGACGCGGGCGTCGAAACCCCGGCCCGCGACCGCGATCGCGAACGTGTTCTGCCACTGCTCGCCGCACGCGTCGACGCACTTGTAGCACTGGATGCACTTGTCGTAGTCGCGGACGTAGAGGTCGTTGTCGACCTTCGGCTCCTCGTTGAGCCGGGCCGCGTCGGCGCCGAACCGGCCCGGCTTCGCCTCGTACTCCTTGATCCATTCGGCGGCCCGGGGGGTCGTCGACAGATCGGTGGACGACGCGAGCAGCTCCAGCACGACCTTGCGGCTGTGCCGGGCCCGCTCGCTGTCGGTGAGCACGGTCATGCCCGCCTCGGCCCGGCGCGAACACGCCGGGGCGAGGGTACAGGCTCCCGCCACTTCGACGACACAGACCCGGCAGGCGTTCTTCGGGGTGAGCGTGTCGCCCTGGCACAGCGTCGGGATGTCCTTTCCCGCCGCCCGGCAGGCGTCCAGAATCGTCGATCCCTCGGGAACCCGGGTCTCCTGGCCGTCGAGCGTGAACTCGATCAGCCGGCGCGGCAGTCGCAACGGAACAGCGGTCACCGGTAGACCCCCAGACGGTCGATGGCGGATTCGACAGCATTCCACGCGGTCTGGCCCAGACCGCAGATCGACGCGTCGCGCATGGCCTGCCCCACTTCGCGCAGCAGGGCGACGTCGTCGGCGGCCGAGGCGCCCGTACGGTCCTTGATCCGGTGCAGGGCCTCCTCCTGCCGCACCGTTCCGACCCGGCACGGCACACACTGCCCGCACGACTCGTCGCGGAAGAACTCTGCGATCCGCAGGAGGATGCGAGGGAGCTCGACCGCGCCGTCCAGGACCAGGACGACGCCCGATCCGAGCGTCGTACCGGCCGCCCGCGTCCCCTCGAAGGTGAGCGGGATGTCCAGCTCGTCGGGCCGAACGAAGCCGCCCGCCGCGCCGCCGAGCAGCACCGCCCGCAGATCCTCCGGCGGGCCCGCGAGCTCCAGCAGTTCGCGCAGGCTCGCGCCGAACGGCAGCTCGTAGACCCCGGGCCTGGCCACCCGTCCCGACACGCAGAACAGCTTCGTGCCGGTGGACGTGCCGGTCCCGGTGGCGGCGTAGGCGGCGGCGCCCCGCTCCAGGATCGGCAGGACGTTGACCAGCGTCTCGACGTTGTTGACGGCGGTCGGCCTGCCGAACAGGCCCTTCTCCACCGGGAACGGGGGCTTGGACCTCGGTTCGCCGCGCCGGCCCTCGATCGAGTTGAAGATCGCGGTCTCCTCGCCGCAGATGTACGCGCCCGCGCCCCGCCGGATCTCGATGTCGAAGGCGTAGCCCTGCCCGAGGATGTCGGGACCGAGCAGGCCCCGCGCGCGGGCGGTCTCCAGGGCGTGGCCGAGCCGTGCGAAGGCCCGCGGGTACTCGCCGCGCAGATAGATGAACCCGCGGCCGGCGCCGATGGCGTACCCGGCCACGGTCATCGCCTCGACGAGGGCGTACGGGTCGCCCTCCATCAGCACCCGGTCCTTGAAGGTGCCCGGCTCGCTCTCGTCCGCGTTGCAGACGAGGTAGTGCGGGCCGTCGGGCTGCTGGGCCGTGGCCTCCCACTTGCGACCGGTCGGGAACGCGGCGCCGCCCCGGCCGACGAGCCCGGCGTCCAGTACCTCACGGATGACACCCGCGGGGCCGAGGGCGAAGGCGCGGCGCAGGGCGGTGTAGCCGCCGTTCGCCCGGTAGTCGTCGAGGGAGGCGGGGTCCGTGGCGCCGATGCGCTTGAGGAGGACGAGACGGTCGCCGCCGGCCTGGGGGACGGCGGTCGCGGGCGAAGGCTCGGCGGGGAGGGTCTCCGGGGCGCGGGCGGCCGTGGTGAGGGCCTCGGCGGTGGCGGGGGCGACGACCGAGGCGGTGTGCGGGGAGCCCGCCCGGATCAGCAGCGCCGCCGGGGCCCGTTCGCACAGGCCCAGGCAGGGGCTCTCCTGCCAGACCGCGCCCTCCGTGGCCGTACCCGCAGGAGCGAAGGACTCCGTCAGGTCCGTGCACACCGCGGCCGAGCCGCGGGCCGCGCAGGCCAGGTCCGTGCAGACGTGGAGGACCTTCGCCGGACGGGGGCGCAGCGAGAACATCGCGTAGAACGTCGCGACGCCGTACGCCTCCGCCGGGGCCACCGTCAGCCGGCGGCAGATGTAGCCGAGCGCGCCCTCACTGATCCAGCCGGTCCGGTCGTTCACCGCGTGCAGGGCGGGCAGCAGTTGGTCGCGCCGGTCCTTCGCGGCCGACACGCCGCCCACCGCCCACCGCAGATCCTCGTCACTGCGCGCCGTGGCGCCCTCCCAGCCCGACGGCGGTGGCCCCAACAGGCGGTCGACCGCGTCCCGTTCGGCATCCGTCGGGGCCGTGTCGGTGAATTTCAGGTCCATGCGGGCACCAGCTTCTCGATCCGTACGGCGGACGCCTTGAACTCGGCGGTGCCGGCGATCGGGCAGTTCGCCTCGATCGTCAGCGCGTTGGTGTCGACCTCGTCCGGGAAGTGCATCGTCATGAAGGCGAGCCCCGGCCGCAGCCCGGGATCGATCCACACCGGCGCGGTGACGCTGCCCCGCCTGGAGGTGACCCGCACCTCCTCGCCGGTCGCGACGCCGTAGGTCACCGCGTCCTCCGGGCAGAGCTCGATGTACTCGCCGCGACGCAGTGGTGAGGCGTAACCGCCGCTCTGTACACCGGTGTTGTACGAGTCGAGACGGCGTCCGGTCGTCAGGCGCAGCGGGTACACCTCGTCCGTGAGGTCGACCGGCGGATCGTGCTGGACGAGGCCGAAGGGGGCGGCCGGGCCGCGACGTACCGGATCGGTCTCCCAGAGCCGGGCGTGCAGGAAGCTCGACGGGAGCCCCTCGGTGTCGGGGCACGGCCACTGGAGGCCCTGGTGCTCCTCCAGCCGGTCATACGTCATTCCGAAGTGGTCGGGCGAGAGCGAACGCAGTTCGTTCCAGACCGTCTCGGCGTCGGTGAACTTCCAGTCGTGGCCGAGGCGTCCGGCCAGGGCGCAGATGATGTCGATGTCCTCCCGGGCCTCGCCCGGCGGGAGGAGGGCCGCCCGCACCCGCTGGACCCGGCGCTCGCTGTTGGTCGTGGTCCCGTCGGTCTCTGCCCAGGCGGCCGTCGCGGGCAGGACGACGTCCGCGAGTTCGGCGGTCTTCGTCAGGAAGATGTCCTGGACCACCAGATGGTCCAGGGCCCGCAGCCGCCGGACCGCCTGTTCGCTGTCGGCCTCCGACTGGGCCGGGTTCTCGCCGATGCAGTAGACCGCGCGCAGGTCGCCGCTCTCCATCGACTCGAACATCTCGGTGAGCGTCTTGCCGTAACGGGGCTGGATGACGGTGTCCCAGGTCCGTTCGAACTTCTGCCGGGATTCCGGGTCGAGGATGTCCTGGAAGCCGGGCAGCTTGTTGGGGATGGCGCCCATGTCGCCGCCGCCCTGCACGTTGTTCTGGCCGCGCAGGGGCTGGACACCGGAGCCGTACCGGCCGACATGACCGGTGAGCATCGACAGGTTGATCAGCGCGCGGACGTTGTCCGTGCCGTTGTGGTGCTCGGTGATGCCGAGGGTCCAGCACAGCTGGGCCCGTTCCGCGGTGGCGTAGGCGTGGGCCAGCTTGCGGATGGCCTCGGCCGGCACGCCGGTGACCTGCTCGGCCGCCGAGAGCGTCCACGGCTCGACGAGCGCCGCGTACTCCTCGTAACCCGTCGTCGCGCGGGTCACGAACGCCTGGTTGACCAGACCGGCATGGATGATCTCGCGGCCGATGGCGTGGGCGAGGGGGATGTCCGTACCGACGTTCAGGCCGAGCCAGCTCTCCGCCCACTGGGCTGTCGAGGTGCGGCGCGGATCGACGGCGTGCATGCGCGCCCCGTTGTGGAGGCCCTTCAGCACGTGCTGGAAGAAGATCGGGTGGGCGAACCGGGCGTTGGAACCCCACATCACGATGAGGTCCGTGTGCTCGACCTCCTCGTAGGAGGAGGTGCCGCCGCCCGAGCCGAAGGCCGCGGAGAGACCGGCGACGCTCGGGGCGTGACAGGTGCGGTTGCAGGAGTCCACGTTGTTGGTGCCCATCACCACGCGGGTGAACTTCTGTGCCACGTAGTTCATCTCGTTCGTGGCGCGGGCGCAGGACAGCATCGCGAAGGCGTCGGGGCCGTGGGCCCGACGGGCCTGCCGGAATCCGGCAGCCGCGCGGTCCAGCGCCTCGTCCCAGCTTGCCTGCCGCAGGATTCCGTCCGCGTCCCGGACCAGCGGATGCGTCAGCCGCTCGTACTGCTTGCGTGCGCGCCGCTTGCGGTGGTCGTTCATGGTGCGCTCCCTGCTGGCGCCGTGGCGGCCGAGGAGGTGGAGGCGAGGAGGTCGGCGAGCGCGTGAACGGCGCGCAGCGTCGGGACGGGCGCCCCGGCCAGGTCGGCCAGTTCGACGACGGCCGCGAGCAGCACGTCGAGTTCGAGGGGCTTGCCCTTCTCCAGGTCCTGGAGGGTGGAGGTCTTGTGGTCGCCGACGCGCTCGGCGCCGGCGATGCGCCGTTCCACGGAGATGTCGGGCCGGCAGCCGACCGCGGCCGCGACGTCGAGGGTCTCGCGCATCATCGACTCCACGAGCGCGCGGGTGTCCGGGTGCCGGCAGATCTGGCCCATGGTGGCCCGGGACAGCGCGCTGATCGGGTTGAACGAGATGTTGCCGATCAGCTTGATCCAGATGTCCTTGCGCAGATCCGCCTCGACGGGGCACTTGAGCCCGCCCGCGACCATGGCCTCGCTGAAGTCGTGGCAGCGCCGCGACAGGGTCAGGTCGGGCTCCCCGATGGCGAACCGGGTCCCTTCGAGATGGCGGACGACGCCGGGGGCCTCGATCTCCGTCGCCGCGTAGACGACGCAGCCGATGGCCCGCTCGGGCGGAAGGGTGGAGCTGACCGTGCCCGCCGGGTCGACGCTGTTGATGCGGCGCCCGGCGTGCGGGCCCGCGAGACCGTGGAAGTACCACCACGGTATGCCGTTCTGCGCGGCGACGACCGCCGTACGGTCGTGCAGCAGCGGGTGGACCAGGGGGCCCGACGCCGCGTACGAGTTGGCCTTGAGCCCGAGGAACACGAAGTCGACGGGCCCGACCTCCGACGGATCGTCGGTGGCCGAAGGGCGTGCGGTGAAATCGCCGCGGGGGCTGAGGACGCGTACGCCGTCGCGGCGCATGGCGGCCAGATGCGGCCCGCGGGCGATGAGATGGACCTCGGCGCCGGCGCGGTGGAGCGCGGCCCCGACATAGGCGCCGATCGCGCCGGCACCGACAACTGCGACTTTCACGGGGCTCTCCGTTCGGTAGCTGACCGAGCGAGGCGGGAGCGGGGAAGCAGCGGGGATGTGCGGGTAGGAGGAGCGGCAGACACTGTCAAGTCGACAGAATATTGTCTACAGTATGCGGTCCAAGGGGTCAAGGCTGTTGTCAAGCCTCCAACCTCCGGCCGGTATTCCTGTGGGATCACGTGCCCCTGTACCGGGCGGTAGCGACCAAGACTGGATGGTTCCTGCCATATGTAGCGAGGGGAACCTGAATATGACCGGCTCACGTGTCGTGGCGCTCGGCCACTATCAGCCCGCCAAGGTGCTCACCAACCACGACCTGGCGGCGATGGTCGACACCAGCGACGAGTGGATCACCAGCCGTGTCGGCATCAAGACCCGGCACCTCGGCGGTCCCGACGAGCCGGTGGACGAGCTGGCCGCGCACGCGGCGGCCAAGGCGCTCGCCGCCGCCGGCCTGCAGCCGGCCGACATCGACCTGGTGCTGGTCGCCACCTCCACGGCGATCGACCGCTCGCCGAGCATGTCGGCCCGGGTCGCCGCGCGTCTCGGCATGTCCTCGCCCGCGGTGATGGACATCAACGTGGTCTGTTCAGGTTTCACCCACGCCCTCGCCACCGCCGACCACGCCGTCCGGGCCGGTGCCGCCACGCGCGCCCTCGTGATCGGCGCCGACAAGATGGGCGACATCGTCGACTGGACCGACCGCTCCAGCTGTGTGCTGATGGGCGACGGCGCCGGTGCGGCGGTCGTGGTCGCCGATCCGGGCGCCGACGGCCGGCCCGGGATCGGCCCGGTGCTGTGGGGTTCCGTGCCGGGGATGGGGGACGCGGTACGGATCGAGGGCACGCCGCCGCGCTTCGCCCAGGAAGGGCAGTCCGTCTACCGCTGGGCCACCACTCAACTGCCGCCCATCGCGCGCAAGGTATGTGAAAAGGCCGGAATCACCCCCGAGGATCTCGCCGCGGTGGTGTTGCATCAGGCCAATCTGAGGATCATCGAACCCGTCGCCAGGAAGATCGGCGCGGTCAACGCGGTCATCGCCCGGGATGTGGTGGATTCCGGCAATACGTCCGCGGCCTCGATTCCGATGGCCCTGTCCAAGCTGGTGGAGCGGGGCGAGGTCGCCACCGGTGCTCCGGCGCTGCTTTTCGGCTTCGGCGGGAACCTCAGTTATGCCGGACAGGTGATCCGCTGTCCCTGAGGGGCGTTGTGCTCGGTAGACTGTAGACGATAAGCAATTGCTCGTCGCCCGGAGGGGGACCGCGATGTTGTCCACAGGACTGCCGCAGGGGGCTGTGCCGAAGCTGGAACGGCCCGGTCCGCTGCGCGAGCGCGTCTACGAGGCGCTGCTCGAACTCATCACCACCCGGGCGCTCCGCCCCGGACAGCATCTGGTCGAGAGTGAGCTGGCCGGCCACCTCGGGGTGTCCCGGCAGCCGGTGCGTGAGGCGTTGCAACGGCTCAACACCGAGGGATGGGTCGATCTGCGCCCGGCCCAGGGTGCGTTCGTCCACGAGCCCACGGAGGAAGAGGCGGACCAACTGCTCTCGGTCCGTACGCTCCTGGAGGCGGAGGCCGCCCGGCTGGCCGCCGCCAACTCCGGCACGGCGGGCATCGCCGCCCTGGAGGAGCTCTGCGCCAAGGGGGAGCAGGCCGTCGCCGACGACGACGTGGACCTGGCGGTGGCGACCAACGCCGCTTTCCACGCCAAGGTGATGGAGCTGGCCGGCAACGTCGTCCTCTCCGAACTGGCCGGGCAGGTGGACGCCCGGGTCCGCTGGTACTACACCCCCGTCGCACGGCAGCGCGGTACCCAGTCCTGGATCGAGCACCGCTCCCTGATCGCCGCGATCTCCTCGCGCGACGAGCAGCGGGCGACGGCGGTCATGCGGGCCCACACCGAGCACACCCGTCAGACGTACCACCAGCGCGAAGAGAGCTGATTCCGCACCCCGTGGCCCACCGGGGGCGCCCCCGCTCCCGGCGGTGACTCTCACGCCTCCGGGAGGCGGCCGGACCGGAGGCCCGTGGAGACGCGAGGCTCGGCGGGTGTTCCGCGGCCGGGCCACGCGAGGCCGTCGACGGCGAGAAACCGTTCGCCGGCCACGGCCGAAGGGGTCGCCCCGGTGAACGCCATGACGTCACGATGCAGGTGGGACTGGTCGGTGTAGCCGGCGTCGGCCGCGACTCGGGCCGCTCCCACCCCCGCGACCAGGCGGTGCGCGGCATGGTCGAAGCGCACCAGCCTCCCCGCGCGTTTGGGCGGGAGGCCGAGCTGCGACCGGAACCGCGACCACAGGCGCTTGCGGCTCCATCCGACCTCGGCCGCGAGTCCGTCCACCCGGACCAGGCCGCGGCTGCCGATGATCCGCTTCCAGGCCCAGGCCACCTCCGGGTCCACCGGAGGCCCCGCCGCGTACCGGCGGCAGAGCAGCGCGTCCGTCATCCCGAAGCGGTCCTGCCACGACGCGACCTCGCTCAGTCGCTCGCGGATGCGGGACACCTCCCGGCCCCACAGGTCGTCCAGGGGCACGACGGCGCCGTCGAGTTCGGCGGGGGAGGCACCCAGGACCGCGCGTGCGATCACCGGGGACAGGCGCACCTGTACGCACTCGACGTTCTCTCCCCAGGCCCGGACCGCCCCTCCGGCACCCAGTCCCGGCCCGGCTACGAGGCTTCCCCGCTGCTGCCCGGCGGCGTAGTCGAGGACGGGGGATCCGGCGCCGAAATCCAGGAGAAGCGTCACGGCCGGGTGCGGGACCATCCGCAGCGCGTCCAGGTCGCGGGCGCGGAACCCGGCCATGCCGATACCGGCCACCCGGCTGGGGCGCAGGGGGCTCGCGACGTCCCACACGGCCGTGCCGTGCGTGAAAGTCCGCATCGTCCCATGCTACGTGAGCGGGCCGGGGGAGCGGCTGCCCAGGAGGGGCCGGCGGTGGCGGTGTCCGGACGGGCGCCCGGTTCGCACGGCCCCGGCGCACGCCTCATCACCCCCCTTTGTCCTCAGGGTGGAGAAAGTTGAGGCGGATTCCTGCGCAACTTCTTCCCACTCCCGGCAACCGCTGCTACGTTCCCCTCCAAAGCCCGACGGACAGGCCGATGTGGCGGGGAGGGGCGCGTGAGACGAATGACGGCACGACCCGCGAATGCGCATCAGGCGCGACTGCTTCGGCTGTTGCGCGACGGCGGGCCCAACTCACGGGCACAGCTGGGGGATCAGGTCGATCTCTCCCGCTCCAAGCTCGCCGTCGAGGTGGACAGACTGCTGGAGACCGGCCTTGTCGTGGCCGACGGACTCGCCGCATCCCGCGGCGGGCGTCGCTCGCACAACATCCGGCTCGCCCCGGCACTGCGCTTCCTCGGCGTCGACATCGGCGCCACCTCGGTCGATGTGGCGGTCACCAACGCGGAGCTGGAGGTCCTGGGCCACCTCAACCACCCCATGGACGTACGCGAAGGCCCCGTCGCCATCTTCGAGCAGGTGCTGTCCATGGCGGCCAAGCTCCGGGCCTCCGGGCTCGCCGAAGGGTTCGACGGCGCGGGCATCGGCGTACCGGGACCGGTGCGCTTTCCCGAAGGCATCCCGGTCGCACCGCCGATCATGCCCGGCTGGGACGGATTCCCGGTCCGCGAGGCGCTCAGCCAGGAACTGGGCTGCCCCGTCATGGTCGACAACGACGTGAACCTGATGGCGATGGGGGAGCAGCACGCGGGCGTCGCCCGCTCCGTGGGCGACTTCCTCTGCGTCAAGATCGGCACCGGCATCGGCTGCGGCATCGTCGTCGGCGGGGAGGTCCACCGCGGTACGACGGGCAGCGCCGGCGACATCGGCCACATCCAGGTCGAACCCGACGGGCGTCCCTGCGCCTGCGGCAACCGGGGCTGCCTGGAAGCACACTTCAGCGGCGCCGCACTGGCCCGCGACGCCGAGGACGCGGCACGTGCCGGTCAGTCCCCGGAGCTCGCGGCCCGGCTGGAGGCGTCCGGGAAACTCACCGCCGTCGACGTGGCCGCTGCCGCGGCCGCCGGCGACCCCACCTCGCTCGACCTGATCCGCGAAGGCGGCAACCGGGTCGGACAGGTCATCGCCGGACTCGTCAGCTTCTTCAACCCCGGTCTGGTGGTGATCGGCGGCGGGGTGACCGGACTGGGCCACACGCTGCTGGCCAGCGTCCGGACCCAGGTCTACCGGCAGTCCCTGCCGCTGGCCACCGGCAATCTCCCGATCGTGCTGGGCGAGCTCGGACCCGCCGCCGGAGTCATCGGCGCGGCCAGGCTCATCAGCGACCACCTCTTCTCACCCGCCTGACCTTCTCGAAGCCACCCGGCCAGCACCAAAGGCACCGCCCCCGCGCTCCAGGCCGGGGTCCGGGCACCACCCCGGAACAGCACTGCGCCCTGCCCGCTCACCGGCCCTTCCCCACGCTCCGGCCTCCGCCCGAGCGGGGATACCCCATCCGCCGAGGGGATTTGTCATGGCTCCAGAACCACCGCTGCTCACCATGTCCGGCATCACCAAGTCCTTCCCCGGTGTGCGCGCCCTCGACGGCGTGGACCTGGAGGTCCAGGCCGGCGAAGTCCACTGCCTCCTCGGCCAGAACGGCGCCGGCAAGTCCACCCTCATCAAGGTGCTCGCCGGGGCCCACCAGCCCGACGACGGCGAGATCACCTGGTGCGGGACTCCTGCCGTACTCAAGTCGCCGATCACCGCGATGCGTCTCGGGATCGCCACCATCTACCAGGAACTCGACCTGGTCGAGGACCTGTCGGTCGCCGAGAACGTCTTCCTGGGCCATGAACCGACCAGCGCCGGCTTCGTCGTCCGTACCCGCGAGGGCCGCACCGCGGCCGCCGCGCTGCTGCGACGCCTCGGCCACCCGGAGATCGACCCCGCCCGCGCGGTCGGTGAACTCTCCGCGGCCCAGCAGCAGATCGTCTCCATGGCCCGGGCGCTCTCCCACGACGTACGCCTCATCGTGATGGACGAGCCGTCCGCCGCCCTCGACCCGGACGAGGTCGACAACCTCTTCCGGATCGTCGCCTCGCTGACCGCCGACGGCGTCGCCGTCGTCTACATCTCGCACCGCCTGGAGGAGATCCGCCGGATCGGCGACCGGGTGACCGTGCTCAAGGACGGCCGGGCCGTCGCGGTGGGACTCCCCGCCGAGTCCACACCCACGCGCGACATCGTTGCCATGATGACCGGCCGCAACGTCGAGTACGTCTTCCCGCCCCGGCCCGAACCCGTCCCCGAGGACGTCCGGTCCACTCCCGCCCCGGTCCTCAAGGTCCAAGGCCTCGCCAGGAAGGGCGAGTTCGACCCGGTCGACCTGGAGCTCAGGCCCGGTGAGATCGTCGGCCTCGCCGGCCTCGTCGGCTCCGGGCGCTCCGAGATCCTGGAGACCATCTACGGGGCCCGCAAGGCCACCGCGGGCCGGGTCACGGTCGCGGGCAGGCCGCTGCGGCCCGGCAGCGTACGCGCCGCCGTCGCCGCAGGCATCGGTCTCGCCCCCGAGGAACGCAAGGCGCAGGCCCTGCTGATGCTCGAATCCGTCACCCGCAATGTCTCTGTTTCCTCCATGTCCCGCTTCTCCAGGGGTGGTTGGGTCGACCGGGGAGCTGAGCGGAAGGCGGCCCGCGCCGCCACCCGCGAACTCTCCCTGCGCCCCGACAACCCGGACACCCCCGTCCGCACCCTGTCCGGCGGCAACCAGCAGAAGGCGGTCCTCGCCCGCTGGCTGCTGCGCGGCTGCCGGGTGATGCTGCTCGACGAACCGACCCGCGGAGTGGACGTCGGCGCCCGCGCCGAGCTCTACGCCGTGATCCGCCGGCTGGCCGACGAAGGCCTCGCCGTTCTGCTCGTCTCCAGCGAAGTGCCCGAAGTCCTGGGCCTCGCCGACCGGGTGCTGGTCCTCCGTGAAGGCCGCGTCGTGCACACGGCGGACGCGGGGGAGCTCGACGAGCACCGTGTACTCGACCTCGTGATGGAAGGGAGCCCGACGTCATGACGCAGCCCGTCTCATCGGCGCAGCAGAGCGGGCCGGACAAGGGCGCCGTGCCCGTGTCCGCCCCCGCGTCCCCGAAGAAGGACCGGTCCCCGCGTGCCTTCGGGTTCCGCGCGGACGTCCGCAACCTCTCCCTGCTCGGCGTCCTCGCCGCGCTCGTCGTCGTCGGTGGCATCACCGAGCCCGACGCCTTCCTGGACACCGGGAACCTCCAGCTCATCCTGACCCAGGCGTCCGTCATCGGTGTCGTCACCGTCGGCATGACCTTCGTCATCATCGGCGGTGGCATCGACCTGTCCGTGGGCGCCATGGTCGCGCTCGCCTCCGTCTGGGCGACGACGCTCGCCACCCAGGACTTCGGCTTCGCGGGCATCCTCTTCACCGCCGTCCTGGTCGGCCTCGGCGCCGGACTCGTCAACGGCGTGCTGATCGCGTACGGCAGGCTGGTGCCGTTCATCGCGACGCTGGCGATGCTCGCCTCCGCCCGCGGACTGGCCCTGAACATCACCGACGGAAAGACGCAGATCGTCACCGTCAAGTCGGTCCTCGACCTGGGGCTGCCCGACGCGTACGTCCTCGGCATCCCGCCGCTGGTCATGATGTTCGCGGTGGTCACCGTCGTGGGCTGGCTGGTGCTGAACCGTACGACCTTCGGGCGGCGCACGGTCGCAGTCGGCGGCAACGCGGAAGCGGCCCGGCTGGCCGGCATCGACGTACGCCGGCAGCGGCTCTACCTCTACCTGCTGTCCGGGCTCTGCTGCGGCATCGCCGCCTTCATGCTGATCATCCTGTCCGGATCGGGCCAGAACACCAACGGCAACCTGTACGAGCTCGACGCCATCGCCGCCGCGATCATCGGCGGCACCCTGCTCACCGGCGGCCGCGGCACCATCGTCGGCTCCGTCCTGGGTGTCCTCGTCTTCACCACGATCACCAACATCTTCGCGCTCAACAACCTGCAGACCGATGTCCAGCAGATCGCCAAGGGCGCGATCATCGTCGCGGCCGTCCTCGTCCAGCGCCGGACGTCGACCCACGGAGAGACCTGACCCTCCGTCTCCGCCCGTTCGACCCCCGCTTGTCCACCGTCCTCACTCCGCACATCGGATGAAGGGTTTGACAGCCATGCCAGAAACCAGCCGCAGAGGACTCCTCTTCGGGACTGCCGCCGTCTCCGCGGGCGCTCTGCTGACCGCCTGCACCAGTAATGAGCCCAAGGAGAAGAACACCGCCTCGCAGAGCAACGCCCCCGCCGCCGACGACAAGCCGGGCAAGCCCGTCACCATCGGCTTCGCGGGCCCGCAGGCCGACCACGGGTGGCTCAACGCGATCAACGAGAACGCCAGATCGCGGGCGAAGAAGTACTCCGAGGTGACCCTGGAGACCACCGAGGGCTCCAACGACACCGCCGCCCAGATCGGCCAGGTCAAGACCCTCATCAACAAGAAGGTCGACGTCCTCGTCATCCTCCCGGCCGACGGCAAGGCACTCACCCAGGTCGGCCTGGAGGCCATGCGGGCCGGCATCCCCGTCGTCAACCTGGACCGCATCTTCGCCTCCCCGCAGGCCTACCGCTGCTGGGTCGGCGGTGACAACTACGGCATGGGCCTCAACGCGGGCACGTACATCGGCGAACAGCTCAAGGGCAAGAGCAACGCCAAGGTCGTCGAGCTCGCCGGCATCGACAGCCTGGAGCTGACCAAACAGCGCAGCCAGGGCTTCGCCGACGCGCTGAAGAACTACTCCAACATCGAGCTGGTGGCCCGTCAGGCCGCCGACTTCACCGTGGAGTCGGGCCAGAGCAAGATGTCGCAGCTGCTCCAGGCGCAGAAGAAGATCGACGCCGTGTGGAACCACGACGACGACCAGGGAGTGGGCGCGCTGCGCGCCATCGAGCAGGCGGGCCGGGACGAGTTCCTGATGGTCGGCGGTGCCGGTGCCAAGTCCGCGATGGACGCCATCAAGGCGGGCAACAGCGTGCTCAAGGCCACCGTGCTCTACCCGCCGACGATGGCCGCGTCCGCCATCGACCTGGCCCGAGCGCTCGGCCAGGGCAAGGGTGTGGCCGGACTCTCCGAGCTGGAGATCCCGACCAACCTCACCCTGTACTCGGCCGTGGTCACCAAGGAGAACGTCGACCAGTACCTGCCGACGGGCTTCAACTGAGCCGCCCCGCGGGAGGGTGCTGACCCTCCCGCCGCACCCACCGAACCACCGATGAGGAGGAAGCCCGGATGGCCCGTAGGGAAGAGACGGAGCAGGAGGCGGCCGCGCCGCCGACGTACCGGCCGATGGCGAGCGTACCGACGCTCGGGGTCGGCATGGTCGGATACGCGTTCATGGGCGCCGCCCACTCGCAGGGATGGCGCACCGCGGGCCATGTCTTCGAGCTGCCGATGAGGCCGGCTCTCGCCGCGATCTGCGGACGCGACCGGTCGGCGGTCGACACGGCCGCCGACCGGCTCGGCTGGGCGGCGGCGGAGACCGACTGGCGCGCCCTGATCGCCAGGGACGACGTCCAGCTCGTCGACATCTGCACCCCCGGCGACAGCCATGCGGAGATCGCCATCGCGGCTCTGGAGGCGGGCAAGCACGTGCTGTGCGAGAAGCCGCTCGCCAACACGGTCGCCGAGGCGGAGGCCATGACCGAGGCGGCGGCGCGGGCCGCCGCCCGCGGCCAGATCGCCATGGTGGGCTTCAACTACCGCAAGGTGCCCGCGATCACCTATGCCCGCAAGCTCATCGCCGAGGGCCGGCTGGGCACCCTGCGGCACGTCCGGGCCACCTACCTCCAGGACTGGCTGGTCGACCCCGCGTCCCCGCTCACCTGGCGGCTGAAGAAGGAGCACGCGGGCTCCGGGGCGCTCGGTGACCTCGGCGCGCACATCGTGGACCTGGCCCAGTACCTGGCGGGGGAGCTGCTGGTGGGGGTGTCGGCGGTGAGCGAGACCTTCGTCCGCGAACGGCCCCTGCTCGCCGGCCCCTCGGGGGGGCTCGGCGGGGTCGCTGCCGGCGGCGCGCTCGGCACGGTGACGGTGGACGACGCGGCGCTGTTCACCGGGCGGCTGGCCTCCGGCGCCCTGGCGTCCTTCGAGGCGACCCGGATGGCGGCCGGACGCAAGAACGCGCTGCGGCTGGAGATCAACGGCGAGCTCGGTTCGCTCGCCTTCGATCTGGAACGCCTCAACGAACTGTCCTTCCACGACCACACCGAGCCCGCCACCACGGCCGGCTTCCGGCGCATCCTGGTCACCGAGCCCGAGCATCCGTACCTGGAGGCCTGGTGGCCGCCGGGCCACGCGCTCGGCTACGAGCACACGTTCATCCACCAGGCCCGTGACGTGGTGCGGACGATCGCCGAAGGGGCCCCGCCCGTGCCGTCGTTCGCCGACGGGCTGCAGGTGCAACGGGTGCTGGCGGCGGTGGAGGAGAGCGCCGCGAAGAACTCCGTACTCACGCCCGTACCGTCCTAGGAGGTCCTGCGCATGCCCCGTCCCTTCACCCTCTTCACCGGCCAGTGGGCCGACCTTCACCTGGAGGAGGTCTGCCGGTACGCGCGCGACTTCGGCTACGACGGCCTCGAACTGGCCTGCTGGGGCGACCACTTCGAAGTGGACAAGGCCCTGGCCGACCCCGGCTACCTGGAGAGCCGGCACCAACTGCTCGACAAGTACGGGCTGAAGTGCTGGGCGATCTCCAACCACCTCGTCGGCCAGGCCGTCTGCGACAGCCCGATCGACGAGCGCCACCAGGGCATCCTGCCCGCCCGCATCTGGGGCGACGGGGAGCCCGAGGGGGTGCGGCGAAGGGCCGCCGAGGAGATCGGGAACACCGCGCGGGCGGCTGCCGCCTTCGGAGTGGACACGGTCATCGGCTTCACCGGCTCGTCGATCTGGCACCTGGTCGCGATGTTCCCGCCGGTCCCGCCGCACATGATCGAGCGCGGGTACGAGGACTTCGCGGAGCGCTGGAACCCGATCCTCGACGTCTTCGACGCGGAGGGGGTGCGGTTCGCCCATGAGGTGCATCCCAGCGAGATCGCGTACGACTACTGGACCACGCACCGCGCGCTGGAGGCGGTGGACCACCGGCCGGCGTTCGGGCTGAACTTCGACCCGAGCCACTTCGTGTGGCAGGACCTCGATCCGGTGGGCTTCCTGTACGACTTCCGGGACCGGATCTACCACGTGGACTGCAAGGAGGCCCGCAAGCGCCTGGACGGCCGCAACGGCCGGCTCGGCTCGCACCTCCCGTGGGGCGATCCGCGCCGCGGCTGGGACTTCGTCTCGGCCGGGCACGGGGACGTGCCCTGGGAGGACGTGTTCCGGATGCTGCGGTCCATCGGGTACGAGGGACCGGTGTCCGTGGAGTGGGAGGACGCGGGCATGGACCGGCTGGCCGGTGCGCCGGAGGCGCTGACGTCGCTGAAGCGGTTCGACTTCGACCCGCCGAGCGCGTCGTTCGACGCGGCGTTCGGCGGCAAGGACTGAGCCCCGGGGGCGCGGGCCCTCCCGGGGCTCCGCCCCCTTGCCCCGCGCCCCCTTACCCCTGCTCCCCGGTCGCCGGAGGGGACCGAACGTGCCCAGCGGCACCCGCACACGCCGCCGGGCCGCTCCCCCCTGCCCACACCCCCCTTTGTCCTGGTCCAGGGAAAAGTTCGACAAGACCGCCGCACAAGGGCTTTCCGTCCCGGACGAACAGGTCTACCGTCCAAAGCGTGTACATGACATAACTCCCGTCACCGGAGCCGCACAGGCCCCGGCTGACCTGCGCGGCAGTCCCCGCGCGTCACGGCTCGGCAGCACCCGCCCGTACCACCGGCCATCTCCGGAGGACACTCGTGCACAGAACCCGCAGCAGGACCCGAACAAGGCTCCGTCTCCGCAAATCTCTCGCTCTGTTCACCGGCGGCCTCCTCGCCGCCGCCACCCTCAGCCTGGGTGCCACAGCGGGCACGGCCGCCGCCCACGAGGACCATCCCGCGCCCGCCCCGGCCGCCGAGGACTTCCAGCAGGTCACCCTCGCCAAGGGTGCCGCCGAGACCGGCGAGCCCATGTCGCTGGCCGTGCTCCCCGACCGCAGCGTGCTGCACACCTCGCGCAGCGGCGAGCTGCGCATCACCGACAGCGCGGGCAACACCCGGATATCCGGCGTCATCCCCGTCTACTCGCACGACGAGGAAGGCCTCCAGGGCATCGGGGTCGACCCGAAGTTCAGCGAGAACCGGGCGATCTACCTCTACTACGCACCCCCGCTGGACACGCCCGCCGGCGACGCCCCCGAGACCGGTACCGCCGCCGACTTCGCCCCGTTCGACGGGGTCAACCGGCTCTCCCGCTTCGTTCTCAACGAGGACGGCACGCTGGACCTCGGCAGCGAGAAGAAGGTCCTGGACGTCCAGACGTCCCGCGGCATGTGCTGCCACGTGGGCGGCGACATCGACTTCGACGCCGACGGCAACCTGTACCTGTCGACCGGCGACGACTCCAACCCCTTCGCCTCCGACGGCTTCAGCCCCATCGACGAGCGCCCGGACCGCAACCCGGCGTTCGACGCCCGCCGCTCGGCCGGCAGCACCAACGACCTGCGCGGCAAGATCCTCCGCATCAAGGTCGCCGACGACGGCTCGTACACCGTCCCGGACGGCAACCTCTTCGCGCCGGGGACGGACAAGACCCGCCCCGAGATCTACGCGATGGGCTTCCGCAACCCGTTCCGCTTCTCCGTCGACAAGGCCACCGGCATCGTCTACGTCGGTGACTACGGGCCGGACGCCGGCGCGGCCGACCCCAAGCGCGGGCCGGCCGGGCAGGTGGAGTTCGCCCGGGTGACGAAGGCCGGAAACTTCGGCTGGCCGTACTGCACGGGCAATAACGACCCGTTCATCGACTACGACTTCGCCACCAAGACCTCCGGCGCCGCCTTCGACTGCGCGGCCCCGAAGAACACCTCGCCGCACAACACCGGCCTCGTCGACCTTCCCCCGGCCCAGGCCGCCTGGATTCCGTACGACGGCGCATCCGTCCCGGAGTTCGGCACCGGCTCGGAGTCCCCGATGGGCGGACCGGTCTACCACTACGACGCCGACCTCGACTCGCCCGTGAAGTTCCCCGAGGCCTACGACGGCGACTTCTTCGCCGGTGAGTTCGGCCGGCAGTGGATCAAGCGCATCGAGCAGGACGCCGACGGCAAGGTGCAGTCCATCAACGACATCCCGTGGTCCGGCACCCAGATCATGGACATGGCCTTCGGGCCCGACGGGGCGCTGTACGTCCTGGACTACGGCCTCTCCTGGTTCGGAGGCGACGAGCACTCCGCGCTCTACCGCATCGAGAACGCCACCGGCGGACGCTCCCCGATCGCCGAGGCGTCCTCCAACAAGACATCGGGCACCGCGCCGCTGAAGGTCCAGTTCTCCTCGGCCGGCACCGCCGACGGCGACGGCGACGCTCTCACGTACGCCTGGGACTTCGGCGACGGAGGGACCTCCACAGCCGCCAACCCCGCGTACACGTACAAGAAGAACGGCACCTACACCGCGACCGTCACGGCGAAGGACCCCTCCGGACGCACCGGCTCGGCCAGCGTCCACGTGACCGTCGGCAACACGGCACCCCAGGTGAACCTGGAACTCCCCGGTGACGGACAGCTGTTCACCTTCGGTGACGAGATCCCGTTCAAGGTCAGCGTCACCGATCCCGAGGACGGCACGATCGACTGTTCCAAGATCGAGGTCCGCTTCGTCCTCGGACACGACAGCCACGGCCACCCGATCACCTCGGCCCACGGCTGCACCGGCACCATCAAGACCGAGATGGACGGCGGGCACGACCCCAACGCCAACATCTTCGGCGTCATCGACGCCTCGTACACCGACGGCGGGGGCGGCGGCCAGGCCGCACTGACCGGCCACGACCAGTCACAGCTCCAGCCGCGCCACCGGCAGGCCGAGCACTTCAGCGACTCCTCCGGCATCAAGACGTACGACAAGGCGAATGCCGAGGGCGGCAAGACCGTCGGCGACATCGACAACGACGACTGGATCTCCTTCAAGCCGTACATCCTCGGCGACTCCACCAAGCTCACCGCCCGGATCTCCTCCGGCGGCGCGGGCGGCTTCCTCGAAGTGCGGTCCGGCTCGGCCGACGGGAAGATCCTCGGCTCCGCACCGGTGCCGGTGACCGGTGGCTGGGAGACCTTCCAGGACATCGACGTACCGCTGCGCGGCGTCCCGAAGAAGGCCACCGAACTCTTCCTGGTGTTCAAGGGCGGCGCGGGCGCGCTCTACGACCTCGACGACTTCGAGCTCTCCAACACCCCGCCCGACAAGACCGCCAAGCGGGTCCTGGTCTTCTCCAAGACCGCGGGCTTCCGCCACGACGCGATCCCCGAGGGCATCGCCTCACTGAAGGAGCTCGGCAAGGACAGCAACATCACGGTCGACGCCACCGAGGAGGCCGGCCAGTTCACCACCGCCAACCTGGCCCGCTACGACGCCGTCGTCTTCATGTCGACGACCGGTGACGTGCTGAACACCAACCAGCAGAAGGCCTTCGAGAACTACATCGCGTCCGGTGGCGGCTACATGGGCATCCACGCCGCCGCCGACACGGAGTACGACTGGTCCTTCTACGGCGGCCTCGTCGGCGCCTACTTCTCCGGTCACCCCGCGATCCAGCCCGTCACCGTGCGCGTCGAGGACCACAAGAACCCGGCCACCGCCCACCTCGGCGACGCCTGGGAGCGCACCGACGAGCTGTACAACTACCGCACCAACCCGCGTGACAAGGTCAAGGTCCTCGCCACGCTCGACGAGACGACCTACACCGGCGGCACCATGAAGGGCGATCACCCGATCACCTGGTGCCAGGCCTACCAGGGCGGCCGCTCCTTCTACACCGGCCTCGGTCACACCAAGGAGTCCTACGCCGACGCCGACTTCCGCAAGCTGCTGCTCGGCGGGGTCCGGTACGCGGCCGGCCAGGTCAAGGCCGACTGCAAGCCCGACACCGGCTACCGGCCGCTCTTCAACGGCTCCACGCTCGAAGGGTGGAAGCAGGCCGGGCCCGGCACATTCAACGTGGTCGACGGCGAGCTGCGCTCCGAAGGCGGCATGGGCCTGCTGACCTACCAGGCCAAGGAGCTGGCGTCGTACTCCCTGAAGCTCGACTGGAAGCTCTCGGGCGACGACAACTCGGGCGTCTTCGTCGGCTTCCCCGAGTCCGACGACCCCTGGTCCGCGGTGAACAACGGCTACGAGGTCCAGATCGACGCCTCCGACGCCGTCGACCGCACCACCGGCTCCGTCTACACCTTCAAGGCGGCCAACACCAAGGCACGCGACCAGGTGCTGAGGCCGCCGGGCCAGTGGAACAGCTACGAGATCAAGGTCCAGGGTGAACGGCTCCAGATCTTCCTGAACGGAGTGAAGATCAACGACTTCACCAACACCGACCCGGTCCGCAGCCTCAAGGACGGCTACATCGGCCTCCAGAACCACGGGGCCGACGACCAGGTGTCCTTCCGCAACATCCAGCTGAAGGAACTGCCCTCGGCGTAGGGCGGCACCCGGCCGGCGGCGGGCGGGGCGTCACACCCCCCGCCCGCCGCCGCCTCCCCCTCATGTACAGCGCCACCAGCTCTGCCCATCCAGGACCCCCAGCCAGGGAGGCAGCCCGTGTCAACAACCGGCATTCGTACCGGAGTCTGGTTCATCGGAGCACGCGGCTCCGTCGCCACCACCGCCACGGCGGGGTGCGCGGCGATCGCGGCGGGCCTCCACCCCGGGGCGGGCATGGTCACCGAGACCGCCCCGTTCGCCGACAGCGGTCTGCCGCCCGTGACCTCGCTCGTCTTCGGCGGCCACGACATCCTGGACTGTCCGCTTCCCAAACGGGCCGAGGCGCTGGCGGCCGGGGGAGTGCTGCCGCACGGGCTCCCGTCGGCCGTGCGCTCCGAACTCGCCGACGCCGACGCGGAGATACGCCCCGGAGGCCCCCTTCCCGGCGACACCCGCACCGACGAGGAACTCATCACCGCGTTCGCCGCCGACCTCATCGACTTCGGCCGCCGGGGCGGCCTCGCCAGGACCGTCGTCGTCAACGTCTCCTCCACCGAACCGGCACCCGCCGAAGGTGCGGAACGGCTGCCCGCCAGCTCGCTCTACGCCGCGGCGGCCCTCCGGGCCGGCTGTCCGTACGTCAACTTCACCCCCTCCACGGGGCTGCGCGCCCCGTCCCTCCAGGAATCCGTCGCGGCCTGCGGCCTTCCCCACGCCGGCCGCGACGGCAAGACGGGCCAGACCCTGCTGCGCTCCGTGCTCGCCCCGATGTTCGTGCAACGCGCCCTGCCCGTACGGGCCTGGTCCGGCACCAACCTGCTGGGCGGGGGCGACGGGGCCGCACTCGCCGACCCGGCGGCCGCCGCCGCGAAGAACGCCGGCAAGGAACGCGTCCTCGCCGACACCCTCGGCGCCGCTCCCGAGGGCGAGGTCCACATCGACGACGTCCCGGCGCTCGGTGACTGGAAGACAGCCTGGGACCACATCGCGTTCGACGGATTCCTCGGGGCGCGCATGGTGCTCCAGACCACCTGGCAGGGCTGCGACTCCGCCCTCGCCGCACCTCTGGTGCTCGACCTGGCCCGGCTGCTCGCCCGCGCCCACGAGATCGGCCTGACCGGCCCGCGGCCCGAGCTCGGCTTCTACTTCAAGGACCCGGACGGCGGACCGGCCGCACTGTCCGAGCAGTACCTGGCGCTGCTGGCCTTCGCCGAGCGGCTGCGGGGGGAGAAGTGACGGCAGGCGCCTGGGCGGAACTGCTCAGGGTCTCCGCACTGTTCACCGTCCCGGGCGACGCACTCGCGGGTGCGGCGGCCGTCGGACGGCGCCCCGGCCGCTCGACGGCCCTGGCCGCCGGTGCCTCTCTCTGCCTGTACGAGGCGGGCATGGCGCTCAACGACTGGGCCGACCGCGACGAGGACGCCGTCGACCGGCCGCACCGCCCGATCCCGTCGGGACGGATCACCCCCCGGGCCGCCCTCACGGCGGCCGGAGTCCTCACCGGGGCCGGTCTGGTGCTCGCCGCCCGCGCGGGGCGCCCGGCCCTCACCGTGGCCGCAGGCCTCGCGGCGACCGTCTGGGCGTACGACCTCCGCCTGAAGCACACCCCCGCGGGCCCCGCCGCGATGGCGGCGGCGCGGGGGCTTGACCTGCTCCTGGGAGCGACGGCCACCGGGGCTGCCCCTGCGCCCCGGGCGACCCGCACGGCACTCACCGCAGCCGCCCTGCTGAGCACCCACACCTACGCGGTGACGGCCGTCTCGCGCCACGAGACCCGGGGCGGATCATCCACCGCGCCGCTCGCCGCCCTCGCGGCCGCCGCCGCGATCGGCGGCGCGGTGGTGAGCGAGGGGCCGGCCTCCCGGGGCGCGGCACGGGGCGCCCCCGCCCGAATCCTCCTCACCGCGCTCACCGGCGCCTACCTCCGCACCGCCGCCCGCCCCCTCGCGCACGCCGCGCTCAACCCGTCGCCGCCGCTCACCCAGCGCGCCGTCGGCGGTGGCATCCGGTCGATGATCCCGCTCCAGGCGGCCCTCGCCGCACGCGCCGGAGCCGCCGGTACGGGGCTCGCGCTCATGGGCCTCGTACCGCTCGCCCGCGCCCTCTCCCGGAAGGTGAGCCCCACATGACACTCCGCCTCGGCTACGGCACCAACGGGCTCACCGACCTCCGCCTGGACGACGCCCTCGGCCTCCTCGCCGACCTCGGCTACGACGGCGTCGGCCTGACCCTCGACCACATGCACCTCGACCCGATGGCCCCGGACCTCGCCGCGCGCACCCGCCGCGTCGCCGCCCGGCTCCAGGATCTGGGGCTCGGCGTCACCGTGGAGACCGGGGCCCGCTACGTGCTGGACCCGCGCCGCAAACACGGGCCCTCGCTGCTCGACCCGGACCCCGAGGCCCGCGCCGACCGCACCGCGCTGCTCGTCCGGGCCGTCGACGTCGCCGCCGGGCTCGGCGCCCACGCCGTGCACTGCTTCAGCGGCGTCACCCCGCCCGACACCGCCCCGGACACCGCGTGGCAGCGGCTCACCGAGGCCCTGGGCCCGGTCCTCGACGCGGCGGACCGGGCCGGGGTGCCCCTCGCGATCGAGCCGGAGCCCGGACACCTCCTCGCCAACCTCGCCGACTTCCATCACCTGAGGGTGCTGAGCGGCGACCCGGAGCCGCTCGGGCTCACCCTCGACATCGGCCACTGCCAGTGCCTGGAGCCCGCCCTGCCCGTCGACTGCGTACGCGACGCCGCCCCCTGGCTGCGCCACGTCCAGATCGAGGACATGCGCCGCGGTGTCCACGAGCACCTTCCCTTCGGCGACGGCGAGATCGACTTCCCGCCCGTGCTCGCCGCACTCGACGCGCTCGGTGACACCGGATACGCCGGGCTCACCGTCGTCGAGCTGCCCCGCCACTCCCACGCGGGCCCCGAACTCGCCCGCACCTCAATCGACTTCCTGAACAAGCACCGCCCGTCGAGTGCCGAGACCGCCGAAGGGAGCACACCATGACGAACACCCCGACGGCCCCGCTCCTGACCCGCAAGGAACTGGACAGCCTGCTCGGCGGAGCCGCGCGCGCCTGGTTCGACGAGGCCCTCGCCGAGGCCGCCCACGCGGCATCCCACCCGGACACCGCACCCGCGGACAGCTACGCCGTGCCCCCGTGGGAGCTGCGGTACGCCGCCGCCGGCCGCCACTGCGGACTCGGACACGCCGACTCCGTACGCACCCTGCTGATCGTCGAGTCCCGCGCCGGGCTGCCCGCCCTGACCCGCCTCTACGCACAGGGCACCGCCGCCGAACGCCGCGCCGTTCTGCTCGCCCTGCCCGCACTGGACCTCGGCGCCACCGCGCTCCCACTCGTCGAGGACGCCCTGCGCACCAACGACACCACGCTGGTCGCCGCGGCCGTCGGCCCGTACGCCGGCACCCATCTCGACCCGCACAACTGGCGCCACGCCGTCCTCAAGTGCCTGTTCACCGGGGTCCCCGTCGAGGCCGTCGACCAACTGGCCCGGAGATCACGGGGCGACGCGGAACTCGCCCGGATGCTCGGCGACTTCGCGGCCGAACGCATCGCGGCGGGCCGCCCCGTCCCCGCCGGCCTGCACCGCGTGCTCGCCCTCACGGCCCCCGGCCCGGACGCCCCCGGACCCGCCACCGCTCCAGTCGCCCCCACGGCCCCACCCGAGGAGTCCTGATGCGCATCTTCGACCCCCACATCCACATGACCTCCCGCACCACGGAC
Organism: Streptomyces sp. NPDC048211; assembly: GCF_043202315.1. Lineage (NCBI taxonomy): Bacteria > Bacillati > Actinomycetota > Actinomycetes > Kitasatosporales > Streptomycetaceae > Streptomyces > Streptomyces sp. NPDC048211. The sequence goes on from NZ_JBIDAD010000002.1 coordinate 1,006,751, forward strand.
GACTATCAGGCGATGTACGACGCCGGGGTCCGCGCGCTCGTCGAACCCTCTTTCTGGCTGGGCCAGCCCCGCACCTCGCCCGCCAGCTTCTTCGACTACTTCGACGCCCTGCTCGGCTGGGAGCCCTTCCGCGCCGCCCAGTACGGCATCGCCCACCACTGCACACTCGCCCTCAACCCCAAGGAGGCGAACGACCCGCGCTGCACCCCCGTCCTCGACGCCCTGCCCCGCTACCTCGTCAAGGACTCCGTCGTCGCCGTCGGCGAGATCGGCTACGACTCGATGACCCCGGCCGAGGACCACGCACTGGCCGCCCAGCTCCAGCTCGCCGCCGACCACGCACTGCCCGCACTCGTCCACACCCCGCACCGCGACAAGCTCGCCGGTCTGCGCCGCACCATCGACGTCGTGCGCGAGTCCTCTCTCGCCCCGGAACTGGTGCTGCTCGACCACCTCAACGAGACCACAGTGAAGGACGCCCTCGACAGCGGCTGCTGGGCCGGCTTCTCCATCTACCCCGACACCAAGATGGACGAGGACCGCATGGTCGCCGTCCTCAAGCTGCACGGCACCGAGAAGGTTCTCGTCAACTCGGCCGCGGACTGGGGGAAGAGCGACCCGCTGAAGACCCGGCGGGTCGGCGACGCCATGCTCGCCGCGGGCTTCACCGAGGACGACGTCGACCAGGTCCTGTGGCGCAACCCCGTCGCCTTCTACGGGCAGAGCGGCCGCCTCCACCTCGACACCGCCGCCCCGGAACCCCTCCACGAGGGCAACTCCATCCTGCGCGGCGGGGAGTGAGGCCATGCGCTTCCGCCACCCCGACGGCACCGTCGTCCACCTCGCGTACTGCACCAACGTCCACCCCGCCGAAACCCTCGAAGGCGTCCGCGCCCAGCTCCGCGACCACTGCGAACCCGTACGCAGACGGCTCGGCCGCGACCGCCTCGGCATCGGCCTCTGGCTCGCCAGGGACGCCGCCCGCACCCTGATCAACGACCCGGCGCAGCTGCGCTCCCTGCGCGCCGAGCTCGATCTCCGCGGCCTCGAAGTCGTCACCCTCAACGGCTTCCCGTACGAGGGGTTCGGCGCCGAGGAGGTCAAGTACCGGGTGTACAAGCCGGACTGGACCGACCCCGAACGGCTCGCCCACACCACGGACCTCGCCCGGCTCCTCGCCACGCTCCTGCCCGACGACGTCACCGAGGGCACCATCTCCACCCTCCCGCTGGCCTGGCGCACCCCGTACACGGGCGACCCCGACGCGGCCCGCACCGCACTCGCCGCGCTCACCACCCTCGGCGAACGCCTCGACGCGCTCGCCGAACTCACGGGGAAGTCCATCCGGATCGGCCTCGAACCCGAGCCCGGATGCACGGTCGAGACCACCGCCGACGCCATCGCCCCACTCACCGCCGTGGGCCACCCACGCATCGGCGTCTGCATCGACACCTGCCACCTCGCCACCTCCTTCGAGGACCCGGACACCGCACTCGACGCGCTCACCGCCGCAGGCATCCCCGCCGTCAAGGCGCAGCTCTCCGCCGCCCTGCACGCCGAGCACCCCCACCTCCCCGAGGTGCGCACCGCCCTCGCCGCCTTCGCCGAACCCCGCTTCCTGCACCAGACCCGCATCGCCACCGCCGCGGGACTCCGGGGCACCGACGACCTCGACGAGGCCGTCACCGGCGAGGCCCTGCCCGACAGCGCACCCTGGCGCGCCCACTTCCACGTCCCCCTGCACGCTCCGCCGGCGCCCCCGCTCACCTCCACCCTGCCCGTGCTCCGGTCCACGCTGACCCGCCTGGTCGGCGGGGCGCGGCCGCTCACCCGGCACCTGGAGGTCGAGACGTACACCTGGCAGGCGCTCCCGGACGAGCTGCGCCCCCGTACCCGCGCCCAGCTCGCCGACGGCATCGCCGCCGAACTCACCCTCGCCCGCGACCTCCTGGTCGACCTCGGCCTCAAGGAGCTGCCATGACCACCGCCGGGACGACGCCCAGCCCCACCCCTCTCCTCGTCCTCGACGTCGTCGGGCTCACTCCGCGCCTCCTCGACCACATGCCCCACCTCAAGGCCCTGGGCCGGTCGGGTACCCACGCCCCGCTCGGCACCGTGCTGCCCGCCGTCACCTGCGCGGCCCAGTCCACCTTCCTCACCGGCACCGCCCCCGCCGAGCACGGCATCGTCGCCAACGGCTGGTACTTCCGCGAACTCGGCGACGTCCTCCTGTGGCGCCAGCACAACGGACTCGTCGAGGGCGACAAGCTGTGGGACGCCGCCCGCCGGGCCCACCCCGGCTACACGGTCGCCAACATCTGCTGGTGGTACGCCATGGGCGCCGACACCGACTACACCGTCACCCCGCGCCCCGTCTACTACGCCGACGGCCGCAAGGAACCCGACTGCTACACCCGCCCGCCCGCCCTCCACGACGAACTCACGGACAAGCTCGGCACCTTTCCCCTCTTCCACTTCTGGGGACCCGGAGCCGACCTCGTCTCCTCGCAATGGATCATCGACGCGACCCGCCACATCCTCGACACCCGCCACCCCGACCTCGCCCTCTGCTACCTGCCGCACCTCGACTACGACCTCCAGCGCTACGGCCCCGACGACCCGCGCGCCTTCGAGGCCGCGGCCGACCTCGACCGGGCCGTCGCCCCGCTCCTGGACGACGCCCGCCGCGAGGGCCGCACCGTCGTCGCCCTGTCCGAGTACGGCATCACGCGTGTCGACCGGCCCGTCGACATCAACCGCGCGCTGCGCCGGGCAGGACTCCTGGAGGTCCACACCCAGGACGGCATGGAGTACCTGGACCCGATGGCCTCCCGGGCCTTCGCCGTCGCCGACCACCAGATCGCCCACATCTACGTACGCCGCCCCGAGGACCTCGAAGCGGCCCGCGAGGCCCTGGCCGGCCTCCCGGGCATCGAGCAGCTGCTCGACGACGAGGGCAAGAAGGCCCAGGGCCTGGACCACCCCCGCTCCGGCGAGCTGGTGGCCGTCGCCGAGCCGGACGCCTGGTTCACGTACTACTACTGGCTCGACGACGACCGCGCGCCCGACTTCGCCCAGCTCGTCGAGATCCACCGCAAACCCGGCTACGACCCCGTCGAGCTCTTCATGGACCCGCAGGACCCGTACGTGCGGGTCAAGGCGGTCACGGCGGTCGCCCGCAAGAAGCTCGGCATGCGCTACCGCATGGCCGTCGTGCCACTCGATCCCTCACCCATTCGAGGCAGCCACGGCCGCCTCCCCCTGAGCGAAGACGAAGGTCCGCTCATCCTCTGCTCCACCCCCCGCGCGTTCACCGGACCCGTCCGGGCCACCGAAGTGAAGTCCCTGCTCCTCACGCTGGCCGGCCTCGCATGAGACCGGTCTGTGCACAGCCTTGTGCGCACCTTCCAGAAAGAGAGAGACCGTGACCGAGTTCAACGACGCATCCGGAACGGACGGCGCGCTGCGCCGCAGCCTCGGCATCGACCGCCGCCGCTTCCTCAGCACCTGCACGGCCGTCGGGGCGGCGGCGATCGCCGCACCCGTCTTCGGCGCATCGCCGGCCCTCGCCGGGCCCGCCTCCCACCAGGGACACGGTCACGACCATGGCCACGGCCACGGCCAGGCGCTGGTCCCGGCGAACAAGCGGGGAATCATCCTGTACACCGTGCGCGACGCCACGGGACGCGACCCGCTCAGCACCACCCTTCCCTCCGGCTTCCGCGACGTCTTCAAGGAGCTGGCCCGCTACGGCTACAAGCAGGTCGAGTTCGCCGGCTACGGCCAGCACGCCAACGCCCCCGGCGGCAGCAACCTGGAGACGGTGGAGGGCGCGAAGCTGCTGCGGTCGTGGCTGGACGACTACGGGCTGCGCGCCCAGGGCAACCACGGCTTCATCCCTGGGTCCTGGCCGCTGAGCCAGAGCGACCTGGACCAGTTCAAGCGGCACCTCGAAATAGCCAACATCCTCGGCATGGACCACATGGGCACCGGTGGCGACCCCACCGGCAGCGCCTACCGCGCCGACTGGGACGTGGCCGCCGACAAGTGGAACGCGCTGGGCAGGATCGCTCACCGCGAGGGCATCAAGCTGTACACCCACAACCACGACGCGGCCTACGGCTTCCTGCTCGACGGCGGTCCGCTGGACGCACAGGGACGGCCCACCCGCAGCTCGGGCATCCGCAAGCTGGAGTACTTCCTCAAGATCACGGACCCCAAGACCGTCTGGCTGGAGATGGACGTCTACTGGGCGCACGTCGCCCAGTACAAGTTCCACACCTACACCGCGCTCGACGGATCGGTGCGGGAGAACGTCTTCGACCCCGCGGCCGTGGTCCGCCGCTACAACAAGCGCTACCCGCTGTTCCACGCGAAGGACGGTGTCATCAACACGGCCAGCGGCGACGGCTACGACATGGTTCCCTTCGGCACCGGGGTCATCGACTACCGGACCTTCTTCAGCCGCGTGGGGGAGGCCCACTACCGCAACCCGATGGTCGAGCAGGACACCGCACCGAGCTCGACGGACCTCGCGCAGTCGCTGAAGCAGGCGCGGATCAGTTACGAGGGCATGGCGGCACTGCGCAAGTAGCACGCTCGGCGGGCCCGCCCCCGTCGTGCCTCATACGTCGGGCCTCCCCGCACAGGTGCGGGGAGGCCCGACGTATGAGAGGTGTGAGCTGTCGCCCCTAGGGCGTGTTGTGAAAGTAGCGTCGTCCGCCCGGAGGGCGGGGCTCGCGGCGTCCGGTGCGGTGCATCGCAAGGCGGAGGGTCGCCCGCGTACCGGACGTACTCGGGCGACCCCGACAACGCGGCGAGGTGCCGTGCCAGGCGTCGCGAGCCAGACCGGACTTTCACCACACGCCCTAGACGACCTCCCGGCTGACCGGCTGTGGATTGGGGACGATGTCCCGCACCCGCGGCCGGCCCGGCTGCCTCAACATCAGCGCGATGCACGCCGCCACCATGGAGATGCCACCGGCCAGCGCATAGGCGCCGTTGTAGCCCCAGGAGTCGACCACCATCGAGCCGAGACCACCGCCGAACAGTCCGCTGATCAGCTTGCCGCTGTAGACGAGACCGTAGTTGGTGGCGTTGTAGTTCTCCCCGAAGTAGTCCGGGGTCAGGGCCGCGAACATCGGGTAGAACGCACCCCCGCCGAAGCCGGAGAGGAAGGCGAAGAACAGGAACAGCCACTCGCTGTGCATGTTGCCGGCCCAGATCACACCGAACTGGGCCAGGCCCAGCACGACGATGACGAACACCAGGGTCAGCTTGCGGCCCCAGATGTCCGAGAGCCAGCCGACGACCGCGCGGCCCACCCCGTTGATGACGGCCATGAGGCCCATGGACGACGCCGCGACCAGAGGGCCGAAGCCGACCTCCTTCGCGTAGTCCACCTGGAAGGAGATCCCGAAGATGGACACACCGGCCGTGAGGACGATGGTGATCCACATCAGGGGCAGCATGCCCGTCCTGATGGCCTCCTTCGGCGTGTACTGCTTCGATGCCGGAGGGTTCTTCGCCAGGCTCGCCGCACTCTTGGCGTTGCCCGAGTAGTTCAGCGGGTCGATCTCGGACGGCCACCAGTTCTTCGGCGGGTCCTTGAAGAACCAGGCGCAGACCGCCACGACGATCAGGACGTAGAGACCGATGAGGTCGAGCACCTCGTTGTAGTTGCTCGTGTCGAAGGCGTAGTTGAAGATGAAGATGAAGGGCAACGCGCCATAGGCGAAACCGCCGTTGACGAACCCCGTCCTCGCGCCACGCCGCTCCGGGAACCACTTGCCGACCATGTTGATACAGGTGGCGTAGATGAGACCGGACCCCAGGCCGCCGACGACACCGAAGCCGCAAATGGCGCCGAAGACGTTGTCGACGTGCGAGAGCGCGAGGAAGCCGACCAGACAGAGTGCGGCGCCGATGAACATGGCCCGGCGCGCGGTGAGGATGTTCTTCTCGCGCAGCCACCCGGCGGGGAACGCGATGCCCGCCTGGAAGAAGACCCAGACGCTGAGAATCCAGAAGGTGTTGCTCTGTGTCCAGCCATGGGCCTCGGAGAGGGTGTCCTCCGCCGATCCGTAGGCGTACTCCGACACACTGATGGCCATCATCGCGATCCACGGCAGGTACACCATGAACTTCCGGCTGTGACCGAGAATGCTGCGGTCCGACTCGCCGACCCGGTAGACACGGCCCTTGCTGTCCGTCACTTCCCGGTACGCGACGGCTGACGCGCCCGGTTGTCCGTCTGTGCTCATGAATCTCCCCTTGGCTTCGAAAGAACCTGGCCAGCGCCCCCTGTCCAAACTCCTCGTGCCTGGGAAGGGTCAGGTCAGCAGCCCCGCGGCCCTTGCCCAGCGGTACTTCGCACCGAGCGCCGCGACCGGCTTCTCGGTGGTATAGGGGTAGGCGACGACGCCGCGCTCGAAGAGGTACGCGCAGGCCTCCTCGACCTCGGTGTCTCCCGCCAGCGACGCCACGACCGGCTTCTCGATCCCGCGGTCCCGGAACTCCTGGACCACCCGGGCGGTCAGCTCGGCGAAGACCATCGGCGGGGTGACGATCGTGTGCCAGTAGCCCAGCACCAGCGCGTGGATGCGCGGGTCCTCCATGCCGAGCCGGATCGTCGCCTCGTACGTCGAGGGCGGTTCACCACCCGTGATGTCGATGGGATTGCCGGCCGCCCCGAACGGCGGGATGAACGCCTTGAACGCGGAGTCGAGGTCCGGCGGGATCTCCATCAGCGACAGGCCGTTGTCCACGAGCGCGTCGGAGAGCAGCACACCGGAGCCGCCCGCGCCGGTGATGATGACGACGTTGTCGCCCTTCGGCGCCGGCAGCACCGGCAGCGCCCGCGCGTACTCCAGCATGTCGTTCAGCCCCGGTGCCCGGATCACCCCCGCCTGGCGCAGGATGTCGTCGTACACGGCGTCGTCGCCGGCCAGCGCACCGGTGTGCGAACCCGCGGCCTTCGCGCCCGCGCTCGTCCGCCCCGCCTTGAGCACCACGATCGGCTTCTTCGGTACGGTCGCCCGGGCCGCCTCCACGAACGCGCGCCCGTCCTTGAGGTCCTCCAGGTGCATCGCGATGCACTCGGTGTGCGGGTCCTCGCCGAACCAGGTCAGCAGATCGTCCTCGTCGAGGTCCGACTTGTTGCCCAGCCCGACGATCGCCGAGACACCGGTCTTCGTCGACCGGGCGAAGCCGAGGATCGCCATGCCGATGCCACCGGACTGGGACGTCAGCGCCACCCCGCCCTTCACGTCGTACGGGGTGCAGAACGTGGCGCACAGGTCCTGCCACGTCGAGTAGTAGCCGTAGATGTTCGGACCCAGCAGCCGAACCCCGTACCGCTCGCCGATCGCCACGATCTCGTCCTGCAGCGCCTGTTCACCGGTCTCGGCGAAGCCGGACGGGATCAGGACCGCGTTCGCGATGCCCTTGCGGCCCACCTCCTCCAGCGCCGGTGCCACGAACTTGGCCGGGATCGCGAAGACCGCCACATCCACCTCGCCGGGAACGTCCGTGACACTCTTGTACGCCTTGCGGCCCAGAATGTCATCGGCCCGTGGGTTCACCGGATGGATCTCACCGGAGAAGCCCCCGTCGATGAGATTGCGCATCACCGAATTGCCGATCTTCCCCGCCTCGTTGGAGGCGCCGATCACCGCGACCGAGCGCGGCTCCATCAGCCGCCGCATCGAGGCGAGGATCTCCTCGCGGCTGTACTTCCGCCTTTCCCTGACGGCCTCCGTGGTCAGCAGGATCCGGATGTCGGCGGCGACGGCCCCGTCCGGCGAGGCGATCACCGGGTTGAGGTCGACCTCGGCGATCTCGGGGAAGTCCGTGACCAGTTGAGATACCCGCCGGATCTGCTCGGCCAGCGCCCACCGGTCGACGGGCGGGGCGCCGCGCACCCCGCGCAGGATCTCCGCCGCACCGATCGAGTCGAGCATCGACTGCGCCTCGTCGGGGGTGACCGGGGCGAGGCGGAAGGTGATGTCCTTCAGCACCTCCACCAGCACACCGCCCAGACCGAAGGCGACGACCTTGCCGAACGTCGGGTCCGTCACCGCCCCGATGATGACCTCCTGCCCGGGCGGTACCAGCTGCTGCACCTGCACGCCGTCGATCCGCGCCTCCGGCGCGTACGCCCGCACGTTCCCGACGATGCGGCAGAAAGCCTCCCTGACCTGTGCCGCGCCCTCCACACCGACGACGACCCCGCCGGCATCCGTCTTGTGCAGCACATCCGGGGAGACGATCTTCAGTACGACGGGTCCGCCGATCCGGTCCGCATGGGCCACCGCCTCGTCGATGTCCCGCGCCAGCTCCTCGCCGGGCACCGCGATCCCGTACGCGTCCGCCACGATCTTGCCCTCGGGGGCGGTGAGTGCCGTCCGGCCGGAGCTCCGGACGGCTTCGAGGAGCCGCCCGACCTGTTCGCGATCCTGTGATTCGACCATGCTCAGATGACTCCGCTCGTCTTCAGCAGCCGCAGTTCCTCGTCACCGAGGCCCAGTTCGCCGATGTACACCTCTTCGTTGTGCTGGCCGAGCAGCGGCGACGTCACCACGTCCACGGGGGAGTCGGAGAGCTTCAGCGGACTGCCGACGGTGGTGAAGGTGCCGCGCTCGGGGTGCTCGACGCGGACGACCATCTCGTTGGCGGCCAGTGACTCGTCCTCCACGATCTCCTTGGTGGACAGGATCGGGCCGCACGGGATGTTGTGCCCGTTGAGCTGCTCCAGGACCTCCCACTTGGGAAGCGTGGACGACCACTCCTCGATGAGCTGGAACATCTTGCCGAGCTTGGGCAGCCGGGCCTCGGGCGTGGCCCACTCGGGGTCGTCCACCAGCTCGGGGCGCCCGATCAGCGAGGCGAGCGGCTGCCAGCCGACGGGCTGCACGATCACGTACACGTAGTCGTTGGGGCCGCCGGGTGCGCATTTCACCGCCCAGCCCGGCTGTCCGCCACCGCTGGCGTTGCCGCTGCGTGGCACCTCGTCGCCGAAGTCCTCGTTCGGGTACTCAGTCAACGGGCCCTGCGCGAGCCGCTGTTGGTCGCGCAGCTTGACCCTGCACAGGTTGAGCACGGCGTGCTGCATGGCGACGTTGACGCGCTGCCCGCGCCCGGTGTTCTCGCGCTGGAACAGGGCGGCGAGGATGCCGGCGACCGCGTGGACACCGGTGCCGGAGTCGCCGATCTGCGCGCCTGTTGCCAGCGGCGGGCCGTCCTCGAAGCCGGTGGTGGACATCGAGCCGCCCATGGCCTGGGCGACCACCTCGTACGCCTTGAAGTTGGTGTACGGGCCCTCGCCGAACCCCTTGATGGAGGCGTACACGATCCGCGGGTTGATCTCCTGGATCCGCTCCCAGGTGAACCCCATCCGGTCGACGGCTCCCGGTCCGAAGTTCTCCACCATCACATCGCTGCGGCGGATGAGTTCGGTGAGGATCTCCTTGCCGCGCTCGCTCTTGGTGTTCAGCGTGATGCTCCGCTTGTTGCAGTTGAGCATCGTGAAGTAGAGGGAGTCGACATCGGGCAGGTCGCGCAGCTGCTTGCGGGTGATGTCACCGCTCGGCGCCTCCAGCTTCACCACGTCCGCACCGAGCCAGCCGAGCAGCTGGGTGGCGGAGGGACCGGACTGTACGTGCGTCATGTCGAGGACGCGCACGCCCTCAAGAGCTTTGGTCATGCCAACGGCTCCTCTGCTACTTGTACATGGTCTGGTTCATGGTTCCGGGGGCGTACGCGTCCGGGTCGATCCAGACGTTGATCAGGGACGGCAGCCCGGACTCGCGGGCCCGCCGGAGCGCCGGCGCGATCTCGGCGGGGTCGCGGACCTCTTCGCCGTAACCCCCGAGCATCTGGGCGAACTTGTCGTAGTGGACGTCGCCGAGGGTGTTGCCGACCCGCTCGCGCGCGTCGCCGTACTTGGCCTTCTGGCCGTAACGGATCTGGTTCATCGAGGAGTTGTTGCCGACGATGCCGACGAACGGGAGGTCGTAGCGCACCAGCGTCTCGAAGTCCCAGCCGGTCAGGGAGAACGCGCCGTCACCGAAGAGCGCCACGACCTCCTTGTCGGGCCGGGCCTGCTTGGCGGCCAGTACGAACGGCACGCCGACACCGAGCGTGCCGAGCGGGCCCGGGTCCATCCAGTGCCCGGGGGACTTCGGCTGCACGACCTGACCGGAGAAGGTCACGATGTCGCCGCCGTCCCCGATGTAGATCGAGTCCTCGGTGAGGAACTCGTTGATCTCGCTGACGAGCCGGTACGGGTGGATCGGCGAGGCGTCCGACCGCAGACTCGGCAGCCGCTTCTCGATCGCGGTCTGTTCGGCGGTCCGCAGCTCCTCCAGCCAGGCCTTGCGCTTGACCGCGCCCCCGTTGAGCCGCCCGCTCGCGGCCTCCGTGACCGCCTTGAGGACCAGGCCCGCGTCACCGACGATCCCGAGGTCGATGTCCCGGTTCTTGCCGACCGTGCGGTAGTCGAGATCGATCTGCACGACGGTGGCATCGGGGGAGAGCCGCTTCCCGTACCCCATCCGGAAGTCGAACGGCGTCCCCACGATGATGATGAGGTCGGCGTTGGAGAACGCGTAGCGGCGGGACAGCTGGAAGTGGTGCGGGTCCCCGGGCGGCAGGGTGCCGCGGCCCGCGCCGTTCATGTACGCCGGGACGTTCAGGGTCCGTACGAGCTCGATCGCGGGGTCCGTCGCCCGGGTGGTCCACACCTGACTGCCCAGCAGGATCGCCGGCTTCTCGGCGTGCACGAGGAGGTCGGCGAGCCGCTCGACGGCCGCGGGGTCACCGGGCGAGCGGGTCGAGGCCCGGTACTGCCCGGCCTCGGGCACCCGGGCCTTCGACACCGGCACCTTGGCGTCCAGGACATCGCGCGGAATCTCCAGAAAGGACGGGCCGGGGGCCCCGTGGTAGCACTCACGGAACGCCATCGACACCATGTCGGCGGCGCGTGCGGTGTCCGGCACACAGGCGGCGAACTTCGAGATCGGCGCCATCATCTCGACGTGCGGCAGATCCTGGAGCGAGCCCATCTTGTGCTGGCTGTGGGCTCCCTGACCACCGATCAGCAGCATGGGGGACTCGGCACGGAAGGCGTTCGCGACGCCGGTCACCGCGTCGGTCGTCCCCGGCCCCGCGGTGACGACGGCGCACCCGGGCTTGCCGGTGATCCGGGCGTAGCCGTCGGCGGCGTGGGCGGCGACCTGCTCGTGACGTACGTCGACGACCTCGATGCCCTCGTCGACGCAGCCGTCGTAGATGTCGATGATGTGACCGCCGCAGAGAGTGTAGATGCGCTCCACCCCCTCGGCCTTCAACGCCTTCGCGACCAAGTGCCCACCGGAAATGAGGTCCTGGCTGTCCTCGGGCATGAAGATCCCTGTCCCTTCGTAGGGGAGTACGGGAGCCGCTCCAGTGCTCCCGCAGTACATTGCATACAGTCGACGAATACTGTATGAAACTTGTTATCCCGCATCCGGTGGGTGGTGTCCAGGGGGCGTGCGGCACTTTCACAATCGGCACGATCGGGAGTGGCTATGGATCTCTACGAGCACCAGGCACGGCAACTCTTCGCAGAACACGGCATAGCGGTTCCGCGCGCCGAGGTCGTCGACAGCGCGGCGGCGGCGCAGCGGGCGGCCCGGCGGCTCGGCGGACGCGTCGTCGTCAAGGCACAGGTCAAGACCGGAGGCCGCGGTAAGGCGGGCGGAGTGAAGAGGGCGGCGGACCCGTCGGCCGCGGCCCTCACGGCGCGCCGGATCCTCGGCATGGACATCAAGGGCCATGTGGTCCGCACGGTGATGATCGCCGAACCGGTCGACATCGAGACCGAGTTCTACGTGAGCTACGTACTGGACCGGGCGTCCGGCACCTTCCTCGCCATAGCCTCCGCCGAGGGCGGCATGGAGATCGAGGAGGTGGCCGCCACCCGCCCGGAAGCGGTGGCCCGCATACCGGTCGACCCGGCCGAAGGTGTGACGCGGGACAAGGCGCGCGAGATCACCGAGGCTGCCGGTCTGCCACCGGAAGCAGTCCCCGTGCTGATCCGGCTGTGGCAGGTGCTCACCCGGGAGGACGCCCTCCTGGTCGAGGTGAACCCCCTCGTGCGGACCACCGCCGGCGAGATCCTGGCTCTGGACGGCAAGGTGACGCTGGACGACAACGCCCGCTTCCGCCAGTCCCGTTGGGGGGAGTCCGCCGACGACCCGCAGAGTGACCCGCTGGAGGCCGAGGCGGCAGCGAAGGGGCTCAACTACGTCAAGCTCGACGGCGAGGTGGGCATCATCGGCAACGGTGCCGGTCTCGTCATGTCCACCCTCGACGTCGTCGCCGGCTGCGGCGCACGCCCCGCCAACTTCCTCGACATCGGCGGCGGTGCCTCCGCCCAGGTCATGGCCGACGGCCTCTCCGTCATCCTCGCCGACCCCGGCGTGAAGGCGGTCCTGGTCAACGTGTTCGGAGGCATCACCGCCTGCGACGCGGTGGCCGACGGCATCGTCCGGGCGCTGGAGACCGTACGGCTGACCAAACCGCTCGTCGTCCGCCTCGACGGAAACAACGCCGCGCACGGCCGCGCGATCCTCGACGCCCGTGCCCACCCGCTGGTCCAGCAGGCCCCCACCATGGACGGCGCCGCGCGCCGCGCCGCCCGACTCGCCGACGCAGCATAAGGAGTGCGGACATGGCCATCTTCCTCACCAAGGAGAGCAAGGTCCTCGTCCAGGGCATGACGGGCGCCGAGGGCATGAGACACACCCGCCGCATGCTCGCCGCCGGCACCCGCGTCGTCGGTGGCGTCAACCCGCGCAAGGCGGGCCGGACCGTGGACTTCGACGGCATCCCGGTCCCGGTCTTCGGTACGGTCGAGGAGGGCATGACGGCCACCGGCGCGGACGTCACGGTCGTCTTCGTGCCGCCGCCCTCCGCCAAGGCGGCCGTCATCGAGGCGGTCGACGCGGGCATCACCCTCGCCGTCGTCATCACCGAAGGCATCCCGGTCCACGACGCGGTCGCTTTCCACGCCCACGCCAGGGCCGGCTCCACCCGCGTCATCGGCCCCAACTGCCCCGGCGTGATCAGCCCGGGCCAGTCCAACGCGGGCATCATCCCGCCCGACATCGCCCCGGCCCCCGGCCGCATCGGCCTGGTCTCCAAATCGGGCACGCTCACCTACCAGCTGATGCACGAGCTCCGCGACATCGGCTTCTCCTCGGCGGTAGGCATCGGCGGTGACCCGGTCATCGGCACCTCGCACATCGACTGCCTCACCGCCTTCGAGCAGGACCCCGATACCGAACTGATCGTCCTCATCGGCGAGATAGGCGGCGACGCGGAGGAACGGGCCGCGGCCCACATCGCCCGGCACATCACCAAACCCGTGATCGGCTACATCGCCGGTTTCACGGCGCCCGAGGGCAGGACCATGGGCCACGCGGGTGCGATCGTCTCCGGCTCCTCGGGCACGGCCGAGGCGAAGAAGAAGGCGCTGGAGGCGGCGGGCGTGGCGGTCGGAGCCACCCCCACGGAGACGGCAGCCCTGACACGGTCCCGCCTCCTTGCGGGGACACCGCCCCCGCACCCCCGCCCCCCGGCCGCCGGAGGGGCCTGAAGGACCGCCCTCACCATCCCCCCGCCCCGACCGTGCACCGAGAGCGGAGAACCCATGGCACCCAGCAGCACACCCGACCCCGGCACCCCCCGACTCACCCTCAAACGCGGCACCGCCTGGCAGGACGCCTGGACCCGCTGCCTCACCGCCGCCCCCGAGGCCTTCCAGGACGACCGGGTCCTGAACCTCTGGGCCTCCACCTGGCAGTGCGACGGCCGCGTGCTCCCCGCCACCACCCCCGTGGACGGCACCCCCATCGCCGCCCCGCCCCGGCTCGACGCCCCCACCGCAGTCCGCGCGGTCCGCGCCGCCCTCGACCAGCACCGCGCCTGGCGCCACCTCCCGCTCCCCGAGCGCGGCGCCCGCGTGGCAGCCACCCTCGACGCCCTGACCGAGCACCGTGACCTGCTCGCCCTCCTCCTCGTCTGGGAGATCGGCAAACCCTGGCGGCTCGCCCGGGCGGACGTGGACCGGGCCATCGACGGAGTGCGCTGGTACTTCGACCACATCGACCGGATGCTCGTCGACCGCGCCCCGCTCCCCGGTCCCGTCTCCAACATCGCCAGCTGGAACTACCCCATGTCCGTGCTGGTCCACGCGATGCTCGTCCAGGCACTGGCCGGCAACGCCGTGATCGCGAAGACCCCCACCGACGGCGGCGTGGCCTGCCTGACCCTGGCCTGCGCGCTCGCCGCCCGCGAGGGCGTGCCCCTCACCCTCGTCAGCGGCAGCGGAGGTGAACTCTCCGAGGCCCTGGTCCGCTCACCGGAGATCGGCTGCGTCTCCTTCGTCGGCGGCCGCGACACCGGCGCCCGTATCGCCACCGCCGTGGCCGACCTCGGCAAGCGCCACATCCTCGAACAGGAGGGACTCAACACCTGGGGCATCTGGAACCACACGGACTGGGACGCGCTCACCGAGGTGATCCCGAGGCTCTTCGACTACGGGAAGCAGCGCTGCACCGCCTACCCCCGCTTTGTCGTGCAGCGGAGCGCGTTCGACGCGTTCCTGCGGGCCTATCTGCCGGCGGTCCGTTCGCTGCGCGTGGGCCATCCGCTCGCCGTGGCGGACCAGGCCGACCCGCTGCCGGCCCTGGACTTCGGGCCCCTGATCAACGCGGCCAAGGCCAAGGAACTGGCCGACCAGGTGGCCGAGGCGGTCGACCGCGGCGCGATCCCGCTGCACCGTGCCGACGCGTCTGCGGGGCAGGGCCACTTCCTCCCCGGCCAGGACACCTCCGCGTACCTCCACCCGGTCACGCTCCTCAACCCGCCTCCGTCCTCCCCGCTGCACCACGCGGAACCCTTCGGCCCGGTCGACACGATCGTCCTGGTGGACACGGAGGCGGAACTGCTGGCCGCGATGAACGCGTCCAACGGAGCGCTGGTCGCCACCCTCTCGACCGATGACCCGGCGACGTACGCCAGGCTGGCGCCCCAGATCCGCGCCTTCAAGGTCGGCCACGGAAAACCCCGTTCCCGGGGCGACCGCGAGGAGCTCTTCGGCGGCTTCGGGGCCTCGTGGAGCGGGGCGTTCGTCGGCGGCGAGCTCCTGGTCAGGGCGGTGACCGACGGCCCGGCGGACGACCGCCTGCCGGGCAACTTCCCGGACCACCACCTCATGCCGTAACCGCGGCGCGTCCGCTCACCCGATGCCCTGCCGGTCGGGCAGCAGCGCGAACTCCCGCTCCGCCGCGTCCGGCATCGTGCGCTCCACCGCCTGCACCAGCAGCGCACGGTGCCGGATCAGCGGGCCCTGCCGCTCCGGCCCGGCCAGCAGCACCAGATCGTCGATCCCGGCCAGCAGCCGCCGGGTCACCTGCGGGCTGCCCGTCGCGCACCGCCGGATCTCCTCGAACCCGAGATCCACGAGGTCCACCCATCCCGGCACATCCTGCACTAGCCGCACCGCCCCCGTGCGGTCCCGGTGGTGGACGACACCGAGGGGGATCCTCGCCACGGCGGCGAGGAACTGCACGATGCGGTCCAGACACTGCACCGCGGTGGTCGGATCGTTCACCGCCGACGACAGGGCCCGCAGCGCGATGTCGGACAGCTGCCGCAGCCCGAACGCCAGATCCTGGTGGAGCGTCCGCTCGACACCGACCCACACCGCGTACCGCAGGGCCTGCCGCGGCGGTGCGGACCCGCCGTGCACCGCCAGCACCGGTGTGCCCGGCACGACGAAGTCCCCGACCCGGGGGATCAGCCGCAGCACGACGCCCTGCTGCCGGGCGACCCGCACCAGCCGTGCCACGTTCACGTCCCGCAGTACCCCGGGGCGCCCCCGGTGCACGATCTGACCGGTCTCGGCCGGCAGGCTGTCCTCCTGAGGCTGTCCGGCCGGCATCCGCCTCAGCACCCGGAACGAGTCGCGGGCGATCCGGTCGACAACGGGACCGATCTGCATCAAACGCAGCGTGGAACTCACGTACGCGATGAAGAGCAGCAGGCTGAGACCGACCAGCAGGGCGGTGAGGACGCTCTGGAGAAAGGGCACGGTCGTGACCTGGCGCGGATCGGCCGTGCTCTCGTAGGAGCTCAGGACCAGCAGCGAGAACACGAACGTCGCCAGGAAGACCGACAGCGTGAGCTTGCTGATCCTGCTCCGTACGAAGATCCGCACCACCCGGGGCGTGAGCTGGCCGCTCGCCATCTGCACGGCCACCAGGGAGATGCTGAAGACCACACCGATGAAGGTCATCATCGCCGAGCTGATCGTGACGACGATCTGCTGTGTGTCCTGGGCGATCGAGACCAGATCCTCGATCGAGTCGTAGGCCTGCGCGCGCCGGAGGTACGCGACGATCTGTTCGTCGACGGCCGAGGCGACGAACCAGAGCAGGACCGCGCAGATCAGCGTAAGTGTCGGTGCGAACCAGAAGGTCTCACGCAGATGCTCGCGCAGGGGCGACAGCGCGCGGGGTGGCCGGTAACCGCGATCACTCATGCCCGCGAACGTAGCCCGGAACGTCCACGGGCCGGTGGAGGCTGCCGCCGACCCTCCGGACGCACTGCGCGTACGCCTCCGGCGACGGACCGTACGCGCGCGGCGGCACCCGGGACCCACCACGGCCCGCCGAGGCTCGCGCACCGCGCCGACCAGGGCGATGACCACCGGATATGCAGGTGAGAGCGACCCCAAACCCCTGGTATTGTTTTCTTTGTCGCCGCGGGAAACCGGGGCCGACCACCTGGTCCGGGTGGCGGAATGGCAGACGCGCTAGCTTGAGGTGCTAGTGCCCTTTATCGGGCGTGGGGGTTCAAGTCCCCCCTCGGACACCAGCAGAAGACCCCTGTTAACCAGGGGTCTTCTTGCGTTACCTGGGTCAGGCCGTGCGGCCGGCCCCGATGACGTCCGCCGCCCGCGAGACGCTCCGCCCGCGGTGGGTTCCCGGTCAGGCCGAGGACAGCTGTTCCGCTATTTCCTTGATCCACGCGGCACTCTTCGCCGGGTCGTTGAGGGAGTCCGCCCACTCGTCCGCAGTCGCCCGGTGCTTGGCGGGGCCCGATTTCAGCGCGATGAGCAGGGCCCTGGCCGAGTCGCGCATGTCGGCCGACGTGTCGCCGCTCCCCGCGATGTCCGAGCCCGCCGCCAGTCCGTAGATCTTCCGCGCCATGGCCTGACGCTCGCCGTTCTCCACCTTCTTCCAGAACTTCAGGGCCTCCTTCAGCGCGTCCTCGCGGGTGGCGGGCTCCGCCGGGGCCGCGTCCCCCGCCCAGCGTTCCGGGTGGCGGGCCCCTTCGTAACGCTTCATGCCGGCGCGGCCGGCCTTGTAGGCGGTGACGCCGAGGATGAGTCCGGCCGCGCCTGCGGCGAGGCCCCAGCCGACCGGGTTGCTCGCCAGCGCGGCTCCGCCCGCCGTGGCGGCGACCGCCGTCACGATGCCGCCCGCGGCCTTGGTGGACTCGCCCACGGCGGTGAGTGCCTGCTTGCCCATCTTGTTGCGCTGTTTGCCGAGCGCGTACGTGTGCACCGTGTTCAGCGTGTTCGCCTCCTCGGCGCGCCGGACGTCTCCGGCGGCGTCACGCGCGGCAGCCGTGGCCGCCCAGGCCGCGTCGATGGCCCGGGAAACCTGCTCCAGCCGGTCGGGGGATTCGTGGTCCCAGTGCGCATCCAGCGCCACGTATGCCTCGTCCGCGGCCCCTTCGGCTTCCTGCCGTGCCTGGTTCAGCCGGGCCAGTGCCCCCTCGTCGGTGCGGTCGGGCCTGCCGAGCTCCTTGAGGGCCCGGTACTTGCGGGCCGTGAGTCCGAACCGGCCTGCGGCGCGGGCGCCTTTCACCGCGCCGACCACACTGGATCCGATGCCGCTCGCCTCGGCCGCCGACGCGGCGTGCAGCGCCTTCTGGGCCTTGGTCAGTTCCTTGGCGATGCCGAGGGCGTAGTTTCCGGCGCCGGCGGCGCTGATGACCGCGTCGGCCGTCTTGGTGTTGGCCTTCTTGTCCGCTGTGTGAAAGGCCGCCCCGTTCTTGTGCTTCACGGCGTCCTTCCTGGCCTTGGCCGCCTCCATGCCACTGAGTACGGCGCCGGCGGTCTCCGTGACGAGGTTCTCCGACGCGGCGGCGGTCCCCGAGGAGCCGGCGGAGTGCTTGAGTGCCTCGTCGGCCGTGGCGGAGGCCTGCTGCGAGAACCCCGCGTTGGCCGGGACGTGGACGCCCTTGACGAAGGTGTCGATGAACTCAAGGTTCTTCTTGACCTTGTCGAGGACCGCGGCGATGCGGTCGCGATAACTCTTCGGTCCCGTGGAGGGGCTGCCGTTCTCCGGCTCCTTCCCCTGCGCGGTGTCCCTGGCGCGCTGCACCGCCGCGACCGCGGCCCGGTTGCCGAGGCTGGACTGGATCTCCAGCAGAGGACGATCCTGCGGGACGGAGGACGGAGTCCCGCCCCGGATCCTGTCCCGGCCCTGCCGGGCCGGAGGCAGCGCGGCCACGGACTGCCGAGTCGGGGTGCGGTGGACCGGGGTGCTCATGACGTACCTCTCCTGTGCCGGGCGAGTGGACAGTAGCCGGGCAGGGCCAACAGAAGGGGTACAGCGGGAAGATCCTGCACGTACGCCGGCCGGGTGGATCACGACGCCCCGCGTCAGCCGCGGGACAGTCCTCCGGCCGGAGCGGACAGGGCCGCGAAATGGTCCGACACGGCCTGCACGATGCCGGGGAGCGGGAAGCGGGCACCGAGCTGGCCGTCCGGGCGGACGAGGAAGCCGGTCGGGCCGTCGGGGCGGTAGAGCCTGGAGAACTCCCCGGCGGAGTCGCGGTAGCAGGCGGTGACCTCCGGTGCCCCGGCGTCGCAGGCCAGTACCCGGACGATCTCCAGACCGTGCTCCGCCGCCGGTCCGGCTGCCTCGGCGAGGTCGGCTGCCTCGGCCGCGTACAGAACCAGGACGTGCCCCGTGCGACCGCGCAGCACGTCGAGCAGCCGCAGCGGGTAGGCGGCGACCTGCGCGGTCAGCCCCGCGCAGTCCGGGGCCCGGTCACCGGGCTGGGGTGCGTCGTCCGGCCCGTACGGGGCGCCGGCAAGGGGCCCGTCCCGGTATCCGACGAGCAGCTGGGCCTCGCGGAGCATCAGCGTCTCCACGTCGTCCGCGTCGTTCTCGATGCCCCGCGTGGCGTGCCGGACGGTGCGGCCGACCACCTCCTCGCCGACCGGGCGCCGTTCCGCGTCATAGCTGGTGAGCAGCGCGGGACCGGCTTCCCCCTGGACGACGAGGGCGAGCTTCCAGGCCAGGTTGCAGGCGTCCTGGATGCCGGTGTTCATGCCCTGTGCCCCGGTGGGCGGATGGATGTGGGCGGCGTCGCCCGCGACGAAGACCCGGCCCTCGCCGTAGCGGTCGACGATCCGGTGACTGATGCGGAAGACGGAGGCCCAGCGCATGCCGGACAAGGTGGCCGGCCTGGGGGCCAGACGGTCGACGACGGCCTGGATGTCCGAGAGCTCCGGCACACGCGCCCCTTCCAGCCCGTGCGCCACCTCGGCCCCGTCCGCCGCCCCGGCGGAGAGCCCGGGCGGCACCAGCATCGACATCCGGTAGCGGCCGTCGCCCGGGAGCGGGATGCAGACCAGCAGGTCGTCGGTGGAGCCGTCGTCGCCGGTGTGGCTCGCGCGCACTCCGTACCCGTACGGCAGGTCCCAGTCGGCCACGACGTCGGCCAGCATGTACTCCTCGGCGAAGGCCCCACCCTCGTACGAGAGCCCCAGCCCCTTGCGCACGGTGCTGTGCGCGCCGTCGCAGCCGATCAGGAAACGGGCGCGGACCTCCTCGGTGGCCCCGGATCCGGTGCGCAGGTGCGCCGTGACCCCGTCCGAGTCCTGCGTGAACGACAGCAGCTCGGTCCCGCGCTCGACGCGGACGTCCAGGCCCGCCACGTACTCCTCAAGAATGCGCTCGGTCTCGTACTGCGGAAGCGCGGCGAAGCCGTACGGCACCTCGGGCGGCAGCGCGAGATCGATCCGGGCCACCTCGCTCCCGTTGACGTGGATCAGCTGGCCGCGCATCGGGACGGCCGCCTCCAGCACGGTGCGCACCAGGCCCATGCGGTCCCAGATCTCCAGGGTGCGGGGCTGGATGCCGACGGCCTTGGCGTACGGGAGCCGGGCCGGCAACCGCTCGACGACGCGGCACGACACCCCGCGGCGGCGGAGCTCGGCGGCGGCACTCAGCCCGACCGGACCGGCGCCGGCGATCAGTACGTCAGTGGTGTGGTCGCGTGCCACAGCTACCTCCCGCGCCTCGCCCCGGCCGGTCCCCCTCCATGGTCGCCCGAGGGGGTACGGGCGGCGAGCCGGGAACAGGAAGGGGGGCCGGCCGGAAGCGACCGCACGGCCTGCCGGATGCCCGTCACTTCCTCATCGCGTACACGATCAGGTTGTCCACGGGATGCCCCTGGGCGTCGAACGCGCCGTCACATGTGATGAGCCGCAGCGCGCGGTCTTTGGTGGGCCCGTAGACGCGCGCGGTCGGGAACGCCGTCTTGCTCGCCGTCTCGCGCCCGGTGACCTCGAAGTGGACCTCGGTCCCCTTCTCGTCCCGGACGGTGATGTCCGCGCCCTTGGTGATCTTCTTGAGGTCGTGGAAGACGGCCCGGCCGAAGCGGGTGTCGTTGTGGCCGATCAGGACGGCGGGACCCGGCTCGCCGGGCACCGGGCCGCCGGTGTACCAACCGACCGTCATCCCCTTCTCGGCGGGCGGGACTTCGACCGTTCCGTCGGTGTGGAGACCGAGGCGCATGATGTCGCTGTCCACCCCGAGCGAGGGGATCGAGACATGGACGGGCGCCTGGGCGGCGGCCTTCGCCGGGCTCTCGGCCCCGGCTTCGGCATCAGGGCTGACGACGGTGGTGGGCTTCTGTGCCACGGCGGCAGGAGACTTCGGCGGTGAGGCGTCGGAACAGCCGGTCAGCGCGGTCAACGCGGTCACGGCGAGGCAGGCGTACACCGGCAGCAGCGCGGTGGGGCGGTGCCGGAGGGGCTGGGTTGTACGGGACATGGGGGCGGGCTCCTGAGACGATCGGGCGACGACGGCAGTGGCGCCGCCCCGGTGCGGGACGGCGCCACTGCGTGCTGTTCGGCGCGGGTGGGTCAGTTGTTGCGACGGCGGCGCAGAACGACCGTTCCGGCGCCGCCCACCAGCAGGGCGGCCACGGCCGAACCCATGACGGTGGCGATGTTGTTCCCCGACGCACCGGCCGGTTCCTCACCGGCGGCGACACCGCCCCGAGGTGCGGCCGACGGGGCCTGTGTCGGCACGGCCGACGGGGAGGCCGTGCGCCTCGGGCTGTCGCCCGCGGCCACGCCACCGCGCGGCGCCTCGGACGGGGCGGCGACTGAGGGCGCCCGGGTGGCGGCGGAGGAGGGCTCGGTACCCGGCGAAGCGGGAGCGGCCGAGGGCGTGGCCGTGGGTACGGGCGAGGAGTCGGCGAACGCCGAGGTGGCGGGTACGCAGACCGCGCCGACCGCGACAGCGGTGAGGACGGCGGTACGCAGAGACGTACGCAGGGGCATGGACATGGCTCCGTTCCAGGTCGGCCTCGACGGATCGCGCGGTGCGGGGGCGCACCGCGGCGCGAGGCGTGCCGACAGGCTGGCGCGAAGTTATGAAGAAGCTGTCAGAGCGCTGTGGTCATCGCATCAGGGCTGCCCGGAACCTTCCGGCCGACCGTCCGCGGCGCCGTCCGTGGCGCCGTCCGTGGCGTCGTCGTCGGGGCCGGGACGGTCGGCCGGAAGGCGCAGGGTGAACACCGAGCCCTCGCCCGGCACGCTCACCGCCGAGGCCGAGCCGTCGTGCGCCTCCGCGAGCTTCCGTACGATCGCCAGCCCGAGGCCGCTGCCTCCCGTGCGACGGCTGCGGGACTTCTCCGCGCGCCAGAAGCGGTCGAAGACGTGGACGAGGTCGGCGGCCGGGATACCGATGCCCGTGTCCGCGACGTCCACGAGGACCGCGTCCCCGGCCGCGGAGCCGTACGCGCGCAGGGTCACCGTCCCGCCGGACGGGGTGTGGCGGACGGCGTTCGACACCAGATTGCCGATGGCCTGGCGGAGCCGTACCGGGTCGGCCGTCAGCCCCGGCACCGGACGATCCGGTGGCGAGGGCGGCACCAGCAGCGTCACCCCGGCCGTCTCGGCACGGGCCTGGTGGGCGGCGGCGACCTGGCCCAGCAGTTCCTCGATCCGTACCGGTCCGGCATGCAGCCGCAGCGCACCCGCGTCGGCCTGGGCCAGGTCCTGGAGGTCGTCGATGATGTGCTGCAGCTGCACGGCCTCCTCGTGCAGGGACGCGATGAACGCCGGATCCGGATCGGCCACACCGTCCTGCGCGGCTTCGAGCCAGCCGCGGATGTTGCTGAGCGGGGTGCGCAGTTCATGGGCGACATCGCTGACCATGGCCTTGCGCTGGGCCTCCAGCCGTGCGCGGTGGGCGGACATGTCGTTGAACGTGGCGGCGAGCCGCCCGATCTCGTTGTCCGCCGTGACCAGGACCGGCGCCGTGTCCTCCCCGTCCCGCATCCGCTGGGCGGCCCCCGTCAGGGCGCGCAGCGGGCGGACGAGCCGGGCGCCGACGAGTACCGACGCGCCGACGGTGAGGGCCAGGACGAGCGCGGCCGCCCCGGCGATCCTGGCGGTGTTCGCCGGGGAGAGGTCAAAACCGGGGACGGTGGCGCCGCCGGTGTCGCTGATGAACAGCAGGGCGGGCGAGGCGACGTACGAGCTGAGCTGTTCACGGCGGGCCGTGCCCACGCAGGAGGCGATGGCCCGGTCGTCCTCGCTGGTGCTGACGGCCGGGGCGGGGGCGGCGCTCGGCATGGTGCCCGGCGTCTCGGCCGGCGCGCGCGCCGCGGCCTGCGGCGGGATGCCGGGCGCGGTGCGGGGAGCCTCGGTCGGCGGCATGGTGGGTACGGCCGTGGGCACGGGTTCCGCGCTCTGCCCCCAGGACAGATCGAGCTTGAGATCCACACCGGTGCGGCCCTGACGCTTCAGACAGGCGTCGGCCAGCTGGTTGAGGGCCTTCAGAGCCTTCCGCTCCGTGGCCGTCGGGGTGTCGAGGGCGTCGGTGGCGCACCGGGTTCCCTGGAGCCGGTCGGGGGCGTTGCCCACCACCTGGATCACCGGGCGCCCGCTCTCGGTCCGGACGACGTCCGAGGCGATCCCGGACTCGCTGAGGCAGGCCACGCCCCGGTCCGCGATCTGCCGCAGCGCCGTACGTTCCGCGGCCGGCAGCCGGAACGGCCCGACCGCACGGGGATCGACCCGGTCCGCCGGGGTGCCGGACGGGCCCGCTTCCTCGGCCGCCAGCGCGGTGTCCACCGACAGCGGGTCCACGATCGCCGACGCCTGGTCCGGCAGCGCGGCGGCCGCCTCCGGCGCGGCCGAGTCGGCGAGCGGCGCGCGCTGTTGGGTGGTCAGCGCGATCCGGCGGCCGGACTGGTCGGCCAGATCGCGTACCGTCTTCCCGACGCCGTCCCAGGTGGGATGGGCCGCAGCGTAACCGAGCAGGCTGTGGTAGATCCGGGCATCGGCCGTGAGGTTCTGCCCCTGCTCCTGAAGGATCGCGCCGGACGTCGTCTGGACGGCGATCCAGGCCGTGGCGGCGACCGAACACGCCGCCACCAGCGCCGACACGGTCAGCAGCCGGGCGAAGAGGCTCCTGCGCAGCGGCAGCCGTGTCCGCGAAGCCGCGGGCTCCGACGACGACGCGCCGCGCGTACGGCCCCGAGGGCGCCCTCCGTTACGACGACGCACGTGCCGTGGCCTTCGCGGGGTCGGTCAGCTTGTAGCCGACACCGAAGACGGTGAGCAGCCGGGCGGGCCGGCGCGGGGCGGGCTCGATCTTCTTGCGCAGGTTCATGACGTGCACGTCGACCGTGCGGTCGCTGATGTACCGGTCGAAGCCGTGCAGTTCCGCGAGCAGTTGCTGCCGGGAGAAGACCCGGTCGGGCTCGGCCGCCAGGGCGGCGAGGATCCTGAACTCACCCGGGGTGCACTCCACCGCCTCGCCGTCGACCGACACCACGTGCCGGGTGGGATCGACCACCAGCGCCCCCACCTTCAGGACGGCCTCATCCGCCGGGCCGGCCTCGCCGGCGCTCGCGGCACGGCGGTTGCGGCGCAGCAGCGTACGCACCCGGGCCATCAGTTCGCGCGGGCTGTACGGCTTGGTCACGTAGTCGTCCGCACCGAGGTCGAGGCCCAGCAGCAGATCGTCCTCGGTGGTGCGGGCCGTCAGCATCAGCACCGGCAGCTCCCGGCACTCGGCGCGCAGCACACGGACCACGTCCAGACCGTCGGCCCGGGGCATCATCACGTCGAGGACCAGCAGGTCCGGCTCCCGGTGCCGGACGGCGTCGAGGGCGGCGAGGCCGTCGCCGACGACGGTGACGGCATGGCCCTCCCGTTCCAGGTAGCGGCGGAGGAGTTCCGCCTGTTTCTCGTCGTCCTCGGCGATGATCACATTGGCGCACACGCGGTCGATCGTAGAGGGGTTCGAATGACCGGCGTCGACCTCTTGCCGGGAGGCCGTGCGAACTGCTCTTCTGTACCCGCAGGTAACAGGCAGGGACGGCAGACGGGTGGGTGGCCACTCACGAGGACGGTGGCGCAGTGGAGCGAGCGGCAGGGCAGGAGGTGCGTGGCGTGCTGCCCGAGGGGCTGGCCGAGGCGATACGCACCACGGCCGAGGAGATCGCGGAACTGCTGCGCGGCGCCCCCGACACCGGCACCCCGGTACCGCGGCTCACCTGGACGGTGGGGGAGGTCGCCGCACATCTGGCACAGGCCAACGCGCTGATGGCCGAGGTCGCGGCAGGGCGGTCGCACCACCACGGCGACGGGACCCCGCAGGGCATCGCCGAGGCCAACGAGCAGGCACTCGCCGCGTTCGGCGAGCGGGCGGCGGAGCCGCTGGCGGCGATGATCGTGACGCAGGCGGACGCCTATCTCGACGCGGTGGCCGCACACCCCGCGGACGAGACGCTGACGACGCCGATGGGCCCGATGAACCAGGTGGTCCTGGGCTCGTACCTCCTGACGCACATGCTGGGCCACGGCTTCGACCTGGCGCGCGCACTGAAGCGCCCGCACATGGTCGACCCCGCCCGGGTCCGCCTCGCGCTTCCGTTCATGATCCAGGCGATGCCCCGGGTGACCGACGCATCCACCACGGAGGGGCTGAACGCCCGCTACGCGGTACGGCTGTGGGGCGGCGGCCGCTTCGGTGTCACGTTCACCGACGGCTCGGCGGCCGTGGGCCACGAGCTGCCGGACCGCCCGGACTGCACGATCTCCATCGAGCCGGTCACGTTCCTGCTGATGGCGCTCGGCCGCTGCTCACGCGTGGGCGCCATGGCCAGGGGGCGGGTCTTCGCGTGGGGCCGCAAGCCGTGGCTGGGGCCCAGGTTCCCCGCGTACTTCAAGGCGCCCTGAGCGCACGCGCGGAGCGGCCGGGACCGCGCGGAGCGGGCCCGGCCCGGTCGTTGCCCGGCATCAGCGCGCTCATCGCGCCGTGGGGGACCTCCGGCCGTGGGCGGCCTACGAGTCGGTGGCGTGCGACTCCATGAGCTCCTGGTGCGCTGCCACCACGTCCTCGGCGAGCACGGTCACCATCTGCGCACGCGTCGGTGTGCTGTCGGCATACGTGGCGTACAGCCGCAGGTCCCGTTGCGCGGAGGCCTTCTGGCACAACTCCCGTGCGAACCGGGCGTTGCCCACCGTGTCCGCCATACCGCCGTCGACGATCGCCGAGCAGAACGTCCCGAGGACCCCGACCGCCCCTTCGTCGGGTTCGTCGCCCTGGGAGGCAAGGACGGCGCGGGCGATGAGGACCAGTTCCTGAGCGGAATAGGACGGGAAGTCGACACGCGTGGTGAACCGCGACACGAGCCCCGGGTTCGCGGCGAGCAGCCCGACCATCTCGTCGCGGTACCCGGCGAGGACGACGACGAGCCGGTCCCGGTCGTCCTCGGCCCGCTTCAGGAGCACCTGCAACGCCTCGTCGCCGAACGCGTCGCCACCGCTGTACCCGCTGTTGGACAGGGCGTACGCCTCGTCGATGAACAGCACCCCGTTCAGCGCCGAGTCGATGACCTTGCTGGTCTTGATGGCCGTGGACCCGAGGTGCTGGCCGACGAGGTCGACACGCTGGGCCTCGATGACGTGCCCCGAACTCAGCAGCCCGAGCCCGGCGAAGACCTTGCCGATGATGCGGGCGACGGTCGTCTTCCCCGTGCCGGGCGGCCCCGCGAAGACGAAGTGCCGGGGGCGGGCCCCGCCGGGCAGCCCCTGCTCCTCGCGCAGTGCCGCCATGCGCAGCTGCGCGATGAGGGTGAGCACCTGGCGCTTCACCGGTTCGAGACCGATCATGCCGTCGAGCGACTTCTGTGCCTCGGCGAGCAGTTGGGCCCGTGCGTCCGTGGACAGCCCGCCGGAACCGGAATCGGCGCCCCCGGTGCCTCCCCGGGGAGGCTGCTGCGCCCCGGCCGGAGCCGGCACCGTGGAAGGCGGGGTGTCGGGCTGCGCCGGCCTCGGCGGAACCAGGTCCGCCGCGACGGGTGCCGGTGCGGGAGCGGGCCGCGCCTTGGCCCGGGTGCTCACGTCGAAGAGGTCGGGGGCGCACCGGAAGGCGTACTGGTACCGCTTCAACGCCTCCTCCTGCCGCCCCAGCTCCTCCAGGGACCGCCCCATGAAGTACTTGGTCTCGGCGTCGAACCGGCTTCCGGTTTCCAGCCTCTTCGGCAGTGGGGAAAGGACGTTGAGCGATTCGTGGTAGACGCCCTGGGCGAAGAGCGCCGCACCGACGTACAACTGCGCCTCGTCGTAAAGGAAGGCGTCCCCGATACCGGTCGCGAACCTCAGCACGAGGGCCCAGTCCTCCTTGACGAACGCATAGCGCGTGCAGACGAACTTGGTCTCGTCGCAGTCGAGTTGAGCGGTGGCGAGCCCGGCCCACGCCTCGTCGACCCGCTTCCTGTCCAGCAGTGAGGACATGGCCGCCAGCCACAGGTCGCGCGCGTTCTCCAGACGGAAGGTGACGTAGTGGCCGATCTGGAACGTGGACCGCAGCGGCAGCCCGAACTTCGTACGCAGCGCCCCGAAGGTCCCGGAGCACCGGAGCATGGCGTCCAGCGCCTCCTGCTGCCGCTGACCGGTCGCGTGCAGCCCCAGCCACGCGTCGGCGGCAGCGGGATCGTGGGTGGTGGCGAGCGCGAACTGCGCCCCTGCGCCCGCGGTGTCCCCGCGCTGCATCAGCACCATCGCCTGGTTCCAAGCCTGTTCGGCCTTCCTGACCGAACCCCGGCTCGCGGCTGGACCCTGCACGTGACTCTCCCCTCGACGGGCGCGCAGCCCGCGCCGGCGGCCGACGGGGCCCACCGTGATGACCTGGAACGCCGGTCAGGATAACAACGCGCGTGTCGTGCCCCGGGGTGGCGCAAGCGTGGTCACGCGGTGCGGGAGGGGGCGGGGACGACGGTTCGGGCGGGCGCTCGCACGGTGCGCGGGCGCCGCCCGGAACCGGGTCGGGAGCCGGGAAAGCGAAGGAACTCGATTTCAGAGAGGAATGAGAAGGAAGCCCCTTCATGGCCTGGCCCGGGGCCCAAGCTAGCACTCAGCCCGGGATCAGGTCGCGCAGATTTTCGAGGGTGACGACCCGGGAGTCCGGGTGCAGCCCCTCGGGGCGTTGGAGACCGATGTACGTCACGGGCTCGTCCGGGGCCGGCCCGCCGTCCGAGAGTTCCACGGCATCGCTGCCCCCCGGCATCAGCTCGATCAGATGACGCACCGTCAGGTACTCGCGCTCCACGACGGCGCGCACCGCCTTGGACACCGACAGCTGGTTCTGCTCGACCCGGTTGGCCGACGAGATGCCCTTCAGATACAGGTGCAGCCACTTCGCATGCCAGCGGCCGTCGTCCTCGCGCCGGAACACCAGCGGCAACGCCACCCGGCCCGTACCGCGAAGCTCCGACTTCATCCGCACGGTGCGCGGCTCGAACGGCCTGCCCTGCTGCTCGCCGTCGCGCAGCATGAACCCGAAGAACGACTCCTCGACCTGCTCGAAGCCCTCGCCCGAGAAGATGTTGACCTGCGGAACGATGCAGGCGCTGCGCACCAGGTCCAAGGACAGGCTGATGAATTCCGAGGCCCCGTCGGGCGCCTCGGTGACATCGCCGGAGTGCTCGCCCCCGACCGTTCTCAGCGAGGTGTAGGACAGCCACGCGTCGGTGCTGTAGTCGGCGTGGAGAAGCAGAGCGGAGAGGTCGTAGTCGGTCCGGTTCTCCTTCTCCTTCCAGTAGGTGAAGAAGCGCAACTGCTCGCCGTCGACCGCCGAGACCGACCCGCGCGGCAGCACACCGAGCCCGCCCGCGCTCGCCCTGCCGCTGAGAGGCAGCGCCACGTCGAGCACGGCGGGGTCGACCAGCAGCCGGCCCGGAGTCGGCAGCCGGCGGCGTATCTCGGCGTCGAGCGCGGCGATCAGACGGTCGCGGTCGGCGTCGGGGACCGGGGGCCGGAAGTCGGGACTGACCCAGCCACCGCCCCGCCGGTTGACGAAGATCCGGGGCGCGTCACTCTCGCGTCCCCGGTTCTGGAAGTGCTCGCGGACCGCGAGCACGACCCGCCCGGACACCTCTGGGGCGACCTCGGCCGCGGCGGCCACCACCGCATCCCGAACCTCCTGGTCGGCGGCGATGCGCAACAGGAGGTCCAGGGCGCGGAACAGCTTGCCGGGAGCCGACTTCAGCAACCGGGTCGCGCCGAGGACGTCGAACTCGTCCAGAAGCTTCTCGACACGGCTGTCGAAGCTCCGCGCCTCCTTCTCTCCCCGTGCCACCGCGAACACATCGGCGGCGTGCGGCCAGCGCGGGTACTCGTGCGGGTGGAGACGCTCACCGAGTCGCTTGAAGGGTTCGCGGTGCGCGTGCACATCGGCCAGCTTCGCCGGGTTGGCCGCGATCACGGCGTCGAGGCCCGCGAGCAGCGCCCGGCGGACCGGCCGCGAGAAGGAGCGGAACCGGGTCGGCGGGTTGAGCGTCACGTCGCCGTCCGCCAGCGCGCAGGCCAGCCGCAGCACGTCGACGACGGTGTCCAGCAGCAGGCCGGCGCCCACGGCGAGACGTGCCTCGTTGACGACCGCCCGGTTCTCCCGGACCGGCATCGCCTCCGGCTGGGGGCCGAGTGCGCACTGCCCGGCGAGCGTCTTGAGGTCGCGCAGGTGCTCCTCGCCCAGCGGCGTCGTGCTGCCCGCCAGGGCCAGGTAGAGATCCGTGAGTTCGTCCCGCAGGTTCCGCCCGAGGTGCAGCACGGTCACCCGGTCGCCCGCGGACGCGATCAGCTCGGGCTGCGCCGCGAGCATCTCCTCGTAGGTGTGCTGGTAGCGGCCGTACGAGGGGAGGCTGAGCAGGTTCAGCGCCCCGTTCGCCAACTGCGTCAGCACGCTCTCGCGCGACCGGTCGTCGCTGAGCGCCTTCGTCACACACGACATCCAGAACTCTTCGGTGTCCGGCACATGCGCGGGAAAGTCGATGAAGTACGGGTTGTGCCGGACGTGGTCGCCCACCATCTCGCCCACGGTGTGCAGCGTCTGCCGGGCAGTGCGCAGGACCGTGGCCTCGGACAGCCCCGACAGGTGCTCCAGGAGCTGCGCCGACAGCTTGAACCCCACAAAGGTCAGCGCCGCGTCCAGCCTGCGGGCGGCGCTGCTTCCTTCGCCGGCGGGCCCCTCGGGCAGGGGAAGCCGGTGGGTGTGCCGGATGACCAGCGATGTGAGACGGTGCGACATCCGTGGATGATCGCAGAGGTGTGCGAGTCGGCGCACAGGGGTTTCTGCGCACCGATCAGGCGGCCATGGCCACGGCCGCCTTGCCGAGCGACACGTCCCGCTTCCCGCCCACCTTGCGCTCCCCGAAGACGACCACCCGCAGCAGCATGAACCGCCCGGCGCCGGCGATCGCCGACGCCGACAGGTAGACGCTCTGCTGCACGAGCGCCGAAGGCTCGGACCGGACCGCGTACAGGCAGAACAGGGCCCCGGTCGTGAAGGCGTAACTCACCGCCACGGTCAAGCCCGACTGGAGGTGGACACCCCACCCCCGGCGCTCGCTGCGGAACGAGACCCGGCTGTGCAGTTCGGTCGCGATCACGGTGGACACCACGGTGACGAGAGCGTTGGCGAGGACCAGCGGCATCCGGTCGTGGAGGAGGACCAGAACGCCACTGGAGGCAACCCCGACCCCGCCACCGCAGATCACAAAGCGCACGAAGGCCGCCAGGGCCGGGTGAAGCGTGCGCGTCGGCGGGAGCGAAGGGGCGGTCACGAGTGGGCCTCCGAAGGCTGTGTGAAGCGGTGTGCGGTGCGCGGTGCGCGGTGCGCGGTGTGTCTATTCCACTCCAGAACCTACGGACCGGGCGTCCTCCGCACGACCCGGTTTCTCCCCTACCTTTCTGGGGGTTGTCCCCCAGGAGGGGCTGGGGGTAGCCGGGGCACGGTGGCTCCGGTCAGGGTCGGCGGGCCGAACGGACCGTGCTCGCGGGGCGGCCGCGAACGCTTGCCCACCCCGCCGACGGACGGTGCTGTCCAGAGTGTGATCGTGCCGTCGGTCATGGACGCCTGCTCGTGGGGCCCGATCCTGCTCACGGATGGGAGCTGTCGCTGTGATCCAGTCCGGCCGGAAGCCCCGGCCGGCCCGTCGGATGCGGCACACCGCAGCCCGGACACGGACATGCCGCTGAACCGGAAGGGGTGCCCGGGAGCGCTACAAACGCCACTCCTCGGCAAGCAGGCCGAGAAGCTCCGTCTGACGCTTCTCCAGATGCTCCGGTGTCCACGTGTCCTGACCCAGGACGTGTGTGGTCAGGGGAAACGTGACGACACCTCGCTTGAGGTAGCGCTCCTTCTTGTCCGTGAAGTCGAGATTCTGTACCTGAGAGTTCTTTGCACGGCTGAGCAGCACCAGGTTGGCCAGTCGGTGTGTCCACAGTGCGCGTTCGTCCGGGGTGAAGTCCGCACGCCACTGCGACTGGGGAGCGGGGTTCTGGGGGAGCACGTGCTCGACCGTGATGCGCGGAGCGTCGTACGTCGCCACGATGTCGTCCTCGGCCACCAACTCGTCGAGTCGCAGCAGGATGTACCGTCGCGTCCTCAACTCGTGGTAGACGTCGCCGTTGAGCCGGTGGAGTGTCTCGGACCTCTCGGCCACGGACAGTTGGAAAGCCGGCGCTTCGAGAGCTCTGTCCGGGGCCAGTTCCTTGAGCTCGGTCAGCAACTCGGCGAAGCGGAACACGCGGGGAGTGGTGTAGACGCGTCGGATGAACATGCTCGCGGCGAGACGTTCCAGTGACCGGAGGAAGGATCCCAGCCACATCGGATCGTCCCCGTGCGACGTGAGCGCCCACAGCGCGGCCGGCCACCAGTCGTTGTTGTCCAGCAGCAGCAGTCTGCGGAACCACAGGTTGACCTGGTCCGACCCGTCTCCGGCGGCGTACGCCTTGTCCCGGATCACCGCGGAGGCCTCGGCGTAGGGCACGAGGACCTGATCCACGAACTCCTGGGCCCGTCCGCCCTTGTAGTGAACCAGGACCTGGCTCTGGAACTCCTTGAGCAGTTCCTGGCGTGCCCGTTCGCCGGAGAAGATCATGCGGATGTGGAGGAAGAGGTCGGAGAAATCCTCGCGTCCGAGGCTCTCTTCCGAGTCCTCCCACCGCCTGGCGTAGGTCTCCGAGACCTCCTCGTCGATCTCTCCGATGATCTGGGCCTTGAAGATGTCGGCAGGCGACAGGTCGAGGCCCCGGGAGTTCATGACGCTGAAGATGCGATGGGCGCTGTCCAGGTCAGGGGTGCTGACCGCGACCAGGAAGGTCTGGACCCCCATCAGCTTGCACAGGGAGAGACGCTGCTCGTCGCTCCAGGAGGCCAGGGCGGTGTGCAGTGCCAGGGCGTTCGCCTGGACGGCCCTCTGCGCGTCCGTCCGGAGGTTGTGGGGGTTCAGCGCCAGGAGCGTGCTGATGGAACCGGCGGTCTGGATGTGCTGCTGGAAGAAGTCGGCATCCCGAGGACGCAGGGTGAGCCGGGGCTTGGCCTTCAGCCCCAGGACCGTGTTCCCGGGCTCGGAGATCATCGCCACCAGATTGGTCACCACGTCGGGCTGCTGCGCCAGGTCGCGCAGCACGGCCAGAAGGATGGTCAGGGTTGTCAGGCGCTGCTGACCGTCGATGACGTCGGCCTCGGCGGAGCCGCTGTCCTTGACGAGCACCAGAGAGCCGAGGAAGTAGGGTTCCCCGTCACCTCTGAGGAGGGCTTCCTCGAGGTCGGCCAGGAGCTGCTGGGCCTGTTCGGGCTGCCATGCGTAGGGGCGCTGGTAGTCAGGGATCCGGAAGTCGTAGTCACTGCAGAAGACTTTGTGCAGTGGCACTTCGCGCGCTTCAAGTTGAGCCATGACCTGCATGATTCCCCACGCGGCGAGGGCTTCGCAGCGAAGCGGAGGAAGACTTGCCGCTCGTGTGAGCCGCCGGTGGCGCGAATTGTTCGGGGGTACGTGCGCATGGCGAGGCAGCCGGACAGGAACAGTCTTGTCGACGCGGCGGCCAGGACGGCCTGAGCCGCACAGCCGCGCGCCGGCGACGAGAGCCGGATCTCAGGTCCGGACAGGTTGAGTGCATTCCTCGGGCGGTTGCCCGACATCGGCAACGGTCTGCCTTCACAGCTTCTACCGGCTCGACGCAGGGAAGACCCTGGCTTCGTGCAGGTGAAGGCGTAGAGGGTGGCTGAGAGGGTAGAGGGCCGGGACGGTCCTGCGTTCGTCGTGCCGTGCGGGCCGGCTCGTGGGATGTTCCGTCGCCGAGTGTTCCGCCGACCGCCACCCCGTGCACACCGCACGGGTCTTCCGTCAGGACGGTTGATTCTGGAACACTCCAGTCGCTTTCACCCCCACATCCCCTCACCCGCAGAGGCCCCCACCCATGGCAGATCTCAACCGTCGCCGCCTCCTGCAACTCGCCGGAGGCGCGGCCGCCTACACCGCGTTGTCGAGCAGCATCGCCCGCGCCGCCTCCCTTCCCGCGCGGGGGCGTACGGGTTCCCTCCAGGACGTCGAGCACATCGTCGTCCTGATGCAGGAGAACCGTTCCTTCGACCACTACTTCGGCACCATGAACGGCGTCCGGGGTTTCGGTGATCCGCGGCCGGTCACGCTGCCCAGCGGAAAGCCGGTCTGGCACCAGAAGGATCTGCTCGGCAAGGAGGTGCTGCCCTTCCGGCCGCCCGCCGACAAGCTCGGGATGCAGTTCCTCCGCGACCTGAACCACGACTGGGCGGGTGGGCACCGGGCGTTCAACAAGGGTGCGTACGACCAGTGGGTGCCGGCCAAGACCGCGACGACGATGGCTCACCTCACACGCGAGGACATACCGTTCCACTACGCTCTCGCCGACGCGTTCACCGTCTGCGACGCGTACCACTGCTCGTTCATCGGATCGACCGACCCGAACCGCTACTACCTGTGGAGCGGATACACGGGGAACGACAAAACCGGCGGCGGCCCCGTGCTCGGTAACGACGAGGCGGGGTACGGATGGACCACCTATCCCGAGCGGCTGGAGCAGGCCGGGGTGTCGTGGAAGGTCTATCAGGACATCGGTGACGGGCTCGACGCCGCCGGGTCCTGGGGATGGATCGATGATGCCTATCGGGGGACGTACGGCGACAACTCGCTCCTGTACTTCAACAGTTACCGCGGTGCAGCGCCCGGTGACCCGCTCCACGACAAGGCCCGCACCGGTACCGACATCAAGAACGGCGGCGGGCTCCTCGACGACCTGAAGGCCGATGTCCGGGCCGGTACGCTGCCCAAGGTCTCCTGGATCGTCGCCCCGGAGGCGTACAGCGAGCATCCCAACTGGCCTGCCAACTACGGCGCCTGGTACATCTCGCAGGTGCTGGACGCCCTGACTGCCGACCCCGAGGTCTGGGGCCGGACCGCCCTCTTCATCACGTACGACGAGAACGACGGCTTCTTCGATCACATCGTGCCGCCCTTCGTACCGTCGGGGGCCGCGCAGGGACTGTCCACCGTGGACACCTCCGCCGACTACTTCCCCGGTGACATCCGGTACGCCGCCGGGCCGTACGGGCTCGGTCAGCGAGTGCCCATGCTCGTGGTCTCCCCGTGGAGCACGGGAGGGTTCGCCTGTTCCGAGGTCTTCGACCACACCTCCGTGATCCGCTTCATGGAGCAGCGCTTCGGTGTGCACGAGCCCAACATCTCGCCCTGGCGGCGCGCCATCTGCGGTGATCTCACCTCGGCCTTCGACTTCGGCCGTACGGACACCTCGGACGTCTCGTTGCCCTCGACCGACGCCTACGAGCCTCCGGACCGCCTCCGGCACCCGGACTACGTTCCCGCGCCGCCCGCCACCGGCACCGTGCCCAAGCAGGAAAAGGGGGCCCGGCCCACCCGGCCGCTGCGCTACGCGCCCTTCGTCGACGGCGCCGCCGATACGGCCACCGGCAAGTACCGCCTCACCTTCAGCGCCGGCGCCGCCGCCGGGGCACAGTTCCTGGTGACCTCCGCCAACCGCACCGACGGACCCTGGACCTACACGACCGAGGCGGGCAAGTCGCTCTCGGACAGCTGGAACACCGCCTATTCCAAGGGCGTGACCGACCTCACCGTCCATGGCCCCAACGGCTTCCTGCGCACCTTCCGGGCCGGCGGGAAGGTGGCCGGTCCGGAGGTGACGGCCCGTCATGATGCCGTTTCCGGCGGGCTGGAACTGACCTTCGTCAATGGGGGCGCCGCGACCGTGCGGCTGACCGTACGCAGCGCCGCCGCGTACGGGGGAGGGGTGCAGACCTTCGCGGTCGGCGCCGGCGCGACCGTGACACACGCGCTTGACCTGCGGGGGAGCAAGAGCTGGTACGACGTCACCGTCATCTCCGACGTGGACGCCACCTTCCTGCGGCGCTTCGCCGGGCACGTCGAGACCGGCCGGGCCGGTTCCAGCGACCCCGGTCTCGTCACCGGGTGAGTGCCCCGGGGCCTCTCCCCGGCACGATCGGGAGGGGAGGGCCCCGGGGGTCGGGGGAGGGCCGGCGGGAGGTCCGGCGGCGTGTGGTGTCCGGTACGGGGTGCCGCGTGCCCCTGACCACTCGTCGGGTCGTGCCGTTTGCGTGGGTTAGAGTCGTGGGTGGGTCATGAGTTCCAGCGCACAGCCCCGGCTTGCTGGACGGCACCCCGCTCCGCTGCGGGTGCTCCGGGTGACGACCTGCCCCGTGCGCAGGGTGCGGGGAACAGCGGACCGCGGTGCAGGGCACTCGGGGTCCTCACCCCGGAAGGCGAACCTCACCGTGCTGCGTCATCTCGCTCAGAACGACTCCGTGCGGAGCGACGCCTGCTCCCGCTACGCCGCGGGCCACCGCGTGCACTGGATCCACGCCAAGAAGTGCCGCCAGGAGCCGGGGCAGGCCGTCGAGGTCCTGCTCACCTCCGGTGACGTCGGCGACGACGGATGGGTCGGGCTGCGGCCCGCCTTCGACTACGCGGGTGACCTTCCCTCGGTGTGGACGCACGCCCCTCGCGCGCTGCGGGAGTCCCTCGCCGCTCACCGCGGGCGGGTGTACTGGCTGGCGCGCTGGCATGCCCTGACGCTCGTGGAGGGCGAACGCGGAGGTGGCGTCGGTGGCGGACTCGCCGGCGGCAAGGGTGCCGGACTGGTCAACGTCGCCCTCCAGGGCGGGGATCTGTGCGAGGAGGGTCAGTAAGAGGGCGAGGATCTGCGCGAGGCGAGGCGAGCCGGGCACGGGGCGAGGGCCTGCGCCAAGGCGGCACCGTACAGGGGCAGTAGATCGCGATGGTCGGCAATTGCGGTGAGATGTCGACCTGTTGTTACGCTCAGGGTGTGGGATTGACCGCTGTTGACAGTTCCGGCGTCACATAAAATCCTTATAGTGGCCATGCGTTGATCGCATGATCGTGACGCTTGCAGCTGTCGCCACAGGAGTCAGGACTCATGACGCGCCCATCTTCCGCCGAGCCCGCGCCGACGTCTCCTCCTCCGCCTCCCGGCTGTCCGGCTCACGCCGGGGCCGTGCCGCTCGACGGGCCCGAATTCCAGGCCGACCCCCAGGCCGTCTACCGGGCCATGCGCAGCGATCACGGGCCCGTCGTCCCGGTGGAACTCCCGGGCGGGTTCCCCGCCTGGCTGGTCATCGGCTACCGCGAGCTCCATCAGGTCACCAGCGACGGGCAGTTGTTCCCGCGCGATGTCGGCCTGTGGAACCAGTGGCCGCACATACCCGAGGACTGGCCGCTGCTGCCCATGGTGGGGCGCCCCCTGCCGTCGATCTACTTCAGCGCGGGCGAGGAGCACCGGCGGCACGTCCGCATGGTCGGACCGGCCCTCGAAGGCGCCGATCCGCATGCGATCCGCAGGCACTGCGAGCAACTGGCGGACCGGCTCGTCGACGAGGTGTGCAGCCGCGGCACGGCCGACCTCGTCGCCGACTTCTGCGAGCCACTCCCCGTCCTCGTCCTCGCCCGGCTGGTCGGCTTCCCCGACGACGAAGGGGCCGACATCGCGCGGGTGCTGAAGGACCTCGCCGACGGCGGACCGGACGCGCAGAGCGCCCATCTGCGGTTCGGGGAACACATGGCCCGGCTGGTGGCCGCGAAGCGGGCCGCACCCGGGGACGACGTGACCTCCCGCATGCTCGCCTTCCCCGAGGCGTTCACCGACGAGGAGTACATGCTGGATCTGATGGCCGTCACGGCCGCCGGGCACCTCACCACCGCCGACTGGATCAGCAACTCCGTGCGGCTGATGCTCACGGAGGACGAGTTCGCCGACTCCATGGCCCGTGGCCGGCGCAGCATCGGCGATGCCATGAACGAGGTCCTCTGGGAGGACACGCCCACCCAGATCCTCGCCGGACGCTGGGCCGTCCGGGACACTCGGCTCGGCGGTCAGAACATCAAGGCCGGGGACATGCTGCTGCTCGGGCTCGGCGCCGCCAACACCGATCCGCTGGTCCGCCAGACCCTGTCCGGCACCGCCGCATCCGGACAGGGCGGCAACGGCGCCCATCTCGCCTTCAGCCACGGCGAGTACCGGTGCCCCTTCCCCGCCCAGGAGATCGCCGAAGTCATCGCCCGTACCGGCATCGAGGTCCTGCTCGACCGGCTGCCCGACCTCCGGCTCGGCGTGCCCGCCGCCGACCTCGTACGACGGCCCTCTGCGTTCCTGCGAGGCTCCACCTCGCTCCCCGTTCGGTTCACCCCCGTTCGTACGACAGGAGACTTCTCGTGAACTGCCCCCATGCCGCCGCCCGGACGGCGGCCCAGGACGGCGGGACCGTCGTCATCGACCCGATGGTCCAGGACCTGGACGGCGAGACGGCGCGGCTGCGCGACGCCGGACGGCTGGCCAGGATCGAGCTCCTCGGTGTGCCGGCCCTGGCCGTCACCCGGCACGCGGACGCCCGGCAGCTGCTGCTCGATCCGCGTCTGGTGAAGGACCTCGATGCCTGGGGCCTGTGGCGGAGCGGTGAGGTGACGCACGCCTGGCCGCTCATCGGGATGATCGATGCCGGCCGGTCCATGTTCACCGTCGACGGCGACGAGCACCGCCGGCTGCGGACCAAGACCTCCCAGGCGCTCACGCCCCGCCGGCTGGAGGCGATACGGCCCGACATCGAGAAGTTCACGGAGGAGCTGCTGGACGCGCTCGCCGAGGGCGGCAGGGACGGGGCCGTCGTCGACCTCAAGTCCGTGTTCGCGCAGCCGCTGCCCATGCGGGTGGTCGGCATGCTGATGGGGGTCGACCCCGCCGCGAACGCCATGCTGACCCGCCAGTACAAGGCCTTCTTCTCGATGCTCACCCCGCAGGACGAGCGCCTGGCCCTCCTCGCGGACCTCGACGTCTTCTACGCCGGGCTCGTACGCGAGAAGACCGCGCAGCCCACCGACGACCTGACCTCCGCCCTCATCCTGGCCGACGAGGGCGGCGAGCCGCTGACCGAGGAAGAGGTGGTCGGCAACCTCAAGGCCATGGTCGCGGCCGGGCACGAGACCACGATCGGGCTCATTCTCAATGCCGTACGCGCCCTGCTGGCCCACCCCGAGCAGTTGCGGATGGTCCTCGACGGAGAGGTCTCCTGGGAGACCGTGATCGAGGAGACCCTGCGGTGGGACACCCCGACCACCCATCTGCTGATGCGGTTCGCCACCGAGGACATCCAGGTCGGTGACGATGTCATCGCCAAGGGCGAGGGCGTCGTCATCTCCTACCGGGCGATCGGCCGCGACCTCGAGCAGCACGGCGCCGACGCCGACGCCTTCGACATCACCCGCCCCACCCCCATCCGGCACATGACCTTCGGGCACGGTGCCCACATCTGCCCGGGCGCGGCGCTCTCCCGCGTCGAGGCGGGGATCGCTCTGCCGGCGCTCTTCGGGCGCTTCCCCGAGCTGCGGCTCGCGGTGCCGGATGCGGACATCCGCAAGCTTCCCGTGATGACGCAGAACGACATGGAGGCGTTCCCCGTTCTGCTCAACGCCTGAGCCCGCCCGGGAGGGCGCGCGTAGGGTGGCCGACATGAAGATCCGCTTCGGAGTCGGGCTCGGCGCAGGTGCGTCCCTGTCGGGTTTCAGCCGCATCGTCGACCGTCTCGAAATGGACGGTGTGGATTCGCTCTGGCTGTCCGAGCACATCTACTCCGACGCCGTGGACCCCTTCGTCGGCATGGCCCACGCCCTGTCGAGGACGAGCAGGCTCAAGGTCGGTACGTCGGTCGCGGTCCTCCCGGGGCGGCACCCGGTCCTGGTCGCCAAACAGCTGGCGTCCCTGGCCGGGCTCTCGCCCCGGCGGGTGCTGCCGGTCTTCGGGCTGCAGCCCGCCCGGGCCGGCGAACGGGAGCTGTTCCCCGCACCGGAGGGACGGCGCGGGGAACTGTTCGACGAGTCCCTGCAGCTGCTGCGGGCCTCCCTCGGCGGGGAAGTCGCACGCTTCGACGGGGAGTTCCTGAAGGCCGAGGGCGTGCGGGTCGCGCCGCTGCCCCCGAAGCCCCTGGACATCTGGCTCGGCGGCAGCGCCCCCGCCGGACTCCGCAGGGTCGGGCGGTACGGGGACGGCTGGCTGGGGTCCTTCCTGACGCCCGAAGCGGCGGGACAGGCCCGCGAGGCGATTCTGGCCGCGGCCGAGGAAGCCGGACGCGAGATCGAGCCCGATCACTTCGGGATCAGCCTCACCGTGGCGGAGAACGGGATCCCGCGGGAGCTGGCCGAGACGATTCACCGGCGCGCTCCGCGGAGCGACCCACGGGATCTCGTGGCCGATGGATGGCCCGAACTCCACCGCCTGCTGGACGGATACATCGAGGCAGGCCTCAGCAAGTTCGTGGTCTACTCCGCCGGGGACCGGCCCTTCGATGCGTTCGTGGACCGGTTCGAGGCGGAACTGCTGCCCCGTCAGAACTGAGCGGCCCCTCATGTGACCGTTCGGCAGGGTGCGCTTTCGTCACCGCCCTGACCGTGTGTATTTCGTGCGTGCGTGCGCGAGCCGTTGACGCACGATCCGTTCGACTCTACGGTCCGTTCGAAGTTACGTGCGCCATTCGGTATATCGAACGCGCATCTTCGATACGGCGAAGTCATTGGATTTCCCGAAATAGTGGCGCCTTCGTGGCAACCGGAAAGCCTTCGGCGGCGACTGCTGTACGAGCCCACGCTCCTCCCGTACCGAAAACAGGAGGTCCCCTCATGAGCCGCACCACCCTCCGAAGGACCCTCGCGGTCCTTCCCGCAGCCCTTCTCATGGCCCTCGTGCCGGGCAGCGCGTCTGCCTACCCCAACCCCGGCAAGGTCACCGGGGACGTCGTCGTCCACGACCCCTCGATGGTCCGGACGTCCTCGGGGCAGTACCTGCTCTACTCGACCGGCGACAACCTCCAGCTGCGCACCTCCACGGACCGCACCGCCTTCGGCCGCTCCGGATCCGCGTTCGGCGCACCGCCGAGCTGGTGGAAGAACTACTCCTCGGCCTCCGACCCATGGGCGCCGGACATCTCGTTCCACGGCGGCAAGTACCTGATGTACTACGCGGTCTCGTCCTTCGGATCGAACACCTCGGCCATCGGGCTGGCCGGTTCCACCACCGGGCAGCCGGGCAGCTGGACCGACTACGGCACGGTGTACACCTCGAACTCGTCCAGCGACTACAACGCCATCGACCCCAACCTCTTCGTGGACGACGACGGCAAGTGGTGGCTGTCCTTCGGCTCCTGGTGGACCGGGATCAAGATGATCCGCATCGATCCCTCGACCGGGAAGCAGTACGCCGGTGACACCGCGCGCCGCTCGCTGGCCTCCCGCCCCACCGGGACCAAAGCGGTGGAGGCGCCGACCGTGGTGAAGCGCAACGGCTACTACTACCTGTTCGCCTCGTACGACACCTGCTGCGCGGGCACGAGCTCCACGTACAAGGTCAAGGTGGGCCGCGCCACGAGCGTCACGGGGCCGTACTACGACCGCAACGGCGTGAACATGCTGAGCAACGGCGGGACGGCGGTGCTGGAGTCGCACGGCCGCTACATCGGGCCCGGCGGGCAGTCGGTACTCGCCGACTCCGACGGCGACCTGCTCGTCTACCACTACTACGACGGCCAGGACAACGGGACCCCGAAGCTCGGCGTCAACCTCCTGAACTGGAGCAGCGGATGGCCCGTCGCCTACTGACCCTGCTGAGCGCCCTCCTCCTCGCGCTGGTCCTGGCGCAGCCGGCGCCCGCGTCGGCGGCGGAGGGGCGTCCGTACACCAACCCGGTCAAGGCGCAGAAGGGCGCCGACCCCTGGATCTCGTACCACGACGGCAACTACTACCTGGTGACGACCAGTTGGACCGATGTCATCACCATGCGCAGGTCGCCCACACTGGCCGGACTCGCGACCGCCCCCAGCGTGCAGGTCTGGCAGGGCGACGCGGCCTCCCGCTGCTGCAACATCTGGGCGCCCGAACTGCACTACTCCGGCGGGCGCTGGTACCTGTACTACGTGGCGGGGCAGAACATCGCGGACTACAACCCGACCCAGCGGGTCCATGTCCTGGAGAGCGCCGGTGCGGACCCGATGGGGCCGTACACGTACAGGAGCGGGCTGGGCAGCGCCTGGATGCTCGATCCCAGCGTGCTGACCGTCAACGGCAAGCTGTACCTCCTCGGCAGTGCGAGCGGCGGCGGCACCCAGAACCTGGTGATCGCGCCGATGTCGAACCCGTACACGCTCAGCGGGTCGTTCTCGACGATCTCCACACCCGTGTACGACTGGGAGAAGTCCGGGGCGGCCGTCAACGAGGGGCCGGAGGTGCTGCAGCGGGGCGGGAGAACGTACCTCGTCTACTCCGCCAGCGGTTGCTGGACCCCCGACTACAAGCTCGGGCTGCTCACGCTGTCCGGTTCCGATCCGCTGTCCGCGTCCTCGTGGACGAAGAAGGCGAATCCGGTGTTTCAGCGCAAGGACTCGGCGGGGGTGTACGGGCCGGGTCACAACGGATTCTTCACCTCACCGGACGGAACGGAGAGCTGGATCGTCTACCACGCCAACGACTCCGCCTCGGACGGCTGCGACAACGGGCGTACGGCGAGGGCGCAGAAGTTCACCTGGAACGCCGACGGCACACCGGACCTCGGTACGCCCGTCGCGCCCGGCACCACCGCGGCGGGGCCGGCCGGGGAGACGGCGGCCACCCCCACCGCCTACACCGTCGTCAACCGGGCCAGCGGCAAGTGCATGGATCTGGACGCCGGTTCGGACGCCGACGGGACCGACGTCCTCCAGCGCACGTGCGACGGCGGCACCCGGCAGCGATGGCGCGTCGAGGACCGGGGCGACGACACCAGCCGACTCGTCAACGTGGCCACCGGGAAGGTCCTGGACACCGCGGACTGCTCGTCGGCCGACGGAGCGGATCTGCGGCTGTGGTCCTGGCTGGACAACACCTGCCAGCGCTTCAGATTCCTCACCACGGATGCGGGCGGCTGGGTGCGCATCGTCGGCCAGGCGTCGGGGAAGGTCGCCGACGTGGCCGACTGCTCGGCGGCGGACGGAGCCGACGTACGACAGTGGTCCTGGCTGGACAACTACTGCCAGCAGTGGCAGTTGAAGCCGGTCTGAGCGGTCGCGGACGCGGGCAGCAACCATTCGGCCGACCGGTGGCAACCAGTACCTGAACGTCATCCTTCCTCGACGGAATGGTTCAGGTCATGACAGCGGAACGCCGGACGGCGCAGCACACCCCCCACATGCCCGCAGGCTGGAACCACCGCAGCCGCAGAACACGACTGGTCCTGGCGGCCGCGGTCGCCACCGTCCTCGCGACCGGGTTCGCCGCCACCACGGCGAACGGTGCGACGGACATCCGTAGTACCCCCTACCCCGCCTCGTCGGCAGCCTCCCCGGTCCGGGCCGACGAGGCGGCCGACGGCTACGCCTCGGTCGACGCCCTGGGGCAGGACGGGACGTACGGCGGGCGCGGCGGTGAGACCGTGACCGTGCGCACCCTCGCCGACCTGGAGAAGTACGCGACGGCCACGCAGCCGTACGTCATCGTCGTCGCGGCGGCCATCACCATGGATCCCAAGGGCAAGGAGATCAAGGTCGCCTCCGACAAGACGATCATCGGCTCCGGCACCTCCGGCCACATCGTCGGCGGCGGCTTCTTCCTCGGCCAGGGAGTGCACAACGTCATCATCCGCAACCTGACGATCCGGGACTCCTACGCGGGGATCTGGAACGACAAGGACCACGACTGGGACGCGATCCAGATGGACGGCGCCCACCACGTGTGGATCGACCACAACGACCTGCGGAACATGGCCGACGGGCTGATCGACAGCCGCAAGGACACCACCTACCTCACCGTGTCCTGGAACCGGCTCCAGCACGACAACAAGGCCTTCGGGATCGGCTGGACCGAGAACACCACCGCCGACATCACCATCCACCACAACTGGTTCCACGAGACCGAGCAGCGCAACCCCTCGACCGACAACGTCGCCCACGCCCACCTGTACAACAACTACCTCCAGGACGATCCGGGCACGGACATCACCTCCAGCTACGGCAACTACGCCCGCGGGAACACGAACATGGTCCTGGAGAACAGCTACTTCGACGGACTGAACAACCCCGTCACCCGGGACGCCAACGCCACCCTGGTCCAGCGCGGCAGCATCTTCCGCGGCACGAGCGGCCGCAACGAGAGCGGCGGCGGTACGTCCTTCGACCCGCATGCCTCCTACCCCTACACGCTCGACAGCGCCGCCGATGTGCCCGCGCTGGTGAAGGCGGGGGCCGGTCCGCGTTCCACGATCGGTGCGGCGGTCACCACCGCGGCGGCCGCGACCACCCTCACCGTGGCCAAGGACGGCAGCGGTCAGTACCGCACCGTGCAAGCCGCCGTGGACGCCGTGCCCGCGGGCAACACGGCCCGGACCGTCATCGCGATCGCGCCCGGCACCTACCGCGAGCTGGTGAAGATCCCCGCGGCCAAGCAGAACGTCACCCTCCAGGGCACCGGCTCCAGCCGCAAGAGCACCGTCATCGTGTACGACAACGCCTCGGGCACGCAGAAGCCCGACGGATCGGGGACGTACGGAACGGGCGGCAGCGCGACCGTCGCCGCCGAGGGGGACGGCTTCCAGGCCCGCAACCTCACCATCGCCAACGACTTCGACGAGGCCGCCCACCAGGACATGAGCGGGCTGCAGGCCGTCGCGCTGCGCACCGCGGCCGACAAGGTGTTCCTCGACTCGATCATCACCGAGGGCGACCAGGACACGCTGCTGCTCGACACCGCCGCCAAGGACAAGCTCGGTCGGGTCTACATGACCGGCTCCTACGTCGTCGGCAACGTCGACTTCGTCTTCGGCCGGGCGAGCGCGGTCATCGACGCCTCGGTCATCACCCTGAAGAAGCGGTGGGACGGCAGCTCCGCGGGCTACATCACCGCCCCGAGCACGGCCGCCGGCCGCAAGGGCTTCCTCATCAACAACTCCACGGTCAACGGAGACGTCTCCGCGGCGAGCTTCTACCTCGGACGTCCCTGGCACGCGGGCGGAGACGCCACGCTCGACCCGATGACCACCGTCCGCGACACCACCCTGAGCGCCGCGATCCGGCCGAAGCCGTGGACCGACATGAGCGGGTTCTCCTGGAAGGACGACCGGTTCGCGGAGTACCGCAACGACGGACCGGGCGCGGGTACGGCGAGCAGCGACCGCCCGCAGCTCAGCGACAGCGGGGCGGGCGGGCAGGAGGTCGCCGACTGGCTGGACGGCTGGACCCCGTCGGCCTCCTGAACGGTGGACTGCCGCGCGCCCGCTGATGTTCCGCGCGGTGGACGGGGCATATCGTGGCGGTAGCCGATACGGCTGCCGCCACGGTGGTGTCGTACGGTGGGCTGCCGGGACATCGAGTCGAAGCGCTTCGACAGCCCTATGGACACCCTGTGTGGGCAGGTCTAGGCTCGCATCATCCGGGCATGTCACAGGCGGACCGGGCGAAGTCGAAGCGCTTCGCCACATCTGACCGAAACTGCCGGTGCAGGCCGGTTTCCGTGCCGGTGTCGACGATGTCCCTTGATGGAGAGCCGAATGGTCACCCTTGCCGAGGTCGCGCAGCACGCCGGAGTCTCCGCGAGCACGGTGAGCTATGTCCTCAGCGGGAA
Organism: Streptomyces sp. NPDC048211; assembly: GCF_043202315.1. Classification (NCBI taxonomy): domain Bacteria; kingdom Bacillati; phylum Actinomycetota; class Actinomycetes; order Kitasatosporales; family Streptomycetaceae; genus Streptomyces; species Streptomyces sp. NPDC048211. The sequence continues at coordinate 1,051,589 of NZ_JBIDAD010000002.1, forward strand.
GCGGTCCATCTCGGTGCCCACCAGGGAGCGGGTCGAGTCGAGCATCCAGCAGCTCGGCTACCACCCCAACGCCGGTGCGCGGGCGCTCGCCAGCAGCCGGTCGAACATCATCGCGCTCATGGTGCCGCTGCGCACCGACATGTACGTCCCCGTGATGATGGAGATCGCCATCGCGGTCGCCACCACGGCCCGCACCCACGGCTACGACGTCCTGCTCCTGACCGGTGAGGAGGGGCCCGCGGCGGTGCGGCGCATCGCCGGCAGTTCGCTGGCCGACGCGATGATCCTCATGGACGTCGAGCTCCACGACGAACGGCTGCCGCTGCTGCGTGAGACGGACCGGGCCGCCGTGCTGATCGGACTGCCCGCCGACACCGACGGGCTGACCTGTGTGGACCTCGACTTCGAGGCCACCGGGGCGCTCTGCGTGGAACACCTCGCGGGCCTCGGACACCGCGAGGTCGCCGTGATCGGCGAGGCGGCCGCGGTGTACGAACGGCACACCGGATTCGCCGAGCGGACGGTCGACGGCATACGCGCCAAGGCACAGGAGACCGGCGTGCGGGTGCTGCACCGGCCCTGCGAGGGCGGCTATCCGGCGATGGCGCAGACCCTGTCGCGGATCTTCGACGAGCGGCCCGGCACCACCGGCTTCATCGTGCAGAACGAGTCCGCGGTGGAACCGCTGCTCAATCTCCTGCGGCAGCAGGGCCGGGCCGTGCCCGAGGACGTGTCGGTGGTCGCGATCTGCCCCGAGCAGGTCGCCTCCCAGGCCTCGGTGCGGCTCACCTCCGTGGCCATCCCCGCGCAGGAGATGGGGCGCCGCTCGGTCGAGCAGGTCGTCGCCAAGCTCTCCGGCCGCGGCACGGACGAGGTCGAGCTGCTGGCACCCGAGCTGACGGTACGCGAGAGCACCGGGCCCGCCCCGCGGTAGCGCACGCGCGCACGAGCCGGCCCCCACGCGGGGGCCGGCTCCTGGTACGTGCGGCTCAGCCGGCGGAGACGCCGAATCCGTTCGTCGTGAAGTCCAGTCCACCCGACGACGAGGTGATCTCGTAGCCGAACTGGACGTCACCGATGGTCTCGTTGCCCCACCAGCCCTTGGTGTCCTTGATCCACTTCAGGATCGGCAGGATGTTCACCGTGCCCGAGGTGGAGTCCGAGGTGCGCAGGAACGAGAAGACCTGGTTGGCTCCGTTGTCGCCCTTGTAGACGGTCCAGGTGTGGCCGCCGAGCGTCACGTTTCCCTGCGAGGTGCCGAGCGGCCCCACCGCGCCGTTGTAGTTCACCCAGAGCATGACCTCGTAGTCGTAGTCGCTGTCCCAGATGTCGTACGAGGTGTTGTAGGCACCGGACGACGGGACGGTGACGTTGTAGTTGCTGGTGAGCGACGACAGCGAGGTGATGGACTTGTTGACGACCTTCTTGGCGTTGGGGTACGACTTGATGCCGCCCGTGTTCGGGTGGTTGGCCCAGACGCCCCAGTTGCTGGAGGAGTTGGCCCAGATGGACTGCGAACCCGCGCCGGAGCCCCAGATGTTGTTGTAGAGGGTGTAGCCGTCGGACGTGGTGTAGTTGCCCCACTGGTCCGAGGAGGACCAGATCGCGGCCTGGGCGGGGGCGGAGGCGAAGCCGATGAGGGCCGCCACCGCCGTTGCCGGGGCCAGTACGAACCTGCTGAGCGTGCGGGTGCGTGTTGCCATGGTTGTCCTTCCATGGTGGGGGGATGGGGTGGGGGGAGTGCTACCGCCGCCTCAGATCGAGGACACGGTCCACGCCGGCCGTCAGCTCCAGCGGAGCCACGGTGTTTCCGGCGGAGGAATCGGTGAGGATGCTGCCGTGGCCCGTACGGACATCGATCCGGGCGTCACGGGTGGGATGCAGCACCGCGGTCGCGGTGCCGTCGGCGTTCCAGCGCAGGTCCAGTCCGGCGCCGAACCTGGTCCGCACGCCGCGCAGTTCGCCGCTCGGGCAGCCGGCCAGTGGTGCGGGCAGCAGGACCAGCCGGTCGGAGGTCGACTGGACGAGCGACTCGATGACCGCCGCAGGCAGTGCGTGGGCGGCGTCCGCGTTGTAGACGTTGCGGGACGGGTAGTGGGCGCTCATCAGCGAGTCGTGGAAGAAGTCGCCCGCCAGCACGGCGTCCAGGGCCGCTGTGACCCGGGCGCCGTCGCGGAGGCGTGCGGCGATCAGCGCGTGGTGGAGATGCCCGTGGGCGGAGTCGTTCTCCGATCCGCGCAGTTCCAGAGCGCGGTGTGCAGCGGCCGCGAGCTCCGGGGTGTCGTACGGATTGACCGCGTCCAGCGGCCACACGGGGTAGAGGTGGCTGAGGTGACGATGGTCGTACGTCTCCTCCAGGCCGGGCCACGCCCACTCGGCGAGCGCGCCGTCCACGTTGACCCGGTACCCCGGGAGCCGGGCCGCGAGCTCCCGCCGTCGCGCGGAGGCCGGAGCCGTGGGGGAGCGGTCGGCCGAGGTGGTGAGCGCGTGGCGGGCCGCCGCGAGGTCCATCGTCGCGTTCACCGTCCCCCAGCTCGCGTTGGCCGGGCGGTTCTCCGGTGAGTACGAGGGCACGAGGGCCACGGTGCCGTCGGGTGCGGTGCGGGTCAGGAAGTCCTCGTAGAACAGGGCGACTTCGTGGAGCGCGTCGACCAGCCGGGGATCCGTCGCCCCGCTCGTCTCGGCGTGCTCGACCAGCGGTTCCAGGAGCCAGTCCGCACCGGCCGTCCACAGGTGCAGCGGATAGGCCCGCTGGTAGTGGCGGGTGTGGCCGGACTCGCCGTCGGTGTGGGACGGGGCGACGATGCCGCGGGCCCCGAAGAGCGCTCGCGCGTTGTCCCGCCAGTCGGCCAGTTGCCCGTACACCAGGGAGGCATGGGCCTCGGAGACCTCGGGCAGTGCGGCGGCCGCCGCCGAGGCGATCTGGAGGTTGAGGTTGGCGTTGGTCGTGAACGCTCCCGACCAGGCGGTGTCCCAGTCGCCCGTCCACAGGCCGGTCAGCCGGGGCGGCAGCACGCCGGAGGACGAGAACAGGTGATAGCGCCCGGCCGCGAACAACCTCTCCAGCAGGGCGGGGCTGCCCGGCCGGCGTACCAGCTCGCTGCCGGGCAGTGCGCGTTCGGCCGGATCGGCGTCCAGGGTCAGGGACGCCCGTTGGAAGGCCGGGCGGTGCAGTGCGCGGTGCCGGGCCAGCAGCGTCGGGTAGTCGTCCTGCGGCAGGGCGGCGCACTCCGCCGCGAGGTCCAGGGCGCCCGTGTGGCGCCGCACCCGGGTGAGCAGCAGCAGACTCCGGGCCCCTTCGACCCGGAGGCCCTCGCCCGCGACCGACACCCGGCCGCCGTCCGCCCGGACCACGGTCACCCCGGTGTAGGCGAGTTCGCTGTCCGGGTAGCCCACCCGCAGGGACAGCCGGCCACCGCCCGGCGTCAGCACGGTGCTGCGGCCGATGGCCAGGCGCGGCGGTGCGCCCGGCAGCGCGTGGTCCAGGGTCAGGTCCACCGCGAGCCCGGGGCCGGTGACGTGCTGGACGATCACGTCGTCGGCGCGGGAGACGAAGACCTGACTGCGGCGGCCCTCGCACACGGCCGTGATCTCACCCGTGGTGAAGTCGACCGTACGGCGGTAGTCCGGCGGCGGATCGCTGCCGTCGGAACCGGACGGCGTGTCCGGCCCGGACCGGATCCTGGTCTGGAAGGCCGGATGGAAGGGCTGTACCCACACCAGCGGCCGGCCCGCCCCGAACCGCTCGGCGGCCGTGGTGTCGCCGGCGAGCAGATCGCTCTGCAACTGGTCCAGCCGATCGGCGAGTTCGGGCGGCCGCAGGTGCTCACTCCCGTTGGGCCGGACCAGGGTGTGGTGGTTGACGACGACCCGGTCGTCGGCCGGGTCGCCGTACACCATCGCCCCGTGCCGGCCGTTGCCGCCGAGGAAGGCGTCCTCCCAGCGGGATGCGGGACGCGGCTCCCACGTGCCGTCGATGTGGGTGCGGACGGTCACGGCGCCGCGCTCCGCAGCACGGCCACGCCGTAACGCCCCAGCTCCACCCGGTCCTCGACCGTCCGGCCGGTCAGCAGCTCCTCGTGCGCGCCCGGCACGGTCACGGTGACGGTGTCCCGACCGTGGTGGAGCAGGAAGAGGAGTCCGCCGCGGCGGACCGCCTCCACCCCCTCGGGCAGCCCGGCGAGGACCGGCTCCACGCCGGCCTCCCGCACCACACCGCCGAGCAGCGCACGCAGCGCCTCCGGCTCCGGCAGCGTCGACAGGTAGTGGGCCCGGCCCCTGCGGAGCACGGCGGGCAGCCCGGTCAGCTCGCCGTCGCGGTATGCGGACACCACCTCGGTGCCCTGTGCCGCCTCCAGCTCCTCCGACCACAGAGTGCCCCGGAAGCCGTCGCACTCCACGGCCGAATCCGCGTCCAGCGGCCACCACTCGTGCAGCGTGCGGATCCCGAACAGCTCGCGCAGCCGCGCGTCCATGCCACCGGGCCTGATGCGGTCGTCGATATCGGCGACCCCGCTGAAGAAGCCGCAGACCAGTGTCCCGCCGCCCTGCGCGTACGCGACGAGATTGTCGATCGAGGCGTCGGTGAGCAGATACAGATGGGGTACGGCGACCGCCTTGAACCGGCTCAGGTCGGCGTCCGGGCGGGCGAACTCCGTGGCGACACCGTTCTCCCACAGGGCCCGGTGCCAGCGCTGTACGACCTCGGTGTAGTCGAGCAGCGAGGACGGCCGGCCCTCCTGCGTACCCGCCCACCACGCGTCCCAGTCGTGCAGGACCGCCACGTCGGCCGGGACGTCGCCGCCCACCACAGCCGGTCCGAGCGTGGCGAGTTCCGCTCCGAGGCGCTTGATCTCGCGGAAGGTTCGGCCCTGTTCGCCGGCATGGGTGAGCATCCCGGAGTGGAATTTCTCCGAGCCCTGCCGGGACTGCCGCCACTGGAAGTAGCACACGGCGTCGGCCCCCCGCGCCACGGCCTGCAGCGACCACAGCCGGTTCAGCCCCTCGGGCTTGGGGTGGTTGACGCCCCGCCAGTTGACCGGCCCCGCCGCCTGCTCCATCAGCATCCACGGCCCGGCGGCCTGCGAACGCGTCATGTCGGCGAGCATCGCGTTGTACTGACCGCCCTGCGGGTCCCGCGGGTCCGGATAGATGTCCACGGAGACGATGTCCTCCTGCGCCGACCAGGCCCAGGCGTCCTGGCCCGACCACAGCGGCATGAAGTTCGTCGTCACCGGAACGTGCGGGGTGTGCCGGGCGACGATGTCGCGCTCGGCGACGTAGCACTCCATCAGCGCGTCGGAGGTGAACCGCTTGAAGTCGAGCACCTGCGCCGGGTTCTTCATGTACTGCGCCTTGCGCGGCGGCAGGATCTCCGTCCAGGAGTCGTAGCGCTGGCTCCAGAACGCCGTGCCCCACGCCTCGTTGAGCGTGTCGACCGTGCCGTACCGGCTGCGCAGCCACCGGCGGAAGTGGGCGGCCGTCTCGTCGCACCAGCAGTGGGTGCAGTACTCGTTGTTGATGTGCCAGACGGTGAGCGCGGGATGGTCCGCGTACCGCGCCGCGAGGTCCTCGGTGAGGGCCGCGGCGTAGCGCCGGTAGACGGGAGAGCTCGCGCAGAACTGCTGGCGCGATCCGTACCAGACGACCGAGCCGTCCTCCGTGCGCGGCAGGGTCTCCGGGTGCCGCGCCCCCATCCAGGGCGGCGGGGACGCGGTCGGGGTGGCGAGCACGACGCCGATGCCGTTGGCGTGCATCAGGTCCATCAGCCGGTCCAGCCAGCCGAACTCCCGCGCTCCTGGGCGTGGTTCGATCTTCGCCCAGGAGAAGACGCCGAGGGTGACGGAGTTGACGCCGGCCTCCTTCATGAGCCGGGCGTCGTCCTCCCACACCTCCTCGGGCCACTGTTCGGGGTTGTAGTCGCCTCCGAAGAGGATGCGGCCACGGGCTGCGTCGCGCAGGGACGGCATGGCGTCTCTCGTTCCTTCTTGCTTATGCGGGTTCTGCGTACTGGATGCCGCGGCCGTTCGTGCCCAGATAGACACGGCCGTGGACACGGGGGTCACCGGTGATCACTTCGCCGGTCCAGCCCCACTGATGGGAGTCGTCGTTGATCCGGACCCAGGTGCCGCCCGCGTCGTCCGAGCGCAGCACCGCCACGCCGTCGTGCGTCGCGGAGACCCGGCCGGTCTGGAAGACGGCCGGGTAGCCGGCGCCGGGCCGCTCCCGTCCCCTGACCGGCGCGGCCCTGCCGAAGCCCAGGGCGTGCGAGGCCTGGCAGCCGGGCACGGCCGTGAACGTCAGCCCGCCGTCCGTCGAACGGAACAGTCCGTTGTCCTTCGCGGAGAGCCACAGGTCACCGCTGCGCCCGGGTGCCGCCGCCACCTTGAACTGGACGTCGCCGGAGGGGAGTCCGGTCGCGCCGCGCTCGAACGTCGCCCCGCCGTCCGCGGAGTGGAAGACCGCTCCGGTGTCGGTGTCGTAGACGTAGAAGCGCCGCGGGTCGAGCGGGTCGGCGACCGGCGCGCCGCCCTTGGGGAACGTGGCGACCTCCGCCCAGCTCGCCCCGCCGTCGGTGGAGCGGTGGGCCGGGTACTTGGTGCCGTCCCAGTGGACGAACGACCAGAGCAGCACCGACCCGTCCGCGGAGACCGCGACGGGACCGGGGGCCGAGGCGGCGATCTCCGGCTGGGCGGCGAAGGGCTGCCAGGTCCTGCCGCCGTCGTCCGAGGACGCCCCTGCGGAGGTGGAGCCCGACGGCCAGCCCGTCCGTACGACGTACGAGGGCTTGAGCGCGGCCAGGGCGAGGCCGGTGGCCGTGCCGAAGACCGGGTTCGACGCCATGCCGCGCGACGGGGAGGCGGTCAGCGAGTCGTGGTACATCACGCCGATGTCGCCCAGCCCGCTGAGGAGGCGGGCGCCCTTGGCGGGCGGGGCGAGCAGGAAGCGTACCGACGACTCCTCGAGACCCCGGATCTCCGGGGCCCAGTGGACGAGGTCGCGGGTTCCGAAGATCGTCGCGCCGGTCCCGAACACGATGTGCCGCGAGTCGAACGGGTCGACGGCCACGGCCTGGATCCACCAGCCGAACTTGGCCGACTCCCCGCCCCAGCGGAGATAGGGGGTCTCCGCGACGTCGAGGACGGCGGCGTCCTTGAGCGAGGTCCAGGAGGCACCCGCGTCGGTGGAGCGGAACACCGTGTCGATCTGCGACCAGCGGTTGTTGGTGGTCACCACGAGCGTGCCGGCGCGGCGCGCGTCGACCGCGACACCGCCGTAGCCGAAGCCGTCACCGGCCGCGGCGTCCGGCCGCACCGGGGTCACCTCGCTCCAGGTGTCCGTCACCGTGTCGAGGCGGTGGACCGAGCCGGCGGACTGCCCGTTGGGACCCGGGGCGTCCGCGTAGGTCACGTACAGGGCGCGGCCCCGGGCGTCGTACGCTGCCCGGACCGGGACCTTCGTCGCCGCGCTGCCGGACGGCTGCCCGGGCACGGTCTCCCAGCCGCCGGAGCCGTTCGTACGGTAGAGCGCGCTGCCGCCGTCACCCCAGCCCGCGTACACCGCCCGGCCGGCGGCGGCGAGGAACAGCACGCCCTGGCCGCTCGCCGACGGAGTGGCGGGGAAGTCCGCCGGAGCCCACGTCGCTCCCCGGTCGGTGGAGCGCAGCAATCCGTCGTGCCGGGTGCCGAGCCAGAGCGTGTCGCTGTCGCGGGGGTCCACGAGCAGCCGCTCGCCGGCCCCGCGCCCGTCCTCGTTGGCGCCCAGCCGCACGGTCAGGTCCGTCCGCCGCCAGGTCGCGCCCCGGTCCTCGGACCGGAGCACCGCGCCCGGGCTCGCCCAGTCCTGGGCGTACGTACCGCAGGCCAGGTAGAGGCGGTCCGGGTGCGCGGGGTCGACGGCCAGGGCCTCGATGCCCAGCAGGTTCCAGTCGTCCCAGCCGAGGTGGTCGGTGAGGGCGGTCCAGCGGGCCTTGGCGTCGTCCCAGCGGTAGGCGCCGCCGATGTCGGTGCGGGCGTAGGCGAGTCCCTTCACGGAAGGGTGGAACAGCACCCCGGTGACGAAACCCGTCCCGCCGATCGCGGCGGTCCGCCAGCGATGCGGTTCGGTGGACTCGTCCCGGTGGTGCGTCGAGGCGGCCGCGGCGGGACCCGCGAGGGGCAGGGCTGCGGCGGCCGCTGCGACGGCCGCTCCCGCGAGCACGGTTCTACGGCTGGGCGTGGGCGCTGACGAAGCGCGCATGGCGAACACCTTCCGGACAAGGGCGAGAAGGACAAGGAGGGGGTGAAGCGTGGCGGCGAGCAGGATGCGGCGGGGCCGGTCCCGGACGGTTCGTGGACCGGCCCCGCACCGGGGCCGTGCGGTGGATCAGCCCTTCACGGCGCCGGTGAGCATGCCCTTCTGGAAGTGCTTCTGGACGAACGGCGACAGGATCGCCACCGGGATCAGCGCGAGGATCATGACCGCCATCTGCACGGCGAGGCTGTTGATCGACCCGTTGCTGACCGCCGCGCCCATGGCGCCCGGCGGGACCTGGTGCTGGAGGACCAGCTGGCGCAGGATCATCTGCAGCGGGTACTTCTCGCTGTCCTGGATGTAGAGCATCGCGTTGAACCACTGGCTCCAGTAGCCCACCGCGTAGAAGAGCGAGATCACGGCGATCACGGCGCGCGAGAGCGGCATGATGATCTGGAGCAGGATCCGCCACTCGCCGGCGCCGTCGATCCGCGCCGCGTCGATGAGTTCGGGCGCGGTGTCCATGAAGAAGCCGCGCAGGACCAGCACGTTGAAGACACTGATCGCACTGGGCAGGATCATCGACCAGTAGCTGTCGCTCAGCCCGATGCCGGTGACCAGCAGGTACGTGGGGATGAGTCCGGCGCCGAAGAACATCGTCGCCATCAGGGTCATCAGCAGCGGACGGTGGGCGTACGAGTCGCGGCGGCTCAGCCCGTACGCGCACAGGACCGAGACCACCATGCTGACCACCGTGCCGACGACGGTGAGGCCCACGCTGACGGCGGCCGCGCGGGTCACGGCGCCACCGCTGAGGAGTTCCTTGTAGGCGACGAACGTGATGCTCTTCGGCCAGACGACCAGGCCGCCGGCGTCGTTGATCGCCTTGGTGTCGGAGAGGCTGGTGATGAGCACCACCCAGATCGGGATGATCACGATCGCGCAGATCGCGACGAGTCCGAAGCCCTTGAAGGCGAGGCCCGCCTTGGTGGGCTCCTCCTCCCACACGGGGCGGGGCTCCGTGCGCAGGGCGCGCTGGAGCGGTGTCTCCGCGCGGGGCGCGGGTTCTGCCGGGTCCTTCTCAAGTTCCAGGAGAGTTGTCATTTCTTGGAGTACACCCCCTGCTCGCCCAGCATGTGAGCGACCTTGTTGGCACCCAGCACCATGGCGACGCTGAACAGTCCCTTGAAGATGCCGGCGGCTGCCGCGTAGCCGAAGTCACCGGTCTTGATGCCCGTCCACCAGATGTAGGTGTCCAGGATTTCCGAAGCGCCGGCGCCGACCTGGTCGCGCTGGAGCAGGATCTGCTCGAAGTCGAGGTTGAGCGCGCTGCCGACCCGCAGGACGAGCAGGAGCGCGATGACCGGACGCAGCGCGGGCAGCGTGACGTGCCACATGCGGCGCCAGCGGCCCGCGCCGTCCACGGCCGCGGCCTCGTACAGGTCGGTGTTGACGGCGGCGAGCGCGGCGAGGAAGACGATCACACCCCAGCCGGCGTCCTTCCAGACCGCCTGGGCGGAGACCAGGAACTTGAAGAAGCCCGGGTCGGTCATCAGGTCGAAGCCTTCATGGCCGTGCTCACGCAGCCACTGGGCGACCAGCCCGGCTCCGCCGAACATCTGCTGGAAGACGGTGACGACGAGCACCCACGAGAAGAAGTGCGGCAGATAGACGACTGCCTGGACCCAGGCCCGCACCCGTGCGCTCATGATCGTGTTGACGAGCAGCGCGATGGCGATCGGGATGGGGAAGAACAGGACGAGCTGGGTGACGAAGATGACCAGCGTGTTGATGAGGACTTCCCAGAAGCGGTAGTCCTCGAAGATCCGGGTGAAGTTGTCGAAGCCGACGAAGGGGCTGCCGGTGATGCCCAGGTCGTACACGTCGTAGTCCTGGAAGGCCACGATGTTCCCGAGCAGCGGGATGTAGTTGAAGAGCAGCAGCAGCGCGATGGCCGGCAGGGTCATCAGCACCAGGGTGCGGTCGCGCCGCAGCCGCTGGCGCCAGGTGATGCCCCCCGCCTGCGGTCCGGTACCCGTCGGCGCCTGTTTCGCCGCCCCGTTCTTCGCCCTCTTCGCCTTCTTCGGCGTACGGGATCCGCGCGTTCCGCTCGCGCGGGACCTGTCCGTCCGTATGCCGCTTCCGTCCTTGCCGTCACCGTCACCGCTGCCGCCGGCCGAGGCTCCGGCCCCGTCGGCGGTGCGGTCCGGGTCGGTCGTGACCGTGGCCCGTGGCTTCACCGTGTGCTCCCCATGTCGTGCTCTCCGCCACGGCCGCCGGGCTTCGTGCGCCCGGCGGCCTTCTTGCTGTCCCGCATACGGCCGTTGTGCGTCGTACGCGTCAGACGCCGGAGCCGTTCTTGTCGAGAATGTCCTGGTACCAGTCGCGCAGCTTGTCGCCGCCGCTCTTCTTCCAGGTGTTCACGGCCTCGTCGACGTCGCTGACCTTCTTGCGGCCGCGGCGGATGTCCTTCTGGAGGTCGTCGAAGGGCGTGTACAGGGAGGCGTACCGCTGCGGCTCGACGACCTGCATGCCGAAGAAGAGGGGCTTCTTGACGTTCGGGGCCTGGCGCGCCATCCAGGCCGCGTAGTCCTTGGCCAGCTGCGGCTGGTCCGGGTAGGCGATCGAGGTGGGCGGCGAGGCGAGGAACAGGAAGGTGGAGGGCTGCGCCTCCTCGACACCCTGCGGGGTGTAGGTCGGGGCGCCGTCCTTGATCGTGTAGTGGGTGCCCTTCACTCCGTAGTTGGTGAGCATGAACTCCTCGGTGCCGTACGGCGCGGCCGCGTAGTCGGCGATCGCGAGGAACTCCTCGATCTGCGCCTTGGAGAGCTTCTTGCTGAGGAAGGTGAAGATGCCCGCCGGGTCGTCCTGCCACAGGACCGGCTTGCCGCCGTCGTGGTTGAAGAAGTCCAGCGCCTGCATGTCGAACTTGGGGTTGGCGGCCGCCTGTTCGGTGACCATGCCCTTCCAGCCGCCGGTGCCGTCGTTGTACATCATCACGTGACCGCTGGTGAAGCGGATCTTGGAGTCGGCGTCCTTGCCGGCGTCGGCGTCCGGGTGGACGTACCCGCCGTCGTGGAGCTTGCGGGCGAAGGCGAGCGCCTCGCGGTACGCCTTGGTCTCGATCTTGTGGACCAGCTTGCCGTTCTCCAGCTGCCAGTAGTGCGGCGCGTCGGGCAGCAGGCCGAAGATCTTCTGGATGCAGGTCCAGAGGTCGTCGAACGCCCAGACCTTCTGCTTGGGAGCGGTGTGCTCCTTGCCGAACGCCAGCAGGTCGTCCGCGCTGGCCGGCACCGCGCCGGAGCCGATGAGGTCCTTGCGGTAGAAGATCGCGTTGCCGATGATCGGCGTCGGCATCGGCAGGCCGCGCAGCTTGCCGCCGAAGACCGAGTACTGCCAGGCGCCCGTCGGGATGTTGGCGAGGTTCGGGAACTTCTTGACGGCGTCGCCCGCCAGATAGGGAGTCAGGTCCGCGAACTTGGCGCTGATCGCGTTGCGGATCTGCCCCTGCATGTTCCAGCCGGGGATGGTCATGACGTCCGGGATGTCCGAGCCGGCGAGAACCGCGCCGATCTTGTCCTGGTAGGTGTTGCCGTCCTGCGGGTCGAAGTTGAGCTTGGCGCCGACGGCCTTGTTCACGGCCGTGTAGTACGGGTTGTTCTTCTTCGGGACGGTGCCCCACAGCGGTGTCATGACCCGGAACGACGAGCCCTTGCCCGGGACCGACTTCACGGAGACGACCAGCGGGTCGGGCAGCTTGGTGAAGCCGGGGCTCGAACCGTTGACGCTCGCGACGTCGGGCTGGACCAGGTTCAGCGGGGCGTACGACGGCACGACCTTCTTGAGTGCCTTGCCCGTTGTCGTCCCCTCCTTGCCCGCGGAACCGGAACCGGAGCCGCCGCACGCGGCGAGCAGCGGTACCCCGCCGGCCACGGCGACGGCGGCGACCGCGCCCGTGGCGAGGAAGCTTCTCCGGCTCGGAGCCGTGGAGGAGGGGGTGGAATTCGGCGTCATTGCGTCAACCCTTCGAGGCGCACCAGGACGACACGTGGCGGGCGACCGCCGTTCGGTTCCTGTGTCTGAGGTGGAGCGTTGCTGACTGAGCCGGCGTGACCGGCCGCAGGTGAAGCGGTTCAACAGGGGAGCGGCAGAACCTGTCGCCGTCCCGGGGAGATCACGGGCGCCGGGCGCCCCATCGAAGCTCTGTCGAAGCGCTTCGATGTTGCAGCGAGGTTAAGTGAAGGGCCCCAGCCGCACAAGAGTCCGTTTCCAGATTCCTCCGACCTGTTTCCGAACCGTTTCCTGGCGCATTGGGACGTCGTCGCGTAGGGAGGTCGGAGATGAGGCCTTGACACTGGCGGGGTCGGCCACGGAGCATCGAAGCGCTTCGAAAGATCTTCCGAGGCTCCTCGGATGCTCGTGCGAGGCGCTGGCACCGGAATACCTCCCACCTCTCCAAGGGGGCCCGCACGTGACGGAACAACCGCAGCCCTTCCGCGACCCGCAGCTGACCTTCGCCAAGCGCGTCGACGATCTGCTTCAGCAGCTCACGCTCGACGAGCGGATCGCGATGCTGCACCAGTTCGCACCGGCGGTCGACCGGCTCGGGCTCGGCGCCTTCCGGACCGGTCAGGAGGCCCTGCACGGCGTTGCCTGGATGGGCCCGGCGACGGTGTTCCCGCAGGCCGTGGGACTCGGGGCCACCTGGAACGACGAACTGGTGCGCCGCGTCGGCGAAGCCGTCGGCAACGAGGTCCGCGCCAAGCGCGCCCAGGACGACCGCGTCGGCCTCAACGTGTGGGCCCCTACCGTCAATCTGCTGCGCAACCCGCTGTGGGGACGCGGTGAGGAGGGGTATTCCGAGGACGCCGGGCTGACCTCCGCCATCGCGGTCGCGTACACCCGGGGACTGCGCGGCGACCACCCGCTCTACTGGCGGACCGCCCCCGTCCTCAAGCACTGGCTCGCCCACAACAACGAGACCGACCGCGACACCTCCTCCTCCTCGGTCCGCCCCCGGGTCCTGCACGAGTACGACCTCAGGGCCTTCCGCGACGCCGTGCAGGCGGGCGCGGTGGCCGGTGTGATGCCGGCGTACAACCTGGTCAACGGGCGTCCCAACCACGTCTCGCCGCACCTGTCCCAGCACCTGCGGTCCTGGACCGACCGGTCGCTGGTGGTCTGCTCCGACGCCGGGGCGCCGTCCAACCTCGTCGACTCCGAGCACTACTACGACACCCACGAGGAGGCGACGGCCGCCTCCCTGCGGGCCGGTGTCGACAGCTTCACCGACCACGGCCAGGACTCCGCCATCATGACCGGCCGCATCCGCGGCGCCCTGGAGCGCGGACTCCTCGACGAGCACGACATCGACACCGCTGTCCGGCGACTGCTCGAACTCCGCTTCTCGCTCGGTGAGTTCGACCCCGAGCTCGACCCGTACGCGGACACCGCCGACTTCGACACCGAGGGCCACCGGGCGCTGGCCCTGGAGGCCGCCGAACAGGCCGTCGTGCTGCTCAAGAACGACGGACTGCTGCCGCTCGACCCCGGCGCCGGGAAGACCGTCGCCGTCGTCGGCCTCCTCGCCGACGCCTGCAAGCTCGACTGGTACAGCGGCACGCTCATCCACCGCTCCACCCCGCTCGACGGACTGCGGGAACGCTTCGGCGCCGACCACGTCGTCTTCGAAGAGGGCGCGGACCTCGTCCGGCTGAAGTGCGCGGACGGCTGGCTGCGGATTCCCGCGGCGGACCGGAGCCAGGAGCCGGTGCGCGGCGCGGAAGGCGCCCTCGACCCGGCACTGCTCGCAGGCCGCACCGACCTGCCCCCGCTGACCTGCGGCGACACCCCCTCGGAGCTGGCGCTCGTGGACTGGGGCAACGGCGTGATCACCCTGCGGGAACCTGCCGGACGCTACCTCTCGGTCGCCGAGGACGGCTTCGTACGCGCCTCCGCGGACGAACCGGGTGGCTGGATCGTCCAGGAGACGTTCCGCTGGGAGGCGGCGGAGGGTCATGACGGGGGGCACCGCCTTCTGCACGTGGGAACGGGTAGGTATGTCTCTGTCGCCGCCGACGGCGTAAAGGTTGCCGCCCCCGGCGAAGAAGTTTCCGGCTCCGGCCGGGCCGCCGGAACGGTCTTCGAGCTGGAGGTCACCGAGCGCGGCGAGGACGCCGTCGCCCGCGCGGCAGCCGCCGCCGACCTCGTCGTCGTGGTCGCAGGGAACGACGCGCACATCAACGGCCGCGAGACCGAGGACCGCACCACCCTCGACCTCCCCGCGCAGCAGGAACGCCTCTGGCGCGCCGCCCACGCCGCCAACCCGCGCACCGTGCTGGCGGTCACCTCCGCCTACCCGTACGCCCTCACCGACGCCGCGGCCGTACTCCCCGCACTCCTGTGGACCGCGCACGGCGGACAGGCCGCCGGAACGGCACTCGCCCGTGTCCTGGCCGGCGACGTCTCCCCGGCCGGCCGGCTGCCGCAGACCTGGTACACCTCGGACGCGGAGCTGCCCGGCCTGCTGGACTACGACATCATCGGATCGCGCCAGACCTACCTCTACTACGAGGGCACCCCGCTCTACCCGTTCGGCCACGGCCTCTCGTACAGCGAGTTCACCTACGGCGGCCTGAACGCCGAGCGCGACGGAGACCTCCTGCGGGTGTCGCTGACCGTCACCAACACCGGCGACGTCGCCGCGGACGAGGTCGCCCAGCTGTATGTCCGCGCGGTGGCGCCGTCCGTCGTCCGGCCGCTGCGCCAGCTGGCCGGCCATCGCCGGCTGCACCTGACTCCCGGCGCCGCCGAACGCGTCGACTTCATCGTCCCCGTGGCCGAGCTCGGCCACTGGGACGTGGCGTACGGCCGCTGGACCGTCGACCCGGGCGCGTACGAGATCCAGGCAGGCGCCTCCAGCTCGGACATCCGGCTCATCACCGTCGTCACCGTCGACGGCGACCCGGCCGGACCGCGGCCCGTCCTGGCGCGCGGTCTGGACGCGGCCGACTACGACGAGCAGTTGGGTACCGAGATCGTCGACCGCGCGAAGACGGACGGGGACGCGGTCGCCGCCGTCGCCGAGCGCAACGAACTCCTCTACCGCCGCTGCGACTTCGCGTCCGGAACAAGCGGTGTCGAGGTGTCCGCGGCGGGGGAGGGGGCCGTACTGCTCACCGTCGGCGGCGCCACGGTCACCGTCCCGGTCGCCGCCACCGAAGGCCCCTACGACTACCGATCGGTGCGGGCCGTGCTCAACGCCTCCGGCACCGGAGACCTGCGCGTCACTCTGCACGGCACGGTACGCCTCGCCCGGATCACCTTCACCGGGGACGGCGAGTGAACCGGACCGCTCCGCGCACCCCTCTCCCTGTTCCTCCTCCTCCAGTTGCCCCCGGCAAGGAGTCCGCATGAAGTTCACCGACGGCTTCTGGCTCATGCGTGAGGGCGTACGCGCCTCCTACGCGACCGAGATCCGCGATCTGCACGTCGGCGACGACCGGTTCACCGCCTACGCGTCGGTCAAGCACGTCGCCGAGCGCGGCGACACCCTCAACAGCCCGCTCATCACGGTCGAATGCTTCTCCCCGGCCGAGGGGATCATCGGCGTGCGCACCACCCACCACGCCGGCACGGTCCACCGCGGACCCGACTTCGTCCTCCCCGGTCTCGATGCGGCGGCCGCCGGGGCCCGTACCCGGCGGGACGGCGCGGTCACCGAACTGACCAGTGGTCCGCTGACCCTGCGCTTGGACGGCGACGGCCCCTGGGGCCTGACCTTCCTCGACGCCGACGGCCGGCGCCTCACCGGCGTCGACGCCAAGGGCACCGCGTTCGCCACGACGCCGGAAGGCGCCCACCACATGCTGGCGCAACTCGCCCTGGACGTCGGCGAGAACGTCTACGGCCTCGGTGAGCGCTTCACGCCGTACGTCAAGAACGGCCAGACCGTGGACATCTGGCAGGCGGACGGCGGCACCAGCAGCGAACTGGCTTACAAGAACATTCCGTTCTACCTCTCCTCGCGCGGCTACGGCGTCTTCGTCAATCACCCGGGCAAGGTCTCGTTCGAGGTCGGCTCGGAGTCGGTCGGCCAGGTGCAGTTCAGCGTCGAGGACCAGTCGCTGGAGTACTACATCGTCGCCGGACCGACACCCAAGGAGGTCCTGGCCCGCTACACCGCGCTCACCGGCCGCCCCGCGCTGCCGCCGGCCTGGTCGTTCGGCCTCTGGCTCACCACGTCCTTCTGTACCTCGTACGACGAGGAGACCGTCACCTCCTTCGTCGACGGCATGGCCGAGCGCGACATCCCGCTCTCCGTCTTCCACTTCGACTGCTTCTGGATGCGCGAGTACCAGTGGTCGGACTTCCTCTGGGACCCCGAGGTCTTCCCCGATCCTGAGGGCATGCTGGCCCGGCTCAAGGAACGCGGCCTGCGGATCAGCATGTGGATCAACCCCTACATCGCCCAGAAGTCCGCCCTGTTCGCGGAGGGCGCCGAACTCGGCTACCTGGTGCGCCGGCCCAACGGCAACGTCTGGCAGTGGGACCTCTGGCAGCCCGGCATGGCCCTGGTCGACTTCACCAACCCCGCCGCGTGCGAGTGGTACAACAGCAAGCTCCGCATCCTGCTCGGCCAGGGTGTCGACTGTTTCAAGACGGACTTCGGGGAGCGCATCCCCACCGACGTCGTCTGGCACGACGGCTCCGACCCGGAGCGGATGCACAACTACTACGCGCAGATCTACAACCGCACGGTCTTCGAACTCCTGGAGAAGGAGCGCGGCCACGGCGAAGCGGTGCTCTTCGCCCGCTCGGCGACGGCCGGCGGCCAGCAGTTCCCGGTGCACTGGGGCGGCGACTGCTTCGCCTCGTTCACCGCGATGGCCGAGTCGCTGCGCGGCGGACTCTCCCTGTCCCTGTCCGGCTTCGGTTTCTGGAGCCATGACATCGGCGGCTTCGAGGGCACGCCCGACCCGGCCGTCTTCAAGCGCTGGCTCGCGTTCGGCCTGATGTCCTCGCACAGCCGGCTGCACGGCAACGTGTCCTACCGGGTGCCGTGGGCGTTCGGCGAGGAGGCGGTGGACGTCGCCCGGAAGTTCACCCTGCTCAAGCACCGGCTGATGCCGTACCTGTACGGGGCGGCCGCCACCGCCCACCGCACGGGCGTCCCGATGATGCGCCCCATGCTGCTGGAGTTCCCCGGGGACCCGACGACCCGGATGCTGGACCGCCAGTACATGCTCGGACCGGATCTGCTGGTCGCGCCCGTCTTCACGGAGGACGGGCGGGTCGAGTACTACGTCCCCGAGGGCACGTGGACCGTCCTGCTGACCGGCGAGACCGTCACCGGGCCGGTCTGGCGCCACGAGACCCACGGCTTCGACAGCCTGCCGATCCTGGTCCGCCCCGGCGCGGTGATTCCCTGGGGCGCGGACGACCAGCGCCCCGACGGCGACTGGCTGGACGGGCTCACGCTGCGGGTCTTCGGCGGCGCTTCCACGACGTCCCCCGACGTCAGGTCCGTCACGGTGCCGGACCTGACGGGCGCGACCGCCGCCTCGTTCCGGGTGGTGCGGGACGGGGAGGGCCTCACCGTCACCTCCGAGGGCACGGACCGTCCGTACCGCGTGGTCGCGGAGACGACGGGGGCCAGGGCGGAGGGAACGGGCTCGGTGACGCTGCATGGCGCCTGAGGGGCGGGGCGGGGAGCGGCGGTCACGGCCGGGCTCCCCGCCCCGCGTATGTTCCGGAGCGGCTCGGTGCGCCGCACGGTCCAGGGCGCGGGCTCAGTGCGTCCCACGTGCCAGGGCGCGGTCCGCCGCGCCCCGCGAGGTGTGCCACAGCGTGGTCACCGGCTCCCAGACGCGGATGCCCCGGTCCATGCCCACGGTGGCCGCGCGGAAGGTGACGCCGTAGTGCGCGGGGTCCGCCGCCACGGACAGGCTGCGGACCACATGCCCCTGGGTGGTGCCGCGCGCCGCCATGCGCACGGCGGCGTAACCGCGCTCGCCCGGTGAGAGGACGTAGGACCCGCCGGCGGCGGGCGGGACGGGCTGCGCCGAGCCGTCGAGGCCCCGGAACGTGATCGTCGGGATACGGTCCACGACACAGGTGCGGCCGCCCCGGTTGGTGACGGCGATGCGCGCGACGTTGTGCTGCCCGCCGGGCGAGGCGGAGATCCGCAGGGCCTTCTCCTGGCAGTGGGCCGGGCGGGCCGACGCCCCGCTGGTGGCCGCGCCGGCCGTGGCCGCCGCGCCGGTGGCCGTCAGGGCCACGGCGGCCGCCGCGGTGAGTGCGGCGGTGAGAGTGGTGCTCGGACGCATGATGTTTCTCCCCTTGGATCGACAGCCTGCGGTCGTGGCCCGAGGGCCCCGGTGGCCGGTACGGCCGACAGGGACATTCTGAACGGAATGCCCGGTTCGTGGCGATAGAACGGACATATCGGTTCAGTATCTGTCGCCGGGGCGCGGTCGCAGGATGCGGTGGCCGGGATGCTGCCGCCTCGCGGGTCCGTCGTCCCGCCGCCTCGCGGGTCCGTCGTCCCGCCGGTCCGTCGCCCCGTCCGTCCGTAGGTGTGGGCGGGCGGGGCGACAGGGCCCGGGGGCGGGGCTACCGGGCCCGGACCGTGGCCATCACCTCGCGGTCCGGCTGCAGCGTCAGCGTCGGCACCGGGTTGACCGTGCCCGGATCGACGTCCAGTTCGAAGCGCCGCGCGAGCACCGCCAGAATCAGCACCGCCTCGACCATCGCGAACCGGGTGCCCAGGCAGACCCGGGGGCCGCCGCCGAAGGGGAACCAGGCGTACTCCGCGATCTCGTCGCCCGTCTCCGCGTCCCAGCGCTCCGGACGGAACTCCTCCGGCTCGGGGAACCACCGCTCGTCCCGCTGCGTGGCCCACTGGCTGCTCCACACCCTGGTGCCCTCCGGAATCGCCAGACCGCCGATCCGGGCCCCTTCCTTCGCGACACCGGTGACCAGCCAGATCGTCGGGTACAGCCGCAGTGTCTCCTTGACCACCGCCTGGGCGTAGGTGAGCTCGGCGTAGTCGTCGAACCCCGGTTCGCGCTCACCGAGCACCCGGTCCAGTTCCTCGGCCAGCGCCGCCCGGGCGCCGGGGTTGCGGGACAGGAGGTACCAGGCCCACACCAGCGTCGAACTCGTCGTCTCGTGGCCGCCGATGTAGAGCGTGACCGTCTCGTCGCGGATCTCCCGGTCGTCGAGCTTCGCCCCCGTCTCGTCGACGGCGGTGAGCAGCCGGCTGAGCAGGTCCGGGCGCTCGTCCCCGCCGTCGCGGTGTCGCGCGACGACCCGGCCCACCTCGGCGTCGATGACCGCGGCGGCCTTCTTGATCCTGGCCCGCCCCGGGGTCGGCACCCAGTCCGGCAGCAGTGCGCCGATCCCCGCGAACTCCTTGCCGATCTCCGCCTGTGCCACGTCCATCGCGCGGCCCATCGCCTCGGCGTCGGCGGGGGTGTCGACGCCGAAGATCGTGCGGACGGCGATCTTCTGCGTCAGTGCCGCCATCTCCCTCTTGATGTCGATGCGTTCGCCGCCCGACCAGGTGTCGGCGAGCTCCACCGTGCTGCTCGCCATGGTCGCGGCGTACGACCGCACCTGCTTGGGCCGCACGGACGGCTGCACGAGCGACCGCTTGCGCCGCCAGTCCGTGCCGCGCGCCACCACGGTGCCGTTGCCCATCACGGTGCGGAAGGCGATGCCGAGCGCCGGCTGGTCGAAGGTGCGCTCCGTCTCGGTGAGCAGCTCGCCTATGCACTCGGGATCAGCCACGAACACGCAGGAGTGGGGGCCGAACCGCCACTGGACCATGTCGCCGTGGGCGCGCAGCCGCTCGAAGAAGGCGAGGGGGTTCTTCCCGAACTGCGGAAGGTTGCCGAGGAAGGGCAGCCCCTTCGGGCCCGGGACGATCCTGTGGCCGCGCGGCTCGGCATCGACGGCCGGGCCGGTCTCCGTGGACATGAAAGGTCTCCGCTCTGACGGTCCGGCCGGCCGCTCGATCGTCACCGGCCTTGTGGAGTACGTGAGTTGTCGAGAGTAGCCGGGGCGGGGAGCGAGCATGGCGGTGCCCCGGCGACGTCCCGGCGGTGCTCGCGACCACGCCTGCGCCTCTCACGCATTTGCCTAAAACTATTAGGTAAATGCATGATGGATATAGGCGAACAAGGAGAAGGCAATGGTGCGTGCGGGGCTGAGCGCGGAGCGGCTGGTCCGGGCGGGGGCGGAGCTGGCCGACGAGGTCGGCTTCGAGCAGGTGACCGTGTCGGCCCTCGCCCGGCGGTTCGACGTCAAGGTCGCCAGCCTCTACTCGCACCTGAAGAACTCGCACGACCTCAAGACCGGAATCGCCCTGCTCGCCCTGGAGGAGCTCGCCGACCGTGGGGCGAGCGCACTGGCGGGCCGGGCCGGGAAGGACGCCCTGAGCGCGTTCGCGGATGTGTACCGCGACTACGCCCGGGAGCACCCGGGCCGCTACACCGCAGCCCAGTTCAGGCTCGATCCGGAGGCGGCCGCCGCCAGCGCGGGTGGCCGGCACGCCCGGATGACACGGGCGATCCTGCGCGGCTACGACCTGACGGAACCGGACCAGACACACGCGGTCCGGCTGCTCGGCAGCGTCTTCCACGGCTACGTCAGCCTGGAGATGCAGGGGGGCTTCAGCCACAGTGCCCCCGACTCGCAGGAGTCCTGGACACGCGTCGTCGACGCCCTGGACGCGCTGCTGCGGAACTGGCCCGCACCCTGACCGCGTTTCCCCGTGCCGGCCCGGCTGAGACCGCCGTCCCCGGCAGACCGAACACTTCAGCCATGACGAGTAGCAGGTAGAGACATGCACACCGAGTCCCGTTGGATCACCACGCCGATCACCGCGGACCTTCTGCGCGGCGCGCTCGACCTGGAGCGCACGGAGCAGGGGCTGCGCCCGCACCGGCTGCCCGCGTGGGCCCGCGCCCAGTGTGCCGACGGCCAGCTCGCGATGGCGGAGGCCCAGCCCTCAGGCGTACGGCTGGTGTTCCGTACGCGCGCGACCGTTGTCGAGGTGGACGCCCTGCGCACCAAGACGGCCTACCGCGGCGCACCGCCGCGTCCGGACGGGGTCTACGACCTGCTCGTCGACGGCCGCCCGGCAGGGCAGGACCGTGCGAACGGCGGCAACGTCCTCATGGTCGACATGACCACGGGGTCGGCGGAGACCCGGCCGGGCCCGGTGGGCACCGTGCGATTCGGCGGGCTGCCCGAGGGGGTCAAGAACATCGAGATCTGGCTGCCGTACAACGAGACCACCGAGCTCGTCGCCCTGCGTACCGACGCCCCGGTCGAGCCCGCACCGGCGAGCGGTCGCAAGGTGTGGCTGCACCACGGCAGTTCGATCAGCCACGGCTCCGAGGCGGCGGGCCCGACGTCCACCTGGCCCGCACGCGCCGCCTCCCTGGGCGGCGTGGAGCTCATCAACATGGGCCTGGGCGGCAGCGCCCTGCTCGACCCGTTCACGGCCCGCGCGATGCGCGACATCCCCGCGGACCTGATCAGCGTCAAGATCGGGATCAACCTCGTCAATGCCGACGTGATGCGGGTGCGCGCCTTCGGCCCGGCGGTGCACGGCTTCCTCGACACCCTTCGGGAGGGGCATCCGGATACCCCGTTGCTGGTCGTCTCGCCGATCCTGTGCCCCATTCACGAGGACACCCCCGGCCCCAGCGTCCCCGACTTCAGCAACCTCGACGAGGGCAGGCTCCGGTTCACGGCGATGGGCGATCCGGCCGAACGTGCCGCCGGAAAGCTGACGCTCAACGTCATCCGGGACGAACTGAGCCGCCTCGTGACGCAGCGCTCGGCCGACGACCCGAACCTCCACTACCTCGACGGCCGCAGCCTCTACGGCGAGAAGGACTTCGCCGAACTGCCGCTGCCGGACCAGCTCCACCCGGACGCCGCCACCCATCGCCGTATCGGTGACCGTTTCGCCGGGCTGGCCTTCGCAGCCGGCGGGGCGTTCGCGGACGGCGCCGCCTGAGCGGCGGGACGGCCGCTCAGCCCGCCGACGGGGGATCGGGCCGCACAAGGCCGGACCGGTAGGCGATGACGACGAGCTGGGCGCGGTCACGGGCGTCCAGCTTGTTCATGGCGCGCTGGATGTGGGTGCGCACGGTGAGGGGGCTGAGGAAGAGCGAGTCGGCGATCTCGGCGTTGGACCTGCCATTGGCGGCCAGCGCCGTAACCTCCCGTTCGCGCGGGGTGAGCGCGGCCAGCCGGGCCGGCAGCACCCCGCTGTTCTCGGGCTCGGGCGTGGCGACGAAGCGCGTCACGAGCAGCCGGGTGGCCGCGGGCGACAGCAGCGCCTCGCCGGAGACCACGGTCCGGATGCCCTCCAGGAGCGCGTCCGCCGAGACGTCCTTGCCGAGGAACCCGCTCGCCCCGGCGCGCAGGGCCCGGGCGACGTACTCATCGGTCTCGAACGTCGTCAGGATCAGGATCCGGGTCGCCGACAGCTCCGGGTCGCCGCAGATGACGGTGGTGGCCTCCAGACCGTCGGTGCCGGGCATCCGGATGTCCATGACGACGAGGTCGGGGCGGAGCGCGCGGGTGAGTTCGACGGCCTGCCCGCCGTCGGCCGCTTCACCGACGACCTCCATGTCGTCGCAGGAGTCGATCAGCATGCGGAACGTGGCGCGCAGCAGGGCCTGGTCGTCGGCGAGCAGGACACGGAGGGGCATCAGGGGTCCTTCGGGGATCGGAGCGCGGGAGCATCAGGGACGGGGTCCTTCGAGGGTGCTTCGGGGGTCCTTCGAAGATCGGAGGTGAAGGGGCAGTTCGGCGGTGACGGTGTAGCCGCCGTCGGATCGCCGGCCCGCCCGGAAGTCGCCGCCGGTCGACCTGGCCCGCTCGCGCATGCCGATCAGGCCGAAACCGCCGCCCCCTGCGGCCGGGGCCGAGCCCGAAGGGCCGCCGCCCTCGTCGCTGACGGTGATCGTCAGCAGGTTGCCCGCGTAGGCGAGGGTCACCTGTGCGGCGGTCGTGGCGGCGTGCTTGGTGACGTTGGTGAGCGCTTCCTGGACGATGCGGTACGCCGTCAGGTCCACGCCCGCGGCGAGCGGCACCGCGTCGCCGGTGGTGGTCACGGTGACCGCCAGCCCGGCGGCCTCGTGCGTGGCGATCAGCTCGGGCAGCCGGGCGAGTCCGGGCGCGGGTTCGAGCGGGGAATCGGGATCGTCGGGGCTGCGGAGGAGTCCGACGGTCGCCTTGAGCTCGCGCAGGGCGGACGAGGTCGTACCGGCCAGCTCGGTGATGAGCTGTTCGGCCTGCGCGGGGTTGCGGCGCACCAGATGGGCGGCGGTTCCCGCCTGTGCGTTGGCGAGGGCCAGGTGGTGGGCGACGACGTCGTGGAGCTCGCGGGCGATCCGGACGCGCTCCTCGGCCACGCGGTGGCGGGCCTCGTCCTCGCGGGTGCGTTCGGCGTGCTCGGCGCGGGTGCGCAGCGACTCCAGGTAGGCGCGGCGCAGCCGGGCCGCCGAGCCCCAGGCGACGGGCAGCAGCAGGGAGACGGCCGGGTTGAGCGTGGCCAGGACGAGCACGGAGTACCGGCCGGTGATCAGCGCCGTAGGGAGCAGGAGGGCGATGGCGGCGAGACTGTAGAGCCCCGCGGTCCTCCGGTCGGTCTCGGTGGCCAGCCAGTAGAGCGCGACCATGGCGGGGGCGAGCAGCAGCGGGGTCCCGAGATACCCGACACCGGTGGCCGCGCTCGCACACACCGCGGTGATCACGACGACGGTACGGGGATGGCTGCGGTGCCACCACAGGGCCGTACAGGCGATGGCGGAGAGGACCACCCCGGGACGCCAGTCGACGTACTCGGCGGTGGTTCCCCAGGTGCCTACCGCGCTGGCGAAGACGGCGGAGGCGAACGCCGTGGGGATCACGAGGGCGTCGACGAACCGCGGGTGCTCGCGCAGCCGGCGGGCGAGGGCGTGGGGCATCAGGTCTCCGATGGGTGGGACTCGGGGTCCATCGTGCGGGACGGTCCGTCTCCGCGTGGGCAGGGGCCGCCCGTGTCACGCGACGCGGGCGGCCCCTGCCGGGTGGGCGTCCGGCGCTCAGACGCCTGCCGGGGCGCGGTCGTCGGTCCCGGCGGGCGGGACGGCCGGCCGGCGCGTGAGGGCCTCGCCCTCGATGTCGACCCGCGGCAGCAGCCGGGCCAGTGGGCGCGGCAGCCACCAGGCCCGGTCCCCGAGCAGCGCGAGGACGGCGGGCACCAGGGCCATGCGGACGACGACGGCGTCGAACAGGACCGCGATGGCCAGACCGAAGCCGATCGTCTTGATCATGGACTCGTCGGCGGTGACGAAGCCGGCGAACACCGACGTCATGATCAGCGCGGCCGCCACGACGACCCGGGAACTGTGCCGGAACCCGCTGACGATCGCCTGACCGGACCGCTCCCCGTGGACGTACGCCTCCCGGATCCGCGAGACGAGGAAGACCTCGTAGTCCATGGCGAGCCCGAAGACGATGCCCACCAGGAAGATCGGCATCATGCTCATGATCGGCCCGGTCTGCCGCACCCCGAGCAGTTCGGCGGCCCAGCCCCACTGGAAGACCGCGACGACGGCGCCGAGCGAGGCGAGCACGGAGAGCAGGAATCCGGCGGCGGCCTTGACCGGCACCAGGACCGACCGGAAGACCACGGTCAGGAGCAGGACGGCCAGACCCACCACGACCACCAGATAGGGCAGGAGCGCGTCGCTCATCTTCTGCGCCATGTCGATGTTCGCCGCCGTGCTGCCGGTGACCTCGAACGTCGCGTCGGTACCGGACTCGGTCTCCGGGCGGTCTTCGCGGATGGTGCCCACGAGCTTCTTGGTCTGCTCGCTGGTCGGTGACGTGGACGGGGTGACGGACAGGATCGCCGTGTCGCCCGCCTGGTTGAAGCCGGCCGGGGAGACGGAGACGACGCCCTCGGTTGCGGCGATCCGCCCGGAGATCTCGCCGACCGCGCCCTTCGGGTCGGCGGCGTGCGAGGCGTCGACCACGAGGGTCAGCGGACCGTTGAAGCCTGGCCCGAAGGCGTCGGCCAGATCGTCATAGGCACGGCGTTCGGTGGTCGAGGTGGCCTTGGCCTCGTCGCCGGGCATGCCCAGCTGCAGATCCAGGGCCGGTACGGCGAGCACCCCGAGCCCCACGACGGACAGGATCATTACGGCCAGGGGCCGGCGCAGCACGAACCGCGCCCAGGCCGCGCCGAGGCGCCCTGCCGGTCCGGCCTTCCTCCTGCCCCTGCGCTCCCGGCGGGCCAGTACGGCGTTCGGCCAGAAGCCGAGCAGCGCGGGGACCAGGGTCAGCGCGATCAGTACGGCGACGAGCACGCCGCCCGCGGCGGCCAGGCCCATGCTCGTCAGCGACGGGACACCGGCGACGCAGAGCCCCGCCAGCGCGATCACCACGGTCAGACCGGCGAAGACGACGGCGGACCCGGCGGTGCCGACGGCCAGACCGGCCGCCTCCTGGGCGTCGTGCCCCTTGGCACGCTCCTCCCGGTAGCGGGCGACGACGAAGACCGCGTAGTCGATCCCGACCGCGAGCCCCAGCATGTTCGCCAGCGAACCGGTCGACGAGGACAGACCGAGCGCGCTGCCCAGGGCCATGATCGAGGCCAGGGTGACGCCGACGCCGAGGACGGCGGTGAGCAGCGGAACCCCGGCGGCGGCCAGCGAACCGAAGGTGATCAGCAGCACCAGTGCGGCGACCACAACACCCGCGGCCTCACCGACCCCGCCCGCCCCGATGGAGCCCGACACGGCGGTCCCGCGCGCCTCCACCGTCAGACCGGCGTCCTCGGCCCGGTCCATGGCGTCCTGCAACTGCTGCCGGCCGGCGTCCGAGAGATCGGCGGCGGCCACCTTGTACGTGACGCTCGTGTACGCCGTCGAGCCGTCCTTGCTCACGGTCTGCGCGTCGAACGGACTGGGGGCGCCGGCGACCTGGGCGTCCGTGCCGATCGAGGCCACCGCGTCGTCGATGGCCTGCCGGTAGCCGGGAGCGGTGACCTTCCGGCCGTCCGGGGCGACGAACACGATCTGGGCGCCTGCCCCGTCCGCCTCCGCGCCGGGGAACCGCTCGTCCATGAGGTCGAACGCCCGCTGGGACTCGGTCCCGGGCATCGAGGAGGAGTCGTCGGGGGCCGCGGGTGCGCTGACCGCGGCGAAGCCGATCGCCGCCAGGACGGCCAGCCACAGCAGAATTACGTATCGGCGCCGCCCGAAGGCCGCCCGGCCCAGTCGGTACAAGAAAGTCGCCATGGAAGAGGAACTCCGCATCTGATCTCGGGAACTCCTCAAGGCTCGCGGGCCGGACCCCCTCCGGGCGTCATGCGGCTGCGGACAATCCGTCTACTCAATACGCAGTAGGAGCGGCGGCAGGTTCGTGCCCCTGCGGCAGGACGGAGCCGGCGGGACGTGCCGGTGGAATGGGCCGGTGTCCGCGGATTCCCCGGTGCACCACCCGGGCGCCGTCCCGGAAAATCAGGAGGAGTCCGACGTCGCCCGATGGCAGGATCCGGCCATGTGCACCGACAGCGACGCCGACACCGGAACAGACCCCCTCATGGCACGGGCCCGACACCTCTGGGAGTCGCTGGCCGGGGTGCCCGTCTCGTTCGCGTCCGGAGGAGGGCCCACGGTGGTCACGGCCCCCGCGTCCGCCCTGGCCCCGCCGGGCTGGGTGGGCACCGTGCTCCTCGGGGACGCGGCTCTCGTCACCGCCCCCACGGACGACGTGGCGCACGCCGTCCGCCGCGCCCTGGCCGGTGTCCCGACCCCGTCGCTCACCGACCCCGGGGCGGTCGCCCGGGTGTGGCGGGTCGCCGAGGTGCTCGGGCCCGCCACCCTCGCCTATCTGTCCGCCGACGACTTCCACCCCACGGCACCGGGAGCCGCCGAGGCCGAGCGCCTGCCCGCAGGCCATGGAGATCTCCACCGGCTGCTCGCTTCGGTGAGCGAGGAGGACGCGGGGGAGTGCGGCCTCGACGGGATCACCTCGCCGGGGTTCGTCGTACGGGACGGAGCGGCGGTGGTCGCGGCGGCGGGATACGGGAACTGGCCGGGGAACACAGCGCACTTGTGCGTACTGACGGCACCCCGGGCGCGAGGCCGCGGTCTGGCCGGGCAGGTGGCCTCCGCCGCGACCGCGCACGCCCTCGCCGCCGGTCTCCTGCCGCAGTGGCGGGCGAGGCCTGCGGCGTCGCGCCGCGTGGCCGGGGCTCTGGGTTTCAGGGAGCTGGGAGCCCAGTTGAGCGTCCGCGGGACTCAGAGCCCGACGATCAGCTGAATGCAGACGATCTTGACGAGGATGGCCAGCGCGAACAGGGTCGAGTAGCCGTTGTTGACGCGGCTGTCGCTGACCCGGCTGTTGGCGTACGCGGTGATCGCCGGGTTGCCGACATACCCCGACAGCAGGCCCATCGTCCGTTCCCGGCTCTGTCCGAGCGCCTTCGCGATCAGCACCATCAAGGTGTAGCTGACCACTGCCCCGATCACCAGGACGGCCACCAGCTTCAGGCCGAAGAGGGAGAACGCGTTCTGGCGGAAGGAGTAGCCGGACGTCAGGCCGACGACCGCGAGGAAGAGCAGCAGCCCGAGCTGGCGCAGCGTGAGGTTGGCCCGGGTCGGCAGCGTCCACACCAGCGGGCCGGTGCGTCGGCGCCAGCCCAGGACCATGCCCATCACCAGCGGTCCGGCGCCCGTTCCGAGGGCGAGGGTGGTGGAGCCGAAGGTGACGGAGGGGATGGCGATCAGGAAGCCGAGGGTGAGCCCGAGCCCCAGGCTCACCGCGCTCACCTCGCTGACCCTGGTCTCCGTGTCACCGAGGTACGTGGAGACCTCGGTGATCCGTTCGCGCGGCATCACCACGCGCACCCGGTCGTCCAGCTGGAGCACGAGGTCGTCGTGGGCGAGCATGTCGGTATCGCCGCGACGGACCCGGCTGACCGCCGCCCCGAACCGCTCGCCGAGACCGAGTTCCGCGATCGTGTGGCCCGCCAGGGCCGGGTTGGTGAGCAGGACCCGGCGGTAGTCGACCGTCCGCCGGTTGTCGAGGAGATGGACGGGGGCGGTCGCGCCCAGCCGTTCGGTGGCGGTGCGTACGTCGTCCTCGCCGCCGACCAGCACGACCGTGTCGCCGGCGCGCAGGCGCCCCAGCCCGCGTGCCACCTGTACGTCGCCGCCCTCGGGGCGGTACTCGCTGGCGAGCACCCGGTGGTCCGCGACGCCCGGTACCTCGTCCCACGCCGTGTCGTGATCCACCTGGACCGTACGGGTGACGAGGACGGGCGGCAGCCCGGAGTCGGGGTCGCGGCGTGCCACCCAGCGACGGCGGGCGGCGATGGCGGAGACGAACAGGATGGTGATGACCACGGCGAGCGGATAGCCGATCGCGTACCCGACCGCGGGCTGTGCCGGATCGGCCGAGGCCTCCTGCGCGGCGGCGAGGCCCGGCGTGGTCGTGCCGATTCCCGCGTATCCGCCGGCCAGGAACGGTCCGCTGATCCCGAATCCGCTGTGTCCCACATAGCCGACCACGACCGCGGTGAGCGCGAGCGCCACCACCGCACCGGCCATCACCGGCAGCTGACCGCGCAGTTCGCGGAAGAAGGCGGGTCCCGACTCCAGACCCACGGTGTACACGTACAGGGCCAGACCCAGCGCCGATACGCCGGCGGGAACGGCGGGTGCGATGTCCTTGTCGAGCGCCCCGACCAGCAGGCCGACGAACAGGACACCGGCCGCGCCGAGTTTCACCGGGCCGAAGCGGACCATTCCGAGCAGGGCGCCGACGGTGATGACGGCGAACACGGCCACCCAGGGATTGTCCGCGAAGAACTGCCACACGGGGCGGGCCTCCCATGGCGAGGAGCGGGCTGAGCCTGACCGGGTCATGATCTTCGAGGCGGTGGGAGGCTGCCACTCGGGAGCACATGACGGTGGATCGGTGAGGCGGGCGGGCGCCGCGCGCCGCCGGACGGGCCGGTGATCCGGTCCGTACGGCGGCGGCGTCCCGTCAGGCGCCCGGCGGGACCCGGGACGGGCGGCCGCTGCCGCGCGTCAGTGAGTAGCCGAAGACGGCCGCGAACGCGCCCAGCACTCCACCGCCGGCCGTCCACAGCCAGCGGTCGGTCCACCAGCCGGAGGACCAGCCGTCCTCCGGCTCGCCGGCCAGGGCGACCGGGGCCGCCGACGCCCCGTCGGCGGCCTGCTCGACCGTGGACACGCCGGGGACCAGCGGCTTGGAGAGGCTGCCGTCCACGTCGGCGGCACCGCCCTTGTCGGCCGCGGTGACCCGGACCTCTGTCCGCACCGGCAGTCCGAGGTCCGCCGACGGCAGGTCGACGACCGTCAGGCGGACGTAGTAGCTGCCGGGCAGCGGGTCGTTCGCCCACGGTTCGGACCAGGCCCTGACGGTACGCAGGACGCAGGTGAGCTCGACCGAGGCGGCGTCGGCCGCGACCTTGCCGGTCTGCTTCCCGTACATACAGGCCTGACGGCGGCGCAGTCCGTCGTACACATCGACCTGCCAGGTCGAGGCGCCGTGCCGGGCGGTGCTCTCCGGCAGGGTGACCTTCGCCCGCACGGTGGCCCGCTGTCCGGCGTCGGCGGGGAAGACCCAGTACAGGTAGTCCCCGGTGGAGGCGCCCGCCGTGGCGAGCTGGTCCTGCTGGAGCGCGGTGGCGGTACGGAAGGTGGTGCCCGCCTCCGTGGGGCCGGATCCGTCGGCGGACCCGCTCGGGCTCGGGCTTGCCGACGGGTCGTCCGCGGCGGCGGCACCCGCCCCGGTCAGCAGGGCGAGACCGGTCAGCAGCGCGCCCGCGAGCACGCGTCTCGTACGGAACATCAGTGGGTCCTCCAGACGGCGAAGCGCCAGCGCGAGATCCAGCCGGTCAGCAGACCCGCGATCAGTCCGGTCAGGACGAGCACGCCCAGCAGCCACCAGCCACGGCCGAGGCCGAACGCCGCGGCGTCGGCCGCCGCGTCGGGGGCGTCCACCAGGTCGACCGTCAGCTCGACCGGCATGCCGGGAGCGGTCTTCACCGAGGCGAGGGCCGAGAAGGAGTTGGAGACCTGGAGACAGACGGTCTCCGCGGCCGGCTTCACATCCCCGTCCGTGTCCTGCTCCGGCTTCGGGTAGCGGAGTCCGGAGGAGATCGCGTCGGTGCGTCCGGTGCCGGACTCCGCGCCTCTGACGATCTCGCGGCCGTGCACGGTCACGGCACGCAGCAGCATGCCGTAGTCGTTGTTGACGGCCCGGTCGGCGAACACGCTGACCGAGGCGCGCAGTTCCTGGCCGGGCAGCACGTCGACCCGGTACCAGCGGTGCTCGGCGAACTTCTCGCGGTCGGTGTAGAGACCCGGGCCGATCTTCGGAGCGTCGGTGCAGCTGTCCGTGCCCTTCGTCTCGACCGGGGTGACGACGGGTTCGGCCGCCCGGTCCACCAACTGCTTGACGCGGCCGGAGAGTTCATCGGTGTGCTGGACGGCGGTGTACGTGCCGCCGGTGGCCTCCGCGATGCAGGTGAGCTGCTGGCGGATCTTCGCGTTCGGCACCAGGCCGAGGGTGTCGATGACCAGGTGGATTCCGCGCGCCGCGATGTCGCGGGCGACCTCGCACGGGTCGAGCGGACCGCAGGTGTCCTCGCCGTCGCTGATCAGCACGATCCGGCGGGTGGTGTCGCCGCCCTCCAGATCGTCGGCGGCGCCCAGCAGCGCCGGTCCGATCGGGGTCCAGCCGGTGGGCGCCAGCGTGGCGACCGCGGTCTTGGCCTCGGTGCGGTCCAGCGGGCCGACCGGATAGAGCTGCTTGGTGTCCTTGCAGCCGACCTTCCGGTCGTCGCCCGGGTAGTCGGCGCCGAGGGTCCGGATGCCGAGCTGTACCTGCTCGGGCACCGCGTCCAGGACCTCGTTGAACGCCTGCTTCGCCGCGCTCATCCGGGACTGGCCGTCGATGTCACGGGTCCGCATGGAGCCACTGACGTCGAGCACCAGCTCGACCTTGGGGGAGGCTTGGGTGGGGGGTTCATCGGCCGAGGCGGGGAGAGCCGAGCCGAGCCCGGCGGTCAGGGTGGCGAGCAGAATGCCCACCCCGACCGTCAGCCTTCTTCTTATGATCATCGCCGGATAGTAGTGAACATCAGTTCGCTATCCAAAACGCCGGTGCCCGTCGCACGCGCTTGTGTGCGGCGTGCGACGGGACATGACAGACAGTCAGATCGACCGGTCTGCTCCCAGCAGGGGGCCGGCCGCCCGTTCCAGCACCGAACCGACTCGCTCCCAGGTCGTCAGATCCCTTTCGACCGCGGCCAGGTGCACCTCTTCGCCCGTGTCCCAGCCGGTGGCGATCGCCACGGGGTCCGCACCCGTGGCCGCCCCCGCGGCGAGCGCGGCCGCACCCAGGGCGACCAGCTCGCCGCCGGTGGGCACGGTCACCGGCCGTCCGGAGAGGCGGCGCACGGTCTCCACCCAGACGCGCCCCTGGGCGCCGCCGCCGATCAGCCGGAGCGGCCGGCCCGCCACCTCGGGGTCCTCGGGGTCGAGCCCGCACGCCCTCAGCAGTTCGTCGAGCGCGCGCAGCACGGTGACGACCGCGCCCTCGTAGGCGGCGCCCAGGAGCTGCTGCGGGGTGGTGTCGTGGCGCAGGCCGGTGAGGAGGCCGGCGGCCGAGGGCAGGTCGGGGGTGCGCTCACCGTCCAGGTACGGCAGGAGCACGGCTTCGCCGCCGGGTGCGGCGTCATTGCGGTCCAGGCCCAGCAGCGCGGCCACCTTGTCCACGGCGAGCGTGCAGTTGAGGGTGCAGGCCAGCGGGAGGTACGTACCGTCCGCCGCGGCGAAACCGGCGAGTGCGGGGGAGGCCGGCCGGGCCCGGGAGGCGGTGAAGACCGTGCCCGAGGTGCCCAGGCTGAGGACCGGATGGTCGAGGAGCCCGGCGCCGCCGAGCCCGAGGCCGACGGCGGCGCTCATGTTGTCCCCGGTGCCCGCGGCGACGGCGATACCGGCGGGCAGCCCGAGTGCTGCCGCGGCCTCCGGCGTCAGCGAACCGGCGCGCGCCGCCCCGCTCGTCGCCACCTCCGGCAGCATGGCCGGATCGATGGAGAGCAGTTCGAGGAGCTCCGGGTCGTAGGCGTCGGTGGCGGTGGAGTACCAGCAGGTGCCGGACGCGTCGCCCGGGTCGGTGACGGCGCGGCCGGACAGCCGCTCGGTCAGGAAGTCGTGGGGGAGCCGGATCGCGGCGGTCGCGGCGGCGGTCTCCGGTTCGTTCTCCCGCAGCCACTGCCACTTCGAGGCCGTCATCGAGGCCACCGGCACCGAACCGGTGCGCGCGGTCCAGGCGCCGGCCCCGCCCAGGGCCGCGGTGAGCGCGGCGGCCTGCGGGGCGGAGCGGGTGTCGTTCCAGAGGAGGGCCGGGCGCAGCGGGCGGCCCGCGCCGTCGAGGACGACCAGCCCGTGCTGCTGTCCGGCGACGGCGATCCCGGTGATGTCCGCGGCGGCGACGCCTGACTCCTTCAGCCCGGCGGCGACCGCGTCGCGCAGCGCCTGCCACCACACCTCGGGATCCGTCTCGCGGGCCCCGCCCTCGCCCGTGACGACATGCGGAGCACGGCCGACGGCGAGCAGCCGGCCGGTGGCGGTGTCGACGAACGCGGCCTTCGTGGACTGGGTGGAGCTGTCCACACCGATGACGACCTCATGCGGCGGCATGGCTGACCTCATTCTCTGGTTTCACTGGTCCAGGGGTCCCGGGCGGCGGGCCATCGCGCTGCGGGCTCATGCGCCGACGGGATTTGATCGTACGGTGAACAAATTACGCGATGGAACTCCTCCGGAACAGGGGGTGCTCCCGATTTCCGGATTTCCTCGGACGAGGGGTTACGTCGCGGGGGTGGTCCGTGCATGATTAGTCATGACACTGAACAAATTGAGGTTCGGCCGCTCGACCGGCTGCGGACCCACGGCACCGAAGGCGGCTGGACCATGACGGAACGCTTCACGCCCACCCCGCAGGACAAGTTCACCTTCGGCCTGTGGACCGTGGGCTGGCAGGGCCGCGACCCGTTCGGCGACGCCACCCGGGAGGCGATCGACCCGGTCGACTCCGTGCAGCGGCTCGCGGAGCTCGGCGCGTACGGCGTCACCTTCCACGACGACGACCTGATCCCGTTCGGCTCGACGGACGCCGAGCGCGAAGGCATCGTGAAGCGGTTCCGGCAGTCGCTCGACGCGGCCGGACTCGTCGTGCCGATGGCCACGACGAACCTCTTCACCCACCCCGTGTTCAAGGACGGCGCGTTCACCGCCAACGACCGCGACGTCCGCCGCTATGCCCTGCGCAAGACGCTGCGCAACATCGACCTCGCCGTCGAGCTCGGCGCCACCACCTACGTCGCCTGGGGCGGCCGCGAGGGCTCCGAGTCGGGCGCGGCCAAGGACATCCGCGTCGCGCTCGACCGGATGAAGGAGGCCTTCGACCTGCTGGGCGACTACGTCACCGAGCAGGGCTACGACCTCAAGTTCGCCATCGAGCCCAAGCCGAACGAGCCGCGCGGCGACATCCTGCTCCCCACCATCGGTCACGCCCTCGCCTTCATCGAGCGCCTGGAGCGCCCCGAGATGGTGGGCGTCAACCCCGAGGTCGGCCACGAGCAGATGGCCGGGCTGAACTTCGCGCACGGCATCGCGCAGGCCCTGTGGGCGGGCAAGCTCTTCCACATCGACCTCAACGGGCAGTCCGGCATCAAGTACGACCAGGACCTCCGCTTCGGCGCCGGCGACCTGCGCCAGGCCTTCTGGCTCGTCGACCTGCTGGAGAACTCGGACTACGCGGGCCCGCGCCACTTCGACTTCAAGCCGCCGCGGACCGAGGACTACGACGGCGTCTGGGCCTCCGCCGCGGGCTGCATGCGCAACTACCTGATCCTCAAGGAGCGCGCCGCCGCCTTCCGCGCCGACCCGGCGGTCCAGGAGGCGCTGCGCGCGTCCCGCCTGGACGAGCTGGCTCAGCGCACCGCCGAGGACGGCGTGGCGGGTCTGCTGGCCGACCGCTCGGCCTACGAGGACTTCGACGTGACCGCGGCGGCGGAGCGCGGCATGGCGTTCGAGGCGCTGGACCAGCTGGCGATGGACCACCTGCTCGGCGTCCGCTGACCCGGACCCGGTCATGACGGGAGGGGGAGGGACGCGCACCGCGCGTCCGTCCCCCTCCGGCGTCTCCCGGGCCGGGGGCCGATCAGGCCGGTGTCCGCCCCGCGTACGCCACCGGGTCGGCCAGCACGTCCGTCATCACCAGCCCCGCCGCACCCCGGGCGGCGTCACCGGCGACGGAGGAGGCGCGCAGCCGGGCGCTGCCCGGTGACCACAGCCCGGAGACCACCCGGTTCGTCAGCTCCTCGTCGGCCGACGGCGCCAGCCACGGCATCAGGTTCCGGTAGATCCCGCCGAGTACCACCGCGTCGGGGTCCAGCAGATTGACCGCCCCCGACAGGACACGCCCCAGCTGCCGGCCCGCCTCGGCGACCGCTGCCACCGCCCGCTCGTCCCCGGCCCGGGTACGCCGCTCCAGTTCGGCGACCCCGATCCCGCTGCCGCTCTCGTCGATCCCCGCCGACCGCAGCAGCGCCGCCTGTCCCGCGTACTGCTCCAGGCAGCCGCGCGACCCGCACCGGCACTGCGGCCCCCGCGAGTCGACGACCACGTGCCCGATCTCCCCGGCGAACCCGTGCGCGCCGCGCAGCAGCTCGCCGTTGATCACCAGGGCGCCGCCGACGCCGATCTCGCCGGTCAGATAGAGGAAGCTCCGGATCCGCCCCAGCCCGCCGAACCACAGCTCGGCCAGCGCCGCGAGGTTCGCCTCGTTCTCCGAACTCACCGTCAGCGCCTCGTGCCCGGGGCGCTCGGCGGCCAGCGAGGCGGCGAAGAGCTCCTCGGCGGGCACCTGGTTCCAGCCCAGGTTCGGGGCCTGCCGCACCGAGCCGCCGGAGACCAGACCGGGCAGCGCCAGAGCGACACCGACCGGGAACAGCTCCTGCTCACGCGCCGACTCCAGGGTCCGCGCGGCGATCCTGGCCGCCCGCGCCAGCACCTCGGCGGGCGGCGCGCCCCGGTTGTCGAGATGCTCGGTGAGCCGGACCCGGCCGGTTCCGGCCAGATCGACGACACACACCGACACGTAGTCGATGTTGACCTCGACGCCGAGCCCGGCCGGTCCGGTGCGGGCCGTCTTGAGCGCGGTTCCGGGCCGGCCCGCCTGGCCGCTGAACGTCTTGCCCGACTCGGTGAGGAACCCGCTGTCGATCAGCTGCTCGACGAGCGAGGACACGGCGGCCCGGGTCAGACCCACCCGCGCGGCGACCCCGGCCCGGGTCGCCTCACCCTCGCCCTCGTCACGGACGGCCCGCAGCACGAGGCTGAGGTTGCTGCGCCGGACGGTGTCCTTGTCGGCCTTGGGCCCCAGCGGCGTGAGGTTGCTCTTCATATCGGTCCCGAGCCTATGCGATGCCGTACGTCAGTACGGGCGTGATGAGGGAGGCCCGGGGCCCTTGGGTCCTCTCGTGTGGATCATGCCGGGCTCGCGGGGTCCGGCCTGATCCGAACGAAAGACCCCGGTCCAGGACCGGGCCGGGTCCCGTTCCGCCCCGCGCACGGGGAGGAACGGGACCCGGAAGCGCTCAGGCCGTGGCCCCGCGCTCCTTGAGCATGTCCGCCATGAGAGCGATCTCCGACTGCTGGCCCAGGACCATGCCCGAGGCCAGGTTCCGGATCTCGGCGGTGCCCGCGGCGGTGGCGGCCGCCTGGGCCATCTCCGCCCCGGCCCGGTGGTGCGCGGTCATGAGCTTCAGGAAGCGCACCTCGGCGTCCCTGCCCTTCGCCGCCCGCAGCGCGTCGAGTTCCGCGTCGGTCGCCATTCCGGGCATCAGCGCGCCGTCACCGCGCGGGGTGACGGTATGGCCCATCCACGCCATGGGCGCCCCGGGGGAGCTCTTCGCGCGCCCCCAGACCTCCAGCCAGCCCAGCATCATGCCGCGCTGGTTGGCCTGGGTGTTGATGATGTCGTACGCGAGCCGGCGCACCGCGACGTCGGAGGTGCGGTCCCGGACGATGAACGACATCTCGACCGCCTGCTGATGGTGGACCGCCATATCGCGCGCGAATCCGACGTCCGCCGAGGTATCGGCGGGCGCGGCCGTGGATACGGCGGCGGCGGGGGCCGAGGAGGAGGGACGGACGAGCATCAGCGTGACCAGAACGAGCGCCAGCAGCAGAACCGCTCCGCCGGCCAGCACCATCGGCCGTGACGCGCGGGCCGCGGACGTCACTTGGCGATCCCGCCGGAGCAGGCGGCGCCCGGCTCCGGGGTCTGCGGGCCCTGGACGTACTTCGTGAAGAACTGCGCGACGCGGGCGTCGGCGGCGCTCTTCACGGCCAGCTGCTTGCCCCAGGCGCTGAGCATCAGCGGGGACTCCTGGTCCTCCACCGGGCTCATCAGGGAGTACGGGGTGGCCGAGACCTTCTTTTCGAGCTTCTTGACGTCGGCCGGGCTCGCCTTGCTCGTGTACGTGACCCAGACGGCACCGTGCTCCAGCGAGTGGACCGCGTTCTCCTTCGGTATCTCCTCGGTGTAGACATCCGCGTCGCAGTTCATCCACACCGGGTTGTGATCGCCGCCGACCGGCGGGTTCATCGGGTAGTCGACCTTCTTCTCGACATGGTTCTGCGTGAGCTTGTCCCAGCTCTTCTCTCCCTCGACGGGCGAGGCCTTGGCGGCCGTCTCGGCCTTGTCCTGCTCGTCGGCGGCGTTCATCAGGTAGCCACCGCCGACGACCAGACCGGCCACGACCGCGACGGCCGCTCCGATGGTGATGAGGCGGCTGCGGCGCTCACGGGCCCGCTCCTTGCGGCGGGCCTCGTCCAGCTTGGCGCGGCGGGCGGCGGCAGGGCTGTTCTGCTTCTTGGCGGAGGCCATGACGGGTCCTTCGGTTCGTGACACGGATGGATGGCGCGGGCATGCGGCGTTCCCGGACGTCGGGAAACGGCCGCGGCCTAGATCCGTTGAACCTGGAGGCGCAGATGGTCGACGTCGCGCACGGCGTCGTTCGACGGGCCGCGGATGGCGGCGCCGCCCGTGAGCTGGGACGAGGCGGGCACCGAGGTCGCCGACGGGACCGACGCCGGGCCGGGCCGGTCGGGCAGGACGACGGGCGCCGAGTGCTCGGACGCGCCGTGGCAGGAACTCCCCGGCCAGCGGTCGCCGGGGGCATCGGCCACCACGGCCACCACCGCGGGCACATGAGCGGCGAGGGTGATCCGGGGGGCCGCAGCCGGGGCGGGCGGGCCGTGGTGTGCGGAGGCGGACCGCTCCGCGGCCGGCGAGCAGCACGAGGCCACGGCGATCAGGACGAGTACCCAGCCGAGCACCACGGACGCGCGGGCACGCCGCCGGTCCGTGTATGCGCTCAGCCAGTTCACCTCGGCATCGTACGTGGTCTGTGAAGTTTCAATGAGTGCGCGACCGGAATGCCTGCCGTCGGTGAAGCTGTGGATCCCGGGGGGAAGGGTTCCCCCGCGGGCGCGTCGGGATAGTGTGCCCCGGTGACAACGCACTCGAACGTATCTGCGGGCTGGTATCCGGATCCGCATGGCGCGCCCCAGCTGCTGCGGTACTGGGACGGTACCCAGTGGACCGAGCACACGAATCCGGCCGATGGGCAGCAGCAGGCGCAGGCCTCCGCCCAGGCGCCGCAGCAGCAGGCGGCTCCCCGGCAGTCGTACCAGCAGCAGGCGGCGGCGGCCCCGCAGCAGCCCGCGGTGCCGCAGCAGGGCGTGCCCCAGCAGCAGGGCGGCGCCCCCGGCGCGGGTTCGCTCTTCAACCAGCAGGTCCTGGTCGTGAACCAGAAGGCCAAGCTGATCGAGGTGACGAACGAGTACAGCGTCTTCGACCAGCACGGCAACACCGTCGGCTCGGTCGTGCAGGTCGGCCAGAGCGCCCTGCGCAAGGTGCTGCGCTTCCTGACCAGCATCGACCAGTACCTGACCCACCGGCTGGAGATCCGCGACGCGTACGGCCAGCCGCAGCTGCTGCTGACCCGTCCGGCGAAGTTCATCAAGTCCAAGGTCATCGTGCAGCGCCCCGACGGGCAGCCGGTCGGTGAGATCGTCCAGCAGAACGCCATCGGCAAGATCAACTTCGCGATCATGGTCGACGGTCAGCAGATCGGTGCGATCAAGGCCGAGAACTGGCGCGCCTGGAACTTCGCGATCGTCGACCACAACGACGCCGAGATCGCCCGGATCACCAAGACCTGGGAAGGCCTCGCGAAGACGCTGTTCACGACGGCGGACAACTACGTGCTGCAGATCCACTACCAGCTGCCCGAGCCGCTGCTGAGCCTCGTCGTGGCGACGGCGCTGACCGTGGACACCGCACTCAAGCAGGACGCCCGCGGCTTCGGCTGAGCCCCCCGCACCCGCGTAAGAGAGGACGCCCGCACCCCCCGAAGGGTGCGGGCGTCCTCATGCGTTCACCGCGCCGTACGGTCGGACCCGCTCTCCGGAGGTCCCAGCCTGGAGAACACCGCGGCGAGGATCACGGCCGCCAGGGCTCCGGCGGCCACGCCGCTGCCGAAGACGGTCCGCGCCCACACCGGCAGGTCCGCGTACATCTCGGGGGCGAACACCGGCAGCAGGCCCACGCACAGGGCGAGTGCGACGACGATGCCGTTCGTGCCGTGGCCGAGGTTCTCGCGGCTGAGCATGCCGAAGCCCATCGTGGCGATCACCGCGTAGATGATCAGCCCCGCGGCGCCGACCACCGGCTCCGGGATCGCGGCCAGCAGCCGGGTGAGCGGGGTGATCAGGCCGCACAGGATCAGCAGCACCCCGGCCCCCGCCGTGACGAACCGGCTGCGCACCCGGGTGAGCTGGACGATCCCGATGTTCTCGGCGCTGGTCACCATCAGCGACGTACCGAAGACGCCGGCTCCCAGCGAGGTCACGGCGTCCGCGCGGGAGATCCGCGGCACGTCACGGGCCGCGTCCGGCGTCCGCCCCACCGCCTCGCTGTTCAGTACCGTCTGCCCGGTCGCCTCCGCCAGTGAGGCGAGGGCGAAGACCAGCAGCGGCACGGCGGCCAGCAGGTCGAAGTGCGGTGTGCCGTACGGGAACGGGTCGGGCAGCGCGAACGTGCTGCCGTGCGCCATGTGGAACGCCGTACCGCTGAGCGCGGCCACGAGCGTGCCGCCCGCAAGGCCGAAGAGCACCGACATCTGCCGCCAGACACCGCGCATGAACAGGAAGAACAGGGCGGTGATGCCGAGTGTGGCGAAGCCGAGCCCCGGTCCCGAGGCGATCATCGGCGCGGTGATCTTGATCATGTTGATCCCGATCAGGACCACGGTGGTCCCCATGACCAGGGGCGGGAAGAACCGCACGAGGCGCCCGTAGAGCGGCAGCACGGCGATCAGGAAGACCGCCGCGATCAGCACCGAACCGGACGCGGTGGCCGGTCCATGCTCCTTGGCGACCTGGAGGAAGATCGCCACCGCCGCGCCGCCCGGGAGCATCAGGAACGGCAGCCGGGCGCCGATCCGCAGCGCCTTCACGCCCAGCGACTGGAGCAGTGCGCCGATGCCGCACAGCACGAGCGTGGCGCTGAGCAGCGAGGCGGTCTGGGACGCGCTCAGCGACAGCGTGGTGCCGATCAGGATGACCGAGGAGACCGGGGCGGCCACCCCGGCCAGCAGGTGCTGGAAGGCGAGCGGGACCAGCCGGGGGAGCGGGAGCCGCTCGTCGACCGGCGCGACGGACGGGGCCGGCACGGCGGGTGCGGCCGTGTCGGGGACGGGGGAGGCCATGGTCCGGCTCAGCCCTTCGGGACGTCGAGCCAGGGGAGCTCCCGGGCCGAGTAGCGGTAGGAGCGGAACACGGCGTTGGGCTCGGACGGGAACAGCTTGCGCACTTCTTCTTCCTGGTAGCCGCCGAAGAACGGCACGACGTACTCCCAGCACAGATAACCCTCGTCGGTCACCTCGAAGAGGCGTCCCGCGGGGGAGTCCGTGACGAGCGTGTTCCCGTTCGGCAGGCGCTGGGCACTGCCCATGAACGGGGCGAAGAACGACTCACGGGCCGGGTCGTGGTACTCCCAGACAATGGTGCCACTCGACCGCTCGATCTCGATGACCCGGCTGAACGGCACGTCCCAGTGCGGCCGGAAGACCCCGTTGTCGAAGACGAGGAAGTTGCCGTTCTCCAGCTCGGTCGGGCAGTGCTGCTGCGATACGGAACCCGGCTCGCTGCGCCAGATGATCTCGCCGGTCTCCCGGCTGATGACGACCACGGCCGATACGGAGCGGAAGCTCGCCAGGATGTTGCCGTCGCTGGTCGGCAGCACGCTGTTGATCAGCGGGTAGTGCTCGCGCGCGTAGTCGGGGTGCAGCGGGAAGGTCTCGCGGTCGAGGTGCTCGGAGACCTTCCACTCCCACACCGTTTCGCCCTCGGCGTCGACCTCGACGATGGTGTCCGCCCAGACCGTGCCGTCGGGCTCCGAGCCGGGCACCCCGCCCCTGACGGCGGCCGCGGCCTCGCCGGTCAGCGGTTCCAGCGCCGCGTACAGCAGGCGGCCGTCGCCGTAGTGGTACGCGTCGTGGTGCTGGAAACGGTCGCGGTGCTCGCGCACGACC
Organism: Streptomyces sp. NPDC048211; assembly: GCF_043202315.1. Taxonomy (NCBI): domain Bacteria; kingdom Bacillati; phylum Actinomycetota; class Actinomycetes; order Kitasatosporales; family Streptomycetaceae; genus Streptomyces; species Streptomyces sp. NPDC048211. The sequence goes on from NZ_JBIDAD010000002.1 coordinate 1,092,549, forward strand.
GTGCCGTCCGGGGTGATCTCCTGCATGATCCCGCCGCGGTACTTGTGCCACATGGGGAAGAGCGCGGGCTCGTCCGGGAGGACGCCGCTGTACGCGAGGTTGCCGTTGGGCAGGATCCGGGCGTGCCGGCCGGGCCGGTACGGGAGGTTCCACCGGTGGACCACCTCGCCGCGCATGTCGATGAGGTACACCTCGCCGCCACCGGTCAGCGGGGCGAAGAGGGTGTAACCGCCGTAACTGGCGTCCTCGTCCAGGGCTATGAGCCCGGTACCGCGTCGCCGTCGCTGGTTCTGGTCCACGAGGGGCATGGATCGGTCCTCCCGGTTAACTTTATTAGGTGGGACTTAAGAGGTTAACCGGCCCGGTAGGCTGCTCACTGCCCCGTCGCCTGTGGCGTGCGGCACGCAGGGACACGGAGTGGATGAGATGAGCGAGGCGGACAGCCCCCTGGTCGGCCCGGGGATTCGCCGACGGCGCCGCGCCCTGGAGCTGACCCTCGCGGAGGTGGCGCGACGGGCCGGGCTCTCCACCCCCTTCCTCAGTCAGATCGAGAACGGCCGCTCCCGGCCGAGCATGGGATCGCTCCAGCGCATCGCCGACGCGCTCGACACGACCGCGGTCCAGCTGCTGTCCACGGCCGAGGCGCCCCGCCCCGTCGACGTGGTGCGCGCAAGCTCCGCATCGGTGCGCGAGACGGGTGCGGAGGGCGAGGGGGACGGCCGGATGCGGCCGCTGGTCCGCGGCCACCAGCGGCTGCACGCGCTGGAGTTCACGGGGGACCACGACTGGGGCCGCGAGTTCCGGCACCGCAACGACGAGATCCTCTATGTCGCCGACGGCTCGGCGGAGGTCGAGGCGGACGGCAGCTTCTACCGCCTGGAGCGGGGTGACACGCTCTACTGCGCGGGCGGCCTCGTCCACCGCTGGCGTCCGATCGAACCGGGTACGCGCGTCCTCGTGGTCGGCATCGGGGACCACGTCCAGGTGACGGACGAACAGAGCGGCTGAGGGCGGCGTCCCGCCCGGCGGCGGGACGCCACGCTCCAGGGCGGGCGGCTCTCAGCCGTAGCGGAGGAACAGCTCCCGCACGTACTCCTCCAGCCGCCGGGTCAGCAGCCCGGGCGTCAGGTCGTCCCGGCCCAGTTCGCGCCAGGGGCCGGCCACCTTCTCGGCGTCGGGGGCGAAGGCGAGCGCGTCCAGCAGGCGCCAGTAGAGATGGTCGCCGGGCTCCTCCGCCAGCAGCCCGCCAGCGGCGAGATAGGCGTCGGCGAACGCCATGCCGGAGCCGGGGCCGTGCAGCAGGGCCAGCGCCGTCGAGCAGTGGGCCACGTCCAGGTCCGCCGGCCCCCACGACGTCTCCACCCAGTCGACGACGCCGGTGATACGCGGCGAGTCGGCCTCCCCGTCGAACAGCACGTTGCCCGGATGGAAGTCGCGGTGCAGGAACCGGGGGCGGTACTCCGGCGCGTCGCGGCGGATGACGTCGACGGCCCGTCGCCACAGCTCGGGCCGCGCGGTGGCCTCGGGCACGCGCACCCGGTCGGGTGCCGTCCATGCCTCGTAGGTACGGGGGCGCGTTTGCGCGGTGACCGGGACCCGGTGGATCCGGACCAGCTGGCCGGCCAGCAGCTCGGCCCGGGGCCCGGCTCCCTCGTCGGACAGGCGCACGGATCCGGGCAGCAGGGACATCAGCAGCGACGGGTGATCGCAGTGCGTCGCCGTCGCGTCCACCCCGTGCAGGGTCGCCGCCGGTATCTCCGTACCGCCCAGCAGAGTCAGGATGTCGGCCTCGCGTGTGAGCAGCCCCTCCGCGTGCCGGACGAAGAACGGCTTGACGAAGGAGCGCAGTACCAGCCGCCCGGGAGCCTCGCCGCCGGCGATACTCAGTCGTCGCATCTGCGAGGTCCAGCCGCCGCGCAGCCGCTCGGCGGCGACGACGCGCACCCCGTCGGGCAGTCCGTTGTCCACCCAGGCGCGGGTCTTCGCCCATCCCTGGTCCGGGCCGTCCGTGCCGATGCCGTCCATCGCTGCCTCCCCTTGTCGTAGGGGCAGGTTAGCCAGCGGGTGATCAGCCCTCGTCACCCGCCCGGTAGATGCCGAACACGGCGCCCTGCGGGTCGCGCACCACGGCGATGCTGCGGCTGTGCGCGATGTCCGTCGGGGGCATCAGGAGGTCGCCGCCCCCGCTCTGCGCGGTCGCCGCGGTCGCGTCGACGTCGGCGACGGCGATGTACGGCAGCCAGTGCGGCGGCACCTCGGGCGGGATGTTCTCGTCCATCGTCAGCAGGCCGCCGAAGTCCTCGCCGCCGACACCCCACTGCGGGTACGTCTCCGAGGCCGTGACCGTCCAGCCGAAGACGCCGGTGTAGAAGGCCAGCGCCGGCGCGCTCTCGCGGGCGGCGAGCTCGATCCAGCCCAGCGCGCCCGGTGCGTTGAACAGGTCGGCCCCGGCGAAGGCGCGGCCCTGCCACAGAGAGAACACCGCACCGGACGGGTCCGCGAGGACCGCGAACCTGCCCTCCTCGAACACGTCCATCGGGCCGACCAGCAGCGAGCCGCCGGCCGCCTTCGCCTTCTCGGTCACCGCGTCCGCGTCCTCGACGGCGAACGAGACCGTCCAGGCCGGCGGCTGCCCGGGCCGGTAGACGGGGCTGAGCGCCGCGACCCGGTCGTCCCCCAGGTGCGCCATGGTGTAGCCGCCCGCCTCCTCGCGCGGATCGGTCTCGCACCGCCAGCCGAAGAGGGCGGTGTAGAACGACTTTGCCGCCGGAACGTCGGAGGTGCTCAGCTCGATCCAGCAGGGACCACCGGGCACCGGTGCGGTGAGCTTCATTCGGACTCCTCCGTGCGTGGGCGGATGTGCGCGCGGCTTCCCGGCACAGCTGAACGCTACGGCCGTGCGCGGGGACGGGCCATCGGGAGACGCGTTCCGGAGAGAAGTTCTTCACGTGTGTAATACCTGCTAAAGTATTTGAGTGAGTAATACAAGCATCCGGACCCGGCAGCCCTCCGTCCGCAGAATCCCGCTGGCGGCGCCGCTGCGCCTGGCCCGGCCCTCGGACATGTGGTTCAAGCCCGCGACCAGCGTGGTGGTGGCCACGGCGATCCCCAACCTGGTGCTCTACTCCCTGGACCGTCTCGACCTCGTGATGTACACGATGGCCGGCTCGCTCTGCGCCCTGTACGGCCACAACCTGCCGTACGCCCGCCGCGCCAGGACCGTCGCCGGAGTCGTCCTCGGCATGCTCGTCGGCCTGGCGGTCTCCCTGGTCACGGCCTCGCTGAGCGGTTCGACCGCGGTCCTGATCGCCGTCGGCGCACTCCTGGCCGCCGGCCAGAAGCTGCTCTGCGACGCCACCCGCATCGGGCCTCCCGGACCGGTGATCTTCACCTTCGTCAGCTCCGCGGCCCTGTTCACTCCGCAGGAGACCGGGCAGGTGCCGGGCCACCTCGCCCTGACCCTCGGCGCCGGGGCCGTGTCCTGGCTGGTCACCCTCGCTCCCGCGCTGGTCCGCCGGGAAGGACCCGAGCGCCGGGCCACGGCCCGCGCGCTGAACGCCGCGGCCGCCCATGTCGCCGAGCCCGGCGACCGCACCCGCCGCGCCGCCGTCGCCGCCGTGCACGCGGCCTGGCAGACGCTTCTCGCCGCCGGCCGCCCCACCCCCGTACGCGGCGCACTGGAACGCCTCGTCGTCCACGCCGAGACCGCACTCTCCACGCGTGCGCGGGACACGGCCGAGGACGCCGACCGGCTCCGTGAATGGGCCCGGCGGACGCGGTCCCGCGGGCCCGTCCCCACCCCGGCACCCGCCCCCGGAACCGCCGCCGAACTCTTCGGAGTCGACGCCGAACGCGCCGCCCGCGGCGCAGCCCTGCGCACCCTGCTGCACCGCCTCGCCCCCGGCTCCCCGCTGCTCCCGGTCGCGGCCCGCACGCTGATCGGCTGCGCCCTGGCCGGATACATCTGCTCGGCCGTCGGCGTCGGCCGCCCCTACTGGGCGATCGTGACGGCCGCCTCGCTCTACCAGGCCAACGTCACGCTCTCCTGGAACCGCACGCTGCAACGCACCCTCGGAAACCTCCTCGGTGTCCTGGTCTTCGCCGCCGTGCTCCCGGCCGCCCGGATGGACCCGCTGGCCCTGATCGGCTTCTGCCTCTTCTTCGGGTTCGCCGCTGAGGCCCTGATCACCCGCAACTACTGGCTCGGCTCCGTGGCCGTCACCCCGATGGCGCTGCTCGTCCTGGAGTACGCCGGCAGCCACCCGGCCGGTGAACTCATCGGTGACCGGGTCCTGGACACCGTCATCGGGGCCGCCGTCGGGTTCCTCGCCACGGTGCTCGTCACCAACCGCCGCGCCGCCGGCCGCGTCGAGCAGGCCCTCGCCGCCGCCGAGCAGGCCCGCGCCCACGCCGTACAGACCCTCGCCGCGCCCGCGCCGACCCCCGCCGCCCTGGACGCGGCCCGCCGCAGGCTCACCGGATCCCTGGTCGAACTGCGCGAGGCGGACGACGCCGCAGCGGGTGAATGGTGGCAGCGCGCCCTGCCGCAGGAGGCGGTGCTCGCGGCGGAGCAGGCCGCACACCGTACGCTCGCGGCGACAGCGACACGGCAGGGGACGATCGTCCCGGCCCAGGAGAACGGAGTGGTGTGACCGACGACATCGTGGCCTCGGTGGTGCGCCAGTGGCAGGCCGTGAACCCGGAACTCGACACCGGGCCGATGGAGCTCATCGGCCGCATCAACCGCTGCTCCGCCCTGCTCCAGCAGGCCGAGGACGCACCGCTGCGGGCCGCCGGGCTGACCCGCGCCGAGTTCGACCTGCTGGGCGCAGTGCGGCGGACCGGTCGTGAACTCACCCCGGGCGAACTGGCCAGGGAGACGTTCTCCTCCGGCGCCGCCGTCACCAAGCGCCTCCGGGTCCTCCAGGAGAGCGGCCTCATCGACCGCCGCGGAGATGCCCGGGACCGCAGGGTCGCGCTCGTCCGCCTCACCGACGAGGGTCGCGAACTGGTCGACGGACTGCTGCCCAAGCAGCTCGCGTACGAACGCGCGTTGCTCTCCGGACTCGACGCCGAGGCGCGCGACCTGCTCGGCGCACAGCTCGGCGAGCTGCTGGTCCAGCTGGAGGGCCGCATCGGCGGCGCCCGCCGCTGACCGCCGGGCCTGGCCGGGCGTGCCGGGCGCCCGGCGGCGCGACGCGGGCCTCACCCGGTCCCGTCGGCATGGTCCGATGCGCATCGCGCCGTCGGGCCTACCCGGTGCCGTCGAGCAGTGCGGCGGACCGGAGCAGTTCCCCGGCGCGGCGTTCCAGCGCGGCGTCGTCGCCGCGGCAGGCCGGTGCGCACGCCACCAGAGCCAGCCGGTCACGCCGGCTGGAACCGGTCAGCGGCACGGCGACCGCGTTCATCCCCTGCACCGACTCGCCGCGGCTGAGCGCGTATCCGCGGTCACGGATCCGGGCCAGCTCGGCCAGGAGATCCGGCCGCGAGGCGATGGTGCGGGGAGTGACCGCGTCCAGGCGCTCCTGGGGGTACAGGGCGCAGACCTGTTCGGTGGTCATCCGGGCGAGCAGCAGCTTGCCGCCCGCGGTGGCGTGCGCGGGACGGGTGCGGTCCCGCTCCAGCGTCACCCGTACCGGATGGCAGGACTCCCGGCCGTCCGTGACGATGACCTGATCGCCGATCAGGGCGCTGCTCAGCACGGTCTCGCCCGTGCGCAGGACGGCGTCCTCCAGTACCGCGCGGACCCGCTCCCGGACGGGGGCTCCGAACCCGGCCGGACGGCCCAGCCGTACTAGCTCGGGTCCGGCCGAGTAGCCCCGCCCCGAGTCCTCCCGGATCGCGAACCCGCGCGCCTCCAGGGTGCTGAGGACCCGGTGGGCGGTGGACCGGCCGATCGAGAGCAGCTCGGCCGCCCCGGAGACGGTCAGTGAGTCATGCGTGAGGAACAACCGCATCAACCGGAGCCCGGTGTCGAGCGATTCGATGGTGTAGCCCCGCGCCGACCCCATGAGACGTCTGTTCCCCTTCGTGTCCCGAATTGCCCTGCACCCTTGCGGTGGTCATGAATCTGCTCCTTTCGATCCACTTCGATCACATGTGCCCTTGTCCCTCTGTGTGGGACACAATGGATCTTCCTGAAGCGGGATCGCTCGGCAACCAATCCGTGCACCGTACTTCTTGAAGGCCCATGGGTCGTACGCAGCGGGTGACCCAGGTGTCACCGTCCCGCGGTGGAGGACGACAGCAGGCGATTCCCTCGGATCGTTCCGCCTCGTCACTCCCCGCGCACGCTTGTTGGCGGTGCGTGCAAAAACTCGTGAGTGTATTACCGCGGAAGCGCTCGCGCAGGGGGTTGGGTGAATGTGCCGAAGCGCTGTTTCGATCTGACTAAGCTCACGCGCAGTGAAGTCGAGTTGATATGAATTCGAGCGCTTGTTCCCTACTGCCCTGCAAGCGCCGTACCTCCTGATTACCTCCCGAATCAACCGCCAGAGGTTTTAGATGGTTCGTGTCGAATCACCACCGATCGACCGAGAAACACCCGTCGTCCGGGCCGTGTTGCTGCCCGTCGTCGTGATGGCCGGCGCAACCGCCGCCGGTGTCGCGCTGGTTACCGAGTCCGCGCGGATTCCAGTCGTCTGGTGCGGCGTCTTCGCCACCGTCGTGGTCGCCGTACTCACCGCCGAACTCTCCCGCCGCTCACGCACGATCCGGCGGCAGCGCGCCCACTACGAGCAGCGCGTCACCGCCCTGGAGCGGCGCATCGCCAGTCACGACGAAGAGACCGTGCGGATCAGCAAGGAGCTCCTCCCCGCCGCGATCCACCGGCTGCGCGTGGGCAATTCGCCCGACGAGGTGCTCCGGGACGTCGTCGACGGAGACGACGTCTACCGCCATCTCCCGGACTCACAGCGCGCCCTCGTCTACACCGTGCTGGACATCATCGACAACGAGGAGGCGACGCGTGACTCCGCGCAGCGCGCCTTCGTCAACGTCGCCCGCCGCGTCCAGGCGATCGTCCACCGGCAGGCCAGTGAACTGCGGGAGATGGAGGAGCACCACGGGCGCAACCCCGACGTCTTCGACGACCTCCTGCGCATCGACCACGGCACCGCGCTGATCGGCCGGCTCGCCGACTCCATCGCCGTGCTCGGCGGGGCCCGCCCCAGCCGTCAGTGGCCCAAGCCCGTACCGCTGTTCAGCGTGCTGCGCGGCGCCATGTCGCGCATCCTGGAGTACCCGCGCGTCGATCTGCACTCGATCGCCAAGGTCGCCATCATCGGCACCGCGGTCGAACCGCTCATCCACGCCTGCGCCGAACTCCTCGACAACGCCACCCGGTACTCGCCGCCGCAGACCCGCGTGCACGTCACCGCCGTCGAGGTCCAGACCGGCATCGCCATCGAGATCGAGGACGGCGGTGTCAGCCTCAGCGAGGAGGCCCGCGCCCGGGCCGAGAACATGCTCGCCAGGGCCCAGGCCGGCTCCAGCATGAACGACCTCGGCGAGTCGCCCCGCCTCGGCATGGCGGTCGTCGGCCGGCTGTCGCGGATGTACGACCTCCAGGTGTCGCTGCGGCAGTCCGCGTACGGCGGTGTCCGGGCCGTGCTCATCGTGCCCCGCGCCATGATCACCACCGGACCCGCTCCGGGTATCGCCCACGGCATCGGCGCCACGTCGCGGCCCACCAGCGACATCGACCTCGCGGACATGAAGCACGTCGTCCCGACCCGCAGTGCCCACCGCAAGCCGCAGCCCGTCGCCTCCCGCCAGTCCACCGGGCCGGTCGCAGCCGACGCCCGCCCGGCCGCACCGGCCGCCGCCGTGGAGGACAACGCCCCGGTGGTCACCGAGTGGACCTCGGGCGGACTGCCGCAGCGCCGCAGCAGGGGCCGCGCGCCGCTGGGTTCGCACAACCTTCCCGCCCAGTCGACCGACGGCGGCCCGGTCCGGAGCAACGGCAACGGCAACGGCAACGGCAACGGTCAGGGCAACGGCAAGGAGCCGCCTCCCGGGATCTGGCTGGAGGCGTTCACCAAGGCCGCCAACGGCGTGCCGCAGGAGCCCGGAGCGGACGAAAACTCTGACGACGCGTGGGACAAGGGAGACCTGAAGTGATCCAGCAGCGGGGCAACATGGACTGGATGCTCAAAGAGCTTGCCGACGACGTCCCCGACATCCACCAGATCGTCGTGCTCTCCGCGGACGGTCTGCGCATCGCCCGGCACGGCGGCGACCCCGACGTCGCCGACCGGCTCGCGGCGGCCTGCGCCGGGCTGCAGAGCCTGGCCGCCGCGGTCGCCTCGGAAATCCCGTACAGCGACGGCCGGATGCGGCTCGTCGTCATCGAGGTGACCGGCGGCTTCTTCTATCTGATGGCCGCCGGGACCGGCGCCTACCTCGCGGTCCTCGCCGGCGAAACGGTGGACGCGGGACTCGTCGGAGCACGGATGCGCGACATGGTCGTACGCATCGGCGCCCACCTCACGAGCCCGCCCCGACACGACGGGCAGGCCGGATGAGTTCTTCCCGACGAGAACGCCGCAAGGCCGATCCGGCACTGAGCGATCCGGAACGGCTGTACGTCATCACCGGCGATCCCGACGGCAGCGAGCGGGCAGCACTCGACCTGGTCACGATGGTGGTCTCGAAGTCGCAACCCAAACCGACGGTCCAGCCCGAGCAGGCCGTGATCCTTCGGCTCTGCCAGGCACCGTTATCCGTCGCCGAGATCTCCGCCTATCTCAGCCTGCCCTTCAGTGTGGTGACCTCGCTCCTCACCGAACTCCTCGCCACGGAACTGATCGAATCGCGCGCGCCGATCGTCCGCGCGACCCTCCCGGACAGGTCCCTCCTCGAAGCGGTGATGCATGGACTTCAGAAACTCTGACACGATCACGGGCCCCCGGAGCGAGGACGTCCTCCCCACCACGGCCACCGCCGCGGTGAAGGTCGTCATCGTCGGCGGGTTCGGGGTCGGCAAGACGACCATGGTCGGCTCGGTCAGCGAGATCCGGCCGCTGACCACCGAAGAGACCATGACCCAGGCCGGCGTGGGCGTGGACGACAACTTCGGGGTGGAGAGCAAGACCGCCACCACCGTCGCCATGGACTTCGGCCGGATCAGCATCAGCCAGGAGCTGATCCTCTATCTGTTCGGCACCCCCGGCCAGGAGCGCTTCTGGTTCCTGTGGAACGGACTGTTCGAGGGCGCACTCGGCGCCGTCGTCCTCATCGACACCCGCCGGCTCGAAGTCAGTTTCGACGTCATCGGGCGGCTGGAGGAACGCGGAGTGCCGTTCGTCGTCGCCGTCAACACCTTCCCCGGTGCACCGAGCCACCCCGTCGAGGCGCTGCGCAGCGCCCTGGACCTGCCGGACGAGGTCCCGATGATCAACTGCGACGCCCGGCTGCGCGCCTCCAGCCGCGATGTGCTCATGACGCTGATGCGTTACCTGCACGGCCTGGCCGTCCCGCTCGGCTGACGTCGCCCCACGCGTTGCCCGCACGTCCAGCCCGCAACCGGTCCGCGCGCCCCCACCGCGTACCCCATTCGTCCGGCCCTTGGCAGCCTGATCCCTGGAGCGATCGTGACAACCCCATTCCACTACGAGCCCGGCGAAGCCCCGGCGCCGGTTCCGCCCCCCGGGTGCCCGGCCCACGGCCTCGGCACCGGCCCCGGCGGCCTGCGACGGCTCTACGGCCCCGAGGCCGAACAGGATCCGCACGGCCTGTACGAGAAGCTGCGCGCCGAACACGGCTCGGTGGCGCCCGTGCTGCTGCACGGCGACGTACCCGCCTGGCTCGTCCTCGGGCACAGCGAGAACCTGTACATGACCCGTACGCCCTCGCAGTTCTCCCGCGACTCGCGCCGATGGCGGGCCCTCCAGGACGGCACCGTCGCACCCGACCACCCGCTGGCCCCGATCTTCACCTGGCAGCCGGTCTGCGTCTTCGCCGACGGTGCCACCCACGAGCGACAGCGCGGCGCCGTCACCGACGCCATGAGCCGGATCGACACCCGCGGCGTGCGGCGTCACGTCAACCGCTACAGCAGCCGCCTCGTCAACGACTTCTGCCGGGAGGGCCGCACCGACCTGGTGAGCCAGTTCGCCGAGCGGCTGCCCATGATGGTGCTGTGCGCGATCATCGGCATGCCCGAGGAGTACAACGACCGGATGGTGCAGGCCGCCCGCGACATGACCCGGGGCACCGCGACCGCCGTCGAGAGCAACGCCTACGTGCTGGAGACGCTGAACCGTCTCGTCGAGCGGCGCCGCCGTGAACCCGCGGACGACTTCGCCACCTGGCTCGTCGAGCACCCGGCCGAGATGAACGACAAGGAGCTGGCCGAGCACCTGCGGGTCATCCTGATCTCCGCCTACGAAGCGACCACGAACCTGATCGCCAACGTGCTCCGCATGGTGCTCACCGACCCGCGCTTCCGGGCCCGGCTCAGCGGCGGCCACATGACCGTCCCCGAGGCGGTCGAGCAGACCCTGTGGGACGAACCGCCGTTGACCGCGGTCTTCGGCCGCTGGGCGGTGGGCGACACGGAGCTGGGCGGGCAGCGCATCAAGGCGGGCGACGCGCTGATCATCGGCATCGCCCCGGCCAACACCGACCCGGTGGTGCGCCCCGACCTGAACGCGGGCATGGAGGGCAACCGCGCCCACCTCGCGTTCAGCGGCGGACCCCACGAGTGCCCGGGCCAGGACATCGGGCGCGCCATCGCGGACGTGGGAGTCGACGCCCTGCTGATGCGGCTGCCCGACCTCGAACTCGCCGTCGACGAGAGCGAACTGCGCTGGGTCGGCAACTTCATGGGCCGCCACCTGGTGGAGCTCCCCGCCGAGTTCGCGCCGCGCCCCCCGCAGGACGACCGGGAACCGCCGTCCATGGGCAGGCCGAACCCGTCGCGCCAGGACTGGGAGGTGCAGTCCGCGGTACGTCACACGGCGCCGACCCCGGTACGCGCCACCGCCCCGTCGGCACCGGCCCACGCACCGGCCGGCGCGAGTCCGACGGGGGCGACCGCCGCCGTCGACGGATCCGTCGACGGCGGGGCGGGCGATGTCTCCGCCGCCGGGATGATCCCGCAGCAGCGCAGGCCCGCCGCCCCGGCCAGGCTGTGGCGCGTCGTGACCCGCTGGTGGAACGGCCACTGACCGGCAGCGCCCGACGGTGAAGGCCCGGTGACGGAACCCTGGGGGCCCCGTCATCGGGCTCCTCGGGTTCCGCCGCCCCGGGCCGTCGCCGCGGTAACGACCTGGTGCGCAGGGGAGAGTGGACCGGCGAGCGGCCTCATGCGGCTTCGCATCCAGGGCGGCGGAGGGAAGCGACGCGGAGCGTCGTTGACCGACGACAACGCCGGAGGCGAAGCCGCAGGGCGTCGGGAGCACTCGCGCTCTCGCTCACCAGGCCGTCAGCGCGCACCGGCCGGTCGCTCGGGGCCCCGCGCCGTTGCCCCACGTACCATGCGGAAGCGTGAAGCTGACAATTCTGGGCGGCGGCGGATTCCGGGTACCACTGGTGTACGGGGCGCTGCTCGCCGACCACGCCGAGGGCCGCGTCTCGGCCGTCACCCTCTACGACACGGACCTCGACCGGCTGACCGCCGTGGCTCGGGTCCTCACCGAGCAGGCCGAGGGAATCCCGGACGCGCCCACCGTCGTCGCGACCACCGAACTGGACGACGCGCTGCGCGGCGCCGACTTCGTCTTCTCGGCGATCCGCGTCGGCGGCCTCGCCGGCCGGGCCGCGGACGAACGGGTGGCACTCGACGAGGGTGTGCTCGGCCAGGAGACGGTCGGGGCGGGCGGAATCGCCTACGGGCTGCGCACCGTGCCGGTCGCCGTCGATCTGGCCCGCCGTATCGCCCGGCTCGCCCCGCATGCCTGGGTCATCAACTTCACCAACCCCGCCGGCCTCGTCACCGAGGCGATGTCCCAGCACCTGGGCGACCGTGTCATCGGGATCTGCGACTCGCCCGTCGGCCTCGGCCGACGCATCGCCCGCGTGCTCGGCGCCGACCCCGACCGGGCCCGGATCGACTACGTCGGCCTCAACCACCTCGGCTGGGTGCGCGGGCTGTACGTGGAGGGCCGCGACGAACTTCCCCGCCTGCTGGCCGACCCGGAGCTGCTCGGCTCGTTCGAGGAGGGCCGGCTCTTCGGAACCGACTGGCTGCGCTCCCTGGGCGCGATCCCCAACGAATACCTGCACTACTACTACTTCAACCGTGAGGCCGTCCACGCCTACCAGCAGGCGGAGCAGACCCGGGGCGCTTTCCTGCGCGAACAGCAGGAGGGCTTCTACGGCCGGATGAAGGACCCGGCGACGCCCGCGCTCGCCACCTGGGACCGCACCCGCGCCGAGCGCGAGGAGACGTACATGTCGGAGAACCGGGAGGTCGCGGGCGCCGGTGAGCGCGACGAGAGCGATCTGGATTCCGGCGGCTACGAGCAGGTCGCGCTCGCCCTCATGCGCGCCGTTGCCCGGAACGAACAGACATCCCTCATCCTCAACGTCCGCAACCGCACCACCCTTTCGGTGCTGGACGCGGACGCCGTCATCGAGGCCCCGTGTCTCGTCGATGCGAACGGTGCCCGCCCCGTGGCCGTCGAGCCACTCCCGTACCACGCCGTCGGGCTGGTCACAGCGGTCAAGGCCGTGGAACGCGCGGTGCTCGACGCGGCAGCGAGCGGCTCGCGCGCCGACGCCGTCCGGGCCTTCGCGCTGCACCCGCTGGTCGACTCGGTCACCGTCGCCCGCCGGCTGGTCGACGGTTACACCAAGGTCCACCCCGAGCTCTCGTATCTGCGCTGAGCCGTGGGCCCGGGGCCCGGTCCGACGCCGCGACCACTGACACCGGGAGCGGACGTGGCGGCGGGGGAGGACGTGGGCGGCGGGGGCGGAACGTGGCGCCGGGGGCTGAGTGTCGGCTGCCGGGGTTAGGCCAGGGGGCCGAGGGGCCAGGGGCGGGCGCTACCAACCCTCGCCCCTCCCGTCAGGTCCGTCCGTCTCCTCCGGCCCGTCCGTCTCCTCCGTCCCGTCCGTCCCACCCATCACGTCCACCGTCCCGGTGGATGCGTGGTCCCGTCCGGTTATGACGCGACGCCTTCGGTCAGTTCGGCCAGGTCGGCGAGCAGCTCGGACACGGTGACGGCGTCCAGTCCGCCGAAGCGGAGCCGGTAGCTGTGGCGCGCCCAGTAGTCGCCGGGCCGTGTGTCGAGCCAGACGGTCTCCAGGGTCTGGTCGGGGAACAGGTCGACCACGCCGACCGCGATGCCTGTGTCCAGTGCGATGACCACGGAACATTCGTCGCCGAGCCGCTTGGAGATCCACCGCTCCACCCCGGCGTCCTGCGGCACCCCGCGTTCCCAGCCGCGGCGCTCCAGACCGAGTACCTTGCCCGTCGGTACTTTGAGGCCCTCGAAGCGGGTCAGACGGTGGCTGCCCGCCTCCTCCTCGGTCGGTGTGAACACGGTGCGCTTCAGTTGAGGGAAGGGCTGGAGGATCCCGGCATCCGCGAACACCGACGTCCAGGCGGCCAACTCCGCGCCCAGGTGCAAGGGGTGAGGCAGGCGCACGGTCGCTTCTCCGGAGAGCGCGAAGGCCTTGTCCTCGGCATCGACGCACGTACGGTCCTGCGCCACGCGGAACGCGGTGGCCTGCCCGTCCGTCTCGCTCAGCCACACCAGGCGTCGCACCAGGTGCCACAGCAGCGGATGGCCGACGAACAACTCGCCGAACTCCTGCGCCGTCCAGGACCGGCCCGCCACCATCGCGGCCTCCAGCCGCCGCACCTGGTCGGAGGCGACCGTCCGCACGTCCTTCTTCAGCGCCATGAACCGCTTGCGCTCCGCCGGGGCGAGCTCCATGTCGTCCCGGGCGCCCGGCTTCGGCAGGTCCTTGCGGCGCTTGCCGTCACCGTCCTGTACGTACGGCCGCAGCTGCTCGTCGAATCCCACGGTGAACGTCCGGCTGCCGTAGTCGACGACCGTGGTGCCGTGCCTGTCCAGACCGAAGTCGGGCACCAGCCGGTCGGAGAGCTGATCTCCGGTGAGCCCCAGGCCGGCGGCCACCTCGGCGATCTTCTCCGTCGCCCGGGCCTTCAGGGCCTTGAACTTCACCCGCTGCGCGATGCCGTGCAGATGCAGGAGCGCGACGTCGCTACCGATCGTCGCGAGCACATCGAGGCCCTCGACCGCGCGATGGTGGGCACCCTCGCCGGGCCAGGACCGGATCACCGGTGTCAGGCGGCGCACCGTCTCGTCGTCGCCCAGCCGGCCCAGGGCGTACAGCGCCCACGACTCCTTGGCGGGAAGGGAGGCCAGACGCCACTGCTCGAAGAGCGCCCAGGCGAACTCGGCCAGTGAGGCGGCATCCGCCGTCCGCGTGACCTCCGCGAGACCCGGATACGGTCCACCGGGACCGGACATCGCCAGCATGGTCAGCAGATGGCGCACCGACTCGTGCGGCAGGGCGCCGCCCGACGCGACGGCGATCTGCGGCAGCAGCGCCGGATCCGCCCACCCCGGCGTCTGTGGCATGACGCCGGGCAGTGCCCGCTCCAGCGGATCGGCCGTCAGCAGTCCGGTCACCGTGTCCGCCGCCTGCGCGCCGTACTCCTCGGCGGCACGGCGTACCACGGCATCCCCGTGCAGCGCGGCGATCTGGACCAGGGCCTGCTCGGCGGCGTGCCGCGCCCTGCCGGGCCTGCCGACGGCGTCCGGCACCAGCAGCGGAGCGGCCCGGACACCATGCCGCTCGAACCAGGAACGGGCGAGGGGGGCCGTGGACTTGAGCCGTACCGACCAGTCGGCCATGTGCCGGGCCACCGACGTGCCGACGAAGGGCAGCAGCAACTGCGCGAGGGAGCTCGGCTGACGGGGAACGACCCGCAGGAGCAGCGGCAGGGCGGCAGGTCCGAAACGGGCGACGATCGGCTTCAGCGTGTCCGAGCCGTCCCACAGATCGGTCGGATCCCAGGTGGCGAGCAGCGGTACGACCAACTCCTCGGGGCCGTGGACGTAGATCCACGCCGGCTGAAGGTCCGGCGCGTCGAGGCGGTAACGCAGCGCCGCGATGTCTTTCTCCCAGTCGCCGCCTCCGTGTTGACGGGTGTACCAGCTGGTGGAGGCCGCCCACTGATCCCGTTCGCCGGGCAGCCACTCCGTCACGGGCTCGGCGGCAGAGGCCAGGCCCGTCACGACCACGGGCTTCGCCCTGCTCCGCTGCCGTGTCCACGGCGGGGCCTTCAGCACGGCCGGCAGGGCGCCGGCGGGCGCGTCGGCGATCCGGTCCGACGGGTTGAGGAGCGGTTCGACGATGTTCGCCAGGCTGCTGTCGAGCGTCGGCAGGACCCTCTCCACCAGCGCGCGGTGGGCGGCGATATGTCCCATGAGCAACTGCCGGGAGATGCGCGTCGCCGTACTGCCGAGGTCGCGGACCTCTGCGGCGAGCAGCCGGAGCGCCCGGACCGGATAGCGGTGCATGGCCTCCATGAGGGCGGGCCGGACATGCTTGGTGGCCGCGTGGCCGAGCAGGAGGAGGAACGCCTCGTCCGTCGGGAACTCCACGAGGGCGTGGGAGACCTGCTTCACGCCGTCCGCATGGGCGTAGGCATGGTGCAGGTCCGGGGCGAGCAGCGGAACGACGGCGGTGCCGATGCCCTCGGCCGCGGTCGCGATCAGGGCGGTGCTGTGTCCGATGACGGGCCTGTGCGCGAAGGCCCGGGCCTGTTCCGCGGAGTTGAGAGCGCAGTACACCAGGGAGAGGACCGCGTTGTCCTGCTCGGCGGCGACTTCGGGATCCGTGCAGAGCGCGGCGACCCAGTCGGTCTCGCTCGGTGCCAGATAGGCCGTGACGATCCGCCGGTAGCAGTCGGTACGACAGCGGGAGAGCGCCTCGACCGTGGCCCGGTAGGTCTCCTCGTCCGCCGCGGCGAGCAGCGACCGCACCCGGTCGGCGGCCGGACGGCAGGTCTCCGTCCAGTACGACTGCGGGGTGTGGGTGCGTGCTTCGAGCCACGGGTCGTAGCGCTTGGAGCCCCGCTGCATCCAGTGGGCCTCGGTCAGGAACAGTTCGACCACGGCACGGGCGGCGAACGGCAGTCCGCGCAGCCGCACCCAACTGTCGGCCCAGGAACCGGCATGCGGCGAGACGAGTCCGACGATCGAGGCCACCGCGGCCGCCCCGGCCGGCGAATGGCTGCCGGCCAGGTGCAGCCGCGTCAGGTCCACGAGCCCCGCATCGCTGCCCGGCGCGTCCAGGAACTCCTGGATCCACGCCTTCTCCTCGGCCGTCCGGGCCTCGACGGCCGTCAGCTGTTTCGGCTGGGTCCTGGCGGGCGTGCGCACCACCCCGCCGCGCCGGGGGTGCAGAACGCGCTGCCAGCCGGCCGGGAGCACGAACGTGTCCTCGTCGGGCAGCGCCGCGGGATTCTCGCCCCTCTCACCCGCCTCCGGCCCGGACCGTGCGCCCGAACGATCCGCCGGCCCCACGGGGCCCGACGCGACCGAGGCCGATCCCGCCGGAACCGGCGCCGGCTTCACCGGATCCGTCGGCGCCGGAGCGCCCACCTCGCGGTAGCCCTTGCGTTCCTTCTCGGCGATCGACTTCGCCATCTGCGCGTCCGCGGAGGCCGCGGACGCGTACTCCTTCGTCCGCGTGCGTCCCCCGCTCCCGCAGCGCCCGTACCGCACCGTCACCAGGGCGCCGTCCGCCACGGTCTCCCAGAACTTCGACGCAGTGCCCTCGGCGTACTCCCAGCGACGCACAGGTCCGCCCCCCTTCATGCCCGTTCGACCCGTACTGTCACGGGCTTTTCGATCAGTGCTCCCACACTAGAACCGACCACTGACAACGCAGAGTGACCGAGATCCGGGAGGAGGGAAAGAGCGGGTCAGCCGCCGCGTGCACGCCGCCGTGCAGCTGCACGGCGGCGCCGCCGGAGTCTCCGGGCACGGTGCCACCGGCGTCTCGCCCGGGCTCGGCGGAGCCGCTCCACCGGGACGGCCGGGGCGTCGTCCAGCCCGCCCCATCCCCACGGGTCAGGGGGCCGAGACGACGCGCGGGCCGCCCGCGGGCGCCCACGAAGGGGTCACACCCGTCACCTGGCACACCATGAGGAACAGCGGAATGGGCGGCGTGTACGGTGTGCGGCTGTCGGGCTGGTGGATCAGCCGGGGCCGTACCGCGGGGACGTACGCCCCTCGCGCGTACGATGCCTGACCCGGCCAGTCCAGATCGAGGTCGGAGCCGGCCGGGACGATCCACCACCAGCGGTCGGCGTCCGCGAAGACGCAGCCCGTGCGCGGCAGATGCGACATCAGCCGGAAGCCGTAGCGCGCGGGCACACCCACCGCGTCGCAGCCCAGGCTCGCCGTGAGGGCCGTCGGCAGCGGCAGTTGCACCATGCCGATGCCGGTGGTGCGGCCCGGCTCGCGGGAGCGCCTGGCTCCGAGCAGATGGGACATGGCGTTCTTCAACATGAGTGCTCCGAGCCGTGCGGCAGTTCCGCCCAGACGATGCGGCCCGAGCCGTCCCCGGCGTCGCGGGACCCCCAGGCGCTGCACATCGTGTCGACGAGCAGCAGGCCGCGTCCGTGCTCGTCGTCGGCGCCGGCGCCCAGTCGGGGCCCGCCGGGCTGGTGTCCTTGGTCCTGCACGGCTATGCGCAGCCGGTTCTCCAGGCGGCGCAGTTCGCACACCACGCGTGCGCTGGCGGTGTGCACCACCGCGTTGGTGACCAGTTCGGACACGATGAGGACCGCCGCGTCGTGGGCGTCGCCGGTCAGCCGCCACTCGTCCAGCCGGGAGCGCGTCAGCCGTCTGGCCCCGGCGACCGACTCGGGGTGCGCGGGCAGGGCGAAGCAGTATCGGAGCGCTTCCGTCCCGGGGCTGAGGTCCATGAGCCGGGGGATGAGCGCACTGCCAGGTGCCACGACCGAATCCTCACAGTGGGGGCTGTGTCACGCTTCGCGATCTTCCTGGAAGAGAGCGGGCATGACGACCGAACTGGTTCACACCCCAACTGTCCCCCTGTCGTGAACACTTGGCAAGGGGCACTCTGAAAAATTCAGAGTGGCTGTGTCTTTGGTGGCACGCACATGGCACACTCATGCCAAACAGCGCATGGGGAGGTCTGAAGTGAGCGAACCGCGGTCCGCCCCGACCGTGGGTCAGGTCGTTCTCGGCAAGCGCCTGCAGGATCTGCGGGAGCGCGTCGGCCTGAGCCGGGACCAGGCAGCCAAGGTGCTCCGCGTCGCTCCGGCGACGATCCGCAGGATGGAGACCGCCGAGGTCGCTCTCAAGGTCCCCTATGTGCAGTCGCTCCTGAAGGCCTACGGGATCGGCGAGGAGGAGGCCGACGCCTTCGTCGACCTCACCGAGGAGGCCAACAAGCCGGGCTGGTGGCAGCGGTTCCACGACGTGCTGCCCGACTGGTTCAGCATGTACGTCAGCCTGGAGGGCGCCGCGAGCCTCCTGCGCATGTACGAGCCCCACTTCGTCCCCGGACTCCTGCAGACCGAGGACTACGCGCGCTCGGTGATGCGCACCGGAGCCGTCGGCCAGACCAGGCCGGAGGACATCGAGCGCCATGTGGCACTGCGCATGGAGCGGCAGTCCCTGCTGACGCGCCCGGACGCCCCGAGGCTGTGGGTGGTGATGGACGAGACGGTGCTGCGCCGTCCGGTGGGCAGCCCCGACGCCATGCGCGCGCAGACCGACCGGCTGCTGGAAGCGACCGACATGCCCAACGTGACCCTGCAGATCGCCGAGTTCTCCACCGGCCATCACCCGGGCACCTACGGGCCGTTCGTCCTGTTCCGCTTCGCCGTTCCCGAACTGCCCGACATGGTCTACAGCGAGTACCTGACCGGGGCCGTCTACTTCGACGCGCGTCCCGAGGTGGCTTCGTACCTCGAGGTCATGGACCGCATGGCGGCCCAGGCCGCGACTGCACAACGCACGAAGGAAATCCTCCGGGACTTCCGCAAGGAGCTGTGATGACCCCCATATACAACGGCATGCCGGCCGCTGATCTCGGCTCCGAGGGCTGGTACAAGCCGTGGAGCGGTGGCAACGGCGGCAACTGCGTCGAGGCGATGAAGCTCTCCGACGGAAGGATCGCCATGCGCCAGTCCGCCGACCCCGACGGCCCGGCCCTGATCTACTCCCACCGCGAGATCGCCGCTTTCATACAGGGGGCGAAGGCCGGTCAGGCAGACTTCCTTCTGACCTGACCTGACCTGACCTGACTGACCTGGCCCACCCACCAACCCGCGCGGACGCTTCCCGGTCGCCGCGTACCCGCATTCGTTCTCTGTTCGCCGACACGGATCCAAGGAGCGCGCTATGACCGGGCACGAGCCCTCTGCCGAGATCGACACCAGCAAGCCGCATCCCGCGCGGATGTACGACTGGTTCCTCGGCGGCAAGGACAACTATCCGGTCGACGAGCAGATGGCCCGGCAACTGCTGGCCGTGGACGCGCGCGGGCGTGACATGGCGCGCGTCAACCGTGCCTTCATGCACCGCGCGACCCGCTGGCTCGCGGAGAACGGCATCCGGCAGTTCCTCGACATCGGCGCCGGCATACCGACCGAGCCGAACCTCCACCAGGTCGCCCAGCGGACCGCACCGGACGCGCGCATCGTCTACTGCGACAACGACCCGATCGTCCTCGCCCACGCAGCGGCCCTGCTGTGCTCCACGCCGGAAGGCGCCACCGAGTACATCCAGGCCGACGCGCGCAGGCCCGAGGTCATCCTGGAAGCAGCCGGCAAAGTCCTCGACTTCGACCGACCGATCGCCCTTTCCCTGCTGGCGCTGCTGCACTTCCTGGACGACGAGGACGGTGCCGCCGAACTCGTGGACCGCCTGGTGGACCAGCTCGCCCCCGGCAGCTACCTCGTCCTCTCACAGACCACCGGCGACTTCGATCCGGAGGGCGCGGCCCAGGCCGCCGCCATGTACAGGGCCCGGGGCATGACGCTGCGCCCGCGCAGCCGCGCCGAACTCACCGCGTTCTTCGGCGGCCTCGAACTCGTCGACCCCGGTGTCTCGCTCTCCGCCGACTGGCACCCGGAACTCGGCGAGGTCGTCGACGTCCTGGGCGACGAGCCGATCCCGGGTTATGCGGGCGTGGCCCGCAAGGTCTGACGCGGCGGTCCGTGCGGGCCCGGTCGGGGACCGGTGCCGCCGCAGGCCACAATGGACCCATGTCCCGACGCACCTCACGCCCCCGACGGCCCTCCGCCGCCCCCGCCTTTCAGGTCACGGCCGCCGTGCCGTGCCCGTGCGGGCTGCCCGCCACCTACGGCGAGTGCTGCGGGCGGTTCCACGCGGGGGCGCAGGCACCGACGTGCGAGGCGCTGATGCGTTCGCGGTACACCGCCTTCGTCGTCCGGGACATCGCGTACCTCCTGCGCACCTGGCACCCGGACCACCGCCCGGAGGTCCTCGACCTCGACCCCGGACAGCGCTGGCAGGGGCTGGAGATCCTGGAGACGACGGAGGGCAGCGCCTTCCACACCGCGGGCACGGTCACCTTCCGGGCGCATTACACGGCCGGTGGCCACCGTGATTCGCTGCATGAGAAGAGCCGCTTCGTCCGGCACGAGGGCGCCTGGGTCTACGAGTCCGCCGTCTTCGCCGACTGACGGGGCGAGGACGAGCCGGCAGCCCGGCCCCCCCTGGCTGCCCGCCCGGCAGACCGGGGCCCTGTCTCGGACCGGGCCGTTGCCTCGGACCCGGGCCCCCTCCTCAGACCGGCGCTCCTGCCGGGGCCGCCGGCGCGAGCTCCTGCGTCAGGTCCTCAGCCAGCAGCCGCTTGGCGATGACGTCGACCGCGGCGCGCAGCCGGGCGTCGTCCGCCTGCTCCTGCTGGTCGCCGAGCTGCTCGGTGAGCCAGTGGGACCACGCGTCGTTGATGGTCCCGGCCTCCCGGCTGCCCGCCTCGGTGTGCGTGAACAGATGGCCGTCCCCGGTGAGATAGCCCTCCTCGATCATCCGGTCGAAGACGGGCACCAAGACCTCCGGCGGGATCCGGTGCCTGGCCGCGATCAGCCGGAGCCCCGCATGGCCGACCATCCGGGTGAACAGCTCCACCTGCATCACCGCCCAGGCCCCCGCCATGTCGAGCCGGGTGTCGGACGAGGCCACGATCCGCCGGGCCGTGTCCGGGTCCACCCGGCGCAGCACCTTGGCCACCGAGAACTCCAGCAGCCGGGCCGAGTCCCCGGCGCTCGGCGAGGCGAACCCGTCACCCATGTCGGTCGAGGAGGCCCGTGCCGTGTCCCGCAGCGTCACCTGCTTCAGGAACAGCGCCACGACGAACCCGATCAGCGCCACCGGCACCGTCCACAGGAACACCGTGTGCAGGGTGTCGGCATAGGCCTGGGCCAGCGGCGCCGACTGGGCGCCGGGGAGGGCGTGCAGCCGCTCCGGACTCTGCGACGCCGCCGCCACCACCGCCGGATCACCGCCCGCCCGCACGGCCGCCGCCACCCCCTCCTGTAGGTTCGGGCCCAGCGAGTTGGCGTAGATCGTGCCGAACACGGCGGTGCCGAAGGAGCTGCCGAGCGTACGGAAGAACGTCACGCCCGATGTCGCCGTACCCAGGTCCGCATAGTCGACGGTGTTCTGTACCGCGATCGTCAGCACCTGCATGGACAGCCCGATGCCGAGTCCGAGCACCAGCATGTACAGCGACTCCAGCCACACCCCGCTGTCCGGACCCATCCGGGAGAGCAGGAACAGCCCGATCGCCATGACCAGAGAGCCCACGATGGGGAAGATCCGGTACCGGCCGGTCTTGCTGACCACGTTGCCGCTGAAGATCGAGGCTGCCAGCAGACCGATGACCATCGGCAGCGTCCGGACGCCCGAGAGCGTCGCCGAGTCCCCGTCCACGTACTGCAGATACGTCGGCAGGAAGATCATCGCGCCGAGCATCGCGAAGCCCACGATGAAACTGAGGATCGAGCACACCGTGAAGACCGGATTGCTGAACAGCCGCATCGGCAGCATCGGTTCCTTCGCCCGGAACTCGACGAGGCAGAAGGCCGCCAGGGCGACCAGGCCGAGCAGGAACAGACCGATGATGACGGACGAGCCCCAGGCGTACTGGTTGCCGCCCCAGCTCGTCGCCAGGATCAGGGAGCTCGCCCCGACCGTGACCATCGCGATGCCCAGGTAGTCGATCACCGGACGTCCCGCCGCCTTCACGGACGGAATGGTACGGGCCGCCGCGATGACCACCACGATCGCGATCGGCACGTTGACGTAGAACGCCCAGCGCCAGGTCAGATGGTCGGTGAAGAGGCCGCCGAGCAGCGGTCCGATGACGGTCGACACGCCGAAGACCGCGCCGATCGCCCCCTGGTACTTTCCGCGGTCGCGCAGCGGGATCACATCGGCGATCAGCGCCATCGACGTGACCATCAGACCGCCCGCGCCGATGCCCTGCAGACCGCGCCACACGATCAGCAGCGTCATGTTCGTCGCGAGCCCGCAGAGGAACGAGCCCGTGATGAAGATGATCGCCGAGACCTGGAAGACGATCTTCCGGCCGAACAGGTCGCCGAACTTGCCGACCAGCACCGTCGCCACGGTCTCCGCGAGCAGGTACGCCGTCACCACCCACGACATGTGCTCGGCGCCCCCGAGGTCCGAGACGATCGTGGGCAGCGCGGTGCCCACGATCGTCTGGTCGAGGGCGGCCAGCAGAATGCCCAGAACGATCGTCGCGAAGACGATGTTCCGGCGGCGCGGATCGAGCAGAGGCGGTGCGCCGGCAACCTGCGCGGCGGGGGCGGTCTCGCTGGCAGTGGTCACCTTTGCACCTTCACACCGCCCCATGTCACCCGCATGCGGGAGGCCGCCGGACGTGTCAGCCCAGCAGATCCTTCAGCGACGCCTTCATCCGCGCGACGAACGCCTCCCGCACCGGGGCACCCACCCGGTCCAGCGAGAGATACGGATTGAGGTCCTCCAGCTCGACGAGCAGCAGCTCACCCGTCTCCGTCCGGCACGCGTCGACCCGCTGGATGCCGTGGTCGAGCGTGTTCCAGTCGATGAACGAACGCGCGAACGCCAGATCCGCCGCACTCGCCCGGTACGGCTCCAGCACCCACCGCTGCTCCGGGTGCGGCGCGTTCAGCGCGTACTGGAAGTCGTGGTCGACGAAGTAGAAGGACACCTCGTAGCGGAAGTCGATCCGCGGCTGGACCAGCTGTGTGCCGTCCGCCTCGGGAGACAGGACCGGGGTACGGACGAACTGCAGCCCCACCGAGTCGGCGCCCAGCTTCGGCTTGATCACATAGCCCTCGGCCCCGGGCAGCAGTCCCAGATCCGCCGCCCGGTCCACGGTGGGGATCACCGGGTATCCGGCCCGGCTCAGGTCGACCAGATACTGCTTGCCCGCCATGTCGCCACGGCCCGTCAGCGGGTTGTACACCCGCGTGCCCAGCTCCCGGGCCCGCGCGCAGAACGCGTCGTACGCCTCCTGGTAGTGCAACACCGGACCGCTGTTGCGCACGACGACGGCGTCGAAGCCCTCCAGCAGCGCGGCGGCGTCGCGAGGGTGACAGAGAGCGACGTCGAAGTCCTCGCGCAGCCGCGATGTCAGCTGGATGTCCTCGTCGCAGTAGCGGCGGCCGCGGGCCTCGTAGGCGAGATCGGTGACGAAGAGAACGGACGGACGCGGACCGGCGGGCATGGTTCCCCCTGGGGGTGTCAGGTCGGACGGTAAGTCAATTACCTTGGCGGCGTTGCCCGTCAACGACCCTGGAGCGTCATGACATCTGCCCCACAAGAGTCACTCGCCTCGCAAGCACCGCCCGTACCCGACATTCTCTCGTCCGCCTTCGCCGCCGATCCCTACGGGGCCTACCGGATCATGCGTGAGAGCCACCCGCTGATCAGGCACGAGGCCACGAACAGTTACATCGTCTCCCGGTACGCGGACGTCGAGCGGGTCTTCAAGGACAAGGCCGGGGAGTTCACCACCGACAACTACGACTGGCAGATCGAGCCCGTCCACGGCAGGACCATCCTCCAGCTCAGCGGACGCGAGCACTCCGTACGCAGGGCCCTGGTCGCCCCGGCCTTCCGGGGCACCGACCTCCAGGAGAAGTTCCTCCCGGTCATCGAACGCAACGCACGCGAGCTGATCGACACCTTCCGGCACACCGGCGAGGCCGACCTCGTCGACGCGTTCGCGACCCGCTTCCCCGTCCTCGTCATCGCCGACATGCTCGGCCTCGACAAGGCGGACCACGACCGCTTCCACGGCTGGTACACCACCGTCATCGCCTTCCTCGGCAACCTCGCGGGCGACCCGGAGGTGGCGGCGGCCGGAGACCGGACCCGGCAGGAATTCGCCGAGTACATGATCCCGGTCATCCAGGAGCGGCGGAAGGCACCCGGCGACGACCTGCTCTCCGCGCTCTGCGCCGCCGAGGTCGACGGTGTCCGGATGAGCGACGAGGACATCAAGGCGTTCTGCAGCCTGCTGCTCGCCGCCGGCGGCGAGACCACCGACAAGGCCATCGCCTCGATCTTCGCCAACCTGCTGACCCACCCCGAGCAGCTCGCTGCCGTCCGCGAGGACCGCACCCTCATCGACCGGGCCTTCGCCGAGACGCTGCGGCTCACCCCGCCGGTGCACATGATCATGCGGCAGACGGCCGTCGACGTGGAGCTCGGCGGCGGCCGGGTGCCCGCGGGCTCGACCGTCACCTGTCTGATCGGCTCGGCCAACCGGGACGCGTCCCGGTACGGCGACCCCGACCGTTTCGACATCTTCCGCACCGACCTCACCAGTACCTCGGCGTTCTCCGCGGCCGCCGACCATCTGGCCTTCGCCCTCGGCCGTCACTTCTGCGTGGGCGCGCTGCTGGCCAGGGCCGAGGTGCGGACCGGGGTGAACCTGCTGCTCGACGCGATGCCCGACGTACGCCTCGCGGACGGGTTCACCCCGTCCGAGCGGGGCGTCTTCACCCGGGGGCCGCAGTCGCTGCCGGTGAGGTTCACCCCGGTCGCGGGGTGAGACGAGGGCGGGATCCGGCCCCGGGGCCGGATCCCGGCGCGGGCAGGACCCGCACCGGGATCCCGCGGGCCCTGACGGGCCGGATCCGTCCGGCCGACCTACGATCGGGCCACGGTACGGTGCGGACCGGCATGGTGCGGGCCGACGCTGATCAGGAGGAGCAGCCATGGCCACGCGGTTCGACGCGACGGTGGAGATCGACCGGCCGATCGAGGACGTCTTCGCCATCCTCGCCGAGGGGACGCACGATCCCGAGTTCAGCCCGCGGGTCCAGCGGATCGAGAAGCAGCCTCCCGGTCCCACCGCCGTCGGCACGCGCTTCCTCAGCACGGTGAAGGACGCCGGTATGAAGACGCGGCGGGAGTTCGAGATCACCGAGCTGGTGGCGCCGCACCGGATCCGCTGGCAGGAGCGTTCGAAGAACGCCGTCACGGCGGCGGACGGCGGTTACGACCTCGAACCCACGGCCGGCGGCGCGACGAAAGTCCGCCTCTTCAACACCCTGGAGGGCCACGGCGTCGGCAAGCTCCTCGTCGGCCTCGCGGGCAGCGCGGCCCGCAAGGACGCCCCGGCCTTCGGGCAGCGCATCAAGGCCGTGGTGGAGGCGGCGGTCGCCCCGTGAGCCGCCCCTCCCGCCGCGCGGCACAAGGAGACCGGGGCGGGCCGGCCTCCGGTCAGCGGATGTGGCGTCCCGAGATCGCCCGCGCGATGACCAGGCGCTGGATCTCGCTGGTTCCCTCGAAGATCGTGTAGATCTTTGCATCGCGGTACATCCGCTCCACCGGATGCTCGCGGCTGTATCCGGCGCCCCCGAGGATCTGGACGGCCTTCTCCGTGGCGGACACGGCGAGTTCACCCGCCCGCAGCTTGGACATGGAGCCCTGGCCGGCGTCGAAGGTCCGGTCGTTGCGCGCCATCCACGCCGCCTGCCAGATCAGCAGCCGGACGGACTCGATCTCGGTACGGATGTCGGCCAGCGCGAAGGCGATCGACTGGTTCTCGATGATGGGGCGGCCGAACGCCTCGCGTTGTCCGGCGTACTCCAGCGCGTACTCGTACGCCGCGCGCGCGATGCCCAGGGCCTGGGCGCCGACGGTCGGGCGGCTGACCTCGAAGGTCGCCATCGCCGCCTGTCCCTTGGCGTTGCCGCCCTCGCGGGCACGGGCCAGCCGGGCGTCCAGCTTCTCCTTTCCGCCGAGCAGACAGTGCCCCGGCACGCGTACGTCGTCGAGGAAGACATCCGCCGTGTGCGAGGCGCGCAGGCCCAGCTTCTTGATGGTGCGGCTCGCCTCCAGACCCTTCGTGGCGGGCGGCACGATGAACGCGGCCTGTCCCCGTGCGCCGAGCGACGGGTCGACCGAGGCGACGACCACGTGGATCTCGGCGATCCCCCCGTTGGTGATCCACGCCTTCTGGCCGGAGAGCACCCACTCGTCCTTGGCCTCGTCGTAACGCGCCTTCGTGGCCATCGCGGAGACATCGGAGCCGGCCTGCGGTTCGGAGACGCAGAACGCCGCCACCTTCGGGTCGTCCTCGTCGCCGTAGCACTGGGGCACCCACTCGGCGAGCTGGTCCGGCGTGCCGGAGGCGAAGATTCCGGCGACGGCGAGGGAGGTGCCGAAGAGCGCCATGCCGATTCCGGCGTCGCCCCAGAACAGCTCCTCGTTGGCTATCTGGAGGGAGAGCCCCGACGGGTCGCCGTACATGTCGGCGAGGGACTCGAATCCGTAGAGACCGATCCGGGCCGCCTCCTGGATGACCGGCCAGGGCGTCTCCTCGCGGGCATCCCATTCGGCGGCCGCCGGGCGCACCACCTGGGCGGCGAAGCCGTGCACCCAGTTACGCAGGTCCTGCTGTTCCTCGGTGAGCGCGAGGGAGAAGTAGCTCATCGGCCTCAGGCCTTCGGGATGTCGAAGTAGCGCGTGAGACCCGAGGCGAGGCCGACGTCGCCGGCCACCTTCAGCTTGCGCATCATGAACATCGTCACGGGATTGCCGTTGCCGGAGACCAGCTTGAGGAACTCCGCGTCGGCCATCACCAGCGTGGTGCGCGGTTCGGCGTCGGAGCGGCCCGCGCTGACGGTGCAGGCGCCGTTGTCGATCGCGGTCTCGTACACCTCGTCGGTGTCACCGGTGATTTTCCAGCGGATCAGTGCCTTGAGCTGCCCGGCCGCCTCCGGGCGGAACTGCTGCTTCATCCGGCCGAAGACCTCGCCGAGCACCCGGGTGCGCAGTTCACCGTGCATGACCTCGCCGAGTTGCTTGGCGGACAGGCCCTTCACGATCCGTGCGAACTCCGGCGGGGAGACGGCCGCGAAGTCGAGTGCGGTCAGTTCGTCGGTGAGGTTGCCGCTGCTGTTGTCGGCCACGCCAGTTCCTTACTCTGAAGTAAACTTACTTCGGAGTAAGGTAAGCGCGGGGCGGCGCCTCCGCAAGACGGAGGCGGGGCGAGGGAGTCACCAGGAGCTGCCGGGGCGCACCGCCAGTCGGGGATGGTGTGCGGCGAGCACCTTGTTGGCGCGGGCCAGTTCGGAGAGGGCCTGCTCCCGGTCGGCCTGGTCCTCGATGTCGAGCCGCGGGCCGCGGAAGCTGCGGACCTCCCGCGCGGCGCACTCGGCGTCGAACTCCGCCTCCAGGATGTGCGGCGGGATGCACGAGCCGATCAGCGCCGCGATGCGGTCCGGGATCGGCACGGGGACGAGCAGGTGTGAGGCGGTCATGGGGGGTTCCCTCTCGAATGGTGGCCAGGAGGTGGGGCGTCGCGGCCGCCGGGTGGGCGGCCGACTCCTCCATGTGTACGGGACGCAGTTGCAGGTTTCTCGTTGAGAACGTCTCCGTGTGGCAACCGTTTGGGAGTGACCGGGTATTTCCCTTTACTCATAAGTAAGTTGACGCGCCGTGAAGGCCGTGATCCGGCCGGAAGCCGTTCTGTGTGGGCTACGGGGTGGTGGAATCCCTGGTGCGGGACCGCAGCTGAAGCGCCCGCAGAACCGCCTCGGTGGAGAACCGGCTCTCGGGGTCACTCAGTTGCTCGCCGAAGATGGACTCCAGGTTACGCATGCGATAACGGACCGTCTGGGGGTGGACGTCGAGCAGTTCGCCCATGTGGGCGGCCGTGCCCCGGGTGTCGAGCCAGATGCGCAGCGTCTCGATGAGCCGTTCCCGCCGGGTGGTGCTGATGCCCGCGATGGGGGCGAGTTCCCGCTGGGCGAGCTGGTCGAGGAGGATCGGGTCGGAGAGCAGCCACAGGGTGATGAGGTGGTCCGAGCAGAGGATGACCGGCGCGTCGTCGATGACGCCCGCGTCGACGAGTTCGAGGACCCGCCGGGCCCAGCGGATCGAGTCCGCGGCCAGGGAGGTGGGAACGGTCAGCCCGATCGCCGCGCGGGTGCCGAGCAGCGTCTGGTCGAGCATGGCTCTTCGTGTGTCGTCGAGCGGCCCGGGGATGAGTAAATGAGGTTGGGGGTCGCTGAGATCGACCAGGATGTCACGGTCGGCGCTGACCCGGTCGAGCCCCGCGGGGGCACGCGCCGCGACGAGGGTGACCTCCTCCGGGAGCGTCCACCCGGTCTGCTCGCACAGTTCGGCGATGGCGGAACGGGGCACGGGACGTCCGGCCAGGATCAGATGCAGCAGGCGTCGGCGCATGGCTTCGGTCTGTCGGCCGCTCTGGGACTGCACTTCGAGAAACCCCTCACGTGAGAGGGACTCGAGTTCGTCGATGTAGGTGAAGAGGGCGTCGGCGAAGCTGAGCATCAGGGTCGGGGAGAAGTGGTAGGTCCGGCCGACCTTCTTCGCTCGCCGCAGTGCGACCCGGGCGCCGAGCCGGTACGCGCCCTGGAGCGTTTCCATGGTGCGGCCCTCGTACGCCTCGAACCGCCCGAAGCGGCGGCACATGTCGTCGCGCAGCGAGGTGGAGGTGGACGGCTCGGCGACCAGATCCACGAACGACGCGAGACTCTGCTCGACGCCGACCCGAATGGCCTGGCCGTTCGGGCCGCTGAGCAGGCGGGCGTACTCCGGATAGGCCCGGGTGACCTCGACGCCTATCTCCTTGATCAGGCTCGGCAGTTCGGGCCGCATGATGGCCGCGAATTCCTGGGGGAGTGGTCCCAGCGGGTCCCCGGTGTCCAGTGGCGAAATGACTCTCGGCATGACGTGTCCCCTCGCTCTCCGGTGCCCGGTGGGGGTGAGGCAGTGGGGGAAAGCGCTCCCACGAACCGACAGGTGCGTACCAAGTTCGCGATGAAGATAGACCAAGTCAGTGACCATGCCCACCATTTGTGCAAGATCGAAGTGCAAGGGCCACACATCGTGGCCTTGTCATGGTGCTCCGGTGCAGGTAGGGCGGGAGTGCTCACTTCCGGACAATAT
This sequence comes from Streptomyces sp. NPDC048211, assembly GCF_043202315.1. Lineage (NCBI taxonomy): Bacteria > Bacillati > Actinomycetota > Actinomycetes > Kitasatosporales > Streptomycetaceae > Streptomyces > Streptomyces sp. NPDC048211. The sequence goes on from NZ_JBIDAD010000002.1 coordinate 1,121,987, forward strand.
TTTCGGCCGTTCGATCCTGCGCGGGTGAGAGGGGCGGCAGCGGATGTCCGCCCGTTCGGGCCCGGGCGCCGTGCGGCGTTCGCCGAGGCCGCCCTCGCCGGCACGCGGTGGACGACCCGGAAACGTCCGGGCTGCCGTATCTCCCGCTTCTGCGGGAAACCGTTCGTGGTGGCGGAATCGGGTGTACGGCAGCGCGAATTCACCTGCTCAGGAACTGACAAGGTCCGGTCCACGAAACAGGACAGAGAGTCCGGTCGAGATATCCGGTGACGGAGTCCAATTCGCTCCGTGCCGGGTATTCGGCCGTCCGTGTCGGGCGCCCGGCGGCGGAGAGGGCTCCGTTGAGGGGGCGTCCACAAGGGGCGGGACCCGGGCCTCGACAGGGGCTTCAGGTGATCGCCCCTGGCGGGGGCGTTCGCCCCGCGGTCGCCAACGGCCGAGTCCGCCGCAGGTGAGTCACGGGTCACCGGTGCGGGCGCTGCTGCTGACGCCTCTCCCGTGCCTCTCGCCCGACTGCGATTTTGCGCAGCAAGTGACAAGTGGACCTGGGGTAGTTAGTAAGCCTGGTACGAGAAAAGAACTCGGTCCGAGCAATTTCGGCTGGCGGGATTGTGCTCCAAGTTTCCCGCAAGTAACGTCACGGCCTGTCACAGATTGTATGTGACCGAGAGTGTACGTCTCCCCCCGGAGAAGTGGTTCGTAGCCGTGCTTCGTGCCCGTTGGGCAGCCGTGAAGCGCGTCCCCGCAAGCAGTGCAACCCGCATTGTCGAATCGGAGGAACTAACTGTGCGTAATACCCTCAAGAAGATCGCCGTCGCAACCGGCGTCGCTTCTGCGGCTGTCGTACTCACCGCCACCCAGGCGATGGCCTTTCCCGCCACCACGTGGACCGTCACGGGCGGGGCCTTCACGGCCGTGTCGACGAACACGGTCCTGTCGGTGAACGGCCTTCCGCTCACGTGTCCCACCGCAGGCGCGGCTGGTTCCGCGGCCAGCGCGACGGGCAACCCCGCCACGGTCGGATCCATCACCTCGGCCACCTTCGGTACCACGGCCAGCCCCTGCACCAGCGCACTCGGTCCGGTGACGCCCGTCGCCACCACCTCGCCGGCCTGGCAGCTCGTGGCGCAGGACTACACCTCCGGCGTGACGACGGGCTACATCAAGAACATCCAGGCCAAGCTCACCGTCCTCACCTGCACCTTCAACGTCACCGGTGAGGTCAACGCCAAGTTCACCAACAGCACGAAGAAGCTCGCCGTCTCCAACTCCACGCGCGTGCTGACCGTCTCGACCGCCACCGCGGGATGTGCCGGGATCGTGGCCGTCGGCGACCACCCGACCTTCACGGGTGACTACTCCGTCACCGGAATCACGAGCATCATCGGAACCTGACGAGCCGCCAGGTAACCGAGAGCTCGGCAGGTCGCACGGCGGGAGTCCCGCCGTGCGACCTGCGGCCCCGACAGAAGGGAATCGCGAGGGATGATGATGCTCGGTAGGACGGGGCGGAGCCGTGGGCACCTGGCAGCACGGGGCGGTGCCGTTCTGGCCGCGGTCCTCGTGGCCGGAGTCATTCCGGGCGCGCAGGCGTCGGCCGGCGACCGCGAGGTCCGGGCCGAGCTGATGTACGGCTGTGACTTCCCTTCCGGCTCCCAACAGGTCGCGGTGCGTGTGGCCGCGACGGTTCCGGACAAGGGCACGGTCGGCCAACCCCTCCAGCTCACGGACGTGAGCACCGAGATGACCCTGTCGGGGGAGGCGCTGGCCGATCTGTCGGACGGCGGAGCGGCCGGCTACGAGGTGGAGACAGAGCTGAACGTGGCTGTGGCCCAGGGCGACCGGTCCGCGGTGGCCACATGGGCCGGAACCACCGAGAACCTGGTGGCCGTCCCGGAATCGGGGGAGCTCACGTTCGCCTCCACGGGTGACGTTCCCACGGTGACCGCCGGAGCCTCCGGTGACCTCACCTTCACCGCGGCGAAGCTGACCGCACGGCTGACTCCGCCGAAGCCGGACACCGCCTCGGTCGAGCCGCTGGCCGTGCAACTGACATGTACGCCTGCGCCGGACCAGGACCTGACCCTTGCCGCGGTGCCGGTCGGCGGGGAACCGGATTGGCCCTCGCCCGAGCCGTCCGGGGCCCGGGAGGGGAAGGCACCCACCGCGGACGGCGCCCGGAGTGCCGGTGCGACGCCCGAGGTGGGCGATCCGTCGAAGGCGCCACGCCAGGACGGTGAGGCGCCCCGCTGCGTGGGTGACGCGGAGGACCAGTTCAGCCTCAACGCCTATGTCACCGGGTACGCGAACGTCGCCAAGCTCAACAGCGCCACCCTGTTCCCGGTCGCCTGTACACAGATCCACCAGGGAGCGACGTCCATCAAGTTCCAGGACGGCCATCTGCATGTGTTCCAGGAGTCGACGGCGATCCTGGACTATCAGGGAAAGCCGAAACTGCCCCCCGCCACCGGCACGTTCCTGACCTTCGGCTTCATGCCGACGACCGCGACCATGGAGATGACCCAGATCCCTCCGGCGGCCGGCCCGGACGGACAGCCACTGCCCAACATCCACTCCGACCTGACGATCCTCAGCCCCGGCAACAGCGTCGGTACGACAACCATCGACATGCAGCTCCAGCTCCGGCTGTACGACGTGAAGGTGAACGGCGTCCGGCTGGACGTGGGACCCAACTGCCGTACGGCGAAGCCCTTCGCGCTCCCGCTGCGGGGGGAGATGCTGCTGAAGGACGGGGTCCAGACCGGTTACACGCTGGTCACGGGTGGCGCTCTCACCGGCAAGGTCACCATTCCGCCCTTCTCGGGATGCGGTGTGGGCGAGGACCTCGACGACCTGTTCACCGCCTCCATCTCCGGAGTCCCCGGTGACGTGAAACAGATCCAGGCGGCGCCCTGTGCGGCCGCGCAGGGCGACCCGAACGTGTGCACGGAGGACGGCCAGCCGGTGCGGGTTCCCAAGCCGCAACGCTGAAGCCGCGGCCGTCCGCCGCTCTCCATCCGGACACGAGATCATCACATTCGCTCGGACCACCATGAATTGAGGGAGTAATGAGAGCTGTCCCGAAGAAGTGGCGTAACGGACTGTTCGCTGCCGCCGCCGCTGCGGTGGTCGCGATTCCGCTGACTCCGCTGCCCGCCTCCGCCGCCGTAGCCGCCGCGAACCTCAACGGGGACTGGGCGCCCTTCTCCCGCTGTCCCGTCGACGATCCCGCCATGCTCGCGGCGGACGGCCAGGACTTCGTCGCATCCTGTGTCTCCTCGTACTCACCCAGCGGTGAGTTCAAACTGGGCACGACGGAGGCGACCACCGGCTCCAACGACATGCAGTTCGGCGTCATCCAGGACACCGCGGCCGGGACCTTCAAGGTGATTCCCCCTGCGGGCGGGGCCCTCGTGAGCGCGCCGACGGAGATTCCCGGCGGGCTGCTGGGTCTCATGTGCCCCAGTGACATTCCCGTCGTCAGCGCGGTCTGCGGTCAGATAACCAGCGTCAGCCTGAACAGGGTGACGGCGACGGTGGAGTCAGCCGGTGCGCCCACGGAATTCAATCTCCCGGCAGGTCTGAGCGTCGGTCAGCCGATCGTGAAGCTGCCGGTGCGCATCCATCTGGAGAACTCGCTCCTCGGCTCCAACTGCTACATAGGGAGCACGTCCTCCCCCGTGATTCTGCGCCCGCAGAACGCCACGGCGCCGGCCGTCGCCATTCAGCGCTTCGACGGTGACGGCACGCGCAACGCCACCGGCGGCGCCATGCTGAGGTTCGCCCTGACGGGGAACACACAGCAGGACACCACCTTTGCCGTGCCCAAGGCCACGGGCTGCGGTCTGGGCGGAGTCCTCAGCTGGGCGGTGAACCTGAAGGAGGGGCTGCCGTCCCTGTCGGGTGACAACCACCTCACGCTCAACAACGCCTCGACCTACAGCGCCGCGCTCACCGCCCCCGGGCTCGTCCTGCCCGACGCGGGCAAGGTGCTCTCCCAGTACTGGCACTCCGCGGCGAAGTAGCACGGCCGGCCCGCCGGGGCGACGCGTCCGTCCTTGTCACTCCGTGCGTGCCCCCGCTGCACAGACCGAAGCCCGCCCCGACCGGGAGATCTCCTGGTCGGGGCGGGCTTCGGCGTGCCGCGGGGCATGACGGGGCCGTTCCGCGTGCGGGCGGCAAGGCTCATGTTCGTATAGGTTTCGCGCGCCGAATACTCACTCGGGGACAAGAATCGCCTTCCCGCGAATCACTGCGCAAAAAGTTCGGGAACCGCTATTGCGAAGAAAGGTTACTGACCCGTAGCGTCCCAGGTGAGCAGCGCGGAAATGTATCCGAAGCTGTTCGTTCGATGCCTGCGGAGTCCAGGCCATGCCCCCCTGGCCAGAATTCCGCACCGGGAATGTGTCAGCCTCCGAAGCCTCTGTCCTGGGGCGGCGCTCCCACCGTCGGGACCCCACGGCTCCAGCCCCTGACGGACTTGGGCCCCGATCCGCACGCCGGAGATCTTGCGCAGATTGCGACAAAGCCCGTGAGCGGTTTTGTCACTCGGTGACAAGTGATCCACATCGAGTACATGGTTCGCCGATCTCCGCTGTTCAACGGCTTGTCCTGGCGGTTTCGGCGGACATAACGTGCGCCTCCTGGTGCATGTGTGACGAGCCGCCATTGGATTTCTCAGAGCCGGAGCGCCGACAGATGACTTCTTTCACCGATACGTCGAGGGAGGGCCGATGGGAATCGAAGTAGTCGTGGAAGGCCTGACGAAATCCTTCGGCAAGCAGAACATCTGGCAAGACGTCAGCCTCACCCTGCCCGCCGGCGAAGTGAGTGTGATGCTCGGTCCTTCCGGCACCGGAAAGACCGTCTTCCTCAAATCCATCATCGGCCTGCTCAAGCCCGAACAGGGCCGCGTCCTCGTCAATGGCGTCGACATGGTGAACGGTTCCGAGCGGGACATCATGGAAGCCCGAAAGCTCTTCGGCCTCATGTTCCAGGACGGTGCGCTTTTCGGCTCGATGTCGCTTTTCGACAACATCGCGTTCCCGCTCCGGGAGCACACCCGCAAGAAGGAGTCCGAGATCCGCCGCATCGTCATGGAGCGGATCGACGTGGTCGGCCTCCTGGGCGCCGAGGACAAGCTGCCCGGCGAGATCTCGGGAGGTATGCGCAAGCGCGCCGGCCTCGCCCGCGCCCTCGTCCTGGACCCGCAGATCATCCTCTGCGACGAACCGGACTCGGGACTCGACCCGGTCCGCACCGCGTACATCTCGCAGCTGCTCGTCGACCTCAACGCGCAGATCGACGCGACGATGCTCATCGTCACCCACAACCTCGACATCGCCTCCACGGTCCCGGACAACATGGGGATGCTGTTCTGCCGCAACCTGGTCACCTTCGGACCGCGCGAGGTGCTGCTCACCAGCGATCTGCCCGTGGTCTCCCAGTTCCTCGCCGGACGCTGCGAAGGCCCCATCGGCATGTCCGAGGAGAAGGACGCCGCCACCCTCGCCGCCGAGGAGCGGGGCGGCTATGGGCGGGGCATCAGTTCGGCCAACGCCCCGCGCACCGTCGTCCCGCAGCTGGAGCCCTCCCCGGGCCTGCCGGTGCGCCAGGGTGCCCTGCGTCGCCGGGAGCGGGTCATGTCGATGATGGGGCAGCTGCCGGAGGCGGCCCGTACGGCCATCCTCAACAGCTACAGCCCGGCCGCGGGGGGTGGGCGCCCGTGACGGCCCCCATGCCGGTGATGCCCCCGGGGCCGCCGGAGGACCGGCCCCCGGCTGCGGCCCAGGTCCCGAGGAAGGCGCCCGAGGCGCCGCGTCCCAGCAAGCTCACGGCCCCGCTGCGCGAGACCGGGCGGCTGTTCGCGCTGGCCGGGACCGTGTGCCGGGAGACCTTCCGACGGCCCTTCCAGGTACGGGAGTTCATCGAGCAGTTCTGGTTCGTCGCCAGCGTCACCATCCTGCCCGCCGCCCTCGTCTCCATCCCGTTCGGCGCGGTCATCGCCCTTCAGGTCGGCTCGCTCACCCAGCAGCTCGGCGCCCAGTCCTTCACCGGCGGCGCCAGCGTCCTCGCCGTCATCCAGCAGGCCAGTCCGATCATCGTGGCGCTGCTGGTCTCCGGCGCCGCGGGCTCGGCGATCTGCGCCGACCTCGGATCGCGCAAGATCCGCGAGGAGCTCGACGCGATGGAGGTCATGGGCGTCTCGCCCGTGCAACGCCTCGTCGTCCCGCGGGTCCTGGCGACCATGCTGGTCGCCGTCCTGCTGAACGGCCTCGTCTCCGTCGTCGGCACGCTCGGCGGCTACTTCTTCAACGTGATCATGCAGGACGGCACCCCGGGCGCCTATCTCTCCAGCTTCTCCGCCCTGGCCCAGCTGCCCGACCTGTACGTCAGCGAGATCAAGGCGCTGATCTTCGGCTTCATCGCCGGCATCGTCGCCGCCTACCGCGGACTGAACCCGCGCGGTGGTCCGAAGGGGGTGGGCGACGCGGTCAACCAGTCCGTCGTCATCACCTTCATGCTGCTGTTCTTCGTGAACATGGTCCTCACGGCGATCTACCTCCAGATCGTCCCCGCGAAGGGGAGCTGACCGATGCCGATACTCAGCTGGCTCGACCGATCAGGTGACCAACTCGCCTTCTACGTACGGGCCCTGGTCTGGATTCCCCGGACGCTGCGCCGCTACCTCAAGGAGGTGCAGCGCCTGCTCGCCGAGGTGGCCTTCGGCAGCGGCGGCCTCGGTGTCGTCGGCGGCACCATCGGCGTCATGATCGCGATGACCCTGGCCACCGGCACGGTCGTCGGACTCCAGGGGTACGCCGCCCTCAACCAGATCGGCACCGCCGCCTTCACCGGCTTCATCTCCGCGTACTTCAACACCCGTGAGATCGCCCCGCTCGTCGCGGGCCTCGCGCTCTCCGCGACCGTCGGCGCCGGTTTCACCGCGCAGCTCGGCGCCATGCGGATCAACGAGGAGATCGACGGCCTGGAGTCGATGGGCGTGCGCTCCATGCCCTACCTCGTCACCACCCGCATCATCGCCGGGGTCGTCGCCATCGTCCCGCTGTACGCGATCGGGCTGCTCTCCTCGTACGTCGCCTCCCGCTACGTCACCGTCCTGTTCAACGGACAGTCGGCGGGCACGTACGACCACTACTTCAATCTCTTCCTCTCCCCGCAGGACGTCCTGCTGTCGGTGCTCAAAGTGCTGATCTTCAGCGTGATGGTGATCCTCGCGCACTGCTACTACGGCTACCACGCCACCGGCGGACCCGCCGGGGTGGGCGTGGCCGTCGGCCGCTCGGTGCGCAACGCGATCGTGCTGATCAGCGTCACCGACTTCTTCCTCTCGCTCGCCATCTGGGGCGCCACGACGACCGTGAAGGTGGCCGGCTGATGACTTCCCGGACCACAAGGACCGCCGGCCGCAGAACCGCCGGGGTCGCCTTCTTCCTCGTACCCGCCGTCCTCATCTGGGTGTCGGTCTCCGTGTACGAGAAGGACTTCGTCCACGACGCGACCGTCACCGTACGGACGTCGAGCGTGGGCAACGAGATGCACGACAACGCCGACGTGAAGCTGCGCGGTGTCGTCATCGGCCAGGTCCGCGACATCGCGGCCGACGGCGAGGGCGCCCGCCTCACGCTGGCGATCGAGCCGGACAAGCTCGACCGCATCCCGGCCGACGTCACCGCCCAGATGCTGCCGACCACGCTGTTCGGCGAACGGTTCGTGGCCCTCGTGCCGCCCGCCGTGCCGTCCGCGCAGACGCTCCGGGCCGGGGCCGTGATCCCGCAGGACCGCTCCAGCAACGCCCTCGAACTCGAAGAGGTCCTCGACAACGTCCTGCCCCTGCTGACCGCGGTGAAGCCCGAGAAGCTCTCGGCCACCCTCAACGCGGTCTCCCAGGCACTCCAGGGCCGCGGCGAGAAGCTCGGCGACACCCTCGCCACCCTCGACACACACCTCCAGAAGTTCAACCCGCAGCTCCCCACGCTCAACGCGGACATCAAGGAGCTCGTCAAGGTGAGCCGGTTGTACGCGGACGCCGCCCCAGACGTCCTGGACGCCCTCACCGACTTCACCGTCACCAGCGGCACCGTCGCCGAGCAGCAGGCCGAACTCGCCGACCTGTACGGCTCCACCACCGCCTCCGCCCGGGACCTCACCGCGTTCCTGGAGAAGAACAAGGACAACCTCATCCGGCTCGCGACCTCGGGCAGACCGACTCTGGAGACGCTCGCGAAGTACTCCTCGGAGTTCCCCTGCACCCTGCGCACCATCGCCGGGTTCGTGCCGGCCATGGACAAGGCGCTCGGCAAGGGCACCGACCGGCCGGGGCTCCACGTCACGCTCAAGACCGTGCCCTCCCGGGGGAAGTACGTAGCGGGCAAGGACACCCCGGTCTACGACGCGACCGGCGGACCCCACTGCTACTCCATCCCCTACGTCGGCCAGAGCGTGCCGACCGCCGACGCCAGGACCTCCGAGCACAGCAGTGGTACGGCGGACCCGGAGACGACCGCCCCCGAAGAAGTGCCGGCGGCCGACGCGTCCCTCGGCATGCCCAACTCCCCGCAGGAGAGCCGGCTCGTGAACGAACTGGTCGCTCCCTCACTGAAGGTCCGGCCGCAGGCCCTGCCCGAGTGGAGCAGCGTGCTCATCGGTCCGGCCTTCCGCGGCGTGGAGGTGAAGCTGAAGTGAAGCGCCGCTCCCTCGCGGGACCGCTCGCGAAATCGATCGTCTTCATCCTGGTGACGGTGCTCGCCACCACGGTGCTGGGTCTGTCCATCGCCAACACCGGTGTCGGCGAGACCCGTTCGTACCGGGCCAGGTTCACCGACGCGACCGGGCTCATCGTCGGCGACAGCGTCCGGATCGCCGGGGTCAAGGTCGGACAGGTCGAGTCCATCGAGGTCGCCGACCGGCGGCTCGCCGAGGTCCGCTTCAACGTGCAGAAGAGCCGGAAGCTGCCGGCGTCGGTGACCGCGTCGATCAAGTACCTCAACATGGTCGGCCAGCGCTACATCGACCTCGACCAGGGTGCGGGGCCCGTCGGCAGGAGCTTCACCGCGGGGGCCACCATCCCGCTCTCCCGGACGACGCCGGCTCTGGATCTCACCCAGCTCTTCAACGGCTTCCAGCCGCTCTTCGAAGGCCTCTCCCCGCCCGACGTCAACCAACTGGCCGGCTCCATCGTCCAGGTGCTCCAGGGCGAGGGCGGCACCATCGACAGCATCCTGCAGCACGTCGGATCGCTGACCGGCACAGTCGCCGCCAAGGACAAGGTGATCGGCGAGGTGATCAAGAACCTCAACACGGTCCTGAAGACCGTCAACGACCGTGAGGCCGGCTTCGACGACCTCGTCGACACCCTCCAGAAACTCGTCACCGGCTTCTCGGGCGACCGCAAGCCGCTCGGCGAGGCGGTCACCGCGATGGGCGCCCTGACCACGGTCACGGCCGATCTGTTCAACGACGGCCGGGCACCCCTCAAGGAGGACATCAAGCAGCTCGGCCGTCTCTCCGACCGGCTGGCCGACAACTCGCCGAAGATCGAGAACTTCCTTGAGAAGACCCCGGCCAAGATGGAGGCGATCAGCCGCCTCGCCTCGTACGGGTCATGGCTCAACCTCTACCTCTGCGAGGCCAAGGTCAGCGGCGTCACGACCAGCGACGGCAGCACCCCGCCGACCGGCATCGAGATCACCCAGCCGAGGTGCCTGTCATGAGAATCAAGCCCGTACGCGACCGCAACCCCGTCGCCGTCAGCATCGTCGGACTGCTCGTGCTCGCCCTCCTGGGATACGGGGCCTACCGCGCCGACTCCCTGCCCTTCATCGGCGACGGCACCACGTACAGCGCCGACTTCAGCGAGTCCGCCGGACTCGACGAGGGCGACGAGGTGCGGATCGCCGGAGTGAAGGTCGGCAAGGTCACCGGAGTCTCCCTCGAAGGCGCCAAGGTGAAGGTCACCTTCAAGGTCAAGGACGCCTGGATCGGCAACGCCAGCACCGTCGGCATCGCCATCAAGACGCTCCTCGGCGACAAGTACCTCGCCGTGGACCCGCTCGGCGAGTCACCGCAGAACCCGGACGAGCGCATCACGGCCGGCCGCACCACCTCCCCGTACGACGTCACCCAGGCCTTCAACGGGCTGGGCGAGACCATCGAGGAGATCGACACCGCGCAGCTCGCCAAGAGTTTCGAGACGATCTCCGCCACGTTCAAGGACTCCCCGCCGGACGTGAAGAGCGCCGCCAAGGGGCTGTCCGCCCTCTCCAGGACGGTCTCCGAGCGCGACGCCCAGCTCGCGACCCTCCTCAAGGGCAGCAAGCAGCTCACCAAGACCCTCGCCAACAAGAAGAGCAGCTTCGAGACCCTCCTGGAGGACGGCAACCTGCTCCTCGGCGAGATCCAGGCCCGCCGCGACTCCATCCACCTCCTGCTCACCGGCACCCGCGACCTGGGCATCCAGCTCACCGGTCTCGTCGCCGACAACAACAAGCAGCTGAAGCCCACGCTCAAGGCGCTGGGCCGGGTCACCGCGGTGCTGACCAAGAACCGCAAGAGCCTCGACAAGGTGCTCGCGCTCTCCGGCTCGTACAACAGGCTCGTCGGCAACACCCTCGGCAACGGCCGCTGGTTCGACAACTACGTCTGCGGCGTCGTACCGAAGAACTACCTGCCCGCCGACACACCACCGGCGACCGGATGCATGCCTCCCAAGCAGGAAGGCGGGAGCTGAGATGAGACTCACCCGCGTCATCGGCATCGGGGCCGGCCTCGTCGTCGTGGCCGTCGCGGCCACCACCGGTGTGATGGCCATGGAGGAGGCGGGAACGACGACCGTCACCGCGTACTTCGACCGGGCGACGGGCGTCTACGCCGGATCCGACCTGCGGATCCTCGGAGTGCGGGTCGGAACCGTCGAGTCGGTCGAGCCGCGGGGCAAGGACGTCAAGGTCGTCCTGCGGGTCGACAAGGACGTCCAGGTGCCGAAGGACGTGCACGCGGTCGTCGTGGCGCCCAGTCTCGTCGCCGACCGGTACGTGCAGCTCGCCCCCGCCTACACCGGGGGAGCCGTCCTCGCCGACGGCGCCGAACTGCCCGCCGAGAAGAACGCGACGCCGGTGGAGGTGGACCAGCTGTACGAGTCCATCACCGAGATCTCCGACGCGCTCGGCCCGGAGGGGGCGAACGCCGAGGGAGCCTTCGCCGGGCTCCTGGACACCGGAGCGAAGAACCTCAAGGGCAACGGCAAGGACATCGGCGACTCCATCGAGCAGTTCGGCAAGGCGACGAAGACGCTCGACAAGAGCAGCGGGAACCTCTTCGACACGCTGGCCTACCTCCAGACCTTCACCTCCATGCTGAAGGACAACGACGGCAACGTGCGGACGGCCGAGAACCAGCTGAACTCCGTCACCGGCTTCCTGGCGGACGACAAGAAGAACCTCGGGGCCGCACTCAAGGAGCTCGGCACCGCCCTCGCCCAGGTCAAGACGTTCATCAAGGACAACCGGGGCGCTCTCAAGGAGAACGTGGACGCCCTGGTGCCGATCACCCAGACCCTGGTCGACCAGCGCGCCTCACTGGCCGAGTCGCTCGACACCCTTCCGCTGTCGGCAGGCAACGTCCTGAACGCGTACGACCCGGCCAACCGCACCCTCAACGGCCGGACCGACCTCAACGAGCTCAGCATGGGCGGCCCCCTGCTGGAGTCGTCCCCCGGCCCCGAAGGGCTCTCCCCGGTCGACGCCGAGCAGCAACAGGCGCTGCCCGCGCTGCCGCTGCCGGCCGTGGGCACCGTCTACGGCACGACGAAGAACAGCAAGGACGACAAGAAGGGGGCGAACCGATGAGCCGGAACCCGCGCAGACCCGGCGCCCTCGCGACCACGGGCGCATCCACCCTGATCGCGTTCGGCCTCTGCTGCACCCTCCTCGTCACCGGGTGCGGGGCCCCGAGCTTCTCGGGGATCGAGGATGTGCCGCTGCCCGGCGGCGCGGACCTCGGTGACCATCCGTACGAGATCACCGCGGACTTCGGGGACGTACTCAGCCTCGCCCCGCAGTCCTCGGTGAAGGTCAACGACGTCGCCGTCGGCCGCGTCACCAGGATCTCCCTCGTCCCGGACACCTGGCAGGCCCGGGTCACCATGAAGGTCAACGGGAAGATCGAGCTCCCGGCCAACGCCTACGCGCACCTGGAGCAGTCGAGCCTGCTGGGCGAGAAGTACATCCAGCTCTCACCCCCCGCGCGCGGGACCGCCAAGGGCACCCTCGCCCCGGGCGACCGGATCCCGCTCACCCGGACCAACCGGAACCCGGAGGTCGAGGAGGTGTTCGGCGCTCTGTCGATGCTCCTCAACGGCGGCGGCATCAACCAGCTGAAGACCATCACCACCGAACTCAACAAGGCACTGGCCGGGCAGGAACCGCAGGTCCGGTCCATGCTCAAGCGCGTCGACACCCTCGTCACCAACCTCGACGACCACCGAGGTGACATCACCGCGGCGCTCGACGGCGTCAACCGGCTCTCCGCCACACTCGCCACCCGCAAGCAGGACGTCGGAAAGGTCCTCACCGGACTCAGCCCCGGGATGAAGGTCCTGGAGAAGCAGCGCGGCTCGCTCCTGACGATGCTGCGCTCCCTGGACACCCTCTCCACCGTCGCCGTCACCACCATCAACAAGAGCAAGGCGGACACCATCGCCGACCTGAAGGCCATCGCCCCCACCCTCCGGGAGCTGGCCGACTCCGGCAACGATCTGCCCGACTCCCTCCAGGTGCTTCTCACGTACCCGTTCACGGACGAGGTGCTGCGGGGTGTGAAGGGCGACTACCTCAACGTGTACCTGGACATGACGGCCGCACCCGGCACCCAGATCATTCCGGCGTACGAGCCGGAGCCGGAGACCCCGGCCGGGGCGAGGGCGGCCGCCGGTGCGGGGCTTCCGCTGCCCCTTCCCGCGACCTCGGCTCCCACGACCGGCCCGGCCACGGCAACGGCCTCCGGAAAGCCTTCGCAGAAGGCGTCGGAGAAGGCGTCGGCCTCGGCCTCGGCGACGTCCTCCGCCTCGTCCTCCGCCTCATCCTCGTCCTCGGCCACAGAGGGGAGCAACTGATGATCACCCTCGCCATCCGGCTGAAGAACATCGCGTTCCTGATCATCGCGGTACTGGTGCTCGGATATCTGGGCGTGCGGTACGCCGACCTGGGCCACTACATCGGCATGCGCGACTACTACACCGTCAAGATGCAACTCCCGCGGACCGGAGGTCTGTTCACCCACTCCAACGTCTCCTACCGGGGTGTCTCCGTGGGTCGTGTCGGTCCCATCGAGCTCACCGACGACGGCGTGGAGGCCGAGCTGCGCATCGACAGGTCCGCGCCGCCCATCCCCGACGACCTGAAGGCGGTCGTGGCCAGCCTCTCCGCGGTCGGCGAGCAGTACGTCGACCTGCGGCCGACCCGTACCGAGGGCCCCTTCCTCGCGAACGGCTCGGTCATCGACCAGGCCGAGACCACCGTCCCCGCGCCGGTGACGAACGTGCTCACCAGCGTCAACGACCTGGCCTCGTCGGTCGACCTGGAGTCGCTGCGCACGGTGGTCGACGAGTTCGGCACCGCCTTCTCCGGACGAGGCGACGACCTCCAGGTACTTCTGGACACCGGCAGCGAGTTCGTCGAGGCGGCCGACGAGGCGCTGCCCGTCAACACCAGGCTGATGGTCGACGGCGAGACCGTGTTGCGTACCCAGGTGGAACAGGGCGAGGCGCTCAAGGGCTTCGCCTCGGGAGCGAAGGAACTCGCCGCCCAGCTCAAGGGCTCGGACACCGACCTGCGCAATCTGATCGCCGCCGCACCCGACGCGACCGGCCAGATCAGCGGGCTGCTGCGCGACCTCGACCCGAGCTTCGGGGTCGTCGTCGCCAACCTCCTCACCACGTCGGACGTCGCCGTCACCCGGCAGCGCGGCCTGGAGGAACTCCTGGTCAAGCTCCCGGCCGTCGCCGCGGCGGGCGCCAGTGCGGTCGACGAGGACGGCGCCCGGTTCGGGATGTCCCTCACCTTCTTCGAGCCGCTGCCCTGCACCGCCGGCTACGGCGCCACGCACTACCGCAACGGGCTCGATCTCGCACCCGCACCCGCCCTCAACACCAAGGCCCGTTGCACCTCGTCGCCCGGCACCGGGATCAACGTCCGGGGCAGTGCGAACGCCCCCAAGGGCGGGCCGTTGGCCGCACCGGCGAAGCCCGGCACGCTGCTGTTCGGCGACGACGCGCCGGACGCGCTGCCCGGAGCACTCGGCGCCACGGCGGACGACGCCCCCGCAGCCGACGGCATGGCCGGACTGCTGGGCCTGGGACAGGGAGACGGCGCATGACCTCATGTAACCGATCGCTGAGCGGCTGGGCCGTCCTCCTCGTCGCCGCGCTGATCTGCGCCCTGGGCGGCTGGTCGTACGCCCGGGCGCGCGGTGACGACGAGCTGGCGTACGCCAAGAGCAGGGACGCCGCACTGGCCGACGGCAGGCAGGGCCTGGCCCGGCTCAACACCCTGGACGGCAAGGACGCCGCGAGCGTGGACGCCGGACTCGCCGGGTGGCTCGACTCCTCCACCGGCCCGCTGCACGACCAGCTCGCGCGCACCCGCAAGAAGGACGCCGCCGAGCTGAAGAAGTCCGGCGCCACGGCGCGCGGGAAGGTCACGGACGCGGCGCTCACCGAAGTGGACGAACGGACCGGCACCGCCCTGATGATCGCCACCGTCGACGTCGAAGTCACCCCGCGCACCGGAAAGGCCGGCACCGAACGCAAGCGCTTCGAGGCCACCCTGGTCAGGACCGGGGACGGCTGGAAGATCAAGGCGCTCACGGCGCTCGGCATAGGGAGCGGCACATGAAGCTGCGGAGCGGTACGACGGACGTCGCGACCGGTGAGGTGGATGACGTCGCGAAGGAGGTCATGAGCGACCAGCCGGCTTCCGGGGGCGCGGAGAAGGCCGGTCCGCCGGGCACCGCCGAGTCTGCGGGAGACGACGACACCGACTCCGGTGCCGGGCGGACCACGGGGGACGATCGCGAGGACGGCCCCGGCCGCCGATGGCCCCGGGTGGTGGCCGGAGTGCTCGCCGCCGTCCTGGTCCTGGCCGGGGGCGCGTTCTACGTCGCGGGCCGGCAGCTCCGCGACACCCCCGCCACCGACAACCTCGCGCTGACGGACAGCATGGCGACCACCCAGGTCGCCGGAGACGTCACCAACGCCCTCGGCAAGGTCTTCTCCTACGGCCCCGCCGACATCGCCGCCACCAAGGCCTCCGCGCAGCGACTCCTGGCGGGCAAGGCGCTTCAGCAGTACGCGGCACTGTTCGGCCAGGTCGAGAAGCAGGCCGCCGACCAGAAGCTCACCCTCACCACCCATGTCGTCCGCGCCGGGGTGATCCGGCTGACGGACGACAGCGCACAGCTGCTGGTCTTCCTCGACCAGGTCTACGAGCGCAAGGGCAAGGCCGCGAGCACCGCTGCTGCACAGCTGTCCGTCACGGCCCGGCTCCGGGAAGGACGCTGGACGATCGTCGACATCAAGTCCAGATAGCGCGGCACATCGGCACACGGCACAGCACGGCACAGACCGGCGGGCAGGGAGAGGCAGCGATGGCACGGGTACGGATGACGAGGAATCCGCTGGTGGCGGCGGCGATCGTCCTGACGGTCGCGGCGGCGGGTGCCGCGGGCTGGGGCGGGGTGTCCTGGTATCAGGCGGAGCACGACGGCTCGGCCGCTTACGCCCAGGCGCGTGACGACGCACTGGCCGCCGGTGAGCAGGCCGTGCAGAACATGAACACGCTCGACCACGCACGGCTCGCCGAGGGACTCGACAGCTGGGAGGACTCCACCACCGGGGACCTGCACCAGCAACTCGTCGACGGGCGGGACGGGTTCGTGAAGCAGATCCAGGAGGCGAAGACCGTCAGCACGGCCAAGGTGCTGTCCGGTGCGGTCACCGAGCTCGACGACCGGGCCGGGAAGGCGGGCGTGATGGTGGCGCTACGGGTGACCGTGACCGCGCCCAAGGGCAAGCCCGCGGTGAAGGAGAGCCGGATGCTGGGGCAGCTCACCCGCACCTCCGAGGGGTGGAAGCTCAGCGCCCTCGGCCAGGCGCCCGTCGGCAACACCGCCGGCTGACGTCACCGACTCCCACCCCGCACCGAGAGGACCCCGGACATGTCGACGACCCGTCACCTCGTCAACCGGCAGCGTCGCCTGGCCACCGTCGCCGCCGAACGCGCCGTAGCGCCCGCCACCGTGGACAAGCCCGTGGACCCCGGGACCGTCGCGGACGAACCGCAGGAAGCACCGGAGTCGAAGAAGCGGAAGGAGGAGCGGAAGGAGGAGCGGAAGGACGAGAAGGAGCAGGCGGTGCCGCGCCCCGGCCGGCCACCTCGCCTCCGGGTCCGGCTGCCCGCCGTGCTGTGCGCCGCGACCCTCCTCCTCGGAGCCTTCGCTGCCTGGGCGTTCACCTCGGCCGCCACGCTGAACGACGACCCGGGCAGGCAGAACACCGCGCTCACCGACATCGCCCGCACCAGCGAGGTGAAGGGGCAGATCACCGAGGCCGTCGGCGCGGTGTTCTCGTACGACTACGCCTCGCCGGCCAAGGCCGACACCGCCGTGAAGAAGTACCTGACGGGCAAGGCGGTTCAGCAGCACCAGGACATGCTGGCCGAGGTACGGGCGCAGGCGCCCAAGCAGAAGCTCGTGCTCACCACGACCGTGACCGAGAGCGGGGTGGAGATGCTCGACGGCGACCGGGCCCGGCTGATCATCTTCGCCGACCAGAGCAACACCCGTACGGGCAAGGCGGAGGAGACCACGTACGCGGCGGCCATGTTCGCCGTGGACGCTGTTCGCCGAGGCGGCACCTGGCGGATATCCGCGATCGACACGTTCACCCGGTGATCCGGGGGAGAGGAGAGCACGCATGAGGTTCAACGGCACCATGCGCCGCGGCATCGGCGGCACCGCAGCCGCCGTCGCCGCGATGGCAGCGCTCACCGCGTCCCAGGCACCGGGACTCGTCACACACGAGGAGACCCGGAAACAGAAGACGGAGGCGGAGGAGGTCAAGTGGTCGCAGGTACCCAACGACGACTCCTACCACACCGAACTCCCGCCCCTGAAGAGCCCGGAGCCGCCGAGGACCGGTGTGAAGCGCAGCAAGGCGGCCGTCCAGTCGTGGGCCGAGGCGGGGATCCCGTCCACGGTGCTCGCCGCCTACCGCAAGGCGGAGAGCTCACTGCGACGCAGTGACCCGGGCTGCCGGCTGCCGTGGCAGTTACTTGCCGCGATCGGCAAGGTCGAGTCCGGACACGCGGGAGGCGGCCGGGTGGACGCCCACGGCACGACGCTCTCCCCGATCCTGGGGCCGGTGCTCAACGGCGCCGGATTCGCGAACATCCCCGACACGGACGGGGGCGGGTACGACGGGGACAAGACCTTCGACCGGGCCGTCGGCCCCATGCAGTTCATCCCCTCGACCTGGGCACACTGGGCGAGGGACGGGAACGGCGACGGCCGCAGCGACCCGGGCAACGTCTACGACGCGTCCCTGGCCGCCGGAGCCTATCTCTGCGCCGGCCCCCGCGATCTGTCCGTGCGCGCCGACCTCGACCGGGCGATCCTGAGCTACAACCACTCGGACACCTATCTGCGCACCGTGCTGTCCTGGCTGGCGTTCTACCGCAACGGCATCCACGTGGTGCCCGACGGCAAGGGCCCGGTGCCCAGGAGCCCCGGCGCCGGCAGCCCGGACGAGCCCAAGCACCCCGTCGGCGGGTCCGGCACGGGCGACAAGGGCGGCAAGGGCGGGGGCGGCATCGTGGTCGGCCCGCAGCCCAGCCACTCCACCGGTCCGACGTCACCGGGGACCGGGGACCCGTCCGCGAGCCCGTCGCCGGGGGACACGGGTTCTCCCGACCCCGGCGGTTCGACGGACCCGGGGACCACTCCCGACCCCACCGACACCGGATCCAGCAGCCCCGACCCGACGACGACTCCGGACCCCGGCACCACCCCCGACCCGACCACCACGCCCGATCCGAGTGAGCCCGGCTGTCCCACGGACACCGCCTCGCCGGACCCGACGGACACCTCGGACCCGACGGAGACCCCGGGGACGACGGAGACCCCGGCGCCCGACCCGACGGACACGGAAGAGCCCTGCTCCACCGATTCGGCGCCGCCGGCCACCGCCTGATCCGGGCGCGTACGTTCAGCCGCCTGCGGACAGCACCTCGGCCAGGTCGTACCGGACCACCTCTTCCAGCTGCGCGTAGGTGCAGCCGGAAGGGGTGCGGTCCGGCCGCCATCTGCGGAACTGGGTCGTGTGCCGGAACCGGTCGCCCTCCATGTGGTCGTACGCGACCTCGCAGACCCGCTCGGGACGCACCGCCACCCAGGACATGTCCTTCTTCCCCGACCAGCGGCTCGGGGTGCCGGGCATCCGAGAACCCTCGTGCGCCTCGGCGTCCGCCCAGGCCCCCCACGGATGCTCGGCGACATCCGTCACCAGGGGTTCGAGCTCGGCGACCAGCTCGGCGCGGCGCTTCATGGGGAAGGCCGCGCAGACGCCCACATGCTGCAGAGCGCCCTGCTCGTCGTACAGACCGAGCAGCAGTGAGCCGACGACCGGGCCGCTCTTGTGGAACCGGTAGCCCGCCACCACGCAGTCGGCGGTGCGCTCGTGTTTGATCTTGTACATCGCGCGGGTGTCCGGCCGGTACGGCAGATCGAGCGGCTTGGCGACGACACCGTCGAGCCCCGCCCCCTCGTACTGCTCGAACCACTCCTGGGCCACGGCCGGATCGGTGGTCGAAGGAGCCAGATGGACCGGGGCCGCGGCATCGGCGAGAGCGGCCTCCAGCACAGTGCGCCGGTCCGACTGCCCGGTGTCCAGGAGCGAGTCGTCGCCCAGCGCGAGGAGGTCGAAGGCGACCAGGCTCGCCGGGGTCCGCTCCGCCAGCAGCCGCACCCGGGAGTCGGCGGGGTGGATGCGCTCGCTGAGCCGGTCGAAGTCCAGCCGGCCGTCGTACGCGATCACGATCTCACCGTCGACGACACAGCGCGGCGGCAGGTTCTCCCGGACCGCGGTGACCAGCTCGGGGAAGTACCGCGTGAGGGGCTTACCGGTGCGGCTGCCGATCACCACCTCGTCACCGTCCCGGTGCACGATCGCCCGGAAGCCGTCCCACTTGGCCTCGTACTGCATCCCGGGCGGGATCCGTTTCACGGATTTCGCGAGCATCGGCTTCACGGGCGGCATCACCGGCAGATCCATGCCCCGATTGTGGACCGTAAGGCGACCGGAGTCCTCCGATATGCGCCATATGTGCACCCCGCCTACCGTGGCCGACATGGCAGCAGCGGGCAAAGCGGTGGAGCTGGACGCGGGCGGACGGGCCGTACGGCTGTCCAATCCGGACAAGATCTACTTTCCGGAGAAGGGCTACACCAAGAGGGACGTGGCCGAGTACTTCCTGGCCGTCGGCCCCGGAATCCTGCGCGCCCTGCGCAACCGGCCCACCACCCTCCAGCGGTTCGTCGACGGCGTCGAAGGCGAGTTCTTCTACCAGAAGCGGGCCCCGAAGAACCTCCCCGAATGGATTCCCACCGCCGAGATCGCCTTCCCGAGCGGCCGGTCCGCGCGCGAGATCTGCCCCACGGAGGTGGCCGCCGTCCTCTGGGCCGCCAACCTCGGGACGCTCACCTTCCACCCCTGGCCGGTCCGCGGCGGCGACACCGAGCACCCCGACGAGCTGCGCATCGACCTCGACCCGCAGCCCGGAACCAACTACGCCGACGCCGTCCGGGCGGCCCTCGAACTGCGTTCCGTCCTGGAGGAGCACGGGCTGCGCGGCTGGCCCAAGACCTCCGGCGGACGTGGCATCCACGTCTTCGTCCCCATCGAGGCACGCTGGACGTTCACCGAGGTCCGGCGGGCGGCCATCGCGGTGGGGCGGGAACTGGAGAGCCGGATGCCCGACCGGGTGACCACTGCCTGGTGGAAGGAGGAGCGCGGCGAGCGCATCTTCGTCGACTACAACCAGACAGCCCGCGACCGGACGATCGCCTCCGCCTACTCCGTACGCCCCCGCCCGCACGCCCCGGTGTCCGCGCCGCTGCGCTGGGAGGAGATCGAGGACGCCGAACCGCGCGACTTCGACATCCGGACCATGCCGGTGCGCTACGCGGAACAGGGGGACGTGCACGCGGACATGGACCAGGAGGCCTTCCGGCTCGACTCGCTGCTGGAGCTCGCCGACCGCCACGAGAGCGACGGCGGCCCGGGTGACCTGCCCTACCCGCCGGAGTACCCGAAGATGCCGGGAGAACCGAAACGGGTACAGCCGAGCCGCGCCCGCCACGACGAGGACGGCGACGCGTGAGCCCATCCGGCCAGGACCCCGACGCGCACGACAGGGCGCAGCAGGGGCCGCATCCCGACGCGCAGCCGAAAGCGCACCCCGACGCGCATGACAAGGCGCAGCAGGGGCCGCATCCCGACGCGCAGCCGAAAGCGCACCCCGACGCGCGCCACGGGGCGCACAGCAGGCCGCTGACCCGGGGTGAGAAGTGGGCGGCGTACAAGGAGTCGCCCTACTTCCCGGCGACTGTCCTGCTGTTCATCCTCGCGGCGGCAGCGGGGCTCTTCGCCGGTTCGTACACGTACGCCATGGCCAATCCGACCCCCCACCGGATTCCGACCGCCGTGGTCAGTCAGCCGGACACGGCCCGCGGCCGGGAGTTCGTCGCCGCGATGGACAAGGCCCTCGACGCCTCCCTCGTCATCCACGTCTACCGGACGCCGGCCGCGGCGCGTGAGGCGCTGGAGGAACAGGAGGTCTTCACGATCGTGCGGTCCGGCAGCCGCGGGGTGCAGCTGGACGTCGCGAGTGCCTCCGGCGCCGCCGTCGCCCAGCTGCTCGCCGAATCCGCCGTGAAGGTGGGGGACGCGCTGAACATCCCGATCGCCGTCGCGGACGTCAAACCGCTCCAGAAGGGCGACCCCCGCGGACTCGCGCTGTTCTACATCTCGCTCGCCGCCGTGATCGTGGGATTCGTCGGCTCCATCCAGCTGAGCGTGCACGCCAGGAGCCTGATCCCCCTCGAACGGA
This sequence comes from Streptomyces sp. NPDC048211, assembly GCF_043202315.1. Lineage (NCBI taxonomy): Bacteria > Bacillati > Actinomycetota > Actinomycetes > Kitasatosporales > Streptomycetaceae > Streptomyces > Streptomyces sp. NPDC048211. The sequence continues at coordinate 1,143,169 of NZ_JBIDAD010000002.1, forward strand.
TCGCGTTCACCGTCGCCTATTCGCTGCTGGGCGCCTTCGCCATCGCCGCGGTGGTGGACTGGCTGCTGGGCGCCGTCGATCTTCCCTTCGCCGAGTCCTGGCTGATCCTGGCGTTCACGATGTTCACCTCGGGCATGGTCTTCACCATGTTCAACACCCTGATGGGGCGCTGGGCCATGCTCCCGACCTGGGGCGTGATGGTGCTTCTGGGGAACCCGTCCTCCGGCGGGGCCGTGTCCTGGCCGCTGCTGCCGTCGCTGCTCGGGCACATCGGACGCTGGCTGCCGCCGGGCGCGTCCGTCAACGCCCAGCACACCGCCGTCTACTACCAGGGCCACCGGAAGCTCTTCCCGTTCCTGGTGCTCGCGGTCTGGTGCCTCGTCTCCATCACGGTCTTCTGGGTATGGCGCCACCGGCACCCGGGAGGCCGCGACCACATGCCCGAGCATGCGGCCGCGGCCACCTGATACCGAACGGCGCTGTCTACAGCTCCTGGATCCGGATGTCCCGGTAGGAGATCACGTCCGAGGTGCTGTGGACCTGGAGCCCGATGTAGCCGGAGGCGTACCGCCGGCCGTCGGTGCCCGGGTCGTCACCCCGCGGCGGCTCGAAGACCTGACCGCCCGTGTTGTCGAACTCGTTGAGCAGGACACCGTTGCGGTAGATCGAGTAGTGCTGGTCCACCACCCGGATCTCGTAGTCGTTCCAGGTGCCCTTGGGAGTGACCCCGGCGCCCGCGAGACCCACCCGGTCGAATCCGTAGACGGAACCGGTCTTGTACATGTCGCCGTCCGGCCGGTCGTTGACCTGGATCTCATGGCCGTACTTGATGGCGACCCACTCCGGATTCGGCTCCTCCGGGTTGTCGTGGACGTTGGGGAAGCGCACGAAGACACCACCGTTGGCGTTGCCCGTGCCGGGAGCGTCGTCCCGCCACTGGAGCTTCAGCGAGAAGTCCCCGTACTGGCGCTCGGGGAACCACAGCATGCCCATGCCGTCCACCGTCGTGGAGCTGGTGATCGAGCCGTCCGCCTCGTTGAGCGCGAACTGCCCGCCGCCCACCTGCTGCCACTTGGCGAGCGAGGCGGCCGTGCCGTCGAAGAGCTTGCGGTAGCCCTCGTCCTGGCCCGGCTTGCCGATGCCGGACTGCTTGGCCGCCTTGTAGATCTTCGTGTGCTCGCGGGCGTCGATCACCCCGGCGGTGAGCAGCTTGTCGAGGACCTTGTCGACGTGCTTGAGGAACAGCGCGTGCGACGACCAGTCCTTCTCGTCCTCGATCAGCTCGTTGATCGTGCAGCGGTTGCCGGTGATGCGGTTGGGGACGCCGGTGTCGACGGTGCCCACGATGACGGTGAGGCGCTCGTCGAACTCCGGGCAGTTCGGCGCGGGTACGCCGCCGCTCTGCGCGATGGTGAACGACGTCTGCTTCGCCTCGGAGGTGTTGCCCGCCTTGTCCGTGGCCCGGTGGGCGACCGTGTGGTAGCCGATCCGGTCGACGATGACCGTGGCCGTGTACGCGAGGTACGGGCCGCCGTCCAGTGAGTACTCGACCTTGTCCACCCCGCTGTCGGCGTCGGTCGCGGTGACCGTCACCTTGGCACTCGTGAGGTAGGCGCCGTCCGAGTTCTTGTCGCCCTCGACCTTCGCGGACGTCTCGGGCGGCGTGGTGTCCTGGGTCGGCGGTTCGACGACGGTGAACTCCACCGCCTTCTCCGCGGCCGCGTTGCCCGCCTTGTCGGTGGCGCGGTAGCGGACCTTCTGCGCCCCCACCTCGTGCACCATCACGGGACCGGTGTACGGCTGCCAGGCGCCGTCCGCCCCGAGTGCGTACTCGATGGTGTTGACGCCCGAACCGGTGTCGGACGCGGTGACGGTGACCGTCGCCATACCCAGGTACTGCCCCTGGTCGTCCTTCTCCCCGGACACGGTCGCCGAGGTCTCGGGCGCGGTCGTGTCGTCCGTCGGCGGAGCGGCGACCGTGAACTCGGCCGTCTTCTCCGCCGCCGCGTTGCCGGCCTTGTCGGTCGCGCGGTACCGGATGGTGTGCGCGCCGACCTCGTTCACGACGACCGGCACGGTGTACGGCTGCCAGGCGCCGTCCGCCCCGACCGCGTACTCGACCGTGTCGACGCCCGAACCCTCGTCGGTGGCGGCGAGGGTGACCGTCGCCTGACCGATGTACGCGCCGTCGGCGTTCTTGTCGCCGTCGACCTTCGCCGAGGTCTCGGGTGCGGTGGTGTCCTCACCGCCGCCCCCTTCGGTGACGGTCAGGATGCCCTGCATCGCCTCGTGCCCCGGCATCGTGCAGTGGTAGAAGTACCGGCCGGGGGTGAGCGTGACCTCCGCCGTCTGCTTGCCGCCCTGGTCGTCGCCCGGGTTGGCCAGCAGGTTCAGCGGAACGTCGTTGTTGAACTCGGGGTCCGACACGCTGAACGTCAGCGTGTGCGGCATGCCCGAGGTGTTCCCGGTCGCCTCGCTGTTCTCGAAGACGATGGTCGCCTTGCCGGCCACCGCCGTCTTCGGTGCGGACAGGTAGTGGTCGATGGCGTTGCCCGCCGTCCAGGTCAGCACCTGGTCGGCCGCCGCGTCCGCCGGGGCCGCCGCCCGGCCGTACGCCGCCGTCGACGTCAGTCCCAGGACCATCAGCAACGACCCCAGCAGGGCGAGCCACAGCCGCGCGGGCCGGTACCGCCTTCGGAAGAAGATCGAACGGTGTCTCACTGCACTGCCGCCTTCCTGGCCAGGTCCTTGACGGCCGGGGTGGGTGCGCCGCCCTTGTACGTCACGCGCCACAGCGCGGACTTGGAGTCGGAGGTGAAGAAGCCGCGCCCGTAGTCCAGGACGTACAGCGAACCGTCCGGGGCGAACTTCCAGTCCATCAGGTTGCGGATGCCGTCCGCGCCCACCGGGATGATCTCCTTGAGGGACTCGGCGTGGGTGGGCAGACCGCCCTTGCCGACCGTCTTCGGATCGGTGAGCACGGCGTGCCGCGGCTGGGTGTCGTCGTAGAAGTCACCGACGAACCACTTGCCGTCCCAGTAGGACGGCCACTTGTCGGCGCTGGTGCTCGCCGCGTCGTACCGGTAGACCGGGCCGTTCATCGTGGCCTGGCCACCGCCCTTGAGCCAGGGCAGGAGTTCCTTCTGGTCCTCCACCTTGTAGCTGGGGATGCCGTTGGCGTCGCGGGGGTAGTCCACGCCGCCGCCCTGGGGCGAGTACCAGATGGTGTTGGACGTGATCGGCGGCAGGTTGACCAGGCCGTCGTTGTTCGGCGACTCGTTCTTGGGGTGGTCGCAGTCGTACCAGCCGAGCGGCTTGCTCGGGTCCGGCAGGTTGCGGTCCCGGTAGGGCTGCTTGTTGCCCATGCAGTACGGCCAGCCGTGGTTGCCCGCCTTGGTGATCGCGGCGAACGTGTCGTACTTGGCCGGGCCCCAGGTGGTGCTCGGGGCGCCCGCGTCGGGTCCGACCCAGCCCGCGTACAGCGTGTCGGTCGACTTGTCGACGGAGATCCGGGCCGGGTTGCGCACACCCATCACATAGATCTCGCCGCGGGTCTTGCCGCCGCCCTCGGCGGTCTCCTTGCCGGTGAAGAGGTTGCCCTCCGGCAGGGTGTAGGTGCCGTCGTCCTCGGGGTGGATCCGAAGGATCTTCCCGTTGAGGTTGTTCGTGTTGCCTGCGGTACGGCGGGCGTCGGCGAACGAGACGCCCTTGTAGTTCGGCTGGGGGTTGTTACCGGAGTAACCGTCGCTGAACCCCGAGGAGTTGTTGTCCCCGGCCGCGATGTACAGGTTGCCCTTGGAGTCCCAGGCCATGCCGCCGCCCGCGTGGCAGCAGCTGTGGATCTGGACCGGCCAGTGCAGCAGCACCTTCTCGGAGGAGAGGTCCAGCTTGTTCGTCGCCAGGTCGAGAGTGAAACGGGAGACCTGACGGACCGCCATCTGCTTGTCGCGGTCGATCTTGTCGTGGGGTGTGTAGTGCAGATACACCCAGCCGTTCTTCTCGAAGTCCGGGTCGAGCTCGATGCCGAGCAGACCCTCCTCGACCTTGACCAGCTCGTCGCCGCCGCCCTTGTTGCCGAAGACCGTCAGCTCACCGGCGAGGGTGACCTTCTTCGTCTTCGGGTCGTAGACGTGGATCTGTCCCAGACCCTTGCCGACGTTCGGGTCCTTCCAGTCGGTGACGACCGGCACGCTGCTGTCCGCGCCGCCCCGGCCGATGTACAGGACGCGCCCGTCGGGGGCGGTCACCAGGCCGTGCGGCTCGCCGATCTGGTCGTTCTTGCCCGGCTGGTTGGGCTGAGTGACCCGCTCCGCCTTGTAGTTGGAGGTGATCGTCGCCTTGCAGTCGGCCTGCGAGATCCGGGTCGTCCAGTCCAGCGCACCGCGCAGATGGTCACGGAAGTCGGCCTCGGCGAAGCTGTCGACCGTACCGCCCATCGCGGTGTAGAAGGACCGGCCGCCGTCGTAGTCGCGGCACCAGGAGACCGGGTGGTCCCAGCCGTTGGCGCTCGTTCCCGGCTTGTACGTGATCTCCCGGACCCGCGCCACGGTGTGCACGTCGCCGGATGGATTGTCCTTCCAGTTCAGCCACTTGTCCGGGCGCTTCCACTCCAGCGGCAGGTTCTTCGTCGCCGGGTGCTGCCGGTCGCCGATCTCCACCGTCGCACGCTGTACGGCGGTGGGGCTGCCGGCCGCCGGACGTGCGCCGACCAGACCGGTGAACCAGTCCGAGTACGGCTCGGTACGCGCGGCGTCATGGATGCCGAGGAAGCCGCCGCCGGCCTCCATGTACGCCTCCAGACCGGCCTCCTGCTCCGGATCGAGGACGTCGCCGCCGCCCGTCAGGAAGACGACGGCGTTGTACTTTCCGAGTTGCTTGCCGTTGGTGAAGACGGCCGGATCGTCGGACGCCACGGTCTTGAACCGGCCCGCCTCCGGACCGGTGAGCCCGATCTTCTCGATCGCCGCGATACCGGCGTCGACGGTCGGGGACTCCTCGGTGGCGGAGGCGTGGAAGACGAGCACCTTGACGTTGGCGCCGCCCGGTGGCGACGGCAGGGACAACGTTGTCGCCATGGTCCCCGGTGTACCTGGGTCCGGCCTGGCACTGGCGGCATTGCCGCCGAGCAGGGAAGCGGTCAGTGCGGCGGCAGCTACGGCCGCCGCAGGCCCGCGTCGCGATCTGGACCTGTGATGTGGTGTGCGCTGCATGTGGTCACCCACCCCTCTTTGGTCACTGCAACAGCTTTGGCACTGCAACAGCGCATGAAGCTAGACCTCTTTTCGCGACTCGCCAATAGCTATGGCAGCAATCGCACGAACTTTGTCCTTAGTGTGGATAAACGAAGATCCCCGGGCTACGGTATGGCCCGTTCCGGAGGTGGCCGTGCCAGCGGCCCGTCGGCCCTCGCGGCCTGCGTATCTCCGTGCCTCATGCCGTAGTTGTCTCGGCTTGCTCCGCAAGACCCTTCCAACAGTGGGGAGTTAGACATGGACCGAAGGAGCTTCAACCGGCGGATGCTGATGGGTGGCGGGGTGGTGGCGGCGACCGGCGTGACATCGTTGTCCCTCGGTGCGATCGAGGCCACCTCCGCGGAGAACCCGCCTCCGACGGCGCCCGCGGGAGGGGCGGTACGTCATCTCAAGCTGTATGCGGAGAAGCTGGCGGACGGCTCGATGGGGTACGGATTCGAGAAGGGCAAGGCGTCGATTCCCGGCCCGTTGATCGAGATCAACGAGGGCGACACCCTGCACATCGAGTTCGAGAACACGATGGACGTGGCGGCCAGCCTCCATGCGCACGGTGTCGACTACGACATCGCGAGTGACGGCACCCGGATGAACCGGAGCATCGTCGAACCGGGCGAGACCCGTACGTACACCTGGCGCACCCATGTCCCGGGCCGGCGCAAGGACGGTACCTGGCAGCCGGGCAGCGCGGGCTACTGGCACTACCACGACCACGTCGTCGGTACGGACCATGGCACGGGCGGCATCCGCAAGGGGCTGTACGGGCCGGTGATCGTGCGGCGCAAGGGCGACATCCTGCCCGACAAGACCATCACGATCGTCTTCAACGACATGACCATCAACAACAAACCCGCCGACAAGAGCCCCGACTTCGAGGCGACGGTGGGCGACCGGCTCGAAGTCGTCATGATCACGCACGGCGAGTACTACCACACCTTCCACGTCCACGGTCATCGCTGGGCGGACAACCGTACGGGCCTGCTGACCGGGCCCGACGACCCGAGCCGGGTGATCGACACGAAGATCGTCGGGCCTGCGGACTCCTTCGGCTTCCAGGTCATCGCGGGCGAACACGTGGGCGCGGGCGCCTGGATGTACCACTGCCATGTGCAGAGCCACTCCGACATGGGTATGGCCGGAATGCTGCTGGTGGCCAAGGCGGACGGGACGGTACCGGGGCACGACGGGCACACCATGGCGGCGTCCCCGGAGGCGAAGACCTCGAAGGAGGCGTCCGCGCACGAGGGCCACTGACGGCCGTCACGGCATTCCTGGCGGGCGCGCGGAGGTGTAGGGCAGCCCTAGGGCGTGTTGTGAAAGTAGCGTCGTCCGCCCGGAGGGCGGGGCTCGCGGCGTCTGGTGCGGTGCATCGCAAGGCGGAGGGCCGCCCGCGTACTGGACGTACTCGGGCGATCCCGACAACGCGGCGAGGTGCCGTGCCAGGCGTCGCGAGTCAGACGGGACTTTCACAACACGCCCTAGGGGGCCTTCGGATCCGTACCGGCGCCGCACCGGCCGGCGGCCCGCACCTGCGGCCGGGCCGGCCGGTGCGGCCGGAGAGCTGAGCGGCGTCCTCGTCGGGGACGGCGGCGACGGGGAGAGGCGCTGCCCAGTGCTGCGAGAAGGCGCGCGCGGCGTCACGCCGACGGCTTCTCGGCTTGGCGTTCAACCTCGCACGTCACCCGACCTGCTGATCTGCGGTGTTTCCCAGGACAGCGGAGGCAGCCGTTCTCCATCGCCGCCCACACCCAGCTCCGCCTCGCCCGACCCCCTCCCCGAGGACCTCCGACGGCCCTGGGAACGACGAGTCGAACCCCGCCGCCTTACCCCGGCCCGGATGAGGAGGGGGTTTCCCCGCATCCGCGCGACCGCGGCCCGCCCGCAGCCGCACCGAAACCGTCCCGCCCAGGCCCCGGACGATCTCTGGGCTCGAAGAACAAGCACCGGGCCAGGCACCACAACGTCGGCAAGACGACCGAACGCGCCGAGCCGATCAAGGAACACAAAGCCCAGCGACCATAAATTTCAAGCTCGGACCGGGACGTAGGCGGAGGGCACAGTCACGGTAGGGCAGCGGCCCATGTGCGACCGGCCGCTCGCCCCTGTTCGCGGGGATGGCACGTGGTTACGCGTGTCCGGTGGCTCCGAACACTTCCTGGACGAGCAACTGCGTCGCCTGCTGGAAGGCCGGTGCCATGGACAGCGTCGCATCGTCCACGTAGTTCAGGGCCGCGGTCAGCGTCCTGCTGCCGTCCGGAGTGCTGTACATCAGTGCCGCGTGGCCCGCCATTCCGCCGTTGTGGGTGATGACCGTGCCGCCTTGCTCGCCGGTCTCCTGCACGAACACTCCGAGGCCGTAGCCGGCCTTGGCGTGCGGCTTGTACATCTCGGCCAGCAGCGGGGCCGGGAGGAGCTTGCCGCTCGTCAGTGCGGAGACGAAGGTGTGGAGGTCTCGCGTGGTCGAGATCATGTCGCCTCCTGTGGAGATCCAGGAGGGGTTCTGACGAGTGACGTCGACCGTTGTCTGCAGGCCGGCATCGTCCTCGTAGCGGTAGTAGGCGTTCGGGTGTGGCTCCGCGATGTCGACGTCGGTGTCCGGCAGCGAGGTGTCGGTCAGGCCGAGCGGACTCAGGATCAGCCGCTGCGTCTCCTCAGCCAGGGAGTTGCCGGTGACCTTCTCGATCAGCAGCCTGATCAGCACGTAGTTGCTGTTGGAGTAGCTCCAGTCCGCGCCCGGCTCGAACCGCGCCGGCTTGGACAGAGCCAGCCGTACGAGCTCTTCGGGCGGGTAGGTCCGGAAGCGGTTGTCCACCCATTCCCTGCCTGCGGTCGTGGCGATGATTCCCGGCGCGAAGGTTCCGTCCTCGTAGTACTCGCCCGTGAAGTTGAAGACGCCGCTGGTGTGCTGCAGCAGCATCCGTACGGTGATTCTCGGGTCGAGCCCGATGGCGGGCAGGTAGTCGGCGGCGGCGGCATCCAGCCCGATCGCGCCCTCGGCCACCAACTGGAGCGTCGCTGTCGCGGCGAAGGTCTTGGTGTTGCTGCCTATCCTGATGTGGCCGCCGGCCGGCGGTTTCGCAGTCCCGCCCAGCGTGCGCAAGCCGGCGCTGCCTTCCCATCGGCCGTTCTCGTCGTGCACGAGCATCGTGACCCCGACGAAACCGGACTCGATCATTCCGTCAATGATCCTCTGCAACTCCGGGCGGTCTTGATCGGGAAAAGTGGCAGACATGTGTATGTGCTCCTGAAGAGTGGCTGGATATTCCTGAACCACGGTGTCGTCGGGCTTGAGCCGTGGCCCGTCGTTCGGATTGCTGGGGTGTCGTTCAGCTTGCACGCGCGAGGTGGTGAGCGCGGTGCCCCGCCTTCGCCGTCCTCGCCCGGGGCAGTGATGCACGAGCAGAGACCCGTTCAGCGCCGTAGGGGTGGCCGGTGATGTTTCAGCGGCACCCTTCCCGCCGTGCGGGGCAGGTGTCGAGCCCACCGGTGCCTCTGCGCCAACCGTCTCGTAGCCGCTTCGTCCCCTCGAACCGCGGAGGACGGGAGCCCAGCTGCAAAACTGATCGAGGACATGACAAGTACTGAGGGCACGGTTGCCTCTTTCGGACAGGACTGACGGGAAGTGCGTCGGAAGGGCGGGGCATGCGCACGCCGAGTGTTGTCAGGCTCCGGTCGGCGGCACCCATTCCACGAGCTGGATCACCAAGCCGTTGGGGTCGGTGAGCTGAAGCGCCCACTCTCCCCAGGGCCTTTTGTGCACCGGAAGCGTGATCCTGGCACCCTCGCGCCGCAGACGCTGGTACTCGGCATGGATGCCGGTGACGGCGAAGGAAATGGCCACGCCCGCATGCCCGGAGGAGGTCGGCTGCCGGTCACCGGGGCCTGCATGTCTGCTCAACACGAGGTCGGTGGCCGCATCGTCACGGGAGAGGAGGGTCGTCCCCTCCGCGGCCAGCACCTCGCGGTACCCGAGGTGGCTCACGAAGAACCGGGCCGATGACGCCGGGTCGTCGATGGTGAGCAATACGGCCGTCCCTATGATGTTCATCCGCTGAACCCCCTTCCACGCGTCCGGCTGCTTTCACGGTCAAGCATCACGGCCGCCGAGGAGGCGATCAAGGACGTTTCGTGCAACGGCGGTTAAGTCAGCGGTATACGAAGCGGGGGATGGAGAGCGTGGAACTGCGGGAGATAGAGATCTTCTTGGTGCTGGCGGAAGAGCTTCACTTCGGCCGGACGGCGGAGCGGCTGCGCGTCACACCGGCCCGGGTCAGCCAGGCGATCAAGAAGCAGGAGCGGGTCATCGGCGCCGAGTTGTTCAAGCGGACCAGCCGCAGCGTCCAGCTCACGCCCGCCGGCAAGGTTCTGCAAGAGGGCCTCTCCGCCGGCCACCAGAAGATCAAGGAAGCCCTGTCCTGCGCGGCCTCCGTCGGCCAAGGCATCACCGGCGAGCTCGACGTCGCCTACTCCGCCGCGTGGTGCGGCACCCTCGTCGTGGCTGCCACCGACGTCTTCCGCGCCCGCCACCCCAACTGCCGGGTCCGTATCCACGAGTCCCCGCTCCTTGACCCGATCGGACCCCTGCGCGACGGCAGGCACGACCTCCAGTTGGTCGAGTTGCCCATCGAGGAGCCGGACATCGTCAATGGCCCGGTCCTCTTCTCCGAACCCCGTGCGCTCGTGGTACCCGCCGGGCACCCCTTCGCCCAGCAGGAGTCGGTCTCGATGGAGGATCTCGCGGAGGCCCCCCTGATCACGGTGACGAGTCAACCCCAGTACTTCCTCGACCACCACTACCCCCACCGCACACCACAGGGACGCCTCATCCCCCGCGGTCCCTCCACCACCGCCTGGCAGGAAGTGCTGGCGCTGGTGGGCGCGGGCAAGGGCGTCTCTCCCACCTGCGCCCGAGCGGCCAACTACTACTCTCGTCCCGACGTCGTATACGTGCCCTTCCGCGACGCGCCGACGGTTGAGTACGGTCTCCTCTGGGCGGCCGTGGGCGGCACCGACAAAGTGCACGCGTTCACCCAGGCCGTGCTCGATACGGCTCAGCTTGCGGCCACGGACCGGACGGAACGGTAGGAACGGCGCGGTACGACCCTCGTGAAGTCTTCGCGGTCCCGCAACGGGACCGCAGGCCTCCGAGCCGTCGTTGGCACGTTCCTCTCGGCGCGGGGCCGGATGCTCCGGTTGTGCTCCGGCCCGCTCTCCGCGATGGAGTGCCCTGCCGGAGAACGTGGCCATGCGAGCGGAATGGATTCTCCCGTCCCAGCACCCTCTACTCGCGAGTCCGGACCGGCACCGAGGACGACTGCCGTGACGGTCTCCGTATCCACGTGCGTGGCGATCAGTGAGCCGCGCTGCCCTGCTCGCCGCGATGGCAGGGCTGGCCCTCGTCTGCGCCGGGGCAGCCATCGCCGTGGGCACCACGTCGGAACCGAGGCCGCGGCCGACCCCACCGCGGGTCTACTCCTCCTGTCTGGCGGCGGACACGGAGCAGGTGTCGGCGGACGACGACCCGTGCGGCGGCCGCCGAGCTTGAAATTTATGGTCGCTGGGCTTTGTGTTCCTTGATCGGCTCGGCGCGTTTGGTCGTCTTGCCGACGTTGTGGTGGCTGGCCCGGTGCTTGTTCTTCGAGCCCAGAGGTCGTCCGGGGCCTGGGCGGGACGGTTTCGGTGCGGCTGCGGGCGGGCCGCGGTCGCGCGGATGTGGGGAAACCCCCTCCTCATCCGGGCCGGGGTAAGGCGGCGGGGTTCGACTCGTCGTTCCCAGGGCCGTCGGAGGTCCTTGGCGAGGGGTCGGGCGAGGCGGAGCTGGGTGTGGGCGGCGATGGAGAACGGCTGCCTCCGCTGTCCTGGGAAACACCGCAGATCAGCAGGTCGGGTGACGTGCGAAGTTAAACGCCAAGCTCAGGCGTAATGGCGGAGTTCGGGCCACATCGTGGCCCAGGGGCGGCGGGGGCCGGTGCAGAGATAGACGTGGCCGCCCCATTCCACGTTGTGGACGCCGTACGGGTTGGAGACGTCGGCGGCCACGGTGACGTGGCGGAAGTACCGGCGCAGTTGGGCGGCGTAGCCGGGGGCGTGGTCGGGGCCGGGAGCCACGGCGATCACGGTGGTGGCCGCCGGTCTGCCCGGGCCCCACCACCAGCCGGTGTTGTGGGCGCTCACGGCCGTGGGCAGGCCGGTGCCGCGGCCGAGTTCGTTGATGGCGCCGGCCTCGCCGTAGTCGGCCGCGAAGATCACCGCGTCGGCGCGCTGTTGGGGTGGGAGGCCGGTCCACACCTGGCGTACGGTGCTGACGAGTTGGGGCCATCCCAGGGTTTCCCCGGAGTTCGTGCTGATGCCGTAGGTCCAGGCGATCGAGGCCGGCGGCAGGATCGGCAGGACGATCACGGCGAGCAGGGCGGTCGACGCCGCGGTCGCGGTCATGAGGGCGCGCAGGCGGTCGGGGCGGGCGTGCAGCCACTCGTCGAGTCCGACCGCTCCGGCCGCCAGCAGACATACGTACAGTCCGCCCAGGTAGTAGATCTGGGCGCCGGTGGTCGCGGCGAACAGGACGAACAGGACGGCGTACGCGGTGACCAGGCATCGCCACAGGGGCCGGCCGGAGCGCCAGAGGAAGCGCAGGCCCGCCGTCCAGAGGAGCGCCATGGCCAGACCGGCTGTGGCGAGCTGGCCCACTATCCAGACGGGGATGTTCTGCGGGCCTCCGTTCTTCCCGTTCAGCGCCCGCGTCATCTCGAACATGGCCCACTCGTGGTGGGCCTGCCACCAGAGGTCGGGCAGGACGAGCAGCACGGCGATCCCGGCGCCCGCGAGAAGGAAGCGATCGGCCACCGTGCGGCGGGCCGGGCCGATCAGGGTCGCGGCGAGCAGGACGATGCCGAAGATGCCCGCGAGGTGATTGAACTCCGCTCCGATGCCGACGAGCGCTCCGGCGACGAGCCACCAGCGGGTGTCACCGGTGCGGCCGATCCGTACGATCACGAGCGCGATCGCCGCCCAGGCCAGCACCTCGTACGAGGTGGTGTTGGCGATATGGGCACCGCCCAGGAGTACCGGCATGGTCGCCGTCGCGACCGCTGCGAGGAACTGGGTCCGCCGGGTGCCTCCGAGCTCTCGCGCCGTCAGCCCACCCACGATCACCGTGCCCGCGGCGGCGAGCGCGGGCCACAGCCGCAGGCCGGCTTCCGAGACGCCGAACATTGACAGTGAGACACGGGCCAGCAGTGGCGCCAGCAGGGGCTGGTCCACGTAGCCGGCCTGGAGGTGCCGGGCGGAGTCGAGGAAGTACAGCTCGTCGATGTGGAAGCCGTAGCGCGTGGACAAGGCCATCAGTACGGCGAAGACCAGGCCCGCGACGGTGAGGATCCGTCGGTCCACGGGGGCGATCCGTCCGTCGCCGTCAGCGGCCCCGTTTGCCTGCTGCGTCCGGTCCGTGCCCACCTGGTCTGCCATTGCCGTCCCGCCCGCCCCGTAGCCCCATCGGCCCGGTGCACGCCGAGCCGCCCACACCCTAAACCCTGTGCTGCTCAAGCGAGTTCGAGGATCGGGCGGATCCTGACCGCCGTCGTTCCATGGCGGGCGGCGCGGCGTCGTGGAGCGCGGCCGCGGTGCTCTGCCTCTGGAGGCGGTTGATCCCGCACGCGACCGCGTGGCGCTCCCGGCAGAAGGCCGGGCCGAAGGCGGCGCCCGGCCACCGCGGGCGCTGAGCGGGTGGCGGTCCCGCGCCCCTGGACCCGCTGCCGGCGAGCGGTCCGGGCATCCCGATCGGATCAGGCCGGGCTCGCGCCCGTTCCGAACGGAAGGCCCTGCGTCCCGCCCACCGTGTCGGGGCGGGACCGGTCCGGGCTCTCCGCGTCCGCCACCCCGGCCAGACGCTGCTGCTCCTCCTCGACGATGCGCCGGGCCAGCGACCCGTCCGACACGTCCACGGCGTCCGGCGTCGTCTCGGCGACGTCGCTGCGTCGTGCGTACGCGTCGAACAGCCGCTCCTTGCGGGCCACGATGTCCAGCATCCGCTGGTCGACGCTGTCCGCCGCGAGGAGCCGGTGCACCTGGACCGTGCGTATCTGGCCCATCCGGTGCACACGGGCCACGGCCTGGTGCTCCATCGTCGGCTTGATCTGCGGTTCGCAGAGGATGACAACCGACGCGGCCTGCATGTTCAGCCCGACCCCGCCCGCCTGGATCTGGCTGAGCAGCACCGCGTGGCCGTCCGAGGCCGCGAAGCCGTCGATCAGCTGCTGCCGCCGGGCGGCCGGCACGCTTCCGGACAGCGGGCCGGACACGTTTTCCCCCAGCGCCTGCCGGACCGTGTCCAGCACCTCGCGGAAGTAGGAGAAGACGACGACCTTCAGGCCGTTGTCCGCGGCCTCCGCGACGAGCTCGCGCAGCCGGTTCAGCTTGGCGGACGTGGCCGGGTGGGCGTACGCGGCCCGGCGCATCCGCATGAAGTGCCCGGCGGTCACCGCCTCGTGGTAGGCCCGCCGGTCCGGCTCGCTGAACTCCTCCCACTCGTCGACCTGCACGAGCGCGGGCAGTTCGGTGAGCACGTCCTGCTGGTTGCGGCGCAGATAGGCGGGGGCGACGGCCCGGCGGAACGCCTGTGAACCGGCGACACCGTGCGTGGTGCTGACCGTCGGCGCCAGCTCGGGCCGGAGATGGCGGACGAGGCTGCGGAACTCCTCCACCCGGTTCTCCATGGGGGTGCCGGTCAGGAAGAGCACGTGCTCGGTCGCTTCCGACCAGCCGGACACCGCACGGGAGCGACGGGTGGCCGGATTCTTGACGTAGTGGGCCTCGTCGACGACGAGCATGCCGGGCCGTACCCCGCTGTCGCCCGTGTCGGGGAGCGTGTGCAGGGCGTCGAAGGTGGTCAGCGCGACCCCGCCGCTCTCGCGCCACTCGGCGAACGCCGCCTGCCGTTCCGGCCCGTGCACCGGCAGGGCGCGCAGTGTGGAGCGGGCACGGATCTCACGCGTCCAGTTGATCAGCACACTGGCCGGGCACACCACGAGGAAGTGTGTCTCCCCGCGCGCCGCGAGATGGGCCAGCGCGGCGATGGCCTGCACGGTCTTGCCGAGCCCCATCTCGTCGCCGAGGATCACCCGCTTCTGCGCGAGCGCGAAGCGCGCGCCGAACGACTGGTAGCCGCGCAGCGAGACCCGCAGCCGGGCGTCGTCGAGCCGCAGACCGCGTACCCGGTCGGCGATGCCGGACGGCAGGAAGCCTTCGGCCGCGTCCCGGTCGGGGCCGGTGCCGGACATCTCCGCCAGCAGGCTGTAGTACTCCGCCGACCGCAGCTCGAAGTCGACCCAGGCCGCGACGTCGGACTCCGGGTCCCGCAGCAGATCGACCGACACCTGGCCGAACAGCAGGGGGAGTTCGCGCTCCACCGCGTCGGCGACGGCCGCCCGCACGGAGACGACGGCCTCCAGTGCCTGTGCCCGGGGCCGGCGCCGGGTGAAGAGCATCCGCAGCCGCCCCCGGGCCGGTCCGGCCGCGACGAGCGGCGGCTCCAGACGATCGGCCAGCCGGCGGGCGCCGTCCACGGCCCGCCGCACGTCCGGCCCGGCCTCGACCAGCCGGTACAACGCGGTGACCAGGGCCGTCGTGGCGTCGTCGGGGGTGTCCACGTCTATCCGCAGGGCGACGGTGTCCCGCACCGCATGCGCGATCTGGCCGGCCGCGGCCAGGGTCTGGTCGGCCGTCTGCGCGCCGACCCCGGGGATCTGGCGGAGCTCGTAGCGGCTGGCCCCGTACACCTGCCCCACGGTCGTGAAGCCGGCCTGCTCGACGGCGCCGAGGCGCAGCCGGCCCTCGGTGACGTCCTTGAGCCGGGACACGGGGATCGACGACAGATCCTCGCGTACGAGGGAGTCGAGGAGCGGGTCGAGGGCGGTGCGGACGGCGGTGACCGCGCGGGCGTGGTCCGCGAGGACCCCCCGTGCGGCGTCGAGCAGCCCGTCGGCCCGCGCCAGCAGCTCCCGGGCGGCACGCCCGGTCGGCGCCCCGCCCTCCGTGGAACCGGACTCAGTCATGTCGTTCCTTCTGTCCCCGCCGCCTTGCCGCCCCGCTCTTACGGATTCCGCCCGGAGCGACTCATATCGTCCCACGCGTGACTGACAGCGGGGTCCGGCTGAGGGCTCAGGCCGAGGGGGGCCGCCGCTCCGCCGGGGACAGCAGAAGGACCTCCAGAGCGCGTGCGCAGGAGCGCGCCTGTGCCAGGAACCAGTCGGTGCGCGCTTCGGTGATCACGGACGGGGTGGCCCGTACCGCAAGGGCGAAGCGCGCATGCCCGGCGCCGTTCAGCACCGGCACCGCCAGGGTCCGCACCCCGTGGGCCGACTCGCCGTCGTTGACGGCGTAGGCGTCGGACCGCACCCGTGCCAGCTCCGCCTCCAGGGCCGCCGGTTCGACGATCGTCCGGTCGGTGAAGGCGGGCAGCGGCGGCAGCGAGGACGGTCCGCCCTCGCCGGGCCCCGCCCAGGCCAGCAGCACCTTGCCCAGCGCGGTGGAGTGCAGCGGCCGGCGCAGCCCCACCTTGGGGGTCACCGAACCGCCCGCGACGATCACCGCGTGCGGTCCACTGCGGAGCGCCAGGTCGGCGGTGGCGCCCGTGCGTTCGGCGAGATCGGCCAGTTCGGGCGCGGCCAGATGCAGACCGCGCTGGTGGTAGGAGAGCCTGCCGAGCTCGGTCACGGCCGGGCCGAGCCGGTAGCGGGACGTCCGTGGGTCCTGCTCCAGGAATCCGGCGCCGAGCAGGGTGCGGGCCAGCCGGTGAGCCGTGGACGCCGACAGCGTCAGGCGACGGGCGAGGTCGGAGGCGCTCAGGTCGGGGCCGTTGTCGTGGAAACAGTGCAGGACGTCCAGGGCGCGCCGGACGGCCTGGGCCCCGCCGGGAGCGCGTACTGCGGCGGCCTCGGTCATGGGGGTTCACTCTCCGCTCGTGGGGGGTGCGGGGCCCGACGTTGCCACATTGCGGGAGTCGGTCCGGGCCGGAACGGCCGGGTGAAACACGCCGTTCATACGTAATCCCACATCATGGGAAGCGAGTTGTGGGCCGGCGCCGTCCCGTGGCAGTCTCTGCGGACGTCACCACGGACGAGCTGAAGGGAGCACCGCCATGGCAGGCCGCCGCATCGCGACCCCCGCCCACGCCGCTCCGGTCCCGCTCGCCCTCACGCTGCGCCGTCACATCGATCTGGCCCGCGTGTCCAGCGCCGCCTGTCGCTGACCCTCCCCGCACGCTCCTCTCTTCTTCTCTTCTTCGCGCCCGACGCGTCCCTCCGACGCCTCACGGGGCCCCCGCCGACGCACCTCCCGGTTCCGGGACGTGCGTGCCGTGCCCGCCTGCCTCCCCTGCTTCGCCGATCCTCGGGAAGACTCCATGACGCCTGCCGTCCTGCCCCGGACCCTCTGGTTCACCCGCTGTCCCGTACCCACGGCCACCGGCATCGCCGCCGACCGGCAGTGGCTCACCGACGAGTTCGCCGCCGACGGCATCTCCGTACGCTCCCTCCAGGACGCCTCCCCGGACGCCGACCGTGCCGCGCACTACACCCACGCCCTTCCCGGACTCTTCCGGGAAGGCGGTAACGTCCCCGCCCTGTGGGCCCGTTCGCGGGGCGAACGCACCCGGCTGATCGGTCTCACCTGGATCGAGGAACGCCAGACCGTCCTGGTCGCACCCGGATCCGGCATCCGGGGTGCCGAGGCGCTGCGCGGGCTGAGGCTCGCCGTGCCGAAGCACGACATCGCCATCGACTTCTGGCGTGCGATGGCCCTGCGCGGTTTCGACGGGGCACTCGCCTCCGCCGGACTCGCACCGGAGGACACCTCGCTCGTCGACGTACCCGCCGACGGGCACGAGGGCCAGTGGGCGGCCGAACTGGCCGCACTGCGGCGCGGCGACGTCGACGCCGTGTACGTGAAGGGTGCGCTGGCCGTCGAAGCGGCCCGCCGCGCCGGTGCCGAGGTGGCCGTCGAACTCGACGACCTGCCCGACCGCCGGTTCCGCGTCAACAACGGCACCCCGCGCCCCATCACCGTCCACCAGCAGCTCCTCGACGACCACCCCGCCCTGGTCGACCGCTTCCTCGCCGTCCTGCTGAAGGCAGCCGACTGGGCCGCCGGGCAGCCCGACGAGGTCGCCCGCATCCTCGGCGCCGAGACGGGTGCGGGAGCCGACGGAGTCGCCGGCGCCTACCGGCCCGGCACCCACCTGGCCCTCCACCCCGACCTGTCCGCCGAACGCCTCGGCCTGCTCGCCGCGCAGGAGGCCGGGCTGCGCGCCCACGGCTTCCTGCCCGAACCCGTCGACATCGCGGCCTGGGCCGACCCCGAACCGCTGCGCCGCGCGGCCGCACTGGCCCGCCGCACCTCCGCCCCCCTGAGCCCAGAGGAACCCTCATCGTGAACATCCCCCGGCCACTGCGTACGACAGCCCTTCCGGCAGTCCTCACGGTCTCCGCGCTCGTCGCCCTCACCGCCTGCGGCACGTCCGAGGCCGACAGCGCCCCGGGAGGTTCGAAGGCCACGGTGACCGTCCGCATCCCGGACCCCGGCAACTCCGGCGTACTCGCCCTCGGCAAGAAGGACGGCAGCCTCGACAAGGCCCTGTCCAAGGCGGGCGCCAAGGTGGAGTGGACCGGCAGCGCCGGCCCGTTCGCCCCCGCCGCCCAGGCGATGAACGCGGACCAGCTGGACATCGCCACGGGCTCCATCACCTCCGGTATCACCTCGCTCGCCCAGCGGCCCGGCTTCAAGTTCTTCACCGCCGTCGACCCGGACGCCGCGGGGGAGGGCATCCTCGTCAGGAACGGATCGGGCATCGGCTCGGTGGCCGACCTGGTCGGCAGGAAGGTCGCCGTCAACCAGGGCGGCACCGGTGAGTACCTGCTGCTCAAGGCCCTCGCCAAGGCCGGTATCCCGGCGGACGAGGTCACCCGCGTCTATCTCCGGCCCGACCAGACCGCAGCGGTCTTCAACGCGGGCAAGGTGGATGCCTGGGCCGTCTGGGCCACCTACGCCGTCGCCGAGATCGGCAGTGGCAAGGCGCACTTCGTCGCGGACGGTGCGGCGATCGGCTCCGACAACTACAGCCTCAACGCCGTACGGACGAAGTTCGCCGAGCAGCACCCGAAGGTGGTGAAGGCCCTCTACCAGTACCTCCACGAGGCCAGCGCCGAGGAGAAGCAGAACCCGGCCGCGTACCTCAACGTCTTCACGGACGTCGGCCCGACCGCCGTGACCGGAAAGGCCAAAGAGGTCCAGACCCGGTTCACGGCCGAGGGCGGCACCGTCGAACCCATCGGCCCCGAGGACATCGCCCGATTCGAGGACGTCGCCGCGTTCTACGCCGAGCAGAAGGTCACCAAGGACCGGGTCGACATCGCCGCGCACCTGCTCGACGTCGGGGAACTGACATGAGCGACACCACCACTGCCCCCGGGCTCGTGGGGCGGGGCGGTTCCCGCGCCGACGACACCGCGGCCCCGCCCGCCGGGCTCGTCCGGCCGCGTCCCCAGCTCCGCAGAGCCCGTAGCCGGGGCTACGCCCTCACCGTCCGCACCATCGGCCCGGTCCTGCTGCTGGTCCTGTGGTGGGTGGCATCCGCCACCGGCCTCCTCACCCCCGACGTCCTGGCGTCACCCGGTGAAGTAGTGAGAGCCACAGGTGAGTTGTGGGGCAACGGGCAGCTGCCCGACGCCCTCACCACCTCCCTCACCCGGTCCGGTCTCGGCCTCCTGGTCGGCCTGGCCGCCGGGCTGACCCTCGGCATCACCACCGGATTCACCCGCCTCGGTGACGAACTCCTCGACTCCTCGCTCCAGACCCTGCGCACCATCCCGTTCCTCTCCCTGGTGCCGCTGTTCATGGTCTGGTTCGGGATCAACGAGACGGCGAAGATCCTCCTCATCGCCGTCGCCACCACCTTCCCGATGTACGTGTCGACATCGAGCGGAGTGCGCAACACCGACCCCAAACTCATCGAGGCCATGCGGAGTTTCGGCATGGGACGTCTCGCCCTCGTGCGCGAAGTCGTCCTGCCCGGCGCCCTGCCGTCCCTGCTCGCCGGACTGCGCCTGTCGATGACACTCAGCGTCATCGCGCTCATCGCCGCCGAGGAGATCAACGCCACCGCCGGCATCGGCTATCTCATGTCCCAGGCGCAGAGCTACGCCCGCACGGACATTCTCGCCGTCTGCATCCTCGTCTACGGGCTCCTCGGGCTGGCCGCCGACATCGTCGTACGGCTGCTGGAACGCGTGCTGATGCCGTGGCGCACTTCCCGGGGAGCCACCCGATGACCACCGATCCGACGTCCGTGCCCGCCGTGCGGGTGAGGGGGCTGCGCCGCGTCTTCGGCGACCGGGCCGTCCTCGACGACCTGCGACTGGACATCGCCCGGGGCGAGTTCGTCGCCCTGCTCGGTGCCAGCGGCAGCGGCAAGACCACGCTGCTGCGCATCCTCGGAGCCCTCGACGGTGCCGACGGGGGAGAGGTGCTCGTCCCCGAGGCGCGCACCATCGTCTTCCAGGAGCCCCGGCTCGTCCCGTCGAAGAAGGTCCTCGCCAACGTGACGGTCGCGCTGCCGCGCAACCGCTCCGCCCACGGTCTCCGGGCCCTGGCCGAAGTCGGTCTGGAACGCCATGCCGAGGCCTGGCCCGCCACCCTCTCCGGCGGTGAGGCCCAGCGTGTCGCACTGGCCCGCGCCCTGGTCCGTGAGCCCGAACTCCTGCTGCTCGACGAGCCGTTCGCCGCGCTCGACGCGCTGACCCGGCTGAAGATGCAGGACCTGGTCGGCGAACTGTGCCGCCGGCACCGGCCCGCCGTCCTGCTGGTCACCCATGACGTCGACGAGGCCGTACGGCTGGCCGACCGGGTCGCGGTCCTGCGCGACGGCCGGCTCGTCACCGACGAGACCGTCGACGTCGACCGGCCGCGCGACCCCGGCGACCCCGCCTTCGCGGCCCTGCGCCGGCGCCTCCTGGCCGACCTCGGCGTAGACGCCCCCGCACCTTCCCTTCCGTCCCCCGTACGTACCGAAGCCGGAGTGATCTGAATGACCCTCACCATCGGTGTCCACAGCAGCAATCCGTCCCTCTACCACCTGTACCACCTCTCCCGGCTGGGCTTCGCCCAGGAGGAGCTGGCCCCGCTGGGTGAGACCGTCGTCTTCCACCCGTACACCAACGGCGTGCGCACCGGAGAGCTCCTGACCCGGGGGGTCATCGACTTCGGCGGCACCGGATCCACCCCGCCCGTCACCGGGCAGGCCGCCGGGCACGACATCGTCTACACGGCGGTCTCCGCCCCGCGCCCCGAACACGGCGCGCTCCTCGTCCCCGAGGACAGCCCCGTGCGCACCGTCGCCGGCCTCAAGGGCTCGACCGTGCACCTCGCGATCGGCTCCTGGCAGACCCATCTCATCGCCAAGGCCCTCGACGACGCCGGGCTGTCCTACGCCGACGACATCACCGCCGTCCGCAGCACCCCCGACAGCGAGGAACTGCTGCGCACCGGAGAGATCGCCGCCTGGGTCGCCCAGGGCGCCGAGCTGGCCGCGGCGCGGCGCACCGGCGGACTGCGGACCCTGATCCGGACCGGTGACGTCATCAGCGACCGTTCCGTCTTCTTCACCCGGCGTGACCTGGCCGAATCCCGGCCCGAGGTGGTCGAGGCCCTGACCCGGGCGCTCCGGCGCGCCGACGCGTGGGCGGCGGCCCACCCCCGGCAGGCGGCCGAGATCGCCGCGGCGGACCTCGGCGGATCGGCCGACGACTGGGAGACCGCGCTCACCTCGCTCCCCTGGACGATCGAGCCCGTCACCGACGCCTTCATCGCCGAGCAGCAGGAGGCGGCCGACATCTTCCACCGCACCGGATTCATCGACCGGCCGGTCACCGTGGCCCACGCCCGCGCCCGTACCGCTGCCGACAAGGCGGTATGACGACATGGCGACCGAAGTCCTCTGGTACATCATTCCCCGCGAAGGCGCCTACCCCTGGGAGCCCGAAGGCAGGCGCCCCGTCGATCTCGGCTACCTGGGCCAGCTGGCCGGGACGGTCGAGCGGCTCGGCTACAGCGGCGCGCTCCTCGCCACCGACCTCTACGACGTCTGGCCGCTCGGCAGTGCGCTGGCCGCCTCGACCAGTACCCGGTTCAAGCCCCTCCTCGCCGTCCACCCGGGGCTGATCCCGCCGACGCTGCTCGCCAAGATGGCGCTCAGCTTCGACACGCTCTTCGGGGGCCGGCTGCGCTTCAACGTGGTCAACGGTTCGACGAAGACGCTCCAGGAGTACGGACTCCACGTGGAGCACGACGAGCGGTACGAACTGAGCGCCGAGTACTGGTCGATCGTGAAGCGGCTGACGGCCGGCGAGGTCTTCGACCACAAGGGCCGCTTCTACGACCTGAAGAACGCCGGAGCCTCCTTCCGGGAGCTGAAGCCCGTCCAGGACGGGCACATCCCGCTCTGGTTCGGCGGCTCGTCCGACCCCGGCATCGAGATGGCGGCCGAGCACGTCGACGTCTTCCTGACCTGGGGGGAGCCGCCGCACCTGCTGAAGGAGAAGCTGGAGAAGGTCCGGGCGAGGGCCGCCGCGTACGGCCGCACGCTCAGGATCGGCCTCCGGCTGCACCTGATCGTCCGGGACACGGAGGAGGAGGCCTGGGCGGCGGCCGACCGGCTGCTCGACGTCACCAGCGACGCGACGTACGCCCGGCAGCTCGGCGACCGGGCGGGCGAGGACGGCGTGGGCTGGCAGCGGCAGTTCCGCCAGCACGGCGGAAAGGTTCCCGCGCGCGCCCGTGAGCTGGAGGTCCACCCCAACATGTGGCCGGGCATGAGCCTGTTCCGGCCGGGACCGGGCACCGCGGTGGTGGGCTCGACCGCGCAGGTCGTCGAACGGCTCAAGGAGTTCGAGGACCTGGGCGTCGACACCTTCATCCTCTCCGGCAACCCGCTCCTGGAAGAGGCGTACAGGGTGGCGGAGACGGTGCTTCCGGCTCTGGGCGTCACTCGCTGACGGGCGGGCTGCGCACTCCGGATCGCGCAGCCGGTATTGCGCAGTCTGGACTGCGCACATTAGCCTGCGTGTATGGACCAGGAGACCAGCACCCCCGACGGCGTGTCCGAATCGGCCGTCCGCGCGGCCCATGACGTCCGCGTGGTCTACAGCCGACTGAGGCGCCGGATGCGCGAGACCTACGACCCCGGCGACCTCACCCCGTCCCAGACGTCCGTCCTCAGCAGGCTGGACAAGGACGGCGAGGCGTCGGTCACGGACCTGGCGGCCGCCGAACGCGTCCGGCACCAGTCGGTGGCCGCCACCGTCGGCATCCTGGTGGACCGCGGCCTCGTGGCCCGCCGGCCCGACCCCGGGGACGGCCGCCGCCAGCTCGTCTTCGTGACCGAGAGCGGCCACGTCTTCCTGGAGGACCGCCGGCGGGCCGGCGAGGGCTGGCTCACCCTCGCCCTGGAGAGCCGGTGTACGGAGGAGGAGCGCCGCCTTCTGATCGAGGCGGCGGCCCTGCTGGAACGGGTCGTCCGCTCGTGACCGGAGGCCCGGTCTGCAGGCTGCGCCCCGGCGGCACCAAGGGGGCGGCGGACGGCTTCGACCGGCGCCTGCTGGCCCCGATGATGCTGGGGGCGGTGCTCAACCCCGTCAACTCCTCCATCATCTCGGTCTCGCTGGTCCCCATCGGTGCGGCCTTCGGAGCCCCGCCTTCCCGGACGGCGTGGCTCATCTCCTCCCTCTACCTGGCCACGTCCATAGGACAACCGGTCGTGGGACGGCTGATCGACCTTTTCGGGCCCCGCCGACTGTTCCTGGCCGGGACCGCGCTGACCGGTGTGGCCGGACTCGTCGGCATGCTCGCACCGAACCTGGGCGTGCTCGTCGCCGCGCGTGTCCTCCTGGGCTTCGGCACCTGCTCCGGCTATCCGGCGGCGATGTACCTCATCCGGAGCGAGTCGAAGCGCACCGGTCAGAAGAGCCCCGCCGGGGTGCTCACCGCCCTCGCCGTCACCACCCAGACCATCGCCGTCGTCGGGCCCGGCCTCGGCGGGCTCCTCATCGGTGCGGGCGGCTGGCGCGCGACCCTGGCCGTCAACATCCCCCTCGCGGCAGCCGGCCTGTACCTCGGCGCCCGCCGCATCCCGGCGACCCCCGCCACCCGCCGGGACAACGGCCGCCACCCGGTGAGCGACCTGGACCTGCCGGGTATGGGCCTGTTCGCCTCGGCACTGGTCTGTCTGCTGCTGTTCCTCATGAACCCCGGCGGCGGCCACTGGTACCTGCTGGTCCTGACCGCCGCCACGGCCGCAGGCTTCACCTGGCGCGAGCTGCGCGCGCGGCAGCCCTTCATCGACGTACGCGTCCTGGGCGGCAACCTGCCGCTCCTCGCCACGTACACGAGGACGCTGCTCTGCTACGTGGTCACCTACGCCTTCCTCTACGGCTACACCCAGTGGACGGAGCAGGGCCGCGGACTGTCCCCCTCGCAGGCCGGACTGGTGCAGCTCCCGCTGTTCGCCACCGCGATCGTCGTCTCCACCCTCACCGGGCGACGCCAGGCGGTGCGAGGCAAGCTCCTGGCCGGCGCCACCGGCCAGATCATCGCCTGCGCCCTGCTGTTCCTCCTGAACGCCCACAGCCCCCTGTGGATGCTCCTGATGACCGTGATCGTCCTGGGAGTACCGCAGGGGCTGAACAACCTCGCTCTGCAGAACGCCGTCCTCCACCAGGCCGACGGCGAACGCATGGGATCCTCCGCCGGGCTGCTGCGCACCTTCGGCTACCTGGGCGCCATCATCGCCTCCGCCGCCAGTGGCAGCTTCTTCGGAGAACGCGCCGACACCGGCGGCCTGCACCATCTCGCCGCCTTCATGCTCGCCGTCAGCGCGCTGTTCCTCGCGGTGACCGTCGCCGACCGCTCGCTGCGCCGCATCGGCACCGGCGGCGCGGACGAGACCGCCGCCGCAGGCCGTACCGACCCGCCCCCCGATTCCAAGGACGCACGATGACCCGCTCCGCCCTGCTCGTGATGGATGTCCAGAAGTCCATCACCGGCCGCCTCCCCGGCCTCGATCCCGACTACACGCCCCGCCTCGCCCGTGCCGTCGCAGCGGCCAGGTCGGCGGGCCTGCCCGTGGTGTTCGTCGTCGTCGGCTTCCGCCCCGGACACCCGGAGACCCGGTCCAGCCCGCTCTTCGGCGCCCTGCCCGAGCGCGCGTTCACCGACAGCGATCCCGGAGCCGCCATCCACCCCGACGTCGCACCCCTCCCCGGCGAGTGCGTCGTCACCAAGAAGCGCGTGAGCGCCTTCACCGGCAGCGACCTGGATCTCGTGCTGCGCGGCGGCGCCGTCGACCGCCTGGTCCTGACCGGCCTGGCCACCAGCGGTGTCGTCCTGTCCACCCTCCGCCAGGCTGCCGACCTCGACTACCGGCTCACCGTCCTGGCCGACGGCTGCGACGACGCCGACCCCGAGGTCCACCGCGTCCTGACGGAGAAGGTCTTTCCACGCCAGGCCGATGTCACCACCGTCGACGCGTGGATCGCCGGCCTGGCCTGAGCGCGCTCGGCGGCGGTCCCGCACCGCAGGGACTGCGGTTGTCAGTACCCGGTGCAAGACTCGGAGAGTCAGGAATTCCCGCTGTCCGAGAACGGGACCACCGAAGGAGCGCACGATGCTCACCACCCGTTTTGTCGACGGAGCCCCCAACTGGATGGACCTGGGCACCCCGGATCTCGAAGGCGCCACGGCCTTCTACACCGCTCTCCTCGGCTGGGACTACGAGGCCGGCGGCCCCGAGACCGGCGGCTACGGGATGTTCATGCTGAACGGGAAGACGGTCGGCGGCGCGATGACGGTCACCGAGGAGCAGGCGAAGCCCTCCTGGTCGGTGTACTTCCGGTCGGCCGATGTCGACGCCACCGCGCAGGCCGTGCGGAAGGCCGGAGGGACGGTGCCGTTCACGCCGATGGACGTCCTGGAGTACGGCCGGATGGGCGGGTTCACCGACCGGGCCGGGGCGTACTTCGGCGTCTGGCAGCCGAAGCAGAATCCGGGGCTCGGCATGGTGAACGAACGCGGCAGCCTCTGCTGGGCGGAGCTGTACACCCCGGACGTGCCGGCAGCCGCGGCGTTCTACGACACCGTCTTCGGCTGGGACACCGTCACGATGCCCTATCCGGGCGGAGGCGGCGCGTACACCGTCATCAGGACGGCGGGCGGCGGTGAGGAGACCTCCTTCGGCGGGCTCGTCCCGCTGGACGCCGTGCCCGTCCGGGCTGCCGCCGGGCCGCACTGGCTGCCGTACATCGAGGTCGACGACTGCGATGCCACGGTGGCGGCGGTCGAGCGGCTGGGCGGCAAGCTGACGCTGGAACCGCTGGAGATGGAGGGCGTGGGCACCTTCGCCAACGTCGCCGATCCGTACGGTGCCGCGTTCGCCGTGATCAGGAGCGCGGAGGCGCCCGCCGCCTGATCGTGCGGCTGCTGTCCCTCTCGCCGTGCGAAGCCGGGCCGGCCGGTTGATGGATCGTTGATCAGTCGTTTATCCCGGCAGGGCACGGTGGATCCATGCTGATCAACACCGCGACCGACCCCGCTCTGGCCTGGCAGGAGACAGCGCTGTGCGCACAGACGGGGCCCGAGTTCTTCTTCCCCGCTCCTGGCAGCTCCACACGTGAGGCCAAGCGGCTCTGCAACGCCTGCGAGGGCCGCCTGGCCTGCCTGGAGTACGCACTCGACAACGACGAACGCTTCGGCGTATGGGGCGGTCTCTCCGAGAAGGAGCGCGACCGGCTCCGCAGAGTCGACCGCGACCAGGCGTGAACGCGCCCTCACCGTGGGACACTTCGCCCTTCCGTACATCGGCCTGCGGGATTCCGTGAATGCCGCGGAACTCGCGTCGACCACGAGGAGAAGCCGAGTTGAGCGAGTACGACTACATCGTCGTCGGAGCGGGTTCGGCCGGCTGCGTGCTGGCCGCACGGCTGTCCGAGGATCCCACGGTCCGTGTCGCCCTCGTCGAGTCGGGCGGGCCTGACCGCAAGCCCGAGATCCGGATCCCCGCGGCGTTCCCGAGGCTCTTCAAGACGGCGTACGACTGGGACTTCAGCACGGTGAAGCAGCCGGCCCTCGGTGGTCGCGAACTGTTCTGGCCGCGCGGCCACACACTCGGCGGATCATCTTCGGTCAACGCCATGATGTGGGTACGCGGCCACCGTGACGACTACGACGGCTGGGCCGGTTCCGCCGGACCGGAGTGGAGTCACGACGCCGTCGTGCCGTACTTCCGGCGGGCCGAGCAGTGGACCGGTCCGACCGGCCGCGGCACGGTGTACGGAACCGAGGGCCCGCTCTTCGTGTCGCCGCCCCGCGCTCCCACCGGCCTGACGGGCGACTTCCTCACCGCCTGCGTCGGCGACGGCCTCACCCGGCTCGACGAGCTGAACGCCCCCGACCACAGCGGGGTGGCCGTGACCCCGGTCAACCAGCGTCGCGGCCGACGCTGGAGCGCCGCCGACGGCTATCTGAAACCGGCCGCCCGCCGCCGCAACCTGGACATCGTCACCCGCACCCGCGTCCGTTCCCTCGCCTTCGAGGGGACCCGGGCCGTCGGCGTGGTCACCGGAAGCGGCAGCATGCTCACCGCCCGCCGCGAGGTCGTCCTCAGCGCGGGAGCGATCGGCTCCCCTCACCTGCTGATGAGCTCCGGCATCGGCGACCCCGGCGAGCTGCGGCAGGCGGGCGTCGAGGTACGCGCCGCGTCCCCCGACGTGGGCCGCCACCTGCAGGACCATCTGTCCTTCGCCGTGACCGTGCGCTGCCCTCGACCGGTGACCCTGACCGGTGCCGACAGCCCGGCCAACGTGGCGCGCTTCCTGCTGGCCGGGCGCGGACCGCTCACCTCCAACCTCGCCGAGGCCGTCGCCTTCGTCCGCAGTACGCCGGGACTGGCGGCCCCCGACATCGAGCTGATCTTCGCCCCGGCCCCGTTCATCGATCACGGCCTCGTCCCGCCCACCGAGCACGGACTGACGATCGGTGTGGTGCTGCTCCAGCCGGAGAGCGCCGGACGGATCACGCTCGACCCGGACACCGCCGGTTCCGGTTCCGGAATCCGGATCGACCCGGGCTATCTGACCGCCGACGCGGATCTGCCGCGACTGATCGCCGGGGTCCGCCGCGCCGAAACCCTGTTGGCCTCGGACGCGCTGGCCCAGCACATCTCGGGGCCCATGGGCCCGTACCCGGGACCGGTCGACGACGACCGGCTCGCGGAGGCGATCCGGAGCGGTGCGCAGACCCTCTACCACCCCGTCGGTACCTGCCGGATGGGCGAGGACCCGGCGTCCGTCACCGATCCACGGCTCCGGGTGCGCGGGGTGCACGGCCTGAGGGTCGTGGACGCGTCGGTGATGCCGCGCATCACCCGGGGGCACACCCACGCCCCGACGGTCGCCATCGCCGAGAAGGCGGCGGAGCTGATCAGGCAGGACGCGCGGGGGTAGGGCCTTTCGTCCGGGGGCGTGCCGCGCTGTGCGGGGTTCTGGACATGCCGGTCTGTGCGGGGTCCGTGCCGGGCGGGCGGGTCCGGGTCGTGCCGGGCTGTGCGGTCCGGGACATGCGGGGCCGACGGGGGCAGTCGTGGACCCTGGGCCGCACCACCCGGAGTCCGTACGAAAGGCCGCCCCGGGCGGCACCACCCGGGGTGCGGCCGGGCCGGGTCAGGACGGGATGCGGAACGTCTCGCCGTACATCTTCCAGGTCAGCGGCAGTTCCAGTGCCAGGTTCCCGTCCTCCAGGAACGACCGCTGAGCGGTGTCGAGGCGTGAGGTGTCCTGCTGGTTCTTCTTCGACTTCATCACGGCCCGCGCCGCGTCCAGGAAGGCGTCCAGATAGGCGCTCTCGTCGCCGCCCTCCGCCACCGTGTCCGCCTCGGCCACGGCTGCCTTCCGGATGCCGTAGAACGAGTCCGACTCGGATCCGGGGCCCTGGAGGACCATGGCGTCGAAGTACATGTACTGGCCCAGGGCGCCGAGCCCGTCCAGCTTCGCCAGATGGACGGCCGGTTCGAAGTACTGCTTCAGCCGGACCCGGTCCTGAGCGGCGCGGAACGCGGGGTCCTCGGCCGACCGCTTCCACGCGGCCGTGAATCCGGGATCCAGCCCCTCGTGCGAGGCGGATCCGTCGACCTTGCGCAGCGCCGGGACGAACGGAGCAAGCGGACTGTCCGGATGGGCCTCGGTGAACGATTCGACGAACGCGAGCATGTCGTGCGTACCGGAACAGAAGCCGACGATTCCGGCGCTGTATCCGGTGCCGTCGCCGGTGTCCTCGATGGTGGCGTACTGACTGCGCCAGTCCAGGGTCGACCCCTCGGCGCTCGCCAGCAGCTTCCAGGCGACCTCGCGCATCTTCGGCGCGGCCAGCCCCGGGGGCATGGCGGCAACGCGTGCGTTGAGCTTCCGCCGCTCCTCGTCGTCCGCCGCGGCGAACGGGTCCGCCTGCTCGGAGGGGGTGACCGACGCCTTCGCCTCGGGGGAGGTCGTGGGCAGTTCCTCGGAGTCGCCGCCGCTGTTGAAGAGCAGGGAGACGGCGATGGCTATCGGCGCGCCGAACAGAACGAGACGGGTCACAGGTTTCACCGGCACAGAGTACGGTCCGCAGAGCCCGGGGGAGGGCCCGCCCCCGCACGGCACAATCGCCTCCATGACCGATGCCCTGCTGAACGCCCTGGATCCCCTTCCGTATCCGCAGCGCATGCGTGAACTCGCCGCACGCGCACGCGATATGGCCGCTTCGGGAGAGCTGCGTGCCGTTCTGGACGAACTGGACGGGGGCGACGCGTACGAGCGGGAGACCGCGGTCGTCGCCGCGTCCGCGGGAGGGGACCGGGAGTGGATCGCGGCGCACCTCGCCGACCGTGACCCCTTCGTGCAGGGGCACGCCCTGCGCGTCGCGCACAGCCTCGGCGTACCGGACAAGGCATACGCCGATCTCCTCGGCGATGTCCCGCGCACCGCTCGCCGCCGCCTCCTGCGGGCCGTCGTCGCCGACGGGCGGTCCGGGCTCGCCGACCGGCTGATCGACGGGGTCCGTGCGGACTGGGGTGACGCCGACGCCGCCGTACTGCTGCCGGGGTGCACGCCGGGATGCGCGGCCCGGCTGCTGCCCGAACTCCTGCACGCCGTACGCGGCTGGGGCGGCCTCGGACGGAGGCACCCGGGCCTCCTCCTCGATGTCTGCGGGCAGCAATTGGCGGCGCTGCCCGAGCCGCACCGCGCCGAGTGGTGGCACCGGTACTCCGCCGGGGTCGCCGCCACCGTCGCGCCCCTTCCGGAGCGCGTCCTCGACCTGCTCGAACGCTTCGCCCCGCCCACGCTGCCGTGGCCGCTGGCCGGGCGCCTCGGGGCACTTGCCGCGGCCGGCCCCGACCGGGTCGTCCGCCTCCTGCTGCGTCCGGGGGCCCGACCGGAGTTGCGGGCGGCCGCACTGGGGCGGAGCGTCCTGCACCGGCTGGCCCGCACCGCGGCCGAAGGGCTCGTGGTGGAGCTCGGCCGGGCCATGGCAACGGACACCGGGGCGCTCGCCCGCCTGCTCGCCGCCCTCCCGCCGGGCCGTCGCGCCGCCCTCTACACCTCGGCCACGGCCGGACGGGGAGAGGGGAACGGCATCCATGTGGACACCGTGCTGCTCGACGCCCTGCCGCGCAGCGGCGTCGCCGACGAGGCGCGGCGCACGGCCCGGCTGGCGGCCGAACGCGGAGCGGCCCGCAGCACCGTGCTGATCGCGGAGTCGTACCTGCCGGTTGCCGAGGTGCGCGAGCGGCTGACCGCCGCCACGCGCGCGCCCGTGGCCGAGGACCGGGCGCAGGCGTGGTCGCTGCTCATCGGCAACGCCGGGCGGGCAGGGGACCCGGACCGCCTCGCGTACGCGCTCGCCGACATGGAGCGGCTGCGCAACGAACCGGACCCGGTCCGCTCGGTCGCCCTGCACGCGCTGGCGGCCGTGGCGGCAGGTCTCTTCACCGACGCCGCGGAGCCCGCCCTCGACCGGATAGCCGCTGACGCCGTCGAGGCGCGGGACTCCTCGCACGCCACCCGGCACGCCCTGAGCACCCTCGCGCTCGGCCTGCTGCGCGAGCACGCGGCGACAGGACAGCGCGCCCTCGTCAACTGGGCCCTGCGCACCCTGGTCCGGATCTCCGGGAACACCGGGGGAGCAGACCTGGGACGGCTCGACCGGACCCTGCGGCGCGGCCAGGAGACCGACGTGTTCGAGGCACTCCGGCCCTGGCTGGAGGCGGGCGCGGAGAAGGCCGACTACGGACTCGTGTTCGCGCTGACCAGGGCGCTCGGCCGTCGCGCGGCCGGGCTGCCCGAACTGCAGGACCTCCTGTGGCAGGCCGTCCGCTTCGGAACGAACAGCGCGGCGCGGACGGCGGTGGAACTCTGGCTGGAGCCTGTCGCCCACCGCGGCGAGCGGGTGGAGCGGCTCCTGGCGGTCGAGCCCTCCGCCGGGGCCCTGCCCGAGGTGCTGCGCGTGCTCACCGGCTGCCGTACCGACCTGCTCGACCCGTATCTCGGCGATCCGCCGCCGTACGGACGGTTCCTGCCGCACGGCACACCGTGGACCGTGGCGCCGGACTCCGGGGTCCGTCGCTGGGTGCCGCGCCAGCGGCGCGCGGCCCTGCGCGCTCTGGAACGCACCGCGCGGGACGGGAAGCTGCCGCTGTACACCCGTGCCGCCGCGATCGGTTCACTGGCCCGCATCCCCTCGACCGGTGCCGCTGCCGTGCTCGCCTGGACCGGCTCCGATGACGTCGTGCTCGCGGAGGCCGCCCTCACGGCACTGGGCCGGACGGACCGCGCGCCGGACATGCTGGCGGAGCTGCTCGCCCACAGCGGGGGTGACCGCGCCAGGACCGCCGTCTTCGCGGCCGGCCGGGCCTCGCAGGACGTCCGCCCCTCCGTGCTGGGGCCCCTGCTGCGCGAGCGGCTCGCGCCGGGCACCGGCAAGGTGACCGCCCGCAAGGAGGCCGTACGGCTCGCGGCGACCCGGCTGCCCCGGTCACAGGCCGCCGCGCTGGTCGCCGAGGCGTACGGGCTGTCCGGCCAGCACCCCGACGTGCGGGCCGCCGCCGTGGCCTGCGGCACCGGACTGCTCGGCGACGAGCGGATGTGGGACCTGCTCACGGACGCGGCGGCCGGCACCGCGGTAATGCGCACCGCCGTGCTGCGCGTGCGGCCCATGGACCTGCCCGCGCCGTACCGGCCGCGCTACGCGGGCCTGGTACGGGAGGTGTGCGAGACGGACGACGAGGAACTCGCGGCGTCGGCCCACGCCGTGGTGGCCCGCTGGATACCGTGGGCGCCGGGCGCCTGCGATGTGCTGGTGGCCGCGACCACGGATCTCGCCCGCCGCCGGTCCTGGCGGTCCGCCGGGGACGCGCTGGTCGCCGCCGCACCTGCCGCGGCCGAGGCGGCGCAGGCGCTCATGCGGACGCTGCGCACGCTCGCCGACGCCGTGGCCATGGACGACGCGGGCAGCGAACGTGACCGGCCGGGGCGGCAGCGGGTCGTCCACCTGGTGAACCGGCTCGCCGCGTCGGCGGGGGCGCGCACCGACGACGCGCTGAGGCCCGTGCTGGGAACCGCCGGGGAACTGCTCGCCCGCCACCGGGACCACGTGCCGCAGGCCGCGGAACTGCTGGTGCGGGCCGTCGATCCGGATGCGGGGCCGGACGCGCTGTACGACGCCCTGGACCGACTGGCCCGGCTGCATGAAGGCCGTCCCGTGCTCGCCGCCCGGACGGCGGGGGTGCTCGGCGCACGGCTCGGGGCGCCGCACGGCGAGAACGACGGGGGAACGCTGCTCGCGCTCGTGGCACGCCTGGCCGAGGACGGGGGCACGGCCCATGGCCACATGGCCGTGGAGCTCGCCGCGACGGCGGGCCCGCGGACGGGCTGGAGCGGGCCGTGGCGTACCCAGCTGAGGCTGCTGCGGCGCCACCCGGACGCGGACGTGCGCGACGCCGCCTACGCGGAGGTGACCGTGCGCGAATGAGCGCGGCCCGCAGGGGGCGCCGCGGTGTGAACGCGGCGAACGGGGGCGGGCCGAGGGCCCGCCCCCGCCGGGGTCGTGTGTGCCGGCCGTCAGGCCTGGGCGCGGGCCGCCATGCGGGCCTTGCGCGCGGCGAGCTTCTCGTCGAACTTCGACGCCTCGCTGTCCAGCCCGTTCATGTACAGACCGAGCTCCTCCTGCGCCTTGAGGCCCTCCGGGCCCAGGCCGTCGATGTCCAGCACCTTCAGGTAGCGCAGTACCGGCTGGATGACGTCGTCGTGGTGGATCCGCATGTTGTAGATCTCGCCGATCGCCATCTGGGCGGCGGCCCGCTCGAACCCGGGCATGCCGTGGCCGGGCATCCGGAAGTTCACGACGACGTCGCGCACGGACTGCATCGTCAGGTCCGGTGCGAGCTCGAAGGCCGCCCCGAGGAGGTTGCGGTAGAACACCATGTGCAGGTTCTCGTCGGTCGCGATCCGCGCCAGCATGCGGTCGCAGACGGGGTCGCCCGACTGGTGTCCGGTGTTGCGGTGCGAGACCCGGGTCGCCAGTTCCTGGAACGCCACGTACGCCACGGAGTGCAGCATCGAGTGGCCGTTGTCGGACTCGAAGCCCTCCGCCATGTGCGCCATGCGGAACTGCTCCAGCTTGTCCGGGTCCACGGCGCGCGACGTGAGCAGGTAGTCGCGCATCACGATGCCGTGTCGGCCCTCCTCGGCCGTCCAGCGGTGCACCCAGGTGCCCCAGGCACCGTCGCGGCCGAAGAGCGAGGCGATCTCGTGGTGGTAGCTGGGGAGGTTGTCCTCGGTCAGCAGGTTGACGACCAGCGCGATCTTGCCGATGTCCGTGACCTTGGACTGCTCGGCCTCCCAGGCCTGGCCGTCCTCGAAGACGCCGGGGAAGTTCCGGCCGTCGGAGAACGGTACGTACTCGTGGGGCATCCAGTCCTTGGCGACCTTGAGATGGCGGTTGAGTTCCTTCTCCACCACCTCTTCCAGCGCGTACAGCAGTTGGGCGTCGGTCCACGCCTGCGAACTGCCGAGGTGGGGAGAGGTGATCGTCACGGGGGCTCCTGGGGACGGGAGAATTACCTACGGCTTCGTAGGTTACGAGACCGTAGGTTAAAGCGGCGGTAAGGCCTCCGCCAAGCCCGTCCGGGCGACAATCGGTCACACAGTGTCATAGATGCAGGTCAAGCGTATATACGGAGGGTCAGGTACGTCCCGATGGGCACTTAAAAGTCGAATAATCGGCCGGGCCGGGCCCCCGGTGGCGATGCGCTCTGAACAGTCGGCGTACTCGGAGCGCGGTGCACGAGGGGCACGGTCGGTTGGGGGCCGGATCAGAGCAGATGGTCAGCCGCGCCCGCCTTCACCGCGAAGATCAGTGCCTGCAGTGCCTCCACGGAGTCGCTGACGAAGGCCGCGGTGTCGGTCGTGGAGCCGATGTAGGCGCGGCCTTGGTCGTCGAGTCCGAAACGGAAGCAGTTCGCACCCTCGCTGCAGAACGCCTCGTCCCAGCAGATTTCCTTCATGGTCTCTCTCCTCAGAGGTCCTGGGCTATGCATCGGATGAAATCGCGCGATTCCTCGACGGGCAGCGCCAGCGTTCGCAGGCGCTCCAACAGGCCCCGGTACCGACGCAGTTGCATGTCCGCGTCCAGCAGCATGGAGCCGTGCGAGGAATCGAGCTGCACGGTATCGAGCTGCGGGACCGCCGCGCCGACGTAGGTGAACGACTGTCCGGCTCCGGGGAAACCGCCTGCCGCGAACGGGATCGTCCGGACGGTGATCCGGCCGCGCTCGGACTGGTCGAGAATGTGTTCCAGCTGTGCCCGGGTGATTTTGGGGCCGCCGAACTGCATGCGCAGGGCGGCCTCGTGGATGACCGCCTCGTACAGGGGCGGCCGGTCCCGTTCGAGCACCTCCTGGCGGCGGAGCCGCAGGGAGAGCCTGGCCATCAGATCGGGGCCCGGGAGCTGGGGGTCGGCGTTGTCGAAGACGGCGCGCGCGTGCTCCTCGGTCTGCAGCAGGCCGGGGATGTGTGTGGTGGTGGCGGTGATCAACTCCACCGCGTGGAACTCGATTTCGGCGATGTCCAGCAGGCTCGGCAGCAGCAGGCCGCGGTGCTCCTCCCACCAGCCTCTCGCCCGCTCCTGCGCCATCTCCGCCAGCAGGTCCACGAGGCCGGTGTCCGGACAGCCGTAATTGAAGGCCAGGGTGCGGACCCGCTCGGCGCTGATGCCGAACCGGCCGGACTCGATGTTCGGGATGCGGGTGCGGTCGACGCCGAGCAGTGCGGCTGCCTGCTGTGCCGTCATCCCCGACTGCTCGCGCAGTTTGCGTAGTTCGTACCCGAGGCGTTGCTGCCGTGCGGTCGGAGTGCTTCTGGGTGGCACGGTGGGTGTCCTCCGGGGTGGGGGGGTGTCGAAATGACCGGAACCACACAAGTAGTAGCACTGTGCTCCGGTCGTGCGCTACGGTCGGTAGCGCAAGTCTCACACGGGGCGACCGTGCCCCTGTGTGTGATCGTCACCACACGTACGAGAAATGTGAGCAGCACTTGATGAAGGGCGCATTGCGTTGTCTCCCGGCCCTCGCACCCGTCGGACCACAACCGCCGGCAGCGGACAACCTGAGCTACTCGTTCGCCCTTCCGGGCGGCGCCTTCTGCGCGGGCCTCGCCCGTCGCGCCGTGGACGAACTCCTCACCCGGCACGGTCTCGCCGAACTCGCCGAGACGGCGGTCCTCGCCACCTCGGAACTGGTGGCGGCCGCCTACCGCTTCACCCCGGACCGGGAGATGCTGCTGCGGGTCCACTGGCAGTTCGACGCCCTGCGGATCACCCTGTACGACCAGCACCCGGCCCATGACTCGCCCGAGAAGTCCGAGGAATGCCGTGAACACCGCAGCGCCAGCATGTGGCTGCTGGCCGCCGCGGTGGACGCACACGGCGGGGACTGGGGGCTGGCTCCCGCGCTGACTGCCGCCGGCGGCTCCAAGACCTGGGCTTTACTCCACCGGTAACCACCCCCGTGGACCCATCGCCCCGTGCCGGGCACGTCACAGGCCGGTACGCACCTCCTCGGCCGTCGTGTCCCGGAGACCGTCGTCGAGCAGCAGCCAGCGTGTGATGCCGATCGATTCGAGGAACGGCACGTCGTGGCCGGCCACGATCAGCGCTCCCTCGTACGCATCGAGTGCCGCCGTCAGCCGGCGCACGCTCGCCATGTCCAGGTTGTTCGTCGGCTCGTCCAGCATCAGCAGCTGAGGCGCGGGCTCGGCCAGCAGCAGCGCCGCCAGCGCCGCACGGAACCGCTCTCCGCCCGACAGGGTCCCGGCAGGCCGGTCCGCCCGTGCGCCCCTGAACAGAAAATGTGCCAGTCGCGCCCTGATCCGGTTGTCCGTGGCATCCGGTGCGAACCGCGCCACGTTCTCCACCACGCTCAGCTCGTCGTCGAGCACGTCCAGCCGCTGCGGCAGAAAACGCAGCGGCAACCGCACCGACACCTCGCCGGACACCGGTGCCAGCTCGCCGGCCAGTGTCCGCAGCAGTGTGGTCTTTCCCGCTCCGTTACGTCCCACCAGTGCGATGCGCTCCGGGCCGCGCACCTCGAACACACCCTGCACGCGTGCTCCGTAGGCCGGCTGCAGACCGTTCAGCATCAGCACGTCCTGGCCCGGATGGACCTTGGTGTGCGGCAGTTCGACCCGGATCTCGGCGTCGTCCCGCACCGCCTCGACAGCGTCGTCGAGCCGCTCCTTCGCGTCGGCCAGCTTTGCCGCGTGCATGATGCGGTGCTTGCCCGCCGACTCCTGGGCGGCGCGCTTGCGGGCGCCCATGACGATCTTCGGTTCGCGCTTGCTCTCCTGCATCTTCTGTCCGTAGCGCTTGCGCCGCGCCAGTTTGACCTGGGCCTCGGCGAGTTCGCGCTTCTGGCGGTGCACATCGGCCTCGGCGACCCGCACCATGCGTTCGGCGGCCTCCTGTTCCACGGCGAGCGCCTCCTCGTACGCAGAGAGGTTCCCGCCGTACCAGGTGACCGACCCGTCCCGCAGGTCGGCGATCTGGTCGACCCGTTCCAGGAGTTCCCGGTCGTGGCTGACGACGACCAGGACACCGTTCCAGGCGTCGACCGCCGCGTAGAGACGGCCGCGCGCGTACAGATCCAGGTTGTTCGTCGGTTCGTCCAGCAGCAGCACGTCCGGCCGGGCCAGCAGCAGCGCCGCCAGGCGCAGCAGCACGCACTCGCCGCCCGACATCTCGCCGATCGTGCGATCGAGCCCGATGTGGCCGAGGCCGAGCTGGTCGAGCGTGGCGAGCGCACGCTCCTCCACGTCCCAGTCGTCACCGACCGTGGCGAACCGTTCCTCGCCGACGTCGCCCGCCTCGATGGCGTGCAGCGCCGCACGGATCCCGGCGATGCCCAGGGCGGCGTCGACGCGCAACGCGGTGTCCAGGACCAGGTTCTGCGGCAGGTAGCCGACCTCACCCGCCGTCCTGACGTGACCCTCGACGGGCGTGAGTTCGCCCGCGATCAGCCGCAGCAGGGTCGACTTGCCCGAGCCGTTGAGCCCGATGAGTCCGGTGCGGCCGGGCCCCACGGTGAGATGGAAGTCGTCGAGGACCGGGCTGCCGTCGGGCCAGGCGAAGGAGAGCGACGAGCAGGTGATGTGGGTGAGGGGGGTAGACATGAGGAATCTCCCGGTTGCGAGGAAGGACAGGGGCAACGGGGCGAGACACCGGTCACTGGCTTTCCACCGGAGAATCCGGAAGTGGTGAGGAAGGCCCTGGTCGCGGAGGACGGCTCGAAGAACTGAGGTCACACTCGGGCGCGCGGGCATGTGCGGACATGGCACGGCGCGCAACACGGTGTCTCAAGACCTCAGACGAGCAACGTCCTACTCCGATCGGCGACAACAAGGACGAGAACGAAACTACGGCGGGCAGGGGACCGGGGCAAGCGAATTAACGGCCCCCGGTCGTGCGCACGCGTCCGGACCCGGGGGCCCGGCCGGCGGGGGCCGTCCAGGTGGGGCCCGACAGCCCCGTCTCAGCAGGAGCCGTCGAGCAGATCCGTCAGGTTCCGGTCCAGGTCGAGGAAGCGATGCTCGGCCCCGGCGGGGACCAGCTGCTGTGCGCGCCGCAGGAAGCGGCGCAGTTCCGCCGTCCTCACGTGCACCATGGCGATCCCCTCGGCGGCGTGGAACTCCAGCACCGTACGGTCGTACCCGAAGGGTCTGACCCGTACGTCCCCGACCCCTGCCGGTGCGTCCATCCCCGTCGCCAGCAGCTCCCGGGAGAACTCCCACGACACCTCGGTGCCCCGCAGCGTCGCCGGCGCGGGGAACGCCATGCGTACGGCGAAGGGATCCGTGCGGTCGTAACTCAGAACTGCGGGAAGCGTCTCCATCTGCGGAGCGGATGCGACCATGCGGGCCTGCACGGACTGTTCGATAACGGTGGACAAGACCTGCTCCCTCTCGCGGCCGGACGGACGGTTTCCGGCACTCGTTCAGACGACGGATCCCGCCGATCCGTGCACCGGAGCGCGGCGTGAGCTGCGTCACCGCGCGCCGCACGCCGCTGACCGGTCATGTGCCCCGTAACGGGCGATGCACCCTGGACGGGGCGCGGTGCGTGGGTTAGCTTCCAGCGCCATGAAAGCCATGGCGAAGACGCGACGACTGATGTCACTGGGACTGTGCGGGGCGGCGCTCGCCGCCGCCGTGGCCGCGCCCGCGGCCCACGCGGCCCCCGGTGGACGGCACGGGCGGGCCTGGACGCTCACCGACACGGGCACCGACGCCCGCTTCCGCGGCCTCGCGGCCGTCAGCAGCCGCACGGCCTGGCTGGCGGGCTCCAAGGGCACCGTGCTGCGCACCACCGACGGCGGGCGGCACTGGCGCGACGTCTCGCCGCCCGGTGCGGCAGCCGCGGAGCTGGAGTTCCGCGACATCGAGGCCTTCGACGCCCGGCGGGCGGTGGCTCTGGCCATCGGCGAGGGCGAGGCCTCCCGGGTGCTGCGTACGGACGACGGCGGGGCCACCTGGACCGAGTCCTTCCGGAACACCGACGCGCGCGCCTTCTACGACTGCCTCACCTTCTTCGACAGCCGCCACGGCCTCGCCATGAGCGACCCGGTCGACGGGCGGTTCCGCATCCTGTCGACCGCCGACGGCGGCCGCAGCTGGAACGTGCTGCCCAGTGCCGGCATGCCGCAGGCCCAGGCGGGCGAGGCGGGATTCGCGGCCAGTGGGCAGTGCCTGGTCAGCACCGGTCCGAAGGACGTCTGGCTGGCGACCGGTGGAGCGGCCACCGCCCGGGTCCTGCACTCGGCCGACCGCGGGCTGACCTGGGCCGCGTCCGCATCGCCGGTCCCGGCCGGGGACCCCGCCCGCGGCGTGTTCGGCCTCGCCTTCAGGGACCGCACCCACGGCATCGCGGTCGGGGGCGACTACCGCGCCGACCAGGCTTCGCCCCGCGCCTCCGCCGTCACCTCCGACGGAGGCCGCCACTGGCAGCCGTCGCAGGCTCCGCCCACCGCCTACCGTTCGGGCGTCGCCTGGCTGCCGCACAGCCGGTCCGCGGCACTGGCGGTCGGCCCGACCGGCACCGGCCTCACGACGGACGGCGGCCGCACCTGGCGCACGGTCGACACCGGTTCGTACGACACGGTCGACTGCACGGTGGACGGGAGCTGCTGGGCAGCCGGCGAGCACGGGCGGGCCGCGCACACCCCCTAGAGCCGCTGGCGGTACGGAGCGAGCGGGTCCGACGTCCTCGTCGCGATGAACTCCGTGATCCGGTACGCGCAGACGCCGTGCACGACGAAGGGATCGGACGCCGTGAGCCGCTCGATCACGGCCCGGTCGTCCCCGACCGCGAGAATCACCCCGCCGTCGCGGGGGTTCTTGCGGCCGGAGGCGATGAACACCCCTGCGGCGTAATGGGTGTCGAGCCAGGCGAGGTGCTCCTGCATCACCGCGTCGACGCGGTCCAGCGGGGCGGTGTAGGACAGCTCCAGTACAAACATGATCGCAAGGTTAGGGGTCGTCCCGTGGTCCTCGCGCCCGCCAGGGATGACAGGACCGCCCTTGCGGGAGGGGCGCCTAAGCTGACGGGCATCATGACAACACTTCGGATGCCCGCCGACGAGGCCGAGGCCCGCGCCCTCCAGGACACCCTGCGCACCCGGGTGGTGCTCGACGAGCCGGGGCCGCCGCCGGGCACCGGCCGGGTGACGGGCGTCGACGTCGCCTACGACGAGGAGCGCGACGTCGTCGTGGCGGCGGCCGTCGTGCTCGACGCGGCCACGCTGGAGGTGGTGGCCGAGTCCACCGCCGTGGGGCGGGTCACCTTCCCGTACATCCCGGGACTCCTCGCCTTCCGCGAGATACCCACCGTGCTGGCCGCCCTGGAGTCGCTGTCCGTCGACCCGGGCCTCGTCGTCTGCGACGGCTACGGACGGGCGCACCCGCGCCGCTTCGGCCTCGCCAGCCATCTGGGCGTGCTCACCGGGCTCCCCGTCATCGGCGTCGCGAAGAACCCGTTCACCTTCTCGTACGAACAGCCGGGACCCCGCCGCGGCGACCGGTCGCCGCTGCTCGACGGGGACGAGGAGGTGGGGCAGGCGCTGCGCACCCAGGACGGCACCAAACCGGTGTACGTCTCGGTCGGGCACCGCACCGGCCTGGACAACGCCTGCGCCCACACGCTGCTGTTGGCCCGCGACTTCCGTCAGCCGGAGACCACCCGCCGGGCCGACGCGCTGTGCAGGCGGGCCCTCCGGGAGGCCACCGGCTGAGGGCCGGAGCGGGCAGGGTGTCAGGGCATCTGAGTATCCGTACGGATAGCGCCTGCCGATCATGGTCGACACTCTGGACACATGAACGCATCTCGCACGGCCGCCCGAACCGCCCCCCTTCACCCCGCCCAGCGCCGTGTGGCGCTGGGCATGCTGATCGGGGGTGCGGTCGCCTTCGTCTGGGCCGGGGCGATGCTCTACACCCTGGCCTCCTGGATCTTCTAGGGGCCTGCGTTCGGACCGGGCGGACTCCGCGAGCCCGGCGTGATCCTCCGGAGTCCCCGGGCCGTGTCCGCCCGGGGTCCTGTCAGCGGACCGCCGCCACCCGGAAGCGCAGACCGGCTCCGCGCAGCCGTTCCAGCAGCGCGTCACCCATCGCGACGGCCGTGGTGACCTGCCCCGACGATGGAGGGAGTTCGTCCAGGGCCAGGCACAGCGCCGACTCGGCCAGCATCTTCGCCGTCTCGTCGTAACCCGGATCGCCGCCCGACACCTCCGTGAAGACCCGGCGGCCGCCACCCTCGCCGACGAACCTGACCGTGAACCAGCTCCGCCGGCGGCGCTCCTCGTCCGGGCCGGACCCGGGCTCGTAGCGGTCCATGAGCCAGCTCCGCACGGCCGGGAGCTGCGCGGCACCGAGCAGGGCGCCCAGCGCCGCGGTGCCTCCGAGGGCCACCGGCAGGTGCTTGACCGAGGCGTAGTGCCGGTAGCGGAAGTCGGGGCCGTAGCGGGGGAGTGCCCGGGCCGAGCGCTCCACGATCTGCGCGTCGAGCGTCGGCAGCGGCAGCGCCCAGGTGCCGGTCTCCGTGCTGAAGCGCGGCCCGCCGAGCGGGGCGCGGGCGCGGCGGGCGACCAGACGCGGTTCGTGGAGCCGGCGTTCCCTGGCGGCGCTCAGCATCTGCGGGCCGCGGCCCATGGCCGTGAGCGCGGAGGCGAACGTACCGCCGGAGAAGACGGCGTTGGAGCGGACGAATCCGTCGATGCGCAGCGGGACGTCCTCGGGCAGCTGCCGGACGGTGAAGTACACCCCGAGATCGTGCGGTACGGAGTCGAAGCCGCAGGCGTGCACGATGCGCGCGCCGGTCTCGCGCGCCCGGGCGTCGTGCTCCAGATACATCCGGTCGGCGAACTCCGGCTCGCCCGAGAGGTCGGCGTAGTCGGTGCCCGCCTCGGCGCAGGCGGCGACGAGCTTCTCCCCGTACCAGACGTACGGGCCGACGGTCGTGGCCACCACGTGGGCCGACTCGGCCAGTTCGCGCAGTGCGTCCGCGTCGCCGGCATCGGCGTGCAGCAGCGGGAGGTCCGCGCAGTGCGGATGCCGCGCGGCGAGGCGGTTGCGCAGCTGTTCCAGCTTGGCGCGGTTGCGGCCGGCCAGGGCCCAGCGGAAGCCGTCCGGTGCGTGCGCCGCCAGGTACTCGGCGGTGAGCACACCCACGAAACCGGTGGCACCGAAGAGGACCACGTCATAGGGGCGTGATGCCCCGTTCTGCCTGTTCACACGTGCCTCCACAGGGGCCGGTGCCGATGTAGCAGGCAGAGGGTAGCGGAGCCCGGCGCGGCGGTGTGCGCCCGGGGAGGCTTCGTGACGTGGCGCTGTGCGGCCGGGGAGGCTTCGTGGGGGAGGATCCGGAGAAAGAACTAAGCGCTTGCTCGTCCCCAGGGGTTGTGCGGAGCGCGGTGCGTTCTTAGCATCATCGATGTTACATCGGTTGTGTCACACCGCTGGGGGCTCGATGGCAACGGCAGGGAACGGCTCGCACGGTCCGCGCGGCCCGCTGGCCGGGGTGCGCGTGGTCGAGCTGGCGGGCATCGGCCCCGGTCCGTTCGCCGCGATGCTCCTGGCCGATCTGGGCGCCGACGTGGTGAGGGTCGACCGGCCCGGCGGCGCCGGGCTCGGCATCGATCCGGCCCGCGACCTCACCAACCGCAACAAGCGGTCCGTCCTCGTCGACCTCAAGGCGGCATCCGGCCCGGACACGGTCCTGGATCTGGTCGAGCGCGCCGACGTCCTGATCGAGGGGTACCGGCCAGGCGTCGCCGAACGCCTGGGCGTGGGCCCGGACGCCTGCCTGGCCCGCAATCCGCAGCTCGTCTACGGGCGCATGACCGGATGGGGCCAGGACGGTCCGCTCGCCGAACGGGCCGGGCACGACATCGCCTACATCGCCGTGACCGGCGCCCTCTCCATGATCGGCAAGCCGGGGGAGCCGCCCGTCGTCCCGGCCAATCTGCTCGGCGACTACGCGGGCGGCTCGCTCTACCTCGTCGTCGGGGTCCTCGCCGCGCTCCAGCACGCACGGACCCCCGGCGGCAGCGGACAGGTCGTCGACGCGGCGATCGTCGACGGCACCGCCCACCTCACCATGATGATCCACGGCATGCTCCAGGCAGGCGGCTGGCAGGACCGGCGCGGCTCCAACCTGCTGGACGGCGGCTGCCCCTTCTACGGCTCGTACGAGACCGCGGACGGCGAGTACATGGCGGTCGGCCCGCTCGAGAAGCGGTTCTACGCGGAGTTCACCGAGCTCCTCGGCATCGGGGAAACGGCCCCCGACCGGGGCGACCTCGCCCGCTGGGACGACCTGCGCGGTGTCGTCGCCGCCCGGTTCCGCACCCGTACCCGCACCGAGTGGACCGAGGTCTTCGACGGCTCGGACGCCTGTGTGGCACCCGTGCTCTCCCTTCGCGAGGCACCGCACCACCCGCACCTCGCCGCCCGCTCCACCTTCGTCGAGCACGGCGCACTCACCCAGCCCGCGCCCGCGCCCCGGTTCTCGGCCACTCCCGCCTCGGTGCACAGCGGACCGGCGCAGCCGGGCGCGGACACCGAGACCGTCGCCGCCGACTGGGACGTACCGGCCCTGCGGACCACCCGGAAGGACACGACCGACTGATGCAGCGGCAGATCTTCACCGAAGAGCACGACGCGTTCCGCGAGACCGTCCGCACCTTCCTGACGAAGGAGGTCCTCCCGCACTACGAACAGTGGGAGAAGGACGGCATCGTCTCGCGCGAGGCCTGGCTCGCCGCCGGACGGCAGGGGCTGCTCGGCCTCGCCGTCCCCGAGGAGTACGGGGGCGGCGGGAACAGCGACTTCCGCTACAGCGCCGTCCTCGCCGAGGAGTTCACCCGGGCAGGCACTCCCGGTCTCGCACTCGGTCTGCACAACGACATCATCGGCCCCTACCTGACCGGCCTCGCCACCGAGGAGCAGAAGCGGCGCTGGCTGCCCGGCTTCTGCAGCGGCGAGATCATCACCGCCATCGCGATGACCGAACCCGGCGCCGGCTCCGACCTCCAGGGCATCCGCACCACCGCCGAGGACCGGGGCGACCATTGGCTGCTCAACGGCTC
The DNA here is from genome assembly GCF_043202315.1 of Streptomyces sp. NPDC048211. Classification (NCBI taxonomy): domain Bacteria; kingdom Bacillati; phylum Actinomycetota; class Actinomycetes; order Kitasatosporales; family Streptomycetaceae; genus Streptomyces; species Streptomyces sp. NPDC048211. The sequence goes on from NZ_JBIDAD010000002.1 coordinate 1,186,678, forward strand.
GAAGACGTTCATCTCCAACGGCATCCTCGCCGACCTGGTGGTCGTCGTCGCGAAGACCACCCCGGACGGCGGCGCGAAGGGCCTCTCGCTCATCGTCGTCGAGCGCGGCACGGAGGGTTTCGAACGGGGCCGCAACCTCGACAAGATCGGCCAGAAGTCCCAGGACACCGCCGAACTGTTCTTCAACGACGTGCGCGTCCCCAAGGAGAACCTCCTCGGGGAGCTCGACGGCGCCTTCATCCACCTGATGACGAACCTGGCGCAGGAACGGATGGGCATAGCGGTCGCCGGCATCGCCGCGGCCGAGCACCTCCTGGAGATCACCACCACCTACGTCAAGGAGCGCGAGGCCTTCGGCCGTCCGCTCTCCAAGCTCCAGCACATCCGGTTCGAGATCGCGGAGATGGCCACCGAGTGCGCCGTCACCCGGACCTTCCTGGACCGGTGCATCGTCGACCACTCGGAGGGGACGCTCGACGCCGTGCACGCCTCGATGGCGAAGTGGTGGGCGACCGAACTGCAGAAACGCGTTGCCGACCGCTGTCTCCAACTGCACGGCGGATACGGCTACATGGCGGAGTTCCCGGTGGCCAGGGCGTTCACCGACGGGCGGATCCAGACCATCTACGGCGGAACGACCGAGATCATGAAGGAGATCATCGGCCGTTCGCTGCTCGCCTGACCTCCGCTGCCCTGACCCCGCCCGCCCTCCAGCCCGGCACCCGCTCGCCCGGTCCCTTCTCCGGTCCCACCTCCGCCGGTCCGACTGCCCGCCCGACCCTGTTGCGCCACCACCCTCGAAAGGCAGCTGTCTTGAGTACCGAAGCATTCGTCTACGACGCGATCCGCACCCCGCGCGGCCGCGGCAAGGCCAACGGGGCCCTGCACGGCACCAAGCCGATCGACCTCGTCGTCGGCCTGATCCACGAGCTCCGCGACCGCTTCCCCGGACTGGACCCGGCGGCCATCGACGACATCGTGCTCGGCGTGGTCAGCCCGCTCGGCGACCAGGGATCCGACATCGCACGCATCGCGGCGATCGCGGCCGGCCTTCCCGACACCGTCGCCGGTGTCCAGGAGAACCGCTTCTGCGCCTCGGGCCTGGAGGCCGTCAACCTGGCCGCCGCCAAAGTCCGTTCGGGCTGGGAGGACCTCATCCTGGCGGGCGGTGTCGAGTCGATGTCCCGCGTGCCGATGGGCTCGGACGGTGGCGCCTGGGCGATGGACCCGATGACGAACTACGAGACCGGGTTCGCGCCGCAGGGCGTCGGCGCCGACCTGATCGCGACCATCGAAGGCTTCTCGCGCCGCGACGTCGACGAGTTCGCCGCCCTGTCGCAGGAGCGGGCCGCCGAGGCGTGGAAGGACAACCGCTTCGCGCGGTCCGTCGTCCCCGTCAAGGACCGCAACGGCCTCGTCGTCCTCGACCACGACGAGCACATGCGCCCCGGCACCACCGCCGACTCCCTCGCCGCGCTCAAGCCGTCCTTCGCCGGGATCGGCGAGATGGGCGGCTTCGACGCGGTGGCGCTGCAGAAGTACCACTGGGTGGAGAAGATCGACCACGTCCACCACGCGGGCAACTCCTCCGGCATCGTCGACGGTGCCGCCCTCGTCGCGATCGGCTCCCAGGAGATCGGCGAGCGCTACGGACTCACCCCGCGCGCCCGGATCGTCTCCGCCGCCGTCTCCGGCTCCGAGCCCACCATCATGCTCACCGGCCCCGCCCCCGCCACCCGCAAGGCGCTCGCCAAGGCCGGGCTGACCATCGACGACATCGACCTGGTCGAGATCAACGAGGCCTTCGCCGGGGTCGTTCTGCGCTTCGCCCGTGACATGGGGCTCTCGCTCGACAAGATCAACGTCAACGGCGGCGCCATCGCGCTCGGCCACCCGCTCGGCGCCACAGGCGCGATGATCCTCGGCACGCTCATCGACGAACTGGAGCGCCAGGACAAGCGCTACGGCCTCGCCACCCTCTGCGTGGGCGGCGGCATGGGCATCGCCACCGTCATCGAGCGTCTCTGACCGTCCCCCTTCCTACGGAGAAGACAGACACATGACCGAGAGCACGACCATCCGCTGGGAACAGGACGAGACCGGCGTCGTCACCCTCGTACTCGACGACCCCAACCAGTCCGCCAACACGATGAACCAGGCGTTCAAGGACTCCATCGCCGCGATCGCCGACCGCGCCGAGGCCGAGAAGGACTCCATCCGCGGCATCATCTACACCTCCGCGAAGAAGACCTTCTTCGCCGGCGGCGACCTCAAGGACATGATCAAGGTCGGCCCCGAGAACGCCCAGCAGGCGTTCGACACCGGCACGGCCATCAAGGGTTCTCTGCGCCGCATCGAGACCCTCGGCAAGCCCGTCGTCGCCGCCATCAACGGCGCGGCCCTCGGCGGCGGTTACGAGATCGCCCTCGCCTCCCACCACCGTGTCGCCCTCGACGCCCCCGGCTCCCGCATCGGCCTGCCCGAGGTCACCCTCGGCCTGCTGCCCGCCGGTGGCGGCGTCACCCGCACCGTACGTCTCATGGGCATCGCCGACGCGCTGCTCAAGGTGCTGCTCCAGGGCACCCAGTACATCCCGCGGCGTGCCCTGGAGAACGGCCTCGTCCACGAGGTCGCGGCCACCCGCGAGGAGATGCTGGAGAAGGCCCGCGCCTTCATCGACGCGAACCCGGAGTCCCAGCAGCCCTGGGACGTCAAGGGCTACCGGATCCCCGGCGGCACCCCGTCGAACCCGAAGTTCGCCGCCAACCTGCCGGCCTTCCCCTCGAACCTGAAGAAGCAGCTCGCCGGCGCCCCGATGCCCGCGCCGCGCAACATCCTGGCCGCCGCCGTCGAGGGCTCGCAGGTCGACTTCGACACCGCGCTGACCATCGAGGCCCGGTACTTCACCGAGCTGGTCACCGGCCAGGTCTCGAAGAACATGATCCAGGCGTTCTTCTTCGACCTCCAGGCCGTCAACTCCGGCGCCAGCCGCCCCGACGGCGTCGAGGAGCGCCAGGTCCGCAAGGTGGCCGTCCTCGGCGCCGGGATGATGGGTGCGGGCATCGCGTACTCCTGCGCCCGCGCCGGTATCGACGTCGTCCTCAAGGACGTCTCCACGGAGGCCGCCGCGAAGGGCAAGGCGTACAGCGAGAAGCTGCTCGACAAGGCGCTCTCCCGGGGCCGTACGACCGAGGCCGAGCGCGACGAGCTGCTGGCCCGCATCACCCCGACCGGCGACCCGGCCGACCTCGCCGGCTGTGACGCCGTCATCGAGGCCGTGTTCGAGGACCCCGCACTCAAGCACAAGGTGTTCCAGGAGATCCAGGACATCATCGAGCCGGACGCACTGCTCTGCTCCAACACCTCCACGCTGCCCATCACGGCGCTGGCCGAAGGGGTTTCGCGCCCCGTCGACTTCATCGGGCTGCACTTCTTCTCGCCCGTCGACAAGATGCCGCTGGTCGAGATCATCAAGGGCGAGAAGACCGGTGACGAGGCCCTGGCCCGCGCCTTCGACCTGGTCCGCCGCATCAAGAAGACGCCGATCGTCGTCAACGACTCACGCGGCTTCTTCACCTCGCGCGTCATCGCCCAGTTCATCAACGAGGGCGTCGCCATGGTGGCCGAGGGCGTCGAGCCCGCGTCGGTCGAGCAGGCCGCCGCCCAGGCGGGCTACCCGGCCAAGGTGCTCTCCCTGATGGACGAGCTGACGCTCACCCTGCCCCGCAAGATCCGCAACGAGACGAAGCGGGCCGTCGAGGAGGCGGGCGGCACCTGGCCCGGCCACCCCGCGGACGCGGTCATCGACCGGATGGTCGACGAGTTCGGCCGTCCCGGACGCAGCGGCGGCGCGGGCTTCTACGAGTACGACGAGAACGGCAAGCGCACCCGCCTCTGGCCCGGACTGCGTGAGCACTTCACGAAGCCCGGCACGGACATCTCGTTCGCCGACATGCAGGAGCGGATGCTCTTCTCCGAGGCCCTGGACAGTGTCCGCTGCCTGGAGGAGAACGTCCTGATCACCGTCGCCGACGCCAACATCGGCTCCATCATGGGCATCGGCTTCCCGCCGTGGACCGGCGGTGTGCTCCAGTACATCAACGGTTACGAGGGCGGCCTGCCCGGCTTCGTCGCCCGCGCCCGGGAACTCGCCGAGCGGTACGGCGACCGGTTCCTGCCGCCCGCGCTGCTCGTCGAGAAGTCGGAGAAGGGCGAGACCTTCCACGACTGACGGACAGCCGCGACGGGCCGCACCCACCGGTGCGGCCCGTCGCGGCTGCCGCTCCGGCGTCCGGCGGCTACTCGGCCGCGAAGGCCGCCCGCAGCTCCTCCTTGAGCGAACGCTGGAAGGCGGTCACCAGTGCCTGCAGCACGAGCGGCTGCATGTGCGCGGACAGCGACTTCATCGCCTTGAGATGCTCCGGGTCCGACTCCCGTTCCCGGTACGGACCCCACACCTCGTCCCGGAACAGCCGGGTCAGCTCATGCGCGGCGGAGCGGGTGTGCTCCAGCAGGACCGTGCGGGCGGCGAGGATCGTCTCGTGCGCGATGGGCACGTCCAGCAGCTCCACGCCGAGCCGCAGCAGCCCCGGATCCAGCCGGTACACCCCGTCCCCCGGATCCGGCCGCTCCAGCACTCCCATCGCGGCCAGCCGGTCGATGTCCTGCTGGGCCAGCGGACGTCCCGCGCGCCGCTCCAGTTCCGCGCGGGTCGCGTCCTCCGCCGAATCGGGTGCCCAGGAGGCCACGAGCGCACGGTGGATGGCCAGATCGTGCGCGCTGAGATCGGGCGGCAGCTGTTCCAGATAGCGCTCGATCGCGGCCAGCGTCATGCCCTGGTGCTGGAGCTCCTCGATGAGCGCCAGCCGGGACAGGTGCTCGGGCCCGTAGTGCCCGACCCGGCGCGGACCGATGACCGGGGGCGGCAGCAGCCCGCGGGTGCTGTAGAAGCGCACCGTGCGCACGGTCACCCCGGCGCGTGCCGCCAGTTCGTCGACGGTGAGCTTCGGCTCCTCGCCCTCGGTCGCCATGTCTGCTCCTCGTGTCCGCCGGCGGACGGGCGACGGTGTGCGTGCGCCTCGCTCCGGTGCAACAGTATTGCTGTCTCACCAGTGATGTGAAAGAGCCCGGCTGTCAGTGCGGGACCTTAGCCTGATGCCATGTCCGAGATCACCTACGTACGCGGCGACGCGACCTCTCCCCACGGCAAGGGCGTCAAGCTGATCGTCCACGTCTGCAACGACCTCGGCGGCTGGGGCAAGGGATTCGTCCTGGCCCTCTCGCGCCGCTGGCCGGAACCCGAGGCGGCGTACCGCAGATGGCACCGGGAGCGCGCGGGCAACGACTTCGCCCTCGGCGCCGTGCAGTTCGTGCAGGTGACTCCCTACCTCTGGGTGGCGAACACCGTGGGCCAGCGAGGCATGCGCACGGGCAGCAACGGGGTCCCGGTGCGCTACGAGGCGATCGACAAGGCGCTGGGGGAGGTAGCCGGGAAGGCGGCCGAGCTGGGCGCCTCGGTCCACATGCCGCGGATCGGCTGCGGGCTGGCGGGCGGGAAGTGGTCCCGTATCGAGCCGCTGATCGAGAAGCGGCTGACCGGACGGGGCATACCGGTGACGGTGTACGACTTCGACTAAGGGCTGTCCCGCCAGGAATTGCGGGACAGCCCTTAGGGCCCCCGGCCGGAACCTGCCGGACAGCCTGGCGCCGTGCTGCGTCTGGCAGGCAGACGGGCAGGAAGGGGAGGGGTGTGGCAGTGGCCGGGGAGCGGGACGGCGGTCCTGGCACCGGTCCGACGCCGTAGGACTGCACGGCCCGCGAGAAGTTCGCCGGGACCCGCGCGCAGCCGAGGCCGCCGTACCGCCTTCCCGGCAGGGCGCCCACGGACTCCGGCGGGCCGCCTGCCCGCGTTGTCGCAGGGCTACGGGGTGAGTCCCTCCGTCACGACTTCTATGGTGGGAGCGGCAGCGGCGGAACGGGGAGGGCCCATGACGGCACGGAGCACCGACGGGACACGACTGGCTTTGGCGCTCGGTGCGACGCCGCCCTCCGACGCGCTGAGCGAGCAGATCCTGGACGCCGCACGCGAGCAGTTCATGACTTTCGGGCTGCGCCGCTCCACCGTCGACGACGTCGCCAAGCGTGCCGGGGTCTCGCGGGTGACCGTGTACCGGCGGATCGGCAACAAGGACAGCCTGGTCTCCGCCTGTCTGCTGCGCGAGTACCGCCGCTTCCTGGTGGAGGTGGACGATGCGGTGGCCGCCCTCCCGACGACGGAGGACCGGCTCGTCGAGGGCTTCGCCGCGGTTCTCCGGCACATACGTGAGCATCCGCTCATCGGCGGTCTGCTGAAGCTGGAGCCCGAGACGATGCTGCCGTTCCTGACCCTGGAGAGCGCGCCCGCCTTCCTCGCCATCCGTGCCTACCTGGCCGACCGGCTGCGCGACGCCCGGCGCGCGGAAGGCCGGCCGACGAGCGATCCGACCCCGGTCGCCGAGCTGATGGTGCGGATCACCGTCTCCTTCCTCCTCAACCCCGTCAGCTGTTTCGAGCTCGACGACGGGACCCAGGTGCGGGAGTTCGCCCGCTGCTATCTGGTGCCCCTGCTCGCGGCAGGCTAGTACCGTCGTCGGGCCCGTCCTTCTCGTCGGGCAGCGGCTCCAGCGGCCGGTTGCGCGCCCAGTGCGGTCCGAGGTCGTCGAGCCGCCAGCCGAAGGGGTACGAACGGGGCTGCGGGCGCGAGGGGAACCGGCGCGGCCGGGCCGGCAGCCGGCGTATGCACCGCGCGCGCAGGCGCAGGGCGGCCGAAGCCGAGGTCTGCGCCCACTGCGGCTGCGGCCGGAACCCCAGCGCCCTCAACAGCGGCTCGTCGAGCAGGGCGAGCGAGAATCTGGCCACCAGGGGCCGTAACGGACGCGGATACCAGCCGGCCATGACGCGGAAGGAGGCGTTCGCGACCCGTCGGTTGGCCGGGTCGTACGCGAACATCTGCTCCTCGTACGAGTCGAGGAGCCGCTCGAAGCCCTCGTAGGTGTCGGGCACGTCCGCGATGCCCATGACCGACGCCATCTTGCGGCCGACCTCCACCAGGGCCTGCACCTCCTGGGCGCACAGGGGGCGCCAGCCGAACCGGTCGATCCAGCGCTTCGGCCCTACGACGGTGGTCGCCAGGACGTAGCGGAAGTCGTCGTTCGCAATGCTGTACTTCCCGTGGATCCGGTTCAGATGACGCGCGGCCGCCCGCGCCCGCTCCGAGTCGAAGCCCTCGGCGGCCATCTCGTACCCGATCAGCACCGTGTCGTCGTACCGCTTCTGTCCGGCCCGTTCGAACTCCTGGGTCCGGTCGAGGAGCACGGAAATCCGCGGGACACCGTAGTCCCGGAGGAAGGCGACGCTCACCCCCTGCCGGTAGTCCCAGGGGAACTCGTACTGGGAGATCAGCCGAAGGATCTCGGCGTAGTCGCGCGCCGGATCCATCCGGCGTATCTCGTGCAGGCGGCTGTACCGGCCCATGATGCGCTCTCCTGTCCGTGTGCCGACTCCCTGCGGGACCGCTGGTGCGGGTTGTCGCTGTCCGGAGCGCCAACTCGTGTTCAGTGCAAGGAATATGAAGGACCGTCCGGTCGAGGGAGTCAAAGTTACAAATACTATCGACTTGTTTCACGAGTCCCGTCAACACCGCCGCCACCCTCGCCTGCGGGGAGCCTGCGGGGGTCTCCGCAGGGGCCTCTGCGGAGGGCCGTGGCGGGCCTGCCGCGGGTCTGTGGCGGGTCTCTGCGTGCGGGGCCCTTTCCGGGGGCCGGTGCGCACGACTCCGGACGCGCTCGCATACTGGATCACGCAGGGGGCCGGGCGCCGGGCCGTGAGCCCGCAGACCGCCGGGAGTGCCGCATGAGCAGCGAGAAGGCCAGGGGTGCCGATCCCGTACCGCCGCCGCCCGGCGGAGTGCTGTGGAGCCTGTCCGGTGACGTCCGGGCCCTGCTGATGCTTCCCGCGGCCCTCACCCTTCAGGTCGCCCACCCCGCGGTCGGAGCGGGTGTCGACGAACACTCCGTCTTCCGTACGGACCCGTGGGGGCGCGGGGAGCGTTCCCTGAGCTCGCTCCAACTGTGGGTGTACGGCGGCGCGGAGGCCGCCGAGGAAGGGCGCAGGCTCCGCCGGCTGCACCGCACGATCCAGGGCACCGACACCCGCGGCCGTCCCTACCACGCCCTGTCACCGGCGAACTACGCATGGGTGCACGCGACCGGCTTTCCCGTGTACCGGCACGGGGCGCGCTACCTCATCCGTCCGCTCGGCCGGGAGCAGGAGCGGGCGCTGTACCGGGAGTGGCTCCAGGTGGGGCGGGTGCTCGGGATCCACGACCGGGACATGCCGCAGACGATCGAGGAGTTCTGGCCCTACTACCGCCGCATGCTCGCGGACGAGGTCGAACGGACCGTCGTCGTCGAGGAGCTCGTCGCCACCGGCGTTCCGGTGCCGCCCCCGGACCGTGGGCCCCTGGCGCTCCGGCTGCTGCTCAGGGCCCTGTGGCCCGTCCTGCTGCCGCCGCTGGCCAGGTTCCGCAGCTTCCTCACCATCGGGCTCATGCCGCCGGACGCACGCGAGGCGATCGGCCTGGAGTGGACGGATGCGCAGGAACGCGCTCTGCGACGGTTCTGCGCCGTGGTGCGAGTGGTCGTGCCGGTGCTGCCGGAACGGATGCGGTATCTGCCGCGGGCGCGGCGCGCCCGGGCGGCCCACCGGGAAACACGACGGCGCGCGGTCCGCTGACCGGTGTCCGGCCGCCGGACGGCGGAGACATCACGCCGAGGCGCCACCGTGACGGCATCACGCCGATCCGCCGCCGCATGACGACATCACGGCAATGCGACGAGGCGATCGCGTGCCGACATCACGCCGAGGCGCGCCGGATCAGCTCGGTCGGTGTGATCACGGAATCGGCACCCGTGGTCCCGTCGTCGAGCCGCTCCATCAGCAGCCGGACCATCAACCTTCCCATTCCCACCACATCCTGACGGATCGTCGTCAGCGGGGGATCGGTGGCGTCGGCGACCGACTCCATGTCGTCGAACCCGACCAGGGCCACGTCCTGCGGTACCCGGCGGCCCTGCTCCCGCAGCACCCGCAGGGCGCCGGAGGCCATCAGGTCGTTGGCGGCGAATACGGCGTCCAGGTCCGGGCGCCGCTCCAGCAACTGCGCCATCGCCCGGGCGCCGCCCTCGGTGGTGAAGTCTCCGTCCGCGACCAGGGCGGGATCGCCGTCGGGCAACACGTCGGTGTAGCCGTCGATCCGGTCGAGCGCCGATGTCTGATCGCGTGGGCCCGCGATGTGCGCGATGTTCCGGCGGCCGAGCGAGGCCAGGTGGCGCACGGCCTCGCGGGCGCCGCCGCGGTTGTCGCAGTCCACGAAGGGGACCGCGAGCTCGGACGCCGCGCCCGGCCGCCCCGGCCGGCCGCCGTAGACGGTCGGAACCCGGAACCGCCGGATGACCGCGGGCAACTCGTCGTCGGTGTGCAGCGAGAAGGCGAGCACCCCGTCCACGTGGCCGCCGGCCAGATAGCGGGTGACCCGTTCGAAGTCCCCGCTGCCCTCCACCAGGAGCAGGACCAGCTGGGCGTCGTACACACTGAGTTCGCGGCTGATGCCGCGGATGTGCTGGGAGAAGAAGGGGTCGGAGAAGATCCGGACCTCGGGCTCGTCGATGATCACGGCGACCGCGCCGTTGCGCCGGGTCACCAGGGTCCGGGCGGCGTGGTTCGGTATGTAGCCGAGCTCCTCGACCGCCTTGCGGACCTGGTCCACCAGCGGCTGCCGCACTCCCGCACCGCCGTTCACGACCCGGGAGGCAGTCGCCCGGGAGACGCCGGCACGCGCCGCCACCGCCTCCAGCGTGGGACGCGCGTCGTGACGGGCATCGGGGGTCGGACCGGGCAAGAGACGCTCCTCGGAGGTGGGGACTGGGACGGGAGCGGCCTGGCCCGGCCGCTCAGCGCGAACCTCGACAGCCTAAGGGCTGTCACGGCCGGTCCGTGGCCGGACGTCGTCGCGGGGCGGCCGGGCCGGTCGGGAGCCCCCGCGGCCTCGTCGAAGGGCGGGAGACCGAACCCCCGCAGGGCTGTCGCGCGGGCGGCGGGCGGGGTAACTTCCGGCCATGCCGAAACGTGTGCGGAGCGCCCGCCCGACGGACGGCGGCCAGTACCCGGTGGGGAGTTCGAAGAACGGCACCCGGAGTTCGGCCGGGGCCCGCCGCAGCCGGTCCGGCCGCCCCCGCATCCGCGTCCTCGCCCTGACGGCCGTCGCCGCCGCACTCGCCGTCCCCCTGTCCACCGCGCCCTCCGAGGCGGCGCACACTCCGCCCCGTACGGGATTCGAGACCGCCAACGGGTCGCGGTGGACCGGTGCGGACGAGGAGAGGTCGTTCATCGACGCCGTCGACCGGCACAGCGGCCGGGTCTCCGTCGAGCGGATCGGCGCGACGCGACAGGGGCGCCCCCTGCGCCTGGTCCGGATCGGCGGCGGCCGTACCCCGGAGCTCACCGTCCTGCTGGTGTGCAGCCAGCACGGCGACGAGCCCGCGGGCCGTGAGGCGTGCCTGACGGCGGTCCGCGACCTGGCATACGCCACGGACCGGGCGACCCGCGCCTTCCTCTCCCGCACCGAGATCCTCGTCCTGCCCACCGCCAACCCCGACGGCCTGGCCGCCGGAACCCGGGGCAACGCCGACGGTCTGGACATCAACCGTGATCACCTCGCCCTGCGGACCGCCGAGGCCCGCGCCCTCGCCGCGGTCATCAGGGACCACTCGCCCGACGTGATCGAAGACCTCCACGAGTACGGCTCGACCCCGCCCTACTACGACAAGGACCTCTACGTCCTCTGGCCCCGCACCCTCAACGCCGACAGCCGGGTGCGCGACGCGTCCGAGCACCTGGCCGAACGCCACGTGCGCCCGGCCGCGCTGGACGCCGGATTCAGCAGCGGCCACTACGGGATATGGACCGACCCCGTGACCGGCGGCCCGCTCAAGCAGACCGCGGGCGACGGACAGGAGCGCATCCTGCGCAACACGGCGGCCGTCAAACACGCGCTCGGCCTCCTCGTCGAATCGCGCGCGGACCCGCTCTCCGCGGCCGAACGGGCCGATCCGGCGCTGGGGCAACGCCGCCGCGTGCGGTCCCAACGTGCGGCACTCCAAGCCGTTTTCGCCTACGCCGACGAGGAGCGCGACCGCATCCGCGCCGCCACCGCCCGGTCACGCGCGGCCGGATTCGCCGACCGCGGGCCGGTGTATCTCGGGGGAGCGGACAACGAGGCGGCGGAGGCCGGAGAGACCCTCGTCGACCCGCCCTGCGGCTACCGGCTCACGGCGGAGCGCTGGGCCGACGTGCGCGACGAACTGGCCCTGCACGGCGTCACGTCCCGGCCGGACGGTGACGGTGTGTACGTGCCCCTGCGGCAGTCCGCCCGGAAGCTGGTCCCGCTCCTCCTGGACCCGAGGGCGACATATCGCCTCACAAACGGTCAAGCCGATACCGCTTGTTGATCCCGGAAGATGCACACCGTGTGTGGTACTGCCTACGGAGAGCGATTTTTCAGCTTCCGCGAAAGGTGCCATTCGTGTCGCAGGACGATCAGAGAACGGGCGGCAGGGGGGATCTGTCGGTCACGGCGGATCTTCCCGGAGATCCGGGCCAGGACCGGCGCCCCACGACCGACCGGGTGGTGTTCGGAGTCGCCGCGGTCCTCACTCTCGCCTTCGTGGTCTGGGGGGCCACCGCCACCGACTCGCTGGAGGACGTGTCGGACACGCTGCTCAACGGTCTTCTCCACAACGGTGGTTGGGCGTTCATGCTGGCCGCCACCGGGTTCGTGGTCTTCGCCCTGTGGCTCGCCATCAGCCGGTACGGAAAGATCACACTCGGCCAGGAGGGTGAGGATCCGGAGTTCAGGACCGTGTCCTGGGTCGCGATGATGTTCAGCGCCGGGATGGGCATCGGCCTGATGTTCTACGGGGTCAGCGAGCCGTTGGCACACTTCACCGACCCGCCGCCCGGTACCCATCCCGCCGACGCCGCCGAGGCGTTGCAGACGGCGATGGCGACCACCCTCTTCCACTGGACGCTGCACCCCTGGGCCATCTACGCGGTGGTCGGGCTGGCCATCGCGTACAGCACCTTCCGGCGGCGCAGGCGGCAGACGATCAGCGCGGTCTTCGAACCGCTCATCGGTGCCCGCCACGCCCACGGCGGTTTCGGCCGACTGATCGACATCCTCGCCATCTTCGCCACGCTCTTCGGCTCGGCCGCCTCGCTGGGCCTGGGCGCGCTCCAGATCGGCAGCGGATTCCAGGAACTGAACTGGCAGGAGAAGACCGGCACCGGACTCCTGGTCCTGATCATCGCCGTGCTGACCGTCGCCTTCGTCGCCTCGGCGGTCTCCGGCGTGGAGAAGGGCATCCAGTGGCTCTCCAACATCAACATGGTGCTCGCCCTGATTCTCGCCGTCTTCGTGTTCATCGCGGGCCCCACGATCATCGTGCTGGATCTGCTGCCCACCTCGCTGGGCGCCTACCTCGGTGATCTGCCCCAGCTCATCGGACGCACCGAGGCGACCGGCGAAGGAAAGGTGGCCACCTGGCTGGGCAGCTGGACCGTCTTCTACTGGGCCTGGTGGATCTCCTGGACGCCCTTCGTGGGCATGTTCATCGCCCGGATCAGCCGGGGCCGGACGATCCGCCAGTTCATCGGCGGAGTCATCCTGGTGCCGAGTACCGTCAGCCTCGTCTGGTTCGCGATCTTCGGCGGAACCGCCATCAAGCTCCAGGAGGCCGGCCGGCTGAGCGGGGCGGACACCCCGGAGGCCCAGCTCTTCGGCGTCCTGGCCGAGTTCCCGATCGCCACCGTGATGAGTGTGCTGGTGATGGTTCTGGTCGGCATCTTCTTCGTCTCGGGCGCGGACGCCGCCTCCATCGTGATGGGCACCCTCTCCCAGAAGGGCATCCTCGAACCGGCCAAGTGGGTCGTCGTCTTCTGGGGCGTCGTCACCGGCGCCGTGGCGGCGATCATGCTGCTCATCGGGAACGGCAAGGGCAACGCGCTGGAAGGGCTGCAGAATCTGACCATTCTGGTGGCGGCGCCCTTCACCATCGTGATGATCGGCATGTGCGTGGCCCTGATGCGGGACCTGCGCGAGGACCCGCTGATCGTGCGCCGCGAGTTCGGCGTGGAAGCCGTCGAGTCCGCGGTGATCGAGGGGCACGCCAAGTACGACGGCGACTTCGAGATCAGGATCGGCCCCGGAGGCAGTCAGGTCACCACCGAGCGCCACGACGAGCCCGGTGGCTCCACGGCCGCGGGCGAATGACTCGTGGTCCGCACGGCCTGCGGCGGCTCAGCCCACCAGCTGGGCCGCCGCCTCCGCGCATCCCCTGGCCACCGTCACGCCCGCGCCCCCGTGCCCGTAGTTGTGCACCAGGCGCCCGCCGCCCGGGAGCGACCCGGCCTCGATCCGCACCCCGGCATCCCGCGCCGGCCGCAGTCCCACCCGGTGTCCGATGACGCGCGCCCCGGCGATCTCCGGGCGGATCCGGGCGCACCGGGCCACGATCTCCTGTGCCGTAAGGGGGTCGGGCGCGGTGCGCCAGTCGTCGGTCCCGGCCGTACCGCCGAGCACCAGCCGGCCCGGCTGAGGGAAGAAGTACGTCGTCTCGCTCGACGCCGGGTCCGCCTCGGTGAACCACTCCTCGATCCCCGGGTTCTCCACCAGGACCAGCTGACCGCGCACCGGCCGCACCCCGGGATCCGGCACCAGCTCCCGGGCGCCGAGCCCCGTGCAGTTGACCACCGTCGACGCCTGGGCGGCCGCCTCGTCGAACGAGGCGACGGTCCGCCGCTCCACCGAGCCCCCGGCCGCCCTGACCTGCTCCTCCAGCCACCCCAGGTGGACGGGCATGTCGATCAGGGGCAGGCGGCACCGCAGCCCCTCGGCGGTCTCCACGACATCGTTCAGCTGCGCCGCCCATGCCCCGAGCGCGGCCAGCCGTTCGCCCCGGTGCACGCCCGCGACGAGCCGCACACCGGTCTCCCGCGGCCGGGCGGCCAGCTCCTCGTACCACCGCAGCGTGGCCAGGGACCAGTCGCCCACCCGGTCCAGCGGCTCGATCCGGTACGGCCACCACAGGGCGCCCGCGACCGCCGATGTCGTGGCCGCGGCCGGCGCCGCTGACCAGACCCGCACCCGGTGACCGCGGTCCGCGAGCACCATCGCTGTGGTGAGGCCGCTGACCCCGCCGCCCACCACGATCACCTCAGTCACCGCTGCCCCGCCGTTCCTGCCCGCGCCGTCTTCGTTCATGGCCGGACGCTAACGGAAGTCCGCCACGTCGCGCTCACCGCGGGCCCCGGACGGGAACACCCCGCGCCCGGGGCCGGGCACCCCGAGCACGCCCGGACCTCCCCGGACGCCCGGACCGGCCTGGGCGTCCAGGGAGGTCCGGCGGCCGATTAGGATCGGCACCCTGATGACTGCCACTCTCGTCGCCAAGGACCTCGCCGCCGGACACGGCGACCGCACTCTCTTCGCCGAGCTCGACCTCGTGGTCGCGCCCGGTGACGTGATCGGTCTCGTCGGAGTCAACGGCGCCGGTAAATCGTCGCTGCTCCGGCTGCTCGCCGGTCTCGACCAGCCGGAGGAGGGCGAGCTGAGGCTCTCCCCGCCCACCGCCACGGTCGGCCACCTGCCGCAGGAACCGGAGCGCCGCCCCGACGAGACCGTGCGCGCGTTCCTGGCCCGCCGTACGGGCGTCGCCGACGCCCAGGCCGCGATGGACACCGCCACGCAGGCCCTCGTCGACGGGGCGCCCGGGTCCGACGACGCCTACTCCGAGTCGCTGGAGCGCTGGCTCGCTCTGGGGGGCGCAGACCTGGACGAGCGGGCAGAGGAGGTCGCCGCGGACCTGGGCCTCACGGTCGGGCTCGACCTGCCGATGACCGCACTCTCCGGCGGTCAGGCAGCCCGTGCGGGGCTTGCCTCGCTCCTGCTCTCGCGCTACGACGTCTTCCTGCTCGACGAGCCCACCAACGATCTCGACCTGGACGGTCTGGAACGGCTGGAACGGTACGTCGCCGGGCTGCGGGCCGGCACGGTCGTCATCAGCCACGACCGTGAGTTCCTGATGCGGACGGTCACCAAGGTCCTCGAACTCGACCTCGCCCAGCAGCAGATCAACCTGTACGGCGGTGGCTACGCGGCCTACCTGGAGGAGCGCGAGCGGGCCCGCCGGCACGCCCGTGAAGAGTTCGAGGAGTACGCGGACAAGCGCTCGGCGCTCGAAGGCCGGGCCCTGATGCAGCGGTCCTGGATGGACAAGGGCGTCAGGAACGCCCGTCGCAAGGCCGGCGACTCGGACAAGATGGCCCGCAAGTTCCGCAGCGAGTCGAGCGAGAAGCAGGCCGCGAAGGCCCGGCAGACCCAGCGCATGATCGAGCGCCTCGACGTCGTGGACGAGCCCCGCAAGGAGTGGGAGCTGCGGATGGAGATCGCCTCGGCCCCCCGCTCCGGCTCCGTCGTGGCCACCCTGCGCGAGGCGCGGGTGGTCCTCGGTGACTTCGCGTTCGGGCCGGCCTCGCTCCAGATCGACTGGGCGGACCGGGTCGCCATCACCGGCGCCAACGGAGCCGGCAAGTCGACTCTGCTCGCAGCCCTGCTCGGCCGTCTCCCGCTGGACTCGGGGCAGGCGAGCCTGGGCTCGGGTGTGGTCGTCGGCGAGGTCGACCAGGCACGGAAGCTGTTCCACGGCTCGGAGTCCCTGCTGGAGGCGTTCTGCGCGGCCGTCCCCGACACGGAACCCGCCGAGGTCCGTACGCTCCTTGCTAAGTTCGGTCTGCGTGCCGACCATGTGATGCGCCCCGCGACCACGCTCTCCCCGGGCGAACGGACGCGGTCGGCGCTCGCCCTCCTGCAAGGGCGTGGCGTCAACCTCCTGGTGCTGGACGAACCCACGAACCACCTGGACCTGCCCGCGATCGAGCAGCTGGAGTCCGCGCTCGACTCCTACACGGGGACGCTGCTGCTGGTCACGCACGACCGCCGGATGCTGGAGGCGGTCCGCACGACGCGCCGCGTCGAGGTGGCCGCGGGCCGGCTGACGGAGATCTGACGGGCGCACCCACCCGTCCTTTCTTCGCAGCCCCTCCGGCGATTGAGGAGCGGGGTCCCGGGGGCGGGGTCCCGGTTACGGGAAGGGGCGGGGCGGGGAGAAGGCCCGCCGCAGGCGCACCCCTTCCCACCCCGCCCCACGCCCGCAGGCGCTACCGCTTCTTGCCGCCTTGCTTCGGATCCAGCAGCCCCGCGCGCCGCAGCGCGTCGGCCATCGCCCCGTTCGCCGGCGCGGCGGCCGGAGCCTGGCGCGCGCCGCCGCCGTTGCCACCGCCGCCGCGTCGGTCACGGCCTTGGCCGCCCTGACCGCCGGCCTGTCCGCCACGCGCACCCGACGGGCCCTGTCCCTGTCCCTGGCCCTGCCGCTGCCGCGGCGGACGCCCGCCGCGTTCACCGGCGGTGGCGCCGGGGCCCGCCGCCGCACCGCGACCCGCACCCTCCTCGTCGTCCAGCCGCAGGGTCAACGAGATCCGCTTCCGCGGGATGTCGACCTCCATGACCTTGACCTTCACGATGTCACCCGGCTTCACGACGTCCCGGGGGTCCTTCACGAAGGTCCTCGACATCGCCGACACGTGCACCAGGCCGTCCTGATGCACCCCGATGTCCACGAACGCGCCGAACGCCGCGACGTTGGTCACGACGCCCTCCAGCACCATTCCCGAGGCCAGATCGCCGATCTTCTCGACGCCCTCCTTGAAGGTGGCCGTCTTGAAGGCCGGACGCGGGTCGCGGCCCGGCTTCTCCAGCTCCTTGAGGATGTCGGTGACGGTCGGCAGCCCGAACTTCTCGTCCACGAAGTCGTCGGCCCGGATCGACCGCAGCACGCCCGTGTTGCCGATCAGCGAGGCGACGTCACTCCCCGTCCGCTTCACCATCGCCCGGACCACCGGGTACGCCTCCGGGTGCACGCTGGACGCGTCCAGCGGGTCGTCCCCCCGGATCCGGAGAAAGCCCGCGCACTGCTCGTACGCCTTCGGGCCCAGCCGGGCCACGTCCTTGAGTCCCTTGCGCGAGCGGAACGGACCGTTGGCGTCGCGGTGGGCCACGATGTTCTCCGCGAGCCCCGACCCGATCCCGGAGACCCGTGAAAGCAGCGGTGCCGACGCGGTGTTGACGTCGACCCCGACCCCGTTCACGCAGTCCTCGACCACCGCGTCCAGCGACCGCGACAGCTTCACCTCGGACAGATCGTGCTGGTACTGCCCCACCCCGATGGACTTCGGGTCGATCTTCACCAGCTCGGCCAGGGGGTCCTGGAGGCGGCGTGCGATCGAGACGGCGCCGCGCAACGACACGTCCATGTCCGGGAGTTCCTGCGAGGCGAAGGCGGAGGCGGAGTACACGGAAGCGCCCGCCTCCGACACCATCACCTTGGTGAGCTTCAACTCCGGGTGCTTGTCGCACAGTTCACCGGCGAGCTTGTCGGTCTCGCGCGAGGCGGTGCCGTTGCCGATCGCGATCAGGTCCACGTCGTGCGCCTTCGCCAGCTGCTCCAGCTTGGCGAGCGACTGGTCCCACTTGTTGGCCGGCACATGCGGGTAGATGACATCCGTCGCGACGACCTTGCCGGTCGCGTCGACGACGGCGACCTTCACTCCCGTACGGAAGCCCGGGTCGAGCCCCAGCGTGGCCCGCGTCCCGGCCGGTGCGGCGAGCAGCAGATCGCGCAGGTTGGAAGCGAAGACGCGCACCGCCTCGTCCTCCGCCGCGGTGCGCAGCCGCAGCCGCAGATCGATCCCGAGGTGGACCAGGATCCGCGTCCGCCAGGCCCAGCGCACCGTGTCGCCCAGCCACTTGTCCCCGGGGCGCCCGCGGTCGTTCACCCCGAAGCGGCGGGCCACCATGTTCTCGTACGACGACGGTCCCGGCGTCTCGGACGGCTCCTCCGGCTCCAGGACCAGGTCGAGGACGTCCTCCTTCTCGCCCCGGAGCATCGCCAGCACCCGGTGCGAGGGCAGCGCGGTGAACGGCTCGGCGAAGTCGAAGTAGTCCGCGAACTTGGCGCCGGCCTCCTCCTTGCCGTCCCGCACCTTGGCCGTCAGCCGCCCGCGCGACCACATCCGCTCCCGCAGGCCGCCGATCAGGTCGGCGTCCTCCGAGAACCGCTCGGTGAGGATGGCGCGGGCGCCCTCCAGGGCCGCCGCGGCGTCCGCGACCCCCTTGTCCGCGTCGACGAAGGCCGCGGCCGCGGCGAGCGGGTCCGTCGACGGGTCGTCGAGCAGGCCCGAAGCGAGGGGTTCGAGACCTGCCTCACGGGCGATCTGGGCCTTGGTCCGCCGCTTCGGTTTGAACGGCAGATAGATGTCCTCCAGGCGCGCCTTCGTGTCGGCCGCCCGGATCTGCGCCTCCAGCGCCTCGTCGAGCTTGCCCTGCTCCCGTACGGATTCGAGGATCGCCGTACGGCGCTCCTCCAGCTCCCGCAGATACCGCAACCGCTCCTCGAGCGTGCGCAGCTGCGCATCGTCGAGCATCTCGGTGGCTTCCTTGCGGTAGCGCGCGATGAACGGCACGGTCGATCCGCCGTCGAGCAGCTCGACGGCCGCCTTCACCTGTCGCTCACGTACGCCGAGCTCCTCGGCGATCCTGCCTTCGATGGACGTCGTCACGGTTCTACCGACTCGCCTTCTCCTGCTGGCTGTGCTGGTCGGGCCCGGTGCCCGCCGTGCGGGCCGGTCCGGAGCCACTCGCCTGCATTCTGCCGGGTGGCCGGGCGCCGTGTCGCCCGGCCACCTCGGATATCGGCCGCCCGTTTCCGGGAGACGTCAGCCGGTCGCCTCCGCAGGGAACGCGCCGGCGGCCAGCGCGATGCCGAGGAATCCGCGGCCCAGCTCGGTCAGCCGGGCCACTCCCGCCCCGCCGAGGTGCTCGTACGGGGCCAGGTCCATCCGGTCCGTGGCCTCCTCGAGACCGGCCCGCAGCGCCGTGCCCGCTTCCGTCAACTCGCCCTCCGCGGTGAGCAGTCCGCGTTCACGCAGTCGCGCGGACGCGTCGTCCCAGTCGGTGCGCCGCCAGCCGCGGGTGGCCAGGATCCAGCGCGGCGCCATGCCCTTGCCGGTGGCGGTGTGGCTGACCAGGGCCTCGACCGGGTCGAGCCCGGCCGCGAGGAGGGCGGCGAGGTGGGCGTCGCCGCGGTGCTCGCGCAGCAGCGTCGCGGCGTGCCAGTACGCCAGGTGCGGCTCCGTCGGCACCGGCAGATCGGCGTGCGCGGCGAAGAGCGGCCGGGCGTGTCGCGTACAGCCCTCGGTGGCGCGCAGGGCCAGCTGCGCGGCCTCGGCCATCTCGGGGGAGGCGATGATCTCCTCACCGAGCAGCCGGCGCAAGGTCGAGTCGGCGGCGCGCAGCCGCGCCCCGAGGACGGTCTCGGGCGAGGCGATGTCCCAGACGGCGGGCACGTGCCTGGCCACGAGCTCGTGGTTGAAGTTGTAGAAGGTGGCGGTGACCGTGCCCGGGCCGACCGCGCCCATGGCCGCCGCGCGCGTGGCGAAGTAGGCGGCGGAGGCGTCGTCGATCCCGATCGCGCCGAACTCCTTGCCGAGGTCGGGGGAGAAGTAGAACGCGGAGTGCAGGGGGTTGAGGGCGTTGTGGCAGCGGCGTCCGGCACGGGGCGGAAGAGTACTCATGCCCGCACGTTACCGACTGGTCGGTACGTGTCGGAACCCCGGGGAGCCCGTGACGTGCACCGCAGTCGGGGATGGCAGGAAAGGCGGGGAGGCGCCCTGCCCGGGTCCGCCGGGGATGATCAGCGGATCGGGCCCGGGACGGGACGTCGTCCGGCGTCCTGGGCGGCGTGCCGCTGTGCGCACCGGGAGCCGCCTCATTCTCCGCCGGCGGGGGCGCCCGACCCGTCCGGCCAGGTGAAGCGCGGCGGACGGCGCTCCAGGAAGGCGGCGACCCCCTCCGCGGTGTCGCCGCTGCGACGTGCCTGGTCCGCCCAGTGCGCGTCCCGGTCCACGCGCCCCGCGGCGAACTCCTTGGCCGCCGCCTGGGTCAGCTGGGACCGGGACGCCAGGGTCCGTACGTACGCGTCGACCCGCTTGTCCAGCTCGCCCGCCGGCAGCACCTCGTCCACCAGGCCCGTCCGCAGCGCCCGGTCCGTCCCGATCAGCTCGCCGGAGAACAGCAGGTGCTTGGCCGTCGCCGGCCCGGTGAGCGCGACCAGCCGCCGCGTCGACGACGCGGCGTAGACGATCCCGAGCCTGGCCGGGGTGACGCCGAACGACGCCCCCTCCTCCGCGAACCGCAGATCGCAGGCGGCCGCCAGCTGGCTGCCCCCGCCCACGCAGTAGCCGCGGACCGCGGCGAGCGTCGGCCGGGGGAAGTGGGCCAGCGCCTCCTCGGCCGCCACGGCGAGCCCCTGCGGGGCGCCCGTGGGGTCGCGGAGCGAGGAGATGTCGGCGCCCGCGCAGAAGGTGTCGCCTGCGCCGGTCAGCACCAGGGCCCGCACCGAGGGATCGGCGGCCAGCCCTTCGAGCAGCACGGGCAGGGACTGCCACATGGCGGCCGTCATCGCATTGCGTTTGGCGGGGTTGGTGATGACGACGGTGGCGACGCCGTCCGTGACGGTGTGCTCCAGCCGGGGTTCCGTACGGTCCATACGCCGGATGCTATCCATGCCGTTCGAACCTATGATCAAGAAGGGGCCGCGCAGCAGGTACGCACCCCGAGGAGCTTCTGGTGGCTGATCCCGTGAAGGAGGGCAGGAAGCTCCACCGCAGTTTCAGCGGTCTGGCCCTGCTCGGTGTTCTGCTCGTCGTCGCCGGCCTGGTGGGCCTCGTCTACACGGGCGTCGCGACGCTCACCTCGATGATCCTCTTCGGCTGGCTGCTGCTCATCGGCGGCCTGGTCGGGCTGCTCCACGCGATCCAGTCGCGCGGCACCAGTTACTTCTGGCTGGGTGTGGTGGTCGCGGCGCTGAACATCGCCGCCGGAGTCGTCGTCATCCGCCACCCGCACGGCACCGCCGAGGCGCTGACCATGTTCGCCGCGCTGCTCTTCCTGACGGGCGGGGTGTTCCGCCTCGTCGGCAGCGTCGTGGTGCGCGGTCCCCAGTTCGGCTGGACGCTGCTCCAGGGCGCCTTCGGGCTGCTGCTCGGGCTGCTGGTCCTCTTCGACTGGCCGCACAGCAGCCTCTACGTGCTCGGCTGCTTCTTCTCGCTCGCCCTGCTCTTCGACGGGCTGGGGCTCATCGCGATCGGTGTCGGGGGCCGCCGGATCGTCTCGATGGTCTCGGACCGGATGGCGCCCGATGAAGGCAGGGAAGAGCTTCCGGAGGAAGGTCAGAAGCGGTCCGAAAACTGACGCACCCACACCGATTCGGTCAAAAACCGTCGATTGGGGTCGACTTCTGTTCAGTGGCACAGACCGAACCAACTACGCCCCGCACCCTGTACTCGACGTGCAGTCACCATCGAGTGGAGAGCGGGTACCGGACAATGGAGAGCCGCGGGAGTGTCCCCGCCCGGCCCGTGTCGTACGAGGGAGTCTGGCGGTTCACGGCCCCGGCCACGGACGTCTCCGTACCCCAGGCCCGGCACGCCGTACGCGATCTGCTGGAGCGCCAGGGCGTTCCCCTCGACGAGGACATCGCCCAGGGGCTGCTCCTGATCGTCTCGGAGCTGGCGACCAATGCCGTGAAGCATGCCGCGCTGCTCTCGCCGGAGCTCGCCGTCGAGGTCGCCGTGGGTGCCGACTGGATCAGGGTGTCCGTCGAGGACAACCACCCCTACCGGCCGACGGCGCTGGAGACGGACTACGCGCAGACCGGGGGGCGCGGGCTGCTGCTGGTCCGTGAGTTCACCCGCGAAGCGGGCGGGACCTGCGACGTGGAGCACACCGCAGGCGGCGGAAAGGTCATCTGGGCGACGCTGCCGCTCAGCACCCGCCTGTGACCCCTCCACGCCGGCGGTCCGCGGCTACCAGCCGGCAGCCGGTCCGGTCAGCTCCCTGATCGCCGGCCGGGCGGCGTCCAGCACGGTCATGAACCAGGCGGAGAAGGGGGCCCGGGCATGCCGCTCGGTCAGCTCCCCGGCCGTCACGAACGCCGTCTCGCCCACCTCCTCCGGATCCGGGCGCAGCCGCTCCTGGGCCATGCCCACGAAGAGGTGGTTGAACTCCTGCTCGACCAGACCCGACGCGGGATCCGGATGGTTGTAACGCACCGTCCCCGCCTCGGCCAGCAGTGAGGGCGAGATGCCCAGTTCCTCGTACGTCCGCCGGGCGGCGGCGGCGAAGGGCGCCTCGCCCGGATACGGGTGGCCGCAGCAGGTGTTGGACCAGACGCCGGGGGAGTGGTACTTGCCGAGTGCGCGGCGCTGGAGCAGCAGCCGTCCCTGCTCGTCGAAGAGGAACACGGAGAACGCCCGGTGCAGTTGGCCGGGCGCCTGGTGGGCTGCGAGCTTCTCCGCCGTCCCGATGGTGGTGCCGTTCTCGTCGACCAGTTCGAGCATGATCGCTTCTGCTGCGCCGTTCGACGAGGTGTTCGCCGCGGTGGCTGGTGTGGTCGGCATACCCATCCTTCGCTATGGTCCGGCCCCGTGCGCCGGTCCCGTCGAGTCTGCTCAAGTCTGCCGTACAAAAGCGGCTTGTCCGTACTTCGGGTCCTGGCATGTCCGGCTCCGCCGCACCGTCGGTGAGGTGCGGGGCCGGACGGTGCGTCAGACGCCGAAGGCCGCCGGATACTCAATCGTGCCCTGCGGCACAGGCGCGGAATCATCGAGGACCAGGGCCATCATCGCCTCGTCCGGCACCTCGAAGCCCGGCCGGATTCCGTACCGCGAAGCGGGCACGAAACCGAATCTCGGGTAGTACTCGGGATGGCCGAGCACCAGGACCAGCGTCTCGCCGCTCCGCCGTGCGGCATCGAGCAGGGCCCGGACCGCGGCCTGTCCGGCGCCCCTGCGCTGGTACTCCGGGAGGGTGGCCACCGGGGCGAGCGCCAGCGCGGGCGCGCCTTTGACCCGGCAGCGGGTCAGCAGGGCGCAGGCGGCGAGGGAGCCGTCGGGCGCCTCGACGACGTACGAGAGCCCGGGCAGCCAGGCCGACGGGTCCTCGCGCAGGGCGTCGACCAGATCGGCCTCTGCCTCCGTCGGGAACGCGGCGGCGTTGACGGCGTGCACGGCCGCGGTGTCGGCGGCCGTCTCGGGACGGGCCGTCCAGTGGCCGCCGGAGTGCGGATGCCGTGAACCGTGGTCGTGAGGGGATGAGTCGTTCGGGGAGTGATCGTCGTCCGTCAACGTGCGGCAACCCTTGAGTGTTTCGTACAACGCCGCCAAAACCCTACACCGTGGGCTCATCAGGCCCCGCGCCTCAGTGACAGAGCTTCGCCTCGTGCTCGGCGTGGCCACTCGGCTCCAGCTGGAAGGTGCAGTGCTCGACGTCGAAGTGGTCACCGAGGCAGCCCTGCAGTTCGTGCAGGAGCTTCTCGTGCCCGATCGAGTCGAGGAACTCCTGCTGCACCACCACATGGGCCGAGAGCACCGGCATCCCCGAGGTGATCGTCCAGGCGTGCAGGTCATGGACGTCCAGCACCCCGGGCAGGGCCGTGATGTGGTCCCGCACCTCTCCCATGTCGACTCCCGGGGGCGCCGACTCCAGCAGTACGTTCAACGTCTCGCGGAGCAGCTTCACCGTCCGCGGGACGATCATGAGCCCGATGACCAGCGAGGCGACGGGGTCCGCGGCCTGCCAGCCGGTCGCCAGGATGATGCCCGCCGAGACCAGCACGGTGACCGAGCCCAGGGCGTCCGCGAGCACCTCCAGGTAGGCACCGCGCACGTTGAGGCTGTCCTTCTGCCCGCGGACCAGCAACGACAGCGACACCATGTTCGCGACCAGGCCGACCAGGGCGAAGGCGATCGTCAGCCCGCCCCTGGTCTCGGCCGGGGTGATGAAACGCTCCACCGCCTCGAAGAGCAGATAGCCGCCCACCCCGAGCAGCAGGACGCAGTTGGCCAGCGCGGCGAGGATCTCGGCACGGGCGTAGCCGAAGGTCCGGTTCGGCCCGGCCGGCTTGTTGGCGAAATGGATCGCCAGCAGGGCCATGCCCAGCCCGAGGGCGTCGGTCGCCATGTGGGCCGCGTCGGCGATCAGCGCGAGGGAGCCCGACAGGACGCCTCCGGCGACCTCCATGACCGCCACGGCGAGGGTGATGCCCAGCGCGATCCGCAACCGCCCCTTGTACGCGGCGGCTGCCGTGCCGGTGGGCGGCGGCCCTCCGTGCGCGTGTCCGTGATCGTGCCCTGCCCCCATGGGGACGCCTCCCGGTCGTCTGCGGGCCCGGACGCGAACGGCCCGGGCACTGTCAGTGAACTACGGGTGGGGGGTATCGGGCAACACGGCACTGAACACCGTTGTCAACTGCTCTGACCTGCGGAAATGGTCGCAGGTCAGAGCAGTTGAGCTGCCCGTACGGCCGCCTGGTACCTCTCGTTCGGACCATGCCGGGCCGACCCGATCGCACGGTCCTACGGCGCGGACGTCACGGGATGGTGCAGCAGCCAGCCCTGCCAGGCCGACCCGACCATCTCCCGCACCCCGCGCCGGGCCGTCCAGCCCAGCTCACCGGACATCCGTTCGCAGGAGGCGACGGCCTTCGCTGCGTCCCCGGCCCGGCGCGGACCGATCTCCGGCTTCAGCTCGCGGCCGGTGATCTCCGCGACCAGACCGGCGAGCTCGCGCACCGAGACGCCCTCGCCGCGGCCGATGTTCACGGTCAGGTCCCCGGGACCGTCCTGCGCGGCCAGCTGCCGGGCGACGGCCAGGTGGGCGTCGGCCAGGTCCGCCACGTGGATGTAGTCGCGGATGCAGGTGCCGTCGGGGGTGGCGTAGTCGTCACCGAAGATCCGCGGCGCCTCGCCACGGGTCAGCCGGTCGAAGAACATGGGAATCACGTTCGAGACGCCCGTGTCCGACAGGTGCGGCTCGGCGGCACCGGCCACGTTGAAGTAGCGCAGGCAGCCGGTGGACAGTCCGTGGGCCTTCCCTGCGGCCCGCACCAGCCACTCGCCGGCGAGCTTGGTCTCCCCGTACGGATTGATCGGGACGCAGGGGGCGTCCTCGGTGATGAGCTCCATCTCCGGTACGCCGTAGACCGCGGCCGACGACGAGAACAGGAAGCGCCGCACCCCGGCGGCCACGACGGCCTCCAGGAGGACGTTCAGCCCGGCGACGTTCTCCCGGTAGTACAGGAGCGGCTTCTCGACGGACTCGCCGACCTGCTTCTTCGCTGCGAGATGCACCACACCGGTCACCTCGTGCTCCGCGAGCACCCGGTCCAGCAGGGCGCGGTCGGCCGCCGAGCCCCGGACCAGCGGGACGTCGTCCGGCAGCCGGTCCGGATCGCCCGCCGAGAGGTCGTCGATCACGACCACCCGCTCCCCGGCGCTTCGCATCGCCCGCACCACGTGTGCCCCGATATATCCAGCTCCGCCTGTGATCAGCCATGTCATGCCCGTCAGACTACGGCCGACCCGGGGGCTGCCCCGTACCCGTGTTTTGTCAGGCGAGGCGACCATCGACGATGATGATCGCGAACGGGACCGCATGATGCCGTTCCGCCCGGAACGGAGCCCGAACGGGCAGTGAATTCCTGCCTCCGTTCATCCGATAGCCTCTGCCGACATGCCGCCGGCCGCATTTCAGGGCCGCACTGTCGCGCGCCGACGTGTCAGCACCAAGGAGTGAGTTCGTCTGTCGACCGCCATTCTCACAGGTGCTCCGGTGCCCGGATCGTCGCTTCAGGATGATCTGAGGTCGCTGGGCTTCGACGTACAGATCGCCGCCGACGTCACCGAGGCGGTCCGGTTGCTGTCCGGTGTGCCGGCCGAGAGCCGCGTCGCCCTCGTCGATCCCCGTTTCGTCGGTCATGTTCACGCCCTACGGCTCGGACTGACCGACCCCCGCTTCCCGGCCGCAGCCGTGCCCGGTGCGCTCACCGCGCAGCCCGAGGCACGCCCCGCCCTGGTCCGCGCGCTGCGCATCACCACCGAGGCGGTCGGCGCCGGTGTCCCCACCGGTCCGCCCGGCACCACAGTCGAGGTGACCGACCGCACCGTCCCCGGGCGGCTCGCGGCCACGATGGACGCCGAGGGCACCGCGGTCCAGCGTCCGGAGCTCGGCTCGCTCGTCGCCGCCGTGCCGGCGGACGAGGCCGCACGCGCCACCGCGCGGTCCGGCATCGCCGCGGTCGACGACGAGGCGGTCCGGCTGCGCAGCGCCGTGAAGGCCCGCGACGGCTTCTTCACCACCTACTGCATCAGCCCGTACTCGCGCTACATCGCCCGCTGGTGCGCGCGCCGCGGGTTCACCCCGAACCAGGTCACCACCGCGTCCCTGCTGACCGCGCTGGTCGCGGCGGCCTGCGCGGCCACCGGCACCCGTGGCGGATACGTCGCCGCCGGGCTGCTGCTCCTCTTCTCCTTCGTACTGGACTGCACCGACGGGCAGCTCGCCCGCTACTCGCTGCAGTACTCGACGATGGGCGCGTGGCTGGACGCCACCTTCGACCGGGCCAAGGAGTACGCCTACTACGCGGGCCTCGCCCTCGGTGCCGCCCGCGGTGGAGACGACGTCTGGGCGCTGGCCCTCGGCGCGATGGTGCTCCAGTCCTGCCGTCACGTCATCGACTTCTCGTTCAGCGAGGCGAACCAGGACGCGGTCGCGAACGCCAGCCCCACGGCCGCACTCTCGGACAGGCTCGACAGCGTCGGCTGGACCCACTGGGTGCGCCGCATAATCGTGCTCCCGATCGGTGAGCGCTGGGCGATGATCGCCGTACTGACGGCGCTGACCACCCCGAGGATCGTCTTCTACGCCCTGCTCGTCGGCTGCGCCTTCGCCGCCTGCTACACCACGGCCGGCCGGCTGCTGCGGTCCCTGACCCGCAAGGCCCGCCGCACCGACCGCGCCGCCCAGGCCCTCGCCGACCTGGCCGACTCCGGCCCGATCGCCCAGCTCGTGGCGGCCCGCGGGCCCCGGATCCCCGGCGCCTGGAGCGCCCCGGTGGTGGCGGTCGTCGGGACCGGCGCACTGATCGCCGCCGCACTGCAGCAGCCCTTCGGCAGCCGCCAGATGATCGCTGCCGCGGTGTTCTACGCGATCTGCTCGGGCATCGCCGTGGCTCGCCCGCTCAAGGGCGCGCTCGACTGGCTCCTGCCCCCCGTCTTCCGCGCGGCGGAGTACTGCACGGTCCTCATCCTGGCGGCACGCAGCGACATCGACGGGGCGCTGCCCGCGGCCTTCGGCCTCGTTTCGGCGGTCGCCTACCATCACTACGACACGGTGTACCGCATTCGAGGCGGCACCGGCGCCCCGCCCCAGTGGCTGGTGCGCACGATCGGCGGGCACGAGGGCCGGACGCTGGTGGTGGCCGTATTCGCCGCCGTCACCACGGGAGCCTCCGGTTTCACCGTGGCTCTCACCGCCCTCGCGGTGGCCGTGGCCCTGGTCGTTCTGGTGGAGTCCATCCGCTTCTGGGTGTCCTCCGGGGCGCCCGCCGTTCACGACGAAGGAGAACTCGCATGATCGGCCTCGTACTGGCAGCCGGCGCAGGACGGCGCCTGCGCCCCTACACCGACACGCTTCCGAAGGCTCTCGTGCCGGTGGACGGCGAGAAGACCGTCCTCGATCTCACGCTGGCCAACTTCGCCGAGATCGGTCTCACCGAGGTCGCGATCGTCGTCGGCTACCGCAAGGAAGCCGTCTACGACCGCAAGGAGGAGCTGGAGGCGAAGTACGGCCTCTCCCTCACCCTCGTGGACAATGACAAGGCCGAGGAGTGGAACAACGCCTACTCCCTGTGGTGCGCCCGCGAGATCCTCAAGCGCGGCGTGATCCTGGCCAACGGCGACACCGTGCACCCGGTCTCCGTCGAGCGCACCCTGCTGGACGCGCGCGGCAACGGCCAGAAGATCATCCTCGCCCTCGACACGGTGAAGAACCTCGCCGACGAGGAGATGAAGGTCATCACCGACGGTGACAAGGGTGTTCGTCGGATCACGAAGCTGATGGACCCGGCCACCGCCACCGGCGAGTACATCGGCGTCACCCTCATCGAGGCCGAGGCCGCCGAGGAGCTCGCCGACGCACTCCGGGCGACGTTCGAGCGTGACCCCGACCTCTACTACGAGGACGGCTACCAGGAGCTCGTCAACCGCGGCTTCACCGTCGACGTGGCCCCCATCGGCGAGGTGACCTGGGTCGAGATCGACAACCACGACGA
This sequence comes from Streptomyces sp. NPDC048211, assembly GCF_043202315.1. Classification (NCBI taxonomy): domain Bacteria; kingdom Bacillati; phylum Actinomycetota; class Actinomycetes; order Kitasatosporales; family Streptomycetaceae; genus Streptomyces; species Streptomyces sp. NPDC048211. The sequence goes on from NZ_JBIDAD010000002.1 coordinate 1,215,057, forward strand.
CCTCGCCCGCGGCAGGGAGATCGCGTGCCGGTACTGACCCGACTCATCCCCTCCCCGGTCTTCGTCGACATCAGCCGGGGCGCCATGGACGACCTGGCCGGTCTCCTCGTGGACCAGCGGATCTCCTCGTCCGGCCGGCTCGCGATCGCCATCAGCGGCGGCTCGGGACAGGCGCTGCGCGAGAAGCTCGCCCCGGCTCTCCCGGGCGCCGACTGGTTCTGCGTGGCCGGGGGCAACATCGACTCCGCGGTGGAACTGGCCGACGCCATAAAGGGCAAGCGCTACGACGCCGTCGTCGGTCTCGGCGGCGGGAAGATCATCGACGTGGCGAAGTACGCCGCGGCCCGGGTCGGCCTGCCGCTGGTCTCGGTCGCCACGAACCTCGCCCACGACGGCCTCTGCTCGCCCGTCGCGACCCTGGACAACGACAACGGCCGGGGCTCCTACGGCGTCCCGATGCCGATCGCCATGGTCATCGACCTCACGGTGATCCGCGAGGCCCCCGACCGCTTCGTGCGCTCCGGCGTCGGCGACGCGATCTCCAACCTCTCCGCGATCGCCGACTGGGAACTGTCGCACCGGGTCAACGGTGAGCAGATCGACGGACTGGCCGCCGCCATGGCCCGTACCGCCGGCGAAGCCGTCCTGCGGCATCCCGGCACCGTCGCCGACGACGAGTTCCTCACGGTCCTCGCCGAGTCGCTGGTGCTCTCCGGCATCGCCATCTCGATCAGCGGGGACACCCGCCCGTCGTCCGGCGCCTGCCACGAGATCAGTCACGCCTTCGACCTGCTCTTCCCCAAGCGCGCCGCCAGTCACGGCGAGCAGGTCGGCCTCGGCGCGGCCTTCGCCATGCACCTGCGGGGCGCCCGCGAGCAGTCCGGGCTCTTCGCCGACGTGCTCCGCCGGCACGGTCTGCCGGTCCTGCCCGAACAGATCGGCTTCACCGCCGACGAGTTCGTGCGGGCCGTCGACTACGCGCCGCAGACCCGCCCGGGACGCTTCACCGTCCTGGAGCACCTCAACCTGTCCACCGACCAGATCAGGGACGCGTACGCCGACTATGCCAAGACCATCAGTAGCTGAACTCCGTCCCGTCGTTCACCCCCCGGGCGTCAAGGACCGGCGCAGTGGCGAACACTGGGCGGGCCGGATATATATGCGCGAAGTCTCACTGCGCGTGGACCGGTACCTGGTGAACACCAAGGTGACGCCCAACCAGCTGACCTACCTGATGACCGTCGCCGGTGTGCTCGCCGCCCCGGCCCTGCTCGTCCCGGGCATCCCCGGTGCGCTGCTCGGCGTCCTCATGGTCCAGCTCTATCTCCTGCTGGACTGTGTCGACGGCGAGCTCGCCCGCTGGAAGCAGCAGTTCTCCCTGGGCGGGGTCTATCTGGACCGGGTCGGCGCCTACCTGTGTGACGCCGCCGTTCTGGTCGGCTTCGGCCTGCGCGCCGCGGACCTGTGGGGCACCGGGCGCATCGACTGGCTGTGGGCCTTCCTGGGCACGCTCGCCGCACTCGGCGCCATCCTGATCAAGGCCGAGACCGACCTGGTCGGCGTCGCACGCCACCAGGGCGGGCTGCCGCCCGTCAAGGAGGCCGCCTCCGAGCCGCGCTCGTCCGGCATGGCGCTCGCCCGCCGGGCCGCCGGCGCGCTCAAGTTCCACCGGCTGATCCTGTGCGTCGAGGCGTCGCTGGTCATTCTGGTCGCGGCCGTCCTGGACGCCGTCCGGGACGACCTCTTCTTCAGCCGCCTCGCGGTCGCGGTACTGGCCGGCATCGCGCTGCTGCAGACCCTCCTCCATCTCGTGTCGGTTCTGGCATCGAGCAGGCTGAAGTGAGCACCCCCATGAAACTCGGCGCGGTCATCATCACGATGGGTAACCGCCCGGCCGAGCTGCGTGCCCTGCTCGATTCGGTCGCCGGCCAGGACGGCGACCGCATCGAGGTGGTCGTCGTGGGCAACGGCTCCGCCGTCCCGGACGTCCCCGCGGGCGTGCGGACCGTCGAGCTGCCCGAGAACCTGGGAATCCCCGGCGGCCGCAACGTGGGCATCGAGGCCTTCGGCCCCTCCGGCGCCGACGTCGACGCCCTGCTCTTCCTCGACGACGACGGGCATCTGCCGCTCACCGACACCGCCGAGCTGTGCCGCCAGGCGTTCGAGGCCGATCCGAGGCTCGGCATCATCAGCTTCCGGATCGCCGACCCCGACACCGGCGAAACCCAGCGCCGCCACGTGCCGCGGCTGCGCGCCGCCGACCCGATGCGCTCCTCGCGGGTGACGACCTTCCTCGGCGGCGCCAACGCCGTACGCACGAGGGTCATCGCCGAGGTCGGCCCGCTGCCCGGCGACTTCTTCTACGCGCACGAGGAGACCGACCTCGCCTGGCGGGCCCTGGACGCCGGCTGGCAGATCGACTACCGCGCGGACATGGTCCTCAACCACCCCACGACCGCTCCCTCCCGGCACGCCGTCTACCACCGCATGGTGGCCCGGAACCGGGTCTGGCTGGCGCGGCGCAATCTGCCCGCGCCCCTGGTCCCCGTCTATCTCGGCGTGTGGCTGCTGCTGACCCTGCTCCGCAAGCCCTCGGGCCCTGCGCTGAAGGCATGGTTCGGCGGCTTCCGCGAGGGCTGGTCGACTCCCTGCGGGCCGCGCCGTCCGATGAAGTGGCGTACGGTGTGGCGGCTGACCAGGCTCGGCCGCCCTCCGGTGATCTGAGAGGTGCGCCTCTGGGAGCATGAGGCGTAAGTTTTCTTGTCGGGACCTGTCCGCCCTGAGCCGCGCCCGCGACTGGCTGCGCGATGTGAATACGAGAGTTTCATCTGGTGAGTGACACAACCCATGACGGTGCTGTTGCGTTGAGCACCCCGCCATCGGCCGACGACGGCCTGAGCCCTGCCGAGCTGGCCGCGAAGCACGGTCTGACGGTCAGCGGCGCCCGGCCCGGGCTCTTCGAGTACCTGCGCCAGCTCCGCGGGCGACGCCACTTCATCATGGCGTTCTCCCGTGCCAAGCTGACCGCTCAGTACAGCCAGGCCAAGCTGGGCCAGTTGTGGCAGGTGGCCACCCCGCTCCTGAACGCCGCGGTGTACTTCCTCATCTTCGGTCTGATCCTCGGCACCAAGAGGGGGATGACGCAGGAGGTCTTCATCCCCTTCCTGGTGACCGGGGTCTTCGTCTTCACCTTCACCCAGAGCTCGGTGATGGCAGGGGTCCGCGCCATCTCCGGCAACCTCGGCCTGGTGCGGGCGCTGCACTTCCCGCGCGCCTCGCTGCCCATCTCGTTCTCGCTCCAGCAGCTCCAGCAGCTGCTGTACTCGATGATCGTGCTGGTCGCCGTGACCGTGGGATTCGGCAGCTATCCGAGGCTTTCCTGGCTGCTGGTGATTCCCGCGCTGGTCCTGCAGTTCTTCTTCAACACCGGCCTGGCGCTGATCATGGCGAGGCTCGGGTCCAAGACGCCCGACCTGGCGCAGCTGATGCCGTTCGTCATGCGAACCTGGATGTACGCCTCGGGCGTCATGTTCTCCATCCCGGTGATGCTCGCGGACAAGCCGGCCTGGATCGGTGATGTGCTGCAGTACAACCCGGCGGCCATCTACATGGACCTGGTCCGGTTCGCCCTGATCGACGGCTACGGCTCCGAGAACCTGCCGGCGCACGTCTGGGTGGTGGGACTGGCCTGGGCGCTCCTGGTGGGTGCCGGTGGCTTCGTGTACTTCTGGAAGGCAGAGGAGCGGTACGGCCGTGGCTGAGGACAACACCGCGGGGCGCGTCCCCACCGTGATCGCCGACGACGTGCACATCGTGTACCGCGTCAACGGCAGCGGCGGTGGCAAGGGCGGCGCCACCGCGGCACTGAGCCGGATACTGCGCCGCGGCAAGGGTGAGGAGCGCGGGGTCCGCAAGGTGCACGCCGTGCGCGGTGTCTCCTTCACCTCGTACCGGGGCGAGGCCATCGGCCTCATCGGGACGAACGGCTCCGGCAAGTCCACGCTGCTGCGGGCCATCGCCGGACTCCTGCCGACCGAGAGCGGCAAGGTGTACACGGACGGGCAGCCCTCGCTGCTCGGTGTGAACGCGGCGCTGATGAGTGACCTGACGGGTGAGCGCAACGTCGTGCTCGGCGGGCTCGCCATGGGCATGAGCCGCGAGGAGATCCGGGAACGCTACGACAGCATCGTCGACTTCTCCGGCATCAACGAGAAGGGCGACTTCATCACCCTGCCGATGCGGACGTACTCCTCCGGTATGGCCGCCCGGCTGCGCTTCTCCATCGCCGCCGCCAAGAACCACGACGTCCTCATGATCGACGAGGCGCTGGCGACCGGTGACCGCAAGTTCCAGATCCGCTCCGAGGCGCGCATCCGGGAGCTCCGCAAGGAGGCCGGCACCGTCTTCCTGGTCAGTCACAGCAACAAGTCGATCAGGGACACCTGCGACCGGGTGCTCTGGCTGGAGAAGGGCGAACTGCTGATGGACGGACCGACCGACGAGGTCCTCAAGGCGTACGAGCGCGAGACGGGCAAGTAGGGCGCCGCCGCTTTCGCGTACCGCAGTGGCCTCCGCCGGAGCTTTTCCGGCGGAGGCCACTGCTTTGCTCCTGCTTCCGGATCGTGGGGCCGGCCCGGGCCTCCACGGCTCGTCGTACGGCGCCCGGGAAGATCTCCTCCCGCCGGATGACGTCAATTTCCTTGCGCAAGGGGAAAGTTGACAGCGCACAGTTCGCAGGTGTTGCGCACCCCGCACCCCCGCGTATGGATGAGCGTTGTACAACGTAAGCTGTACCGGTGCTGATTCGTAGCAAGTGGGGCGATACCGCCTGGGTGGACGGCCCGTAGCCGCCCTCCGCACTCGGGAGAGCGGGCGGCGTGTCCGGAATGGGATGTTTTGGGTCAGCAGTGTAGAACGGGAGATGTGACGGCTATGACGGAAGATCTCCAGCTCCGAGGTGCTCACGCCGTCCCCGCGCAGGGCGGTACGCAGTGACCCGTACCCGGCAGGCGCGACATGATCCCGCCGTACCCGGAACCCTTGACAAGGCCGCCGACGAGAACTTTCCGGTGGCCCCCTTCTTCCTGCCGCGCGCCTGGCGCGACGACTTGATGGCCGTCTACGGCTTCGCCCGGCTCGTCGACGACATCGGCGACGGCGACCTGGCCCCCGGCGGCGCCGACGCGCGCCACCTCGGCCTCGATCCGGCCGAGGGCGAGGACCGGCTCGCGATGCTCGACGCGCTGGAAACCGACCTGCGCAGGATCTTCGCCACCACCGGTGAGGGCCCGCGCCACCCGCTTCTGCAGGCGCTGCGCCCCACCGTGCGCCGCCGTGCGCTCACCCCCGAACCCTTTCTCGGCCTCATCGAGGCCAACCGGCAGGACCAGAAGGTCCGCCGCTACGGGACGTACGAGGAGCTCCTCGCCTACTGCGAGCTCTCCGCCAATCCCGTCGGCCTCCTGGTCCTCCAGCTCACCGGAACCGCGAGTCCCGAGCGCGTCCGCCGCTCCGACGCCGTGTGCACCGCACTGCAGATCGTCGAGCATCTCCAGGACGTGACCGAGGACCTCGGCCGTGACCGGATCTATCTGCCGGCCGACGACATGGCCAGGTTCCATGTCACCGAATCCGACCTGGCGGCCCCCTCCGGGAGTGCGTCCGTGCGGGCGCTGATCGCGTACGAAGCCGAACGCGCCCGGGATCTGCTGAATGAAGGCACCCCCCTGGTGGGTAGCGTCCACGGCAGGCTCAAGCTGCTTCTCGCCGGATTCGTGGGAGGGGGGCGTGCCGCCCTCACCGCGATCGCGGCCGCCGGGTTCGACGTACTGCCCGGACCCCCCAAACCCACCAAGCCCAGCCTGCTGCGCGAAGTGGGAGTTGTTTTGCGAAGAGCGCGTAGAGAGGGGTGAGCCGGACCGTGGAGGGACAGACGACGTACATGTCGGCACCGGTACAGGCCGCATACAGTTACTGCGAGGCGGTCACCGGACAGCAGGCGCGTAACTTCGCGTACGGCATCAGGCTGCTGCCCGTCGAGAAGCGCCAGGCCATGTCGGCCCTGTACGCCTTCTCCCGGCGGGTCGACGACATCGGCGACGGCGAGCTGGAGCCGGAGACCAAGCGCGTCCGCCTGGAGGGCACCCGTGAGGTGCTGGACCGGATCCGGGGCGGCGCGGTCGACGAGGACGACACCGACCCGGTGGCCGTCGCGCTCGCCGACGCGGCCCGCCGGTTCCCGCTGCCGCTCGAGGGGCTCGACGAGCTGATCGACGGCGTCCTGATGGACGTGCGCGGCGCGACCTACGAGACGTGGGACGACCTCAAGGTCTACTGCCGCTGCGTCGCGGGCGCCATCGGCCGCCTCAGCCTGGGTGTCTTCGGTACGGAACCCGGGGCTCCCGGCGCCGAGCGCGCGGCCGAGTACGCCGACACGCTCGGCCTCGCGCTCCAGCTCACGAACATCCTGCGCGACGTGCGTGAGGACGCGGGCAACGGGCGCACCTACCTGCCCGCCGACGACCTCGCCAAGTTCGGCTGTTCCGCGGGCTTCCACCGGGCCACCCCGCCGCCCGGCTCCGACTTCGCCGGGCTGGTCCACTTCGAGGTCCGGCGCGCCCGGGCGCTGTTCGCCGAGGGCTACCGGCTGCTGCCGATGCTCGACCGGCGCAGCGGTGCCTGCGTGGCGGCCATGGCCGGCATCTACCGCCGGCTGCTCGACCGGATCGAGCGCGACCCCGAGGCGGTGCTGCGCGGCCGGGTCTCGCTCCCGGGCCACGAGAAGGCGTACGTGGCGGTGCGCGGCCTGTCGGGTCTCGACGCGCGCCACATCTCGCGCCGCACGACCAGGGGGCGTGTCTGAATGCGTCACACGGACATCTCGCGCACCATGTGCATCATGGATGATCACTCCGTACGGCGGGCAACCCCCTGCCGGGCGGACGCGTCCCTGACGGAGAAGACCTGGCGAGAGGGGGACGTATGACGGACGGAGCGCTGCGTTCCTCCCGCGCGGTCGTCATCGGCGGCGGGCTCGCCGGCATCACCGCGGCCCTGCGCCTGGCCGACGCCGGGCTTGACGTGACCCTGCTGGAAGGGCGGCCCCGGCTCGGCGGCCTCGCCTTCTCCTTCCGGCGCGGCGAGCTGACGGTCGACAACGGTCAGCACGTCTATCTGCGCTGCTGCACCGCCTACCGGTGGTTCCTCGACCGGGTCGACGGCGCACGTCTTGCCCCGCTGCAAAACCGTTTGGACGTGCCGGTTCTCGATGTGGGGCGGCCCTCGGGGCCCCGGCTCGGCCGACTGCGCCGCAACGGCCTCCCGGTCCCGTTCCACCTCGCCGCCGGACTTGCCGCCTACCCGCACCTCTCGCTCGTCGAGCGCGCGAGCGTCGGCCGGGCCGCACTGGCGCTCGGCCGGCTGGACCCGGACGATCCCGCACTCGACGACGTCGACTTCGGCAGCTGGCTCGCCCGGCACGGCCAGTCACCCCGGACGGTCGAGGCCCTGTGGGACCTGGTGGGCGTGGCCACGCTCAACGCCACCGCACCGAACTCCTCGCTCGCGCTCGCCGCGAAGGTCTTCAAGACGGGTCTTCTCTCCGAGCCCGGCGCCGCCGACATCGGCTGGGCCTCCGTACCGCTCGGGGACGTCCACGACACGCTCAGCCGCAAGGCCCTGGACTCCGCCGGTGTCCGCACCGAGCTGCGGACGAAGGCCGGAGCGCTCAGCCGTACCGACGACGGACGCTGGGTGGTCGACACGGGCGCCGAACGGATCGAGGCGGACACCGTCGTGCTGGCCGTACCGCAGCGCGAGACGCACGACCTGCTGCCCGAGGGCGCACTCGACGAACCGGAGCTGCTGCTGGAGATCGGCACCTCGCCGATCCTCAACGTGCACGTGGTCTACGACCGCAAGGTGCTCAGGCAGCCGTTCTTCGCGGCTCTCGGCTCACCGGTGCAGTGGGTCTTCGACCGGACCGAGGCCTCCGGCCTCACCGGCCCCGGCCAGTACCTCGCGGTCTCCCAGTCCGCCGCCGGAGAGGAGATCGACCTGCCCGTCTCCGAGCTCCGCGCGCGCTACCTGCCCGAGCTGGAGCGGCTCCTGCCCGCCGCCCGCGGGGCCGGCATCAGGGACTTCTTCGTCACCCGGGAGCGTACGGCGACCTTCGCACCCGCTCCCGGTGTCGGCCGGCTGCGGCCGGGGACCCGCACCCGCGCGCCCGGCCTCTTCCTGGCCGGCGCATGGACGGCCACCGGCTGGCCCGCCACGATGGAGGGCGCCGTCCGCAGCGGTGCCGGCGCCGCGGACGCCGCACTCCTGGCGCTCGGCCGCCCCCAAGAACATCCGCTGCAGGAGGCGGCATGAGCAGTACCACCGGAACAAGAGGAGAGTCAGTGACCCCGGCGAATCCGGCTTCCGACACCGTGGCGCACACCACGGACGTCACCGCGCTTCTGGAGCGCGGACGGGCCCTTTCCACGCCGGTGCTCCGGGCCGCCGTTGACCGGCTCGCACCGCCCATGGACACCGTTGCCGCCTATCACTTCGGCTGGATCGATGCCCAGGGCAGGCCGTCCGACGGCGACGGCGGCAAGGCCGTCCGCCCCGCGCTGGCCCTGCTGTCCGCCGAGGCGGCCGGCGCAGCCGCGGAAGCCGGTATCCCCGGCGCCGTGGCCGTCGAGCTGGTGCACAACTTCTCGCTGCTGCACGACGACCTGATGGACGGCGACGAGCAGCGGCGCCACCGCGACACGGTGTGGAAGGTGCACGGACCCGCCCAGGCGATCCTGGTCGGCGACGCGCTGTTCGCGCTGGCCAACGAGATCCTGCTGGAGCTCGGCACCGTCGAGGCGGGCCGTGCGGCCCGCAGGCTGACCACGGCCACCCGCAAACTCATCGACGGGCAGGCCCAGGACATCTCCTACGAGCACCGCGAGCGGGTCACCGTCGAGGAGTGCCTGGAGATGGAGGGCAACAAGACGGGCGCCCTGCTGGCCTGCGCCTGCTCCATCGGGGCGGTGCTCGGCGGTGCCGACGACCGCACCGCCGACGTCCTGGAGGCGTACGGCTACCACCTCGGCCTCGCCTTCCAGGCGGTCGACGACCTGCTGGGGATCTGGGGCGACCCGGACTCCACGGGCAAGCAGACCTGGAGCGATCTGCGCCAGCGCAAGAAGTCCCTGCCGGTCGTCGCCGCGCTCGCGGCGGGCGGGCCGGCCTCGGACCGTCTGGGCGAGCTGCTCGCCGCCGACGCGAAGAGCAGCGACTTCGACAGCTTCTCCGAGGAGGAGTTCGCCGCCCGTGCGGCACTCATCGAGGAGGCGGGCGGCCGCGAGTGGACCGCCCAGGAGGCCCGTCGTCAGCATGCGGTCGCCATCGAGGCGCTGCATGGTGTGGACATGCCTGAAACCGTGCGGGCGCAGCTCACGGCGCTCGCGGACTTCGTCGTCGTACGAAAGAGATGATGACCATCCCCTCAATATGACTCGCAGTCGCCGGCCGGTGCCCGTCATGGGCACCGGCCGACGGAGACCCCAGCACAGCAGAGGACCCACTGCACGAAGGGGAAGCCATGACAGCGACGACCGACGGAAGCACCGGGGCTGTGAACCCCCGCGCAGCCTCGGCCAGTATTCCGACAACCGAATCGACGATCGCCGCGGACGACGTACTCGCCGCCGCGCGGCGGGCCGCGGAACGCTCGGTGGAGCACCTCCTCGGCAGGCAGGACGAGCAGGGCTGGTGGAAGGGTGACCTCGCCACCAACGTGACCATGGACGCCGAGGACCTCCTGCTCCGGCAGTTCCTCGGTATCCAGGATCCCGCCACGGTCCGGGCGGCCGGCCGCTTCATTCGCGGCGAACAGCTCGGCGACGGCACCTGGGCCACCTTCCACGGCGGCCCCGGGGACCTCTCCGCCACCATCGAGGCGTACGTGGCCCTGCGTCTGGCCGGAGACCGGCCGGACGAACCGCACATGGCCCGCGCCGCGGGATGGGTCAGGGAACAGGGCGGGATCGCGGCGAGCCGCGTGTTCACCCGGATCTGGCTGGCCCTCTTCGGCTGGTGGAAATGGGACGACCTGCCGGAGCTTCCGCCCGAGCTGATGTTCTTCCCCAAGTGGGTCCCGCTCAACATCTACGATTTCGGCTGCTGGGCCCGCCAGACCATCGTGCCCCTCACCGTCGTCTCCGCGAAGCGGCCGGTACGGCCGGCGCCCTTCGCCCTGGACGAGCTGCACACCGATCCCGGCGCACCGAACCCGCCACGCCGCCGCGCCCCGGCCGCCAGCTGGGACGGCGTCTTCCAGCGCCTCGACAAGGCCCTGCACCTCTACCACCGGGTCGCCCCGCGCAGACTGCGCAAAGTAGCCATGAACGCGGCCGCCCGCTGGATCATCGAACGCCAGGAGAACGACGGCTGCTGGGGCGGCATCCAGCCGCCCGCCGTGTACTCCGTCATCGCCCTGCACCTGCTCGGCTACGACCTCGACCACCCGGTGATGAAGGCCGGACTCGAATCGCTCGACAGGTTCGCGGTCTGGCGCGAGGACGGCGCCCGCATGATCGAGGCCTGTCAGTCCCCGGTCTGGGACACCTGCCTCGCCACCATCGCACTCGCCGACGCGGGAGTCGGTGCCGACCACCCCGCGCTGGTGAAGGCGGCGGACTGGATGCTCGGCGAGGAGATCGCGAGACCGGGCGACTGGTCCGTGCGCAGGCCCCAACTGGCGCCCGGTGGCTGGGCGTTCGAGTTCCACAACGACAACTACCCAGATATCGACGACACGGCGGAGGTGGTCCTCGCGCTGCGCCGGGTCCGTCACCCGGACCAGGCGCGGGTCGAGGCCGCCATCGAGCGCGGGGTGCGCTGGAACGTCGGCATGCAGTCGCGCAACGGGGCCTGGGGCGCCTTCGACGCCGACAACACGAGCGCGTTCCCCAACCGGCTGCCTTTCTGTGACTTCGGCGAGGTCATCGACCCGCCGTCCGCCGACGTCACCGGTCACGTGGTGGAGATGCTCGCCATCGAGGGCCACTCCCAGCACCCCGCAACCCGGCGGGGAATCGAGTGGCTGCTCGCCGAACAGGACGCTGCGGGCGGCTGGTTCGGCCGCTGGGGCGTCAACTACGTCTACGGGACAGGGTCGGTGGTCCCCGCGCTGGTCGCCGCCGGACTGCCCGCCTCGCACCCCTCCATCCGCCGCGCGGCCGGCTGGCTGGAGTCCGTCCAGAACGACGACGGCGGATGGGGCGAGGACCTGCGCTCCTACAACGAGGAGAAGTGGATCGGCCACGGAGCCTCGACCGCGTCCCAGACCGCCTGGGCGCTGCTGGCGCTCCTCGCGGCCGGCCGGCGCGACACCGTGGCCGTCACCCGGGGCATCGCCTGGCTGGCCGAGACCCAGCAGGCCGACGGCTCCTGGGACGAGCCCTACTTCACCGGGACCGGCTTCCCCTGGGACTTCTCCATCAACTACCACCTCTATCGGCAGGTCTTCCCGCTGACCGCACTCGGACGGTACGTGCACGGCGACCCGTTCGCGGGCCGCACGGCGGTCCGCGAGGCGACCTGATGGGCGATGCCCCGGGGCCGGCCGGCCCCGCCGCCCCGCTGCTCATCGCCTGCGCGCTGGGCATCGAGCACCTGGCCCTGCGCACCGGCAGGGCCGGGGCGGGCACCGCTCCGGGCCCGGTGACCGTACTCCGTACGGGCATGGGGCCCAAGGCGGCCGAATCGGCCGTGGCGAAAGCGCTCGGCGAGGGCCGGGCGCTCGGCGCCGCGGTCATCGCCTCGGGGTTCTGTGCCGGGCTCGCACCCGGCATGCACCCCGGCGACCTGGTGGTGGCCGACGAGACCCGGACAGCCGGGCGGTCGGACACCTGCACCGGCACGGAACTGCTCGCCGACGCACTCGCCAGGGCCGTACCCGGACGCACCGTCCACACCGGTCCGCTGACCGGCTCCGATCATGTCGTCCGAGGACATGAGCGGGCCGAGCTGCGGGCCACCGGAGCGATCGCGGTGGACATGGAGTCCGCCGCGACCCTGCGCATCGCTCTGCGGTCCGGGCCACGCCCGGTTGCGGCCGTACGGGTGGTCGTGGACGCTCCGGAGCATGAGCTCGTCCGCATCGGCACGGTCCGCGGTGGAATATCGGCTTTCCGCGTTCTCCGTGCCGTCCTGCCGGCTTTCTATGAATGGCACCGATCTTTGCTGCTCCCCAGGAGGTGAGCTAGATGGCCATGCCGCTCCGTCAGTCCATCAAGGTTGCGACGTACCTCATTGAACAGAAGCTCCGAAAGCGGGAAAAGTTCCCGCTGATTGTCGAGCTGGAGCCGTTGTTCGCCTGCAACCTCGCCTGCGAGGGCTGCGGGAAGATCCAGCACCCGGCCGGAGTCCTCAAGCAGCGCATGCCGGTGGCCCAGGCCGTCGGCGCCGTGCTCGAATCGGGCGCCCCGATGGTCTCCATCGCCGGCGGCGAGCCGCTGATGCACCCGCAGATCGACGAAATCGTCCGCCAGCTGGTGGCGAAGAAGAAGTACGTCTTCCTCTGCACCAACGCGATGCTGATGCGCAAGAAGCTGGAGAAGTTCACGCCCTCGCCCTACTTCGCGTTCGCCGTCCACATCGACGGCCTGCGCGAGCGGCACGATGAATCGGTGGCCAAGGAAGGGGTGTTCGACGAGGCGGTGGCGGCGATCAAGGAGGCCAAGCAGCGCGGCTTCCGGGTCACCACGAACTCCACCTTCTTCAACACCGACACGCCCCAGACCATCATCGAGGTCCTCAACTACCTCAACGACGACCTGAAGGTCGACGAGATGATGATCTCGCCCGCCTACGCCTACGAGAAGGCACCCGACCAGGAGCACTTCCTGGGCGTCGAGCAGACCCGTGAGCTGTTCAAGAAGTCCTTCGCGGGCGGCAACCGGGCCCGGTGGCGCCTCAACCACTCGCCGCTCTTCCTGGACTTCCTGGAGGGCAAGGCGGACTTCCCGTGCACCGCGTGGGCCATTCCCAACTACTCCCTGTTCGGCTGGCAGCGGCCCTGCTACCTCATGAGCGACGGGTACGTGCCGACGTACCGGGAGCTCATCGAGGAGACGGACTGGGACAAGTACGGCCGCGGCAAGGACCCGCGCTGCGCCAACTGCATGGCGCACTGCGGGTACGAGCCCACCGCCGTACTCGCCACCATGGGGTCCCTCAAGGAATCCCTGCGTGCCGCCCGGGAGACCATCGGCGGGAACCGGTGAGGTGACGACCGCCGGAGAGCCGGTCTCGTACCGGGTCTCCGCACGCTGCCGGTCAGGCCGCTGGCGATGCGCCGCCCCTCGCGGCGCGTCCCGGCCGGCCGGCAGCGGTCGGCGGGTGGAAGTCCGCCGAGGGCATGGACGACGTGGGGGACCCTGCCGGGGTCCCCGCCGTCACCGTGAGCCGATCACAGGACCAGAGAGGGGGCCCGGGCATGACGCTGCTGCAGTCCATCCGGGGGCCGCACGATCTCAAGGCGCTGAACGAACCACAGCTCGGCGAACTCGCCGAGGACATCAGGAAGTTCCTCGTCCAGGCAGTGGCGAGGACCGGTGGCCATCTGGGCCCCAACCTCGGGGTGGTGGAGCTCTCCATCGCCCTGCACCGGGTCTTCGACTCACCCGTGGACCGGATCCTGTGGGACACCGGCCATCAGAGCTACGTACACAAGCTCCTCACCGGCCGGCAGGACTTCTCCAAGCTGCGCGGCAAGGGGGGCCTCTCCGGCTACCCCTCACGTGCGGAGTCCGCACACGACGTCATCGAGAACTCGCACGCCTCCACCGTGCTCGGCTGGGCCGACGGCCTCGCCAAGGCCAACGAGGTCCTCGGCCGCCCCGACCACGTCGTCGCGGTCATCGGTGACGGCGCGCTCACCGGCGGCATGGCCTGGGAGGCGCTGAACAACATCGCCGCCGCCAGGGACCGCCCCCTGATCATCGTCGTCAACGACAACGAGCGCTCCTACGCCCCGACCATCGGCGGCCTCGCCAACCACCTCGCGACCCTGCGCACCACCGACGGCTACGAACGCTTCCTCGCCTGGGGCAAGGGCGTCCTGCAGCAGACACCCGTCATCGGGCAGCCGCTGTACGAGTCGCTGCACGGGGCCAAGAAGGGGTTCAAGGACACCTTCGCCCCGCAGGGCATGTTCGAGGACCTCGGGCTGAAGTACATCGGCCCGATCGACGGACACGACACCGCCGCCGTCGAGTCGGCGCTCCAGCGCGCGAAACGCTTCCACGGCCCCGTCCTCGTGCACTGCCTCACCGAGAAGGGCCGCGGCTACCTTCCCGCGCTCCGGGACGAGGCCGACCGCTTCCACACCGTGGGCGCGATGGACCCGCTGACCTGTGCCCCGCTCGCCCCCGAGGCCGGACCGTCCTGGACCTCCGTGTTCGGGGACGAGATCGCCGCGATCGGCGCGGAGCGTCCGGACGTCGTCGCGATCACGGCGGCGATGCTGCACCCCGTCGGGCTGACCAGGTTCGCCGAGGCCTTCCCCGACAGGGTCTGGGACGTCGGGATCGCCGAGCAGCACGCGACGGTCTCCGCGGCGGGACTGGCGACCGGCGGACTGCACCCGGTCGTCGCCGTGTACGCGACCTTCCTCAACCGGGCCTTCGACCAGCTGCTGATGGACGTCGCCCTGCACAGGTGCGGAGTCACGTTCGTCCTGGACCGGGCCGGAGTCACCGGACCCGACGGAGCCTCCCACAACGGCATGTGGGACCTGTCCGTCCTCCAGGTCGTGCCGGGTCTGCGGATCGCGGCGCCGCGGGACGCGGAGCGGCTGCGGACAGAACTGCGCGAGGCCCTGGACGTGGACGACGCGCCCACCCTGATCCGGTTCCCGAAGGCGTCGGTGGGGGAGCCGGTCCCCGCGATCGGCAGGATCGGGGGCATGGACGTCCTGCACCGCGCGGAGGACGCCGAGGTGCTCCTGGTGGCGGTCGGTGTGATGGCGCCCGTCTGCCTGCGGGCCGCCGATCTCCTGACGGGCGGCCGGATCCGCTGCACCGTGGTGGACCCCCGCTGGGTCAAGCCGGTCGACGAGCAGCTCGCACAGCTCGCCGCGAAGCACCGGCTCGTCGCCGTCGTCGAGGACAACAGCCGGGCCGGAGGCGTCGGTTCGGCGGTCGGGCAGGCGCTGCGGGACGCCGGAGTCGACGTACCGCTGCGGACGTTCGGCATTCCCGATCAGTTCCTCGCCCACGGGAAGCGGGCCGAGGTGCTGGCCGACATCGGGCTCACCCCGGTCGAGATCGCGGGCCGGATCAGCGCCGCGCTGGCCGCCCGGGACGCGGACGCGGGGCCGGGCGCCCCGGGCAACGGGCACAAGGAGAGCGGGGCATGATGGACGACGGGCCCAAGGGCTTCGACCTGGCGCAGCTCCTCGCGGAGCGTGGCGCCGAACGGTACGAGCTGCACACGAAGTACCTCAACCACCAGCTGCCGCGCATGCTGCACACCATCGGCTTCGACAAGGTCTACGAACGGGCCGAGGGCGCGCACTTCTGGGATGCGGAGGGCAACGACTACCTGGACATGCTCGCCGGTTTCGGGGTGATGGGCCTCGGCCGCCACCACCCCGTCGTACGCAAGGCGCTGCACGACGTCCTGGACGCCTCGCTGGCCGATCTGACCCGGTTCGACTGCCAGCCGCTGCCGGGCCTGCTGGCCGAGAAGCTGCTCACCCACAGCCCGCACCTGGACCGCGTCTTCTTCGGCAACAGCGGTACGGAGGCGGTGGAGACGGCTCTGAAGTTCGCCCGGTACGCCACCGGGAAGCCGAGGATCCTGTACTGCACGCACGCCTTCCACGGGCTCACCACCGGCTCGCTCTCGGTCAACGGCGAGGCCGGCTTCCGGGACGGCTTCGCCCCGCTGCTGCCCGACACGGCCATCGAGCTCGGCGACCTCGACGCCCTGCGCCGTGAGCTCAAGCGCGGCGACGTGGCCGGACTCGTCGTCGAACCGATCCAGGGCAAGGGGGTGCACGCCTCGCCGCCCGGGTTCCTGCGGGAGGCGCAGGAGCTGCTGCACAGGCACAAGGCCCTGCTGATCGCCGACGAGGTGCAGACCGGCCTGGGCAGGACAGGGGACTTCTACGCGTACCAGCACGAGGCGGGCGTGGAACCGGATCTGGTCTGCGTGGCCAAGGCGCTCTCCGGCGGCTATGTGCCCGTCGGAGCGACCCTCGGCAAGGACTGGATCTTCAAGCGCGTCTACTCCTCGATGGACCGCGTCCTCGTCCACTCCGCGAGCTTCGGCTCCAACGCACAGGCGATGGCGGCCGGACTCGCGGTCCTCGCGGTGATGGAGGACGAGGAGACGGTGGCGAACGCGCGCCGCACCGGCGACCTGCTCCGCGAACGGCTGGCCGCGCTCGTCGGGAAGTACGAGCTGCTGCACGAGGTGCGTGGGCGCGGGCTGATGATCGGTATCGAGTTCGGCCGGCCGTCCTCACTGAAACTGCGCAGCCGCTGGACCATGCTGCAGGCGGCCCGCAAGGGGCTCTTCGCGCAGATGGTGGTCGTGCCGCTGCTCCAGAAGCACCGGATCCTGACCCAGGTCTCCGGCGACCACCTGGAAGTGATCAAGCTGATCCCGCCGCTGGTGATCGACGAAGCGGACGTGGAACGCTTTGTGCGGGCGTTCACGGCCGTGATGGACGACGCGCACAGCGGCGGCGGGCTGATGTGGGACTTCGGCCGGACCCTGGTGAAGCAGGCTGTCGCCAACCGCTGATCACGGGCGCATACGGCACGACCGGACGCTTTTGCCTCGGAGGCAAGAAATTTGCCTCCGAGGAAATTTCCTGGCCCAATGAGGGTATGAATCCTCCAGAAGGAGGGGCGGCCGACGAGCTGCCCGGGGTCGCTCCACGCCTGCGCGATCTGCGCCGCAGCCGTGGTCTCACCCTGGAGACCGCCGCCCAGCGGGCCGGACTCTCGCCCGCCCACCTGTCCCGGCTCGAAACGGGCCGGCGCCAGCCCTCGCTGCCGATGCTGCTCGGACTCGCCAGGATCTACGGTACGACGGTCTCCGAGCTGCTCGGCGAGAGCCCCACGGAACGTGACGCGATCGTCCGCGGCCGCAGGTTCGAGGGTGCCGAGGCCGACGGCTGGATGTACCAGCAGGCCGGCGGCCCCGGCCGGGCCATGCAGGCCCTGCGTGTCAGGGTCCCGCACGGCGCCCAGGGTGATCTGGTGCGCGTCCATCCCGGCGAGGAGTGGCTGTATGTCCTGGCCGGACATCTCAGGGTGACGCTCGGGGAGACGGTCCATGACCTCGCCCCCGGGGACAGCGCGCACTTCGACTCGCTCACCCCGCACCGGATCGCGGCGCTGGACCGCGACGGCGCCGAGCTGCTCTTCGTCCACACCTTGCTGCAGAGCCCCGCCGCCGAGCTGTGTCTCGGCAGCGGGATCCACCGTCGCTGAGGCGCCGTCCCCGCCACCGGCCCGCCGGTCGCCAGAGAGGACCTGTCATGTCCGATTCCGAGAACTACGACCCGCTCGGCCCGGGCCGCCCGAAGAACTACGACCCGCAGGAGAAGAAGATGCCCCGCGGGCTCGTCATCAGGCTCTTCGCCTACCTGGTGGCCGGGCACATCATCGCGGGCTTCCTCTACCTGCTGTTCGCCGTGGGGATGCACAACCAGTAGCGGTGGGGACACACAGGCACCGACCGTGGTGGTGGGCCACCTGATGCTGGGGCGGTGCGCCGACGGCGGCCGTGGTGATGCGCCACCGGATGCTTCGGCGGCACACCACCGGGTCCTGGGGCGGTGGCGCCGCCCGGCCGGTCAGACCTCGTCGAGCAGGCGCTCGCGCAGCCGCTCCCGCGTCTCCGGGGTGACCTTGAGGGCGTCGGCGAGGTAGCGGTCGGTGCTGCCCCAGGTCTCGTCGATGGTGGTGAAGGCCGAGGCGAGGTAGTCGGGGTGGGCGCCGAAGAGCGGATTGAGCAGCTCCATCACCTCGGGCGACATTCCGGCGGGGGAGGTGTCGCTGCGGCGGACCTTGTAGCGGCGGTGTGCGTCGTTGGACTTGAGGTAGTCGGCCTCGATGGCTTCGCGCTCGACGCCGACGGCGAGCAGGGACACCGCGATCGAAAGGCCCGCGCGGTCCTTGCCGGCCGCGCAGTGCATCAGGGCGGGCACGCTGTCCTCGGCCAGGGCGTGCAGTACCCGGCTGTGCTCGGCCGTGCGCTCCAGGATGATCTGCCGGTAGGAAGCGATCATGCGGTGGGATCCCTTGCCGTCGGCCAGGATCGACCGCAGCTCGTCCGTGTCGCCGTCGCGCACCATCCGCCAGAACTCCGCACCGTCCGCCGGGTCGGTGAGCGGGATACACACGTTGCGCACGCCGGGCAGCTCCACGTCCAGCCCGTCCAGCTTGTGGTCGGCCTCGTTGCGGAAGTCGAAGACGGTGTGCAGCCCGAGACCCGCGAGGAACGTGGTGTCCTCGGCCGTGGCGTGTGCCAGGTGACCACTGCGGTAGAGCCGTCCGTACCGCACCCGGCGGCCGTCCGTGGTGGGCAGGCCGCCCACGTCACGGAAATTGCGGACACCCGCCAGTTCGGGCTCCGTCGACGGGGTCTGCGGCAGCTGCTGCGTCACGGTCACTCCTGGAGGCTCTGTCACCGGCGCGTGTCGCCGGTGGGTCCACTCTCGTGACGATACGACATTGATTCCTCGGACAATCATCTTGGGCAGGCCCCATTTTGGGCCTGCACTTCGGGTCCGGGTTTCGGGTCGTCGTGCCGGCCCGCGGGCCCTCTCGTGAAGGTCCCGACCCCCGCCGTCCTTCCGGCGCGGCGGGGCGGCGGGCATGACATGTCCGTATTGAGGCTTTTAGTCGAACATGCCCCGCTTATGCGGGAGATGATCGCCCTCTCGTGAGCGGGATCATATCCGTGACGGTGTGTGGCGGTGGGGCGTGCGGGTATCCCGGACGCCGCGCGGAAAGCCAAGATCCATAATCCACGGAGTGTGACGGGAATTCTTCGCCGATTTTCCGGAGCGGATTCGACGGCGGAACCCGTGGCTTGTTTCCGCCGTCCTGGCTCGCTTACGTTCGCTGTCAATCCGGACGGACCGCCTAATCCTGCCGCCGCCCGGAATTCGCACCCACTCACCGCGTGGCAGGAGCGGGGGAACCAGGTAAGCCGCCGACCGGGAAACCGGCCGGCTCGGGGTGAAGTCGCGCCAGCCGCGACCGGACATCTCCAGTCCGAACCCGACAGCTCACCTCGTAGGCGCCGGAGAGGAAAACCTTCATGCCCATATCGGGTAAGCACCGCCGTCCCAAGTCCAGCACCATCGCCCGCGGCGTCGTCGTCGCGAGTGCCGGCGGAGCCGTCATCGCGCTTCCGCTGCTCGGCGCCACCGGTGCCAACGCCGCGGAGCAGGCCGCTCCCGCCGCTTCGCAGTCGGCCGCCACGCACGCCACCCCGGCCACCCCGGTCGCGAAGAAGCAGGCCGGCACCACCTCCTACACCGTGGTCTCCGGCGACTACCTGTCGAAGATCGCTGCCCAGCACAAGCTCAAGGGCGGCTGGGAGAAGCTGTACCAGGACAACCGTCAGGTCGTCGGCGAGAACCCGAGCCTGATCTTCCCGGGCATGAAGCTGACCCTCGGCGGCAAGGCCTGGGGCCACGCCTCGACCACCTCCACCACTCCGTCGAAGGCCGCGCCCAAGGCCCCGGTCCAGTCCGAGACGAAGGCCTCCACGGCCTCCGACACCTCCTCCTCCGACGACTCGTCGTCCCAGGAGACCTCGGCCCCGGCGACCCAGAGCAACGACTCCGGTTACGTCCACCCGGTCCCGGGCAACCACACCACCGCGTACCGCGCCTCCGGTGCCAACTGGTCCAGCGGCAGCCACACCGGCATCGACTTCCCCGTCTCCACCGGCACGAGCGTGAAGGCGATCACCTCCGGCACCGTCGTCACCGCCGGCTGGGGCGGCGCGTACGGCAACGAGGTCGTCATCAAGCACGCCGACGGCCACTACTCGCAGTACGGCCACATGTCCTCGCTCTCCGTCTCGGCGGGTCAGACCGTGACCGCGGGCCAGCAGGTCGGCCTCTCCGGCGCCACCGGCAACGCCACCGGCCCGCACCTCCACTTCGAGGTCCGCACGGGTCCGGCGTACGGCTCGGACATCGACCCGATCGCCTACCTGGCGTCGCACGGGATCAACGTCTGATCCACGCAACACCGGTCCGGTGAACCGGATCCGAGCAATGCATAGAGGGACGGTGCGCGGCGGCGCACCGTCCCTCTGCCGTGCGGTGCGCGGTATGCGCAGCGCACTTATTCCCCCTTTACCAAAAACTGACCGGGTGGTCTATCTCACCACCCGTCAACCCCGTATTACGGTCGCGTAGGTCACATTCGGCGGTGCAGGATATGCCCTTGTGGCAGACGATTCGAACAACATCCAGCAGGGCGTCATCAACCGACAGGGCGCCATCGGGTCGTACGCGGCGATTGGCGACAGCTTCACCGAGGGCGTCGGTGACCCCGGCCCGGACGGAACCTTCGTCGGATGGGCCGACCGGTTCGCGGTACTCCTCGCGGACCAGCTCCCGGACACCGACGCGGTGGACACCGCAGGATCCGCGCACGGGAACTTCAGATACGCCAATCTCGCCGTACGAGGACGCCTCCTCGACCAGATCGTCGAGGAACAGGTGCCGCGCGCCAGGGAACTCGCCCCCGATCTGGTGAGCTTTTGCGCAGGCGGCAACGACATCATCCGGCCGGGCACGGACCCCGACGACGTGGCCGAGCGCTTCGAGCGCGCGGTCGCCGACCTGACCAGGTCGGTCGGCACCGTCATGGTCACCACCGGCTTCGACACCCGCAACGTTCCCGTGCTGCGGCATCTGCGCGGCAAGATCGCCACCTACACCGCCCATGTGCGGTCCATCGCCGACCGGTACGACTGTCCGGTGCTCGACCTCTGGTCCCTGCGCTCGGTGCAGGACCGGCGGGCCTGGGACGACGACCGGCTGCACCTGTCGGCGGAGGGCCACACCCGGGTCGCGCTGCGCGCCGCGCAGGTGCTCGGCCTCGACGTGCCCGCCGACCCGGACCAGCCGTGGCCGCCGCAGGCACAGCGCGGAACGCTCGAAGTGCGGCGCGACGACATCCACTGGGCCCGCGAGTACCTGGTCCCGTGGATCGGCAGGCGGCTGCGCGGCGAGTCGTCGGGGGACCACGTCGAGGCCAAGCGCCCCGACCTGCTGCCGCTCTGACCCTCCGCTGTCCTCAGCCGCCCGGGAATCCCGTCGGGGCGGCGGGGGACGGCGGCTGGGCCGGTATGCGCTCCAGCACCCCGCCGGCGAAGACGTCGTACAGCGGCAGCGTCTCCAGGTGGACATAGCCGATGTGGCAGTCGCAGACGGCGAGCGGGCAGGCCCGAGGTCCCAGCGCCGCGCGGTAGCTGCCGTCGTAGAGATTGCCGAGCTCGGCGCGGACGAAGTGGCAGCGGCGCACCGTGCCGTCACCGTCCACCGAGATCACCGACTCACCGGTCCGGCAGGGCAGACCGGCCGAGGGGTGCGGATGGCGGCTGTACGGGAACAGCGGGTCGATCGCCGTCCACCGGTCCGCCTCCTCGTCCGTGTAGGTCTGCCCCTCGGCGGCGTTCACCCAGAGGTAGACCTCCTCGGGAAGGGCCGCGCGCAGCCGCCGCGCCTCGTCGAGGTGGGTGTCGAGACCGACCACTCCCACGCTGTGGCGGATCCCCAGGGACGCCAGCTCCCCGCACCGGCCGAGAAATCGCTCGTACGGTGTCTGGCCCGGGTGGTACGTGCACCAGAGCGCGATCTTCTCGCGGCCCGCGGAGCCCGCTGCGGCCAGCCACTGCGTGCGGCCGCTGAGGTTCGTCTGGATCGCCACCCTGCGGATGTGCGGGAGCCGGGCCAGCTCGACCAGCGCCCGGCGGTACCAGGAGCGCACCAGACCCTCGCCCCACGGGGTGAAGAGCACCGAGATCCGGTCACCCGTCTGCGCGGCCGCCCACGCCGTGAAGCGCTCCAGCGCTGCCCGGTCGGCCCGCAGCTGTTCCCGGCTGTCGCGCCGCTTGGCGAACGGACAGTACGGGCAGTCGTAGTCGCACGACGCGAGCGGGCCGCGGTAGAGGATCGTCAGGTCCACGCGGGGCTCACTTCAGCTCGTACGCGGCCATCGCGGCCCGTACGGCAGGGGAGAAGAGGTCGGGGCCCAGGGCGTCGGAGTGGGCGAGCCCCTCGGGGGACAGGCGCAGCCGGCCGGTCGAGGCCGCCGTCGCGTCGAGCCAGCCCCGGGCCTCGAACCGGGCGAGCTCATCCGGGAAGTCCTCGCCCGGGTCCGTACCGAAGCGCTCGCGGTACTCGGACACGCGCAGCCCCTCGGCCTGCAGAACGGACTGCAGGAGATGGCGGCGGCGTGCCTCGTCGCCGTCGGTGAACCGGCCCACCTCGGCGCGCGAGAAGTCCTCGGTGGCGGTGTAACCGTCGATGATCGCCCGCACCTCGCGCATCTCCACCGCGTAGTCGAAGGAGTAGTGCAGCCGCGAGGTGTACGAACGGGCGCCGCAGCCCAGGCCGATCATGCCGTCGGTCTGACAGGCGTAGTCGTCGGGGCCGTCGGCTCGCGGGGCGTCGGCGCGGCGGAACATCCGCATCGACACCTGCTCGTAGCCGCGGTCGAGCAGGTGGTCGCGGCCGGCCCGGTACAGCCGCAGCCGCTGCTCGTCCCAGGCGGCGTCCGCAGCGGCCTCGTCAGCGGCTCCGAGCCGGCCCAGGCCGGTCAGCGGACGGACGTAGAGCGGATAGAGGTACAGCTCCTCCGGCCGCCACCGCAGTGCCGCGTCCAGGGAACCGATCCAGCTCTGCTCGCTCTGGCCGTCGATGCCGTAGATCAGGTCGATGTTGAGGACCGGTATGCGGCTGTCCCTGATCAGGCCCAGGGCCGCCTCGACATCGGCGCGCCGCTGCGGGCGGACCGCGGCGCGGGCCTCCGCCTCGACGAAGCTCTGTACACCGATGCTGATCCTTGTGGTGCCCCGGTCGGCGAGGACGGCCAGCCGGTCGGCCGTCGCGGTCGACGGGGACGTCTCGACGGACAGCGGTACGGACCGCAGGTCGGCGCCCATGCGCTTCTCCGCGATGTCGCACAGGCGCTCCAGCTCGCCGGCCGTCAGGAAGGTGGGTGTCCCGCCGCCGAACGCGGCGGCGGCGAAGCGCACCGGTTCCGCGTCGCCCAGCGCGTCCCGCACGGCGGTCGCCTGCCGGTCCAGGGCGTCGAGGTAGCGGGTGGTGAGCTCGTCCGGCGCGCCGATCCGGGTGAAGAGGTTGCAGAAGCCGCAGCGGACCTCGCAGAAGGGGATGTGGAGGTAGAGCGAGAGGGCGTCCTTGCGTTCGCCCGCCCACAGCTCGCTCAGCGCGGGCCGCCCGGCGGGGTGCTCGGCGAGCCTGCTGTACGTCGTCTTGTGCGGATAGGCGTAGACGTAGCTCCGGTACGGGCGAACGGTGTGCCGACTGGTCATCGTGGAGTGGCCCCCGGTTCCAGGAAGAAGTGCGCGTACGGAACGGTCCAGACGGACTCGTGACCGAGCCGGTGACCGGTGTAGCCGTCGTCGCCGTACGCCGTGCCGTGATCCGAGCAGACGATGGCGAAGGCGCGGCGGCGGCTGCTCACGGCGGCGAAGAGGCGCCCGATGTGGGCGTCCACGTACTCCAGCGCGGCGGCATGACTGGCGCGGGTGTCGCCCGCGAGGCGGGTGGCCCCCGGCCGGTGGAACCAGTTCGGCTGGTGCAGCGCCGACACGTTCACGAACAGGAAGAGCCGCCGGCCGGCCGGGAGTTCCCCGACGACCCGCTCGGCGCGGGCCACCTGCTCCTCGAACGAGGTGGGCGACGCCACCCCGAACCCCGGCTCCCAGTGCGCCTCCTGGAACAGCCCGGGCAGCACCGAGCCGAGCGGCGCCTGCCGGTTGAAGAAGCCCACCCCGCCGATGCACACCGTGCGGTACCCGGCCCCGGCGAGACCGGAGACCAGGTCGGGTGTGTCGAAGACGAAGGTGCGCTCGGCCGTGGTCTCACTGCCGGCGAACCGTGCGGCGAACAGCCGGGGATGAGGCCCGGGTGACGCCGGCGTGGGCAGGAACCCGGCGAAGATCGCCTGGTGCGAGGCGTAGGTGAAGCTCCCCGGCGCGTGCCGCTTCTCCCAGACGCCACCCGGCAGATGCCGGGCCAGATGCGGGATGCGGCCGAGGGCCGCGAGCTCCGCCGCGACGTCGTAGCGCAGGGTGTCCAGAGTGACGAGAAGCAGATCGTGGGTGCCCACGACCTGGCTCATGTCGGGGTCGGCGGCGTCCGTGACGCCGGAGGGTGATTCAGGGGGTTGCGCTGACACGGTGGTTCCTTGCTCGGTTCAGTACGGCGGCGACCTGCGCCGCATAGGTGTCCAGGCCCTCGGCTCCGCTGCCCGGCAGACCGGTCAGGCGCGGCAGCAGATCGCCGAAGGCGTTGACCTCGCCGACGGCGAAGCGCCGCCAGCCGGTGGCGGGCAGCAGATCGACGCCCACGCACAGCGTGTCCGGGAAGGCGGCGGCCGCCCTCTCGCACACGGCCAGGGCCTCGGCCCAACTGCCGCCGGCGGCCTCGACGGCGGCCCGCACCTCGTCCAGATCGCCGCGCGCACCGCCGAGGTGCAGATTGGTCATGGGGGAGCGGCTGGTGCGGACGACCGCATGGGTGGCGCGGCCGTCGACCACCACGACCCGCAGATCCGCGACCCGGCCCCGCTGCGAGGCCTTCGGCAGCCACCGTTCGATGTGCAGACCGTCGGGTGCGAGTGCGTCGACGATCGCCGCCACCTCCCGT
This sequence comes from Streptomyces sp. NPDC048211, assembly GCF_043202315.1. Taxonomy (NCBI): domain Bacteria; kingdom Bacillati; phylum Actinomycetota; class Actinomycetes; order Kitasatosporales; family Streptomycetaceae; genus Streptomyces; species Streptomyces sp. NPDC048211. The sequence continues at coordinate 1,239,985 of NZ_JBIDAD010000002.1, forward strand.
TCCGTGGTGAGGCGGCTAACCCGGAGCGAGTTGAAGAGGCGGCCGGCCGGATCGCGCTCGACCGAGGTGGTCGCCCTGATCCGTCCGGGGCCGGCTGTCTCCACGGCCATCACTCCGGACGCGGAGGATCCGTGCGCGGGCTTCACGAACACGCGCGGCATACGGTGTTCGGCCATCAGCGCACGCACATCGGCCCAGTCCCGGACCGGCTGGGCGCCCCGTCCCGAGGTCGGCGAGGCGGGCACGGGAACACCCACCGCGTCCAGGACGCCGTGGCACAACCGCTTGTCGAACAGCACCGCGATGTCGCCGGGTCCGTCCAGCAGGAACGCGCCCGCCGTGGTGGCCGCCCGCGCCACGTCCCGTACGGCGGAGGTGAAACGCGCGTACCAGAGGGCCGAGCCCTCCACCCTGGTCGGGTCGTCCACCCCGCGCAGCAGCCGCTCGACCTCGGCGTCCTCGCCGGGCGACTCGATGCGCACGGTCTCGCCGGGCAGGAAGTCCGCCTCATCCGACAACACGTCGAGCCAGGGCACCGTGCGGGCCGGCGGCAACCCGGCGGCCCGCACCGCGTCCTGGAACAGGTCGACCCGGCGGCTGCCGGGATTGCCGACGACCGCCAGGCGCGGCGCGTTACTCGCTGACCGCGACATAACGGGGCTCGTCGTCCTCGGGATCCCAGTGGTCCGCCTCGTCGAGATCGACGTGGACGCCCTCGCGGACGCACATCTCCCGGATGCGCGCCATCACCGGATCGGTGAGGTAGTGGTGGTGCAGATCCAGAGAGGTCAGATGGGTGAGCGGCTGACCGCCGAGCAGAGCCAGGGCGCCCGTGTCACTGAGCGTGCCCATGGAGAGCGAGAGCGACTCCAACTGCGCGACCACGGGGGCCGACGCCACCGCCGTGGCGATCTCGTCCTGGATCTCGCTGTTCTGCAGGCCCAGATGGCGCAGCCGGGGGAAGGCGCCGCCGGAGAGGACGGGCCTCATGTCCTCCACCGTGGCGTCGCCGCCGTACCACGAGGCACCGAACCAGAACTCCAGCCGCTCCAGCGCGGGCAGTTCGCTGGCCCCGATCGCCCGGACGACGTGTCCGGGCAGACCGCCGGACTCGAACCTCAGCGACTTCAGGGCCGGGTGCCGCACCGGACCCAGCCGCAGTTTCTCCTCCTCGGGGACCGCGTCCCCGCCGCCGCGCACCACCAGCTCCTCGAGGCGCGGGAACGCGTCGACCAGGGCGGTGATGTCGGACATCTCCAGCCACGACACCTCGCACTCCTCGCCGACGACATCGGCGAGGAACAGCGCCCGCAGCGCGGGGAAGCGCGCGGCGTCGGAGACGATCAGTTCCGCAACGGGAGCGAAGGAGGTGTAGTCGTCCGGCCACCAGGGACCGATCAGCAGGGCACGGACCCCGGCAGGGTCGACCGTGTCCAGGAAGTGCTGCCAGCGCCCCGGGAACGCCGGCCCCTCCCAGGCGCAGTCCAGCCGCCAGGCCACGGATCCCGCCTCGGGCAGCGTCACCGGCTCCGAGCCGTCCTCGCCGGGCAGCGGCAGGGTGAGGACGGGCAGGCCGTGGAAGGTGTCGGGGTGCTCGATGTCCGTCATCGCGCGCTCACTCCGACACCGTGACGTACCGGCCCGCGGCTCCGCGGTCGCCCCACGGCTTGCAGCGCTCCGACAGGTCCACCCGCACGCCGTGCGGCTCCAGGGACTCCGTGATCCGGCGCTCCATCGGCTCGGTGAGGAAGTGGTGGTGCAGATCGAGGACTTCGAGGTGGGTCAGCGGCTGGCCCTCCAGGAGCGCCGCCGCCCCCTCGTCGCCGAGCGTGCCGCAGGACAGATCGAGGGTGTGCAGCCGCGCGACGAGCGGGGCCGAGGCCACGGCCGCCGCGATCTCGTTCTCCACCTCGCTGTTGCGCAGACCGAGGTGGCGCAGCGCCGGGAACCGCGTCCCCGACAGCAGCGGGGCGAGATCCGCGACATCGGTGTCGCCCCCGTAGGCGGAGACGCCCAGCCACAGGTCGAGCCGCTCCAGCGCGGGCAGTTCACTGTCGAGCACCCCCTGCACCACCTGCACCGGCAGCCCGCCGGTCTCGATGGTGAGCGAACGCAGCCGCTCGTGTCTCGTGGCCGGGAAGGCGAGCTCCGCTCCGCCGCGCACCCCGAGCTCCACCAGCGCGGGAAAGGCATGCAGCAGGGCGGTGACATCGCTCTGCTCGATCCAGGAGATCTCCGCCTCCTCCACCATCAGGTCACCGACGAACACCGCTTCCAGCGACGTCAGCCGCTCGGCGGCGGCGATCACGAGACCGATCGGATACGACGACTTCTCCTCGTACGACTCGCCCCACTGCCCGATGATCAAAGCGCGGACAGCGGCCGGGTCCACCTCGTCCAGGAACGCGGCGAATTCCTCTTCCCAGGTGCGGTCCTCGTCCTCGTACGGCTCGACGAAGACGCGCCAGGCCGCGGCGTCGGCGGCCGGCCGGGAACCGTCCTTTGCCCCGGACTGGAAATCGACGGCCGGAAGGCCGAGCAACTCGTGCAGGTGGTCCACACCGGACATGGCCCTGAGCTCCTGATGACGGCGACGGTTTGATGTCCGCAAGGTCTATCAAGTCCCACTGACAACGGGACGGCCGGGCTCCGTCGACGGCGCTCACCGACGGATTGTCAGACCCCCGCCGTAGCGTTTTCCAGGTGGCCGGCACAGCGGGTGGCGGCGCGGAGGGGAGACGTCTGTGTACCGGCAGGGCGACGTACTGATCATGGCGCTGGAGGAGTCCGCGGTGCCCGCGAACCTCCGGGAGGCCCCGGGCGAACTGCGCGACGGGCGCGGTCGGCTGGTCCTCGCGCTCGGTGAGGTCACCGGACATGCGCACGCGGTGCCGGGGCCGGGCCGGCTGATCCGCGAGGGCGGGGTGTTCGGCCCGATGCTGCTCCATCTCCCCGACGGAGGCCGCGTGGTGCACGAGGAACACGCGGTGATCTCGCTGCCGAAAGGCTGGTTCCGGGTGGTGCGCCAGCGCGAGTACGCACCGGGTGCGGTCCGCATCGTCGCGGACTGAGGAACCGGAACACCCAAAAGCTCACGCGTATCAGGAAAACAGGAACAGGGGACGGGGAAGACGATGCAGTACGTGGACTCATGGCGGGCCGTGGCGGCGGCGACCGGTGCGGCGGACCGGGCGGCCGCCGAGGAGGGGGTGCGGCTCGCCTACCGCGGCGCGGGTCTGGCCGAGCCGGCGGAGTTCGTCTGGGCGGATTCGCCCCGGGCCGCCGTCGAGGCCGTGGAGAAGCTTGCCGACGCGGGACGCTCGGTCCGTGAGGACGTACGAACCCGGCCCTGGGCGGAGGAACGGCGCCGGATGTACGACGAGCTGGGCCCGGCCGGCTGGTCCGCGCTGTGGTCCGCCACCGGCGCTCAGCTGTGGGAGACCACAGCCGCGCTGGCCGACCGGATAAGGGCGGGGGTGGTGGCGGACCTCGCCCGGAAGCCCGAGGAGGAGTCGGATGTCCGGCTGGTCCTGCTCGACGCGGTCCTGGGTCAGCACGACGCGGCCTGGCTCGCCGCCTTCGACGGCCGGGGCCGGCGGCTCGACGGGCTCGCGGCCGTCGCGAGGAACGCGGGCTGGTGGTGGCCCTATGAGCGTGCCGTGGTGATGAGTGAGCGTCCCGAGACCCTTTGCCGGGACGAGGCAGGCCGGCTCGACAGCGGTGAAGGCCCCGCGCTCGCCTACCGCGACGGCTTCGCCCTGTACGCCTGGCGCGGTATGCCCGTACCCGCCGCCTTCCTCGCGGAGCTGGGCGCACTGACCCCCGAGCGCATCCGCGCCGAGGACAACGCGGAACTGCGCCGCGTGATGCTGGAGTTCTACGGATACGACCGCTATCTCACCGAGTCCGGAGCCGAACCGGTGCACCGGGACGAGACGGGAATCCTCTGGCGGATCCCGCTCGAGGGCGACGAGGACGTGGTCATGGTGGAGGTGGTCAACTCCACTCCGGAACCGGACGGGACGCATCGTACGTACTGGCTCCGGGTGCCACCGCGCACCATGACCGCGAGGGAGGGCGTCGCGTGGACCTTCGGGCTTCAGGGCGAGTCCTACGCGCCGGTGCGCCAGACCTGACCGCCGCCGGGACGGGAGCCGGGAGTCGTCGGACGGGGACCGAAGGAGCAGATCGTGAGGACCTGGCTGCGGGGCCCGGCGGGCAGTGGTCAGGCCATCAGGGTCTCGTGGTCGATGCCCAGTTCACGGGCGAGCGCTTCCTCGGTCCACTCCAGCATCGTGGCCCGGGACAGCGGACCCGCGTACGACGTCATCTGTACCGCCAGACCGTCCAGCAGCGCGGTCAGCCGCCAGGCCACGGACATCGGGTCGTCGCAGTGGAACTCGCCCGCGGCCGCACCCTCCTCGATGACCTCGGCCAGCTCCGCCTTCCACTGCTGGTCGAGATCGCCCGCCACGTTGCGCAGCGCCGGATCGCGGAGGGAGGACGCCCAGCCCTCGATCCACAGTCGCCAGCCCTTGGCCTGGCCCGTCGGCGCATACCAGCGCACGGCGGCGCGCAGCCGCCGTATCGCGGTGGTGCGACGGCTCAGCAGTTTGCGCAGATGGGCGAGATCAGCTTCGGCGGCGTGTGCGAAGGCGGCGGCCACCAGCTTCTCCTTCGTGGAGAAGTGGTAGAGGACAAGGGCGTTGCTCACGCCGAGCACGGACGCCACGTCGGCGATCCGTACAGCGGAGACACCCCGCACCTCGATCTGCTCGACGGCAGCGCGCAGCAACTCCTCGCGCCGCTCCGCTACGCCCAACCGCACTCTCGCCACGGCCTCAGCCTAACCAATGGCGCCCCGGCGCAGGCCGGGGGCGGAGCGGGAACCGGCCGTGTCCCTCTCGTGGTCTGCCTGTTCGCCGCCGCCGCCGCGGGCGGTCCCGGTCCGGTTCGTCGTCCCGGTACCCCGGTCCGGTTCGTCGTCCCCGGTACTCGGGTCCGGTGCCCCGTCCTGGTGGTCCGGTTCCTTGTCCCGGTGCTCCGGTGCCCGTCCCGTGGTGCGGGGCGTACGGTCAGCGGTACCAGCCGAAGCGCTCGGCCATCACCGGCAGCCGGTCGGCGACGACGGCGTGCGCCGCCGCGCGCGGAGTGTGGCGGTCCGCCGTGGCGCGGGCCAGGACGAGTTCGATGAGGGCGCGCATCGCGCGCCGGATGTACGCGAAGGCCTCGTCCGCGTCGGCGTCGATGTCGCCGAAGAGAGTCCACCACCACCAGGCGTTGGTACCGGAGTTGACGACCACATCGGGCAGTACCGTGATCCCGCGCGCGGCGAGCAGGGCCTCCGCCTCGGGCAGGACCGGCATGTTGGCCGCCTCGACCACCCAGCGGGCCGTGATCCGGGCCTGGTTGGTCGGGTCGATGGCGTAGGACACGGCGGCGGGTACGAGCACGTCCGCGTCCTGCGCCAGCCAGGCGTCGGCGGGCAGTTCCTGATCGGTCTCGCGGAGCATCTCTCGGTCCACCGTGCCGTAGGCGTCGCGGGCGCGAAGGAGCGCCTCGACATCGAGGCCGGCCGGATTGGCGATGGTGCCCTTGACGTCGGCGACGGCGACCACGCGCAGCCCGGCCCGGGACAGGAAGCGGGCGGTCGCCCCGCCCATCGTGCCGAGCCCCTGGAGTGCGACCCGTGCGTCCCCGTACGCGACTGCGGCCCCGTCCAGCGCGGCTAGCACGGCCTCGGCGACGCCGCAACCGCCGGCCAGCTCGTCCAGGCCGATGCCGTCCACCTCGACGGCGAAGGCGTCGGCCAGTCGCCGGCGCGCCGCGGCCTCGTCGTCGAGCAACGGATAGACCGCCTGGACGGTGGAGACGAGCCCGGCCTCCGCGGCGGCCCGGTCGACGAGGTCCTGGGTGAGCCCGAGGTCCTCGCCGGTCGTCCAGATGTTCTCCACGTACGGACGCATGGCCCGCAGATAGCGCACCAGGATGCCGTACGCCGCCGGATCGCGGGGATCGCAGTCGATGCCCCCCTTCGCGCCGCCGAGCGGTATGTAGCGCGCGCCCGGCCGGTCCGCGTCGAAGTGGAGCGCTTCCTTCATCGTCATGCCGCGGGCCAGTCCGGTCACCTCGGCCAGCGTGCACCCCTCGCGCATCCGCAGCCCGCCGCTGGACACCCCCCGCACCAGCCGGTCGACGACGAGGTGTCCCTGGCGGCCCGTGACGTGGTCGGTCCAGGTCAGTGAGATCAACGGGGCGGGCGGGGACACCGGAGGCGTCGTCATCGGGGGTACTCCTCGGTCACGCGATCGGGGCGGGCCCGGGGCGGTGCCGTGGATACCGGGGGAGCGGACCCGCCGCCCCCGATGCCGGCCGACGATCATTTACTGAATCGCCAGTCAGTATCGGGAGTCGGGGGCACCCTGTCAACGCGGCCTGCGCCGCCTCACCGGTCCGTGGCCGGAGTGCGCCGTCCGGACGCTCCGGGCGACGGCAGCTCGCACCGGTCCTTGAAGCCCTGGCTGGTGAGACCGAGGGCCGCATTCGACCGCGACCGCATGTTCTCCACCGCGATCATCGTCGTCAGCTCGACCAGCGCCGCCTCGCCGAGCGAACTGCGCAGACGCTCCACCATCTCGTCCTCCACCTGGGGCGGGGTGAGGGTCATGGCCTCCGCGTAGGCCAGCACCTCGCGCTCCAGCGGGGTGTAGGCATCGCTCTCGCGCCACGTGGGCACCTCGCGGAGCTTGCGCGGGTCCACGCCCTCACCGTGGCTCACCCAGTAGCCGAAGTCCATGCACCAGCTGCACCCGACGGTTGCCGCGGACGCCATCACCGCCAGCGCCTTGAGCTGCGGGTCCAGCTTCTTCCAGCGGCTCACGGACAGCTCCAGCCGGGAGAGGGCCCACAGCACCCCGGTGTGATGGGCGCCGGTGCGCAGGGGATCGATGACCTTCCCGTACGCACGGTTCGAGTACCACGAGACGGCGCGGAACAGGAGGCTGCGGGGCGGGTCGAGCGAGATGCGGGCGGTCATGACCGGTCTCCTTCGGTACGGCTCGGCCCCGGCGGGGGCGCTGAGGCACCGGCGCCGGGCTGCTGACACGGATGCGACGAGCGGGGACCGCGGGATGTGACATCGGTGTGCAGGGGAAGAGTCCGGTCCCTGCCAGGTGGCCGGATCCGGACGCGGGCGGAACGCGGCCGCACCGGATGCGGAATCCTGCGGGCGGACCGGACGTTGGATTCGGCATGACGGGATTCGATGCACAGCAGCAGGGGCTGCTACGGCTGGTCGCCGAGGAGAACGGCGGTGTGCTGGTCACGCTCAGGCGGGACGGCAGGCCGCAGCTGTCCAATGTGAACCACTTCTACTACCCCGACGAGCGCATCATCCGCGTCTCGGTCACCGAGGGCCGGGCGAAGACCCGGAACCTGGCGCGGGACCCGCGGGCGAGCTACCACGTGACCAGCCAGGACCGCTGGGCGTGGACGGTGGCGGACGGCACGGCCGAGCTCACACCGGTGGCCGCTGACCCCGGCGACGCCACCGTGGAGGAACTGATCACGCTCTACCGCGACGTCCAGGGCGAGCACCCCGACTGGGACGACTACCGCAGGGCCATGGTCAGGGACCGCCGGATCGTCCTGCGGCTCCACGTCGAGCACGTGTACGGGCAGCAGCGTGGCTGAACGGGTCCTTACGGAGCGCCATCCCGTTGGGTGCTCCGTACGCGCGCAGTCGTCCCCCCTGTCCATAATGAGACGATACCGACTCCCTCAGGAGATCTTGTGACCGGCGCTGACTCCCCACTCCCGCTGCGCACCAGGCTGCGTGCGCTGCGTCCCGCCGCCTTCGGGGCCGACCCGGGAGGCGCCCGTATGGAGCGCATCCGCCGTTCCCCCAACTTCGCCGACGGGGTCTTCCAGAACCCCGTCGGGGCGCGGACCAGACCGTCCGGGTCCGCGCTGGAGTTCGCGAAGGTCTATTTCCGCAAGGAGGAGCGGGTCCTCAGGGCGCCGACCGGGACCGTGCCCGTGCACGCCACGACCCTCGCCGACCTCGCCGATCCCCCCGCCTCCGGCCTCCGGCTCACCTGGATGGGGCATTCCAGCGTGCTCGCCGAGATCGACGGACGGCGGGTGCTCTTCGACCCGGTGTGGGGCGAGCGCTGTTCGCCCTTCGCCTTCGCCGGTCCCAAGCGTGTGCACCCCGCGCCGCTGCCGCTCGGTGCCCTCGGCCCGGTCGACGTCGTGGTGATCTCGCACGACCACTACGACCACCTCGACCTTCCGACGATCCGCACCCTCGCGGACACGGCCACCGTCTTCGCGGTACCGCTCGGCGTGGGTGCGCACCTGGAGCGCTGGGGTGTGCCCCCGGACCGGATCCACGAGCTCGACTGGAACGAGTCCACGACCGTCGCCGGAATCAGTCTGACCGCCACGCCCGCGCGGCACTTCTGCGGCCGGGGTCTGCGCAACCAGCAGCACACCCTCTGGGCGTCCTGGGCCGTCGCGGGGCCCGAGCACCGGATCTACCACAGCGGTGACACCGGCTACTTCCCCGGTTTCAAGGAGATCGGCGCCGAGCACGGGCCGTTCGACGCGACCATGATCCAGATCGGCGCGTACAGCCAGTACTGGCCGAAGGACCAGACGGACAGCAAGCCGGAACCCGGCGCCTGGCCCGACATCCACATGAGCCCCGACGAGGGGGTGCAGGCGCACCTCGACCTCCAGGGCGACGACCCGTCGGTGGGCGTGATGCTGCCGATCCACTGGGGCACCTTCAACCTCGCCCTGCACCCGTGGGCCGAACCCGCCGAATGGTCCATGCGCGCCACGCAGTTCGCCGGCGTGACGATGGCCGCCCCGCGACCGGGGCAGCCGTTCGACCCCGCCGATCCGCCCGCCGTCGAGCCGTGGTGGCGGGGCGTCGCCGCGGAACCCGCGCCGGGGTGGGGCAACTGGCCCCCCGTACACGTACAGCTCCCCGGCGGGGTCAAGGCGGCTGCCACCCCCGACCGCGACCGGGACCGGGCCGCCCAGGCGTAGGACGGACGCGCGGCCCGCGTCCGGGTGCACCGCCTCCCGGGGCGGCGCACCCGGACGGCGGGCGCGGTGATGTCCGGGTGGGCCGAGGTGCCATTGCGACGGTCGGCGCGGTGATGTCCGAACCGGGTGGGAGGGCGGTCGAACGGCGGTACGCTGCGCCCGGAGGAGCCCACTTCCCGGGGGAGCGGCCATGCTGCGCGTGTACTTCACGTCCGAGGACCTGGCGCGGGTCAGGGTGGCTCCCGGCCCGGACTTCCTCTGGGAGATCAGCAACAGCGTGCAGACCCTGCAACGGCGCGACGGCGAGAGGGTGTTCGGCTCCTGGCGCCGCTGGGTTCGGCCACGGCTCTCCGACAGCCCCCGGCTGTTGTCCTCGTTACTGCCCCCGCGTGGCTACTCACCCGACTTCCTCACGCCCACGTCCGGCGACCGTGCCACGCTGCAGGCGGCCCTCGACACCTTGATGAGCACCCCGCGCCCCCGGCTGCGGACCGACCTGACACACTTGGCGTCCTCCCTCCGACTGCCGAGCTGGGTGGGATCGTTGGCGGGAGGGGACACCGAGACCCTGCGGCGTCTCGGGGAAGCTCTGGGTACGTACCAGCGCGAAGCGCTCGCGCCGTACTGGCAGCGCGTCCACGCCCACATCGACGCCGACCGCGCCGTCCGTCTGCACAGCCTGCTCGACGGGGGAACCGAAGGTCTGCTGGCCGGGCTCGGCCCGCAGTTCCACTGGCGTCCGCCCGTCCTGGAAGTGACGTATCCCGTCGATCAGCACCTGCGCCTGCGCGGCCGGGGGCTCGTACTCCAGCCGTCGTTCTTCTGCTGGCCGACGCCGATCACGCTGGCCGACGGGGACCTGCCGCCCGTTCTCGTCTATCCGATCGACCACACGGCCAACTGGGCGGGAACCGCCCCGGAGTCCGCGCCCGGGGATCGTTCCGCGGAGGGCGCCGGGCCGCTGGGGCCCCTGCTCGGGCACACCCGGGCGGGTATCCTGCGGGCCACCCGTACCGGCTGCTCCACTGTCGAGGCGGCCCGGCTCCTGGCTGTGACACACCCCGCCGTCAGCCAGCACCTGAACGTGCTGCGGGCGGCGGGACTGGTCGCCACGGTGCGCAAGGCCGGACGCTCCTTCCACGTCGCGACCCCGGAGGGAAGGGCCCTGCTGGCAGCCGAGGGGCAGAACCGTCGGCGGCCCGAGCGCGGAGCGTGAAGCCGGAAGCGTGAAGCGTGAAGCCGGAAGCCGGAAGCCCGGGGGCGCGAGGCCGGTAGCCCGAACCCGGAGCGTGAGGCCCGGAGGGCGACGGTCGGCCCAGGTGTGACGACGTCGAGAGATGACGATCGCTCAAGTCCCCCCGTAAGCCTGAACTTTCATCGGTTGCGCGCCTCGCACGGCAACGGCGACGCTGATTCCCGCTGTCCCGCACAGCTGAGCACGTCACATGCGTTTCCGCTCGCAAGGCCACCCCCACCCTCCTCAGGAGCCTTCATGCGCAAGAGACTTGTGTCCGCCGCGATCGCCGTAGCCGCCGTCGGAGCTCTCCTCCAGCCCACCCTGGCCCAGGCGTCACCCGTACCGCAGACCTCGTCCGTGTCCGTGCTCGCGCACGGCTCGAAGGCCGGCACGGCCGTCGTCAGCGGACACAACGAGCCGGGCAGCCGGCTGGAGGTCGCCGCCGGACGTACGCAGAGCGCGCACTGGCTGCAGATCGACTACCAGGTCCAGGAGACCGGCTACTGGTGCGGTCCGGCTGCCACCCGCATCGCGCTGTCCGCCCGGATGGCCCCGCCCAGCCAGGGAGACCTGGCCTGGCAGCTCGGCACCACGCAGAACGGCACCGACCACATCGGCCAGGTCACGAACGTGCTCAACTCGAATCTCGGCGGTGGCTGGTACGAGACGAAGGAGATGCCGAACGACCCGCCCACCCAGGCTCAGCGGGACCTGCTCTGGTACGACATCGTCTTCGACATCGACCGCAACTACCCGTTGGTGGCCAACATCGTCGCCCCGCCAGGAAATCAGCCGCCCGGCTACCCCTCGGACCAGACGATCTACCACTACTTCACCGTCTTCGGCTACGACGAGGTGGACCGCACGGTACTCATAGCCGACCCCGCCTCCTTCAGCGGCAACCAGATCTACTGGATCTCCTTCGACCAGCTCGCCACGCTGATTCCGCCGAAGGGGTACTCGGCATGAGCGCGAACGAGGGCTGCCCCACGCGCAGGAGCGTCCTCAGGGCCGCCGGGGGGCTCGGCGCGGCGATGGCGCTGGGAGCCGGGGGTGTCCTCGCGGCGGCGACGGCCGCCGGCGCCGCGGGAGACGGATTCGGACTGCGCATCGTCGACAGCGACGAGAGCGACCCCCGGATGCGGTACTACCGGTTCGCGACGGACGCGATCGGCTGGAACCCGGGCGTGAACGTCCTGCTCCCCGACGGTTACCACACCGGCGGCCGCCGCTACCCCGTGCTCTACCTGCTGCACGGGGGCGGCACGGACCAGGACTTCATCACCTTCGACCGTGCGGGCATCCGGGCCTGGACGGCCGGCAGGCCGGTCATCGTCGTGATGCCCGACGGAGGACACGCGGGCTGGTACTCCAACCCGGTCAGCTCCCAAGCCGGTCCCCGGAACTGGGAGACCTTCCACATCGCCCAGTTGCTGCCCTGGATCGACGCGAACTTCCGTACGTACGCGGAGTACGACGGCCGAGCCGTCGCCGGGTTCTCGATGGGCGGCTTCGGCGCGCTGAAGTACGCGGCCAAGTACTACGGGCACTTCGCCTCGGTGAGCGCCCATTCCGGCCCGGCCAGCCTGCGCCGGGACGCGGGCCTGGTCGGGCACTGGGCCAACGCCTCCTCGGCGGCCGTGGAACTGGCCGGCGGCACGGTCTACGGAGTTCCGCTGTGGGACGAGGCCAGGGTCAGCGCGGACAACCCGGTCGAACGCGTCGAGAGCTACCGCAACAAGCGGGTCTTCCTGGTCGCGGGCACCAGCCCCGACCCGGTCAACTGGTTCGACCAGGTCAACGAGAACCAGGTGCTCGCCGGGCAGCGGGAGTTCCGGGCCCGCCTCGGCGACGCAGGCATCCCGCACGAGTGGCACGAGGAGCCCGGCGGGCACGTCTTCCGCGACTACATGTTCCAGCGCGACCTGGACGGCATCATCGCCAGACTCCGTAAGGCGTAGCGGTCCCGTTCCCCGGCAAGTCCCCCCGCTCTCCGGCAAGCCCCCTCGACGGTGTCGAGGGGGCTTGCCGGGTCCGTGGCTGCCGCGTCGCCGTGCCGGGGCATGGCCGCGCGGGTATCCGTCCCCCGGTATCCGCCCGCCGGAATCGGTCGCTCGTGCGAGAGGTCATACCAGAGCGGGACGGATAGCGGGCAAGTTCCACAACTGCCCGTCGCGCCCTCGCACGAGGCGACTACCGTGTGTGGCCGGTGATCAACGGTGGGCTCATATGTTCCGAGCCTGCCCGGCCGATGACCCGAGAATGACCGACCACCGTAGGTGTCACCACATGAATGCCGATTCCTGGTGCCCCACGTACCGAGGACGCTGATGTCTCAACTTCGCGCACCCGACGCGCGACCGGAACGACGAGAGGGCGGGCGGCACGGCCGACCGGGTCCCCGTTCCCACTCGGCCGCGGCCAGGCCCCGCGCTGCCCAGCCGTCCCCCGAGGCGCGCATACGCCCCCAACTCCTGCGTACCGCCGTCCTGCCGGCCGTCGTCGTCGCGCTGGCCGGCGCCGCGGCCGTCATCTTCACCGCTCGCGCCGGCGGTATCCGGCCGTCCACGGAACTGTGGACGGCGTTCGGCACCGCCGGCGCGCTGTCGGTCGCCGCGATGGTGGCCGCCTTCCTGGCCGCCAACCGGGTCGCGACCACCGTCCTGGGCCGCTGCCTGGCCCTGCGCCGGGCCAGCGCACAGGGCCAGGCAGAACTCCAGCGGGTCGTGGAACAGCTCCGCAACGGCGAACCCGTGCCCGCGCGGCGTCCTTCACAGCCTGTCGTCCCCGGCAGCGACGCCTTCGAGCTGCTCGCGCAGGAGCTCGGCCGTCAGCAGGAGGGGGCCGTGGCCGCGGTCGTCCAGGCGTCCCGGCTGTCCGAGCACACCGGCGAGGACCAGAAGGTCGAGGTCTTCGTCAATCTCGCGCGCCGCCTGCAGTCGCTCGTGCACCGCGAGATCCAGCTGCTCGACGAGCTGGAACACCAGGTCGAGGACCCCGATCTGCTCAAGGGGCTCTTCCACGTCGACCACCTGGCCACCCGCATCCGCCGGCACGCCGAGAACCTCGCCGTCCTCGGAGGTGCCGTCTCCAGGCGGCAGTGGAGCAACCCGGTCACCATGACGGAGGTGCTGCGCTCGGCGATCGCCGAGGTCGAGCAGTACCCGCGCGTCAAACTCGTACCCCCCATCGACGGCACGCTCCGCGGGCACGCCGTGGCCGACGTGATCCACCTGCTGGCCGAACTGGTGGAGAACGCCACGGTGTTCTCCGCACCGCAGACCCAGGTCCTGCTCCGCGCCCAGCGCGTCACCGCGGGCCTCGCCCTGGAGGTGGAGGACCGGGGCCTCGGCATGCCGGGCGACGAGCAGAAGCGCATGAACACCCTGCTGGCCGACCCCGACCAGGTCAACGTCGCCCGTCTGCTCCAGGACGGCCGGATCGGCCTGTTCGTGGTGGCCTCGCTGGCTCGCAGGCACGGCATCGCCGTCCGCCTCCAGAGCAATATCTACGGCGGCACCCAGGCCGTGCTCGTCCTCCCGCAGTCCCTGCTCGGGGCCGACGAGGACGTATCCGCCGAGGCCGACGGCGCACCGGTCCCACCCTTGGGCCCCGTGCACCGGCCGCCGCCCGCGGACGACGCCGGTGTACGTCGCGGTCCGGCCCCCGGACCGGCATCCGTCACCGAGCGGGAGCGGCGCCCGTACGTACCGCAGCAGCAGCAACTGCGGCTGCACCAGGCACCGCAGCAGACCCCGCGTCAGGGCGGCGAGGGCCCCCCGCTCCCGCTGCGGGCCGAGCGCCTCGACCGGCCCGCCCCCGCCGACGCATCGGCCGGCATCCCGCCCCTCGGCGACACGGCCCCCGCGCTCCCGCCGGATACCGGGGTCGTGCGCGGCACGATGGGCCGGCCCCAGCTCCCCAGGCGGGCCAACCAGGAACACCTGGTCCCGCAGCTCAGGGAGGCTCCCGCACCGCGCTCCGAGGAGGAGCCCACGCTCCACGACCCGGGGCTGGTGGCGGCGTTCCGGCGCGGCATCGACCTCGCCGAGGCGCGTGAGGAGTGCGAGGCGGAGGAGCCCGGACCGGACACCGGCCCGGGGTCCGGGGCGTACCCGGACGACGGCGGGCCCGCGGACGTACGGAACGGCCGGGGAGCCCCGGCGCGGGGCCGGGCACCGCTGGACCCGCTCCCGGTCCGTGGCGCCGCACCCGTGGAACTCCTCCGGGCCGGCTCGTACTCCAGCGATCAAGACCCACTCGACACGCACCTGAACACCACCAAGGAGTAGATGCACCATGGCGACCGATATGCCGTCCGGTCAGGTCTCGGACCTCGACTGGCTGCTGAGCGGGCTGGTACAGCGTGTGCCGTACACGCGCAGCGCGGTCCTGCTCTCCGCCGACGGGCTGGTGAAATCCCTCCACGGCATGGACGCCGACAGCGCCGACCACATGGCCGCGCTGGCCGCCGGACTGTACTCGCTGGGCCGCAGTGCCGGGGCCCGGTTCGGTGACAACGGAGAGGTCCGCCAGGTGGTGGTGGAGCTCGACTCGACGCTCCTGTTCGTCGCCACCGCCGGCTCCGGCACCTGCCTGGCCGTGCTCGCCGGCCGGAACGCCGACGCCGCCGTGCTCGGCTACGAGATGACGATGCTGGTCAAGAGCGTCCGGCCCTATCTGACGACCCCGACGAGACAAGCGGCCGGAGCGCCGGGCGCCACGGGGCTGTGACCGTGCCGGCCACGCAGGACGGGCCGTTGCTCGACGATGCGGCAGGCCGCCTCATCCGCCCCTACACCGTGAGCAACGGCCGTACCCGTCCCACGACCGTGCTCGATCTCCTCTCCCTGGTGATGGCCACCGGGACCGTCCCGCAGACCCATCTCGGACCCGAGCACTCCGTGGCGCTCGGGCTGTGCGGCGGGCCCACCTCGGTGGCCGAGATCGCCGCGCACCTGCGGCTGCCCGCGGTCGTCACCAAGGTCTTGCTCTCGGACCTGGTCGACTGCGGCGCGGTCACCGCGCACCCGCCCGCCTTCCATGACATGCCCACCGACCGATCCCTGCTGGAGGCAGTGCTCGATGGCTTACGACGACAGCTCTGACGGCTTCGACGGCTCCGCCCCGTACGCGGGGACCGCAAGCCCCGGACACGTCGGATACGCGGACGCCCCGGGCGGCGGGTATGCGGCCCCGCCCGGCGCCACCGGGTACGGGGCCGTGCCCGGACCATCCGGATACGACGAGGCCCCCGGCGCGCCCGAGAGCTTCCCCGTCGCGCTCAAGGTGCTGGTGGCGGGCGGCTTCGGCGTCGGCAAGACGACGTTCGTCGGCGCGGTCAGCGAGATCGCTCCCCTGAGTACGGAGGAGCTGCTGACCCAGGTCAGCGCGGCGACCGACAGCCTCGAAGGCATCGAGTCCAAGAGCTCCACCACCGTGGCCATGGACTTCGGCCGCATCACGCTGGACGAGCAGCATGTGCTCTACCTGTTCGGCACGCCCGGACAGGAGCGCTTCTGGTTCATGTGGGACGAGCTCTCCCAGGGCGCGCTCGGAGCGGTCGTCATCGCCGACACCCGGAGACTGGAGGAATGCTTCCCCGCCGTCGACTTCTTCGAGCGGCGCGGGATCGGATTCATCGTCGCGGTCAACGAGTTCGACGGCTCCTTCCGCTACGGCCCCGAGGAGGTGCGGGCGGCGCTCGACCTGGCTCCCGCGGTTCCGGTGGTCCTGTGCGACGCGCGCATCGCCAGTTCGGGCACCGGAGCGCTGGTGACCCTGGTGCAGCACCTCATCAACGCCACCGCCGAACCCGCTCCGCTGACCGGCCACGGAAGCTACGGAGCTCATCCGTGACGACCCCGCACGCCCTGGGCCGGCTGCTGCTGACACCCGTCGACAGTGACGCCCGGGCACGGACCCAGCGGCTGCGCAGCCTCGGCCTCGGGGAGCGGTCCGATGCCTCGTTCGACAACTTCGACGCCTTCGCCGACCGGGTGGCCGAAGTGACCGACGTGCCCTTCTCGATGGTCAACTTCATCGACGGGAACCGTCAGTTCTTCGCCGGGCTGCACACCCCGGCGGGCACCTGGAAAGGCTCGGACCTGGGGGGCGCGGCGGCCGGAAGCGGCCGCCGCGGCCGCTATGTGGCCATCGACCACGGCTTCTGCCCGCACGTCGTGGTCCGGCGCAGGGCGCTGGTCCTGGAGGACGTGTGCGACTACCCGCGATTCGCCGGGAACCCGGTCGTCGACGACATAGGCATCCGCTCCTATCTCGGAGCACCCCTCATCGACCGTACGGGTATCGCCCTGGGTGCCGTCTGCGCTGTCGACATCGTGCCCCGCCCGTGGGGGCGGGCGGGACTCGACACGATCAAGTCCCTGGCGCAGGAGCTTCTCGGGCACATCGACCAGCGGGAGGAGAACATCTTCGGGACCTGAGCGCCGGACGACGGGCCCGCCGCCGTCAGGCCTCGACCGTGCGGCCGTCCAGGAAGGTGAGCACGACCGCCTCACCGTCCACCCGCACCCGCACGGCCGTGCGCAGCGCCTCGGGATGGACACGGTCGCGGGACAGCACGACGAGCGAGACATGGATGCTGCGGCCGCCCGCACGGGGAGCGCTGCGCAGATACGGCACCGCCGAGTACGGTCCGTACGCATGGGTCTCGACGTCGCGTGCCACGGCGGCGCCCTCCTCGCCCCCGTCCCAGCCGTACAGCGCGACCAGCGCGCTGCTCAGCCCCTCGGCCGTGCGCGCGAGGGCCCAGTCGGGGCCCGACGAGGCGAACGGGCTCTGCGCGTCCCCGACCGCGTGGCCGCCCTCCCGGACCACAGCGCCCTCGGGCGCCTCGACCCGGTGCACCCGGATCTCCCACGGACCGTGCAGCACGCTCGTCGTCTCGATGCGGTACCCGCGCTCGTCACCGGGCAGCCGCGCCGTCGACCAGGAGGAGGCGACGCGGTCCTCGCAGCGCAGCGGATGGATCCGGCGGCGCCGGGACGGGGTCCCGTCAGGGGCGAGCAGCGCCAGATGCCCGTCGATGTTGCGGGCCAGGGCGTGCGGGGCGGACTGCGGTGCGGTCGCCGTCGAGTACGCGAGCTTGGCGTAGTGCGGATCGTCCGCACCCGCGCCCTCGTCCGGATCGGCACCGGCCTCGATGTCCGCGGTCCCCGGTGCGGGCGGATGGTGGTCGCTGCCGTGGTTGACGAGGCGGACGATGCCGTCGTGCCGGGTGCCGTGCAGCAGCCACCCCGGTGCCGGCAGCGCGGTGTAGGTGTCGGACTCCTCTACGGGAAGCGGGAGTTCATGAGCGGTCCACACCTCGTGGTCCGGCGGCAGCAGCAGTCCGAGGAAGCCCTTGCTCGCCCAGTACGGCGACGCGGGTCCCGAGTACGGCTGGGTGGACGGCAGGAACGTGTCGTACCAGCCGAGTGTCAGCAGTCCCCGCTCGTCCGGCACCCCGCGCTCCGCGAAGTGCCGCAGCGTGCCGGAGGCAAGTCGCCGCGTCAGGCCGGGAGCGAGCGGGGTGCAGTCGGCGAGCGCGCCCATCCACACGGGGGCGAGCGCGGCGAACCGGTAGGTGAGGGAGCGGCCCTGGTGGACCGGGGCGCCGTCCGCCCCGAAGAAGTGCGGGTAGTCCTCCAGGAACCGGCTCAGGCGCTGCCGGTGGACGGCGCTCCGGCCACCGTCACCGTCCGCGCCGGCGATCCGGGCCCAGAGCAGCGGGTACAGATGCATGGCCCAGCCGATGTAGTAGTCGAAGTTGCGGCCGTCCCCGTCGGTGTACCAGCCGTCACCGACGTACCAGTCCTCGATCCTGTCCAGCCCCTCCTCGATGTCCGAGGCGCTGTACGGGGCTCCCACGGACGCGAGGAACTGCTCGGACACCACCTGGAAGAGCCGCCAGTTGTTGTCCCACGTCCGGCCGCCGACGAACCCGGAGAACCAGTCGACGACCCGCTCCTGGACCTTCGCGTCCAGCCGGTCCCAGATCCAGGGACGGGTCTCGTGCAGCGCGACCGCCACCGACGCCGCCTCCACCATCTGCTGGGAGCAGTCCGTCAGACGCGGCCAGGCCTCCCCGCTTGCTGGGTCCGTCCCGGCCGCGAGACCGGCGGCGTACCGCTCGGTCAGCGCGGGATCGACCGCCCCGCCCGCACCCGCGATGCGGCAGGCGGCGAGCAGGAACGACCGGGCGAAACCCTCCAGCCCGTCGGAGACGATCCCCGACCAGCTGCCGCGGCCCGGCAGCCTGTACTGAGCGAATCCGGGGGTCGCGTACGGCGTCAGGGCGTCCAGCATCCGGTCGGCGGTCGCCTCCCAGTGCGCCCGGGTCCAGCCGGTACGTGACGACAGGATCCGGTCGGTCGGCGGCAGGTGCAGATGCGGGGCGACGGACATGGTGGTGCTGCTCCTCGGGGTCGGTGCGGGTGGTTACCGGATGAGTTCGGCGTGGTGGGTGTGGCCCCGGGAGCCGCCGACGGCGACGGTGAGCACGGGCCGCAGCCCCGGGGTGAGGGTGACGGTGTCGTCGGACGCCGACACCGACCGGACACGGAAGGGGAGCTGGACCGAGACCACGGTCTGGGTCCGGCCCGGGTCGGCGACCGCGACGGACACGTGCGCGCCCTGCCGCCGTACGAGGACCGTCGCCGGACCGGACGCGGTGATCCCGGCCGCCGAACCGGCGCCCCAGAAGTGTGCCGCGGTCAGTCCGGTCCTGCGGTCCTCCACGGCCTGTGCGGTGGCGTCGTTGGCGAGGATCCGCACCGGCCGCGAGTGCGACCACACCGCGGTGGCCGCCGCGGACGCGCCGGGCAGCAGTACATAGGCGTAGCCCGCGTCGGTGGGGGAGATCCCGTGGTCCATCAGGAGTGTGACGTAGCGGCGGCTGACGGGATCGGTGCTTCCCCCGGTGTCCGCACCGGTGTTGATCGCCCGCCAGGTACCGGTGCGCCGCTCGCGCAGGGCACGCAGGGCGGTCGCGCCGGGGAAGACGTAACCGCCGACGCCCTGGAGATGTGCCCAGCCGGCCCGGCCGAACTCGGCTGGCCTGCCGTCCTCCACGGCGCCGGGCACACCGTTCACCAGCAGACGGTTGCGGCCGTCCGCGCCGAGATTGCGGTTCTCCACGACCGTTTCCACGGTCCGGCCGTCGCTCGACGTGATGCCCGCTCCCAGCGCGACCACCGCGTTGTCGAGAAGGAACCACGACTTCCTCGCCCGCAGGGTGCTGCCCGGGGCGCCCGTCAGCTCCATCGCGGCGGCGGAGTAGCCGCCACCCAGCACCGCACCGCCCGCGACGGCGTTCGCCGGCCGGTAGGTGGCGGTGCCGCCGCCCGTGCCGAGATCGGCACGGGCGCGCGTGTCGACCGTGGTGCCGGGCAGGCGGTACGGGTCCACGGTCGGCCAGAAGCCGTCGTTGAACTGCCCGAGGCCGTCAGCGTCGTACAGGTACGTCATGCCGTCGCCGGTGTACCAGCCGTGCAGATTCTCGCCGTTGCCCGCCTCGTACGCGCAGATGCGCCGGGAGGACAGCGACAGGGCGCAGGCCCAGCCGGGGCGTCGGTGCACCACACGGTCCATGTCGGCGAAGACGAAACTGCCCGTCGTGCGGGGCTCGGACGGGACGCCGGGATCGTTCAGTACGGCTTTGGCCAGGGCGAGTTGGGGGAGCGTGGCCAGTTCGGTGAAGGGGGTGGTGCGGTTGCGCGTCAGCCAGCCCTTGGCCAGGGCGCGCCACCGGTCCGCCCGGTCGGCCGGCGCGCCGGTCGCGAGGAGCAGGATCGCGGCGACGGCCGTCGCACCGTCCCGGTGGTCGCCCGCGCGCTCCCGGGACACGGCACGTCCGCGTACCGCGTCCATCATCAGTCCGTCGAAGACCACCGGCGCGAAGCTCCGCTCCACGGCGTCGTACATCACCGAGACCTTCGCGTCGGTGACCGCCCACGGGGAACCGGCGAGGAGCGAGAGCAGATAGGCGGCGCCACCGAGCAGCACGGTGCCGTACGAGCCGGTGTACGCGACGACCTCGTGCTGGACGAACGAGCCGTCCTCGTAGAAGCCGTCTCCCGAACTCGTGTACCGGAAGAGGCTGTTGCGTCCCGCGTCGCGTACGTCGGAAAGGGCGTCGCGGGCGGATGCCATCTTGGCCGCGTCCCTGCCGAGCAGCCCGCGCAGTGCGACGATCACGGCCTTGTCGGTGCGGTTGGCGCCGGTCTCGGACAGGGTGGGGGAGTTGGTGCGGCGGTCCGCGTCCGGGCAGAAGCGGTCGACGACCGCCAGATAGTCCGCGAGATCACCGGCCGGCAGGCGGCCGCGCACCAGGACGCAGGTGTCCATCAGCGCACGCGGCGCACCGATTTCCCAGAACCACCAGTTGCCGCTCTCCGGGGCACTCGGACGGTAGGCGGTGTCGTACGTGAACCGCAGGGCGGAGACGAGGGCGTCCGCCGCCTCCGAACTGCCTGAGAGCGCGGTGCCGGGGGTGGCCCACGCAGTCGCGAGCGTGCGCAGTCGCGTATAGCTCTGTCCGAAGTTCCCCGGAGCGGTGAGGGGGGAGAGGTCGCTCCACAGCGCGGTGCGGCCCGCGCTGCGGTCCAGCGTGTCCCAGAGCTCTCCGGCGGTGCCGTCCAGTGCGGCGACCCCTGCGGCGAAGTCGGGGTCCGACGGGTCGAACGCGCCCCCGGTCAGCAGGGCTTCGGCCCGGGCCAGCAGGGCGTCGAAGTCTTCTTCGGCACCCGGCTCCGCGGGCTCCGGCTCCGCCGCCCGCGCCGCGCCCGCGGCCAGGACTCCGGACAGGGTCGCGCCGCCCGCGGCGAGAACGGTCCTTCTGCTCAGCTGCATACTGACTCCTTTTCCGCGGCCGTCAGTCGGTGAGCGTGCTGGGGTCGACGGGCGGCTGCGGCAGGTTGAGGGCCGACAGTTCCGCCCTGCCGACGGCATCGATCGGGAACGCCCAGGTGTCCACGAAGAAGCCGGTGAGGTCGTATCCCGCGATCCGGCTGGAGTAGGTGGCCAGTGCCCGGTATCGCTTGTCGTTCTCCGTGTAGTCCGACTGCGGGTTCTCCTCGCGCACCAGCTTGTGCAGCCGGGGCCAGAAGTCGTCCCCGAAGGCGAGCTCCAACTGCCGCAGCGGCACGAGCTTCTCGTACGCTCCGAAGGATTTCTCGTACGTCAGCCCGGCTGTGCCGAACTTCGCGCGCGAGGTCTGGAAGGCGGTCAGCCCGGTCGCCGGGTCGACGGTGAGCAGGTTGGACGGCTGGTCGAGGGTGCGCTGGGCGGCCAGTGAGTAGATGTTCACCGTGACCTCGGTGAGGCCCCCCGGCTTGTACGCCATCTGCTGATGCAGGTGGCCGAGTTCGTGGTAGAGCCCCCACCCGCGCGTGCGCAGCCCCTCCACTGTGGTGGCCCGGTCGAGATAGGCCCGCGGGAAGCCGTTGTAGCCGTGCGTGGCGTAGGCGCCGACGCCTGTCGGCACCTTGCTGACCTCGGTGAAGTGGTACGGCCCCGCCTTGCGCCGGTGCACCGGCTTCGAACCGTCCAGGCCGCTGATGCGGGCGTGCGAGTCGATGATCGTCTCGACCAGCCGGAGCAGTGCGGCATGGTCCTCCCCGCGGTACAGCAGCGCGCCCTCACGGCTCAGCGTCATGATGGTGTTCGGGGCGTGGAGCTCCACCCAGGGCGCGGCGGTCAGGGTGTCCAGCTGGTGCTGGTAGTCGGCCTCGGTGGTGCGGCCCAGGGTGAAGACCGGCATGGGGACGGTGCCGGAGCGGAACTTCACTTCTGCCCGCTCGCCATGCCCGGTGAGCGTCAGATAGACCGGCCCGCCGTGCGGGTCGGTCACGGTGTTGGCGCCGGCGGTGAGCGGGTAGCTGCGCGGTTCGGTGATCTCGCCGTAGTAGTCCCAGGCACCGATCCAGAGGGTGGGCACCAGGCCGTCGCACGGCTGGACCGTGAGCGAGAGCGGGGTGCCGGCGGGGGCGTACAGACCGGTGGGCTGGAACTCCGAGCCGCGCAGGGCTTGTGCCAGCCGGAGCCGTTCGGCCTCGGCGGCCGGGCGGGCGGTGATGGTCAGCGAGACCGGGCGGGCGGCGGGGCGGGCGGTCGCGGCCCGCGCGGAGGTCGCGGTGGCGCCGAGGGCGGCCACCGCCCCGGCGCCGGCGGCCAGGACGGTGCGGCGGCCGACGGAGCGGGAAACCGGGGCGGAGGAACTGGGCTTACGCATGCGGAACTCTCCCTGCAGAAATGAATGAGGGGCGGAAGCGTGCGGAACGGGGGTGGGTCGTCCCGTCAGCATGTAAGCGGTTGCTATCCAGCCGCAAGGGGAGTCGGGAAGTTACTGTGATTTTCTATGGCCAACTGTGGACAGGCGGTCAGTAACCGGTCACATGCGAGAGGACCTGCCGGCCCTGGGGGCGACGGAATCGCGTACCACGATGTGTGTGCCGAGCCGCAGAGCGCCCGTGGTGGGCTCGCGCCAGTCGTCCTCGTCCCCGCCCGAGACGGCGAGCCGCACGGCCTGACGGCCCATCTCCTCCAGGGGGACATGGACGGTGGTCAGCCGGGGGCGCAGCTCCTGGGCGACCGGGATGTCGTCGTACCCCACCAGCGAGATGTCCTTGGGCACCCGCACCCCGGCTTCCTCCAGCGCCTGGGCGGCACCCGCGGCCACCATGTCGTTGGCTGCGAAGACGGCGGTGAACTCCGGACCGTCCCGCAGCAGTTCGGCCATCCGCCGATAGCCGAAGTTGCGGCTGAAGGCGCCGGGCTGGGCCAGGTCCGGGTCGATGGCGATACCCCGCAGCTCCAGGGCCCGCCGGTGGCCGGCCAGCCGGTCGCGGGTGGTGGAGAGCTTGGGCGGCCCGCCGAGGTAGAGGATCCGCTCGTGGCCCTGCATCAGCAGATGGTCGGTGATGGCGAAGGCGCCGCCCTCGTTGTCGTACTCCACAGCCGCGGTCGGGGCGCCCTCGCCCAGGGGAGGCCGTCCGCAGAGCACCAGTTTGGAGCCGCCCGCGTCCAGCTCGCGGGCCCGGCGGGCCAGCTCGGAGGTGTAGCCGCGGTCGGCGATGGAGCCGCCGACCACCACGACCGCGTCCGCCCTGCGCTCGTGCATGAGGTCGATGAAGGCAAGCTCGCGCTGGGGGTCGCCCTGCGTGCAGCAGACCAGGCAGAGCCGCCCGCCGAGCGCCGCCTCGCGCTCCACCCCGCGGGCGATGTAGGCGTAGAAGGGGTCGATGACCTCGTTGACGATGATGCCGACCGTGCGGTTGGAGACGCCGGCCAGCGCGCGGGCGTGCGCGTTGACCACGTAGCCGAGCTCGCGCATGGCCGACTCGACCCGTTCCCGGGTGGCCTCCGCGACGGGGTAGTTGCGGTTCAGGACGCGGGAGACGGTGGCCGTCGAGACGCCTGCGCGCCGTGCGACGTCGGTGACCGTGGCCCGCCGCTGTCCGTCCGCGGCCGTGCTCTGCCGGCGCATCCGGCTCACCCCCTGGTGGCTGTTGTGTGACGCCGAGCCTAGAGCCTGCCCGGGGACGGTGTTCATGCGATCCTCCCCAGGTCGGCCCGGTGCACCGGATGGGCGAACGGCTCACCGTGCGCGTAGCGCTCCAGCTCCTCGACGGCGAGCGCTCCGAGCCGGCCCACCTCGTTGCCCTGGGCGCCCGCGAGATGCGGGGTGAGGAAGACGTTGGGCAGGTCCCACAGCGGGTGGTCGGAGGGGAGCGGCTCGGGCGACGTGACGTCGAGGACCGCGTCGAGCCGCCCGCTGACCAGATGCCCGGTGAGCGCCTCGGTGTCCACCAGGGTGCCGCGCGCCGTGTTGACGAGCAGCGTGCCGGGGCGCATCAGGCCGATGCGGCGCGCGTCGATGATCCCGCGCGTCTCGGGGGTGTCCGGGGCGTGGACGCTCACCACGTCACTGGTCGCCACGAGGGTGTCCAGGTCCGTGCGGGTCACGCCGAGGAGCTCGGCCTCGGCGGCGCTCACGTACGGGTCGTACAGCAGCACCTCCGCGTCCAGGACCCTCAGCAGCTCGATCACCCGGCGGCCGATCCGGGACGCGCCCACCACTCCGACGGTCAGCCCGTGCGTGCCGAGCCAGTGCTGCCGGTCGAGGTCCGCCCCGGTGCGGTGGGTGCGGCGGGCGCGGTAGAGCCCCGCCAGCGGGAACACCCGCTTCGCGCCCATGATGATCGCCGCCAGGGTGAACTCCGCCACCGGCACGGCGTTGGCCGCGGCGGCCGAGGAGACCACGATCCCGCGGTCGAACGCGGCCGGCGACAGAAACGTTTTCACGGTGCCGGCCGCGTGGATCACGGCCCGCAGCCGCGGAGTCCGGTCCAGCAGGCCGGCGTCCACGGCGGGGCACCCCCAGCCGGTGAGCAGCACCTCCGCCGTGGCCAGTGCCCGAGCGGCGCCGGGGGAGTCGAACTCGCTGATCAGGGATGGATCGAGCAGTTCGGCCGTCTCCTCCAGACGGGCCCGGACGGGGGGTGGGAAGACGTCGTCCAGCAGTCCGGGGCTCATGACCAGGACCGTGCGCGGACGCCTTTCGGGCGGGGCCGCAGCATCGGTACCGGAACGAGCCGGCGCCTCTTCGGTGGTTCGCACCCTGCCTCCGGACAGTAATCGCGTTCTATGGAATGACCGGCACGCTAGGGAGCCTGGAGGGCGACCGTCAAGCACTGCCATCGCAGAACTGCCCTGTTTACCCCCCTATGCAAGCTTTTGCTGGATCGGATTTCCTCTCCGACCCATCGCGTAACAAAGACGTTCGCCCGGATCTCTTGACGCTTGGGTTAACCGCTTACTAACTTGCGGCCGCAGAAGGCTCACCACGCGCCACCCAGCCGAACAGGACGCACCATGGCTGACACAGCACCCCCGCTGCCGCGGAAAACGCGGCGAAAGCGGGTCGAAGAACCCGCCCCGCCGGCCGGCCCGGCCCTCGTCGCGCCACGCCGTCTGACGCTCGGGCAGCGGATCAGGCGCGACCGGGTGATGCTGCTGCTCACCCTGCCCGGCCTGCTCTACTTCGTCGTCTTCCACTACGTCCCGCTGCTCGGGTACGTGGTGGCGTTCCAGGACTACCAGCCCTACCTCGGATACATGCACAGCGTCTGGGTGGGCTTCGCCAACTTCTCCGCGGCGTTCTCCGAACCGGCCTTCTGGAGCGCGACGTTCAACACGCTGGAGATCGCCCTCGTCCAGCTGGTGTTCTTCTTCCCGGTGCCCATCGCCCTGGCCCTGCTGCTCAACAGCATCGCCAGCGACCGCATCAGGCGCTTCGTGCAGAGCGTCGTGTATCTGCCGCACTTCATCGGCTGGGTCATCATCGTCTCGATCTTCCAGCAGATCCTCGGCGGCGCCGGGGTGCTGCCCGACGTCCTGGGCGGCTTGGGACTTCCGCGCTACGACATGATGAGCGACCCCGACGCCTTCCCCTGGCTGCTGACCCTCCAGGTGGCCTGGAAGGACGCCGGCTGGGGCACGATCATCATCCTCGCCGCGCTGCTCAACATCGACCGGCAGCAGTACGAGGCGGCCGCGATCGACGGCGCGGGACCCAGGCGCCGCCTGTGGCACGTGACGCTGCCGGGCATCGCCCCCGTACTCATCCTGCTGCTGATCCTCAACCTCGGCCAGATCCTCTCCGTCGGCTTCGAGCAGATCCTGCTCCAGCGCGACGCGGTCGGCCCGGACGCCGGTGAAGTCCTCGACACCTACGTCTACTACCACGGCATCAAGGACAACGACTGGGGCGTCGCCGCCGCCGTCGGACTCGTCAAGGCGGTCATCGGCACCGCACTCGTGCTGGGCGCGAACAAGTTCGCCCACCGGCTCGGCCACGAAGGGGTGTACCGCGGTGCTGACCGCTGAGAAGACGCGCGCCAAGACCCGGAGCACCGCACCGGCGCCCCGCCCCGCTCCCGTACGCAAGTCCGACGGCCGGCCCCCGTGGATGGAGCGCCCGACCCGCATCGGCCAGACCGCCAAGGCGGTCGCCGTCGTGGTGGTCGTCCTCGCCGTCGCCTACCCGCTGATCGGCGTCATCGGCACGAGCATCGCCTCGCAGACCGACATCATCAAGAGCTCCGGCCTCGTCCTGTGGCCGGACCACCCCACCCTCGACGCCTACCGCACGATCTTCACCGGGGGTGTCGTCACCCGGGCACTGCTCGTCTCCGTGGGCATCACCGTCTTCGGTACGCTCGCCAGCCTGCTCGTGACCGTCGGCATGGCGTACGGACTCTCCCGCCGCGACGTCACCGGATCCCGCTTCATCCTGATGACCGCCCTGTTCACCATGCTGTTCAACGCGGGCATCATCCCGAACTTCCTGCTGGTCAAGGGACTCGGCCTCTACGACACCTACGCGGCGCTCGTCATGCCCACCCTGGTCAGTGCCTTCAACCTCGTCGTCCTGCGGTCCTTCTTCATGAACCTGCCGGAGGAGCTGTACGACGCGGCGAAGGTCGACGGCGCCGGTGATTTCCGCATCCTGGTCCGGATCGTCCTGCCGCTCTCCAAGGCCGTCCTCGCCGTGATCAGCCTCTTCTACGCCGTGACCTACTGGAACGCCTTCTTCAACTCGCTCCTGTACCTCAACGACACCGACAAATGGCCGCTGCCCATGGTGCTGCGCACCTACGTCCTCCAGGGCCAGAGCCTGAACGCCGCATCGGCCGGCGAGGTGCTCGCCCCGCAGCAGGCCGTGCAGATGGCGGTCCTCGTGATCGCCGTCGTCCCGATCCTCTGTGTCTACCCGTTCCTCCAGCGCTACTTCACCAAGGGCGTGCTCACGGGCGCCGTCAAGGGCTGAGCGCAGCCACCGCCCCCCACTCCTCCCTTCCCCTCTCCCACTTCCAAGGAGATTCAGGTGTCGAGCTCTTCCCCCATCAATCGCAGAGCACTGTTCCGCATGGGTGCGGGCGTCGGTCTGGGCCTGGCCGCCGCCCCGCTGCTCGCCGCCTGCGGCGACGGCGGCACGACCGCCGAGGCGGAGGCCAAGAGCGCCTCGCTGCTCCCGGACACCACGGTCCGCAACATCGGCCTGAAGCCCGACCTGCCCGGCACGGCCGCCGGGGTCCCGCAGGGCTTCTTCAGCTATCCGGCCAAGCCGCTGAGGGCCACGAAGGGCACGCCGCTCAAGGGGGCGAAGCCGATCAGCGCGACGATGGAGACCTTCTCCCCGCCGCCGCCCTCGCGGGGCAGGAACGCGGCCTGGCAGGAGATCGAGAAGCTCCTCGGCGGGCAGGTGGACATCACCGCCGTGCCCGCCGACGACTACGGCACCAAGTTCTCCACCATGGTGGCCAGCGACAGCCTTCCCGACCTCTTCATGTACCCCGAGGTCGGCGGCGTCGACAACAAGGCCGGCTTCCTGCGGGCCACGTGCGCCGACCTGACTCCGTACCTCGCCGGTGACAAGATCAAGGACTACCCGAACCTGGCCGCGATCCCGAAGGGCGCCTGGCAGGCCGCGATCTTCGGGGGGAAGCTGTACGGCATCCCGATCGCCCGGACCGGCACCGGCGGCGCGGGCGTCTACCGCCACGACCTCTTCGAGGAGGTCGGCGTCACGGACCTCGGCCAGATCACCGGACTCGACCGCTTCGTCGAGGTCTGCAAGGAACTGACCCGGCCCAAGAAGGACCAGTACGCGATCATCGCCGGCGCTACCACCATGCTCGCGATGTCCGCGGGCGCGCCCTACTACTGGCGGCTGGACGAGAAGACCGGCACGTTCACCTGCGACCTGGAGACGCCGGAGTTCCGCAAGGCTGTGGAGACCGCCCGGCTGCTGTACAAGGCGGGCTGCTTCTATCCGGGAACCCTCCAGATGTCCGGGGCGCAGAAGGCCCAGTACACGGACATGTTCAAGAACGGCAAGGGCGCCTATGTCTACGACGGGATGCCCACCTATCTGGCACCCGGCGTCGGCTACATCGCGGCCATGGGGGCCATCGACAAGGGGTACGACCCCCGCCCCTTCGTCCCCGTCGGCAAGGACGCCGTCGCCTGGATGGACAACGTCAAGCTGGAGAACACGCACGTCAAGAAGGCGTCCGGAGACCGTGTCAAGCAGGTCCTCGCGCTGGCCGACTTCGCCGCCTCGCCGTTCGGCAGCCAGGAGTACACCCTCATCAACTACGGGATCGAGGGCAAGGACTTCACCCGCGATGCCAAGGGCAACCCCGCGCTCACCAAGCAGGGCACCCAGGACGTCACCGTGCCCTGGAAGTTCATGGCCTCCGCCGTTCCCGCCGTCTTCAGCGCCGACTCGGAGCAGGGTGTCCGGCACGTCCACGACGCCTTCACCAAGATGATCCCGATGATGGAGCAGGACCCGACGCTCCAGTACTCCTCACCCACCTGGGACTCGAAGGGATCCGGCAGCCTCTACACGCTCAAGTCGGACGCGCTGAAGGACATCATCTCCGGCCGCAAGTCCATGTCGGCCTACGACCAGCTCGTCAAGGACTACCTGGCCAAGGGCGGCGAGAAGGCCCGCGGCGAGTTCGAGGAAGCCTTCCAGAAGGGCAAGAAGTGACCACACGACGCTCGGTCCTCGCACTCGGCGGGTCGGCGGCCGTCGCGGCCGTCGCGGTCCCCGCCCTCGGCTCGCCCGCGTTCGCGCAGCGGCACGGATTCGACCCGCAGCCCGGCTCCGACGGCGTCGGCGACCCGCTCTTCCCGACACTCGGCAACGGCGGCTACCAGGTCGTCCACTACGACCTCACCTTCGACTTCACCCCGGTGACGTACGACTTCACCGCCACCGTGAAGATCAACGCCGGGGCCACCCAGGATCTCTCCGCGCTCAACCTCGACACCGACGGCCACACCATCGAATCCGTCACCGTCGCAGGCCGCCCCGCCACCTGGTCGATCGCACCCGGCCGGAGCGGTCAGGAGCTGACCGTCACCCCGGCCCGCCCGCTCCACCGCGGGCAGGCGTTCACCACCGAGATCCGCTACCGGGGCAACGGCAAGGCGCCCCGGCTCGGCCTCACCGGATGGAAGTTCGGGACCGACGGCGGCTTCGCCTCGGCCGCTCAGTCCTCGCGCGCCGACACCTTCCTGCCGTGCAACGACACCCCGTCCGACAAGGC
The DNA here is from genome assembly GCF_043202315.1 of Streptomyces sp. NPDC048211. NCBI lineage: Bacteria > Bacillati > Actinomycetota > Actinomycetes > Kitasatosporales > Streptomycetaceae > Streptomyces > Streptomyces sp. NPDC048211. The sequence continues at coordinate 1,269,406 of NZ_JBIDAD010000002.1, forward strand.
GACGTGGACCTTCCACATCAGCGCCCCCGAAGGCTTCGTCGCCACCGCCAACGGCGAGCTGACCCACCGGACCCCGCGGGCCGACGGCTCCACCGTCTGGCACTTCGCCCTCCGCGAGCGCATGGCGACCGAACTCATCGGGATCGCCGTCGTCAAGGGCACCTACCTCTACGGAAGCAGCCACCGCGGCCTGCCACTGCGGCATATCGTCCCGCAGGGCCAGGAGGACACGTACGCCCCGATCGTGGCCCGTACCGCCGACCATCTCGCCTGGCTGGAGGCGAAGTTCGGCCGCTACCCGTTCTCCGTCTACGGACTCCACATCTACGACGGATACACCGACGCCCTGGAGAACCAGACCCTCTCCCTCTTCTCCACCAACTGGTTCAAGCTCAACGCCAACGGTCAGCCCGGCTACGAGACGACCATGGTCCACGAGCTCGTCCACCAGTGGTTCGGCGACTCCGTCACCCCGGACGACTGGCAGCAGGCCTGGCTCAACGAGGGCCCCGCGGTCTACTACGCCGGCCTGTACGGCGAGGAGCGGGGCTGGTCCGTCTTCGCCGACAAGATGAAGTCGACGTACGAGAAGCTCGACGCGGTCCGCGCCGCCGACGGCCCGCCCGGCCTGCCCAAGGCACTCGGCGGCACGAACATCTACGACGGCGGCGCGCTCGTCCTGTACGCGCTGAGCCTGCGGATCGGCCGGCCGTCGTTCGACCGGGTGATGCGCGCGTGGGTGAAGCGGTTCAAGGACTCCACCTACACCAGCGAGGCCTTCATCCGGCACGCCGTCGACGTCACCGGCGACCGGTCCGTCGACCCGTTCCTGCGCGACTGGCTCTTCGGAGCGGTCAACCCTCCCATGCCCGGCCACCCCGATTGGAAGGCTGCTGCGTGAACCGCCCCATGAACGGCGTACGAGCCACCGCCGCCACCGCCACCGCGGTCTTCCTGGCCGCGCTCCTCGCCGCCCCGGCTGCCCAGGCCGCACCCGGTACCCGCACCCTGTACGCGGCCCCCGACGGCCACGGCTCCTCCTGCACCGTCTTCCGCCCCTGCACCCCCGAAGGCGCCCGGGACCTGGCCCGCTCCGAGACACGGCGCGACGTCCGCGTACTCCTGGAGGACGGCACGTACCACCTCGACGCTCCCCTCACGCTCGGCGCCGCCGACTCCGGCGTCTCCTGGGCCGCCGCCCCCGGCGCCCGCCCCGTCCTCTCCGGCGGACAGGACATCACGGGCTGGCGGCAGAACACCGACGGCACCTGGAGCGCGGCTGTCCCCGACGGCGTCACCCCGCGCCAGCTCTTCGTCGACGGCCGGCGTGCGACCCGTGCCCGCGGCGATGCCTGCGCGGCCGCCACGTGCGAGGCGACCGAGGCAGGGATGACGGGCGCGACCGCCACCGGAATCGACCGGTGGCAGCGCCCCACCGACGCCGAGGCCGTCATCCGGGTCCGCTGGCGCAACTACCACTGCCGGATCGCGGGCGTCAGCGGCGACACCATGACCTTCGCCCGGCCCTGCTGGACCAACTCGGCGAGCGGCACCGACCGCACCGGGCCCGCCTGGGACTCCACCACGGTCGACTCCAGCCGCTACAGCGGCGTCGCATTCTTCGAGAACGCTCCCGAACTGCTTGACCAGCCGGGCGAGTTCGTCTGGGACTCGGCCGGCCGCACCGTGACCTACCTGCCGCGCAAGGGCGAGAACATGCGCCGCGCGCAGGCCATCACTCCGCACACCGAACAACTGCTCGTCGTCGACGGTGCCCACGATGTCACCGTCGACGGGATCGGCTTCGCGTATGCGGCGTACCGACAGCCCGGCACCGACGAGGGCTATGCGGGCATGCAGGCCGGTCTCACCCTGACCGGAGCCACCGGCCCCGTCGACCACGCGGGCCGCTACTACACCAAGCCGGCCGCCGCGGTCACCGTCCGCGGCGGCCGGGGGGTGAGCATCGGCCACAGCCGGTTCATCCACCTCGGCGGGGCCGGCGCGATCCTGGAGGCCGGCACGAAGGACAGCTCCCTGACCGGCTCGTCCTTCACCGACCTGTCCTCGGGCGCCGTCTACGTCGGCGACACCGAGCCGATGCCCGGCGCCGAACTCGCCGGGGAGCGCAACACCGTCGCGTACAACACCATCAGCCGCACCGGCGTCGAGTACACCGACGCGGTGGGCATCTGGGCCGGTTACGAGGCGGAGCTGACCGTCGACCACAACAGCCTGGACCACCTTCCGTACTCCGGGATCTCCGTAGGCTGGGGCTGGAACCAACCCGAGGCCCAGAAGTCCGTACTGCGCGACAACAAGGTGACGGACAACCGCATCACCCACGTCATGGAGGTGGCGCAGGAGCAGCACGACGGCGGCGCCATCTACACCCAGGGCGCCCAGCCCGGCACCGTCCTGAGCGGCAACTACATCAACCGCTCCGCGTACGGCAACACCGAGCGCGACGGCAACGGCATCTACCTCGACGAGCAGTCGTCGCACATCACCGTCGAGAAGAACGTCATCACCCGCATCGGCTACAAGTGGGTGTCCAACTGGGCCGACTACGGCATCGAGAACACCGCCCGGGGCAACTGGACCGACACCGCCGCACCCGCACTCGCCGGCCGGGGCTCCGTCATGACGGACAACCTCACCGGACTGGACCGTCTGCCCGCCGAGGCACTCGCCGTGGCAGCCCGGGCGGGTTCCCGAGGCGGCCCGGTCGAGCAACTGCGCACCGACCTCGCGCGCACGGGCACGGCCACCCAGTCCTCCACCGAGGGCACGGCCACGGCGGCACTCGCCCTGGACGCCGACACCAACACGGACACCCGCACGCTCTCCGAGGCGGGTGCCTGGTGGCAGGTGGACCTCGGCGGCGTCCGGCACATCCGGCAGGTGGAGGTCTGGAACAACTCCGGCTCCGCCACGGCCGACTTCGATGTCGTGACGGACGACGGCACGGTGCACGTCAGCGGGAAGGCGCTCCGTCCCACGCTGGTGAGTCTGGACAGCCGGACCCGCACGGTGAGGATCGTGACCTCCGGCACGGGCCGGGTGGCGCTGGCGCAGGTGCTCATCCACTCCTGACGTCGCACCGCATACGGACGCCGGACCGGGCCCCTCGGGCCGGTCCGGCGTCCGGCGCCGCCCCGGGCGCTCACGCCGGCGTGAATGGCCCCGGATACGCGCGCGGCCTATCCGCCGGCCTCGGGACCGTCGAAGCGGAACCAGTCCACGGCGAACAGGTCGGCCGTTCCCGCACTCCAGGCCGGATTGGTGAACACGGCGTACAGCCGTACCCCGCCCTCGGCGCCCGTCAGCCGGGCCGCCGGTGACGCGGGGCGGTCCCATCCGCCGGTGACCGGGACGGTGAGACTCCCCAGGAGCGGCCCGGCCGGCGACCCGGCCCGGAACTCGACCGTGCCGCCGATGCCGCCGGACGAGGCGCGGACCGTCACCGAGCCGACCCTCGCCGGCGACACCGCGCCGAGGTCGATCCAGTCACCGTCCTCGATCTCGGTGATCCGCCTCCCGCCGGAGTCTGCGGCCCGGTTCTCCGTGACCGCGCCGCCGTGCATGCCACCGGTCGTCGTGAACCACTCCGCCTCGCAGAAGGCGGGCTGCGGCCAGGTGACCGGAACCAGGGCCGGCGTCCGCGAAGAGGCGGCGTGCGCCCGGGGAGGTGAGCTCGCCAGAACGCAGAAGGTGAGCACCGGGCAGAGGGCGAGGGCGGCGAGCGGAACCAGGTCCCGCGGGGGCAACAGGCTCCCTAAGACGCCGCGGATCGATGGGCGACGGTTCACGGGCGCTCCCTGTGGGGTGGGTGCCGAGAGGATTTAGAAAGCGCTTTCCGGACGCGTTGTTCAGGGTAGGGTCACGCCTTCCGCGCGGTCAATGGGCCGGTACGTCCCCACGCCGGCCGCCCCGGCCGCCGAGAAAGGCGCCGATCCGTTCCCGCAGGCCGTGCGGGTCCAGGCCGTGCGCCGCGACATGCTCATCCATCTGTCCGTACCGCCGCAGCTCCTCACGGGCCACGCCGAGTCCCAGGATCCGGTGGGGGAGCGCGGCGAGCGCGTCGTTGGCGGCGGCCGTCGAGGTGCCCGCCAGATACGGCTCGACGATCACCACATCGGCGGTGGCCCCGCCGTCGACCGCCAGCCGGAGCCCCCGTGCGTCGAAGGGCCGCACGGTGGTCGCGTACAACACGGTCACGTCGAGTCCCTCCGTAGCGGCGAGCACGTTGTCGAGCATCGGGCCGACGGCGATCACCACCCCGTCCCTTCCCTCCCGCGCGGTGGTGAACCCGCCCGTCCCGCCGACCGGGCGCGCCCGCTGGTTGGACTGCAGCGACAGGCGCACATACACCCGCCCTTCCCCGGCGGCGGCCTCCCGCAGCAGCGTCTCGGCCTCGTCGGGATGACCCGGAACGTGCACGGTCCAGCCGTCCAGCGTGTCCATGAGCGCGACGTCCCCGGGTGCCATGTGGGTGAATCCGCCGGCCGGCCAGTCGTACGAGGCCCCGGCGCTCACCAACACGCCACCGACCCCCTGGTGGCCGAAGTCCAGCTTCACCTGCTCGAACGGCCGCTCCACCAGGAAACTCGCGAAGGTGTGCACGACCGGACGCATCCCGGTGAGCGCCATGCCGGCGGCGGCCCCGACGAGCAGCTGCTCGCGGATGCCGACGTTCACGACCCGGCCGGGATGGTCCCGCTCGGCCCGGCCGAATCCGTCACGGCTGATTTCGGCGAGTACGAGCGCCAGGCGGGGGTCCTCGTCGAGCAGCCGTGTGGTGGTGGCGATGAAACGGTCACGCATCGTGTCCATGGGAGTGTTCCTCTGCTTTCGCTCAGGTGTGTGTCGTAGTCCGGTCCTGCGGCGGCGCCGTGCCCGGCCCCGCCCTCGCCACGGCTCAGCGCTTCGGGGCAACCCGGGCCACGACGGCCCGGGGCTGCCTCGGGTGCGGTGCGGTGAAGGCCGCGTACAGCGCCTCGTGGTCCCGCCCGTCCACCGATGCGACCGACCAGCCCGCGGTGGCGAACCGCTCCGCGATCCCGCCGGGGCGGCCGTATGTCGCCGAGGCGTTGTCGATCACCACGGTGTGCAGCTGCTCCAGACCGGCCGGGCCGGCGTACGCGATCGCCTCGTGATTGCTGCCCTCGTCCAGCTCGGCGTCGCCGGTCAGCACCCATACCCGCGGCCCGGTCAGTCCCTGGGCCCGCAGCCCCAGCGCGGTCCCCACGGCCAGCGGCAAGCCGTGCCCCAGCGAGCCGCTGCCGATCTCGGCACCGGGTACCAGGAGCCGGTCGGGATGGTGACCGAGCGGCGATCCGTACGAGCCGAACCCGGCCAGCAGCCCCTCGTCGAAGAACCCGTGCGCCGCGAGGACCGCGTAGTACGCCATGGGCCCGTGCCCCTTCGACAGCAGGAAACGGTCCCGGTCGGGCGCGTCGGCGGTCTCGGGTGTCACCCGCAGGACCCGGTCGTAGAGCACCCACAGCGCGTCCCGGGTCGACGTGGCGGCGGGGCCGTGCTTCTCGTCGCCGGTCATCAGGCTCATCAGCCGGGGCAGGTCGCGGTATGCGGATGTCGGTGCGGCAGTCGTCTTCGTCATGCCGATCAGCGTTCAACGTCAAGCGCGGTTGAGGTCAAGCGGTGAAAGGTGTTCGTGACCACCGGTTGAAGTGCGGTATTGTTCTCATGCGCGTTCAGCCAGGGGGAAACCCCAGGTCAGGCGGGCAACGGGACGTGGCGCAGCTTGGTAGCGCACTTGACTGGGGGTCAAGGGGTCGCAGGTTCAAATCCTGTCGTCCCGACTGGAGACAGTCGTCGATCAGGGCCGGTTTCGGAGCAATCCGAAACCGGCCCTTGATCGTTTTTGGGGGCCGGTGGGGGGCTGGCGTTCTTGGCCGGATCGGCAGGCCATGGCCATCGGGCTCGGCAGCGAGCGCGCCGAACCCCGGCGCCAGGAGTTGCCGGACGTTGTCGTCGTAGAGCACGAGCAAGGTGCCCTGGGCAGAGCCGGTCCGAGACCAGCCGTGGTCCGCCGACCGCTCGGGCAGCATGGGACCGATCGGCGCCCGCAACTCATCGTCCACGATCCACGGTCGATTAAGGGCTGTCCCGCCATTCCTGGCGGGCGCGCAAAGCAGGCTACGGCACCTCTTCCCCGCAGCCTGAACGGCACGGGGCCCCCTCCCTTGTCGAAACGACCGAATACATCCAGTATGCGGGCGCCTCTCCGCCTTGCGATGCACCGCATCTGACGCCGTGCGCTGATCCACCAAGAATTGCGGGACAGCCCTTACCCATACCCTCACGAACGACCGAATTCGCACACTGCTCGCGGCTCATCGGGACGTTTCAGGAGGATCGTGTGGCGAGCCTTCCGTATCTCATTCTGTGACCGATCCTTCGGTGCGGCTCAATCATGGCCACGGCAGGTTCGCGTCAAGGGCCCCATACAGGCCACCCGCGCGACTCGATGCGAGTGGGTTCGGTAGCGACCAGTGATTGGCGTGAACGCGGGCTGACCTTTGTTTCACCGCCTTGCTTGCCACCCGCCTCAGGAAGCTCTGTACATGCAAGTCGTCGTGCGCGGCAACTTGAATAAGCCAGATAGCCGACAAGTAGTTGACTCATAATTGAACACCAGGTTAACGTGCCTGTGCATATTACCTCTTGAAGCTCCTCGCGTGAGACGCGGCGAGGATGCAAATTACGGACACGGGGAGGGGGGTGCTGTGGCGAATCTCGCTAATACATTCAAGGTGAAGATCACTCGCCTTGAATGGTGATCGTCCAGGAATTAATTCGGCCGGAAAGGCAGGGGCATCCAGAGTCATGCCGGACATTTTCACTCAAGAATATTGCCAGTTCTGCCTTGAGGCTCGCAATGGCGAGCACGGAGAAGCCGACATCCTGGCTGATGTGCGGGTGATCATGTTTATGGCGTGCTCTTCGGCATCGTGACTGATCGGCACTCAAGATTTGAGTCGTCGAGTTTTCGACGGCTTTATCCAATAGAGCCACAGTTCGAGAAATTGTCCAGAGGTTCCATGCCCTGCTGGCTGCCGCGTTGACGGTATCCACCGCTCCCGCCAGGTCAGTCGACTTTTGGTCGAAGAATGCACATCCTGGTCTCCGAATGGGCCGTATCGGACTCGCCGGTAAATGGTCACCCCAGTGTCCTTGAGCCTGAGAGTGTCTCGCTGAATCCATCTTGGCCGATATATATGGGAGGAATAGATGCTCAGGCGTTCGTACTCGTCCTTTCGGTCGCTGGTGAAAAAGGGAGGACTGGTTCGTGTCGTCGGAGCCCATGACGCTCTGGGTGTCGTGATTGCGCAGCAGGCGGGCTTCGACGCCGTATGGCCATCCAGCCTTGAGGTATCGGCAGCCCGGTGCATTCCCGACGCCGGCGTAATCACGATGACCGTGTACCTTGATGCGGCCTCGAACATGCGGAAGGCGATCGGTATACCGGTCATCGCTGACGGCGACACGGGATATGGGAACAACCTCAACTCAGAACATGGCAGAAGCCCAATGCCTGATGCCGTCGACTCGATTCTCCGCTCTGGGGCAGGCCCGCTAAGGGCTGTCCCGCAATTCCTGGCGGGCGCGGTGTCCTCATGCCCCGTTCGCGCCTGTGGCGGATAGCCCATCGCAGGCATCCAGACCGACAGGGGGAGACAACCTGTGAACTCAGATGCGCCCTCATCGCCCGTTCGTCACAAGATCCTGGTCGTCGACCCCATCGCTCCTCAAGCGCTGGAGCAGCTCCGCGTGACATACGACGTCACCGTCCGCATGCAGCCATCCGGAGCCGAACTGCTCCACCTCGTGCCAGGCATGGACGCGATCGTGTTGCGTAGCGGTGTGGAGCTGTCGGCGCATGTCATCAACGGTGCCCGGCAGCTCAAGGTGATCGCCCGAGCGGGCAACGGCACGGACAACATTGATCTCACGGCTGCCAGACGTGCGGGCATCCAGGTCTTCAACATCCCTAATGTTTCCTCAGGTTCAGTGGCGGAACTGGCACTCGGACTCACCTACGCAGTGACCCGTCACATCGCCCTCGCTGACCGGCAGATGCGTAGCAACATATGGAAGAAGTCTGAACTGGCGGGGATTGAACTGGCAGGCAAGACGCTGGGAGTCGTCGGGCTGGGCGACATAGGTTCCCGCCTGGCCGCACTGGCGTGCGGTGTCGGCATGCAAGTGGTGGGCTCAGTAGGTCGCCCGACCAAAGAGCGTAAAACCGAGTTTGCGCGTATGGGTATCACTCTCATGAGTAGCGGCGAAGTGCTCCGCAACGCGGATGTTGTGGCCCTGACATGCCCCCTCAATGACCGCACTCGCCACCTCATCACCGCGGCAGAGCTGGCCGCGATGAAGTCCGGCGCCTACCTTGTGAACGTCTCCCGCGCGGGAGTCGTCAATGAGAACGACCTCTACGATGCCCTGACTCGACGGCACATCGCCGGCGCCGCCATCGATGTCCCAGCCATCGAACGTGAACCAAGCCGACTGTCCGAACTGGACAACGTCGTCCTTACGCCTCACATCGGCGCCATGTCGGTCGATTCCCAAGCCCGCATCGGGGCGATGCTCCTCGACGGTCTGGCGTTGAGTCTGACCTGTCAGGACGCTCCCACCCGCGTCGTCTGACCGTTCCGGACAACGTCGCTTCTTTTTTTGGAAGGCAGGTCCATGCCACTCGAGAACGGCAGATTGAGCGTGGGCGTCGTTGGCGCCACCGGCTACACAGGCGGCGAAATGTGTCGACTCCTCCTCAATCATCCTCAGGTCGATCGGATCCTGCCGACCTCACGGGGTGACGAACAGTTCGACCGTGTTCACCGTAATCTCATGGGGAGTGGTCTGGAGTTCCTTGGCGTCGACGACCTCAGGCGCCAGAAGGATGATCTCGATGTCGTCTTCTTCTGTACGCCCTCGGGTGAAGCGATGCGAAACGCACCCTGGTTTCTTGAGCACGGAATCCGTGTGATCGATGTCAGCGCCGACTTCCGTTTCTCCGACCCGGAACTCTACTCACAGGTCTACGGTTCCGAACACACCGCTCCCGAGTTGCTGCTCACAGCAGTCTACGGCCTCACAGAACTGAACCGCGAGAACATTGCCAGAGCCCGGCTCCTCGCCAATCCGGGGTGCTACGTCATCACAGCGATCCTGGCACTGACGCCGCTGTTGCGTGCTGCATGGGTCAATCTCGATGTCCCTGTACACATCAGTGCGATCAACGGCACTACGGGGGCCGGCAACAAGCCAAAACGGTCCATCATGCACGCTGAGGTGCTCAACTCCATGCTGCCCTACAGCATGGAGGGTCATCGCCATGGACCAGAGCTGGAAACCCAGCTCGCTGCCGAAGCGGGTCGCCCACTGACCATGGACTTCAACACCGCCCACGGTAATTTCGCCCGCGGTATTTTCCTGCAGGCCAGCCTGGCCGTGCATCCCGCCGTTCGAGAAGCCATGACACGTGAGCGGATACTTGCACTCCTCACGGACTTCTACGGCCATGGAAGTGAGAAGGAGTTCTTCGTCCGGGTGAACACACTTCCCAAGACGGGAGAGACCAACTCCAAAGAATACGAGGTCTATCCCGGTTTGGCCAGTGTCATTGGTTCAAATTATTGCCACATCGGTGCCGACTACGACTCTCGACGGGGCATTATCAAGCTATTGTCCGTCACCGACAACCTGGTTAAAGGAGCCGCAGGTTCTGCCATCCAGAACATGAACGTCATGTTCGGGTTGGACGAGACGGCGGCCCTGCGGACGTACGGTCTGTGACTGTGCCTCCTCCGACAAAGGCCTCTGTGCCGCAGGACGCAAACCGGCCGCTCCTCGACCGGTGCGTAGTCTGGGGTGAACGCTGGATTTTCTCGGCCGGTTTCAACGTGGCGTCAGGCATGCACAACGTCAGCCGTATAGACGCTGAGGTGGCCGACATCGCCCGTCTCGCCAACGCGGGAGCGCGAGTCTCGGTACTCTCTCACCAGGGGCGCTACAAGGACGGTTCGGCGCAGCACCTGGGGGACGTCGCTGCCTATCTGAGCGGGCGCCTCGGCAAGGACGTGATCTACGTTCCGGAGAACACCACGGACTCGGCAGTGGACCACTCTCACGCGCTGGCTCCAGGCGGCGTGGCGCTCTTCGGGAACACGCGGCACCATCCCGGCGAGGAGGCCAATGATCCGGTCCTCGCCTTACAGTTCGCCCGTTTGGGAGATGCCGTGGCGGTGGGTGGCTTCTCCAAGGCCCACCGTGAACACGCCTCCAATGTCGGACTGTTGAAGTGCATTCCAGGGTGGGCCGCAATGAGTATGTTGATAGAGCTTGAACGGCTTTCTCCCTGGTCCGGCACCGATCCGTCCGTGCCCTCTCTTGCGGTTCTGGGTGGTGTGAAACCCGAGAAGACTCTCGTCGGGCTGCGCAATTTCTCCCATACGTACGACGTCGTAGTGCCGGGTGGGGCGGTCTTGAATCATGTGCTACGGGCGCAGGGCTACCAAGTGGGCAACTCCGAACTCGGCGAAGAGCCCGAGCGATGCATGGAGGCGACCCTCGAAATCTTGGGTTCTGCAGCGGCTCGTATCCACGTGCCCAATCGCGTGATCATTGCCCGCAGGTTTGGGGAAACGTTCACGGACCCGCGAGAGATCCGAATTGCCCAGGGTGTTCCATCGGGATTCGCCATCGTGGATTTCTCCCTGGAGAGTTGGCTGCTGGACCTCATGCGGCAGTTCGCCGGCATCGGATGCCGCGCCGTGGTGGCCGGAACGCCGAGTCTGTATCTCCAAGGGTTCGGACATGCCTCGACGCACTTGCTGAACTGGGCCTCGGCTCCGAGGGTCAGGGCAATCCTCCTGGGCGGGGACACCGTTTCCGAGCTTCCCTTCGCGGGACCCACTTCGACCGGAGGCGGCTCGGCACTGTGCTATCTGGGCGAGGCCGATCTTCCTGTCCTTCGTGCCCTACGCGAAAACGCTGCCACGCCTTGGACGGAGACCTGACATGTTCGACTTCCACGTTCCGACCCGGATCGTCTTCGGCCGCGGCCGCATCGAGGACCTGGGAACACTTGCCCAGGACTGGGGAGATCAGGCTTTGATCGTCTGTGGTCGTTCCGCCATGCGGGCGTCGGGTGTGCTGGCACGTGTCCAAGCCAACCTTTCCACCTCGGGTGTCAAAGCTGAGATATGCGACTGGATCTCCTCGAATCCACGCTCCGACGAAGTAGATGCGGTGATACGGCAGGCCAGACGCTTCGGCGCTCATGTGGTGATCGGGCTGGGTGGGGGCAGCGCGATCGACGCCGCGAAGGCCGTATCGGTCGGAATGGGACATGAGTCGGTCGCCGGACTCGTCGGGCGTACGCTCAAGCCCTCCCTCGACTCCTTACCGGTGATCGCGGTACCGACCACGGCGGGAAGCGGTGCGGAGGTCACCAAGGGGGCGATCATCACGGACGTGGTGCGGGACTTCAAGTCAGGTATACGTGGCGACGATCTCTTCCCGAAGACCGCGCTCATCGACCCGTCACTGACCGATACGCTTCCCCGCCGCGCCGCCCTCGACTCGGGCTTCGACGCCATGGCTCACGCTGTCGAGGGCTTCCTGGCGCGCCGTTCCGGCGAAATGAACAAGGCGCTCTCCGAGCGGGCCATCGAGCTCTTGGCGCCGGCCCTGCGCCGCTTGTCCGCCGGTGATGCAAGTGCGGAGGTCAGGGACACAATGGCGTTCGGTGCTTTGCTGGGCGGCATCAACGTGGCCACGGCCAGCACCTGTCTCCCGCACAGAATGCAGCAGGCGATGGGAACCACCGAACGCGTCGGCCCTTCCCATGGCTCTGGCCTGGCGATGCTGTATCCAGCCTGGCTGGACTCCGTCGAGCAAGTGGCCAGCGACGAGGCGACAGCCGTCGCACGATTCTTCGGAGAAACCGACCTCCGCCACGCCGTCCAGTCCCTGCTTCAGGACATCGGGCTGACGGAGAAGCTAAGAGATCACGGATATGTGTTGCGCGATGTCCATGACTTCGCGAGTCGCGTTTCTGGCAACCTCGACAACGACCCTTCCTCCGAGCCGGGGAACTCTCTGATCGAGACAATCTATCTCCGCTCACTCTGACAACGGCTGACGCAATGAGGCGGTTGGGCGTTGGTGGCAGTGCCTGGGGGAGGAGCCAGGTGTGGCGGTGTACAGAGAGTTCGCCGTGGACGGTTTCGGACGACTTGTGGGAGCGGATCGAGCCGCTCCTGCCGTGCGAGGGACATCGGTTCGGGCATGACGTGCCGGCGGCGGATGGGGACTGGAACGAAGCCTGCGTCTGGCGGCGCACCCACGAAGTGCTGCCGGCCGAGCTGAGCGAGCGGCCCGTTTCGACGGGTTCCGGTTCGTGATCGATTCGCGGACCATGCCTACGAGCACGACATCTACGGCGACCTGGTCGGCCGAGGACGTATCGGGTCGGCCATTGTCCGCTGCGGACCCCTGTACAGCACGGGGCACATGCCTCCCCAGCCGCTGCGAACGCCGAGCCGACATCTGCGAAGGCTTCATCGAGCTCGCCTGTTGCCCGATCGCCCACCGGTAGATCAACTCATTGTGTCAGTCGTTGTTCGGCACCACGTCCGGCGACTCTGCCGTGCTCTCATCCTGGTCAGCTACCTTGAATCCAGGCACGGACGGCCAGCGAACCGTCAAAACAACCGATTCTTCCTCGGCATACCAGGAGTGGTCGACGCCTCGACCCCACACGACATAGTCACCTTGCTCGGCAAGTAGAACGCTGCGTTCCGGAAGTTCCACGCGGAATCGACCACTGATGAGCACCAAGAGGGCTGTTCGTTCCTCGCCGGTTACCCACTGTGCCCGCTCGTCGCCTTGAGGGTGGATGCCCCACTTGATCTCAACCTCCTCGCTGTGCCGAGGGTCAGACGCATTCTTGAAGTGGCCCAGCAGCCACCCACGGTCCAGTGCCGCATCCCTGCCTGCGTTGCCCACATAAACGGTGTCCTTCATGGCTCTGGAAGGTAGCAGCCGAGGGCTGTCGGGGGTGCCCCCGCTCTTGCCGCTGCCTCGCTCGGTACGCGCCTCCGACAGGGAGACGGCTGGAGCTCTTCGAACTCCTCCATCCCGGCCCGCGCTTCTAAGGCGCGCGCCCTCCTTCATCCCGGCCGGGTATGACACCCCGGAGCGCACTGATGTCCGGTGGGCAGCGCGGGTGCGGGACAGCTGACAGACCGGAATCAGGCCGCCGCCAGCGAACGGGCGGCCCTGCGGACGTCCGCGCTGAAGGCCGTCACCTGCGCGTCCCTGGACCAGGGCTCCAAGGAGCGGTTGTAGACGCGCAGCCACTCCATCCCGCGAAGGCTGCCCAGTCGAGTGAACAGGGCCAGTGACTCGCGGGCGAGGCGCAGGCTCTGGTCCAGGTCGCCATTCTGGGCGTGGGCTGAGGCCAGCACGGAGAGCCGGACGCTACGCGAACGGAGAAACGCGTCGGAGGGCATGGGGCCCGTCGCGTTCCAGGCGAAGACGGCCCGGTGATTACCCAGGTCACGGAATGCTTCGGTCGCGTCGGTGACGATCCTCTGCTGGGTGAAGAACCCGATCCACGCGGGGCTCTCCGTGCCCTCCGCCCGATTCTGAAGGCGTTCGGCCTCGGCGATGCACGCGCTCGTAGCCCGCCCGTCGGACGCCCGTGCGTGTGCCCTTGCCTCGATCATCTTGGCGAACCCCGCCACTCGCGGATTCAGGCCGCGTCCGCGCTGGAAGGCGCCCTGGGCCATGTCGATCGCCTCGGACGTGAAGCCACGCGTCATCGACTGCATCGCCATGGTGCTGAGGATGTACGAGCCGAGTTCGGCGTCTCCGCCGGCCCGGGCGAGCCGGAGTGCCTGGATGAAGTGGCGCTGGGCGATGTCGTGGCGGCCCGCGTCGAACGCCGTGAAGCCGGCCAGCCGGGCCATCTCCGCGGTGACGCGGAACAGATCGCGGCCCACCGGCTCGGAGTAGCTGCCCTGCAACAGAGGGGCCACACGGTCGTACAGATACTCCGTGAGCGACTTGGCCATGCGATTGGCTCCACCGAACCGCGAGTCCCACTGACGTGCGCTGTCGGCAGCCTCCCTGAGCTCCGCGATGTGTTCCCGGTCGACCACTGGCCCCGAGGTTCGGGCGCGGGTCGGCTCGGCCGGATCGATCAGCCAGCGGGTCATCGGGGTGCTGAAAGCCGAGATGGCGAACGTCTGACTGGCGAGGAACTGACGGCGATTCACTGCGCTCCAATAGGCTGCTGCTTCGGTCACCGCGTCGTCCTGGTGCCGAGCGAACTCCAGTCCCAGCTGCGCCGTGTTCGCTTCCGCGCCTGGCATGCCGATGTCCTGAAGGGTCACCGGCCTGCCCAGTACCTCGGATAACGACCTGCAGATGAGCTGGGGAGTCGGCCATTTCGGAACCATTCCGCGGCGACACCAGTTCGCGACGGACGTGTGCGTGTACTGACTGGGATTTCCATCGGAGGCGGACAGTTCATTCACCCGATGGGCCAACCTCTTGCGGCTCATCCCCGATGCGGCCACGAGTTCCTCGAGCCGCAGATTGCACCGACTTGCACCGTCCCGTGGGTCAGCCATGCTGCCTCGCCTCCTTTTACCCAAAGGTACCCGCGAGTTGGGTGCTCTGAGCCCCTCCGCCGAGTTGTGGGCCCCCTCGTGAGCCCTTCCTGGGCTCCGGCTGATCGGATCCCATGGGGGGACCCGAGGCGCCGCCGGTGCCCCGCACGGGTGGTTCGAAAACCCCTCGAAGGAGGCCGGGAAATGTTCGATATGATCAATCTGTCGGTGATTCTCTCTCCGGCGGCAACATTGGAGTTGCATATTCCGATCGGAGCGATCCTCTATCTGATCTTTACGCGAACCAATCGGAAGTAGATGAGGGTTGCAGGGCTGGGGCACACCTCCTCGAGATCGTCGCCGGTTGGCCTTCAGCTGTCAGCCGGGCAGCGAGTGCCGGCAGCGACACGGTCCGGTCGTCACCGTGTCCGGCGTGGGGAGCCGAGTGGTGGGGTCCCGTTGAGGTGGCTGTGGATACAGGAGCGGCCCCCGAGCCCGAGTTGGGTGCGGGCACGGGGGGCCGGCAGAGTAGGTGAGTCGCGCACAGGTGTCGTCGGTGGGACCAGGGACAGGGCCTCGCGGAGCCTGTCTCCGCCTCCGGCCGGGGCGACGTGTTGCCCGGGTATGAGGCGGTTCATTCCTTGTGCCATGGGGTCGATGTGGGATCGGCGGTACCCCGTCAGGAACTACAACGGGGGCGAGCTCGGTGATGGTTTCGGTGCCGGAGAAGCGGATGGGGGCGCCGGCGGGGGCGGCCCCTGGTCGGCCCGGCCGACGCGGTGCGACGAGGGCCAGACACTGTTGTCAAAAGCCCAGGTCGGTAGGTCCGCTCGGTCTTGCGATCGCATTCGGCGACAGGACGCGACGACAGGTCACGGGCTCCGGCGGCCGGCCACGCGACCATCGAGATCCCGGCCGAATCACATCCGCTCGTCGGCACCTCTGGACCGGCTCGCACGACGGAGAACGGTGACCGCTGCCGTATGAGCCATGGCGTTCCTGTGGTGGAGTGGCGGTCGTGGTGATCCCTGAGGGCCGAAGTCGACACCGGCGCATTTACTCTGTCTGACCCGACTGGAGACAGTCGTGGATCAGGGCCGGTTCCGGAAGCACCCGGAACCGGCCCTCGGTCGTTTCCGACGGTCAGAGCTTCTCCGTCAGCAGTTCGTGAACCGTCGCGATGAACGGGTCCGTCCTGTGCACCCGCCGCGTGCACATCGCCGCCACCGCGGTGCCGGTGTCCGGGCGGAAGCCGAGGAACATCTGCTGGCCGGGCGTGGCTCCCGCGTGAAAGCAGACCGGTCCGCGCGCCGACGGATGACGGAACCAGGTCAGCGTGTGCGTATGGGCGTGGCGCAGTCCGCGCCGCAGCAGGGGCTGCTGTACGTCCGAGAGCGCGGCGGCCAGCGGGTGCGTGGGCGCAGGGCTTGCCGGGAGGTGCGCTTCCAGGAACGTGAGCAGGTCCGGTGGCGTCGCCCGGACCGCTCCGGCCGCGGTGAAGCCGCCGGTGTCCAGCGCGGGCAGCGGTCTGCCGTCGCGCCGGTGCCCCACGGCGTCGCCGGCCTGCGGGCTCGGGCGCAGTCGTGTGTCGTGCAGACCGAGCGGGTCCAGCACCTCCGTCCTGAGCAGAGAATCCCAGGGCGTACCGGTGGCGGCGGCCAGGGTGTGGCCGAGCACGGAGACCGCGAAGTTCGAGTAGTGCCAGCGAGTGCCCGGCCGGTGGCGGGGGCGGGCGCGGAGGAAGGCCCGGACGACGCGGTCGGCCGGGTAGTGGCTGTACGGCGCGGTCGACCACCGGGGCAGCGCCTGGGGGTAGAAATCGGCGGGCAGCGCGGGGAGGCCCGAGGTGTGGGTGATCAGATGGCGCAGGGTGATGGCGCGTACGGAGGGGTGCACCGGGTGGCCGGGGGCCAGCAGTTCGGCCGCCGAGTCCTCGTACCGCAGCCGCCCCGCCGCGACGAGCGCGGCCAGGAGCAGCCCGGTGAAGGGCTTGGAGGCGGAACCGAGCTCGTAGCGGGGTGCGTCGCCCGGCCGCACGCCTCCGTCGACGCGGTAGGTGCGCCGGCCCCGGTGACTGAGCGCGATCACGAGGCCGGGCGCGTCGATCGTCCGGGCGGCATCGGCCAGCAGACGGGCCGCCTCGCCGTCGTCCGGGAAAGGGCGGCCGGCGGAGGCCCGGCGCACCTCGTGGGGGGCCGTCACGCGGGGGCCGGGGCGGCGAGGTCCGAGAGGGCGCGGGACAGGGCCAGCGCCGAAGCGAACGCCGCCACCAGCGTGGGGTGGTAGACGAGGTCGAAGACGGACTCCTCGTCGCCCTCCGGCATGCCGCCCATCACCGGCATCGCCCCGTCCTGCTGCTGGGCTCCGGCGAATCCCGCCCAGGCGGCCGGGTCCAGGGTGGGTTCAGGCAGGCAGGCGTCGACGACGAGCAGTTCGCCCAGCAGGTCCCAGCGGCCCAGGTCGAGCCAGTCGTCCAGCCACACGGGCAGCCACAGGGCGAGGTAGTCCGCCACGTCGGCGGGCAGCCCGGCCGGGTTGGCGCCCCAGTCGGTCAGATGGAAGACGGTGTGGGTGATGTCGTAGCCGATGTTGCCCTCGACGGTCCATGGTTCGGGCTGCCGGGACAGCCAGGTGCGCCGGTACGCCTCGTCGAGCGGCATGCTCGGCTCCACTCCGAAGCGGCGTTCCATGGCGCTGAGCCCGAGCCGGCGCACCGGGACTACCTCCAGCGCGCCCCAGCTGCCGAGCCGGTGGTTCAGCCGGACGGCGGCCTCCAGGTTGGGCTCCCTGAACCCCAGCTCCCGGAACGGGACGTAGACCTCCATCGGAACGGGGCAGAGCGGCTCGCGCCGCTGGCCGTCCACCAGCCGGCTTCCCGAGCCCAGCAGTTCGTGCCAGGCGTGGTCGAGGAGCTTGCGCGCCAGGGCGGCCTGCCGGGACCCGGCGACGCCCTCACGGAAGATGACCTTGCTGATGAGCGCCAGTTCGCCGAGGGGCTTGAACCGGTCCAGGACCCCCACCTCGGGAGGCGGGTCGTCGTCCAGCCTGAAGCCGGCCCGGTGCTCGTACAGCCAGTCCAGGGCCCGCGCGCCCACGTCATGGATCTGCTGGATGCCGCTCATGCGGCAGCTCCCTTCGTGCGGCTGGTGCGGAGTCCGGCGCGGCTCATACGGCGGCCCCGGTGTCCGCCGCCGGGGCACCGGTCCGGTGCTCGGTGAGCCGCTTGAGGCACAGCGCGGCGGCGAACGCGGTGACCAGCGTGGAGTGGTAGCAGGCGAGGAAGGGATACGGGTCCGGGTCCGCGCCCGGTTCCGCATCGTCCGAAGAGGCGGAACGCACCGTGGGGCCCGTCTCCGGTACGGATCCGCCAGGGGCCTGCGCGGTGGCGAGCGCGGGCCAGGCCGCGTCTAGCAGGTCCGTGGGCGGCGGGCCGGGCAGAGCCGCGGCGACCGCGAGCAGTTCGCCGGTCAGATCCCACTGCCGGCTCTCCAGGCAGCCGTCGATCCAGGGCGGCAGCCAGGCCCGCAGATAGGCGTCGATGTCGGCGGGCATCCTCTCGGGAACACAGCACCAGTCCGTGATGTGGAAGACGGTGTGGGTCAGCGCGTAGCCGGAAGGCCCCTCGAACATCCACGGTTCGGACAGCCCGCCCAGCCAGGTGCGCGCGAGGACGCCGCCGGCGTCGGCGTGCGGGGCGTTGCCGACCCGCCGCTCCGAGTTGATGAGTCCCAGCTCCCGGTTGGCCTGCTGTTCGGTGTGGGCCCAGCCCCTGGTCGCCGAGAGCGTCCCGGCCAGACGCTCGAAGCCCTCGTTGCGCAGTCCGTATCCGGCGAAGGCCGCGTAGATCTCGTACGGGTACGCGGCGAAGGGTTCGCCGCGCAGCAGCTCCAGCAGCAGTTCGCCGCCGTGCACCTGGTCCCACGCGAACGTGATGAGGTCGCCGGCCGTCCCGTGTTCCGGAGTGTCCGGGGCCGTGCTGCGGCGAATCGTCGTGCAGAGCTGGGCCAGTTCGCCCAGGGGTTTGAGGGTGCGGTTGACCTCGGTGTGCGGCTCCAGTACGTCCGGGGGGAGCACGAAGCCCGCGCGGTGGGCGTCGGCCCAGCCGAGCGCCTTCCGCAGTACGCCGGGCAGGACGGACAGCGCCGCGCCCGCCGTACCGCCGGGGGCGGTGGCCACCGATGCCGTCACCGCGCCCGCCCCTGCGCTGTGAGCCGGGCTGCCCGTACGTGCAGCGCGACCCGGGGGTCCGCGCCACCCATGAGCTCGACGAAGTCGAGTCCCCGGTCCAGGCCCAGGCTGTCGGGCCGGCCGTCCAGCGCGGCCAGCCAGCGGCCGGCGCCCGCCGCCTGGAGCCAGTTGCGCCGCCGTACCGCGCGGACGAACCCCCGGGACAGGTCCACGACCCGGTGGGCGGCGGCCCGGTGCACGGCCGACGAGGCGGCGGGGACGGCGAGCGGGGCCAGTACGGAGAGTTGGTGGGTGAAGGCCTGCCAGGGTGCCCCTTCGAGCCAGGCCGCGTTCGGCTCGTCGGCGCCGGGCACGGCGACCGGCAATGGCCCGGGGGCAGTGGCCGATGCCGTCCGGTGCAGGGCGGACATCATGCCCCAATGGCTCCAGACCGCGGCGTCGGAGGCGTCGGGCCGGGGCGGGAACTCCCGCACGGCACGCTGGAGCACGGCGATGTCTCCGGGATGCGGATGGTGCCCGTGCAGCACACTGGGCAGCAGCAGGTCGGCGCCGATGACGCGCACCGCGGCGATTCCCGTCCGATTGTTCTCGTCGATCCCGGCCGCGCCGCAAACCGTGGCGAGGTGGTCCCCGCTCCGAAGAGCGAGGACCACCTCTGTTGCCAGGTCATGCACGGCACCCGCGAGGGGGGACGAAGCATGTGACTGGTCCATTTGCTACCGACTAGCCCTTCTTCGGGCGGGGGGTCGGCGGCGAGAGCAGCAGTGCGGAGCCGCCTCCGAGGAGAGCGAGATACGCGCACTCGCGGGAGTCGCGGTAGAAGCCTTCGGCCTCGCCCGGGTTGAGCGCCTCGTCGAGGTCGAGCTCGATGTCGGTGGCAGTGGATTCGGTGGTGTACATGGGTGTTGCCCCGTCCTGTGGGAAATGGGGTTGCCGTACGTTCCGAGTGGAATGCACGGAATGCGAGTCCGCAAATCGGATAGGCCGTCCGGAGAAATTCCCTATTCAATTGAATGGTGAATTCACGGCGCTCGCCGCGCGGCGCTGACCTGGTGCGATGCCATTTCCGTACACCGGACGGGGGGTGGTGCGCGGGGCGCATTCAGCGCGTCGAGGCGTGCACCCGGGCGATCGATCGTCGCGTCATCGGGGGTCACTGCGGCAGATCCCTCGGCGTTCGCGGGTCGGGCGGGATCCGCCCCCTGGCGTGTTCCTGCCTGGGCGGCCGGGGTGCCGCGTCGTCTCGCCGCCGGGGGCGGTCGGAGTGCCGCGTCGTCTTGCCGCCGGGCGTGGGGAGGGTGCCGCGTGGTCTTCTCCGGGCTCCCGCCGCCGCTCCGCGTTCCGCAGGGATCCGGACGGGCGGGGGTAGATGTCGGAGGCCGGCGGTCTGCGGACCGCCTGCCGGCCCGTCCCTCGCCCCCTCCGTCACCGCCATTGCCCACGGCGGCGTACCTCGCTATGTTAATCGAAAATCACATCTGTGCGACAAGGTCATCCAGCACATGGGTCGTACAACCGGCAAGTCTGCGAAGCCATCTAAGACCATCTGGCCCATCAGGGAAGCAGGTAAGTCAATGGAAAATCTCAGCAGGCGAAGGATTCTCTCCCTCGGCGTCGCGCTCGGGCTCGTGGGCGTGTCGAGCCCCGCTCAGGCGTGGGCGTCGACGGGCTCGGTGGCTGGGGCCGCCGCGGGCACCGGTCCGGAGTGGATCTGGGACGAGGCGGCGGATCCTCTGATGGTCTCGATGCTCGAGAACGGTCACGTACCCGCGATCAACAGCGCCTGGGAATCGTGGGTGAACAACAACGACCCGCTGCCCGGCGGCATGCCGGCCGACTTCACCGCGTACCTCGGGCGGGTCAACAAGCTGCCCTCCTGGGCCGACCCCGCCAAGCTGGCCCGCGCCGCCGACTTCAACCGCCGCAGGGACCTGTACCTCTTCATGCTGTACGGCCTCGGCAGCGGAATCATGAGCACCGTGATCCCGCGCGAGGCCAAGAGCGTCTACTGGGCCGCGGGTGGCTCGAACATGCAGGACCGCGCGGCCAAGACGTTCACCTTCGGATACGACCTGTCCCAGCTCGGGGCCTTCGAGCCGGAGGGGCAGTTCGTCGTCACCGCAAACAAGACGCGTGTGGTGCACGCCGCGGTGCGTCACCTGCTTCCGCAGTCGCCGCACTGGAGGGCGGTCGCGGACGAGACCGTCCCGATCAGCGCAGCCGACATCCTGGTCACGTTCCACAGCCTGGGCACCTACGTGCACAGGAAGCTGCTCGAATGGAAGATCCCGTTCCCTGCGGCGGACCAGGAGGCGTTCCTGCACTCGTGGCAGGTCGCCATCCATCTGCTCGGCGTGCCGGACGAGTACATCCCGCAGACGTGGGCGGCCGCGGACGCGCAGTCGGCGAAGGTCCTCACCCCGATCCTCACCCCGACGACCGAGGGCATCGCGCTGGCCGAGGAACTGCTCGGTCTGACCGCACAGGTCGACCTCGGCGTCACGCGCGGGTTCCTGAACGAGTTCGTGCGCTACGTCCTCAGCGACGAGGTCGGCGACTGGCTGGGACTGAAACGCGACTACGTGTCGGCGGCCCTGGTCCGCACCGCCTGGCCGGCGTACATCCTGTTCCGGGAGGGGCTGTCGCCCGTCATGCCCGGCACGTTCTACGCGATCGACCAGATGGTGCGCGCCCTGGGCATGCTCTTCCTCAACAAAGGGGACTCCGGGACCACCACACCCATCACGATCCCCACCGGCAACCGGACCACTTGAGCCCGTACGCCGGATCCTGGCGGTGCCCGCCCCGCGACCGCCGCATCGAGGGGCGGGCACCGGGCCGACATGCGAAGGCCCCCGGTCGCGCTGTGCGCTCAGAGGCCCAGTGCACCCACCACCAGGGAGGTCACCGCTTCACGGTGGCCGGCGCTGTCCTGCCACCGCAGTCCGCGTCCGGCCTCGACCACCACGCCGAAGCCCGCATGCACGAGTACCCGGGCCTGGCGCGGGTCCAGTTCCGGACGGGCCAGCCGCAGTTGCTGCTCCCAGACGGCGATGTGCTCCCGCTGCGCGAGGACCAGAGGCCGTCGCAGACCGGCGGGCAGCCCGGCGACCTCGGCCTCGGCAACGCTGTTGAGCTCGGTGTACTCGAAGCTGTAGGCCACGTAGGTCGACGCCAGCGCGACGATCGCGTCGTGCGGGCCGCTCACCTCGCGCAGGCTCCGTTCCACACCCTGGGCCAGCAGTCCCGCTGCCTGGAGGCACGCCGCCGCCAGGATGTCGATCTTGCCCGGGTAATGGCGGTAGAGCGCGGACGGGGTCAGTCCCACCGCCTGCGCGATCTGCCCGTTCGTGACGCTGGCGAATCCGTCCCGGGCGAACAGGGGGATGGAAGCGGCGAGGATCTCCGCGCGGCGCGTGCGCGGCACCGGCCGGTCGGGCAGCTCGACGGCGCACGCGCACGGCCGGCCCGCCGCTGGGTCGCTCGCGGCCACCCGCAGCGCGGACGCCAGCAGCAGTTCCTCGGCGCGGCGTTGGGCGATGGACGTGTGATGCATCGTGATGGACGCGATCGCGCCGAGGGCCGCCACGGCGCGCAGGCGCCGGTCAGGCCGTGGGTGCTCGCGCTGCACCGCCTCGTCGACCCGCTCGACGAGGCGGCCGAACTTCAGCGCGAGGCGCCGGCGGTCGTCGTGGTCCAGGTAGCGGGCCTCCCACCGGTACACGCCGCCCGACGCGCGATGCGCGATGGTGATCCGCGTGACCGCGGCGAGCACGTCGGTCAGCGGCGCCCCCGGCGGCACCTCGTCCAGCGCGGAGACCAGCCCGTCCACCATGACGTCGGCGCACTCGGCGAACAGCGCGTACTTGTTCGGGAAGTGCCGGTACAGGGCGGCCGCGGTGATGCCCACGCCCGCGGCGACCTCTTCCATCGATGCCGTGTGGTAGCCGCGCTCGCTGAACACCCGTCCGGCCGCCTCGACGATGAGCTGCCTGCGGTTGCGGGGCCGGGTGGCTGCGGCCCGGTCGGCGGGCACGGCCGAACGGGCTGGTCGGGAGGCGGGAGCCATGCGGATCAGTCAATCACACGCCCCCACCAGGCAGGGGGGCCTCGACGCGGACTGCGCAGGACGTGACTTCCGCATCACTTGCCGGTGTTCCGGCGCAGCGGGGCCGCCCGTCGACGTCAGCCCGACCCGCCCGTCAGGCGAAGGTGAGGACCGGCTTGACCGCGCTGCCGTCCCGCATGGCGGCCACAGCCGCTTCGATGTCCTCGAACGGGAACGTGGTGACCAGCCGGTCGATCGGGAAGAGGCCGCGCCTGTGCAGGCGGATCAGCTCGGGGATGAAGCGGCGGGGGTCGGAGTCGCCCTCGATCACCCCGTGGACGCGGACGCCCTTGGCGAGCAGCCCCATCACGTCGAAGGTCACCTCACCGCCCGTGCCGAGGAGGGCGACTTCGCCGCGGGGACGCAGGGCGCCTACGGCCCGGCGGACCATCTCCGGGCGGCCGGTGGTCTCGACGACGTGGTGCGCACCCCCGCCGGTGAGGTCGCGGAGCGCCGCCACCAGGCCGTCCCCGGGGGCCAGAGCCGCCTCGGCGCCGAGTTCGACGGCCAGGGCACGCCGGGAGGCGACCGGGTCGACGGCCACCACCGGGGCGCAGCCGGTGGCCACCGCGGCCATCAGCGCGCTCAGGCCGACCCCGCCGGCCCCCAGGACGACCAGCGAGGACCCGGGTTCGGGGCGCAGCCGGTTGAGTACGGTGCCGGCGCCCGTCTGGCCGCCGCAGCCCAGAGGCGCCGCGACCGCGGCCGGCAGGTCGGACGGCACCTCGACCACGCCGCGTTCGTGGACGACGGCATACGTGGCGAAGCTGGACTGGCCGAAGAAGCCGGCGTGGAGCGGTGTGCCGTCGCGTGAGAGGGGAGTGGTGCCGTCGTCCCGCCCGCCGGAGAAGTTCAGGGCCTGCGCCGCACGGCAGTAGGCCGGGTGGTCCGCCGCGCACTGTTCGCAGGCGCCGCAACTGGCGAAGGTGAGGCAGACGTGGTCCCCGGGCGCGACGCGGGTCACCTCCGCACCCACCGCCTCGACGGTGCCGGCCCCCTCGTGGCCGAAGACCATCGGTGTGAGTTTCCGGGGCCAGGTGTCACGCATGCCCAGGTCGGTGTGACAGAGGCCGGCCGCTGTCATCCTCACCAGCACCTCGCGCGGCCGCGGGGCCTCCAGGTCCGCGTCCCGGACGGTGAACGGCGCTCCCGGCGCCTCGGCGACCGCGGCGCGGACGCGCCTCAAGAGCTCGCGCCCGTACCGGGGTTCTCGTGCGCGGCCACGGCGGCGCGCTCGAGGAAGAAGTAGTAGAAGGGGCCTTCGGCGGGGACCCCCTTGGCGTTCATGATCCCCATCAGCGTGGTGTCGTCCACCTGCTTGAAGTGGTCGAAGACCGGCCGGCCGTCGTAGACCATGGTGGCCGTCGGTTCGCCGCGGAACTCCACGGTCCACAGGCTGGCCTCGCCCTGTCCGAGCTCGCGGTTGGAGTACAGCTCACCCGCCTCGTTCCGGCAGATCAAGGGCTTGGCGTCGTGCACGGAGGCGAACGTCTTGCCGTACCAGCCGGCCTCGTCCAGCATGCCGTCGAGGGGGTGACCGGTGCGGAACTCGCCGCCCTTCCACTCGCCGAGTATCTCTTCGGGGCGGACGGTGGCCAACGCCGCCCAGATCTCGTCGAGTTCGGCGGGAGGGACCGGGCCGTTCTTCTGCCGGAGCTCCTGGAATCGGGCGCCGGCCTCGTGCTCGTTCATGGGGGAGTCCTCTCGTCGGGGTACTGAGGCATGGAGTGAAGCGTCAGGAAGGGCGCGAGGCGGAACCCCGGGGGCCGGAGCTCTGCGCGAGCGGGGAGTGCCGCGTGGAGGGGAACGCGAAGCCGCCGGTGACCGTGCCGGGGTGGCCCACGGTGCCGAGACTCAGCAGGACGTGGCGTTCGGCGACCTCCTCCGCGGTGAGCGGGCCGTCCGCGCGGAACCAGTTGGCGACCCCCTGGCACATGATGAGCACCGAACGTGTCGCGTCGGCCGGGATCGGGGTGGTGAACACGCCCCGGGCACGGCCCGCCTCGACCGTGTCCAGCAGCATGTGCTCCAGATAGTCGCGCAGGGCGACGTACCGGGCCCTGTTCTGTGGCTCCAGACTGCGGATCTCGGTGTCCAGGAAGGCCAGTTGCTGCCGGTGGGCCATGTAGAGAACGATCGACTCGACCATGCCGCAGAGCCGGGCCAGCGGATCGTCCCCGGCTTCCCCGGCAGCAGCCCGGCAGCGGTCCAGGACGTCCTTGATGGACGTCTCGAGCAGGGTGGCCAGTAGGGCCTGCTTGTTCTCGTAGTGGTAGTACAGCGCGGGCACGGTGACCCCGACCCGGCCGGCGATGTCGCGAACCGAAGTGCCGTGGTAGCCGTGCTCGTTGAAGGCCGCCATGGCATGAGTCAGGATCGGGTGCAGGTCGAGCGGTCCGTAGGAGCGCCAGTGCTCCGCCGGGGGCGTGGTGCGGCGGCTCGGTTCGGTGCTCAACGGCTCTCCTCGGGACGGGCTGCGATCAGCGGCATCGTACGGCCGTGAGTCCGGAACCCCCGCCGTTCCTCTGCTGAGCGATCGATCAGTACGGCCGGACATTCCGTATCCGGCCTGATCCGGGTTCCCCAGCATGGGACCACAAAATCTGCTGCTGCGCGAGGAGTTGACCGGGCGCCGCCGCACTTCTACGTTCTTAGCGAACGCTCAGTAAGGTCCCGGTCGAGCGGCGGTCGCGCCGTGCACCGAGAGAGGAACCCATGAGCCATCACTCCACCGACCCTCCCGGCCGCGCCGTGGCAGGCCCCCTGGACGGCGTCCGTGTGGTCGAACTGGCGGGGATCGGTCCCGGTCCGTTCGCCGCGATGCTGCTCGCCGACCTGGGCGCCGACGTGGTGCGCGTGGACCGTCCGGGCCCCTCGCCGCTCGGCGGCGATCCCGCCTACGACGTGGTCAACCGCAACAAGCGCTCCGTCCTGGTCGACCTCAAGTCACCCGAAGGTCCGGAAACCGTACGGGCGTTGGCCGCGCGCGCCGAGGTCCTGATGGAGGGGTACCGGCCCGGTGTCGCGGAGCGGCTCGGGGTCGGCCCCGAGGAGTGCCTGGCCGTCAATCCCGCCCTGGTGTACGGCCGGATGACCGGCTGGGGGCAGCGAGGCCCTCTCGCCCCCCGGGCCGGACACGACATCGGCTACATCGCCACCGCCGGCGCCCTGTCCATGTCCGGCGCACCGGACGGGCCGCCGGTCTTCCCCGCCAATCTGCTCGGCGACTACGCGGGGGGCTCCCTCTACCTGGTCACCGGCGTGCTCGCCGCGCTGCTCACCGCCCGCGCAACCGGCCGGGGCCAGGTCGTGGACGCCGCGATCGTGGACGGAGCCGCGCACCTCACCACCATGTTCTGGGGCATGCTCGCCGAGGGCACGTGGCGGGACGTCCGGGGCGGCAACCTGCTCGACGGCGGCTGCCCGTACTACGGCGTGTACGAGACGGCCGACGGGGGCTGGATGGCGGTCGGCGCCCTGGAACCGCAGTTCTACACGGTGTTCGTCTCCTTGCTGGGCCTGGACGGGGCGGAACTGCCGGACCACGCCGAACCGAGCAACTGGGCCGAGCTGCGGGCCGTGTTCACCACCCGGTTCAAGGACGCCACCCGCGCCGAGTGGACGGCCGTCTTCGAGGGATCCGACGCCTGCGTCGCACCCGTCCTCTCGCTGCACGAGGCGGCCGGTCACCGGCACCTGACCGGACGCGGCACCTATACGGAGGCGTACGGCATCACTCAGCCCGCACCCGCCCCCCGCTTCTCCGACACCCCCGGCACCCTGCGGCTGCCGCCCGCCGTCCCCGGCGCGCACACCCCCGACGTGGCCCACGACTGGGACGTGCCCGAACTGCTGAAGGAACACAGCTGATGGAACTGTCCTCACCTCTGACGTACGCCGGCGATCCGCGCGTCACCGCCGACCGTGCGGCTGCCCTGGAGACCGCGGGCCTCGACGCCGTCTGGGTCGCCGAGGCCTACGGTTTCGACTCCCCGACGATCATGGGATACCTCGCCGCGAGGACCGAGCGGATGCGGATCGGCTCGGCCATCCTCAACGTCTACTCGCGGACTCCCGCGCTGATCGCCCAGACCGCGGCCGGACTCGACGCCCTCAGCGGCGGACGCGCTCTCCTCGGCATCGGCGCCTCGGGACCCCAGGTCGTCGAGGGCTGGCACGGCCGCCGTTACGACCGCCCGCTGGGCCGTACCCGTGAGGTGGTCGAGCTTTCCCGGCGGATCTGGCGGCGCGAGGTGATCGAGCACCACGGCATCACGGACCTGCCCCTGCCGCCCGAGAAGGGCGGCACCCACGGAAAGTCACTGAAGCTGCTGAACCACCCGGTCCGCGACTCCATCCCGGTCTACATCGCGGCGCTGGGCCCGGCGAACGTCAGCATGGCGGCCGAGATCGCCGACGGCTGGCTGCCGTTCCTGTACGTCCCCGAGCACGCCTCCAAGGTCTGGGGCGGGCCGCTGGCCGAAGGCGCCGCGAAGCGTGACCCCGCGCTCGGCCCGCTCGCGGTCGTTGCGGGCGGTCTGCTGGCCATCGGGGACGACGCCGAGGCGGTCCGTGACCTGATGCGCCCCACTGTCGCCCTCTACGTCGGGGGCATGGGCGCGCCCGGCCGCAACTTCTACCACGACCTGGTCTGCTCGTACGGTTACGAGTCCGACGCGGCTGCCGTCCAGGCGCACTACCTCGCGGGCCGCAAGAAGGACGCGGAGGCCGCCGTGCCGGCCGAACTGCTGGAGCAACTCTGCCTGGCCGGTCCCGAGGGCTATGTCCGCGACCGCGTCGAGGTCTTCCGCGAGGCGGGCGTGACCATGCTCAACGTCACCCCCGTCGGTCCCGATCCCGCCGGGCTGATCGAGCAGGTGAAGAGCTGGCTGTGACAGGGGAACGCGGCCTCCGCGACCCCGGCCACCGAGCCTTCCGCGCAAGGGCACGGACCTTCCCGGCCACGGGGAGGGTGCCGAGCACGGCGCGAACGTCGACCACGCCTGAACGCCTCCGACTGCCGCGGGAGCCATCGCCCCGATGACCGGACTCCTCGGACGCCGGGAGCCCGACGGCCCGTCCCACGGGAGGCCTGCCCCACCCCGCACACACCCGCCGGGCCTCCTGCCGCCCCCCGCCCGGACGTTTCCTTCCACTCCGCATGGAGGCACCGATGACATCAGCAACCCGCACCGCCGGCGACCTGCCCGACGCCCCGGCCGACAGGACCCTGCCCCAACTCCTGGCCCGCAACGCCCGCGAGTACCCACGGCTCCCCGGGCTCTCCTGGCAGCAGGCTGAGGCGGACGGGGGCTGGGCGACGCTCAGCTGGGGGGAGATCCACGAGCGGACCCGGAGCCTCGCCGCCGGGTACGCGGCCCTCGGTGTCGGCCGTGGCGACCGCGTCCTGCTGATGATGTCCAACCGGCCCGAACACTGGCTGTCCGACCTGGCGCTGGTCCGCCTCGGGGCGGTTCCGGTCAGCGTCTACGGCACCGCTGCCCCCGAGCAGATCACCCATATCGCGCGCAACTGCCGGGCCCGGCTCGCCGTGGTGGAGGGGGCGGCCCAGGTGGCGGTCTGGGAGCCGCTGCTGGCCGACGCCGACACCCCGCTGGAGCGTCTGGTGGTGGCCGAGCCGGGCGGGACGGGGAGCCATCTCCCGTACACCGAACTGCTGCGGGATCTGGCGCCGGATGAGCTGTCCGGGCAACTGGACGCCTCCCGCCCCGAGGACACGCTGACCGTCGTCTACACCTCGGGCACGAGCGGCGAGCCCAAGGGCGTCGTCCTGACCCACCGCCAGGTGATGTCCAACGCCCTCGCGCTGGATGCCGTGGTGGAGCTGCCCCCGCACGTCGAGCACATCTGCTATCTGCCCTTCGCCCACATCGCCGAACGGATGCTGGGCATCTACCTGCCCTGCCACCGGGCCTCGCACGTCTACCTCTGTGCCGACCCCACGGGTGTGGCGGCCGTCGTGCGCAAGGTGCGTCCCGCGCAGTTCTTCGGGGTGCCGAGGATCTGGGAGAAGCTGTCCGCCACCGTGCGGGGGATCCTCTCGCTGATGCCGGACGAGCAGCGGGCGGTCATCGACCAGGCTTTCGAGACCGCCCGCGAGCACGTCGGCCACCGCGAGCAGGGCAGGACACCGCCCGCCGAGCTCGAGAAGCGGTACGCGCGCGTCCGTGAGGACGTCCTGCTGCCCATGCTGGCCGCGGGCGGTCTGGACCGGGTGACCTGGTCGGCCAGCGCGTCGGCCCCGATGCCGGTTGACGTGGTGAGGTTCTGGGCCGGTTTCGGCATCGTCATCATGGACGCCTGGGGGCTGACGGAGACCACGGGCGTGGCCACGAGCAACAGCCCGCGGGCCGGATTCCGGCTCGGTTCGGTGGGACGCCCGGTGGAATCCGCGGAGGTCCGCCTGGCCGAGGACGGCGAGATCCTCGTGCGGGGCGCGTCCGTCTTCTCCGGCTACCTCCAGCCGGACGGATCGGTGCTGTCCCCCCTGGACGCCGACGGATGGCTCGCCACCGGCGACATCGGCCGGATGGACGAGGACGGCTACCTCTGGCTCACGGACCGGAAGAAGGAGATGATCATCACCTCCACCGGCAAGAACGTCTCCCCGGCGCTCGTGGAGAACGCGCTCAAGGAGCACCCGCTGATCGGTCAGGCGATGGTGCACGGCGACAACCGCTCCTACCTGGTCGCCCTGCTGGTGCTCGACGCGGAGGCCGCCCCCGCCTGGGCCGCGTCCCACGGTGTGGAGACGGGCGGGGGACCGGCCGCGCTGGCGGAGCATCCCGCCGTCCGGGCGGAGGTGGACCGCGCGGTCGCCGCCGCCAACTCCCGGCTCAACCGCACCGAGCAGATCAAGCGGTACGAGCTGCTGGCCCAGGAGTGGGGCCCGGCGACCGGTGAGCTGACTCCGTCGCTGAAGATGCGGCGCCGCGTCATCCGGGACAAGTACGCAGAGGCGCTGTCCGGGCTCTACGAGGACTGACCGGGCCACCTCGCCCCTTTGTCCCCTCTCCCTCTTCACCTGTTCACGGACCTGAGAGGGCGGCCGCCCAGCCGGGTGGCCGCCCTCTCGCGTCCGGACCGTCTCAGAGGCCGTAGGTCTTGCCGATGACGTCCCGCTGGATCTCGCTGGTCCCGCCGTAGACGGTGGAGACCACCGCGGCCCGCAGGTGGCGCTCCATGTCGAACTCCGTCGTGTAGCCGTAGCCGCCCATCATCTGCATGCCTTCCAGCGCGGCTCGCTTGGCGATCTCGGTCGCTTTCAGCTTGGCCATCGACGCCTCGCGCGGGAACAGCTTGTCCGGCTGCGCGTCGCAGTCCAGGGCCACCTCGCGCACCAGCAGCCGGGTGCACTCGATCTCGGTGGCGAGGTCGGCGATCCGGTGCCGCAGTGCCTGGAAGGAGCCAACGGGCCTGCCGAACTGCTCGCGCTCGCGGACGTAGGCGACTGTGTCGTCGAAGGCGCGGCGTGCCAGGCCGAGCATGTTCGCGGCGAGGAAGAGCCGCTCGAAGTTCAGGCCGGCCATCAACTGCCGCCAGCCGTCGTCCACCCGGCCGACGACCGCGTCCGGGGGCAGCCGCACGCCGGTGAGGAAGACGTCGTTGACCTCCCGGCCGCCCATGGTGTCGATGCGCCGCACCCCCACGCCCGCGGTGCCTGACGGCAGATGGAACATGGTGAGGCCGCCGTGCTTGTCCTCGCCCGTGCGGGCCACCAGCAGGATGTGCCGCGCGCAGTGCGCGTTGGAGATCCAGGTCTTCTGGCCGTCGATCACCCACGTGCCGTCCGCCTCCTGCCGGGCCCGGCAGCGCAGCGCTCCGACGTCCGACCCGGCCCCCGGCTCCGACATGGCGATGGACAGCACCTCACCGCTCACGGCGCCGGGCAGTACTTCCTGCCGCTGCCGCTCGGTGCCGAACTTCTCGTACGCCTTCGCGGCGATGACGGTGGTGATGAAACCCCCGGCCGGGACCATCCCGTACGAGGTCTCCTCCAGGAAGAGGCAGGAATCGGCAAGACCGCCGCCGGAGCCTCCGTACTCCTCGGGCAGGCACACCCCGAGCCAGCCCAGATCGGCGAGCCTGCCGTACAGCTCGGGGTTGTGGGCTTCGCGGCCGCCCGAGGTCAGCGCGGAGCGCTGCTCCCTGGTGCCGCACTCCCGCTTGGCGAAATCTCGGACGGCCGCGACGAAATCGGCCTGCTCTTCGGTGAGGCGACTGCCCATCAGGTCCTCCGGGGTTCGTCTGTGATACGGAGATATGATAAGCGTTTCATTATCTCTATGGGAGGGGTTCGCCGGTATCGTGAGCGCCATGAGAACTGACACGAACGACTCGGGGCTCGCCCGGGCCATCGGCCGGCCGGAGGCGGAGGACCGTACGGCACTGCGGATCCTCGACGCCGCACTGGAGCAGTTCACCCTCCTGGGCCTGCGCCGTTCCTCCGTGGACGATGTCGCCAAGCGCGCCGGAGTCTCCCGCGTCACCGTCTTCCGGCGCTTCCAGACCAAGGACAAGCTGGTCGAGGCCACGCTGCTGAGGGAGCTCAGCCGGTTCTTCCAGCGGTTGGACGCGGCCGTGGCGGCGTTGCCGACGATGGAGGAGCGGGTCGTCGAGGGCTTCGTGGTCGCTCTGCGCCACACCCGGGCCCATCCGCTCTTCGGTGGCCTGCTGCGCCTCGAACCCGAGGTCGTGCTGCCCTATCTGACTGTGCAGGGCGGCTTCTCGCTCTCCGCCACCGTCACCTATCTGACGGGCCATCTGCGCCGCGCCCAGCAGGCCGAGGACCGCCCTGACGAGGACCCGCAGCCGGTCGCCGAGCTCATGGTGCGGGTCGCCGTCTCCTTCCTGCTCAACCCCGCCAGCTGCATCGAGATGGACGACGAGGACCAGGCGCGGGCCTTCGCCCGTCGCTACCTGGCGCCGCTGCTGGACGCCTGACCGGCCGGAGCGCCGGGCGGAAGCGCCCGGCCGGACGTTCCGGCCGCGGGGTGTGGCAGATCAGCGGCGCCGGTGCAGTGTGCGGGCCAGTCGCACCGCGCGCTCCCGCGTGGCGGCCGGGACATCGAAGGAGGTCAGCGCGAGGGGCGGGGTGAACCGCTGCACGGTCGTCGACTGGACGGACGAGAAGGCGCGCAGTCCCTCCTCGCCGTGGATCCGCCCGAATCCGGAGTCCTGCGAACCGCCGAACGGCAGCGCCGGTACCGCCGCGAAGCCGAGCACCGAGTTGACCGACACCGCCCCCGCGCGCAGCCGTGCCGCGATGGACGCGCCGGCGCGTCCGCTGCGGCAGAACACCGCGGCCCCCAGGGCGTAACGCGAGGCGTTCGCCCGCTCCACCGCCTCGTCCACGTCGGCCACCGCGTTGACGGCCACCACCGGCCCGAAGGTCTCCTCCGTCATCGCCGCCGCGTCCTCCGGGACGCCGGTCAGGACGACCGGTGCGACGTACGGAGCGCGGACCGACTCGGGCCCGCCGAGCAGGGCCCCCGCTCCCGCCGCGACCGCACCGGTCACATGGCGTTCGACGACGTCGAGCTGGCCCGGCAGTGTCATCGGGCCGTAGGCGGCGTCGGCCTCGGCGCCCGGGCGCAGCTTCTCGGCCCGCCTGACGACCTTCTCGCACAGCGCCGCGTGGATCTCGCGTACCGCGTAGACGCGCTCGACCCCCGCGCAGGTCTGCCCCGCGTTGCTCAGCGCGCCCCATACGATCGCATCGGCGGCCGCTTCCAGGTCCGCGTCCGCGGTGACGATCACCGCGTCCTTCCCGCCGCACTCGGCGAGGAACGGTGTCAGGGTCTCGGCGCACACCGCCATCACCTTGCGGGCCGTCCCCGGCGACCCGGTGAACGCCAGCTTGTCGACGCCGGCCCTGGCCAGCGCGTCCCCGGTGGACGCCGCGCCGGTGACCGTGGTGAGCAGCCCGGCGTGCCCGGGGACGGCGGCGTCGAAGAGCCCGGCCAGCAGGACCCCGGTGCCCGGCGTCAGCTCGGACGGCTTGAAGACCACGCCGTTCCCTGCCGCCAGGGCGTAGCCGATGGAGCCCATCGGGGTGTACAGGGGGTAGTTCCAGGGGCCGATCACACCGATCACGCCCAGCGGCCGGTGTACCAGTGAGGCCCGCTGGTGGAGGGTGAACAGCCCCGTGCCCACCTTCCGCCGGCGCAGTACGCGCCCGGCGTGGCGAGCGGCCCAGCTGAGATGCTCCAGGGTGAGTACGACCTCCAGCGCGGCGTCGCCGGCCGGCTTGCCGGTCTCCTCGGCGATCGTGCCCGCCACCGTGCCCAGGTCGGTGGCGAGGGCCTTCTTCCAGCGCAGGAGATGGTCGCGGCGCCGGGAGGCGGGCAGCGCCGCCCAGCCTGCCTGGGCGGTCCGGGCCCGCGCCACGGCACGGGAGACCTCTTCCGGCCCGTTCACCGGGTGCTCGGCGATCGGCTCTCCGGTCGCGGGGGAACGCGTGGTGAAGGTCGCGGCGGGTGGGGCGGCGGCCGGGGTGGCGTCGGTCATCGGGTCTCCTGACGGGGGACGCGAGGGGCGGACGACCGCGCCCGGACGAAGGCGCGCTCCGTCCCTCTCCGGAGCGGGGCGTGGTGGTGCCGACTGTTCGGGATCCCATGGGGGAGCACCCTATGAGTCGAAGATACTGAAACTATTGACTTGTTTCATCGGGCGTCAATACTCCGGACGTAACGGGGCTGGGAGGGCGCGCCGAGGTGACCCTGTCGCGCGGGCTCATGCCGACAAGGTCCTTACGGGTCACGGGAGCTGACGAGGCGTCCGGGATGCGCCTGAGCGAACCGGGCTGCCCGTCCCGGCGGCCGGACGGGAGCAGGGGTGTGGCAGGTCACGCCGGCCGAGGCGGCGTGCGGGTGGGCCGGAGCGGCTGCCCGTCCCGGCCGGCCGGGAGCAGAGGTGTGCGCTCCCGGCCGTCGGTT
Source organism: Streptomyces sp. NPDC048211 (assembly GCF_043202315.1). Classification (NCBI taxonomy): domain Bacteria; kingdom Bacillati; phylum Actinomycetota; class Actinomycetes; order Kitasatosporales; family Streptomycetaceae; genus Streptomyces; species Streptomyces sp. NPDC048211. The sequence goes on from NZ_JBIDAD010000002.1 coordinate 1,303,317, forward strand.
CCCGGGCGCGCCCCGCTCAGCCCGCCAGCTCCCCGAGCAGCTCCCACGTCCGCCGCCGGTCGGCCTCCCCGGCCAGGTCCGTCCCCGAGAACACCACCTCGGTCGCCCCGGCGTCCCGGTAGCGCCGCACCTCCGCTGCCACCGTCTTCTCGTCACCGATCACGGCCACGTCACCGGCGCGCGCGGCACCGGAGAGCTCCACGACCCGCGCGTACGACGGGAACTGTTCGTAGAACGCCAGCTGTTCCGTGGCGGTGCTGCGCGCGGCGTCGGTGTCACCGGTGACCACGCCGTGCACCAGTGCCACGATCCGGGGTGCGGGGCGGCCCGCGGTCTCGGCGGCGGCGGTGACCGCCGGGACGATGTGTTCGGCCAGGGCCCGGGGCCCGGCGAGGTAGGGCAGGATCCCGTCCGCCAGCTCGCCGCTGACCCGGAGGGCCTGCGGGCCCATCGCGGCCACGAGCAGGGGGACGCCGCCCTCGGCTCCCGGTACGCGGGCGGGAAGCGGGGTGGACGCGGTGATCAGTTCGCCCCGGAAGTCGGCACTGCCCGTCTCGGTGAGCTGCCGCAGTGCGGTGAGGAACTCGCGCAGGCGCGCGATGGGGCGTTCGTAGGGGATGCCGAAGGCCGCCTCGGTCAGTGGCTTCGTACCGAGGGCGAGCCCGAGGTGATAGCGGCCGTGGGTGGCCGCCTGCGCGGTCTGGGCCTGGCTTGAGATGATCAGTGGGTGGCGTCCGAAGACGGGGATCGCCGAGGTGCCCACCTGGAGCTCCGGCACCTCGCGCCCGACGATGGCGGCGAGCTGCGGGGAATCGGCGCCGAAGGTCTGCCCGAACCAGGCGGACCGCAGCCCCGCGGCGGCGGCCTCCCGGGCGAGGTGCACGGTGGCGTCGATCTGGTTGCCGGATCCGGTCGCGCTGAGTGCTACTCCTACAGTCATGCAGGGGAGAACCAGGGGCAGTTGGCCGCGCATTCCGGATCCCGTATGGCGACCTCGTGTCCACTGTGTGAACCCGTTCGAGCCCCGCCCGTCCCGTCCGTATCCCTTCGTTCCGTGCCCCTTCGGAGTCGTCGGGCGGCACCGTCGGGAAGATCAAAAGACCGTCGGGTTACCATATGAGCGCCGCCTAGCTCGAAAGATAAACCTGTGACTGTCAATGACGACTCGTTCACCAACTGGATGCACCGCGAGGAAATCGCGGAGTCGATGATCCCGATCATCGGGAAGCTGCACCGCGAGAGGGATGTCACCGTCCTCCTGCACAGCCGCTCCCTGGTGAACAAGTCGGTGGTGAGCATCCTCAAGACCCACCGATTCGCCCGGCAGATCGACGGCGCGGAGCTCTCGGTCACCGAGACCCTGCCGTTCCTCCAGGCCCTCACCACGCTCGATCTCGGCCCCTCCCAGATCGACATCGGCATGCTCGCCGCGACCTACAAGGCCGATGACCGCGGCCTCTCCGAGGCGGAGTTCACCGCCGGAGCCGTCGCCGGCGCCACGGGGGCCAACAAGATCGAGCGCCGCGAGTCGCGCGACGTCGTGCTGTACGGCTTCGGCCGCATCGGCCGTCTGCTGGCCCGGCTGCTCATCGAGAAGGCCGGATCCGGCAACGGTCTGCGGCTGCGCGCCATCGTCGTCCGCAAGGGTGCGGGCCAGGACATCGTCAAGCGTGCCTCGCTGCTGCGACGCGATTCCATCCACGGTCAGTTCCAGGGCACGATCACGGTCGACGAGGCGAACAACAGGATCATCGCCAATGGCAACGAGATCCAGGTGATCTACTCCGACGACCCGACGTCCGTCGACTACACGGCGTACGGCATCGACGACGCCATCCTGATCGACAACACCGGCAAGTGGCGCGACCGCGAGGGCCTCTCGAACCACCTGCGCCCGGGGATCGCCAAGGTCGTCCTGACCGCGCCGGGCAAGGGTGACGTTCTCAACGTCGTGCACGGCGTCAACCACGACATGATCAAGCCGGACGAGCAGATCATCTCCTGCGCCTCCTGCACCACCAACGCGATCGTGCCGCCGCTGAAGGCGATGGCGGACGAGTACGGCGTCCTGCGCGGGCACGTGGAGACCATCCACTCGTTCACCAACGACCAGAACCTGCTGGACAATTACCACAACTCAGACCGCCGCGGCCGTTCCGCGCCGCTCAACATGGTGATCACCGAGACGGGCGCGGCCTCGGCCGTCGCCAAGGCGCTTCCGGACCTGGAGGCGACGATCACGGGCAGCTCCATCCGGGTGCCGGTGCCGGACGTCTCGATCGCCATCCTCAGCCTGAAGCTCGGCCGTGAGACCACGCGCGACGAGGTCCTGGACTACCTGCGCGACGTGTCGCTGACCTCGCCGCTCAAGCGGCAGATCGACTTCACGACCGCCCCCGACGCGGTGTCCAGCGACTTCATCGGCTCGCGGCACGCCTCCATCGTGGACGCGGGCCCCACCCAGGTCGACGGCGACAACGCGATTCTCTACCTCTGGTACGACAACGAGTTCGGCTACTCCTGCCAGGTCATCCGGGTCGTGCAACACGTCTCCGGGGTGGAGTACCCGACGTACCCCGAGCCGGTCCACTGATCCCGGCGCCTCCCTGACGGCCCCCTGGGGCCGGTCCCACCCGCGTCGACGGGTGGGACCGGCCCTGTGCGCGTCAGCCGGACACCGATGCCGGCGCCGGGGCGTAGCCGGTGGCCCGGGTCGTGAACGTGCCCCGGCCCTGCGTCCGGCTGCGCAGGCGCGTCGCGTAGCCGAACAGCTCGGCCAGCGGCACGGTCGCCGTGATCACCGCCGCGCCGGCCCGTGCGGTGGAGCCGGACACCCGGCCCCGCCGCGCGGCCAGATCGCCGAGCACCCCGCCCACCGCCTCGTCGGGCACCGTCGCCGTGAGCTCCACCACGGGTTCCAGCAGCACCATCGCGCTGGAGCGCAGAGCCTCACGCAGTGCGAACCGGCCGGCGGTACGGAACGCCATCTCCGACGAATCCTTCGGATGAGTAGTGCCGTCGGTCAGCGTCACCCGCACTCCGGTCACCGGATGCCCGCCGATGGGACCCTCCAGCAGGGCGTCCCGGCAGCCGGCCGCGACCGCCCGGACGTACTCCTGGGGGACCCGGCCGCCGACGACGGCCGAACGGAACACGAAGTCCGCCGAACCCTCGTCCGCGGTGGCCTCCAGCGGCTCCACGTCGATGACGACATGTGCGAACTGTCCGGCCCCGCCGTCCTGTTTGACGTGCCGGTAGACCAGACCGGACACGCCTCGGGCGACCGTCTCCCGGTAGGCGACCTGCGGCCGCCCGACACGGACGTCCAGCCCCTGGGCGCGCCGGATCTTCTCCGTAGCCACCTCCAGATGCAGTTCGCCCATGCCCGAGAGCACCGTCTGACCCGTCTCGGAGTCCGTCCGTACCGCGAGCGACGGATCCTCCTCGACCAGCCGTACGAGCGCCGACATCAGACGCTCCGTGTCGGTGCTGCGGACGGCCTCGACCGCCACCGATACCACCGGATCGGCCACCGTCGGCGGTTCGAGGACCAGCGGGGCGTCCGGCGCGCACAGGGTGGCACCGGCCCGGGCGGCCTTGGGACCGATGACCGCGACGATGTCCCCGGCCACCGCCGAGTCCACGTCGACGTGCCGGTCCGCCCGGACCCGCAGGATCCGGCCGATGCGCTCGCTTCGCCGTGCACCGACGTCCAGCACCGTCTCCCCCTTCCTGACCACGCCCGAGTACACCCGCAGATAGGTCAGCCGGCCCGTCGCGGTCGCGTTGACCTTGAACGCGAGCGCCGCGAACGGCGCGGACGGATCGGCGGCCCGCTCCTGCACCACGTCGCCGAGCGTGCCCCGTACGGGCGGCACGTCCAGCGGGGAGGGCAGATACGCCACGACGGCCTCCAGCAGCGGTTCGACACCGCGGTTGCGGTAGGCCGAACCGCACAGCACCACGACACCCTCACCGGTACGGGTCAGATCACGCAGCGCCCCGGCCAGCGTTTGCTCGGTGAGCTCGGACCGGGCACAGAACTCCTCCAGCGCGGCCGGGTGGAGCTCCGCCACCGCCTCCTCCAGCTGCCGTCGGCGTCGCTGCGCCTCCGCCCGAAGCTCATCGGGTACGTCCCGTTCCTCGTACGAGTCGTCGCCGTCGGCCCAGACGAGAGCCCGCATGCGGAGCAGATCCACCACTCCGCTGAACCCTTCCTCGCGGCCGATGGGCAGCTGGACCACCAGCGGGACCGTCCGCAACCGCTCCCGGATCGACGCGACCGCCGTGTCGAGGTCGGCGCCGGACCGGTCGAGCTTGTTGACGAACGCGATGCGCGGCACGGCATGCCGGTCGGCCTGGCGCCACACCGACTCGCTCTGCGGCTCCACGCCGGCGACCGCGTCGAACACGGCGATCGCTCCGTCCAGCACCCGCAGCGCACGCTCGACCTCGTCGGCGAAGTCGACATGCCCCGGGGTGTCGATCAGGTTGATCCGGTGACCCGCCCAGGTGCAGCTCACGGCTGCGGCGAAGATGGTGATGCCGCGGTCGCGCTCCTGGGAGTCGAAGTCGGTGATGGTCGTCCCGTCGTGGACCTCGCCGCGCTTGTGCGTGGTGCCGGTGGCGTAGAGGATCCGCTCGGTGACGGTGGTCTTGCCGGCGTCGACGTGGGCGAGGATGCCCAGGTTGCGAACGTCGGCGAGTGCGCTGGTGGGTTGACGGTGCAGTTCGGTACGCACGGTCCGTGCCTTTCGGGGTGATCCGGAAGAAGACGGCGCGATGCCCGGACGGAGCGCCCTGTTCGGGGCGCGGCGGAACCCTTCGTCCACGGCATGGGCGCACACGGACGGCCCGTCAGGAAGAGGGCAGGGTTCAGACGTTCGTCGCGGGTGTCCGGGGCCGGCCGCGCAGCCGGCGCCGGGCGGAGGTAGACACCAGGATCACCTCGTACCGCGACGGGGGGACGACGACAGCGGTGCGGTAGCGCACGGCAGGTCTCCCCTCGATGGTCACGGCGTGCGCCGCGGCGGAGAGCCGGGGCGCGATGTCGTGGCGAGTCTAGGGAGGGGGGCCCGGCCGGGGGAACCGGTTTTCCGGGCCGTCGCGAGGCTGTGGCCGACCGGGGACGCATCCGTGCCGATCGGAGCGCAACCATGCGGCGTCCTCGGCAGTCACCCCTACGATCGCCGAGCGCCGAGGGGGAGCCCATGGGAGCTGTCCGGATGCTGTTGCCGGTGCTGCGTCCGGTCGCCGGCAGGGACGGGAACGGGCCGGGCGGGAGGCTGCTCGTGTCCGCGCTGCTCCGTTGTTCGTCGCCCCACTGGGTGTTCGTGCGTCCGCAGCCGCTGGAGCGGCGGATCGCCTGGGGCGCCGAGGCCGTCGCACTGTGCCGGGCCACGATGCGCCGCGAGCGCCCCGGAGCACCCGACGTGCTGGCCCGTTCGCTCGTGCTCCAGTCCCAGCTCCTGCTCCACGCGGGCCGGTACGAGGAGGCGTGCGCGGCGGCGCAGGAGTCCCTGAACGTCCCGGACGCCCGTCCCTCTCCGAGCCGGACCGCCTACTGCCACCTGGTGCGCGCCCTGGCGCTGGCCGGGCTGGACCGTGCGGACGAGGCGCTCGTGACGGCCCGTCTCAGTGTCGCCGTCTACGGGTCCGTGCTGCCGGGGCAGGCCGACCGCTGCCTGGGCAGCGCCGCCGCCGCGCTGCGCGCGCACGCGTGGGTCCTCGACCGGGCCGGTCGCACGGCCGAGTCCGTCGACGTGTATCTCCAGTGCGCCGAACTGCTGCGGGAGTTGCCCTGGCGGCAGCAGTTCCGGCTGGCCGTGCTCCACACCAGGGTGCTGGGCGAACTGGCACACGGACTGCGGGCGCTCGGCCGGTTCACGGAAGCGGTCGAGGCGGGCGACGACGCCAGGGAACTGGTCGGCGACCTCGTCCCGAGGCTCTACCCGGAAACGCAGGTGATGCGGGCCCAGTTGCTCATCGACCTGGCGTGGTGCCTCGGTGCCACGGAAGACCTCTCCCGGGCGCGAGCGACGGCCGAGGAGGCCGTGACACGCTGCCGCGACCTGCCGGCCGGTACCGAGGTCCCTGACCAGACCTTGCTCGCGGTCGCCCTGGACTGTCTGGCCCACCACCTCGAACTGCTGGACGCGCACACCGATGAGAGGGTGGTACGCGAGGAACTCGTCACCCTGGCCGAGCGGTTGGCCGACGCGGAACCGGAAACCCACGGGCCCCGGCTCGCCGTCGCCCTCGATGCCCTCGCCCGCTGTCACACCCGCGACGGCGAGGGGTCAGGGGCCGTGACCGTCACCCGGCGATCCGTGGAGCTCTACCGTCGCGCCGTCGGGCGCGATCCCGGTTCCTACGAGCCGGAGCTGGCCCGGACGCTCGCCAACCTCAGCGTCCGGCTGCGCCTGACGGGCGAGTTCGAGGGTGCGGTGGCCGCCGGGGGGCGAGGCCCTGGAGATCACCCGGCGCCTCGTGGGGGCCGAGGGGCAGGGCGGGCGGTCACAGGTCGCGGACCGCCTGCGGATTCTCGGCCGGGCCCGGTACCGCGCCGAGGACGACGAAGGGGCCGCGGCCTGCTTCGAAGAGGCCGAGACCCTGCTGCGGCAGCTCATGGAGGCGGGTGATCCGGAACCGCACGCGGCCGGGCTCGCCGCCGCGCAGTCGGCGCTCGGCCGGGCCCTGGGCGCGGCCGCCGACGTGTACCTCGACGCCGGCCGCGCGGACGCTGCGGCGGCAGCCCTTCGGCGCCTCAAGGAACTCACCGCTCGCGCCCCGCTGACCGATGTCCACGCGGCCTGTGTCTCCACCTTCGCCCGGGCACGCGACCGGGACTCCGAGGGGATCGTGCCTGCCTGGCAGCGAACCACCGGAGAGCCCTGGCCCACCTTCGTCTACCGGCTGGGCTGAACCGGGGCGCGGCCCGCGTCACCGGTCCGGCGGACACCGCGCCGCGCCAGTGGCTTCCAGGTCCTGCACCGGCGCAGCGCGCTCCGGCCGCAGCCGCGCCACTCGGCGGGGGAGACGCCCGTCCCGTGACCGGTGCGGGTGATCAGCGCGTTCACCGGGGAGTGCGGGTCCAGGGCCATCGTGGTGCGGGCCAGCAGGACACCGATCACCAGCGGGGCCAACGTGACGGCCAGTGTGGTGCCGGTGCTGGTCATCTGCTGGATGCGGGGGCGCGGTGCGTCGGGAGCCATGACCCCATTCCAGCAACGGTGGACCGGAACGGGATCGGGTGACGTACTCAGTCCGGGCGGCCCGGGTACTCACCCGGGCCGTGCGGCGTCCCCGTGAGAGGGGTTTCGAACGGTCCTACGCGTTGGTGCCCGGGCCGGCGTCCATGCCCGAGGCGGCCTTGATGCCCTTGGTGATGTCGTCCAGCACCGACAGGCCGGGTGCCTTGGGGTTGATGTCGAAGCCGGAGCGCAGGACGATCAGCGTGTCCTCGGCCAGCGGCGAGGGGAACGCCAGCGACTCGACGTACCCGTCGTCACCGTTCTTCGTGACGACCTTCCAGCGGACCCGGTAACCCTGCCCGCCGGCCACCGTGACCGCCTCGGACTTCAGCTGCTGGTGCGAGGTGATGCCGCCGTAGATCTTCCCGCCGTACGACTCCTCGGCATTGGTCGCGATGTCCTTCTCGGCCGTGGCCTTCGCGGTCTTGGTGGTCAGCTTCAGCGCGGTGGCCGGTACGGAGAACACTCCGCCGCGCACGCACTCCTCCTTGCTGTTCCCGGGGCAGGCATACGTGCCGGTGGTCACGCCCGCGCCCAGTCCCGACTGGCCCTTCCAGCCGTCGGGGACCGGGATGCTGATGCCGCTGGCCATGTCCGTCGCGTAACCGTCCTCGGTCTGAGGCTGCTGCTGCTCGGGGCTCTGGTCGCCCCCGCTGTCGCCCCCGCGGCCGCCCGGTGCGCCGGGTCGGCGGCTGGGGGCCGGGGACGGCGAGGCGGAGGGGGCGGTCGCGGCGGTCTCGCTCGTGCCGGAGTCGTCCGTCAGCAGGTACACGCCGCCGCCGATGGCGGCGAGGAGCACCACGGCCGCGGTGATGCCTGCGCCGATGCGTATCCGTCGGCTACGGAGCGTGGCCGGGGGGACCCGGAGCTGATCGGTCCACTGTGTGCCGTCCCACCAGCGTTCCTGGATGGGGCCAAATCCTGTGTACCCGGGGTCTGGATGCCAGCCGGGTGGGCTCGTCTGCGTCACGGGAGCCACCGTAGTCGGACTGCGTGAGAATCCTATGAATCATCGCGCTCGGGCGCCGTACGGTGCACGGGAGCGGGGCACGGCGGGCGCACGGTCCACCGCCGGGCCCGGACGGCACCCGTGGGAAGGCGAACGATGAGCGAGAGTCCCGCCGTACGGATCGAGCGTGACGGCCCCGTGTTCACGGTGATCCTGGCCCGGCCCGAAACCCGTAACGCGGTGGACGGCCCGACCGCCCGCCGACTGGCCGACGCCTTCCGCGCGTTCGACGCCGATGAGGGCGCGGCGGTGGCCGTGCTGTGGGGCGAGGGCGGCACGTTCTGCGCCGGTGCAGACCTCAAGGCGATCGGGACCGAACGCGGCAACACCGTCACCGCCGAGGGCGACGGTCCGATGGGGCCCACCCGGATGCGGCTCGGCAAGCCCGTGATCGCCGCGGTCGCCGGGCACGCGGTGGCCGGCGGTCTGGAGCTGGCCACCTGGTGCGATCTGCGGGTGGCGGAACAGGACGCGGTCTTCGGGGTGTTCTGCCGCCGATGGGGAGTGCCGCTGGTGGACGGCGGCACGGTACGGCTGCCGCGCCTCATCGGCGAGAGCCGGGCCATGGACATGATCCTCACCGGCCGGCCCGTCCCGGCTGCGGAGGCGCACGGCATGGGGCTGGTCAACCGGCTCGTCCCCACGGGCGAGTCCAGGAGCGCGGCGGAGCAACTCGCCCGGGAGATCGCCGGGTTCCCCCAGCTGTGCCTGCGCCACGACCGGCTCTCCGTGCGCGAACAGCACGGCCTGAGCGAGCCGGACGCGCTGGCCGCGGAGTACCGGCACGGTCTGGTGCCGCTGGCGGCGGGGGAGACGCAGTCGGGCGCCGACCGCTTCGGCGGCGGGGCGGGACGCCATGGTGCGTTCACCGACTGAGCCGGCAGGACGGCGCGTGGACGGCGGGTGGACGGCCCCACCGGTCCACGTCCGGAGCGGAGGCGGGATCCGTGCCTGCACGCGGTCTTCGCCCAGGGGCTGTCCCGCAATTCCGTGCGGGCGCGCGACGACGGCTACGGCACCTTCGCCGTCGCCTCAACGGCACGGGGAGACCGGGACCCCCTCCGTTGTTCGGAACGCCCGAATACATCGGGTATGGCGGGCGTCCCTCCGCCTTGCGGTGCACCGCGTCCGACGCCGCGCGCTGGTCCACCGGGAATTGCGGGACAGCCCTTAGGGTCCACGCATGAGCGGAAGCCATGAGGAAGAGCGGTCCGTGCGGGCCGCCGTCGAGGGGGAACTGCGGTTGCTCGATCCGGGCGTGCGGGCGTCGCCCGAGGCGGTGACCGAACTCCTCGACCCGGAGTTCCACGAGTTCGGAGCGTCGGGACGGCGCTACGACCGGACGTCGATCCTGGACGTGACGTCCGCCGGCGCAGGGAACACCACCGACGACAAAGCCCCCGCCCCGAGCGTCGTCACCGAGATGTCCGGAGCGCTGCTGGCCCCGGGCCTCGTTCATCTGACCTACGTGTCGGAGGGCGACGGCCGCCGCGTCCGGCGCAGTTCGATCTGGCGGCAGTCGGAATCGGGCTGGCGCATGTACTTCCATCAGGGCACGCCGACCGGCCCGTCGTAGCCGCCGGTGAATATCCTGCGGACAGTCCGCAGGAGGCTGCTTAGGCTCTTCGGATGACGACATCCCGCTATCCCTCCAAGCCCCGGCCCGGCGACCGCGTCGCCGTGCTGTCCCCCGCGTCCGGACTCCCCGGCGTCCTCCCGCTGCCGTACGAACTGGGCCTGCGCCGGCTCCGTGAGGAATTCGGGCTGGAACCCGTGGAGTACCCGGCCACCCGGAAGATGGGTTCCACGCCGCAGGAACGCGCCGCCGACATCCACGCGGCCTTCGCCGACCCGACGATCAAGGCGGTCGTCGCCACCATCGGCGGGGACGACCAGATCACCGTCCTGCCCCATCTGGACGCCGAGTTGCTGCGCGCCCATCCCAAGCCGTTCTTCGGCTACAGCGACAACACCAACCTGCTGGTGTTCCTCGACAACCTCGGCATCGTCGGCTATCACGGCGGATCGGTGATGGTCGAACTCGGTCGCCCCGGCGCCCTGCACCCGCTGACGGCCGAATCGCTGCGGGCGGCGCTGTTCACCCACGGCGACCACGAACTGACTCCGGCGAAGGAGACCGGCAGCGTCAACAGCCCCTGGGAGGACCCGCGGACCTTCGATCACGAACCCGGAATGCTGCCCGCCGACGGCTGGATCTGGCACAACGCCGGCCGAGTGGTCGAGGGGGCGAGCTGGGGCGGCAATCTGGAGATCCTGTCCTGGCTGCTCATGGCCGACCGGGAGATCCGGCCGCCCGCCGAGTACGAGGGCCGGGTGCTGTTCCTCGAAACCTCCGAGGAGATGCCGAGCGCCGACGAGGTGTACCGGATCCTGCGGAACATGGGGGAGCGCGGACTCCTGCAGCGGTTCCCCGCGCTGCTGATGGGCCGCGCCAAGAACTGGTCCTTCGAGCATCCCCTCGACACCACCGACGGGGAGCGGTACCGCGAGCGGCAGCGCGAGGCCGTGCTGCGCGCCCTCGACGCGTACGCCCCCGGGACCATGGCCGTCCTCGACGTCGACCTCGGTCACACGGACCCGCAGATGATCGTCCCCTTCGGCGGGCGGATACGGGTGGACGGCGTGGACCGCCGCATCGTGGTCACCTACTAGGGCGTGTTGTGAAAGTCCCGTCCGACTCGCGACGCCTGGCACGGCACCTCGCCGCGTTGTCGGGATCGCCCGAGTACGTCCAGTACGCGGGCGACCCTCCGCCTTGCGATGCACCGCACCAGACGCCGCGAGCCCCGCCCTCCGGGCGGACGACGCTACTTTCGCAACACGCCCTAGCGCCTCGCTCCGGCGTGCTCCTTCTGGTCCGACCACATACCGTGTGTGACATAGTGGGAGATTCGGACAGGAGCGGTCGGCAACCGAACGGCGCCGGCCGGGGCAGGGGGTGGCGGATGCCCGTCGAATGGCAGCCCGTACGGCAGTCGCGCACACATGAACTGGTGCTCCAGAGCATCGAGCAGCGGGTGTTCGCCGGTGACCTCAAGGCCGGCGACCGGCTGCCGCCCGAACGGGAGCTCGCACCGGTCCTCGGCGTCAGCCGGTCGGCCCTGCGCGAGGCGCTGCGCGTGCTGGAGACCATCGGTGTCCTGGTGGCCCAGCCGGGCCGCGGCCCGGACGCCGGGGCGCGCATCGTCCGCAACCCCGACGACGCGCTCGGCCGGCTGCTCCGGCTCCACTTCGCCCTCGGGAGCTACAGCCTGGAGGATGTGCTGGAGGCGCGGGTCACGCTGGAGCGCTCCAGCTTCGAGGCCGCCGCGCGGCACGCCTCCGCAGCGGATCTGGACGAGGCCGAGGCGCTGCTCGTGCGGATGGGGGCGCCGGATGTCGACGTGCCCGAGTTCAACGACCTGGACACCCGCTTCCACGTGCACATCGCCCGCAGCTCCGGCAACGAGCTGACCTCCACGCTGACCTCCGCCGTCCGCGAGTCCGTACGGCCGCTGATCCTGCGCGCACTGGAAGCCGCCGAGGACTGGCCGGCCACCGCCGCCGCACTCAACGAGGACCACACCGAACTGCTCCGCCTGGTGCGGGCGGGCCAGGGTGCGCGGGCGGCCGATGTGGTCGAGGCGCACATCCGGGGCCTGCACGGAAAGCTGGTCGACGAGAAGACCACGGCCTGAACCACGGACCAAGCCGTCGCGGCGCCCCTGGCAGGGGCACCGCGACGGCTTTTGCGTGCGCGGGTACCGGCAGGTGTCACCCGACCGCCGGTGCCGCACCCTTCCCCGTTTCGGCTGGAGGATAGTATGGTCGGACCATAAACGCAGAGCATCATGCAGAGAACTGATCGGGGAGACCCCATGCGCGTCGGACTCTTCGCCACCTGTCTGGGAGACACACTCTTCCCCGAGGCGGTGAAATCCACGGCGGTGCTGCTGGCCCGCCTGGGCCACGAGGTGGTCTTCCCGCCGGGGCAGACCTGCTGCGGCCAGATGCACGTCAACACCGGCTACCAGCGCGAGCCCGTTCCGCTGGTGCGCAACTTCGCCGAGCAGTTCGGCGACGCGTCCATCGACGCCGTCGTCATGCCGTCGGGCTCCTGCGCGGGCTCGGTCCGCCACCAGCACGAGATCGTCGCCGAACGCTACGGCGACGCGGCGCTGCGCGCGGGCGTTGCCACGGTGAAGGCCAAGACGTACGAGCTCTCCGAGTTCCTCGTCGACGTGCTGAACGCCACCGACGTCGGCGCGTACTTCCCGCACCGCGTCACGTACCACCCCACCTGCCACTCCCTGCGCATGCTCCGGGTCGGCGACAAACCGCTGCGGCTGCTGAGGGCCGTCGACTCGATCGACCTCGTCGAACTGCCCGAGGCCGACGCCTGCTGCGGATTCGGCGGCACCTTCGCCGTGAAGAACGCCGACACATCGACCGCGATGCTCCAGGACAAGATGCGCAACATCGCCACCACCGACGCCGCCGTGTGCACCGCCGGCGACTCGTCCTGTCTGATGCACATCGGCGGCGGGCTCTCGCGGATCGAGTCCGGCACCCGCACCCTGCACCTGGCCCAGATCCTCTCCGCCACCCGCACCTCGCCGCACGTCCTGACGGAGGCCGCCCGATGAGCAGCACCTTTCTCGGCATGCCCGCGACGCCGCCCCGCTCCCCGTACGGCACGGGCAACCTGCGTGGCGACCGGAAGTTCCCCGCCGCCGCCCATGACGACCTGGGCAACGCACAACTGCGCCGCAACCTCGGCAAGGCCACCCACACCATCCGCGCCAAACGCCTCAACGTCACCGGCGAACTGCCCGACTGGGAGGAGCTGCGCGACGCGGGATCGGCCATCAAGACCGACACGATGAACCGGCTCCCCGCACTGCTGGAGGAACTGGAGCGCAAGGTCACCGAGCGCGGCGGCACCGTCCACTGGGCCCGGGACGGCGGCGAGGCCAACGAGATCGTCGCGCGGCTGATCAAGGAGACCGGCAGCAAGGAGGTCATCAAGGTCAAGTCGATGGCCACCCAGGAGATCGGCCTCAACGAGCACCTCGAATCGATCGGTATCACCCCGTACGAGACGGACCTCGCCGAGCTCATCGTGCAGCTCGCCCACGACAAGCCCTCGCACATCCTGGTACCCGCCATCCACCGCAACCGCGACGAGATCCGGGAGATCTTCCTCAAGGAGATCCCGGGCATCGACCCGTCCCTGGACAACGTCCCCGCCCACCTGGCGGCAGCGGCCCGCGCCTATCTGCGCGAGAAGTTCATGACGACGAAGGTCGCCGTATCCGGAGCCAACTTCGGCATCGCGGAGACCGGCACCCTGTCCGTCGTCGAGTCGGAGGGCAACGGCCGCATGTGCCTGACGCTGCCCGACACCCTGATCACCGTCATGGGCATCGAGAAGGTGCTGCCGCGCTACCAGGACCTGGAGGTCTTCCTCCAACTGCTGCCGCGCTCCTCCACCGGCGAGCGGATGAACCCGTACACGTCCCTGTGGACCGGAGTCACGCCCGGCGACGGGCCGCAGACCTTCCACCTGGTGCTGCTCGACAACGGACGCACCGCGGCCCTCGCCGACAGGATCGGCCGCGAGGCGCTCAACTGCATCCGCTGCTCGGCCTGTCTCAACGTCTGCCCGGTGTACGAACGCGCGGGCGGCCACGCCTACGGATCGACGTACCCCGGACCGATCGGCGCCGTCCTCACCCCGCAGCTCGCCGGCATGCACGCCGCCAAGGACGATCCCAACAGCTCGCTGCCGTACGCCTCCAGTCTCTGCGGAGCCTGCTTCGACGCCTGCCCGGTCAAGATCGACATTCCGTCGCTGCTGGTCGAGCTGCGCCACCAGCACACCGAACAGTCCGGTACCACGGCCGAGAAGATCGCCATGAAGGCGGCGGCCGGGGTGATGAAGAGTCCGAAGCTGTTCACAGCGGCGCAGAAGGCCTCCGGGCTCGGCCGCGTCCTCGCCGGGCGGGACGGGAAGATCTCACATCTGCCTCCGCCGTTCAACGGCTGGAGCGACAGCCGCGACACGCCCGCCCCGCCCAAGGAGACCTTCCGCTCCTGGCTGGCCTCGGCCGAGGGCGCGGCGACGATGCGGGCCGCCGCTGAGTCGTACACGCGGAACCAGCAGCAGGAGGAGGAGAAGTGACGACCGCTCGCGAAACGGTGCTCGGACGTGTCCGGGATGCCCTGGCCCTGGCTCCCGCCGCCGACACCCCGGTCCCGCGCGCCTACCGCACCGGGCGCACCCTCCCCGACGCGGAGCGCCTGGAGCTGTTCACCGACCGGCTCGTCGACTACAAGGCCCAGGTCCACCCCTGCACGGCCGACCGCACGGCCGAGGTCGTCGCCGAGGTGCTGAGGGAGCGCGGAGCCGGCCGGATCGGCGTACCCGCCGGCCTCGACCCGCAGTGGCTCACCGCCTACGACGGCGAGGTCCAGCAGGATTCCGCCGACATCCCCGCACCCCGGCTGGACTCCCTGGACGGGGTCGTGACGGCCTCGGCCGCCGGCTGCGCCGAGACCGGCACGATCTTCCTGGACGGATCGCCCGACCAGGGGCGGCGGGCGCTGTCCCTCGTGCCCGACCTGCACGTCTGCGTAGTCGACCTGTCGACCGTGGAGGTGGGCGTACCCGAGGCGGTGGCCCGTCTGGTGCCGGAGCGGCCGACGACGCTGATCAGCGGTCCGTCGGCCACGTCCGACATCGAACTCGAACGCGTCGAGGGCGTGCACGGACCGCGCACCCTGGCCGTCGTGATCCGCACGGACGTGTGACGGGACGGGGGTGCGGCGCCCGGGAGCGCGCACCCCCGTCCCGTCACCGGCTCATCCGTGCGTGACCGTCACCGGGCCGAAGGCGACCCGGGTCGTCGCCGAGTCCTCGGCCCAGCACACCTCGACGGTGTCCCCGTCGACGTTCACTCCGCTCGCCACCGCGTCCAGCGCCTCCGCTCCCGGCTCCCCGCTCAGCGAGGCCAGCGCCGCCAGGACCACCGTGCCCTCCGCCTCCGCGCCCAGCCGGGGCAGCACCGCCCACGGTGTGTACGCCGTGCCCTGCGGGGCGCGTACCTCGTCACGCGACTCCCAGCCGTGCAGACCGTGCAGCGCGGATGTCACCGCGGACCCGCGACCGGTCGCCCAGCCCGTCTGCTCCACCCGGGCGCCGTGCGGGGCGCTGATCACCCGGTGCACCCGGAGCTCGTACCGGCCGCGCACCACGGTCACGCTCTCCACCCGCAGGCCCGGCACCATCGGCGCACCGCCCGCGAACACCGGACGGTGCCAGGACGCGGCCCAGCCCCAGCCGTCGCCCCCGCCCGCGCCCAGCGGGCGGATGGCCCGGCGGCCGCTGCGGGTCCCGCCGACGACCACGGCCAGGTGGTTGTCGGCCGTGTTCGCGCGCGCGGTGGGACCGGTGACCGTCGAGTACGCCTGGCGGCTGTACAGCGGGTCGTCCTGCACCGCCGACTCGCCCTCGTGCGGCCGGACGTGGTCGCTGCCGTGGTTGTGCAGCCGCACGATCCCGTCCGCACGCGTCGACTGGACGAGCAGCCCCGGCGCGGGCAGCGCGAGCACCCGGTCGGGTCCCTCGCTCGGCGCCGGCTCCTCGGTGGCCGTCCACAGCGGATGGTCCGCGGGTGCCAGCAGGGAGACGAAGGCCTTGGACGCCCAGTAGGGGGAGGCCGGACCCGAGTAGGGCTGGAGCGTCGCGTCGTGCGGACCGTGCCAGCCCAGGCTCAGCAGGCCGTCGGTGCCGGTCGCCCCCCGGTCCAGGAAGTAGCGCAGCGACCCGCTGATCACCCGGCGGGAGGCGCCGGGCGAAAGCGGGGTGTTCCCCGTGAGCGCGCCGAGCCCGACCGCCGAACCGGCCGCGAACCGGTAGGACAGCGAACGGCCGAAGTGGATCGGGGCACCGTCCCCGCCGAACAGCAGCGAGAAGCCCTCCAGGTGCTCGCGCAGCCGCGCCCCGTAGTGCGCGGACAGCTCGGCGTCGCCGGAGAGGTGGGCATCGAGTACGGGGTACAGGTGCAGCGCCCAGCCGTTGTAGTGGTCGAAGGCGCGGCCGTCGCCGTCCGCGTACCAGCCCTGGCCCCGGTACCAGCTCTCCATCAGGTCCTGCGCCCGCTCGCGGGCGCGGGCCGTCTCGGCGTCACCGCGGCCCACCGACTCCAGGAATCCGGCCACGGAGTAGGGGAACAGGTACCAGTTGTTCGGTGCGGGGGTGTGGCGGAGGGCGCCGCGCAGCCACTCCTCCGCACGGTCCTGCACGGCCGGGTCCAGCCGGTCCCAGAGCCACGGCCGGGTGAGCCGCAGCCCGATGGCGACCGAGGCGGATTCGACCATGGGCTGGCCGAAGACGGTGTGGTCGAGGATCAGCGGCCACGACTCGGCATCGTCCCGGCCCGGCGTCCGCGTACCGGCTGCCAGCCCGTCCGCGTACCGGTCGAGCCAGCCGTGCGGGTCCTTGCCGTCCGCGCCCGCGACCCGGAACGCGGCGGCCAGGAACGTGCGCGCGTACCCCTCCAGACCGTCGGAGCGGACCCCGGACGCGGACGGGCGGCCGGGCAGGTCGAGGAGGGCGCTGCCGGGCGTGGCCCACTGCCAGGCGGCCTTGAGCAGTCCGTCGGCCGCCGCCTCCCAGTGCGCGCGGGTGTAGCCGGTGACCGGGCTCGCGGTCCGGTCGTCGGCGGGGAGCTCCAGAGGGGAGTTCGGGTACGGATCGGTCATGCGAGGAATGCCAGCCTTTCGCGTCGTACGGGATGGGCGAATCCGTCGCCCGCGGCCCAGCGTTCGGCCTCGCCGACCGCCAGGTCGACGAGCCGCTGCCACTCGTTGCCCTGGGAGCCCGCGAGGTGCGGAGTGATCAGGGCGTTCTCGCACTCCCACAGGGGGTGTCCGGCCGGCAGCCTGTCGGGGTCGGTGACGTCGAGGACCGCCCGGATGCGGCCGAGCCGCAGGACGTCGACGAGCGCGTCCTGGTCGACCACGGCGCCCCGCGCGGTGTTGAGGAGCACACTGTCCGGGCGCATCGACATGAGCAGTTCACGGCTGACGAGCCCGCGGGTCGCGGGCAGCAGCGGCGTGTGGACGCTCACCAGATCGCTCTGCGCGAAGAGATCGTTCAGCCCGACGGACCGGACGCCGAGCTCGGCGGCCTGCTCGTCGGAGACGTACGGATCGTGCAGCAGCACCCGCAGGTCGTACGGGCGCAGCAGCTCGATGACCCGGCGTCCGATGAGGGAAGCGGACAGGATGCCCACGGTCCGGCCGTAGTTGCCCAGGGTGGGCGAGGTGGTCAGCGAGTCGTCGCGGTGGCGCTCCGACCGGTAGGCGTGCGCCCGCTCCAGGGTCCGTTTGCCGGAGAGGAGGATCATCGCGACGGTGTACTCCGCCACCGGGAGCGCGTTGGCGGCCGCGGCGGACGACACCTCGATGCCGCGCTCCCAGCAGGCGTCCGTGATGTGCCCCCGGACGCTGCCCGCGGTGTGCACCACCGCGCGCAGCCGGGGAGCGGAGGCGAGCGCCGCCGCGTCGAGAGGCGGACAGCCCCAGCCGGTGACCAGGAGTTCCGTGTCCGCGAGCACGGTACGGGCCCGTTCGGTGGTGAAGTCGTCGAGCACGGGCAGTGGCGCGAGGTCGCACACCTGTGAGAGCGCGGACAGCGACCGGGCGTTCAGCAGCGCGGCCGCGGTGCCCGGCTGCATGGCGACGGCGGCGCGCGGCCGTCGGCCTCCGGTGGGTGCGAGGGGGATGGTGCCGGTCATTCTTCTCCTGATTCCGGAGGGGGTGCGGGGTGCGGCTACTTCACGGCGCCGGCGGTGAGCCCCGACTTCCAGAAGCGCTGGAGCAACGCGAAGGCGAGGATCAACGGCAGGACCGCGAGCAGCGAACCCATGATCACCACGGGGTAGTACTCGGGCGAGACGGTGGCGGCGCTGTTCCACGTGTACAGGCCGAGGCTGACGGGATAGAGGTCCTGGTCGGAGAGCATGACCATGGGCAGGAAGAAGTTGTTCCAGATCGCGGTGAGCTGGAAGAGGAACACGGTGACGAGACCGGGGCCGAGCATCCGCAGGGCGACCCGGACGTACGTGGTCAGTTCACCGGCCCCGTCCACCCGGGCCGCTTCCAGTACCTCGTTCGGTACGTAGCCCTGGCTGAAGATCCGGCCGAGGTACACGCCGAACGGATTGAAGAGCACCGGTATGAAGACCGACCAGAACGTGTTCACCAGTCCGGTGCCGGACGCCATCAGATAGAGCGGCAGGGCCAGCACGGTCTGCGGCACCATCACGGCGGCGAGGACGAGGCCGAACAGCTTCTCCTTGTGCGCGAATCGGTACTTGTCGAAGGCGTACCCGCAGGCGATGCTGATCAGCGCCCCGAGCCCGGCGCCGAGGACCGCGTACAGCAGGCTGTTGCCGTACCACCGCGTGTACAGGCCGCCGTCCATCGCGAACAGGTCCCTGAGGTTCTGCGCGAAGGAGAAGTGGTCGAGCGACAGCACGTCGCTGCCGAACAGGGCGTCCCGGTCCTTCGACGCGGCGAGCACCAGCCACAGCACCGGCAGCAGCGTGTACAGCACCGAGATGCCGACGACCAGGTTGACGACGGAGCGGCCGAGAAGCCGGGGCCGCAGGACGGCAGCGGTGCGGGCGGGAGCGGTGGCGCTCATCGGGCGTCCTCCTCGGCGGCGTCGGAACGGTTGGTCCAGCGGGTCACGCCGTAGGAGAGCGCGATCGTGCACACCAGCAGGACCACCGAGGCGGCCGCGGCCAGACCGTAGTTGTTACGGGTGAAGGCGGCGTCGTAGATGTACATGCTGGGGGAGAAGCGCGAGCTGATCATCGGGGTCGACTGGCTCAGCAGCATCGGCTCGGTGAAGAGCTGGAGCGCGAAGATCAGCGTGAACATCGCGACCATCACGACGGAGGAACGCACCAGGGGCGTCTTGATCTGGAGCGCGGTGCGGACCGGTCCGGCACCGTCGACGACGGACGCCTCGATCACCTCGCGTGGCACCGCCTGCAGGGCCGCGTAGAAGACCACCATGTTGTATCCGAGATTGCTCCACAGGGCGATGTTCACGATCGAGGGCACCACCGTGTGCACCCCGAGGAAGTTGACCGTGATATCGGCCTTGCCGAGCAGGTCCACCACCGGGCTCAGCCCCGGCGTGTAGAGGTAGAGCCAGATGACGGCGGCGATGATGCCGGGCACGGCGTGCGGCAGGAAGAGTCCGAGCTGCGCCCAGGAACGCAGCCGTACCACGCCGGAGTCCAGCAGCAGCGCCAGTGCCAGCGCGCCGACGACCATGAGCGGGATGTAGATCACGCAGTACAGGACGACGGTGCCGAGACCGCTGAGGAACGTCGGGTCGGTCAGCACCGCGGTGTAGCTGCGCAGACCGACGAAGACCGTACGTTCCGGGCCGAAGCCGAGCCCCGGCTGGTCGTCGCTGAAGAAGCTGAGCCAGACGGCGGTGACGACCGGGATCAGGAAGACCGTCACCAGAAGGATGAAGAAGGGGGTCATCAGGGCGCCGGCCGCGCCGAGTTCACGGCGGCGGGCCGACTTTCGGGCGGTGCGCGGGGACGTGGTGGGTGCCGGAGCCGCCGCGGGGACGCTCACGGGGGCGGAAGCCGGAGTGGTGACTGGGCTGGTCATCGGTGTCACCTGCCTCTCTGCTGCGGGGAAGGGGGGACGGGCTGCGGCTCAGCTGCTGTGCTCGGTGGTGGACAGACCCAGCGCCTTGAGATCGGGCATCGTGCCCTGCTGGGCCGCGCGCACGGAGTCGAGCAGTGAGCCCTGGCCGCCGCTCACCCGGGCGAAGCCGTCCTGCATGACCTTCAGCGTCGCGGTCATCCGCGGCCCCCAGGTCCAGCCGTCCCGGATCTTGTGGGCCTCCTGCTCGAACAGGGTGTAGACGTCCTGGCCGCTGTAGTAGCTGCGGTTGAAGGCCTTGCGGTACACGTCGACGAGGCCGGGGACCGCCGGGTACTGGCTGCTGGCCCCGCTGGAGAGCCGGGCCCGCAGCGCGTCGGGGTGCGAGACCTGCCACTCGATGAACTCCAGCGCGGCCTCGGGGTGCCTGCTGCCCTTGGTGACGGCGAAGGTGGATCCGCCGTGGGTGCCGAGCACGGCATCGGCCGCGTCCCACTGGGGGAGCGGCGCGATGGCCCACTTGCCCTTCTGCCCGGGGCGGGCGTTCATCTGCGCCCCGGCGTCCCACACGCCGCTGAGCCGGACGAGCACCTGGCCGTTGCTGACCTGGGCGTCGTACTGCCTGCTGTCGACGGGTGTCATGAGAACCAGGTCCTGGTCGATCAGCCGCTGCCAGTACGCCGCCACGCGGCGGCTCGGCTCGTCGGTGAGCGAGACGTTCCAGGCGTCGTCACGGGTGTCGAACCACTGAGCACCGGCCTGCCAGGCGAATCCGGCGAACTGCGGCCCGCCGTCCGTGGCGAAGGCCGTCAGCCGCCGGCCGGGCGCCTTACTGCGTACGGTACGGGCCGTCTCCTCGAACTCGGCCCAGGTGCGCGGGACTTCGATGCCGTAGGTGTCGAAGAGGTCGGTGCGGTAGTGCATCACCATCGGCTCGACGTCGAGCGGGACGCTGAAGACGCGCTTGTCGAAAGTGGTCAGCCCCAGGGCTTGCGGAAGCAGCTTGGCCCGGAGGGTGTCGCTCATCAGGCCGGTGAGTTCCAGGGGGACTCCGTCGATGGCGAAGCCCGGGATCTGGGGGTACTCGATCGTCGCGACGTCGGGGGCGTTGCCGGCCCGGGAGGCGTTGCTGAGCTTCGCGTAACCGCCCTGCCCGCCCGAGGGGATCTGCTGGAAGTCGACCTGGATCGTGTCATGCGTCCGGTTGAACGCGTCGACCACCTGCTGGCTTCCTCGCAGGGCGGACCAGAAGGTGATGTGCGTGGCGTTGCGGCCGGACTTGTTGCTGACGGTGCTGGTCCTGCTCGTGCTGTCCGCCCCCGATGTGCCACCGCTGCAGGCGCTCAGCGCGCCCGCCAGTGGTAGTCCGGTCATCGTGGCGAGCACGGATCGACGGCTGTGTCGACCGGGCATGGGCGCCTCCCGCGGCTCCTGAATGAAGACACGGGGAATACTGATCGGCTGATCGGTAGCGGTCAATAGATCGATCAGAAGAAAAATAAAGCGGTCAAACGCTCAGTCCGTGAGGGGGGTGATCCGCGTGATCGCCTGCGCCGATCCCCGCACCTTCAACTCGGGCAGCACCTGAGTCCGGCGCACCGGGCCGAGCGCCCCGGCCGCTCCGGAGAGCCGGTGGAGCAGGAGTTCGGCGGCCGCCCTGCCGATCTCCGCCCTCGGCGGTGCCACCGCGGTCAGCGGGGTGCTGCCCAGTGCGGCGACCACGTCGTCGTACGCCACCACCGAGCAGTCCCGGGGCACCTGCACCCCGCTCTCGGCCAGGCGCTGCACCAGCATCAGCGCGTCGACGTCGCCGTGCAGCACCGCGGCCGTGGCCCCGCGCTCCCGCAGCAGCGCGGCAAGATCGAGACCGGGTGTCCCGGCACTGTTCCGGAGCGGGGCGCCGGGCGGCACCGGCCCCGGCCCGTCCGGGCCTGGGCCGTCCGGGCCGGGGCCGGGCACCGCGTCGGGCGAGCTCAGCACTACCGTCCAGTCCTCCACGGCCGGGTGGGAGGCGGCGATCTCCGCGAACGCGGCGCGTACGGTGCGTGCCGTCGGGCTGTCGTCCCGGGCGGCCAGCACGATCCTGCGGTGGCCCAGCGCCACCAGGTGCTCCACGGCGAGATGCGTCCCGTACCAGTGGTCGGAGCAGACGGAGTCCAGGGCGTGCAGGACGCTGCCGGGCCGGGGCAGCCGCTCCATCAGCACGGTCGGAACGCCCGTGTCCGCCAGCCAGCCGTAGGCCAGTTCCTCGTAGCGCACGTTGCGCCATCGCGGGGCGATCAGCAGTCCGCGCGCCCCGTCCGCCAGCGCCCGCTCCACCAGCGGCCGTTCGGCGTCGGCCGACTGGGGTGCGAGGTACAGCGCGATACGGATCCCGGACTCCTCCAGCACGGTCCTGGCGCCGTGCAGCGTCTCGTACAGGTACGAATGCCGCTCCGGTACGACCAGGGCGACCGCGCCCCCGTCGCCGGCCGGATCGCCGGCCCGCGGTGACGGCACCGCCGACGGCCCCGCCGGATCGCGCACCGGCCGGGCCACACCGTGCCCGCGCCGCAGCCGCCCCGCCCGCGCCAGCTCCTCCACGTCCCGCCGCACGGTCACCACGGAGACGTCCAGTTCGTCCGCGAGCGCGCTGACCTTGACCGCGCCGCGCGACTCCACCACCGCCAGGATTCGCTGACGCCTGAGTTCAACCGGCTCCCGCATGCTGGTTCCCCCTACCGCTGCGCGTTGTGCGTTTGAGCGCTTCGTGTGAGCGCTTGGAGCGCAGCATAACCATGCGGTCGACGGGGCTCGGTCAGGGCCGGGAGATCACAGGGATTACGATCGGTCCCTGGCATGGACACCCTCACTCTTTGGCAACTGGCGGCACTGGCCGCGGCATCCGTACTCGTCGGCTTCTCCAAGACGGCCGTGAGCGGTGCCAACACGATCAGTCTCGCGGTCTTCGCGGCGGTACTGCCCGCACGCGAGTCGACCGGAGTGCTGCTCCCGATCCTCATCGCCGGTGATCTGCTCGCCGTGCTCACCTACCGGCGCCATGCGCACTGGCCGACCCTGCTCCGGCTCTTCCCGGCCGTCGCGGTGGGCGTGGTGGCGGGCACGCTGTTCATGATGTGGGCCGGCGACGCCGCCGTACGGACCTCCATCGGCGCGATCCTGATCTTCATGGCGGGCGTCACGGTCTGGCGGCGCCGGACCGCGGAGGCGGGCGGTGAGCCGGCGGCCGAAGCGGGTCCGCCCACCGCGGCCGAGCGGATCAAGGCCCGCTCGTACGGGGTGCTCGGCGGATTCACCACCATGGTCGCCAACGCGGGCGGCCCCGTCATGTCGCTCTATCTGCTCTCCGCCGGCTTCCGCAAACTCGGCTTCCTCGGCACGTCGGCGTGGTTCTTCCTGATCGTCAACACGTCCAAGGTGCCGTTCAGCGTGGGCCTCGGGCTGATCGACGCGCGGTCGCTGCTGCTGGACGCCTGCATGCTGGTGTTCGTCGTTCCGGGCGCCTGGATCGGCCGGAAATGCGTGGACCGGATCAACCAGAGGCTCTTCGAGCGCCTCGTCATCGGCGCCACCGTGCTCGGCGGCCTGCAACTGCTCCTGAACCCGTGAGGCCCCTCCGGGTCATGATCCGGAGGGGCCGGCAAGCGTCTGCGGGCGCCCGTCAGACGATGTCCTCCTCGATCTCCGCCTGTTCGCGGGCGTTTCCGTACGCCGACGGCGTGCCGTACGAACCTCGGGCGACGAACCACCACACGGTGGCCAGGACCAGCACGGCGACCAGAGCGATCGACGCGTAGTTCATCGAGTCGACCGTCACGGGGGACCGCTGCGGCAGCAGGAACAGCACGGTCACGAGAACGACCCACACCACGGCGATCCAGCCGACCGGCTTCGACCAGCGCCCCAGGTGCCACGGACCGTGCTCGAAGCGGTCACCCGCGCGCAGCTTCAGGTAGATCGGGATGGCGTAGGCCGGCGTGATGCCGATGACGTTGATGGCGGTCACGGCCCCGTACGCGGTCGCGGAGTACAGCGACGGGAGGGCGAGCACCCCGGCGACGACGACCGACAGCCACACCGCGTTGACCGGCGTCTGGGTGCGGGCGCTCACCTTGCGCCACGTCGAGGAGCCCGGCAGCGCGTTGTCGCGGCTGAACGCGAACACCATCCGGCTGGTGGCCGCGACCTCGGCGTTGCCGCAGAACAACTGCGCGGCGATCACGATCAGCAGCATCGCCGTGGCGCCCGAGGTCCCCAGCGCGTCGATGAGGATCTGGGCCGGCGGCACACCGGTGGCGCTGCCCTGGGTGCCCGCGTAGTCCTGGATCGCGAACGTCAGCCCGGCGAGCAGCACGAAACCGGCCACCCACGAGACCCAGATCGAACGGACGATGCCGCGGGGCGCCGAGACCGAGGCGTCCGACGTCTCCTCCGAGAGGTGGGCGGAGGCGTCGTAACCGCAGAAGGTGTACTGCGCCAGCAGCAGACCGATCGCCGCCACGTAGAGCGGATTCTCCCAGCCGGTGTCATTGACGAACTCGGTGAAGACGAACGAAGGCGACTGGTGGTGGGAGGGAACGATCGCGAGTACGGACACGATCACCGCGACACCGGCCAGATGCCACCACACGCTGATCGAGTTGAGCACGCTGACGAGCCGCACACCGAAGAGGTTCAGCACGGCGTGCAGCAGCAGGATGCAGAGGAAGATGACCATCGTCTTGCCCGGAGTGGGTGTGAAGCCCCACTGGAGGTTCATCAGCGCACCGGTGAACAGCGCGGCGCCGTAGTCGATGCCGGCGATCGCGCCCAGCAGCCCGAGCAGATTCAGCCAGCCGGTGTACCAGCCCCACTTGCGGCCGCCGAGCCGGTCCGCCATGTAGTACAGCGCCCCGGACGTCGGGTACGCACTCGTGACCTCGGCGAGTGCCATGCCGACGCAGATGACGAAGAGGCCGACGCCGGCCCAGCCCCAGAGCATCACTGCCGGGCCGCCGGTGGACATGCCGAAGCCGTACAGCGTCATGCAGCCGGACAGGATCGAGATGACCGAGAAGCTGATGGCGAAATTGCCGAAGCCGCCCATGCGGCGGGCCAGCACCGGCTGGTAGCCGAGTTCGCGCAGCCGCTGCTCCTCGTCCTTGGGCGGGGTGGCCTCGGCACCCTTCCGGTTCGAGGTGGATATGGACATGGGGGGACCTCCGTGAGCGGAAAAAGGGGGAATCCAGAAAAAAATGGGGAACGGAACTCAAGGACATGGGGAGAGCGGATTTCCCGCTCAGCCGTGCGGCCCCCTGCCGGGATCGCGGGCAGCGGCGAGGGCGCGGCTGCGGGCGCGCAGAAACACTTCCTCGGCACCGCCGGAGTCCTTGGGCGTGCGGGTGCGATACACCCAGGGCAGCGAGGTGAAGTACGGGCCGAGCTCCTGGAACACGGGAGCGGCGTCGGCGAACTGGAGCGCCCCCCACAGCGCGTGCGCCAGATGGTTGAGATCGAGCAGGGTGTGAGTGGCCCGCGGTGTGCGGTGGAACCAGATTTCCAGGGCGCGCAGGGCCTCGCGCTCCGCGTCCTCGGTGACCCAGTGCAGGTCCAGCGCCTTCTCGTGGCCGTTCTCGCGGCGGTACCGCTCCACCCGCACATACAGCGGCAGTACATGGAGCGCCGATCCGTCGGGCGCCGAAGAGGCAGCCCACTGAACGAAGTTGACCGCCTCGGACAGTGAGCCACCGGCCTGGCGCGCATAGACGAACTGGAGCATCCGGTGGTAGGCCTCGCGGTTGTGCGGATCGCGTTTGTCAGCCTCCGCCAGCAGACCCCACGGTCCGGGGAAGAGCATGGGCCCGGGCGGGTGCAGCCGGTGCTCCTCCAGCCGCTGCCGCTCGTCCAGCTGGGACAGGGCCAGCAGACACACCCAGGGCACGGGGTCCGCGGGCGACGCGTGGGCGGCCGAACGGCACGCCTCCCAGGCCTCCTGCCAGAGCGCCTGCCCGCTGGGGTGGCCGGAGCGGCGGGCGCGGACCGCCCGTTCCACGGCGACCCGCGCGTGCATGACGGTGGCCGCGACGCTGCGCGGTTCCTCGGTCAGCCAGGCCTGGACCGCGTCCGATCCCGCGGCGACCGCACCGAGCACCTGGGTCCGCTGGGTCCACAGGGTCCAGTCCGGAGTGCTCTCCAGCAGATCGCGCATGGAGAGCCAGCGCCCGGTGCGTAAGTCCTGTAACGCGGAGCGGAGTTCGTTGTCATGGCCGGCCGGATGGTAGACCGGCCGGAATTCACTGTTGGCCATGGAAGTGCTCGGGGCATGGTGTCGGACTCATCGATCCTCTGGACGTGGGGGGTGAAGCAGCAGTTGAAAAATGAACTGCTGTAAAGCGTCCGGTTGTTGCTCGGCGGTGAGTGTAGAGCCCTGCGGGCCGAACTCCCGAACGAATCGTGGATCTTCTTCAAGTAACGTACACAAACCGGAGGTTGAGCATCGAGGGGAAGTCCCGGGCGTACGTCTTGCGGTGCTTGACGTAGTCGCTGGGCTGCACCAGTCTGGGGTCCGGCGACCTAAGATCACGATTCCGTTCAAGCCGCAGGGCTTGCGTACCGCTGGAGACCCGATGACAGGCCCGGTACTCGCCGTGGACCAGGGCACCTCGGGGACGAAGGCGCTCGTGATCTGCCCCGAGCGGGGCGTGATCGGTTCCGGTTCCGCTCCGGTGCGCCCGCGGTACGGGCCCGGGGGAGCCGTCGAGGCGGACCCCGGAGAGCTGCTCGGGTCGGTCCTCGACGCCGGGGCGCAGGCCTTGGCCGAGGCCGGCGAACCCGTCGTCGCCGTCGGGCTCGCCAATCAGGGCGAGACGGTGCTGGCCTGGGACCCGGACACCGGGAAACCGCTCACCGAAGCGATCGTCTGGCAGGACCGGCGGTCCGAGCGGCTCTGTCAGGAACTCGCCCCGCACGAAGAGGAGTTGAAGCACCTCACCGGACTGCCGCTGGACCCCTACTTCGCCGCTCCCAAAATGGCCTGGATCCGCCGCGAACTGACCCGGGAAGGCGTCGTCACCACCAGCGACTCCTGGTTGGTCCACCGGCTCACCGGTGCCTTCGTCACGGACGCCTCCACGGCCGGCCGCACCCAGCTGCTCGACCTCGACGACGTCGGCTGGTCATCCGCCGCCCTGGACGTGTTCGGTCTGGGCGGTGAACGCCTGCCGTCCGTCGTCGACGCGGCAGGGGCGTTCGGCACGACGACCGCGTTCGGCGGTGAGATCCCGCTCACCGGCCTCCTCGTGGACCAGCAGGCCGCGCTGCTCGCACAGGGCGCCCTGGAACCCGGCAGCGCCAAGTGCACGTACGGCACCGGCGCGTTCCTCCTCGCCCAGACCGGTCCCCGGCCGCGGCGCGGCTCCAGTGGCCTGGTCAGTTGCGTGGCCTGGCGGCTCGGCGGACGTACCAGCTACTGCCTGGACGGACAGGTCTACACGGCCGCCTCCGCGGTCCGCTGGCTCACCGACCTCCACGTGATCTCCGGCGCCGCCGATCTCGACCCCGTCGGCGGCGGCGTCCCCGACTCCGGCGGCGTCACGTTCGTACCGGCGCTCGCCGGACTCGCCGCCCCCTGGTGGCGCGGCGACCTGCGGGGCTCGGTGACCGGCCTGAGCCTCGACACCACCGCCGGCCACCTCGTGCGGGCCCTGTGCGAGGGCATCGCCGCACAGGTCGTCGAGCTTGCCGACGCGGTGGCCGCAGATCTCGGATCGCCGCTGTCCGCCCTCCGCGTCGACGGCGGACTGACCCGCTCCGCACTCCTCATGCAGACCCAGGCCGATCTGCTGCAACGGCCCGTCGAGGTGTCCGCGCTGCCCGACGTCACGGCGCTCGGCGCCGGGGCCGTGGCCCGGCTCGGTCTCGATCCCGGGACCGCCCTCGCCGAGGCCGTTCCTGCCTGGCGGCCGGCCGCGGTGTACGAACCGCGGATCGGCCCCGAAGAAGCGGCCGAGCGACTCGCGGGTTTCCGCGCGGCCGTGGACACCCTCATGGAACGGTCATGACCCCTGGCGGAGCGGCCCGATGACGCACCTCGTCACGACCGCCGGGGACCCGCTGCCCGGCGGAGCCCCGTACGACGTCACCGTCATCGGGGCGGGCGTGGTCGGCACCGCGATCGCCCGTGAACTGGCCCGCTACCCCCTGCGCACCGCTCTCGTCGAGGCGTCCGACGACATCGGCGACGGCACATCCAAGGCCAACACCGCGATCCTGCACACCGGTTTCGACGCCGTACCCGGATCGCTTGAGGCCCGCCTCGTCCGCGAAGGACAGCGCAGGCTCTCCGCGTACGCCGCGGAGACCGGCATCCCCGTCGAACGCGTCGGCGCACTCCTGGTCGCCTGGGACGCGGAACAACTCGAGGCCCTGCCCGCCCTGCTGGCCAAGGCCGAAGCCAACGGCTACCACGCGGCCCGGCTGCTGGACGCCGACGAGGTCGCCGCACGGGAACCCCACCTGGGCCCGGGAGCGCTCGGCGGGCTGGAGGTCCCCGACGAGTCGGTCATCTGCCCCTGGACCACGCCCCTCGCCTTCGCCACCCAGGCCGTCCGCGCGGGCGTACACCTGCACCTGGACTGCCCCGTCCGCGACATCGGAACCGAAGGCGGGGTCCACACCCTGACCACCGGCCGCGGACCGCTGCGCACCCGCTTCCTGATCAACGCCGCCGGGCTGCACGCCGACGAGATCGACCGCCTGCTCGGCCACGACGTCTTCACCGTCACCCCGCGCCGCGGACAGCTGATCGTGTTCGACAAGCTCGCCCGCGACCTCGTCCGGCACATCCTGCTGCCCGTCCCCACCAGCGCGGGCAAGGGCGTCCTCGTGGCCCCGACCGTCTTCGGCAACGTCCTGCTCGGACCCACCGCCGAGGAGCTCGGCGACAAGACCGCCACCGAGTCGACCGGGGAGGGCATCGCCCTGCTGCGGGAGAAGGGCCGCAGGATCCTGCCCCGGCTCCTCGACGAGGAGGTGACCGCCGTCTACGCGGGACTGCGCGCGGCCACCGGCCAGGAGGACTACCGGATCCAGGAGTACCCCGACCTGCGCTACATCGCCGTCGGCGGCATCCGCTCCACCGGACTGACCGCGTCCATGGCCATCGCGGACCACGTCACGGGCCTGCTCGCCCGGACCGGACTCGACCCGGGCACCCCCGCCGAACTGGCCCCCCTCACCATGCCCGGCCTCGGCGAGGCGGCCGAACGCCCGTACCTGAACGCGGAACTCATCGCCCGGGACCCGGCCTACGGCACCCTGGTCTGCCACTGCGAACGCGTCACCGCGGGCGAGATCCGCGACGCCCTGGCCGCCACACTCCCCCCGCGATCCGTCGCCGGCCTGGCCCGCAGAACCAGGGCCGGCAACGGCCGCTGCCAGGGATTCCACTGCGGGGCAGGACTCCGCGCGCTGATCGAGGGGACCCGGCCATGACCCGCCGCGAACGGACCGTCGACGTGCTGGTCGTCGGAGCGGGACCGGCCGGGCTGGGCGCCGCGGCCGAACTCGCCGCATCCGGCGTACGGCGCGTCGAGGTCCTGGAACGCGACCGCAGCACCGGCGGCATCCCGCGCCACTGCCACCACAGGGGATTCGGCAGCAGCCGTCCGAACGGCGGGACGAGCGGACCCGAGTACGCCCGCCGTTCCACGGCCGCGGCGGCAGGGGCCGGCGCCACCCTGCGCACCGGCATCACCGTCACCGGCTGGGCCGGACCCCGCACCCTCGACGCCACCGGACCTGGCGGGCTCGAACGGATCACCGCACACGCCGTCGTCCTCGCCACCGGAGCCCGCGAACGCCCGCGCAGCGCCCGGCTCGTCCCCGGCACCCGTCCGGCGGGCGTCTACACCACCGGAGAGCTCCAGCAGGCCGTCCACGTCCACCACCAGCACATCGGCACCCGGGCCGTGATCGTCGGCGACGAACCGGTCAGCATCGCCGCCGCCGACACCCTGCGCGCCGGCGGCGTGGCGGTCGTCGCCCGGGTCACCGACCGCCCCCCGGCCCTCCCCGCCGCCATGGCACCGCGTCACGGCGCCCCGCTGCTCACCCGCACCACCGTCACGGCGCTGACGGGCCGCCCCCGGCTCACCGGCGTCGCGGTGCGCCATCAGGACGGCCGCACGACGACCCTGCCCTGCGACACCGTGGTGTTCACCGGCGACTGGATCCCCGACCACGAACTGGCGCGCCACGGTGACGTGCCGCTGGACCCCGGCACCCGCGGCCCCGCCCACGACCCCGCCTACCGGACCCACAGGCCCGGCGTCTTCGCCGTCGGCAACCTGCTCCACGCCGTGGAGAGCGCCGGCACCGCGGCGGCGGAGGGCCGGGCCCTCGCCGCCGCCGTACGACGCCACCTGGCCACCGGTGCCTGGCCCGCCGGCGGGCCCGCGCTCGCCGTCGCCGCCCCACTGGAGTGGATCGCACCCAATCTGACCGGCCCCGACGGATTCCGGCCGGTCGGCAACCGCTTCATCCTGCGCACCGGCCGGCCGCTCACGGCCCCGCTGCTCGTCGTCCGGCAGGACGGAGCGGAGCTGTACCGCCGACGCCTGCTGCGCCCCGCCCGGCCGGGCCACGCCCTCCACCTGCCCGCCGACTGGCTGGACCGCACCGATCCACGCGGTGGCACCGTGCGCGTCTCGGTCGGCTGACCGGGGTGCGGGGGGATCAACCGGTCACTCAGGGGATCAGCAGCCAGTCCGAACCGATCGCCGCCACCAGACCGACGCCCAGCAGCCAGCTGCCGAGCCGGGTCCGGCCGTTCCTGCTGAGCTCGATCACGATCCCGCAGAGGATGAGCGCGAGCCCGTACACGCCGACCACCAGAACGGAGGACCGGCTCGCGATCCGCATCCCGAGAACGACCGCCATCGCCGCCATCCCGACCGAGGAGAGGACGATGCGCAGGCGTCTCGCCTGCCGCGGCGTCAGCCGCCGGTCCCCGTCTTCCGAGGCATCCTCAGCCTCCTCGGTCGCCGAGGTCTCCCCGGTCGCCGCGGATTCTCCGGATTTCTCGGTCTCTTCGGTTGCCTCGGTTGCCTCGGTCTCTTCGAGGACGGTTATCGGCGCGTCCACGGCCTGGTGCTGGTCCTGGTCAGAAGTGCTCATGACGCCGGATGCTAATGGTTTTGCACGACAGTGTTCACCGCTCCGGGTCAAGGGAAGGAAAAGCAGGGTGAGTTCGGCGCCATCGGACTCCGGTGCGGCCAGGCTCCCACGATCCGGTTCCGGTGCGGTGCGGCTCCCGCGCTCCCCGTTCCGGCGCAACTCCGCCGGATCATCGGGAGGCGGCCGGCACCTCCGCCGGCCGGTCGCAGATCCGGAGACCGTGTCTCCTGCTGTCCGGTCGCAGATCCGGAGTCCGTGCCGCCCGCTGTCCGGTCGCAGGCCAGGCGCCTGTGCCTCCTGCCGGCCGGTCACGGGTCCGCCGTACCTCCCGCTGTCCGGTTGCAGGCCAGGAGGCCCGTGTCACCCGCCGTCCGCTCGCAGCCGCGGAGCCTCCGCGGCCGCGTCGACAGTCGGGGCGCCCGTGTCCTCCACCCGCGTGGCCAGTTCCAGGGCCCAGCCGGTCAGTGCGCCGATGCCGATCCCGTACGGCGGCGCGGCTTCGGCTTCGTCCCCGGCCGTCGCGGCGCCGGTCCCCGCGGACGCGTCCACCCCGCCGGACCCGGCGAACTCCGCCAGTGCCGCAGCGCCCCGCCGCAGCAGCCGTGCCCCGCCCGTCACGTTCCCCCGTGCCGCGTGGGTCAGCCCCACGGCCAGCTGGGCCAGCCCGCGCCACAACTCCCGCTCCGTCTCGGGTCCCGACTTCCACGCGTCCTCGAAGACTTCGTGCGCGTGGAACGGCATTCCCGCGTCCAGCAGTCGTTGAGCCTCCCGCACGGTGTCCGCGGGAGTGCGCACCACGCCTTCGGGCTGCCGCTCCACCCCCGGAGTGCCGTACGGCAAGGGGCGCCCCAGCCCGTCCCGGGGGCGCGCGTTGTGCGCCCGGCCCTCTGCGTCCCGGTCCCTGCGAGTCTCGTCCACCCGTCGATTGTGCCCCGTACCTGCGACGAACTGCCCGAACCACTGTTGGTGGGCCCCCGCGCACGACTAGGCTCGACTGTCATCGATACGACTTTGGGGGAGGGTAGGCATGAAGCCGTCCCGGCCGCTGTACGAGCGAGAACCGGAACTCGCCGCTGCCGCAGAAGCCGTTGACGCGCTGTGCGGCGCGCAGGCGACCGGCGGGCTGCTGGTCTTCAGCGGCGAAGCAGGCATCGGCAAGACAGCGCTACTGGCCGAGATCCAGACCATGGCGGCCGACCGCTGCACCGTGTGGTCCGCGCGCGGTGGTGAGACGGTCACCTCGGTGCCGTTCCACGTCGTACGCCAACTGCTCCAGCCCGCGCTGGACCAGTTCCCCGCCGACGACGTGAAGGCTCTGTTCGGCGCCTGGTACGAGATCGCGGCACCGGCTCTCGGCCTCGTCGAGCCGACCGGCCCGCAGCCCGACCCGCAGGGTGTGCGCGACGGCCTCGACTGGGTCGTCTCCCAGCTCGCCTCCCGGTGGAGCCACCGCCCGCTGCTCCTGCTCATCGACGACGCGCACTGGGCGGACGGCGAATCCCTCGCCTGGCTCGCCTCGTTCACCGCCCGCCTCGGTGAACTCAAGGTCCTGGTCGTCCAGGCACACCGTCCCGAGGAGCTCGCAGCCCGCGAGGCCCAGAGCATCGCGGCGGGCAGCCATCCGGCGCAGGTGCGGGTCGCCCTGCGCGCGCTCACCCCCGACGCCACCGCCGAACTGGTCAGGGCGGCACTCGGGGAGCACGCGGACGACCCGTTCTGCCGCGAGGTGTGGGCCGTCACCGGCGGCAACCCCTACGAGGCGGTCGAACTCGTCGCCAAGGTCCAGGACCGTGAACTGGCCCCGCTGGAGGAGTCCGCCGGGCTGTTGCGCGAACTCGGGGCGTCGGCCCGGGGCAGCGGCCTCGTCGCCCGGCTCGAACGGCTCGGCACCAACGCCAACCGGTTCGCCTGGGCCGCCGCCGTCCTCGGTACGGACATCTCGCAGGACCTCGCCGCCACCCTGGCCGGGATGAGTGCCGCCGAGGCGGCGGACTGCACCGCCCGGCTGCGCGAGGCCCGTATCGTCAGCGGCTTCGACCCGCTGGAGTTCGTCCACCCCCTGATCGCCACCGCCGTGTACCGCTCCATCCCGCCTGCCACCCGGACGGCCATGCACGGCAGGGCCGCCTGGGCGATCGCCCGGGCCGGACTCGGGCCGGCCGCAGCCTCCCGGCACCTGCTCGAAGTCCACCCGGACGACGACCAGGAGCTGGTCGAGCAGCTCCGGGCCGCCGCCAACCAGCACCTTGCGGTCGGCGCCCCCGAGGCCGCCCGGCGCTGTCTGGAGCGGGCGCTCCAGGAGCCCCCGCGCCATGACGTGCGCGCCACCCTCCTCTACGAACTGGGCTGCGCCACGCTGCTCAGCTCGCCGCCCACCACCGTGCAGCACCTGCGGTCCGCCCTCGACATGCCCGGCCTCGCCGACGATCTGCGGGTCGACGCCACCTACCGGCTCGCCGCCGCGCTGTCGCACAACAACCAGCTGAAGGAGGCGGCGCTCGCTCTCGCGGCCGAGGCCGAGCGCACGGCACCCGGACCGGGCCTGATGCGCCTGCAGGCCGCCCACTTCCTCTGGGAGGGCATGCAGGCCACCGAGGACGACGGTCCCGGCCGCTCGCGCCGGCTCGCCGCCAACGCGGACCACCTCACCGGCCGGGACAACGCCGAGCGGGCACTCCTCACACTGCGCGCCTTCGACGCGATGCTGCGCGGTGAGAACTCCCAGCTGATCGTGGACCTCTGCGAACGCGCCCTGGTCAACGGCCACCCCGCACGCGGCCTCGGCTGGACCGACACCGAATGGGGCTTCGAGCTCCCGACCCTGCTCGGCATCACCTACGCCTTCACCGACCAACTCGACCGCGCCGAGGAGCTCTTCGGCGAGGCCGTGCGCGCCTTCGAGATCTCCGGCTGGAGCGGTGCCCACCTGGCCTTCGCCCACACGCTGCTCGGTCTGGTCCACCGCCGTCGCGGCCGTCTGGCCGAGGCCGAGGGTTTCCTGCGCGAGGGACTCCGCCTCGCCGACCGTGTGGGCAGCGGACTGCCCGTGCACTGGGACGCCGCCTGTCTGCTCATCGATACGCTGCTGGCCCGGGGCCGCATCACCGAGGCCCGCAAGATCGCCGACACGTACGAGTTCGGTCTGCCCTACCCCAGTGCCATGGTGCTGCCCGACGCTCCGTGCGTCCGCGGCCGGCTGCT
The DNA here is from genome assembly GCF_043202315.1 of Streptomyces sp. NPDC048211. Taxonomy (NCBI): domain Bacteria; kingdom Bacillati; phylum Actinomycetota; class Actinomycetes; order Kitasatosporales; family Streptomycetaceae; genus Streptomyces; species Streptomyces sp. NPDC048211. The sequence goes on from NZ_JBIDAD010000002.1 coordinate 1,337,637, forward strand.
GCTCGCCGAAGGCCGTACGAAGGAGGCCGTCACGGAGCTGGAGGCGGCCGGCCAGGCACTCGAACCGCGCGGCAGGTTCAACGGTATCTGGGGCCCCTGGGCCGGTGACCTGGCCCGGGCCCTGGCCGACGACGACCCGGGCCGCGCCGCCCAGCTCGCCAACGCGGCGCGGGTGCACGCCGAGCGGTTCGGTACGGAGACGGCCATCGGGGAGGCGCTGCGCTGTGTCTCCCTGTTCGCCCGTCCGGAGGAGGCCGCCGAGCTGCTGGGCGAGGCGGTCCGCCACCTGGAGGGATCACCGGCCGCCTACGAGCTCGCGCTCGCCCTGTTCGACCACGGCGTCGCCATCCGGTCGCCACGTGAGCTCGCCCGCGCGCACAAGCTGGCCACGGCCTGCGGCGCCGAGGCGCTGGCAACCCGCGCCCAGCAGGCACGGGCGTCGATCCGGTCCGCGGAGTGAGGTAATGTTTGTCCTGCGCAGCCGCCCGGCAGGTCCGGGGGACTGGCAGCGGGACGTGGCGCAGCTTGGTAGCGCACTTGACTGGGGGTCAAGGGGTCGCAGGTTCAAATCCTGTCGTCCCGACTCGAAAGAGTCGCAGGTCAGGGGCCGTTTCAGAGCAATCTGAAACGGCCCCTCGACCTTTTTCGGGGACCGGACGGGCCGCACGTTCCACGCCGCGCTTCGCGACGCCGACGGGGGTCCGTGCGCCGGGCGCAGCGGCGACGCGACGACACATTCAAGTCAAGTCACCCCAGGATCGGCCGCTTCGGGCCGGGGGAGCTCCCTGCTCGAAAACAAGCCAGTCGCCGGCGCTGCCGTCGTGCCCGTCGCCGATGCGATGCGGCGGTCCGCGTCCGTGGCGCGCCCACCAGGACCGGACCGCGCGCAGCTGCCCCTTCGCGTGCTCCCGGACGCTGCTCGCCTGCTCCGGGGCCGCTGGGCCGCATCGAGTCCGCCGAGTCGCCCGGGCCGCCCCGGGTGGGATCCATGGCCTCGAACCGAGCGGGGCCGGGGTGCGGCGCTCAGCCACCGATTACCCCGGGGAGGGCCTTCGCTGACGGTGTGAAGGGAGGGGGGCTGCCGCTGAACTCCTGGTGTTCCAAGGCCGGATGAGGTCTGTAAGTGCTGCGATGCGGATAGTTAGTGAGTATCCTCTCACTATGAGTCCTCCTTCGTCGATGATGCCGTCGGTGCCGCCGCTGGCCCGTTGGTTCGCCATCGCAGTGGCCGCCCTGGCGCAGTTACTGGCCATGCTCAACGTCGCCGTCGCCACCACCGCCCCTTCGGCGCGGGCCGCTGCCCAGGTCTTCGACGCGGACACCCGACGCATGACCGTCCTGTGCGCGTGCGCCGTCGCGTGTGTGCTGGTGACCTGCGCCGCGCTGCGCCGTAGCCCCGACCCGCGGCCCGCGGTCCTGATCGGTCTCCTCGGGAGCGCGACCTGCGCGGCGGTCGCGGTGGCGGCACCCAACTCCGGCGTGCTGGCGGCGGCCTGCGTCCTGGAGGCGGTCTCCGCCTCCTTCGCGCAGTTCGGGGCGCTCTGCCTGCTGTTCGCGGCATGCTCGCGCGCCGCGGCACCGCTCGCCCGGACGTCCGCCGGCCGGGGACCGCTGCGCGCCCTCGCCCTGTTCGGCGTCATAGCGGCCTTCGGAGCGGCCCTGAGCAGGTCCGCCGGCGAACTCCTCACCAAACAGCTCGGCTGGCGGTGGGTGATGTGCGGGATCTCGGTGCTCACGCTGATCACCCTGGTGCTCGGCGTCGTCCTGTTCCTGGGGCGCCCGGCCCTGGTGGATCCCCTGCTGCAGGCGGACAACCGGTCATGGCCCCTGCCGACCGTCCAGGCGCTGGCGGCCGCCGCGAGCGCGCTGGGCCCCTGCCTGGCGCTCCTGTACGGGTGGCAGCACGCCCCGGTGGCCCTGGACCTGGCACCTGTCTGGACCCTGACCGCCGCCGTGGCCCTGGCGACGCGCGCCATATGGGAAGGACGCCATACCCCGGGGAACAGCCGGGCCCCGATCCCGGCTCCGGCACGGACACGAGTGCTCGGCAGCGTACGGTCCGACGACGGCAAGCCGTTGGCCCGTGCCGCACTCACCCTGCTGACCCCGGAGGGCGACGACGTGGCCCGCACCCGCACCGGTGCCGACGGGCGGTTCTCGCTGGACGCGTCCGGCACCGGGGGCTTCGTCCTGGTCGCCGGCGCAGGAACGTATCACCCGGCGGTGACCGAACTCACCCTGCCCGCCGAGCAGCCCGCACCGCGCCACCGGCTGACGCTCGTCGCCGACCCGGTGCGCGTCGGCACGCATGTGGTGACCGGGCGGGTGTGGGACGCCTCGGACGGCATCCCCGTGCCCCGGACCCGGGTCGTCCTCATGTCTCCGGACGGCGCCCTGACCACCGTACCCACGGACACCGGAGGCCACTTCACCCTGGACGGACTCGCCCGCGAGACCTACACGCTCGTCCTCCTCCACGAGGACTACCGCCCCTCGGCGATGGTCCTGCAGATCACCTCCAACGGCCCGTCCCCGCTCGACGTCGTCCTCACCCCCCGCTCGGAGTTCGGCCGCCTGGAGGGAGTGATCCTCAGCGAGCGGGGTGTGCCGGCACCGGGGGTCCTGCTCACGCTCACCGACGAAAGCGGTCTCGGCCTCACCACCACCACGGAGCCGGACGGCCGGTACCGGTTCGCCGATGTGCCGGTGGGGGACTACACCCTGGCCGCGGGCGCGCCGCCGGCGGTGGCCGCGGTGCGCATCGTGGAGGCGCCCATCGAGAAGAACCTCTCACTGCGCACGCCGCACCAGGAGACCTGAACGGGCCGCGCGCCGGACGGCGCGCGGCCCGTTCAGGTTCCTCGGCCAATGGAACCGGCTACAGCAGGACGGCGTTCGACTGGAACCGGGCAGGAGACAGATCGTCCCGGCCGCTGATGCTCAGCTTGCGGTACACCCGGGTGAGGTGCTGCTCGACCGTGCTCATGGTGATGTGCAGCTTCTGCCCGATCTCCCGGTTGGAGTAGCCGAGCGAGGCGAGCATGGCCACCTTTTCCTCCGCCTTGCTCAACTCGTCCCCGTTGACGGCCACGTGGTGATCGTCGGCGGTCCGCTGCTCCGGTACGACGATCTCCTCGCTCGACGGACCCAACTGCGCCACCAAGGACCGCGCGCCGCACGCCTCCGCCACCCGTCGCGCCCGCCGGGCGGTGTGCCGGGCGCGCTGGCTCTCGCCCAGGGCCTCGTGCGCGTCGGCCAGATCCCGCAGCGTCCTGGCCAGGGTGTACCGGTCACCGCAGCCCTTGAGGACGTCGACGGCCCCGCGCAGGATCTCCGGGCGGCGCTCGGGTTCCGACACCGCCGCGAGCTGGCGCAGAGCCAGCCCGTAGGAACGGCTTCGGGTGTCGCCCCGCAGGAGCCTGAGTTCCTCCTCGACCAGGCCCTTGGCGCGCGTGTGCTTGCCCATGCGGACCAGGGCCTCCGCCGCACCGGACCGCCAGGACCCCAGGCCCGGGACGTCCATGTTCCACCGCCGCATCAGCACGCCGACGTCCGTGAAGTCGCGGAGCGCCGCGTGCGGCTTGTCCATGGCGAGGTAGTAGTGGCCGCGAGCCGAACGGTAGTGCAGGGAGCTGCGGTTGTGCACGGTGGCTTCCTGACCGGCCAGCTGGAGCGCGTCGCCCGCCTCGTCGACGCGTCCGGTGGCGAGTTTCGCCAGGACGAGGGTGGCCACGGGGTATCCGATGTCGGACCCCCACTCCCGGGCGGGCAGCTCGGTCAGGGCGTCCTGCGCGGACTGGGCGGCGGTCTCCAGATCACCGGTCTGCAGAGCGCTCTCCGCGCGTAGATGCAGCAAGGTCGCAGACCAGGAGGGCGCCTTCATGCGACAGGCCTCGGCGAGCAGTTCGGTGCACCTGCGGCCCACGGACGGGGCCCGTCCGGCATAGACCAGGGCGGTCAGGCCGGACACCAGCGGGTCGAAGGTGTGCTCGTTCAACTGGTAGACGTGCAGAGCCTGTTCCGCCTCGCTGACCTCGCCCTCCCCGGCGGTGCCGCGGAGTACGGACCCGAGCAGGTCGGTGGTCCACCGCTGCAGCGCGTTGCGCTCCGACATCGGCCGCGTCCTGCTCTGTTCGCCGTGCTCGTGGGTCAGATACTCCGCCACACCCGGGAACGCCACGGACAGCCAGGTGCGCAGCAGATACATCTCCTCGGCCATCTCCGGGGCCGAGTCGGCCTTCTCCACGAGGCTGTGCAGGAGCTTGCGCGCCTCCTGGAGCTGGCCCCGGTGCAGCAGGTAGCGTACGAGCAGGAAGTCGTACGAGGTGATGTGCCGCTCGGGCTGCTGACGGGCCATCATGATCGGTGCCAGCAGGCGGAATGCCGTTCTGGGGCTGTGTCTCCACAGCAACTTGGCGAGTGCCGCCAGGATCGCCGCCCGTTCCCCCTTGTCGGCCGCGAGCAGATGGGCCCGCTCCAGACACACTTCCGCCTTGCGCGGATGGCCGCTGTCGAGCGCGTGGTCGGCGGCCTCCTTGAGGGCGGTGACGCCCCACGTGTCCAGCCGGCTCCCGTCGTCCGAGTCCGCTTTCGCTCCGAGGAGGTGTTCGGCGACGTGCTCGCTGGGCGCCCCGCTTTCGTACAACAGGCGTGCGATGCGCAGTTGCAGGGCCGCGCGAGGCTCGTCCGCGATCTGGTCCCGGACGGATCTCCGGGTGGCCGGATGCCGGAACCGTCCCTCGTGCAGCAGCCCGGTCGCGGTCAGTGCGTGCAGTGCGCGCTCGGCCGAGAAGCCGCCGATCTTGAGGACCTTGCCGATCAGTTCGGCAGACGCCGCGTTACCGATGAGGGCCAGGGTCTGTGCGACGTCCCTGGTTTCGGAGTCCAGCCGGCCCAGAAGGAGGGACACGGCTTGCCGAAACGATTCACCCTCAAGTCGGTCGGGATCGGCAGCCTCGCCGCCGCCCGCCGCCTCGATATCGGCGGCCAGCGCGGCCGTCAGCAGCTGGTTGCCCCCGGTGAGTTCTTCGCAGACGTCGGTCAGCGACTGCGCCGCCGCGGCACCCAGGCGCTCCGCCAGCAGTTTCGTAATGCCCCTGCGACTGAGGGGCGAAAGCTTCAGATACAGAAGCTCCGGCTGCCTCATCAATTCCGCACGGAAAAGCGGGTGTGGTGCGCGTACCCCGTCCGATTCGACGAAAACCATCACGATTCGAGTCAGTCTGATGCGGCGTACGAAATAGAGAAGAAAATGGAGGGAAAGCGGGTCGCTGTGCCGCGCGTCCTCCACCAGAAGAATGATCGGTTGCTGCTCCGAAGTGGCCACCAAAATGGCCCAGAGTCTCTCCGCTATTTCCGCATGCGACTGATCGATGGTGGGTGCAAGCGGATGTTTCACGCATGCGACACCGGCCTCGATCAGTTTCTCGGCGGCATGGGTGCGCTCGGATGGCAGGCCCGCCCCGGCGAACAGCTGCTGGATCACGCCGAGTGAGACGCCCGCCTCAGCAGGTGACGAGGTGGCGCTGAGCACCGAAGCGCCCTGTTTTGCCCATCGTTCGCCGGCTTCCCGGGTCAGCGTGGTCTTTCCGGTGCCGACGGCGCCGCTCACGACGACGGCCCTGCCGCGCCGCCGGACCGCCTCCTCCGGAAGACGGTCGAGAATGGAAAGTTCTTCGTCTCTCTCAATTAAAGACACGAATATCATACCCCCGTTTATCCGACGCCTCGCCTTCGGATGGGAAATGCCTCCGGCGATGAAGCCAGCGAAAAGATGTCCTGGGGGTAGGCACGCCTGCCCCGCCCCCCATCAGGCCTTGCCGTCGTCGAGTAAAGCACACGAATCGCAAAGAACCGATAAAGTCTTTCCCATGAACGCATATGTTTGCAGGGGGCTGCGAGCCTGGGGGCGCGGAAGAGTAAAACGGAGGTTTCGGGTGCCGTTCGCATAGTGAACGAAACTTTGAGGCGGTCGATACGGGTAGAGAACTGCCGCGGTCTTCTTCGGACCCGCGGCGACGTCCGGCGATGCCCTTGCGGCTGCGTCCGATCGGACGTCCGGTCAGCCGGCCGAGGCGCTCCCTTCCAGTACGTCGGCGGCGCGTGCGGTCCCACCTGCCACGCGTATGTGCTCACGCATCTCGTCCACCCGGGCACGGATCTGCGGCGATGTCGTGGCCGTGGTCACCGCGGCGTGCACCTCCGCGGCCGAGGGCTCGCCGCCGGACAGCAGCACGCCCAGTCCGAGTTCGACCGCCCGCCCCGCGTCGATGGCCTGCTCCCGGCCGTCCGCGGCGAGGACCAGGGGTGTACCGCAGGCGAGAGCCTCCATCAGACTCCCCATCCCGGCCTGGCACACGAAGGCGTCCGCGTGCGGCAGCACGGCCAGATGCGGCAGCCAGCGATGAACCTCCACGTTCGGCGGGAGCGGCGCGAGTTCCTCGGGGGAGACCCCGTTGTTGCCGAGGGTCATGACGACGTGCCAGGGCCCGTCGGCGAACGCCTTGACGCAGGCGCGGAAGAACTCGGGGCGATTGCCGTACGTGGTGCCGAGCGATACCAGGATGACGCGGCGCCCGTCGGCGGGCGGCTGCCAGGCACCGTTGGCCGCCTCGAAGTCCAGGCAGGGCCCGACGAAGGCGTAATGGTCGTCGAAGAGGTCCCCGCCCTTCTGGAAGGCGCGGGGGAAGAAGGCGATGCGGTTACCGCCGAAGCCCGCGGCGAAATCCCTCAGCGAGTAGTCCCCGGCACCGTGTTCGGCCAGGAAGCGCGACATCGTCTCGTGGAACGTACGGATCGCGGGGCGCGGTGCCGCGTCCTCGGCACCCTCGACCAGCTTGCCCAGCGAGAAGGATTTGACGCCCTGCCCGTGCGGCAGGAACACCGGGAACATCTCCACGCCGGGGCACTTCCACCGGCGCGCCAGGAGCCGCCCGGCCGCGTTCATCGCGGAGTCGTAGACGAGCGCGTCCGGGGGCGCGTCCGCGAACCGGGACGCCAGGACCGGCACCAGTGCCTCGGCCTCGGTGACGGCCATGGTCAGCGCGAGGGCGATCCAGTCCTCGGAGTCCGCCGGGATCGCCGTGGCGATGTCGCGCACCGTGGACGGATAGCGCAGCACCTCGGCGCCGGTGGCCGCCACATCGTCGTAGAACTGCTCGGCCGTCGCGTAGCTGACGTGGTGACCGCGGCGGACGAGCTCCGCCACGATCGGCAGGGTCGGCCGGACATGGCCGTGCGCGGGGGTCGAGAAGAACGCGAACCGCCGCCTCACCGGCGACGCGGCCGGCGCAGAGGGGACGGCCGGGTCGAAAGGCACTCGGGACACGGGCGGTATCTCCTGGGGAAGGCGGTGGGCGGAAGGGACGGCACAGTACGGGTCAGCGGGTCCGCAGGGTCTCGCGCACCCGGGGGGCCGCCGCGACCGCCTGCCGGGCGATGGCGCAGACCCGGTCGATCTGCTCACCGGTGACACCCGTGCCCGTCGGCAGGGAGATCACCCGCTCGCCCAGGGCCTCCGAGTGCGGCAGTGGAAGCGGGGCGTGCCGGGCCGGATCGTGGAGGTAGGGCTCGGTGCGGTGGCAACCGGGGTGGAAGTGGGTCCGGATCAGGACGTTCTCCGCCCGGAGGACCGCGGCGAGCTCGTCGCGGGTGAGGCCGGCGTCCGCCGCCTCGACCTCGATGACGACGTACTGGTGGTTGGCGTCCTCGGGCGCCGGGTCGCGCAGCAGGATGCCGGGCACGTCGGCGAAGCCCGTGAGGTAGCGGTGGTGGTTGGTCCGGTTGATGTCGATGAGCGTCGGCATGTTCTCCAGCGAGGTCAGCCCCATCGCCGCAGCCACCTCCGTCATCTTCGCGTTGGTGCCGATGCCGGAGACGTATTCGCCCTCGCCACGACCGTAGTTGTGGATCGAGCGGACCCGCTCCGCCAGTTCGTCGTTGTCGGTGACGATCGCGCCGCCCTCGAAGGAGTTGATGAACTTCGTGGCGTGGAAGCTGAATACCTCCGCGTCACCGAAGCCGCCGACCGGCCGTCCGAGGTGCCGGCTGCCGATGGCGTGGGCGCTGTCGTAGTACAGCGCGATGCCGTGTTCGGCGGCGAGGTCGGCCAACTGCTGCGTCGGCGCGGGGTTTCCCCACAGGTGCACGCCGGCCAGCGCGCTGGTGTTCTCGTTGATCAGCTTCCGGGCGTGCTCGGGGTCGATGTTCCCGGTCTTCTCGTCGATGTCGCAGAAGACCGGGGTGACGCCCTCCCACAGCAGGGTGTGCGCCGTCGCGATGAAGGTGAAGGACGGCAGCACGACCTCGCCGCGCAGCCCGAGGGCACGGATGAGCACCTGCAGGGCGATGGAGGCGTTGCAGGTGGCGATGGCGTGCCGCACCCCTGCGGCCTCGGCGAGGCGTTCCTCGAACTCCTTGACCAGCGGGCCGAAACTCGTCAGCCAGCGGCGGTCGAGCGCACCCCTGATGCGTTCCATGACCCGATCGGGATCGAGCACGTTGGGGCGGCCCACGTGCAGCGGTTCGGTGAAGGCGGGAGTGCCGCCCAGAAGGGCGAGTTCGACGGAAGTACGCGTCATGATGGGTTCACTTTCGGCTCTGCGCACGGATCGGCGGGCACGGAACGGGGGTGCGTACGGCCAGGGGGCGCCCCGGCCGCCGGGGCGCCGGCCTTCCGGCGTCGCCCGGCGACGTCCGGTTCGTGGCCGGGCCGGCCTTCGGCGATGTCCGGCTCTCCGCCCACGCCCGGCCTGTGACGACGAAACGCTGTGGATGGCCTCGGGGCCGGTTTCCGGCAGCGAACCGCCGTCGGTGACGCCGGGGCCGGTATCTGACGATGACCCGCTACTGGTAGCGCCGGACGAACTCCCACAGGGAGTCGGTCATGTAGGTGGTCATCTCCTGGTTGATGCCGGGATAGACGCCCACCCAGAAGGTGCGTTCGGTGACGATGTCGCTGTTGGTCAGCTCACCGGACACCCGGTAGGGGCGGTCCAGATAGGCGGGATGACGGGCCAGGTTTCCCGCGAAGAGCAGCCGCGTGCCGATGCGACGGGATTCCAGGAACTCCACGACGTCGTTGCGGCCGAAGGGCGCGTCCTCGGTGAGGGTGAGGACGAATCCGAACCAGCTGGGGTCGCTGCCGGGGGTGGCGGAGGGGAGCAGGAACCAGGGCAGCCCGTCCAGCCCCTCGCGCAGCCGGCGCCAGTTCTCCCGCCGGGCGGCACCGAACTCGTGCACCCGGGTGAGCTGGCTCAGGCCCAGGGCGGCCTGGACGTCACCGGCCTTCAGGTTGTATCCGACGTGCGAGAAGATGTACTTGTGGTCATAGCCGTAAGGGAGTTCGCCCAGCTGGTAGGAGAACCGCTTGTGGCAGGTGTCGCTCTCGCCGGGTTCGCACCAGCAGTCGCGGCCCCAGTCGCGCAGTGACTCCACGATGCGGGCGAGCACCAGGTTGCTGGTGAGGACGCAGCCGCCCTCGCCCGTGGTGATGTGGTGAGCCGGGTAGAAGCTGACCGTGCTGAGGTCGCCGAAACCGCCGGTGAGCTTGCCCTTGTACGTGCTGCCCATGGCGTCACAGTTGTCCTCGACCAGGAAGAGGTCGCGGGAGGAGGCCAGTTCGGCTATCTCCTGCACCTCGTAGGGGTTGCCGAGTGCGTGCGCGATCATGATGGCCCGGGTGCGCGGGCCGATCGCCTCCGCTATGCGCTCGACCGTGGTGTTGTAGGTGCCCAGCTCGATGTCGACGAAGACCGGGGTGAGCCCGTTCTGCACGATCGGGTTGACCGTCGTGGGAAAGCCGGCCGCCACGGTGATGACCTCGTCCCCCGGGACCAGCCGGGCGTCCCCGAGTACGGGGGAGGTCAGGGAGGCGAGCGCCAGCAGGTTGGCGGAGGAGCCGGAGTTGGTGAAGTGCGCCTTGCGGACGTCGAGTGTCCGGGCCAGCGTCCTTTCGAACCGCCGGGCGGAGACTCCCGCGGCGATCCGCATCTCCAGCGCCGCCTCCACGAACGCCATCCGGTCTTCTTCGCTCAGTACCGCTCCGGACGGCAGGATCGGTGTGACGCCGGGTTCGAAAGCAGAGGTCCGCCGGGAGGACTCCTGATCGTATTTCCGTACCAGCTCCAGGATCTGTGTCTTGGTGTCCACCTCGGACTCGCTTCCTCCGTGCGTCGTTGTGCGGTTGCGGACGGTCGTCCGCGTGGTGCGTGGAATATCCGCGAATGCCGGTGACGACGACCGCCGCGAAAGGGAATCCTGCGGCGATGGGGGCCCGTTGGCCCAGGACTTCGAAATCGTCCGTCGCCGGTGATCCTACTGAGGGGCCGAGCCCGAGGGTCAACCCCTAAGCGTTCGGCGGCCACCCCTATTCCACGGCCTTTCACGGACCGGGGATCAGGGGGTGACGGGTTCGGCCGGGGCCTTTCCGCCGTCCGAGGGTGAAGCCTGCGATTCGGGGCGTGAGTTGACGAGCCAGAACACGGCGATGGTGCCCACGGCGATCAGCACGCTGGACCACGTGGCGGCCACCGCCGTGCCGTGTACCAGGGCTCGCGCCGTGTAGTCGGCGGACATGTGCCCCGTGGGATGAGCGGTGACGAAGGACGCGATCGCGCTGGCCGCGATGGTGTTGGCGAGTGCCAGGCCCACGGAACCTCCCACCTGCTGGGAGGTGGTGCGGAACGCGGCCGTGATGCCCCGGTCGTTCGGCAGGGTGCCGTACATGACCATGTTGGTCGCGGACGGGGTGATCAGGCCGAGGCCGAAGCCGAGCACCGTCCAGGTCGGCAGGATCGTGCCCAGGTAAGTGCTTTCCGTGGACATCAGGTTGAACATCGCGACGCCTGCCGCGATACACAGCAGACCCGGCCCGATCAGCCAGCGGGAGGGCACCCGCGGCATCAGCCTGGCGGCGATCTGAGTGGCCGCGACCACGGTCACCGCGACCATGGGCAGGAACGCCAGGCCTGCCTTGACGGGGCTGTAGTGCATGATCACCTGGAGCTGGTAGGACGCGAACAGCGAGATCCCCAGCAGGCCGAACTCGGCGAGCGCCACGGCGAGGAAGGAGCCGGCGCGGTTGCGGTCGCGTACCACCCGCAGCGGCAGCAGAGGCTGCTGCGCGCGCGTCTGCCGCAGGACGAATCCGGTGAGCAGGACGGCGGACAGTGCGAGCAGTACGAGCACCCGGGTCGATCCCCAGCCGTGTCCCTCCACCTCGGAGAAGCCGAAGACCAGCGCGGCCATGCCGGCGACGGTCAGCAGGACGTCCTGCACGTTCGGCCGGGCGGTGCGGTCACCCCGTACGTTCGGAAGCAGCATCGGGGCCGCGGCGAGTGCCAGAGCGGCGATGGGCACGTTGATGAACAGGCACCAGCGCCAGGACAGGTACTCGGTGACCATGCCGCCGACCAGCAGACCGAGGATGGCTCCGCTGGCGATGATGCCGCTGTAGATGCCGAAGGCCTTGGCCCGCTCCTTTTTGTCGTCGAAGAGAGCCGTGACCATCGACAGCGTGGAAGGGGAGAGAATGGCCGCGAAGACACCTTGCAGGGCCCGTGCGGCGATGAGCCAGCCGCCGCTGGTGGCGCTGCCGCCGACGGCGGACATGATGGCGAAGCCGGTGATGCCCACCATGAAGGTGCGCTTGGGTCCGAAGCGGTCGGCCAGCCGGCCGCCGAAGAGGAGCAGGCTGCCGAAGGCCAGGGTGTAGGCGGTGATGATCCACTGGCGGTCGGCAGACGCCATGCCTAACGACTTCTGCGCGGAGGGGAGCGCGATGTTGATGACCGTCTCGTCGAGCATGGCCACCAGCTGCGCCGATGCCACGACGGCGAGACCGGCCCAACGGCGCCGGTTCTGGGCCTTGGTGAGGACCACTGCCGGGGTGTCGTTCTCGGTCGTCATGACTCCGGCTTCCCCTCGGTGTTCTGGGTACGGATCTTGCCCAGCAGCTTCGCCAGCGCCACGCGGTCCTCGGCCGGCAACTGCGCGAAGGTCTCGTCGGCCAGCTGCGCGGACGTCTCGTCGATCTGCTGCATCAGGGCCTCGCCCTTCTCCGTCAGCGAGACGAGGATGACCCGGCGGTCGGCGGGGTCGGGCGTGCGCGCGGCGAGTCCGCGCTTCTCCAGGCCGTCCACCAGGGACGTCACGGTGCGCGGTGCCACCCCGTGGGCCTGGGCGAGGACGGCCATCCGGCGCGGTCCGCCCATTTCGTTCATCTGGACCAGCAGATTGGCCTGGGAGAACGGCACCTGGTGGCCCGCGAAGATCTCGGCCGTGCGGTCGAGCAGGGGGCCGACCACCTCGGCGAACGCGTTCAACAGTGAGTGGGCGTCGGGGACTTCGTCGCCGGGGGCGCTCATCGGCGTGCTCCCGTAGTGCTCGGGGCGGGCCACGGCGAGGAGTGGCGGCCATCTCTTAGTGTGTGTGTACTCATACTGAGAGAGTACACCGTATCTCTGTGTGCGGAGGCCGTCTCGCACAGCGGGCGACGCCCCCGGAAACGACGAACCCACCGGCCCCGCGTGTGCGGGTCGGTGGGTTCGTGGAGTTCCTGCTGGTCAGACGGCGGCGTCCGCCAGCTGCATCACATAACGTCCGTAGTCGGTCGCTCCGCCGGTGCGCCGGCCGAGTTCGAAGAGCTGGTCGGCGCCGATGAAGTCCATCCGGTACGCGACCTCTTCGATACAGGCGATCCGGATGCCCTGGCGCTTCTCTATGAGCTGCACGAATGTCGCCGCGTCGAGCAGGCTGTCGTGGGTCCCGGTGTCGAACCAGGCGCTGCCCCGGCCCAGATCGACCAGCCGGGCCCGGCCCGCCTCCAGGAACTTGTTGTTCAGATCGGTGATCTCCAGCTCCCCCCGGGCCGAAGGGGTCAGCTCACGGGCGAGCGCCAGGGCGTCGTTGTCGTAGAAGTACAGCCCCGTCACCGCCAGGTTCGACGCCGGCTTCTCCGGCTTCTCCTCCAGTGCGATGAGCGTCCCGTCCGCGTCCGTCACCGCGATGCCGTACCGCTCCGGGTCGGCCACCGGGTACCCGAACAGGGTGCAGCCGTCCAGATGTCCCCGCTCGCGCATCAGCATCGTGGGCAGTTGGTGGCTGTAGAAGATGTTGTCACCGAGGATGAGCGCGATCTGCTCGTCGCCCGCGAAGTCGCTGCCGATGCGCAGTGCGTCGGCGAGCCCGTCCGGGCTCGGCTGCTCGGCGTACTGGAGATCGAGCCCCAGCCAGGACCCGTCGCCGAGCAGCTGGCGGTACGTCTCCAGGAACGCCGGAGTGGTGATGATCAGGATCTCCCGGATGTCCGCGCACATCAGCACGGACAAGGGGTAGTAGATCATCGGCTTGTTGTAGACCGGCAGCAGCTGCTTCGAGGCGACATGGGTGACAGGCCGCAATCGTGTGCCGGAGCCGCCGGCCAGGAGGATTCCACGCATGATGTCCTTCCGGCTCCGCGTCAGGGCAGGAGCGCCTTCCACCAGGAAGCGTTCTCCCGGTACCAGGTCACGGTCGACCGCAGCCCCTCGTCGAAGGGGACGCGTGGCCGGTATCCGAGCGCGCGGAGTTTCGAGTCGTCGATTGAATAACGCCGGTCGTGACCGGGACGGTCGGGGATCCATTCGATCGCTTGGTCGGTGCGGTCGAATTCATCGAGGAGAAGGCGGGCCAGCTCCCGATTGGGCAGCTCGGTACCACCGCCGATGTGATAGACCTCGCCCGGCTCTCCCCGGTCGAGTACCAGGCGGATTCCGGCGCAGTGGTCGTCCACATGCAGCCAGTCCCGCACGTTTTCTCCGTCGCCGTAGAGCGGAATCTTCTGGCCGTCCATGAGGAGAGTCAAGAAGCGCGGAATAACCTTCTCGGGGTACTGGTAGGGCCCGTAATTGTTCGAGCAGCGGGTGACGCAGACATGCATCCCGTACGTACGGTGGTACGCCAGGGCCAGATGATCGGCCGCCGCCTTGGAGGCCGCGTACGGCGAGTTCGGGTCCAGGGGCGAGCTCTCCGTCCACGCTCCCTCGTCGATCGACCCGTAGACCTCGTCCGTGGAGACGTGCACGAACCGCTTCACGCCGGCGCGGTGCGCCGCCTGCAGAAGCGTCTGCGTACCCAGCACATTGGTCCGCGCGAATACGGACGGATCGTCGATCGAACGATCCACGTGAGTCTCAGCGGCGAAGTTCACCACGACGTCGTGTCCCGGCAGTACCTCGGCGAGGTGGCCCGCGTCGGTGATGTCCCCCCGTACGAATGTGAATTCCGGCCGTTTCGCGACAGAGGCCAGGTTCGCCATGTTGCCCGCGTAGGTCAGAGCATCGAACGCGGTTATCTCCAGGCCGCCGGACTCGGCGGCGGAGTTCAGCAGAATGTTGCGCACGAAAGCCGATCCGATGAACCCGGCGGCTCCGGTCACCAGGGCTCGCATCTTTTCTCCTCAGTTGACCAGAATCAATGTTGACCAAATCGATCGGCCGCAACTGTAATGGGGTGCCCGGCAGCCGGTCCAGCCCCCTTATGAGGGGGAGAACGCCGGGGGATTTCGGTAGGGGGCGTTAGGGGTTCAGCCCGGGTAGGGGCGGCCGCCTAGATTTCCGGCGAGGCGGCCAGAAGCCGTTGCCGCAGGTCGGGCGGCGATCCCGGTTCGCACCTCGGTCGACGGAAAGACACGGAACTTTCCCGAGAATCTCGGAACGATCCGCCAGCTGCCGCGGCGGGCGGCGTGACACGACACCAAGCCTGGTCACGCCGCCCGCCGCGTCCGGCCGCCTCGCCGGCGAACCGGCTACCGCACACACGATCTCGGGCGAAAGGGTTTGGCACACCATGGAAATGGACCTGATGGGACTGGCAGCGATGGGCTGGGTGGGCAAGTCGCTCGGCGCCGTCGCGGAACTCCGCCTCGCCGACCACCTCACCGAGCGCCCCATGACCGTCGCGGAACTCGCCAAGGAGACCGACACCCAGCCGGAGCCCCTGGAGGCGCTGCTGCGCATCCTGTCCGTGCTCGGCCTGTTCCGGCGCGACGAAGCCGACGTCTACCACACCACCCCCCTGTCGGAGCGGCTGCGCGAGGACCACCCCCAGTCGATGCGGCACTACGTGCTGCTGTCGACCGGTCTGTACGCGGACACCTTCGGAGCCCTCACCCACACCCTTCGCACCGGCGAGTCCGGCTTCCGCTCCCAGCACGGCACCCGTATCTACGAGTACCTGGAGAGCCACGCCGAGACCGCCGACCTGTACGACAAGGCCATGGCCGACCTCGCCCGGCCCGTCGCCTCGGCACTCGCCGAGACCTACGCCTTCGACGGCGTCGGGACCGTCCTCGACGTCGGCGGCAACAGCGGCGAGCTCCTCCAGGGCCTGCTGACCGCCCATCCGCACCTCAAGGGCATCTGTTTCGACCGCCCCGACGTCTGCGAACGCGGCACCGCCGCCCTCGCCGAGCCCGGACTGGCCGCCTTCGCCGACCGCCTCTCCTTCACGCCCGGCAGCTTCCTCGAAGAAGTGCCGGCGGGCGCCGACCTGTACGTCGTCAAGAACGTGCTGCACAACTGGAACCACGCCAACAGCGTCGTCATCCTCAGCCGCATCCGGGAAGCCATCGAGCGCACCGGAGCCGACCGCGCCGCACAGGACCGACCTCGCCTGCTGGTCGTCGAGCCGCTCATCGAGACCGACATCGACCACATCCGCGTGCTGTTCCAGATGGTCGTCTGCGAGGACGGCACCCGCGGCCGCACCGACGAGGTGCAGCGCGCCCAGATCACCGACGCCGGCTTCGAGGTGGCCGGCACATTCCGCCTCGCCACGGGCCACACCGTCCACGAATGCGTACTGCCCGAAGGAGCCTCGTGACCGACCCCGCCCTGTCGGCCGCCGCGCAGGCCTGGAAGCCCCGCACCGAAGGAGACGGCGCAGGCCTCGTGCTCGCCGTGGACTTCGCCGCCTCCGGACGCCCCGAGTCCACCTTCACCGAACTCGCGGGGCTGATCGACGCGCGGCTGCCGCTGTGGGAGACCCGCCAGCCCGCCCCGGCCGCCGCCCGCGCCTACGACGGCGAGGACTTCGTCGACTTCTGGGCGGACGCCGTACGCGCCACCGGCCGGCCGGTACGCGCCGTACTCGGCTACTGTGTCGGCGGCCTGTACGCGGCCCGGCTGGCCCAGCGGCTGGCCGACGCACACGACCAGCCGCCCCTCGTCGTGCTGCTCGACCCCGAGCCGCCCATGGCGGCCGGGATGACCGCCGACTTCCGCGCCGCCGTCTCCCGGCTGTCCTCGGTCCTGACGGAACCCGAGCGCGAGCTGGCGGCCCTGGCCGCCGAGGAGGCCACGCAGGACTTCAACGCGCTCCCCGACCTCGGGGCAGCGCTGGTCAAGACCTTCGACGACATCGCCCGCGCGGCCTTCGAACGTACCGGGCTGCCCGGCGAACTGGCCGACGAACTCACCACCAGCTACAGCGCGTTCGTCTCGTACATCACGGCCGCCTCCGCGTTCGACCCCGTCGGCATGTGGGCGACGGCCACCGCGCTCACCTCCACCGGTGCCGACCCGCACGCCCGGCACGCAGGCCGGCTCGTCCCCGTGGACAGTGCCCACGAGGACATCCTGCGCACCCCGGCCACCGCCGACCTCGTTTCCGGCCTGGTCCTTCGCTCCCCGGCGCTCCCGCACGACCTCGTCGGCGGCCACCGCTCCACAGGAAAGGGTTGATCCACCGTGCAGCCAGTCGAGAAGCCGAAACCGGCCGAAGGCGCCGCGGCCGCGCTGCTCGCCGCGCTGACCCGCAAGCGCCGTCTCGAAGCAGCGACCCCCAAGGAGACCGGGCTGTGGCTCCTGGACCGGCTGCTGCCCGGTGCCGGCATCAACAACGTGCCGTTCGCCGTGCGCCTCGCAGGCCGCCTCGACCAGGAGACCCTGCAGTCCGCCCTCGCCGCGGTGGTGAGCCGCCACGAAGTGCTGCGCACCGTCTACCTCGACCGGCAGGCGGGCCTCGTGCGCGAGGTGCTCGACGCGGACACCCCCGCACCACGCGTGGAGCTCCACCCCACCGACACCCCCGAAGCCGAACTCCGCGCACTGGCCGCCGCACCACTGAAGTGCGACGGCACCCTGATGCTGCGCGTCGCCCTGCTGCGCGGCCCCACCGACGACATCCTCGTCGTGGCCGCACACCACCTCGTCTTCGACGCCATATCCGTGCCGCTGCTGCTCGCCGAACTCGCCACCGCCTACGACGCGCTGAACGCGGGCGGCCCGCTGCCCCCCGCCCTGCGCACCCCCGCCCCGGCCCTCACCCCCGCACCGCCCAGCGAGGACAGCCTCGCCTACTGGCGTACGGCGCTGGCCGGCTTCGACCCGGCGGGCCTCGACCTCGCCATCGGCACCGGGGGAGTACCACGGCCCACCCTGGACGGCGACATCGTCCTGCACATCCTGGGCGACGAGGCCCGCGCCGCGGTCCGCGGCCTCCAGCGCACGGCCCGGGCACCGGAGGCCGTGATCCTCCTGACGGCCTTCTACCTGCTGCTCGCGGGCCACGGCGCCGGCCCCGACCTCGTCGTGGGCTCACCGGTCAACGTCCGGCCGCCCGACGCGCAGGACGCCATCGGCTACCACGTCAACACACTGCCCCTGCGCATGACCGTCGACAGCGGCCGCACCTTCCGCGAACTCGCCGCCACGGCGCGGCAGGTCTTCTTCGGGGCACTCGGGCACGCGGACATCCCCGTCGACGCCATCGCCCACGAGGTCCGCCGCGAGACCGTGTCCTGGCGCGACACCCTCTTCCAGCACATGTTCAACTACGTCCCCCACCAGGACACCGGCAGCGCGACGATCGGCGGCCTGACGGCTCTCCCCGTGCACGTGGAGACCGGCTACAGCAAGTTCGACCTCGAACTGTTCGTGCAGTCGGGCCCGGACCGCGTCGTGCTGCGGGTCCTCTACTGCACCGAGATGCTCACCCGCGCCGACGCCGAGGCCCTGACCCGCCGGTACGAGGCACTGCTGTGCGCCGTCGCGGCGGAACCCGACCGAGCCGTCGGCGAGTTCGACCTGTGGAGCCCGGACGACCACGCGCTGCTCAGCGTCCAGGACGGCGAAGCGGCCGGCGACGGCGAGGCCGCCACGGACGGCTTCCGCACCCGCGCCGACGGGCCGGTCCACAGCCTCGCCGACGCCTGGAACGCAGCCGTCGCCGCCGGCGACCCCTACCCCTGCTCCGTACACCCCGAGCCCGGCACCCACATCACTGTCACCGGACCCACCGGCCGTGGGCTGCCCGCCGGAGTCAGCGGCGACATCGGCACCGTCACGGCCGACGGCACCCGCCCGGAACCGACCGGATGGACCGGCCGCTGGGGACACGACGGCACGCTGCAACTCTTCGGACGCGCCGACCGCGCGCTGCGCGTCCACGACCGGCTGCTGCACCCCGAGCGCGTCGAGGCCGTACTGCTGCGGCACCCCGACGTCACCGACGCCCACCTCGTCCTCGTACCCGGAACCACCGGTCACCCGGAGACCGTCGCCTGCGTGGCCGCCACCGACCGGCCCGGCCTGTCCGAAGACATCGCCGTGCACGCCGCCCGACTGCTGCCGAGGGCCGCCCAGCCCGCCCGGATCCTGCGCCTGGACGCGCTGCCCACCCGCCCCGGCGGCGGCGTGGACACCGAGGCAGCTCTGATCCTGGCGGCCGAACCGCCCGTCGTGAACGAGGAGGACGCCACCGACGGCCTGGTCGGCGAACTCCGCCGTCTCTGGTGCGACCTGCTGCAACTCGACGAGGCCGCGGCGGACGCCAACTTCTTCGCACACGGCGGCCACTCACTGCTCGGAGCCCAGCTCGTCCAGCGCATCGAGCAGGTCACCGGGCACCGCATCAAACTCGCCGACCTCTTCGACAACCCCACGCCCGCGGCCCTGGCGCAACACGTGCGCGTCCTGGAATACGCCGCCTGAACCACCACGAACGCCACTCCGGTGGCCGTGCCGCCGCCTCGGACCCCCGCTGAGGCAGCGGCACATCCCACGGCCGGGACGGTCCGCACAGCACCCGCGGACCGTCCCGGCCCACGCCCTCACCACCACGGCGGCCACACGGCCCCGCCCACCGCAGAGTCTCGTGTGACAAGTCGACGACGGGAGCACCATCGTGTCCGGACGCAGTGACAGTGCCAGCGCCTCCCCGCTGTTCCCCTCGGCCGACGCCGTGGTGCCGTGGGTCCTCGGCGGCCCCGGCACCGCCGCCCTCCACGCACGGGCACGGGCTCTGCACACCCACCTGAGCACTCGATCCGGATGGAGCCGCGCCGGCGTCGCCCACGCCCTGGCCGCCTCCGACCGCGCCCGCGGCGCCGCACACCGCGGCGTCGTGCTCGCCGCCGACGACACCGAAGCCCTCCAGGCGCTGGCCGCCCTCGCCGCCGGCCAGCAGCACCCGGCACTGATCACCGAGGAGACCGACGCGGGGCCCGCCGCCGCGTCCGGCCCCGGCCCCGTCTTCGTCTTCCCCGGGCAGGGATCCCAGTGGCCCGGCATGGCGCGCGAACTCCTCGACACCTCACCGGTGTTCGCCCGTCGGCTGCACGAGTGCGCGGACGCCTTCGCACCCTTCCTGGGCCACTCGCTGCTCGACTCCGTGACCGGCGCGCCGAACGGCCCCGCCCTCGACAGCGCCGACATCGTCCAGCCCGCCCTCTTCGCGGTCATGCTGTCGCTCGTCGCCGTCTGGCAGCGGGCCGGCGTCGAACCCGCCGCCGTCCTCGGCCACAGCCTCGGCGAACTGGCCGCCGCCGAGGTCGCCGGAACCCTCTCGCTGGACGACAGCGCCCGCGTCGTAGCCCACTGGAGCCAGGCCCAGGCCACCCTGGCGGGCGCCGGCGACATGGTCTCCGTCCTGCAGCCCGCCGACCGGGTTGCCGAACTGCTCGCACAGCGCTGGCCGGGACAGCTCGTCGTCGCCGCCGAGAACAGCCCCGGCTCGGCCGTCGTCTCCGGCGACACCGAGGCGATCGGCCAACTCGTCTCCCACCTTCGGGCAACGGGTGTCCACGGCCGTCGCATCGATGTGGGACTTGCCGCGCACTCACCGCACATCGACCGGATCCTGGACCGCATGCGCGCGGACTTCGCACCGATCCGCGCCCACGCCCCGCGGCTGCCCTTCTACTCCGGGCTCCTGGGCGGCACACTCGACGGCGTACCGACCGACGCCGCCTACTGGTGCCGCAACCTGCGCTCCAAGGTCAGCTTCGCCGCCGCCACCCGTGCCGCCCTGGACGCCGGGCACCACACGCTGATCGAGGTCAGCGCGCACCCCGTGCTCACCTCCGCGATGGAGGTCACCGCCACCGCCGCGAGCCGCCCGGCCACCGTTCTGGAGACCCTCCGCCGCGGCGAAGGCGGCCCCGCCCGGTTCCTCGCGGGCCTCGGCACCCTCCTCGTCTCCGGCGGCCACACGGACCTGCGCGCCGTGCTGCCCGCCACCGACGACACCGTCGAACTGCCCGTCGAGGTCCTCGAAGCGGGCCCCGCCACCGACGGCCCCGACACCGTCCAGGGCGAGCCCGGCACCGTACTGCGCGAGCGGCTCGCCCCTCTGGACGGGGCGGATCGCCACAGCGAACTCCTCGCCCTGGTCCGCGTACACACCGCCGCGGTCCTCTTCCCGGACGACACCGACGCCGCCGCGGCCCTCGACATCCGCAGGGCCTTCCGCGACCTCGGAGTCGCCTCCCTCGCCGCCATCGGCATCCGCGACCGCCTGCGCGCGGCAACCGGCCTGCGGCTCGCACCGACGGTCGTCTTCGACCACCCCACGCCCACCGCCCTCGCCGGCCACCTGGACGCCGAACTCCACGGCACACCCGCCGCCACCGACGTCACCGCACCCGTCGCCCCCGCCGACCTGGCCGAGCCCATCGCCATCGTCGGCATGGCGTGCCGCTACCCCGGCGGTGTCGCCGCCCCCGGCGACCTGTGGCACGCCGTCAGCGCCGGAGACGACCTGATCGGCAGCCTGCCCACCGACCGCGGCTGGAACATCGCGGACGGCTACGACCCCGAGATGCGCGGCCCCGGCCGGTTCTCCCAGCGCGAAGGCGGATTCCTGCACGAAGCAACCGAGTTCGACGCCGACTTCTTCGGCATCTCGCCGCGCGAGGCGCTCGCCATGGACCCCCAGCAGCGCCTCGCCCTGGAGACGGCGTGGGAGGCGGTCGAGGACGCCGGACTCGACCTCGCCACCCTCAAGGGCTCCCGCACCGGAGTCTTCCTCGGCCTCATCACCCAGGACTACGGCCCCCGGTCCGGAGAGCCCACCGCCGAAGCGGGCTCGGTCGAGGGGCACGCCTTCCTGGGCAAGACAGGAAGCGTCGCCTCCGGCCGTATCTCGTACGTCCTGGGGCTCGAAGGCCCCGCCCTGACGATCGACACCGCCTGCTCCTCCTCCCTGGTAGCCCTGCACCAGGCCTGCCAGGCACTTCGCACGGGTGACTGCGACATGGCGCTGGCCGGCGGCGCCACCGTGATGCCGAGCACCGGAATGCTCGTGGAGTTCTCCCGCCAGCGAGGCCTGGCCCCGGACGGGCGCTGCAAGGCGTTCTCCGCGTCGGCCGACGGATTCGGCCTGGGTGAGGGTGCGGGGATGTTGTTGGTGGAGCGGCTGAGTGATGCGCGGCGGTTGGGGCATCGGGTGCTGGCTGTGGTGCGGGGCAGTGCGGTGAATCAGGATGGTGCGTCGAACGGGTTGAGTGCGCCGAGTGGTCCGGCGCAGCAGCGGGTGATTCGGCAGGCGTTGGTGAATGCGGGTCTGCAGCCGCGTCAGGTGGATGTGGTGGAGGCGCACGGTACGGGGACGAAGCTGGGTGATCCGATCGAGGTGCAGGCGCTGCAGGCGACGTACGGTCAGGACCGTGCGTCGGTGGAGCAGCCGTTGTGGTTGGGGTCGTTGAAGTCGAACATCGGGCATGCGCAGGCTGCTGCCGGTGTGGGGGGCGTCATCAAGATGGTGATGGCGTTGCGGGCCGGTGTGCTGCCCCGGACCCTGCACGCCGACGAACCGTCCCCCCACATCGACTGGACCGAAGGAGCGGTGCGTCTGCTGACGGAGCAGACGACATGGCCGCAGACGGGCGAGCCGCGCCGCGCCGGTGTGTCCTCCTTCGGCGTCAGCGGCACCAACGCCCACATCATCCTTGAGGAGAGCGAACAGAACACGCCGCCCACCCCCGAAGCCGTCCGTCCGGTCTCCACGGCCCCCGTGCTCCCGTGGACGCTCTCCGCCGCGTCGGCCGCCGCGCTGCGCGGCCAGGCGGCGAAACTGCACGACTTCCTCACCCGCCACCCCGACACCGCACCCGCCGACGTCGCCCTGTCGCTCACCACACGCCGCACGGCTTTCGACCACCGTGCCGTGGCCCTCGGAACCGATCGCGCCACGCTGCTGACCGCTCTGGACTCCCTCGCCCACGAGACGAAGGCCCGCAACACCATCACCGGAAACGGGCCCGCCCACCCCCGCAAGCCGGTGTTCGTGTTTCCGGGGCAGGGGTCGCAGTGGGTGGGTATGGCGGTGGAGTTGTTGGAGGTGTCGGGGGTTTTCGCTGAGTGGATGGGGGCGTGTGGGGAGGCGTTGTCGGAGTTTGTGGAGTGGGATTTGTTGGAGGTGGTTCGGGGTGATGGTGAGGCGTTGTCGGATGTGGGGGTGGTGCAGCCTGTTCTGTGGGCGGTGATGGTGTCGTTGGCGGGTGTGTGGCGGGCGTGTGGTGTGGAGCCGGCTGCGGTGGTGGGGCATTCGCAGGGGGAGATTGCTGCTGCGGTGGTGGCGGGTGGTTTGTCGTTGCGTGACGGTGCGCGGGTTGTGGCGTTGCGTAGTGGGGTGATCGGTCGTTTGTTGGCTGGTCGGGGTGGTATGGCGTCGGTGGGGTTGTCGGCGGTCGAGGTGCGGGGTCGGTTGGTTGGTTGGGAGGGGCG